>NZ_JAFCME010000039.1 GCF_018130065.1 Bradyrhizobium sp. AUGA SZCCT0158 | reverse complement strand
GCAATGGCTTTACGGCTTATGACGCGCTCTCCCCGGTGAGACGGCCTCTATTGCCACCGTCGCCCCTCGGAAGCGTTAGCTCCCGCAGGACTTGACGCCGTTACGGGCGCCAGGACCACACGCTTTCGCCGTACGCTTCAGCTGCACGCGTCAAGCGCAACTGTTGCGTCCACCGCGACCCGCCCCTCGTCGTGACGATGGCCAACGCCCTCTGAGTGGGACGGGATGGCGAGAATGTGCCGGTGATTTGGGTGGAAGGAAAGCGAAATAGTTTTGATTTTCGGAAATTTAGGACTTGACATGATTTCGATAAATCAGAAGTGATTTGCCCGTCGGGTTGATTTGTCGCACGCAGTCCTCAAGATTACGCTTGCATGCGAGGGGACGCAGCAACGTCGGTAGGGCGGATTGGAGCCCAACGGGTCCGCAAAGCGGACCTGTCGGGCGTAATCCGCCACCTTGGCTACATCGCAAACGGGGTCCGTGTTATCAAACGCTCTATGTCGAATGATCGTCACGCGATCGACCAGCGGAGATTCTAGCGAAGATGATCGCCTGACGATAACCTGGATGGCGGATTACGCCTTCCGCCTTCGCTCTGCGAGCTACGGCGGACAAGTCGGCTCAATCTGCCCTGCGAGCCGTGCCTCGTTGCCGTCGTGGCATTGGCTTTGGTCGTGCGCGGTTTCCGCTTTTGGGATAACTTGGCGAGCGTGTCGGCACCCGGATGACGACGGGAAACCAAGGGAGCTTGGAATGAGCTCGCAGCGAGTGTCGGGAACCGCCGTGCAACGAACCATTGCCGTGCTGGGCTCGGCGGTTTTCTTCGTGGTCGCCCCATGTACGCTGGCGGGGCTCGTTCCATGGTCGATCACGGGTTGGCAACTCCGGCCACCGTTCCTTGGTCTGGAGCTGACGCGCGGCATCGGCGCGATAATGATTCTCGCAGGCGTGCCTGGGCTCGTTGACGCATTTGCGCGTTTCGCGCTGCAGGGTCTCGGCACCCCCGCGCCCATCGCGCCAACCCGGAATCTCGTGGTGACCGGTCTCTACTGTTATGTGCGTAATCCAATATACGTCGCGGTCGTTGCCATCATCCTGGGTCAAGCGGTGCTGATGGGCGATTGGCGCCTCATCGTCTACGGCGCGCTGCTCTGGCTCGCCTTCCACGCCTTCGTCGTGGCCTACGAAGAACCCACGCTCGAGCAGACGTTTGGGAGAGAGTACGAGGCGTTCCGCGCCGCCGTCCCGCGCTGGATACCGCGGATGACCCCATGGCGGTCGAAATGATCGGTGGCCCGCGGTTGTGCGAGCCGCTGCTCGCGACCGGTCTCGGATGCTTCTCGGCCGCTTCACCGGCGCCGCTACCAGTCGCAAAAAATGCCTGAACTGTGTCCTCAATCACATGAACAAGACGAGATCGTCTCTATAAGCCATCGAGGTGTTTGGTGGGGATCCCAGATGGACGATGATTTTTATAAGGAGCGAGCACGACAAATACGTGAACTCGCCACTCAAGCCGATCCATTCATTAAGCAACGCCTATTACGCCTTGCGGGCAATTACGACGCAATGATCACGCGGACCAAGCCAGCTGCTTTGTTCAATGTCCCCGACATATCTGCTGATCAGTGCGCAGACAATAACGGCCGCAAGGACTAAGCCCGTCGACCGTAGGGCGGATTGGAGCGAAGCGTAATCCGCCGTTCCGTCGAAAACAAAACGGCGGATTACGCTTCGCTCCAATCCGCCCTACAAACCTATTCAGCCCACCTGCCCGCGATGGCGCAGCAGATGATCCGCCAGCACGCAGGCCATCATGGCTTCGCCGACCGGCACTGCGCGGATGCCAACGCAGGGATCGTGACGGCCCTTGGTCATGATGTCGGTGTCGGCGCCGGAGCGATCCACGGTCTGGCGCGGCGACAGGATCGACGACGTCGGCTTTACCGCAAAGCGCACCACGACCGGCTGGCCGGTGGAGATGCCGCCCAGCACGCCGCCGGCATGGTTTGACAGGAAGCGCGTGCCGTTATTGCCGGTGCGCATCTCGTCGGCGTTTTGCTCGCCCGACAATTCGGCGGCGCCGAAACCTGCTCCGATCTCGACGCCCTTCACCGCGTTGATGCTCATCATCGCCGCCGCCAGTTCGCCGTCGAGCTTGGCGTAGATCGGCGCGCCGAGGCCAGGCGGTACGCCTTCGGCGACGACTTCGATCACGGCGCCGATCGAGGAGCCGCTCTTGCGGATGCCATCGAGATATTGCTCGAAGAAGGCGGCCTTGTCCTTGTCCGGGCAGAAGAACGGATTGCGCGCGATCTCGTCCCAGTCCCACTTCTCGCGATCGATCTTGTGCGGACCCATCTGCACCAGCGCGCCGCGCACTTTCACCTCGGGCAGGATCTTTCGCGCGATGGCGCCGGCCGCAACCCGCGTCGCGGTCTCGCGCGCCGACGAGCGTCCGCCGCCGCGATAATCGCGCAGGCCGTATTTGGCCTCGTAGGTGAAGTCGGCATGGCCGGGCCGAAACTTGTCCTTGATCTCGGAATAGTCCTTCGAGCGCTGGTCGGTGTTTTCGATCAGAAGCGCGATCGGCGTTCCCGTCGTCACCTGCACCCCGGTCTCGGGATGCGCCATCACGCCGGACAGGATTTTGACGGCGTCCGGTTCCTGGCGCTGGGTGGTGAAG
This sequence comes from Bradyrhizobium sp. AUGA SZCCT0158, assembly GCF_018130065.1. GTDB lineage: Bacteria > Pseudomonadota > Alphaproteobacteria > Rhizobiales > Xanthobacteraceae > Bradyrhizobium. Next base: position 47,269 of record NZ_JAFCME010000039.1, on the reverse strand, counting down.
CGCGACTGGCCGGGACGGCGGCGATCGAGATCCTGCTGGATGTCCTCGTTGGTCAGCGGGATCAGCGGCGGGCAGCCGTCGACCACGCAGCCGATCGCGATCCCATGGCTCTCGCCGAAGGTCGTGACCCGGAACATGTGACCGAAGGTGTTGAAGGACATGGTGCTTCGCGCTGGTTTCGTTGACAGGCAACGCTCACGTTGATTGTCAACGTTATGAAGGACGTGGATGCCCGGGACAAGCCCGGGCATGACGATGGCTGGATTAACTATACTTCAGCAGACCTCCGTCCCGGAACACGTAAACTGCCCCCTGCTCGATGGTCAGGTCCGCGGCGCTGAGCGGCGTCTCGATGCCGAGCGCCACCATCAGGGCCCGCGCCGTGCCGCCATGCGCCACCGCGACCGTGTCCGCCGCCACCGACCCGTACCAATCCTGCATCCTCGCTTGCACGTCGACATAGCTCTCGCCGCCCGGCGGCGACACCGTCCATTTCTCGGCCTGGCGTTTGGCATAGAGATCGGGGTCGCGCAGCTGTAACTCTGGCAGCGTCGCGCCTTCCCACTCGCCGTAGCCGATCTCGCGCAGGCGGTCGTCGAGCGCGTAGCCGTCACGCGGCAGTTCCAGTGAGCCGCGCACCAGCTCCATCGTCGCGCGGGCGCGGATCAGCGGGCTTGCGACAAACGAAAGCGAATTCTTGTCATGGCCGTTGCGCAAAAGGAGATCGGCGAGGACATTGCCGGCATGGGCCGCCTGCCTGCGGCCGAGATCGTTCAGCGGAATGTCCTGCACGCCTTGCAGCCGCCCTTCGGCATTCCACGATGTCTCGCCATGGCGAATGTAATAGATGACAGGCGCAGGCATCGGACTGGCGGCTATTCCTCAGGCGACGAATGGAAGAGCGCGGCATGCGGCTTCCAGTCGCGCTTGGCATTACGGTTGGAGGTACACCAGCGCTCCAGCGTGGTACAGTCCAAATCCGCTTGAGGGTAATCCTTGGATTAACCCTGGGATTAACGCTGTCTTGCCTGAGCCTCAACAGGCGGAATAGACGCGTCGTTTAGGTGTTATGTTGGTTAAGGCGTTCGCGCCGTACCGACCTGAATATCTGGTGACAATGACCGCGTTTCGCCAAAGTGTCGAAGCCATGATTCCGGCGCTGCGCCGCTACGCGCGAGCGCTCGCGCGCGACGCCGATATCGCCGATGATCTGGTGCAGGACACGCTGGTGCGCGCGTTGCGTTCGGAACGGTTGTTTCTCGGCGGCGACGTCAGGAGCTGGCTCTATACGATCCTGACCAACCTCAACAAGAACCGGCGGCGATCGCTGGCGCGGCGGCCGCAATTCATGCCGCTGCTCGACAACAACCCGGACGCCAGCGGGACCGAAGCGGAAGGCCGCGACATCGCCCGCGCGCTGTCGACGCTGGTGGAAGAGCAGCGCTCGGTGCTGCTGCTCGTGATGCTGGAAGGCTTGAGCTACCGCGAGGTCGCCGACATCCAGGGCGTACCGATCGGGACCGTGATGTCCCGGCTTGCCCGGGCGCGCGCGCACGTCAAAGCCTCGCTCGAGGGCGAGCGCACCGCGCTGAGACGGGTGAAGTGATGCAGGCGATGCAAAGAAGACGCGTGATGGCAGGCGATATGCATAGGCAGATTCCGATCCGGAATAGACAGAGACGACGACGATGACCAACCCCCATATTCCCGTCACCGAAGACGAGCTGCATGCTTACGTCGACAACGAGCTGCCGGCGGAGCGCCGCGGCGATGTCGAAGCGTGGCTCGCGACGCACCCCGACGATGCGGCGCGCGTGCGGTCGTGGCGCACGATGGCGGAAGCGCTGCATGTCCGCTACGACGGCATCGTCGATGAGGCGGTTCCGAGGCGGCTCGAGATCGAGCGGCTGGTGCGCCAGCCGCGCAAATGGTTCTACGCCGCGATTGCCGCAACGCTGGCGGCATTCATTGTCGGCGGCGGTGTTGGCTGGATGGCGCGCGGTGCGTCCGCGGCGGCCCCGTCGGCGATCCAGAATTTCACGCTTCATGCGCTCGAAGCGCACCGGCTCTATGTGGTCGAGGTGCGCCATCCCGTCGAAGTGCCGGGCAGCGAACGCGCGCATCTGCAGGCCTGGCTGACCAAGCGCTGCGGCTGGCTGGTGCGTGCGCCGGAACTGACCGGGGCAGGATTGAAGCTGGTCGGCGGACGGCTGTTGCCCGGCTCCGGCGGACCTGCATCCTTCATGATGTATGAGAGCACATCGGGCGAACGCTTCACGATCTACACGGCAAAGTCGGAAGCCGAGGCGACGCAGATGCGATTTTCGTCGGAGGGCAAGGAGAGCGCCTTGTTCTGGGCCGATCGCGGCGTGGCCTATGTGGTGGTGAGCAGCATCGGCGACCGTGGCCGACTGACGCAGATCGCCCAATCGGTGTATGACCAGATGGAAAAACCCGGGGGTTGAGCGCGCTCACCATCAAGGTTGCACAAGCCTGTTGTTCGATGCGTTTTCCTTGGCGTTTTCCTTGCGCGAGCCGCGGTTCACTCCGCGTCGGGTGCGCGGCACGGCGTCGTTCGAAAACGCCGTAGGTCAAGCCGTTTGTCCCAATTCTGACATCGAAAATCTGGAATCAAGACATCGGCACGTCTCATTATCGCACTGGGTGATCACGCGAAAATGAGCGGCGTTCGATCCGCCGATCGGCGCAAGCGGCCTCGATCGGGGTTTGGTACCGCGCTGGTCCCCCTTTCGAGGCCGCCCTTTTAAAGGGAAGCGCCTGAATTGGTTCGGGAAATGGCCTGCCGCACTCCGCTGTTTTATTAGCCGTGTTTTTGGTCAGCCGAAATCGCTGCGCGGGTTGTAAGGGTGGCCGTCGCGCCACTTTTGCATCAATGCTTCAAGTTCGGCATCGTTCCCGTCGGGAAGGATAATCCTTGTCGTGACGAACAGGTCGCCGGTCCCGCCTGCCTTCGGCAGCCCCTTGCCCTTGAGACGGAAGGTGCGACCGCTGGAGGTGTTCTTCGGGATCGGAAATTCGACCGCGCCGCCCAGCGTCGGCACCCGAATCTTGGCCCCGAGCACCGCCTCATAGAGCGTGATCGGCAGATCGAGCCGCAAGTCGCTGCCGTCGATCTTGAAGAAGGGATGCGGCGCAATGCTGACAGTGATCAGGAGGTCGCCCGGGGGATGGCCCTGCGCGGTCTCGCCCTGGCCCTTCAGCCGGATTTGCTGACCGGCGGCGACGCCTGCCGGAATTTTGACGTTGAGCTCCTTGCCGGTCGGCAAGCGGACGCGCTTCTCGGCACCCTTGACCGACTCCTCCAGCGACACCGTCATGGCGACGCTGAGATCGAGATCGAGGCCGATCCCGCCGGTATCGAATTCAAATGCGCGGCCACTGCCGGGACGTTGCCCGCGGGCCGCGCCGCCGAACATGCTGTTGAGGATGTCCTCGAAGCCGCCGCCGCCGGGGCCGCCGCCGCTGCGGAAAGTATGGCTTTCAAAGCCGCCGGCGGGGCCGGCACGGCCGCGCGGGCCGCCGCCGGGAAAACCCTGAAAGCGCGGCTTGCCCTCGGCGTCGATCTCACCGCGATCGAACTGCTTGCGCTTGTCCTCGTCGCCGATGATCTCGTTGGCCGAGTTGATCTCGGAAAACCGCGCCGCGGATTTCGGATCGTTGGTGTTGTTGTCGGGGTGATGCTTCTTGGCGAGCTTGCGGTAAGCACTCTTGATCGCCGCAGCGCTGGCGCCCCGCGGCACCCCCAAGACCTCATAGGGGTCGCGCATCCGTCACGTCTCCTTCACGGGAAATCGGTTCTAACCAAAGGGCTATTCGCCCGCTTTGCCTTCATCTGGGGAGCCAGTTGCATTTTTGCAACTGCCCATGCTGCTGAAAACTGGCCCCAAAACGGGCCCTCAAGATTCTTGGGGTAGTTTAGCTCCGTTTCCAGGGTCTGAGGGTACGAATTTCCCATCGACCCTGTTCACCCCGGCAGGCGGCACCCTGCAGCCAGCTTTCCGCACGATCCTTGACGTAGCTGGCCAGGAAATCCCGGCAGGTGCGGCCATCGTCCGAGGCATAGGCCTGGGACAGCGGCGTTACCGAACCCCGCGCGCCGGTTTCGGGGTTTTCCCAGGGCTGGCTGGAATCCTTGCCGCCTTTGGTCAACACATCGGAAGCGGCCGTGCGGGCAAAGGCCAGATCGCTCTCGGTCGGCACCGGAGGGGCGGCCGGTGGTGTCACCGACCCCGTGACGTCTTTTTCTTCCAGCTTGGCGAGCACGTCGGAGCGGGACATGCTGCAACCGCCCGCGCCGAGGCCGATCAAAATCATCGTCATCACCGCGCCCGCCGGCCGGATCGCCGATAGGCCAATGCGTCCCCATGTCCTATATAGGGCGAACCTACACTGGGACTGTAGCGCGCTCTCTGACGCGAACGGACGCAACTGGAACTCCTGGCATGACCGACACAACCTCCATCAAACACCCGACACCGTTAACATCGGGTGATTTTACCGCCGCCGAGGAACCGTTTGCGTTGTTCGGTGCGTGGTTCGCCGAAGCCGTGAAGGCAGAGCCGAACGATCCCAACGCGATGGCGCTCGCAACCGTCGATGCCGACGGCCTTCCCGATGTGCGGATGGTGCTGATGAAAGGCTATGATGCGGATGGTTTCGTGTTCTACAGCCACATCGCCAGCCAGAAGGGCCGCGAACTCGCCGCAAATCCTAAAGCGGCTTTACTATTTCACTGGAAATCGCTGCGCCGTCAGGTGCGCATCCGCGGCAACGTGTCGCCTGTGACGCCGGAAGAAGCCGACGCCTATTTCGCCACCCGCCCGAAGCAGGCGCAGATCGGCGCCTGGGCCTCTAAGCAATCGCAGCCGCTGGAAAGCCGCTTTGCCTTCGAGCAGGCGATCGCGCTGGTCGCCGCCAAGCACGTCATCGGCGAGGTGCCGCGTCCGCCGGGCTGGAGCGGCTGGCGCATCGAGCCGGTCCGTTTCGAATTCTGGCACGACCGTCCGTTCCGTCTCCACGACCGCATCGAATTCCGCCGCGACGCGCCGGTCCAGGGGCAAGTTCAGCCTTGGACCAAAGTGCGGCTCTATCCCTGAAGCCTGAAAGTATTGCATGTCGACTTCCACCAATGCGCCGCGACGCACGCTGCTCCTGACCGGAGCCAGCCGCGGCATCGGCCATGCCACCGTGATCCGCTTTTCCTCCGCCGGCTGGCGCGTCATCACCTGCTCGCGGCATCCTTTCCCCGAAGACTGCCCGTGGGACGCCGGGCCTGAGGATCACATCCAGGTCGATCTTGCCGACCATGCCGATACCACGCGGGCGATTTCGGAAATCCGCCAACGGCTGGAAGGCGGCGCGCTGCATGCGCTGGTCAACAATGCCGCGATTTCGCCGAAGACCGCAGCGGGCACGCGGATGGGCACCATGGATACCGACATCGAGACCTGGAGCCATGTTTTCCGGGTGAACTTCTTCGCACCCATCATGATGGCGCGCGGGCTGATCGAGGAATTGAAGGCCACCAAGGGTTCGGTAGTGAACGTCACCTCGATTGCGGGCTCGCGCGTGCATCCGTTCGCGGGCGTGGCCTATGCGACGTCGAAGGCGGCACTTGCTTCACTCACACGTGAAATGGCCTCCGATTTCGGCCGCGTCGGCGTCCGCGTCAATTCGATCGCACCGGGCGAGATCGACACCTCGATCCTGTCGCCGGGCACCGAGAAGATCGTCGACCAGCAGATCCCGATGCACCGCCTCGGCACACCGGACGAGGTGGCCAAGATCATCTACGTGCTGTGCACCGAAACCAGCAGTTACGTGAACGGCGCCGAGATTCACATCAACGGCGGCCAGCACGTCTAGAGCGCGATCTGATTTGAATCAGAACCGAAGCTCTGGATTCTCTTTCTGACGCGTTTTCTTTGCGCGAACCGGCATGCTCCCCCGGATCAAGTCCGAGGGCATGCTTCGCGCGAAACGCTGGCGCGCTTCAATCCGCGTAAAACTTGCTCCGCGTTTTCCTTGGCGCGGTTCGCAGATCACGCGTCTCGACATTGAAGGCGCTCGAGCATTCGTCTTCGTTCTCGCCATCGGCAAGCGCCGCACCACAATGCCGGCAGAGCCGCGCCGCGATCGCCTGCGCCTTGCCAACGATGCGGTCCTGTTGGTAGCGCGCAAAATCGATGACGTTGCGGGGTGACGTTATGAATTTTTCAACCATTGCTGTCCTCGCGGCTTGTGACAGCGTTATCGCAGAAAGCCGTCGCGCAAAGGTTCATCGCGACGCTCAAATTTTACTCGTACAAATGGGGCAGCTTCCTGTTTTTTTTGCCGGCGCATGAATGCCCCCGAGATCATGCGCGCGCCTTAACATCTCGGTTACTACGGCCACCTCGGTGACAACAGTCACCTCAGTGACAACAGTCACCTCGGGGACGACAGTCACCGCCGCGAACAATCAGGTTGCGACTACAGCCACTTCTTCCATCTGAAAAGAAAGTAAGGCAGCACGGCTGCCATGAGCATCATCACCAGCGCCATCGGATAGCCGTGCGCCCATTCGAGCTCCGGCATCGCCTTGAAATTCATGCCGTAGATCGAGGCGATCAGCGTCGGCGGCATCAGGACCACGGCCATCACCGAGAACAGCTTGATGATGTTGTTCTGTTCGAGATTGACGACGCCGAGCATGGCGTCGAGCACGAAGGTGATCTTGTTGGAGAGGTAGGACGCGTGATCGGTCAGCGAGGCGACGTCACGCTGCATGGTCTTGAGCTGCTCGCGCATGTCCTTGGACCATTTGACGCCTTCCATGACCGCCGAGAGGAAAGTGACGACGCGGCCGACCGAGACCAGGCTCTCGCGGACCTTCGAGGTCAAATCCCCCTTGCGCCCGATCGCGATCAGTATCTGCGAATATCGCTTGGCCTGGCCGTGACGCTCGCTTTCGGGTTCGAAGATGTCATGGGAAACCTGATCGACGTCGGCGCCGACCTTCTCCAGAATGTCGGCGCAACGGTCGATCACCGCGTCGACAAGTTCCATCAGCACCATTTCGCCGGTTATGCCCGGCATGCAAGAGCGCGCCAGCTTGTTCTCCACCAGGGCAAACGGCTTCGGCATGTCGTAGCGCACGGTTACCAACCGGTGACCAGCCATGATGAAGGTGACGGCCGTCGTCCGCGGCATGTCGGTGTCGGAATGGCACATCAGCGTCGCGGTCATGTAGCGCGCGCCGTTCTCGATATAGAGCCGGCTGGAAATCTCGATCTCCTGCATGTCCTCCCGGGTCGGCACCGCGATCCCGGTCAGCCGCTCCACCGCGCGGTCTTCCTCGCCCGTCGGTTTCACCATGTCGATCCAGACTGCGCTTTCCGGCAACTTCGCCGGTTCAGCCACCTCGACTTTCTTCAGGGTGGATTCAGAGGGGACGTACACTGACAACATAGGAAACTCCGGAACAGGGCAGCGGTCGTTGGTTCTGACGTGTCTTCTTCACGCGAAACCCGTACCCGCTCCGCACGAAAACGCCACAGGCACCGAGCGGACTAAACGCGATTCTGGCAAGCGCTTGATGACTGGCGTATTAACCCCCATCCACATTTATGGCGGTGGGGTGGCGGTAGCGTGGCCACGATTCGGCAAGGACGCCAGCGTTGCCTATAAATCAACCGGAAATCGAAAAACTTGCGGCAAAAAAGCCACAGCCAGGCTCCCGCAGCGCCGAACAAGCGTCTAAGCACTGGAATAATTACCGGTTTTTGCCAATAATGGGATTATTGGAATCGTGGCGTTTGCGACGCAAATTGGCGCGTAACCGCGATATTGTTCGATTGGAAGTGCGCAATGACGTCGCTGAAGGCAAAGTTGGGAATTCTGGCTGCAGGCCTGATGTTGTCGGGCTGCATGCAGACCACGAGCTATCAGGCCGCGCCGGAGGCCACGCTCAAGCCGAATGACAAGGTCCAGCTGGCAAAGGCGCGTTACGCCAAGGTCGCCGTGGCCGAACCGTTCCGCCGCGCCATCGTCGACTATCACCGCCGCGAACTACCCGGCACGATCGTGGTCGATTCCGACAACCACTATCTTTACCTGGTGCAGGACGGCGGCAAGGCGATCCGTTACGGCATTACCGTCGGCGAAGAAGCGCTGGCCTTCTCCGGCATTGCCAAGGTCGGCAACATGGCGGAATGGCCGAAATGGACGCCGACCGCCGACATCCATAAGCGCATCGAAGGCCTGCCGGCGTCGGTGCCCGGCGGCGTCGACAATCCGCTCGGCGCCCGCGCGCTCTATCTTTACCAGGGCGGCCGCGACACCCTGTTCCGGATTCACGGCACCAACCAGCCGGAATATATCGGCGCATCGATTTCCTCGGGCTGCATTCGCATGACCAATGAGGACGTCATCGACCTCTACAGCAAGGTCAAGCAAGGCACGATCGTGGTGGTGCTGGACCCCAAGCAGGGCGACTCGCCGTACAATTCGAAGATGGCGCTCCAGGGCGGCAGCGGCAACGTGATGCAATAGCGGATCGATCGCACCATCCGCAACGAGATCAGAACGCCGGCTTTGCCGGCGTTTTTTATTTGGCCGCACAATATCGCGCTGAACACGTGCAATCGGCAGGATTGAAAACCAGGACGTGAGGAACGTGGCCAAAATATCGACCGGAACCCACGGGGGTGCGGTAATGCGGCCAGAAAGACACACTTATCGTTCAGCGAAGAGCCCAAAGGGCACGTAAACGCTGGAGTTACGCCAATGAATCGTCACGTATTGGGCGCGACTGGCGACGCCGCAAAAGGACGATCACGAGCGCCGGTTTTGCCGGCGCTTTTTTGTTGTGGGCTTGGGTTCGGGTTTGGACGTTGCCGCATCGGATTTCTCATCCGCCGGAGCGGCGCTGGATTTCCCCGCAGCGGATTTGGCCGCGTCGGGTTTGGCCGCGTCGGGTTTGGCGGCAACCTCGCGCGGCGGCGCTTCTTCCGGCCGCTCGGCCGGCAGCAGCGGCGCGGTCTGCGGCAGCGGGTCCCACACGTCCCATTGGCAGATCCGGTAGTTATTCCGCCGTTCCATGAGGTCGAGATGGATGTGGTCCTCGTGGTACCAGTCCGACCCCGGACCCAGCACCGTCGAGAATCGCGCGCACGCCGTATGCAGCACGGCTTCGCGCACCTCGCGCGGCACGGAGCGATCGGTGAGCGAGATCGAGCGGCCATTGGACAGCTTGAGGGCGCGGACGTCGAGCGCATTGGCGCGGCCGTGTTCGGAGAGTCTTGCGCCGACGATGCGGTTACGGCCGCGGCATTCGAACGAGTCGAAATTGTCGAGATCACTGATCGTGCTGCCGAGACGCACCGCCAGCGGCGCGATGTCAGTCCGGATCCAGTCCGCCAATGCGGAGGCCATCGCGCAGCGCAGGATCGCCGCCGGCTTCACCGAGACCTGCCGCTTGTCCGGCAGCACGATCGCCTCGAGTCGCACCAGGTCCTCGCCCCCGCAGCCGCCGGCGCCACGGATATCGGGAATGCTGGGAGCAATGGCGATGGCCTCCGTCAGCGCCAGCCGGCAGGCCGAGGGCGGAGGTGGCTGGGGCGTGGCCTGTTCGGTGGGCTTGCCTTCCTTCGTGGTCTCCTTGGCGGCTTTGGCAGTTTCTTGGGCAGCTTCTTTGGCAAGCTCCTCAGCGGAGGGGGCATCGGCCGGGCGCGGCCGCGGGAGCGGCACCGCCGCCCGGTGGACCTTTGCCCGCGGCTTCGGCGGGTGGATCCCGAACAGGTCGCCCCAGGGCGTCGATCGGGAGGCTTTGGCCGCCAGGGCCGGTTCGCAGTACACGCCGGGCAGAAGCAGGCCCACCGCAACGGTAACCATTGCCGCCGCCGTGCGGCCAAAGGCGCCATAAGCCCATTTTCGGCTTGCTTTCTCCGCGCTACAGTTCATGTCAATTCCATGATCGCGCGCCAAAACACCAGCACTTTGGCGGATCATGCGCGAGGAAATAACCTTTGGGAGGGACGTGCGTATGCTCGGATTGATGCAAGACTGGCCTTTGCTTTGCCACCGGATTATCGAACACGCGGCGCAGTATCACGGTACGCAAGAGGTCGTCACGCGGTCGGTCGAAGGGCCCATTCATCGCACCAATTACGCCGAAATTCGCGATCGCGCGCTGAAAGTCTCGCAGCGGCTCGATCGCGACGGCATCAAGCTCGGCGACCGCGTCGCCACCATCGCATGGAACACCTGGCGCCACCTTGAAGCCTGGTACGGCATCATGGGCATCGGCGCGATCTGCCATACCGTCAACCCGCGGCTGTTCCCCGACCAGATCGCCTGGATCATCAACCATGCGCAAGACCGCGTGGTGATGACCGATCTCACCTTCATTCCGATCCTGGAAAAGATCGCGGGCAGCCTGCCCAGCGTCGAACGCTACATCGTGTTCACCGACAAGGCCCACATGCCGCAGACCACGCTGAAGAACGCGGTCGCCTATGAGGACTGGATCGCGGAAGCCGACGGCAAGTTCGAGTGGAAGACCTTCGACGAGAATACCGCAGCCGCGATGTGCTACACCTCGGGTACCACGGGCGATCCAAAAGGCGTGTTGTATTCGCACCGCTCCAACGTACTGCACGGGTTGATGGCCAACAATGTCGACGCGCTCGGCACCAGCGCCGCCGAGACAATGCTGCCGGTGGTGCCGTTGTTCCACGCCAACAGCTGGGGCATCGCGTTCTCCGCGCCCTCGATGGGCACCAAGCTCGTGATGCCGGGCGCCAAGCTCGACGGCGCTTCGGTCTATGAGCTTCTCGACACCGAGAAGGTCACGCACACCGCCGGCGTGCCGACGGTGTGGCTGATGCTGCTCAATCACATGGCTGCCGGAAACCTGAAGCTGCCCCACCTGAAGAGCGTGGTGTGCGGCGGCTCGGCGATGCCGCGCTCGATGATCAAGTCGTTCGTCGACATGGGCGTTCGCGTGCGCCACGCCTGGGGCATGACCGAGATGAGCCCGATCGGCACCGTGGCGGCGCTGAAGCCGCCGTTTGCCGAACTCTCCGGCGAGGAGCGGCTCGATATCCTGCAGACGCAGGGTTATCCGCCGTTCGGTGTGCAGATGAAGATCACCGACGATGCCGGCAAGGAATTGCCGTGGGACGGCAAGACCTTTGGCCGGCTCAAGGTCGCAGGACCTGCCGTCGCGAAGGCCTACTTCAAGGTCGATAGCGAGATTCTCGACGAACACGGCTATTTCGACACCGGCGACGTCGCGACCATCGACCAGCACGGCTATATGCGGATCACCGACCGCTCCAAGGACGTCATCAAGTCGGGCGGCGAATGGATTTCGTCGATCGATCTGGAAAACCTCGCGGTCGGCCATCCGGCGGTCGCGGAAGCCGCCGTGATCGGCATCCATCATCCCAAATGGGACGAGCGTCCGCTCTTGATCGTGCAGCTCAAGGCCGGCCAGCAAGCGACGCGCGAGGACATCCTGAAATACATGGATGGCAAGATCGCGAAATGGTGGATGCCCGACGACGTCGCCTTCGTCGAGGGCATTCCGCACACCGCGACCGGCAAGATCCTGAAAACCGCGCTACGCGACCAGTTCAAGAGCTACAGTTTTCCGAACGCGGCGGCTTAACCCCGGAGGGGCGCGTTCGACCGGATGCGCCCCGACCGGCCCGAGGACCCACCCAAGACACGCCAGATCGCCGACCACATCGCGCGCAGGCTGCGGGCTGTGTCCTGCACGGCGGCAAGGACGGCTGCGTCCCGCTCGCGGTGAGCGATCCTGCCGTAGGCGGCGATATCGGGGCTGCCGTCCGGATGGCGCAGCGCGCCTTCAACACCCGTTACGTGACCGTGCAGCTTCTTTTCCCAAGACATAGTGGGCGCTCCTTCATTGTCTGCGACCACCTTTTATTACGTTTCTAACGTGATATAATTGGCGAGTATTCATATTCACTCGTGAAATAAATTCATGAATATCAACGCGGCCTCGGCCGAAATGAACGGGTTCGTGCGGGTGGTCGAACGCGGCAGCTTTGCCGCCGCGGCAGACGACCTCGGCGTGACCCCCTCTGCTCTGTCCAAGCTGGTCACCCGCATCGAAGACCGGCTGGGGGTGCGCCTGTTGACCAGGACCACGCGCAGGCTCGCTTTGACCGCCGAGGGCGATCTGTTCCTGGCCCGGAGCCGGGACATCCTCGCTTCGATCGAAGCCGCTGAAGCCGAGGTAACGGCGGCAAGCCGGCTGCCACGCGGCCATTTGCGGATCAGCGTCGGAACAGCCCTCGCCAAACAGATACTCGGGCCCGCCCTTCCAGATTTCCTCGCCAAATATCCAGACATCAGCGTCGAGCTTCATGTTTCGGACCACCAGGTCGACCTGGTTGCCGAGCAGGTCGACGTCGCCATCCGCTCCGGCGCACTCGGCGACTCAACCCTCGTGGCACGCAAGCTCGGTGACGCGACACGGGTCATTTGCGCCAGTCCGCTCTATTTGAAGCAACACGGATCGCCGCGCGTGCCGGCCGATCTGCTGCAGCATAATTGCCTGACGCTACCCGGGCCGGCGTGGTCGCAATGGCCCTTCCACACCCATGAAGGCATCAATCGCCTCGCCGTGTCAGGCACCTTTACCAGCGACAATGCCGACCTGCTGCTTGATATGGCGGTAGCCGGGCTCGGCATCGCCAGGTTGGCGGATTTCATGGTCGCGCGAGCAATCCAGCAAGGCACCCTCGTTCCGCTGCTCGGGGATAGCCACATCCCCGAGACGTTTGCGATCCATGCGCTGACTGTCCCGGGCCGCCACCGCGCTCCGCGCATCAAGGCCTTTATCGACTTTGTGGTGGCACAGTTCAGCCATCCGGCATGAGGCGCCATGACACTCCTTGCACCACCATTTGGACTGATTTTCCGGCGCAAGCTGCTTTCCACAGGCGCGGAAAATGCGCTAGTTCAAGGCGCCGGGTCTCCAGTATTGCGACCGGAACGGCAACTGAATTCATGATGGAAGTCTAGGGATGGCCCGCAGGTTTTCCGCTCCCTACCAGACGGAGCCCGTGTCCAGCCTCGCCACATGGGCGCGCAACCTCGCGATATTCTCCCTGGTTGCGGTGGTGGTGTCGATCATGATCGTCCGCTTCGGCTTCCTCGAAATGAAGCCGGCGCTGGCGACGTTCTTCGGCGCCCTGGCCCTGGCCGGCCTCTCCATCCTGGTCGGCCTCGCCGCGTTTGCTGCGATCTGGCAAAACGGTTCGCGCGGCATGGGCCGCATCCTACTGGCGCTGTTGCTCGACGCCGCCATCCTCGCCTACCCCGCCTATCTCGCCCTGCAATACCGCAACCTGCCGCGGATCTACGACATCACCACCGATTCGATCGATCCGCCACGCTTCCAGGCGCTGGCGCCGCTGCGTGCCGGCGATGGCACCAATCCCGCCGTCTATGCCGGGCTCTATTCAGCCGAGCAGCAGGCGATCGCCTACCCTGATGTCGAGACCGTCGAACTCGAAGTCCCGCCGCAGCGCGCCTATGAGATCACGCTCGCGCTCGTCAACAAGCGCAAATGGCGCGTCGTCGACGAGCGCCCGCCGCAGGCGCGCCGCGAAGGACGCATCGAGGCGATCGCGCAAACGATGATCATGGGATTTCGCGAAGACGTCTCGATCCGAATCAAGGCCGACGGCGAGGATTCCCGCGTCGATATCCGCTCCGCATCGCGCTATTTCGACAGCGATCTCGGCAGCAACGCCTCACGCATCACCAAGCTGATCGCGGACATCAACACCGTGGCCGACACCAAGCCGGCCGCCAAGAAACCGGCGGCGCCCGCGAAGGCACCGGCCAAGACGGTGAAGAAGCAGTAGCGCGCTGGCTGCGGCTCAATCCTCCTTTGCGAACTTGGCGCTTCCTGGGCCCATAGACGCGATTGACCCAGCGGAGCGTGTCTGCTCCGCCCAGTTTTTATGTTGCCGAATGAGAGTTCGGCGTTAACCACCGCTAACGGTTCCAGTGCGAGCGCAATCGCTTCGAAGTTTCTTAAATTTTGCTGGGTACTTCTTCTGGGCATGGTGACCTGGGGAAAGATATGAGCAAGCGGGCCAAACGTGGAAAGGCAAAGGCGACGCTCGCACTACCAATGGTCGCGAGAGTTGCAGTTGGCGCCGTGGCGCTCGCCGCATTGGCGTACAGTTTGCTGTGGCGCCCGACGAGCGTGCAACCGACCCGAAAGCCGTCCGCGCACCAGGCTCTGGCGTCGTCAACTCCGGTTTACGTGGCAACTCCAGTTCATGCATCAGCGACAGTTCCGGCTCTGGCTCTGGCTCCAGCTCCAGCTCCGGCTCCGATTTTGCCTCCCGCGCCTCCGGTCGAACCGCCAAAAGCCGCTGACGCTCCCGGAGCATTTGTTCGGCAGGTGATTGACTACGCCAGCCACCAGACGCCGGGCACCGTGATCATCGATACCAAAAACACATTCCTTTATTTCGTTCTGAACGACAGGCAAGCAATGCGCTACGGCATCGGTGTTGGCCGCGAAGGTTTCACCTGGTCCGGTGAACAGACGGTGGCCCGCAAGACAGAATGGCCGGATTGGCGTCCGCCTGCAGATATGCTGGTGCGTCAGCCTTATCTGCCGCGGTTCATGGCAGGCGGCCCCGGCAACCCGCTCGGCGCCCGGGCGATGTATCTGGGCGAGACCGAATATAGAATTCACGGCACCAACAAGCCCGATACGATCGGGAAGCAGGTTTCGTCCGGCTGTATCCGGCTGACCAACGAGGACATCGTGGACCTTTATGAGCGGGTGAAAGTCGGAGCGAAAGTGATCGTGCTTCCTGTAACCGCTGCCCGTCGACCATCCCAGGGAGCGCCGCCCGGCGCCGCTTTCCGATTGCCGGACCCGGCATTGCCGTCGAACCGGCCCCCGACAAACAACGCGCAGATGCCGTCATCTGGATCGAAGATCGCCGAGGTCCAGTAACTCAGTCCTCCGTCCTTCGTCTGCAACATTCGGGTCGCCGCTTTTAAGTCAGCGTCTGGCCCATGGCGGACGTTGGACAAGAGTTCAGCACCGGCCCGATGGGAAGCTGGCACGAGCCGGATCGCACACAATCGGTTTGGAGAACGAGACGCCAAACCATTTGCTCGTCAACGAGCCATCGTTGTCGATCCAGGGGATCGGTGGCAATTGCGGCAGGTAAGATGCATACGGCATCACTTTCGCAAGCGTCACTCTGCCCGGAAACCGCGCCAGAAAAGCCTTGTTCATTCCGCCGTCCAAACCGCTGTAGATCGGGGCGACCGGCAAATTGTCTTCAACCAATCGGGAGTATTCGAGCTCGTCGATGCGATTTTTTTCCCGCGCCCGCCGCGCGATTTCCGGATTGACGACAAAGGAGGGGCATTTTTCGGATGCATTGAACACAAGAGGATGCGGCGAATTTGGGGGAGGTTGCGCATCGAATACATAGCGGCGATTGCACACGTCCACCTTGGGTTCGAGTTGCGTCGTCTCGAAATGATCGTTGCCGATCTTGAGCATTTTCCAGAAGGCCAGGTTCGGATTATTTCGATGCCGTGCCAGATTCGCCGGCGTCAAGCGGAACGGATAGGCCTGGACCTGGAACGACGGCCGCCCGCTGAGGAATGAGTCGCGTGCCAGCGAATAAATCTCGCTGATCTGTTCGTCGGTCATGGCATAGCAACCGCTCGACCAGCAGTCGCCGTGGATCATGAGGAAGCTGCCGTCGCGGTTGTTCGCCTTGTCGAATTTGTTGGGGTAGCCAAGGTTGATCGAAAGATAGAAGCTGGAGTTGGGATTCATCAACTCAGGTGTAACTGTATAGAATCCCTCTGGAGCCTGACGGTCGCCCTCGTGCAGCTTCGGTCCAAGATCGCCCGACCACCGGCAGATCGGATAGGTCTTGAGGATCTGGAAACGGCCGGTGGTGTCCTGTTTCCAGACTTCGAGCTCCGCCTCTTCCTTGAAAAGGCGCACCACGATAGGTGAATATTTGGGCATCTTCTTCTGTTGGAGCAGCGAGAGCAGTTCAGGAGGAAGTTCCTTTGTTGCCTTGGTCGGTAACCGATTGTTGCCCTCGCCAAGGCACGTGACCGGCGTCAGCCCTGCGACAAATGCCGCCGTCAAAACAAGTGCACGTCGGACCATGGCGCGGATCACTGCTGTACCTCGAACGTGACGAAAGATGGTTCGTTCTAGGAAGCCATCCGATAGGTCCCGCCGATCACGGGATCGCCGTCGGTCGCCACGATGCCGCGTGACACGAGGTCTTCCAGATGCGCCAGCACGGAATAGCCGGCGGCACCGGTCAGCCGCGGATCGAGGCCGATATAGATCGCGCGCACCATGTTCGGGATGTCGGTCTCGCCCTTGGCAAGACGATGCAGGATCGAGGCTTCGCGGGCGCGGCGGTGCCGGGTCAGGAAACGCACAAAGCGCGGGCCTTCCGGAATTTCCGGCCCATGGCCTGAGAAATACAGATCCTCCGGGCGCTTCTCCAGCCGCGCCAGCGAATCCATGTAGTCGATCATCGAGCCATCAGGCGGGGCCACGATCGAGGTCGACCAGCCCATCACGTGGTCGCCGACGAAACTGATCTTCCGCTCGGGCCAGGCGAACGCCAGATGATTGGCGGTGTGGCCCGGGGTTGCCACCGCTTCCAGCGCCCAGCCGGAGCCTTCGATGGTGTCGCCGTTCTTGACCTCGATGTCCGGCCGGAAGTCGCGATCGGCTCCCGATTCCGGATTGTGCTTCTCGCTCTCGAAGCGCGGCCGCGAGGCGCGGTGCGGCCCCTCGGCGTAGACAGGCGCGCCGGTCGCGGCCTTGATCCGCGCGGTGTTCGGCGAATGGTCGTTGTGGGTATGGGTGACCAGGATATGCGTCACGGTTTCGCCGCGGACGGCATCCAGCAGCGCTTTCGCATGCGCCTCATTGTTCGGGCCGGGATCGATGATCGCAACCTTGCCCTTGCCCACGATGTAGCTGACCGTGCCGGTGAAGGTGAAGGGGCTCGGATTGTCGCAGAGCACCCGCCGCACGCCGGGCCGGGCTTCGTCGACGACGCCCGGCTGGAGCGGAAAGTCACGGTTGAACGGGATGGTTTCGTCTTCGGTTTCGGCCATGCAGGAATGCTCGCAGCGTGGGGTTCTTGCTCCGTCATGCCCGGGCTTGTTCCCGGGCATCCACGTCTTTCTTCTCGCGGCGTCCAAGACGTGGATGGCCGGGACATCTAGCGCGAAGACGCGCTTCGCGCTTCTGCCCGGCCATGACGATTGGATAGAGTTTGTCTTTACGAAAACGCCTGGATGCCCGTGATCGCGCGGCCCAAAATCAGGGCGTGGACGTCGTGGGCGCCTTCATAGGTGTTGACGGTTTCCAGGTTCGAGGAGTGGCGCATCACGTGATATTCGATCTGGATGCCGTTGCCGCCGTGCATGTCGCGGGCGACGCGGGCGATATCGAGCGCCTTGCCGCAGTTGTTGCGCTTGACGATCGAGATCATCTCCGGCGCCACCTTGCCCTCGTCCATCAGGCGGCCGACCCGCAATGAGGCCTGCAGGCCCAGCGAGATCTCGGTCTGCATGTCGGCGAGCTTCTTCTGCACCAGCTGGGTTGCGGCCAGCGGCCGGCCAAACTGCTTGCGCTCGAGCGTGTATTGGCGCGCGCGCGCCATGCAATCCTCGGCGGCGCCCATCACGCCCCAGGAGATGCCGTAGCGGGCGCGGTTGAGGCAGCCGAACGGTCCCTTCAGGCCGGACACGTTGGGCAACAGCGCGCTCTCGGGCACCACCACGCCGTCCATCACGATCTCGCCGGTGATCGAGGCGCGCAGCGAAAGCTTGCCGCCGATCTTCGGCGCCGACAGGCCCTTCATGCCTTTTTCCAGGATGAAGCCGCGGATCTGATTGTCATGCGCGGCGGACTTGGCCCAGACCACGAACACGTCGGCGATCGGCGCGTTGGAAATCCACATCTTGCTGCCGGTCAGCTTGTAGCCGTCGGAGACCTTCTCGGCGCGGGTCTTCATGCCGCCGGGATCGGAGCCGGCATCCGGCTCGGTCAGCCCGAAGCAGCCGACCCATTCGCCGGTCGCAAGCTTGGGCAGATATTTCTTGCGCTGGCTGTCGTCGCCATAGGCGTAGATCGGATGCATCACCAGCGAGGACTGCACGGAGTTCATCGAACGATAGCCGGAATCGACGCGCTCGATCTCGCGCGCCACCAGGCCATAGGCGACATAGCTTGCACTGGCGCAGCCATATTCTTCCGGCAGCGTGATGCCGATCAGGCCGAGTTCGCCCATCTCGTTGAAGATCTCGCGATCGGTCTTTTCCTCGAGATAGGCCTTGGTGACGCGCGGCAGCAGCTTGTCCTGCGCATAGGCACGCGCGGTGTCGCGGATCATGCGTTCGTCTTCGGTAAGCTGCTCATCGAGCAGGAACGGATCGTCCCACTGGAAACCCGCCGATGTCGGTTTGTCCTTGGACTGAGGGCGCACGCTCATAAAAATCCCTTTCGCATCACTGTCCTGACTGGAATTGGTGGCCAAATTAGTGCGCTATCGTCCGAAGCGCAATTGAATTGGGCCTCGCCGTCATTCCGGGGCGCATCGAAGATGCGAACCCGGAATCTCGAGATTCCGGGCTCGATGCTTGGCATCGCCCCGGAATGACGAGCTACCCTTCGAGCCGTTCGTTGGAGACGATCTCGATCCCGAAACCGGACAGTCCCTTGTAGTCGTGTACCGACGACGTCAGATGCCGGATCGAAGTGATACCGAGGTCGCGCAATATTTGCGCGCCGACGCCGACTTCACGCCATTGTCGGTTGCGATCGGCCTCGGCGGATTTCTGTTCGCCGACCGGCTCGACCGGAACGCCGGCGGCGCCGTCGCGCAAATACACCAGCACGCCGCGGCCGGCCTGCTTGAAATGGTTCAGCACGATCTGCATGCGCGCCTGGCCGGTGAACAGGTCCTTGACGATGTTGGGCTTGTGCAGCCGCGTCAGCACGTTCTTGCCGTCGCCGATGCCGTTATAGACGAAGGCGGCATGCGCAATCTCATCGAACGGCGAACGGTAGGCGTAGCCCTGCAGCGGCCCGATCGGGCTATCCGTCGTAAACGTTGCGACCCGCTCGATCAGCTTCTCGCGCGCCTGGCGGTAGGCGATCATGTCAGCGATCGTGACGTGCTTGAGCTTGTGGGTGGCGGCGAATTTTGCGACCTGCATGCCCTTCATCACGGTGCCGTCGTCGTTCATCAACTCGGAGATGACGCCGACCGGCGGCAGGCCGGAGAGCTTGCAAAGATCGACCGCGGCCTCGGTATGACCGGAACGCAGCAGCACGCCGCCGTCGCGGGCGATCAGCGGAAAGATATGACCGGGCCGGGCAAAATCACTGGCGCCGGCATTCGGGTTGGCCAGCGCCCGGCAGCAGGAGGCGCGCTCGTCAGCCGAAATACCTGTGCCGCCATCGGGCTTGTAGTCGATCGAGACGGTGAAGGCGGTGGTGTGGTTGGAATCATTATGCGCGACCATCGGATCGAGCCGGAACCGGCGCGCGTCTTCCTGCGTGATCGGCGCGCAGACGATGCCCGAGGTATGGCGGATGATGAACGCCATTTTCTCGGCGGTGCAGAGCGAGGCGGCGACGATCAGATCGCCCTCACCCTCCCGGTCGTCATCATCGGTGACGACGACGAGTTCGCCCTTGGCAAAGGCTTGCAGAACTTCCTGGATCGTATCGGCCATTTTCTCAAATTCTCGCTTTGGACAGGGAGTGCATTAGCCGGACTCATGGGCCCGCGCCAGCATCAATACGCGGGGCAGAACGTCGCCGAAGCGTTTCGCTGTACGAAATCGGCAGGCACTCGGGGAAGAGACATATGCATTTTCGGTTGAATTTCCAGCTGACGGCATGGGCGGGGTTCGCCCTGATGGCAGGGGCCGCAGGCCAGTCCCACCGCTTCCGCCACCATCGGCACGGGGGCCGTCATCCACGCCCAGCCGGACGGCTACACGATCGGGTCGGCACGACCTCAGCGCTGGCGCACCAGCGCAGGAAAGCAGCCTGTAGCGCGAGAACTCACCGCCCGCGCTGCTCGCGCCATTTGGAGAAGCCTGCAGCAAGGATGATGCAGAAGGCCCACCCCAGCAAGGGCACGGCGGCGATCCGCGCAATGGCCCGGTATTGCTCTGCGAGGGCGCCCGCAACCGAAGGGGCGCGGGTCACGATGAGCGGCTCATCCAGGGTCTTGAGGCCGAATTTCTTGGCCGCATCGCGCGCGATGATCTGCGCGCCGGATACGGCAACGCCGACGAACCGGACATATTCGCCGCCGGATTCGTTCCAGAATTGCGGATGCGAGGCGAGAATGCGTCCGGAATCCCTGATTTCGCCCGCGACCCAGACCTCGACGGGAAGCTCCGGTCTCCAGCCCTCGCCGACCAGCGGCGCAAGACGGCGGGTGCCATAACTCTTGCTGCCACGACCGCCGCTCAAGCGCGCCTCGCTTGCGAACTCGCCTGCAACGCGCCAGCGCGGCGCGGTGTAGCCGGCAACGCCGACACCTTCAGGAATATCGTCGACCAGACGCAGATTGACGGTGCGGCCCCACAAGGGGGCATCCACGACAAAGACCGGCGACACGCCCGTCAACGTCATGATCGCGACCGCAGGCATGAACAGGCCGGGCCGAAATCGCGTGACGCCGATGGCCAGCGGCAGACCGAGCAGGAACACGCCGATGATCCACGGCACGACCGGCGTGTACGCAACGACCAGCGTGCCGAGCGTCAGCTGGAACAGGATCGCGGCCGTTCCCGCCATCAGGCACCCGAACAGCGTGGACGACGGGGACGCCAGGCCCGATGTACGAGCGCTGTTTGATGACGATAATGATAACCGCATACCGAATGAAATTTCTTTGCCGCCAGGAAATGGCGCGCCATACGGTACTCAGTGTCGGCTGCATTAAATCCGGTTCAAGCGGATGCGTGCGGGACGTCACACGTCCACATCCCGCTCCCATCTGCGAGCAGAAGGCCTTACGGCAGCACTTCCTTGCGCTCGGCGAGCAGCGTGTCCATTTCGGCGCGCTTCTCGCCCAGCAATCCCGCCTGCGCTGCCTCGATCACGGTATAGAGTTCGTGGGCGTCGCTGACCCTCGTTACGGTCACGTAATCGGCGCCGGCTGCGTAGAGATCATTGACGTCGCGAAGCATATCCGCGGTCGCCACGATTTTGGCTGATGGGTTGAGAGTGCGGACGTGCCGCACCAGCTTTTCGTTGTTGGCGCCCTTCAGCAGCGAGTCCGGCACGCTCAGGATGATCAGCTCCGACTTGCCGATACCGGCATGCAGCAGCGTATCGACATTGCTGATATCGCCATAGATCACGTGCAGGCCGCGATCGGCCAGCGTCCGGAACACGTTGGGATTGAAATCGATCACGGTGATCTGTTCGAGCACGAGCGGATTCTGCCGCTCGATTTCGGCCAGCAGCGCGCTCGCCGCGCGGAAGAAGCCGAGAATGACAATGCGGCGGGCTTCGTGGCCGCCCTCATGTACGGCCTCGCCCTGGCCGTGATCGAGATCGCGCAGGCCGATCTTCTTCATCGGATTGATCAGAGCTCGCGTGATCTCATCGCTCTTGCCCATCACGAAGGTGCTGATCACGGCCAAAATGACGAAGGCGAACGACGCCGCACTCGAAGTTTCGGTGCCGATATGGTTCGCGACCACACCGGTCTGGATCACGACCAGCGAAAACTCCGAGATCTGCGCCAGATTGATCGCCGGCAACAGGCTGGCGCGCAGACCCTGTTTCATCAGGTAGAGCGGCACAAACGTCGTCACGATGCGGCTCACGACGGTGAAGGCGGCAATCAGCAGCGCCAGCCAAATCACCGACGCGCCGGGAATGGGAATGGTCATGCCCAAGGCGACGAAGAACAGCGTGATGAAGAAGTCCCGCAGCGTCGTCACCTTGGCGGTGACGTCCAGCGCATAGGGGAATGTCGAGAGCGAGACGCCGGCGACCAGCGAGCCCATCTCGCGTGACAGATGCAAGCGTTCGGCGATCTCGCCGATCAGGAAGCACCAGGCCAGGGCGCCGAGCAGGATCAACTCCGGCCGCCGCGCGATCTGGTGAAAAAGTCTTGGCAGCAAATACCGGCTCAACACCAACGCGGTCGCGACCAGCACGCCGACCCGGCCGATCGAGATCAGGATCACGCTCACCTGGAGATTGTCGAGGCTCGGCTGCACCGCCAGGAACAGGATCGCGAAGATGTCCTGCAGCACCAGGACGCCGAGCGTGATGCGGCCGGGCAGCGTATCGAGCTCACGCTTCTCGTACAGCACCTTGACGATGATGACGGTCGAGGAGAGCGCACAGGCGACGCAGAGATACAGCGCGTCGAAACGGCCCGCCCCCATCGACAGCCCGATACCCCAGAAGAACAGGATCCCGAGCAGGCAGCCGCCGACCAATTGCCCGCCCGCGGCAAACAAGATGACCTTGCCGGCGCGCACGATCTTTTTCAGGTCGATTTCCAGCCCGATCATGAACAGCATGAAGATCAGGCCGAGTTCGGAAATGACGTGAATCGAGTCCTTGGAATGGACCCATTTCATGCCGAATGGACCGATGACAAACCCGGCGATAAGGTAGGCGAGGATCAGCGGCTGCCGGGTAAAATGGGCCAGCAAGCCAAGCACCCAGGCAAACAGGATGCATAAAGTGATATCGCCGATAAGCTCGTGCATATTTCCTGACTTTTCCTCATTGCAACCTAGAGGCCGGGGCGCAATGGTCAAACGAGCAATGTGTCATATCCGCCTGACAGGTCTCTTTCTAGCGATTCTTGCCTGCCTGTCGATCCTTTCCGCACCGGACGCTCAGGCGCAGGCGGCCGGCAGCATCCGGCAATTTTAGAAGGTTCCTGACGGCGAACCCCGCACGCACCCCCGCATATCGGGCAGCATCGATAGCAGACATTCCGCTTTCATCCCCCGGCGGCGACCGACTAAGATCACCGGCAAGAACTAACCAAATACCGGAGGGCCGCGCCAGCGGCCGTCTCAACGAAAAACAAAACGGGAGTGAATGTCCAATGTCTACCGCATCAATTTTCGATTTCGCACCATTGCTGCCGGCCGGATTGCCGGCGCCGGCGGCGCGGTGGACGGGTCTGGCCAAATACAGTTTCGTCGGCGGCAACAATGATCCCGACCAGGTGCCGGTCGATGGCCTGATCGACGCGATGACTGCCGTGCTCCAGCGCGAGGGTAAGACGCTCGCGACCTACGGCCTCGCCAGCGGCCCGCAGGGCTACCGCCCCCTGCGCGAATTCCTCACCAGGAAACTCAAGCGCGATGCCGGCATCGGCTGCACCGCCGACGACGTCATGATCGTCTCCGGTTCGCTGCAGGCGCTCGACCTCGTCAACGCGACGCTCCTGGCGCGCGGCGATACCGTGCTGATCGAACAGGAGACCTATCAGGGCTCGCTGAGCCGGCTGACGCGGCTCGGCGTCAAGGCGGTCGGCATCCCCCTCGACGACGAGGGAATGCGGATGGATGCGCTGGCGGCTGTTCTGGCCGACCACAAGCGCCGCGGCATCTTGCCGAAATACATCTACACCATCCCGACCGTGCAGAACCCGACCGGCTCGATCCTGCCGGAGGCGCGGCGCGCCGAGATGATCAAACTGTCGCAGGAATACGGTGTGCCGATCTTCGAGGACGATTGCTATGCCGACCTGATCTGGAACGGCCAGCGCCCGCCCGCGATCTATGCGATGAGCAAGCAGGGTGGCGTCATCCATATCGGCTCGTTTTCCAAATCGATCGCACCGGCGCTGCGGGTCGGCTTCATCGTCGCGCCCTGGGAGTTGATGTCGCGGATGCTGGCGCTGAAAACCGACGCCGGAAGTGGCGCGCTGGAGCAGATGGTGCTGGCGGAATATTGCGCGCCGCATTTCCAAACTCATGTGCCGAAGCTGACACGCGGCCTGCGCACCAAGCTCGACACGCTGATGGAGGCGCTCAACGAGCAGTTCGGCACATCAGCCGAGTTCGAGGATCCCAAGGGCGGCATCTTCCTGTGGGTCAAACTCCCCGACAATGTCGATACGCTGAAACTGTATCAGGCCGCATTGGCCGCCGGCGTCGCCATTAACCCGGGGCCGGAATGGTCGACCGACAAGTCCTATGCCGGCAGCCGCTTGCGGCTGTGCTTTGCCAGCCCCTCCCATGAGCAGATCCGCCAAGGCGTCGCCGTGCTGGCGGAAGTCTGCCGCAAGGAGTTCGGCGTGCCCGAGCGAAGCGCCAATGTGGAGAAGCGGGCGCGGACTTGAAGCGCGCAGCGTGTGGGCGAAGGATCAAGTCAGCACCGAGACTTTAACCCGTGGAGATTGCTTCGCTTCACTCGCAATGACGGGGTTCGATCTCTCCACGTCATTGCCTGCGACAAACGCAAAGCGTTTGCGCAAGAGAGCGTGGGCGACGAAGCAATCCATTCTGCCGGTTTCGGGCAGCGCCCCTCACCGCACCGCGAACGGCGCCTGATACGGCCTCCCGAACGGCACGCCGTTGATCACGGTCTGCACCGGTTTCAGCAGCAGCTTGCCCTCGCGCTTGTTGTTGCGGGTATCGACGAACGAGACCTGCGCCTCCACCAGCTCCATGATCGCGACGTCGCCGGGCGCGCCGACCTGCAGCGTGCCGATTTTCGGGGCGCGGTTGATGATCTTGGCCGGCGCCGAGGTTGCCATCGCCACCACCTGCTCCACGGTAAATCCGAGCGGGATGAACTTGCTCATCACGTTCGGCAGATACGGCATGCCGGGCGAGTTGCCGGAGAAGACGTGGATATCGGACGAGATCGTGTCGGGCGGGCAGCCGCCCGCGATCGCGGGCTCAGCCACCGTGAAATCGAAGCTGCCGCCGCCATGCCCGACGTCGAACATCACGCCGCGCTGCTTGGCGGCAAGCGCTGCCGGCAGCAGCTTGCCATCCTGCACGATGTTGGTGAAGACGCCGCCGATGTTCGGTGCGCCGGAATAGGCATGAGTCAGCACGTCGCCCGGCCGCAGCAGATCGAGAATCTGCGACATCAACTCCCTGGTCTCGACGCCACCGATATGCACCATCATCTTGGCCGGCCAGCCGCACATCTCGCAGGCCTTGATGGCTCGCTTCAGTGGTTCGAGACCGTGCCTGGCGATGACATTCTCCGACATCCGGACTTTGACGCCGAGCAGGAAGTCCGGATTCTCGGCCAGCGCCATCGCGCAGGCGTCGAGCTGCGCGTGGTCGATGTTGTAGAGTTCGGCCACCGGGAAGCCCGACAGACCGTGATTGGCGATATGGACGAAGGCGTAAATCCGCGCGCGCGATTGCGCCACGATGTAACGGCGGAGCGCGGCGAGATTGTTGACGCCGGCATCCCCTGCCGACACCACTGTCGTCGTTGCCTGGGCCTGCACCAATTCGTCGGCCGGAATGCCGATCCCCGAGCCATAGGGATAGACGTGGGAGTGCAGGTCGATCAATCCCGGCGTCACCAGTTTGCCGGTGGCGTCGATGGTCTTGGAGGCTCGTGCCGCCGGAATATCGGCCTCAACCGCCTCGATCATCCCCCAGCGAATGCCGATATCACGTTTTCCTCGCAGCGACTGGCTGGGATCGAGCACATCGCCACCCTTGATCACAAGGTCGAACTTGTCGTTCGGTCCCATCGCGGCATTGGCCGGTGCGGACATCGCGGCAACGGCGGCTGACCCGGTCAGGCTCAGAAAATCACGGCGTGAAAACCCGCTCATGGCATCGCTCCCCCATATGATTTTTATGGCGCGATGATGCGCCGGGACCGGGCTTTCCGCAAGCCGGCGCATGCGATCAACCCACACGGGTATCAATGACCATGCGGCTGGACGGTCCGTGGGGATCGCGATTGTCCGGAACGGCCACGTGTAGACGCAATGTGTCGAGCGTGATTCATTGGACTAAAGAAACGTTCTCGTGCCTGGAACCAACGCACGCATTGCATCCGCAGATCCTTTCTTAATAGACATTCAGAATTCTCTTCGAGTTCCCTCGGGAACGTTCGTGTCACCGCAATGTTACATCTCCGCTCAATTGAAAGAGGATGAGAACTATGAGGAAGTTTGGATATGTGCTTGCGGCCGTTGCCGCGATCATCATTGCGGCGCCGTCGATTGCAAGCGCTCAGACTGTTGTGATCAAGCGAGGCAGCGGTTACCACGGCCATCATCACCATGGTCATGGTGCGCGGGCCGAATACCGCCGTCATCACGACCGCGGCTACCATCGCGGACACCGTCATCATCGCAACACGGTCGTGATCAAGAAGCGTTATCGTTACTGAGGCTTGCGCCTCAACGAAACTTGCGCCTCAACGGAAAATGGCTCCTCGCGGAGCCATTTTTTTGTTCGTATGATCGTCAAGCTTGTTCAGCGAAGCGGCTTGTAACGGCCGATCAGCTGTAGATTTCGAACAGGCCTGCGCCGCCCTGGCCGCCACCGATGCACATGGTGACGACGCCCCACTTCGCCTTGCGGCGACGGCCCTCCTGCAATATGTGGCCGGTGAGCCGCGCGCCGGTCATGCCGAAGGGATGGCCGATCGCGATCGAGCCGCCGTTGACATTGTACTTCTCGGGGTCGATGCCGAGCTTGTCGCGGGAATACAGACACTGGCTGGCGAAGGCTTCGTTCAATTCCCAGATGTCGATGTCGTCGATCTTGAGGCCATGGCGCTTCAACAGCTTCGGCACGGCGAAGATCGGGCCGATGCCCATCTCATCCGGCTCGCAGCCCGCCGCCGCCCAGGCAACGAAACGGCCGAGCGGCTGCAGGCCGCGCTTTTCGGCATCCTTGGCTTCCATCAGCACGACAGCCGCCGCACCGTCCGAAAGCTGGCTGGCATTGCCGGCAGTGACGTATTTGCCCGGGCCCTTGACCGGCTCGAGCTTGGCGAGGCCTTCCATGGTGGTCTCGGGACGGTTGCACTCGTCGCGATCGACCGTGTAGTCGACGATGCTTTCCGCCTTGGTCGCCTTGTCGACCACCTTCATCCTGGTCTTCATCGGGACGATTTCGTCCTTGAACTTGTTGGCCTGCTGCGCCGCGGCCATGCGGCGCTGCGATTCCAGCGAGTACTCGTCCTGGTATTCGCGGCTGAGCTTGTAGCGCTCGGCGACGATGTCGGCGGTATCGATCATCGCCATGAAGATGTCGGGCGCGGCCTTGAGCAGATCCGGATCGATCGATTCCTTGGGCGAGCCGCCGCCGGGAATCGAGATGCTTTCAACGCCACCGGCCACGATGCAGTCGGCGCCGTCCGAACGGATCGAGTTGGCGGCCATCGCGATGGTCTGCAGCCCCGAGGAGCAGAAGCGGTTGACCGAAACGCCGGCCGTCGACTTTGGCATGCCAGCCAGCAGCGCCGCCTGGCGGCCGATATTGGGCGCGCCGTGCGCGCAATTGCCGAGATAGCAGTCCTCGACGTAATCCTTGTCGACGCCGGCGCGCTCGACCGCGTGCTTGATGGCGTGGGCCGCCATGGACATCGGTGGGGTGATATTGAACCCGCCGCGGCCGGACTTCGCCAGCCCCGTACGTGCATAGGAAACGATAACAGCTTCACGCATTTTCTAGACCTCCCTTTGATGCCACCCAGTATGGACTGGACCTCAGCCCGTGTGTAGCGAAAAACCTTGAATTCCGGCGGACGGAAAAGGAGGAATCGCCTTCAATCCCACGCCGGCCCGAAGGCGGGATTTACACAACGTTTGTCCTTCGGCAAGGCCGCGATTGCCTTTCGATCGTCGTCATCAAGCCGCAGTTGCAGCGCGTCAAGATTGGCCTTTTGGCTTTCGGCGCGCGAGGCCTTCGGGATCGCGGCGACGCCGTCCTGATCGAGCAACCATTTCAGGGCCACCTGTGCGGCGCTGGCATTATGCTTGCGACCGATCGCGGTCAGCGTCTCGTCCGACGCCACGCGGCCCTGCGCCAGCGGGCAATAGGCAACCAGCGGAATCGATTTGGCGCTGAGATATTTGCGCAGCTTTGTCTGATCCAGCATCACGTGGTATTCGACCTGGTTGCAGGCGATCGGAGCCTTGATCTCCTCGACCACGGTTTTCAAGAGCGCGATGTTGAAATTGGCCACGCCAATGGCGCGGGTGCGGCCCTCCTGCTTCAGCTTCATCAAGGTCTCGAACATCGCCGGCAGGTTCATGTTCCGCGACGGCCAGTGCACCAGATAGAGATCGACCTGATCGAGCCGCAGTTTCTTCAGGGAAGCATCGAACGCCCGGCGGATCGCGTCCGGCGCCAGGTTTTCGTTCCAGACCTTGGTGGTGACATGCAGGTCCGTTCGCGCGACGCGCGAAGCCGCGATTGCAGCACCGATCGCCTCCTCATTGCCGTACATTTCAGCCGTGTCGATATGGCGGTAACCCTGCGCAATCGCGCTTTCAACCGCAGCGCGGCAGGCATCGCCCTGCAGGCGAAAGGTGCCAAGCCCAAGCCTCGGCAGGGCAATGCCCTGC
Organism: Bradyrhizobium sp. AUGA SZCCT0158; assembly: GCF_018130065.1. Classification (GTDB taxonomy): domain Bacteria; phylum Pseudomonadota; class Alphaproteobacteria; order Rhizobiales; family Xanthobacteraceae; genus Bradyrhizobium. The sequence goes on along the minus strand of NZ_JAFCME010000039.1, from coordinate 18,623 downwards.
GTTTGCAGATTTTCCATTGAATGCTCCCAAAGGCGTAAGGTGTCGCGGGGGAAGACGAAAGCCGCATGGACGGCATTGGATTGCGTGGGATAGACCGCTATAAATAGACTGCCCGCAAGGCGCTGGGCAAATCAAGATCGGGTCAGGAAGAGCGATGGGCAACGCGTTGCAACGATGGCTGGATTCGCATCAATTGCCGGCGATCGCCGCCGCCGTGCTCGGCGTGATCACGACGCTCTCGGTGCTGATCGTGGCTGTCTTCTTTCTGATCGGAAAGCCCTGATCGACCGCTTCTATCGCTGCCAGTTGCAGATGCCGCCGGACCTGCACGGCCAGGTTTGAATCCGGGTATCGCGCGCCTGCGCATCGAGCGGATTGTGGCGCGGCTTCGCCAGCTTGGCACGCGCTGCGGCGCGCGGCGCCTCAGTGCCGGACTTCTCGGCCTGAGATTTGGCGGCATGCGCCTTGCGTGGCGGCAGCTTGGGCCAGATGGTCGAATCCAGATCCGCCTCCGTGTCCTCCGACCTTGCCTCGATCCGAACCGGCCCGAACCGCGCCTCCGGTCCGATTCGCTTGGGCGAAAATACGGCGCTCGGAAGATCAAGGCTAAGCAACTCACCCGGACGATACTCGGCCGCCGTCGCGGAGCCGGCCGATGCCAAAAACCCCGTGCAAACCGCTGCAGCTAAAGCGCTCTTCAGGACCATTATGGGCCTCCTGAAATGACTAAAAATAACGATAACCGGGAACATGTAGGAAGCCGGCAGGCCTTTTCCAGCCGAAATTTTCGGCAAGGTTACCTGCTAACTACGGCGGCCGCGAAAAATCCGCGGCCCGTTCCCCGGAACCTATTCCGCGGCTTGCGCAACCGGCTGCCCGATCGTGCCCTGCAGCCGCATGCATTCCTGGCGGTAGCGCGCGACATTGGCCTCCTTGATGTGGCCGTAGCCGCGCACCAGGTCAGCCGTCTTCGCCAGCGCCACCAGCCGCGGCCAATCCTGCGGTTTGGCCGTGTCGAGGTGGCGGAGGATCATGTCGGAATATTCGCCCGGCAGTGCCCGCTCCATCCGGCGCTCGGAGGTATAGCCGAACGGATCGAACGCGGTGCCGCGCAGGAATTTGAAGCGCGTCAGGACATCGAACGCCTTGAGGATCCAGCCACCGAATTCGCGCTTGCGCAAATGCCCGGTCACCTTGTCGCGGCTCGCCAACAGGGGCGGCGCGAGATTGACCTTGACGCCCGGATCGCCGTCGAACTGCTCCTTCAACGCTTTTGCAAACTCGCCGTCGGAATAAAGTCGAGCCACCTCATACTCATCCTTGTAGGCCATCAGCTTGAACAGGCCCTTTGCAAAGGCTTCGGTGAGGTCCTGCGCCGCGGGCGACGCCTTGGCTTCGGCGGCACGCACGCGCGCGACCTCGGCGAGGTAGCGCTTCGCATAGGCCTCGTTCTGGTAATCGGTCAGGAAGCCGGCACGGTGAGCGATGGTCTCGTCCAGCGTCCGCTTGACCGGTGCGGCGCCCTGCGCCTTGAAGCGCGCGGCGCTGACCACGCGTTGCAGGTCGTGCGCGGCCAGCCGGCCCCAGGAGAACGCCAGCTTGTTCATCTCGATCGCCGCGCCATTGAGGTCGATCGCCTTCATGATCGCCTCCAGCGACAGCGGAATCGCGCCGCGCTGAAATGCAAAGCCGAGCATGAAGGAATTGGTCGCGATGCTGTCGCCCATCAGGGATGAGGCAAGACCGGTCGCGTCGAGGATATCGAGATTGGTTGCGCTGACGGCCTCGTTGAGCGCGTCCCGCATCGCACCGGCCTGGAAATCGATATCGGGACCAATGACAAAACTTGCGGTCGGCAACAGGTCGGCGTTGACGATCGCGCGCGTCAGGCCGCGCTCGGCGCGGCTCAGCGCCGGGATGCTGGTGGCGACGACGATGTCGCAGCCGAGAATGAGATTGGCGCTGCCGGGTCCGATCCGGACATTGGCGAGATCGTCCGCCGAGGGCGCAATGCGGACGTGGCTCATGACCGCGCCGTTCTTCTGCGACAATCCCGTGAAATCGAGCGTCGAGCAGGCCCGACCGTCGACATGCGCGGCCATGCCGAGCAACGCGCCGATGGTGATGACGCCGGTGCCGCCGATGCCGGTGACGAGGATGTTGAACGCGCCGTCCAGCGCAGACAGTGTCGGCAGCGGCAGATCGGCGAACAACGCCGACGGATCAGCCGCAGCACGATCGGCCTTCCGCAACTTGCCGCCATGCACGGTAACAAAACTCGGACAAAAGCCCTCGATGCAGGAGAAATCCTTGTTGCAGTTCGACTGGTCGATCCGGCGCTTGCGGCCGAGTTCCGTTTCCAGCGGCTGCACCGAGACGCAGTTGGAAGCCGCCGAGCAGTCACCGCAGCCTTCGCAGACGCGCTCATTGATGAAGACACGCTTCGGCGGATCCGGATAGAGCCCGCGCTTGCGGCGGCGGCGCTTTTCGGCGGCGCAGGTCTGGTCGTAGATCAGAACCGAGAGGCCCTTGACGTCACGCAGTTCCTTCTGCACGGCGTCGAGTTCGCGGCGGTGATGAACAGTGGCGCCCGCGGGGAAATAATTGCTGGGGTATTTCTCGGGATCATCGGAGACGATCGCAAGCCGCTTGGCGCCTTCGGCGGAAACCTGGTGCGCGATCTGCGACACGGTCAGGCCGCCCTCGGCCGGCTGGCCGCCGGTCATCGCGACAGCGTCGTTGTAGAGGATCTTGTAGGTAATGTTGACGCCGGCGGCGGAAGCCGCGCGCAGCGCCAGCAAGCCCGAATGCGTGTAGGTGCCGTCGCCGAGATTCTGGAACACGTGCTGTTCGCTGGTGAACGGCGCCTGCCCGATCCAGGTGACGCCTTCCGCGCCCATATGCGAGATCGTAGCTGTCCGGCGGTTCGGCACCGATAGCGCCATGCCGTGACAGCCGATGCCGGCCATCGCGCGGCTGCCCTCAGGCACTTTGGTGGAGGTGTTGTGCGGGCAGCCCGAGCAGAAATACGGCGTCCGCTGCAGCTTTGCAGCACCAATGCCCTCCGCGGGCCGGTCGAACGCCTCGAGTTTTGCCAGGCGCTGTTCCAGCGCCGGGCTGCGATGGCCGAGCCGGCGGAGCCGCGCCACGACGGCGGCGGCGACCATGGTGGGCGTGAGTTCGCCTTCGCTTGGCAGCAGCATCGCGCCGGTCTCGTCGCGCTTGCCGACCACCGAGGGGCGCCTCATAGCATCGACATTGTAGAGGATGCGCAGCAGTTGATCCTCGATGAAGCCGCGCTTCTCCTCGACCACAAGCACGTCCTGCAGGCCCTCGGCGAACGCACGTGCGCCGTGCTCCTCCAGCGGCCAGGTCAGCGCGACCTTGTAGATGCGCAGTCCCAGCGCCTGCGCTTCGGCGTCGGTGATACCGAGATCGGCCAGCGCCTGGCGCAGGTCGAGATAGGCCTTGCCGGTCGCCATGATGCCAAGCCGCGCCGGTTTCGAATCCAGCACGATCCGGTCGAAGCGATTGACGCGCGTGAAGGCGGCGACCGCCTGCATCTTCGGGCCGTGAAGCCTGCGCTCCTGCTCCAGCGGCGCATCCGGCCAGCGGATCGACAAACCACCCGGAGGCATCTCGAAATCACTGGGGGTGATGATCTTGATGCGGTCGGGATCGCTGACGATCGAGGCCGAACTCTCAACCGTTTCCGAGATTGCCTTGAAACCAACCCAGCAACTGGAATAACGCGACAGCGCAAATCCCAAAATGCCGAGGTCGAGATAGTCCTGCAGCGTCGCAGGGTTGACCACCGGCATCAATGCCGCCGCGAACACCTGTTCGCTCTGATGCGCCAGCGTCGAGGATTGGCAACCATGATCGTCACCGGCGAGCGCGATCACGCCACCATTGGGCGAAGTGCCGGCCGAGTTGGCATGCTTGAGCGCGTCCATCGAGCGATCGACGCCGGGACCCTTGCCGTACCAGATGCCGAATACGCCATCGACCTTGGCGCCCGGGAACATTCCGACCTGCTGGCTGCCCCACACCGCCGTTGCCGCCAGATCCTCGTTGAGGCCGGGCGCGAACTCGATGTTGTGTTCGCTCAGGAAGGATTTCGCACGCCACAGCGCGTGATCGTACATGCCGAGCGGTGAACCGCGATAACCCGAGATGAAACCCGCGGTGTTGAGCCCCTGCGCGCGGTCGCGTTCGCGCTGCAACATCGGCAGCCGGACCAGCGCCTGCGTACCGGAAAGAAAGATGCGCTTCGCATCCAGCCGGTACTTGTCGTCCAGCCCAACGTCCATCAACGCCATTTTTCGCTCCCCATCGCGTCTATCGCTCTGCCGGCTATTTTGAACCGGTCTAATTGGGGGTCAGAATGCACCGGTTTTGCTATGCGTGCCCAGCCTGAATGCATGGCGGCAGGACATATCTCGGCTGCGATGTGGATTTCGCCCTCACCCTTGCCGAACCCCCTCTTCTTTGAAACGCTGGCGGCAAACGGGAGAGCCCAAGGAAGACTTCAAGGAAAGCTCAAGAGATGACAGAAGCTGCATTCACGACCGAGGTACTGGAGAGCGGCGATGTGCTGGTCGGGCCGTGGCGGAGCCCAAAGCAGATGCTGCAGGCGCAGGTCTACGATTCGCACGCCTCGATCCACGACGATGCGACAGCGCAAAAGCTTGGCTTTCAGGGTGGCACCATCGAAGGCCCGACCCATTTCAGCCAGTTCGCGCCGTTGTGCGAACGGATCTGGGGCCAGGCCTGGTTCGAGACCGGCTGTCTCTCGGCGCATTATCGCAACCCAGCCTTCGAGGGCGAGGAAGTCCAGGCCAATATCGAGAAGCCGAAGCCAGGCCAGACCGTTTGCGCCATCGGCATGACCAAACGCGACGGCACCGAGATTTTGCGCGGCACCGCCTCGGTCGGCGGCGATGGGACGGAAACCGCACTTCACCGGCGACTCGGCGAACTCAAGCCCCTCGCCGATCCCGTGATTCTCGCCGACCTCAAGGTCGGCATGAAGACCGGCCGGATACCTGTGAAAATGGATTTCGACCAGAACATGGGCGATCTCTATCCGTTTTCGCTGGCCGAGAAGCTGAAGGTCATCACCGAACCTTCGGCGTATTATTCTCGGGAATTCAATCCCTGGGGCCGGGCCATTATCCCCATGGAGATGCTGAGCGTGTTGTTTCAATACCGCGCGCGTGAGGATCGGTTGCCGGTGCGAGGCCCCGCGGTCGGGCTGTTCGCGGATCAGGAAATACGGTTGCTGCGCGGGCCGTTATTCGCCGGCGAGAATTACGTCACCGAACGCGAGGTCGTGGCGCTGAGCGGCAGCCGCCGGACCGAGAGCATGTGGGTGCGCACCACAGTGTTCGCCACCGACGACAAGCCCGTCGCCACCATGCTGCTCAATCTCGCGAGCATCAAGGATTCCTACGCCAAATACGAGAGCGAGCATAAAGCTCTTTACGGCTGAGCCGACCTAACGCGGCCGCGTCCGACGCGGCCGGACGAACTTGCCAATAAGGAAAACAATAAAATGGCCCGCCTGCCCTATCTCGAGGCCGACCAGGTCGCCCCTGAATATCGCGACATGCTCAAGCGCAACACCAATTTGCACAAGCTGCTGGTCAACTCGCCTGACATGGCGCGCGCCTTCTCCGGCCTCGGCGGTTACATCCGACACAAGAGCAAGCTCGACCCGCGCTTGCGCGAACTTGCGATCCTGCAGGTCGGCTGGATGGAGAAGTCGGAATACGAATTCACCCATCACGTCAAGATCGGCAAGGAGTTCGGCGTCACCGATGACGACATCAAGGCGATGATGGCCGAGACCGACGGAAAACCCTCGAACCTCGAACCATCAGCCAAAGCGATCCTGCGCGGCGCCCGCGAGATGGTGCGCGAGCTTGCGATGTCGGATGCGACCTTCGCCGAGATCAAGCAAGACCTCTCCGACGAGCACATGACCGATCTCGTGGTCACCATCGCGTTCTACTGCGCCGTGGTCCGCGTGCTGGCCACGATGAAGATGGACAACGAGCCCTATTACAAAGAGGTACTGCAACAGTACCCGATCCCGGGAGTGGAATGAAATGCGCCTGAAAGATCGTGTCGCCATCGTCGTCGGCGCCGGCCAGAGCCCCGGCGAGGGTATCGGCAACGGCCGCGCCACCGCGCTCACCTTCGCACGCGAGGGCGCCAGGGTGCTGTGCGTCGATCACCATCTCGAATCGGCGCAGGAGACCGTCGACCTGATCGCGCCCAAACAGGGCACGGCGATCGCCTTCAAGGCCGACGTCACCAGGAATGCAGACATCAAGGCGATGGTGGCGGATGCGCATGGACGGTGGGGACGTGTCGATATCCTGCACAACAATGTCGGCGTCAGCCTGTCCGGCGGCGACGCCGAACTGCTCGATATCACCGAGGAGGCGTTCGACCGTTGCGTCGCGATCAATCTGAAGAGCTGCATTCTCGCCGCCAAGCATGTGATCCCGATCATGCGCCAGCAACAGAGCGGAAGCATCATCAACATCTCCTCGATGGCCGCGATCACCACTTATCCGTATGTGGCCTACAAGGCGACCAAGTCGGCGATGATCGCCTTTACCGAACAGCTCGCCTACCAGAACGCGCAATACGGCATTCGCGCCAACGTGATCTTGCCCGGGCTGATGAACACGCCGATGGCGGTGGATACCCGCGCGCGCGAATTCAAGAAGACCCGCGCCGAGGTCGAAGCCGAGCGCGACAGCAAGGTTCCGCTGCGCCAGAAGATGGGCACCGGCTGGGACGTCGCCAATGCCGCGCTGTTCCTTGCCTCCGACGAAGCAAGTTTCATCACCGGCGTGACGTTACCGGTCGACGGCGGCGCCAGCGTGCGGCGCGGTTAAGGATTATGGCGCATTGACGCAGTGCAGCACGTCACGATTCGGAACAGTTGAAGGTTTCCAATGACACGATGATGTGACGGCGCATCATTGCACGTCCAAATCCTGACTCGTTGTGGTCGCATGAATTTCATGAGCGGCGGCTATCACGCGCCTTGAGAATGCGAGGAGTCTTTGGACGCCATGAACGACGAAGTCGACTACGATCTGACGCCCGACCAGTGGGAAGTGTTGAAGAACTTGCGCAACGCCACATCCCGGCCACAGCGGATGAATCGATTCACAATTCAAGGCCTGATTGCGCTTGGACTCGTTACGATCAACGGCGATGCGCCGATCCTCACGTCAAACGGACGCAAGGTGCTGATTAGAGGCTCATCGTGTCTGCTGCTCGATCTTGCGGCGTAATGTCGCCGTCGTGTCACACCGGCTTCTCGTCATCCGTCACCGGTGATGTGATGACGAGGAACACCAGATCGACCAGGCCGGAATTCGAGATGGCGTGTTCCACTCCGGGCGGCAGGAAAATAAAATCGTGCTTGCGCACGATGTGGTTCTTGCCGGCAATTTCCATCAACCCCTCGCCCTCGAGCACGTGATAGATCTGTTCCTGAATCCTGTGCTTGTGCCGCGCGACATGGGCCATCGGCTGATACATCGAAATCCGGTAGTCGATATGACGCGAGCCCGCCGTCTCCGGCATGACAAGCGGTTTCGACAGTGCGCCGCCAAAATGATTGGGGAATTCGCGCCAGGGCACTTCGGCGATATTGCGGATGAAAGCGCCGTGATCCTCTGAAGCCATATGGTGCTCCTCAGTTACCGCGACGATCAGATCACCAGCGCGCCGCCGTCGATATAGACGATCGATCCCGTCGCAAAGCCGTTCGCCATGAACGACAGGATTTGCCGCGCGATATCGTCGCCGATCCCGACCCGGCCGACCGGCAACGCCGCGGCGGTCTTGGCGAGCATATCACGGCGCGCCTCCTCCGGCATCGCGGCGCGGATCGGTGTATCGATCACGCCGGGCGAGACGGCGTTGACGCGCACCGGTGCCAGTTCGAGCGCCAGCGCTTTTGCCAACGATTCGAGCGCGCCATTGGCCGCACTGACGATGGCCGAATTCGGCCGTGGGCGAACGCTGAGGAAACCTGAGACCAATGTCAGTGATCCGCCGGGGCGAATCTCTGCCGATCGCGCCACCCGCCATGCGCCCCAGAACTTGCTTTCCATCGTGGACCGCACGTCGTCCATCGCGACCGTTTTGAACGGACCGGTGCGAAGCTGAGCTGCCGTGACCACGACATGATCGACCGGACCGCAGGCGCGAAACAGCTTAGCGATGCTTTCGTCGCTGGTGACGTCGGCCGGGATCGCGATCGCGTTCAGCTTTTCCGCCACCTTGTCGAGGCGCTCGACATTCCGGGACGAAACAATCACGTCGGCGCCCTCGCGCTTGGCCATTTCCGCGGTCGAAAGACCGATGCCGGAGGAACCACCGACGACGACGACTTTCTTGCCTGCAAGCAACATGTGCTCTCCTCAGCTCAAATCAGACGGGCTGATAGCGGGTGCCGATACCCGCCTTGCTTTGGCCAAGGCCGGGCAATTCCCAGACGCCGGCGCCCGTGGGATTGATATCGGCGGCGATATCGACGTCGATCAGATAGGGCTTGTTGGCGGCGATGCCCTTGCGGATGGCCTCGCCGATATCGCCGGCGCGATCTACCCGCACGCCCTCGACGCCGCAGGAGCGCGCCATCGCGGCAAAATCCGGATTATAGCGCTGGCCGGTCACGGGATCGTGGAAGTCGGTCGCCAGTTCGCGGCCACCGAGATAACCGCGCTGCAACCCGCGGATCGAGGCATAGGCGTAATTGTTCCAGACCACCCAGACCACGGGCAGATTATATTCGACCGCCGTTCCCAGCACGTTGGCGTGCATGAAGAAGGCGCCATCGCCGCACACGGATACGCAGGGCCGGTCGGGGGCTGCGAATTTCGCCCCCATCACGCCGGCGACACCAAAGCCCATCGGGCCAAAACCCATCGAGCCGATCAGCGAGTCCGGCCGCTTCGGCTTGCAAAAACTCAGCAGCCAGTTGTGGTGCACGCCGATGTCGCTGACCAGGATCGCATTCTCCGGCAGCGCCTTGTCGATCTCGAGCGCCGCACGCTGCGGGTTGATCGGCATGGTGTCGTCGGAAAATCCGGGTGCGACGAACTTATCCCATTCCTGGCGATAGGTATCGATCTGCGCCAGCCATTTTTTGCGGCTGTCGGCCTTCCTGGTCAGATCGGCGCGGCGGTCGAGTTCGGCATGAACCTGCCGCAGGAACGTCCGCACGTCGGCCATCAGCCCGAGCGCGACCGGATAGTTGCGGCCGATCTCCTCGGGGTCGATGTCGACATGGATCAGCCGCGTCGGCGGAATGGTGAAGGAGTAACCGGGAATCCAGGAACTCGAGGTGCGATCGTCGAACCGCATCCCCATCGCCAGCAGCACGTCGGCCTGGCGCGTCGCGTGGTTGGCCTGGTAATGACCGGCACGTGCGACGAGGCCCAGCGCCAGCGGATGGTTGCAATCGATCGCGCCAAGGCCGCTGGCCGATGCCGCCACCGGAATCTGAAGACGCTCGGCGAGCTTGAGCAATTCCTCGGCCGCGCCGCCATAGCGGACGCCCTGCCCGACGATCATCACCGGCCGCTCGGCACCGAGCAGCATATCGACCGCCTTCACCACGCCCTCGGGATCGGCGCCGCAGCGGCTGGAGATGTTGGCGTTCCAGGCCTGCGCGTTCGGCGCCTCTTCGGCGGCCGACTCCATGAACACGTCGAAGGGAACATCCAGCACGACAGGCCCCGGACGTCCCGACATCATCGTCTTCCAGGCTTGCCGAACCGCGAGCGGCACCATCTCACCCCGCGTCGGCTGGAACACCTTCTTGCAGTAGGAGCGCACCGTGGAGGGAAAGTCGGCCTGATAGTGCCGATACAATTCCTGAAACGCGCCGCGGTTGAACTGGCTGGTCGGCACATTGCCGGTCACCGCCATGAACGGCACCGAATCCAGGAACGCATTGCCGAGCGAGATCGGCAGATTGGCCGAGCCCGGCCCGCAGGAGGTGAAGGTCGCGGTCGGCCGTCCTGACACCCGGTAATAAACGTCGGCCATGAACCCGGCGACGCTCTCATGGTGGACCGAGATGGTCTTGATGTCGTCGGAACGCTCATACAACGCATCGATGAACTGGATATTTCCGTGGCCGCACAGGCCGAACACCTGCGGCACCTTCTCCTGGATCAAATAGTCGACGATGACCTGGGCCCCGTTGAGCATATTGCGCGCCATCGGATCACTCTCTCCCTGCTCAACAAACCTGGACGCCGCGTCTTAGTCTGCGCGGCCGACAGGGGCGGACCCTATTTCTCATAATACTGTACGTCAATTGCTATTGTGGTATATAGATGGAGAGGCCCGCAGCGGAGCATCGTGCTATTCATTGACGAGGGCAGCCTGATAGAATTCGGCCATGCCCTCCTGGAGACCCATCCGTGAAATCGCGAACCAAGCCGAAGACGAGCGAGAAGCCCGCCACGCCACGCAAGACGGCGGTCGCCCGGCTGGTGCAATCGAACGCGCCCAACATCGACGACGACGCCGAGGAGCGTCAGCGCGGCGGCGTGCAATCGCTCGGGCGTGCGTTTTCGATCCTGGAGGAAGTCGCGCGCCACCGCGAGGGCATCAGCCTCGCTGAACTGAGCAAGCTTGTCGGCCTGCATAATTCCACCACGTTCCATCTTGCCAAGACCCTGGTGACGCTGGGCTACATGCGGCAGGAGCGGGATTCCAAGCGCTATCGCGTCGGCCGGCCGTTGTTCGCGCTCGCCGCCAGCGCGCTCGATGAAATCGAGATGGTCAATCTCGCGACACCCGTGCTGGAAGATCTCTCGCGGGAAACCGGCGAGAGCGGGCATTTTGCGGTCCGCATGGGCGATTCCGTCGTGGTTATTGCCCGCACCAGCGGCTCCGGCGCGTTCCAGCTCACCGACCGGGTCGGCGTGGTGCGGCCGGCGCACTGCACCGCGCTCGGCAAGATCATTCTGGCCTCGCTGCGCCCCGACCAGTTGAAGCGGTTCCTCGAACGTGTCGAATTGAAGCCTTCGACCGGCAAGTCGATCACCGATCCTGCCGTGCTGCTGCGCGAAATTGCGGAAATCCGGCGCAGCGCAATCGCGATCGACGACGGCGAGTACAACGCGGAAGTGCGCTGCATTGCGGTGCCGGTCTACAATTTTACCGGCGACGTGATCGGGGCGCTCGGCATTTCCGGCCCGATCTGGCGGATGTCCGACCAGGTACTGAAAAGCCGCGCCAAACTGGTGCAAACCGCCGCCGCCCGGTTGTCCGCCGAGTTCGGCGCCCGCGACACCGCGAAGTCCTCCTAACGCCTCTCCCAAAATCGCCTGAAGCGAATCTGCGACGCATTTGGCGTTGACAGGCGCGGCTGTGTCCGGAATTATCATCCAATAATAAAAGAACGTCTCTCACATCCTCGCATAGCGAGGATCGGAGGCAGGACGTCGTGACGCGCCCCCAGGGAGGAGACCAGCCATGACCAGCTACAGCCGACGTACTTTGTTGAAGACAGGCGCCGCGCTTGCCGGCGCTTCCGCTCTGGGATTTCCAGCAATCGTTCGCGCCCAGGCAACCCGGATCAAGATCGGGCATCTCGTGCCGCTGACCGGTTTTCTCGGCGCGATCGGCAGCTACGCCCAGCTCGGCGTCAAGCTCGCCGCGGAAGAGATCAATCAATCCGGCGGCATCCTGGGCAAGCAGATCGACCTGATTTCGGAAGACTCGGTCAATCCCGCGACCGCTTCCACCAAGGCCCAGCGCATGATCGAGCAGGATGGCGCCGTGGTGCTGCTCGGCGAAATCTCCTCGGCCTCCTCGCTGACCATCATGCAGGTCGCCGAGCGCAACAAGAAGGTTTTCTTCTCGACCGGCGCGCGCTCCGACGCGCTGCGCGGCAAGAACTGCAACCGCTACTCGTTCCACTGCGACATTCCGAACACCGTGATGGTCAATGCCGTCGGCACCGCGCTCAATCAAAAGGGCATGGTGAAGGGCAAGAAATTCTTCACGCTGACCGCGGACTACATTTTCGGCCACGATCTGCTGAAGGCCGCAAAAACCTTCTTCGACGCCAACGGCGCCACGCTGGCCGGCGACGAACTGATCGCGACCGACGTCACCGATTTCAGCCCCTATCTGCTGAAGGTGCGGCAAGCCAAGCCGGACGTAGTGTGCTGCAACCTCGCGGGCAACCAGGTTACCAACCTCGTGAAGCAATATGCCGAGTTCGGCTTCCCCTATCCGCTGGTCGGCTTCAACCTCAACACCGGCGACGCCTGGGCCGCCGGCGAAGGCAATCTCAGCGGCACCTGGCCGACCGTCTGGTATCACACGCTCGACAACCCGGCCTCCAAGGCCTTTGTCGCCGCCTTCACCCAAAAATACGGCAAGCCGCCGGAGAACCACGCCTGGATCGAATACGTCACGCTCAAGCTGCTGGCGCAGGCGATCAACGAGATCAAATCGACCGAGAGCGACGCGCTGATCGCGCATTTCGAAAAGCAGACCGAGTTCGACATCATGAAGGCGCGCAAGGGCTATTTCCGCTCCTGGGACCATCAGCTGGTGCAGGAAGCCTATCCATTCACCGTCAAGCCGAAAGCCGAGATGAAGGACAAGTGGGACATGCTCGCGCTGGGTGACGCCGTGCCGGTGGCGGCAGAGCCGCTGGAGAAGATCTATCCGACCAAGACGCAGAATCCCTGCGAGATGAAGGCCTGACGCTTCACGCGTTAGCTTCGTTGGCGTCAGCGGCGCCGGCACTGAAAAGCCGGCGCCGTTTTTGTCTAGGGCAACCACATGCAATTCGCGTTCTTGCTGGAACAGGTGGTGAATGGCCTCGTGCTCGGGGGCTATTATCTCCTGATCGCGCTCGGGCTGTCGCTGATCTTCAGCGTCGGCGGCGTCGTCAATCTGGCGCATGGCGCGTTCTTCGCGCTGGGCGCCTACGTCTCCGTCGAGATCACCAAATATCTCGGCTTCGGCTCCGCCGTCGTGCTGTCGCCGATTGCGGTGGCCATGCTGGGCATCCTGTTCGAGCGTTACATCCTCCGCCGTTTTTACACCGCTGATCCGATCCTGAGCCTGCTGGTGACGTTCGGGCTTGCGATGGTGGCCGAACAGGCGATCCGCATCATCTGGGGGGCGCCGCCTATTTCGGCGGCGATCCCGCCCGCGCTGCGCGGCTCGGTGTTCCTCGGCGACTTCCTGTTTTCGCGATACCGCCTCCTCATTCTCGCCGTCGTGATCGGGGTGCTGGTCGCCGTATGGCTGCTGCTGCACAAGACTTCCTTTGGCCGCGTGGTGCGGGCCGGCATCCAGCGACCGGACATGGTCGCCGCGCTCGGCATCCGGCTGCAGCCATACATGACCGCGATCGTGATGCTCGGCGTCGGCATGGCGGCGCTTGCCGGCGCGTTCTTCGCGCCGATCACGATCGTGCAGCCGGCGATGGGCGCCGACATCATCACGGTCGCCTTCGTCGTCGTCGTGATCGGCGGCCTCGGCAGTTTCTGGGGTGTGGTGATCGCGGCCCTTTTGGTCGGCGTGGTGCGCGGCATCACCATCCATTTCGAGCCCGCCGCCGGCGAGGCGTCAATGTATGTCCTGATGTTCGTGGTGCTGCTGGTGCGGCCGCGCGGGCTGTTGGGCGAGCGTATCGAGAAATTCGAATGAAGCTGTCGCCTGCCTCGAAATACCGGCCGCTGCTGCTGGCGGGCCTTGCACTGATCGCGCTGCCGTTCGGCATGCAGGCGCTCGGCCTGTCGCACAACACCGGGACCATGGTGGTGGCGCTGGCGATCGCGACCATGGGGCTCAATCTCTGCGTCGGCTACACCGGCCTGGTCTCGTTCGGCCACGGCACCTGGTTCGGCATCGGCGCCTATGCGGCGGGGCTGATCCAGCTCAACTGGTTCCCCGGCTCGATCTGGCTGCCGTTGCTGCTGTCGCTGATCGTGGTGGCGGTCGCCTCCGCGGCCGTCGGTATCGTCATCCTGCGGCGGCGCGGCGTCTACTTCTCGCTGCTGACGCTGGCGCTGGCGGCGCTCGCCTACACCACCGCCTTCCGCTGGACCAAGGTCACCGGCGGCGAAGATGGCCTCGGCGGCCTGAAGCGCGGCAGCATCGGCGCCTTCGATCTCGACAACGCGCTCAATTATTACATCGTGGTCGCCGTGCTCAGCCTCGGCGTGCTCTACCTGCTGCTGCGGCTGGCGCGCTCGCCGTTCGGCCATGTGCTGGTGGCGATCCGCGAGAACCAGTTGCGCGCCACCTTCCAGGGCTATCCGGTCGAGCGCTACAAGCTCGGCGTCTTCGTGATCTCCGCGGTGGTGACAGGCTTTGCCGGCGGGCTGATCGGATTCCAGAACTACCTTGTCTCGGCAGAGGCGGTGTCGGTGCCGTTCTCCGGCGAACTGCTCGCGATCGTCGTGATCGGCGGCATGCGCAGCATGCTGGGACCGGCGCTCGGCGCATTGTTCTTTATTCTGTTCCGCGAATTGTTTTCGATCTGGACATCCGACTGGCTGCTGTGGTTCGGGCTGATCTTCGTCGCCTTCGTGCTGTTCTCGCCGGACGGGCTGGTCGGCATCTGGGCGCGCCTCAGCAAACGCTGGTGGCCCGCGCCGGAGGAATCCGCCGCGATGAGCCGGCGCAAGATCTATGACGGCCTGCCGCTGCCGGCCTTCCTGATGCCGAAGGGGCTCACCGGCACCGTGCTGGAAGTGAATGGCGTTTCCAGGAGCTTCGGCGGCATCCGCGCCGTCCACAATGCGAGTCTGACGGTCGGCGCCGGTGAAATCCATGCGCTGATCGGCCCGAACGGCGCCGGCAAGACCACGCTGTTCAATCTGGTCTCGGGGCTGTTTCCGACCGACAAGGGTACCATCAAGCTCAATGGCCGCGAGATCCAGGGCGTGCCGTCCGACCTGATCTGCCATCAGGGCCTGGCGCGCTCGTTTCAGATCACCAATCTGTTCAAGGGCCTGTCGATCTACGAGAATCTGCGGCTGTCGCTGCAGGCGCAAAGCGACATGCGCTTCAATTTCTGGCGCGACATCGACAGCTATGAGAGCATCCACGCCGAGACCGCTGAGCTGATCAAGTTCCTCGGCCTCGAGGGCATCGAGACCATCGAAGGCGGCGAACTGTCCTATGGCGGGCAGCGGCTGGTCGATCTCGGCATCGCGCTCGGCTCGAAGCCGCAGGTGCTGCTGCTCGACGAGCCGCTGGCCGGCCTTGCCGCCGCCGAGCGGGAACGCATTTCGAATCTCGTCAAGAACGTCGCCGCCAATATCCCCGTGCTGATCGTCGAGCACGATATCGACCGCGTGCTCGGCTTCTCGCACTCCGTCACCGTGATGAACCAGGGCGAAGTGCTGATGACCGGTCCGCCCAGCGCGGTGCGTGCCGACCGCCGGGTGCAGGAAATCTATACCGGCACCGGCGTTCCCGAAGTGGAGCACAGCCGCACCGACGAAGCCAGGGAGAGCGCGGCGCAGGTTCTGCGTTTCGAAGGCGTCAACACCTTCTACGGCAAGAGCCACATCCTGCACGACGCCTCGCTCGACGTGCGCGAAGGCGAGATCGTCGCCCTGCTCGGCCGCAACGGCGCCGGCAAGTCGACGCTGCTCAAGACGCTCGCCGGATTGGTGCCGCTGTCGTCGGGCACGATCGAATATGCCGGCACCGATATCGCCCGTTTGCCGGCTCCCGATATTGCCCGCATGGGCATCGGTTATGTGCCGCAGGGCCGCGGGCTGTTCGCGGGCATGACCGTGCGCGAAAATCTCTCGCTCGGACGCCTGGCACGCAAGACCGACGGCAGCAACGGCGTGGTGTGGGACGAAGCGCAGATCCTGCAGTATTTCCCGCGGCTGGCCGAACGCATGGACGTTGCGGCGGACTATCTCTCCGGCGGCGAGCAGCAGATGGTGGCGGTGGCGCGCGCGATGTCGGGCAACGTCAAGCTGCTGCTGCTCGACGAGCCCTTCGAAGGGCTGGCGCCGACCGTGATCCTCGAACTGTTCAGGGTGTTCGACCAGTTGCGGCGCCACACCTCGATTGTGATCGTCGAGCACAATCTCGATCTGGTGCTGGCGCTGGCCGACCGCGTCTTCGCGCTGGAGCGCGGCGCGGTGTTCCATCAGGGACCGGCCGCGCCGCTGCTGACTGATCTTGAGTACCGGAAGAAGATTCTGTGGCTGTAACCGACGGAGGCAATGATGCGACGTTTGATGACGACGGCGATAGCCGGCGCAGCGGCCCTGTTCGCGCACCATGCAGGCGCGGCCGACAACCAGATGACGATCGCCGTGTTCACCAAGAATTCGACCAACCCGGCCTATGAGGCCTTCCGCATTGCCGCCGACCAGATCGCGCGGAGCACCGGCGCAAGGGTCGTGCACTTCGTGCCGAAGCAACCTGACAATGTCGACGAGCAGAAGGCGATGGTGGAGCAGGTCATCAAGGACAAGCCGGACGCGATCATCTTCATTCCGGTCGACGACGTCGCGATGGTCCCTTCGGTGAAGCAGCTCAACGAGGCCAAGATTCCGGTGGTGCTGGTCTCCAATCCGCTGCCGGGCAGTTTTGTGACCTATGTCGGTGCCGACGATTTCGAGATCGGCTATCGCGAGGCGCGCTATCTGTTCGAGCATCTCGGCGGCAAGGGCAAGATCGTCGTCATCGAGGGCACGCCGGCCGCCCCGACCAACCGCGAGCGGCTGCGCGGTTATCAGCGCGCCTTCGGCGAATTCCCCGGCATCGAGGTGCTGGGCTCGGCAGTGGGCAACTATCAGACGCCCGACGCCAGGCGCGGAATGGAGAAGCTGCTGGCCGAGCACAAGCAGATCGACGCGGTGCTGTCGGCCAATGACAGCATGGCGCTCGGCGTGCTCGATGCGCTCAAGAGCGCCAGCCGGACCGCTGTTGTGATCGGCATCAACGGCATTCTGCCGGCCGTGAAGCAGATCGAATCCGGCGGGATGCTCGCAAGCGTCGACTTCAACATGTTCAAGATCGGCTGCACCGCAACGCGGGCGGCGGTGCGTCATCTCAAGCGCGAACCGCTGCCGGAGAAGGTGATGCTGCCGGCCGAAGTGATCGACAAGACCAACTACAAGGCGTGGCTGGTGCCGGTCGATCAGCGCACCTGCCCGGAATGGAGCGACGTCGCGCGCCAATAGCCGGTCGTTTCTAATGCTCGTCCGGCCGGTTGCGCGCGATGATTTCGGCGGCACCCTTGTCGAGCAATTCCAGGCCAACGGCGCGGCCGAGTTCGCGGGGGCGGTCCGCCGCCGCCGTCCGCGACGCCTCGATGAAGCGCGAACCGGTTTCGTCCAGCACCGCGGCCGTGAGCGTCATGTCGTTGCCTGAAATGGTCGCGTGACCTGCGATCGGCGAGTTGCAATGGCCGTTCAGCACCCACAACACCTCGCGCTCGGCCTCGGCGCAAAGCCGCGAGGACAGGTCCTCGATGCCGGCCAGATACCCGCGCGTGACCCAGTCTTTCTCGACGCATTCGACGGCGACGATGCCCTGGCCGACCGACGGCAGCATTTCGTGAACCGAAAAATCATGGGCAATGCGCGACGTCATGCCGATGCGTTCGAGGCCTGACCGCGCCATCACGAGCGCATCCGCCGGCCCGACCTCGCCGCCGTCGGGAAGCCGCTGCATGTCGCCGCGATCGAGTTTTGCAATCCTTGTGTCGGCGGCACCGCGGTAATGGATCACGGTGACTTCGGGAAACAGCCGGCGCAGATAGGCGGCGCGGCGCACCGCGTTGGTGCCGATCTTGAAGCCCTTGCCGCGCGAGGCCCTGAAAGTTTCCAGCGACAGGCCCGGACGCAGCACCAGCGAATCATTGGCGGCATCGCGCGGCAGCGTCGCCGCGATGACGAGGCCGGGCGTCTCCTCGTTGCCGGGAACGTCCTTGAGCGAATGCATCGCGGCCTGCAATTCGCCGGCGCGCATGGCCTGACGGATTTCGGCGACGAACGCGCCGCCCTTGCCACCGTGGCGCAGCAGCTTGCTGGTCTGGTCCTGATCGCCGCGGGTTTCGAATTTGATGATCTCGACGTTCAGCCCCGGATTGGCCGCGCGCAGCAGCCGCGCGACCTCATCCGTCTGCGCCAGCGCCATCACGCTCTTGCGCGTGCCGATGCGTAGGGGGTGGTCTGACACGAGGTCTCCGTTTCGAGGCGATCAATGGGGTGGGGGATTAAAGCAAAGGGGCGGGTAAGACAATCCGCCTTCGCCCGTTGGGCTACGGCGGGACAGGCGGATTCTGCACCGCGGCGGCGCGCCTCCACACCGCTGTGATACCCCGCGCAGGCGGGGTATCCAGTACGCTGCGGCTTCTCGGTTCTATCATCAGCGTCTCTGGGATACTGGGTCACCCGCATGCGCGGGTGACGACAATTGAATGTGTGGCCGCGTTCTCGCGACGCATTGCGCCCGAGGTTTGCCAAAAACTTCCCGCCCTCTCATTGAGAGGGCGCAGGGAAGACCGGGTGCGCGCTGCACCCGCGGTCCCGTGTGCGGTTTGCACTAAGTAGGCTGCACAC
>NZ_JAFCME010000038.1 GCF_018130065.1 Bradyrhizobium sp. AUGA SZCCT0158 | reverse complement strand
CGATCGCGGCGTGAGACCGAACCGGTCCTGGCTTCTCACCGACTTCCTTGGAAGGGTGTTTTTACACGGCCAAGACCGAAAACGGACATACGCGAGAAAAGTGCCTTTCAGGGCGGCATCGTGATTTCGAAGCGTGTTAGGCTTTCGCCTGCGACGATTGAACGGGGCAGTGTCCCCGGGGGCGTGGAATTTCGACAATTTGGGAGTGATACCGGCGGCGCGCGCGGCACTCTGCCGGATCTTAATTCGTCCGCACGCATGATGCCGGATCCGGCGAGGACATCGAAATGAAACGACGCGAGTTCATTACGATCATTGGCGCTGCGGCTGCATCGTGGCCGCTTGCGGCGCATGCACAAGAGCGCGTGCGGCACATCGGCGTGTTGCTGCCCGCAGCCGCGGACGATGCGGGAATGCAGGCCCGAATCGCGGCATTTCATCAGGGCCTGGAGCAATCGGGCTGGACCATCGGCCGCAACGTGCGCATCGACACCCGCTGGGCCACGACCGATGCCGCTGAGATTCGCAGGCACGCGGCGGAATTGGCCGCGCTTGCGCCCGACGTCATCCTGGCCCATGCCGCCACGACCGTGGGGCCGTTGCTGCAGGCGACCCGCACCGTACCGGTCGTGTTCCCGGCCGTCGTCGATCCGGTCGGCGCCGGCTTCGTCGACAGCCTGGCGCGGCCGGGCGGCAACGCTACCGGTTTCATGAACTACGAATACAGCCTGGCGGGCAAATGGCTGGAACTGCTCAAACAGATCGCGCCCGGCCTGACACGAGTAGCAGTCCTTCGGAATGCCGCCACAGCCTCCGGCCCAGGCCAGTTCGCCGCCATCCAGGCCGTGGCGCCGACGCTCAGCGTGGAGGTGAACCCGGTCAACGTGCGCGACGCCGGCGAGGTCGAGCGCGCCGTCGCCGTCTTCGCGCGTGCTCCGAACGGCGGGCTGATCGTGACGGCGAGCCCGTTGGTGCAGCGTCATCGCGATCTGATCGTCGCGCTGGCGGCCCGGCACAAACTGCCCGCGATCTACTTCGAACGCCTCTTCGTCGCCGCCGGTGGGTTGCTCTCCTATGGGCCTGATCAGATCGACATGTATCGCCGGGCGGCCGGCTATGTCGACCGCATCCTCAAAGGCGAGAAGCCCGCCGAGCTCCCGGTACAGGCACCGACCAAGTACGAGCTGGCGATCAATCTCAAGACCGCCAAGACGCTCGGCCTCGCTGTGCCGCAGACACTGCTCGCCGGCGCCGACGAGATGATCGAATAAGGAGCCGATGTCATGCTATCTTTCGGACATCACGCGATGCCTGAATCGGGTCCGTAGTGCACGATAAAGCGGACGTCCCGTGATCGCTTGAACGCATGGGTTCACGCCGCAATCCAGCTGTGCCTTGAGAACTGCGTCGCCTGGCGCGCAAGGGAAATCTTGCGATCCGCGTGCGACAAATCAACCCGTCGGACAAATCAGTTCCGATTTACGGAAATCGTGTCAATCCCAAAAATCAAAAATATTCAGGGCATATCTATCGCCATCCCGTCCCACTCAGAGCAACTGTGCTGAAGTAAACCGGCGATCGGCCGGCCTCAAGGCTGGCGCGGGGCGCGCCCCCGCCTTCGGCGGCTTACGGCCTTGACCCCGTCCGCTCTGCGGTTTGTTGGCTTGGCATGCGCTCGGTCGAGGACCGAGCGCGGTGAGGTGCGCTCGCTCAGTTCAGTGCGTGACGGCTGGGATCCCATTTCTGCCGGCGTGCGATCATGGTGTTGAGGATAATGATCAGCTTGCGCATGCAGGCGATGAGCGCAACCTTTGGCTCTTTTCCCTTGGCAATGAGACGCTGATAGAAGGCCTTGAGCACCGGGTTGTTCTGCGTGGCAGCGCCGAGACAAGGCATGTAGATGGCGTTGCGGACCCAGCGGCGACCGCCCTTGATGTGGCGCTCGCCGCGCCGTTTGCCGCTATCGTCGTCATAAGGGGCGGCACCCAATAACGCAGCGGCGATCTGCTTGCTCACCGTTCCGAGTTCCGGCATGCCTGCAATGAGGGTCGCCGATGCCGTTTCGGCGAAGCCCGGAACACTCTCGATGATCTCGGCGCGATCGGCAAACTCCGGTGTGGCCTTGACCTTGGCGGAGATTGCAGCCTCTAGCCTGGTAATTTCGGTGGCTAGGCTCTTCAAGACGCGGGCATGGGCCTTCTGAATCGCCTCCGGTGCAGCATGTTCGTTTTGCGTTTTCAGCCGCGTCTGCAGATCGAGCAGATGTTTGCGGGCTTTCACCAGTGCCACCAACGCCTCATGCGCGGCATCGTAGATCTGGCCCGGCGCCGCGCTAAACGTCTCGGCAAACCAGGCGATCATCTCTGCGTCGATCGTATCGTTCTTGGCTAGCCGTCCGGCCGACAGCGCGAAGCTGCGGACCCGCTTGGGGTCGACAATCCGCACCTCGATGCCGGCCCGGCGCAGCACCCTGGCCCAGTCCCGCTCATAGCCGCCGCTCGCCTCCATGACTGCCTTGCTCACCTTGTGCTTGTGAAGCCAGGCAATGATCTTGCGGTGACCTTGTGCGGTGTTTGGAAAGGCGAGCCGCTGCGATAGCATGCGAATGCACGCATCCACCTTGTCTTTAGCCACATCGATGCCGACGACAATCTGATCATTCTGTGCCATCATCCATTCCCTTCCTTGCGCGGTACGGGCTCGAAGCCCTTGCAACTGTTCGGGTTGAGGAAGAAACCGGAACTGTCCCTCGCTCTGAGACAGGCTCATCACCTTGGGGGCGTACGGGCTCAGTTCCAGCAACGGGCGGTTGGTCGGCAACCGCCCGTTCGCACATTCTGCCAGACTTTCTGGACACAAGGGGCGTTGGCCATCGTCACAACGAGGGACGGGTTGCGGTGGACGCTGATGTTGCGATTGACGGTCGCGGCAAAGGCGTACGGCGAAAGCGTGTGGTCCTGGCGCCCGTAACGGCGTCAAGCTCTGAAGAAGCTAACGCTTCGGAGGGGTGACGGTGGCAATAGAGGCCGTCTCACCGGGGAGAGCGCGTCATAAGTCGTAAAGCCACTGCGCAGGGAATGTCGGATGCTCTCCGCTGCCCTGTATGCTCGTGTGCAGCTTTTTTGCACTATTCGCACACGAGGCCGCGGGTGCAGCGCGCATCCGGCATTCCCCGCGCCCTCTGTTTTCCAGGGCGTGAAACTAAAGGTACAACTCGGGCGCATCGCGCCGCGGGAACGTGACGCTATATCCGCGTCATTGCGAGGAGCGAAGCGACGACGCAATCCATCCATCCGTTACGCCTCCCTATGGATTGCTTCGCTTCGCTCGCCGGATCTGCCACAACGCTGAATTGCCTTTCCATCCCCATCTCGATATTTTGTTCACCCATTGATATTGCGGCACGGAGGTCGGCTCTGGTTCCTCCCAAACAAATGCAAGTCGCTTCCCGCATCTGGTTTCTCGCGGCCATCGCGGCCGCCGCGCTGTGCCAGCCACTGGCCCCGGCAGTTGCGGATGATCTGGCGGATTGCAACAGCGGGCCGCCGGCGAAAGTGGAAGCGGCGTGTGCTTCCATCATCAATGATACGGCGCGCCCGACGGACGACCGCATCAAGGCCTATCTCGGCCGGTCGCGGCTCTATCTCAATTCGGCGAAGATCGATCTGGCCCTGGCGGATGCCGAAGCGGCGCTGAAACTCGATTCCAATTCCGTTCAGGCGCTGCTGCAGCGGGGCGTCGCCTATCAGCGAACCGGCAAACTGGATCTGGCGAAGGCCGATTTCGATCGCGCGCTGGAGATCGAACCGAAGAATGCGCTCGCGCTGCTGTCGCGCGGCAATCTTCGTTCTCAGCAGCGGAATTGGCCGGAAGCGATCGGCGATTTCGACGCGGCCATCGCGGCGCGTCAGGATTTTGCGCAAGCCTATGTCAGCCGCGGCCGCGCCTATTCGGAAAGCAGTCAACTCGACAAGGCGCTCAGCGACCTGAACGCCGCCATTGCGATCAACGTCAATGTGCCGGCGGCGTTCTACTGGCGCGGGCAGACCTTCCGCCGCAAGGGCGATATCGATCGCGCCATCGAGGATTTTTCGCGCGCCATCGCGCAGGGCCCGAAAAACGACATGGCGCCCTATTACGCGCGCGCCCAGCTCTACAGTTCCAAGGGCGATTACACCCGCGCGCTGGCCGATCTCGACGCGGTCCTGGCGGTGGCGCCCGACAGTGCAGCGGCCAAGCAACTGCGCCAGTCGACGCTCGCGATGCAGACGGAACTGGCGAAGGCTCAAGGCGGCGACAAGGGCAACGACAAGCCGAAGGCGCTGCCGGCATCGCCGTCGACATCCGAGATGGCCGGCCAGATCGCTCCACTGCCGCAAGCCGCGGCATCAGGCAATGCTGCCGGCAAGCCGTTGCTCGACCGGGCGCGGCAGCTCATCGTCCAGGCCAAGTACGCCGATGCGGTCGGGCTCCTGAACCAGGTGCTGACAGCCGATCCGCGCGATGAGGCCGCGCTGCAGCTCCGCTCCAGCGCGCGCACCAGGCTCGGACAACTCGCCGAGGCCCGCGCCGACCTCGATGAACTGATCAAGCTCCGGCCGAATGACGCGACGGCGCTGGCGCTGCGCGGGGTGACGTCGGCTGCCATGCGACAGCCCGACCAGGGCATGGTCGACGTCGAAGCGGCACTGAAGATCAACCCCAACAGCGCGCAGGCCCATTACAGCCGCGGCATTGTGCATCGGCAGTTGGGGAAAGTCCCGGCCGCGCTTGCCGATTTCGATCGCGCGATCGCGATCGACCCCAGGATGAGCCCCGCCTTCTATGAGCGCGGCATCACCCAGATGTCGCTCAATCAGCTCGACAAGGCCTTGACCGATTTCGACCAGGCGCTGGCCCTGGCGCGGGTGTACGATCTGGCCAAGGCCGCCCGCGGCGTGGTGCTGCTGATGAAGGGCAACTCGGCCGAGGGGCTGGCCGATATCAACGCCGTGCTCGAGCGAAATCCTTCCAACCAGACCGCCGTCTTCGGCCGCGGACTTGCCCTGGTCAATTCGGGCCAGTTCGATCGCGCGATCGTCGCCCTCGATACCGTGGTGGGAAAGGCGGCGGATGACAGCATGGCGCGCACGCTTCGCGCCCGCGCCTATCTCGGCAAGGGCGAGACGCGCAGCGCGCTGGCGGACCTTGATCTCGTCCTCAAGGCGCGGCCTTCGGATGCGTCGGCGCTGACGCTGCGCGGCAGCGTCTTCTCGGCGCTGCGCGACTATCCGAAGGCCCTGAAGGACCTCAACGAGGCGGTCGAACGCCGCGAAACCATCGAGAGCTACGTTGCGCGGGCGCAGGTTTACGAGGCGCAGAACGATTCCGAAAAAGCCGCCGCCGATTATCGCCGTGCGACCGAGCTCGTGCCGCGGAGCGTGTTCGAAACCAACGCGCAGGCCAATGCGAAGAAAAAAGCTCAGCAGCTTTCCAAGCGCGTCCCCTGCGGCGACATGGCCGGCAGCGGGACGTGTTTGTGATTTGCGGGGGCCTCCGGCAATGATCGCCACACCCCAACTGTCATCGCCCGGCTTGACCGGGCGACCCAGTATTCCAGAGGCGTCAATGATCGAACCGAGAAGCCGCGGCGTACTGGATCACCCGCCTGCGCGGGTGACGACAGTTGAGTGTGGCGTGGCAACGCGTCCGGCAAATACATTGCCGGCAGTCAAACTCACGCCGTCTTCGCCGCCTTCAATCCAAGCCGCGCCTCGACCGCGTCCCGCATCAAAAACTTCTGAATCTTCCCCGTCACCGTCATCGGAAATTCCTCGACGAACTCGACATAGCGCGGAATCTTGTTGTGCGCGATCTGGCCGTGACAGAAGGCGCGAACCTCGTCAGCGGTCAGCGTTTCGCCGGGTCTGACGCGAACCCAGGCGCACAGTTCCTCGCCATAGCGCTCGTCGGCGACGCCAAAAATCTGCACGTCCTGGATCTTGGGATGGCGATAGAGGAATTCCTCGATCTCGCGCGGATAAAGGTTCTCGCCGCCGCGGATCACCATGTCCTTGATGCGGCCGACGATGTTGCAATAGCCCTCGGCGTCGATGATCGCGATGTCGCCGGTGTGCATCCAGCCATTGGCGTCGAGCACGTCGGATGTCTTCTCGGCCTCGTCCCAGTAACCCAGCATGATGCTGTAGCCGCGGGTGCAGAGTTCGCCGCGCATCCCGCGCGGCACGATGCGGCCCTCGAGATCGACTACCTTGACCTCGACATGCGGGTGGATGCGCCCCACCGTGGAGACGCGGCGTTCCAGCGGCTCGTCCGTCGAACTCTGGAAACTGACAGGGCTGGTTTCGGTCATGCCGTAGGCGATCGTGACTTCGCCCATGTTCATCTCGTTGTTGACGCGCTTCATCACCTCGACCGGGCAGGGCGCGCCGGCCATGATGCCGGTACGCAGCGATTTCAGGTCGAAGCGCGCAAATTCGGGGTGATCGAGTTCGGCGATGAACATCGTCGGCACGCCATAGAGCGCGGTGCATCGTTCCTTCTCGATGGTCTGCAACGTCGCCAGCGGATCAAAACCCTCGCCGGGATAAACCATGGTGGCGCCGAGCGTCACCGCGGCGAGATTGCCCATCACCATGCCGAAGCAGTGATACAGCGGCACCGGAATGCAGATGCGGTCCTGTTCGGTCAGGCGCATGGCGCGGCCGACGAAATAGCCGTTGTTGAGAATATTGTGGTGCGTCAGCGTAACGCCCTTCGGCGAGCCTGTGGTGCCGCTGGTGAACTGGATATTGACGGGATCGTCGAACTGCAGCGTTTTGGCCAGCTCCGCCAGCGTCTCGCGGTGCCGCGCGCTGCCCATCTGCGTCACGTCTTCGAATGCGATGGTGCCGGGCGATGCCGGCCCACCGATCTGGATCACCGCGCGCAGCTTCGGCAGCCGCGCCGCCTGCAACTCGCCGGGCGTCGATGTGGCCAGCTCGGGCAGCAGCGTGTTCAGCATCTCCATGTAATTCGAGGTCTTGAACGCGGTAGCGGTCACGATCGCGGCGCAGCCGACCTTTGCCAGGGCGAATTCGAGTTCGCTGAGGCGATAGGCCGGATTGATGGTGACGAGGATGATGCCGGCTTTCGCGGCGGCAAACTGCGTCAGCGTCCATTCCGGCCGGTTGAGCGACCAGACGCCGATCCGCGCGCCGCGTTCGAGCCCGAGCGCCAGAAAGCCGGCCGCCAGCGCATCGACGCGTTCGCAAAATTCCTTCCAGGTCCAGCGGACATTGTGGCTCGGCGAAACCAGCGCCTCGCGGTCGCCCCAGCGCCGCACCGCGTGATCGAGGCTTTGCCCGATGGTGTCGCCCAGCAGAGGTGCATCGGCTGTGCCGCAAACGTAGCTGGCGGTTGGTTCGGTCATCGTGCCACACCCAAGGTTGTCATCCCCCCCGCGCATGCAGGGGATCCAGTTTCCCAGTGGCGTCAATTATAGCACCGAGAGGCCGCGGCGTACTGGCTCCCCCGCTCCAGTGCGCAATTGCGCACAAGGCGGGGGATGACGATTTGTGGGTGGGGCGGGGTCGGACCGCGTCTCGACAGTTCGCGTTCAAGCCGCCCTCTGGCCACTCCCTGCGTCGAGCCCGGCATAGATGCCACGCTCGAAGCCCGCAAAGGCCTCCAGGCATTTCGCGTCCACGAACGGCAACAACTGCATCAGGATCACGCCGGCGACGTTACGCGCCGGATCGATCCAGAAATAGGTGTTGGCGAGGCCAGCCCAGGCGAGGCTGCCCGGGCTGCGGCCCTCCGGCGTCTTGGCGGTGTTGATCAGGAAGCTCAGCCCCCATTTTTTCACCATGTCCGGATAGAGATCGACATCGTTGGTGTACATCGGCGCCATGGTGGGCATCTTGCCTATGGTGAGATCGCCGATGTGGTTCTGGCCCATCAACGCCACGGTCTCCGGCTTCAGCAGCTGGTTGCCGTTGCCCTTGCCTTTATTGAGGATCATCTGGGTGAACTTGATGTAGTCAGCGGCCGTGCTGTAGAGGCCACCGCCGCCCATATGAAATTCCGGATTCTGTTCGAGCTCGAACGGGATCGACGCCAGCGAGCCATCCTCGCCGCGCGCATGCATGCCGACCAGGCGTTGGCGCTGGGAATCCGTGATCTTGAAGCCGGTGTCGTTCATGCCGAGCGGTGCGAACATATAATCGCGCAGGTAAGCGTCGAGACGCTGGCCGCTCGCAGCTTCCACCGCCTTGCCGACGAAATCGATGTTGATGCCATATTCCCAGCGCGTGCCGGGATCGGACATGATCGGCCCCTTCAGCGCGGCGTTCAGGCAGGAGAAGATGTTCGGGGTTCCGGTCTTATCCTGGTATTTCCCCATGTCGGCGTTCCACACGTCGTAGCAGTACCCGGCGGTGTGGGTCATGAGATGGCGCAGCGTGATCGGATTCTTCGCCGGGCGCAGTTTTGGCTCGCCCTTGGCGTCAAAACCTTCCAGCACCTGCGGGGAGGCCAGATCAGGCAGCAGCTTGCCGATCGGCTCGTCCAGCGAGAGCTTGCCTTGCTCGACGAGCTGCATGCCGGCGGCGCACGTGATCGCCTTGGTCATCGAGGCGATCCAGAACACGCTGTCGGCGGTCATCGGATCGTCCTTGGAGAGGTCGCGTTTGCCGAACGCGCCCTGGTAGATCACCTCGCTGCCGGTTGCCGCGACGGCGACCACGCCGGGAATCTCCTTGGCCTCGCATTTCTGACGCAGAACCTGATCGATCTGAGCTTTGCTTTGCATGGGTCACCTCCCGTTTGTTGTTATGGAGTGCCGCGATCTTCCCCCCGACATCGCGATCCCGCAAGCGCTCGCGGCGCCTTGCCGCTGACGTCGCGATCTCGTGATGGGCAGGCGGGCGACACAAAACTGCAACACTCCGCCACAATTCGCGGTGGACGAACGGCAATATCGATGACCGCTTCGGGCACAAACGATAAGTTGATTCCATAACGATTTCCGGCGCTGATTCTTTGCAGTAAGACATTAAGATTCCAGCAGAAACGCTGCCGCCGAACTGAATGATTCGATGAAAATGGTTGTAGTTTTTCCCATTGCGAGGATGCCGCGATGATCTCGACCTGGAGTGAGTGGAAACGATACCCCCGCCCCGGACGCAGTGAGAACATCGAGGCGCCGATCTCTCCGGGCCTCTACGAGGTCCGTGTTGCCGGCACCGGCGCGCTGCACTCGTTCGAGGCGGTCGACAATGTCGCCGTGGCGCTGGCGCAATTGCAAGTCGGTTCCAGATCCTGGTTCTCGCGCCGCGCAACGGCAAAGCTGCCCGATCTGGAATACCGCACCTGTGCGACCTCCTCGCGGGCCGACGCCAAGGCCGCCGCCGAACGCATGATCGGCCGCCGCGAAACCTATATGGGCGGCGCGGCGTGAGAGCCCTCAAGATAGCTTGAATCAGCCGCGCGTTTGCGGCCGATGCATTGCCGGCTGAATAGGCCTATACTCGGATCAATACCCCAAAAAATCCCAAGAAAACTCCGAGGAGTTACGCCATGAACCCGCCCGTCGCCGCACGCGCTTCGCAATCCGCCCCCTCCCTGCGCGACCGCCTGAAGGATCCCTCGCTGCTGCGTGAGCAGTGCTACATCGACGGCGCCTGGACCGGGAAGGCGTCAAAGCCGGTGACCAATCCGGTCAATGGCGTCGAGCTGGCCAAAATTCCGGTCATGAGCACCGCGGAGACGACGCAAGCGGTCGAAGCCGCCGAGCGCGCGTTCCCGGCGTGGGCCAAACTGACCGCCAAGGCGCGCTCCAACATCCTGCGCAAATGGTTCGACCTGATCATCGCCAACCGCGAAGACATCGCGCTGATCCTGACTTCGGAGCAGGGCAAGCCGCTGACGGAAGCGCTCGGCGAAGTCGATATCGGCGGCGCCTATGTCGAATTTTTCGCCGAGGAAGCGCGCCGCGTCTATGGCGAAACCATTCCGACCCAGCGCGCCGATGCGCGGTTGCTCGCCATCAAGCAGCCGATAGGCGTCTGCGGCGCGATCACGCCGTGGAATTTTCCCTGCTCGATGATCACCCGCAAAGTCTCGCCCGCGCTGGCCGCGGGTTGCACGGTCGTGCTCAAGCCCGCCAATGAAACGCCGCTGACCGCGCTGGCGCTGGTGGCGCTCGCCGAAAAGGCCGGCGTGCCGAAGGGCGTGTTCAACATCCTGACCGGCAATTCCTCGGCGATCGGCAAGGTGCTGTGCGAGCACCCGGCGGTGCGCTTCGTCGGCTTCACCGGCTCGACCGAAGTCGGCAAGATCCTGTACCAGCAGGCCGCCGTCGGCGTGAAGAAGCTCGGCCTCGAACTCGGCGGCAACGCACCGTTCGTGGTGTTCGACGACGCCGATATCGATGCCGCCGTCGAAGGCGCCATCGTTTCCAAGTATCGCAACATGGGCCAGACCTGCGTCTGCGCCAACCGCATCTACGCCCAGGACAAGATCTACGACCAGTTTGTCGAAAAGCTCTCGGCCAAGGTCGCGGCGATGAAGATCGGCGACGGCACGGAAGCCGGCGTGGTGCAGGGCCCGCTGATCAACATGGAAGCGGTCGACAAGGTCGAGAAGCACATCGCGGATGCGGTTAAGGGCGGTGCGAAAATCGTCACCGGCGGCAAGCGCCATGCGCTCGGCGGCAGCTTCTTCGAACCGACGGTGTTGTCGAACGTCAAGCCGGACGCGCTGGTCGCGCATGAAGAGACCTTCGGGCCGCTGGCGCCGGTGTTCCGCTTCAAGGACGAGGCCGACGTGATCGCGATGTGCAACGCCTCGCCGTTCGGGCTCGCGTCCTACTTCTATTCACGCGATCTCGGCCGGGTCTGGCGGGTCGCCGAAGCGCTGGAGTCCGGCATGGTCGGCGTCAACACCGGGCTGATCACCACCGAAGTCGCACCCTTCGGCGGCGTCAAGGAGTCTGGCCTCGGCCGCGAAGGCTCGCATCACGGCATGGAAGAATATGTCGAGATCAAATACGTGATGATGGCGGGGATTTGATCGCGTCGCCCCGGCGAACGCCGGGGCCCATAACCCCGGTCGTCTGTTACAGGAGCGACATGCTTCAACGAGACCACTCGCACTTCCCGTGGCCATTGACGGCACGGCGTATGGGTCCCCCGATGTGCAATTGCACATCTGAGCTCAAGGCCGGGACGACGGTGGTTAGATACGTGACGTTCAGATCTCATCCATAAACCGCTTCAGCCGCGGCGCCCATTTGTGGGCGTCGAGGCCGGAGGCGGAGTGGCCGAGTTCGCTGTCGAGCAGGAAATAATCGGCATCGACGCCGGCGGCCTTCAATCCCTGCATCACGCCGGGCGCGATGTCAGGCGGAAACAATTTGTCCGTCCGCGACAGCACAAACAGGACCTTCGATTTGATCTGGCCGAATTGCCCGGTCACGTCGAAGCCGCGCAGCGCTTTGGCAAGAATGATCAGCGAATTGGCATCGAATCCCTCTGCCCACCGCGCCGCCTCGTCGCGGATCGCGGCTTCGATCTCCGCAGGATCGGACATCGTCGCTTTCAGGCGGGTCTCGATGCCGTAGGTCTTCAGCGTCGCCATGCGGATCTCGGTCATGGTCTCCACGACCCCGCCGCGATCGTAATAATCGCCGCCATTCCAGTTCGGGTCCTTCGAGAGCGCTCCGAGCAGGCGCGCGACATTGCCCTCGGATCGTTCGCGAGGCACCAGCGGCGAGGTGACGACGGCGGCGATCCCCTTCATCGCGTCGGGATAGTTGACGGCCCATTGCAACGCCTGGAATCCGCCATAGGACGGGCCGACGATCGCAACCAGTTTGTCGATGCCGAGATGATCGAGCAGCAGCCGCTGCGTGCCGACGATGTCGCTGACATTGATGTCGGGGAATCGCGGCCCGTAGGGCTTGCCGGTTGCGGGGTCGATACTCTGGGCATTGGTCGATCCGTAGGAGGAGCCCAGCATGTTCGGGCAGATCGCAAAATAGCGATTGGTGTCGACGGCCTTGCCGGGGCCGACGATCTCACTCCAGCTGCCTTCGCCCGTCGTGCCACCGGGATCGATGATCTGCGGGCCGCTGGTGTTGCCATGCGTGACCAGCACAGCATTGCTGCGATCGGGCGCCAGCGTGCCGAGCGTCGCAAAGGTGATCGTCACTTTGGGCATCACGACGCCGCTTTGCAGGCGATAGTTGGTGGTGGAAAAGGCCCTGGTGTCAGCTTGTGCGGTCATATGCTCTAACCCCGGAGAAGGATGGCTGCAAAATGCAACGTCCTACCGCCGTAACACTGCGATGGTGCGATTGGCAAAAGTAAGTCGTTCGGCCATGACCGATACGAAATAGGTCAGCAGTTTCTGGCTGAGCGGGGGGTCATCGATCTTGAGCGCTTCAAACTGATGCGCACTCAGGACGTACAGGATACTCGCGACCTCGGCTTGAATCGTCGCGCTGCGATGCGCCTGCGATACAAGACCCATCTCGCCGATCGTCGTGTAGCGGCCGAGGCTTCGCACCCGCGTGGTGCGGCCTTCCGCAGCCGGCACCATGACGCCAACGCGGCCGTCCAGGATGAAATGCATGGAATCGGCGGCGTCGCCGGCACTGACAATGATCTCTCCGGCGTCGATCTCGACACGCTCGCAGCGATGCATCAGCGCCACCGCGTCGCGCGGGGTTCCAAGAATCTGGGTGAACCAGTCACGCAGATTGGCCTCCTCCTGCTCGTGGCCTTGATGCTTCGCAATGATCTCGTTCTCGCATTGCTCCAGCGCATGATCGAGCTCAGGCACGATACGAACCCGGCCGGAGATGAAACCGCTGGACCGCAGCGCTTTCTCGGCGAGTTTTGGCAAATGAACCAGCACCAGTTCGATGTGACGTTCGTCGGCGCTGCGCTTGATCTGGGCAAAACTGTAGGCTGCCGATGAATCGAATCCGGTAACCAGCTTGAAGTCGAACACCAGATAGCGACATTCCGGACGCTGCGCGAGCAGCGCCTTGACGTGCTGGTAGAGCCGGTTGGCGGAACCGAAGAACAGATAGCTTTGCAGATTAAGGCCCTGGATTTGTCCGCCATGGGCCGTCAGAACCGTCTGGTCGTCGCGCGAACGATCCAGCGAACTGCGATATTCGGAGCCGTCAAAGCTGAACTTGATTGGATCGATCCGTGCGGCCGTGAACGCGAATGTCGCGCAGCCGATCACGACGCCGATCAGCACCCCGGCGACAAAGCCCCACTGCAGGATGATTATGATGATCGCCAGCAGGGAGACATATTCGGTCTTGGTCAGGCGCCGCCGCGATTCGATGATCCATTTGTGCAGCTGATCGGCGCCCAGATAGATCAGCAGACCCCCGAGCACGAATTTCGGCATATAGCCGAGCAGAACAGGAGCAACCGCCAGCATCAGCACCGAGATCGCGGCCACCGTCAGGCCGGCGAGCCGGCCGGTCCCGCCGCTGCTGAAGTTGAGGATGGTGCGGCTGACCGAGATGCAGCCGGTGTAGCCGCCAAACGCACCCGACAGGATGTTGGCAAGGCCGGTGACGTTCAATTCCCGCTCGAGGTTGGCTTCACGGTGCGCCGCAACTTCGATGCCCGCGGTGTTGAACAGCGTGCTCGACGCCGTGACGAAAATGACGGCGACCAGATTGCCGAGCAGATCCGGCACGGCATGCCAGGGATAGCGGGCCATCTCGGCCGTGCTCCACGGCAGCATGATGCTGACGCTGGGCGGCGGTTGAAACGTCCATCCCGAGGCCTGCGCTTCTGCCGAGGTGAAGCCCGCCAACCAAAAAGCGATATGTCCAACGACCACGCCTCCGACCAGCATGGCCGGCAGGCCAAACGAGGTGCGGGTGCGATGCCAGGTCAGATAGAGTGCCAGCGCCATCGCGCAGGCGGCCGCCAACTCGGACAGGGTCAGGATGTTGGCGAATTGATCGAGCGTCGAGAATTGGAGACGATGGCCGGTGATGACGCGGATCGCTCCCAAAATGATCAGGCAGGCGGTGGCGCCGAGGAACCCGCCCACGACGGGATAGGGCACGTAGCGGATCGCGCGGCCCATCCGCGTCACCCCGAAGCCGCACAGTACGATGCCGGTGACGATGGCGGAAAGGCCAAGCGTCATCAGTGCCGGGGCCAGCGGCGATGCCGAGGGATCGCTTGCGATGACGTGCTCGACCAGCGACGCAGCCAGAATTCCGGTCATCGCCGCCGTGGAACTCTCGGGCGCCGCAATCGCGAACGGGAAGGAGCTTCCCCAGGCGATGACCGCGGCGAGAATGGCCGAGGAGATGAAGGTCGCGGCCAGTCCGTAGGAGAGATATGGCGTCAGCGGGCCGGTAAAAATCAGAAGCGCGTAGGACAGGCCAAATGTAATCGTCAGGACACTGGCGGCGCTGCCGCCGAGAATGTCATTGAAGGTCTTCCGAATGAACTCCGGCTCGCCTTTAAGAGATCGACTGACCACGCCCCACTTGCCCCCGGCACCCCTGCCAGTGGTAGAGACCGCAGACACAGATCACAACGTTATTCTTGTGACAGGGGACGTGTGACGGCGCCGTCAGTCGTTCCTGCGTCTCCGCCGAACGCGCCATGGCGGCCGACGCCGGAGGCGAATCGTGCAGCGCCTGAGAGTGTCTCGCCCGAGGCGATCATCTTCAGCCCGCCGCGCATTTCGTTGGCGATGGCGTCTTCCTCCGCGAGGTCCCATTGCCGCAGCGCCGAGAGCCGGTCGGCGCGCATGCAGGTCTGCGGGAAGGCCGCGATTTCCCTGGCCAGCGCAATGGCCTGTGCAACGGCTTTGCCTCTTCGCACCAGGCGATTGGCCAGGCCCATGCGCAACGCCTCCGGCCCGCCGACCGGGCGCCCGGTCAGGATCAGGTCGATGGCCTGGGAATGGCCGATCAGCCGCGGCAGGCGGATGGTGCCGAGATCGATCAGCGGCACGCCAAACCTGCGGCAGAAGATGCCGAAGGTGGCGTCCTCGGCGACGACCCGCATGTCCGCCCAGAGCGCGAGTTCCATGCCGCCGGCGACAGCAAAGCCCTCGACCGCGGCGATCACGGGTTTTGACAGCCGCAGCCGGCTCGGCCCCATCGGCGCAATCGAGTCATGGCCGCCGATCTCGCGCTTCTTGTTGGGATCGCCCGCCGCCACCGCCTTGAGGTCGGCGCCGGCGCAGAAATAGCCGCCGGTGCCGGTGAACACTGCGACGGATGCTGCTTCATCGGCGTCGAACGCCAGAAGCGCATCGTAGAGCTTGCGCGCAGTCGCGCCGTCGACAGCGTTGCGGCAATGCGGACGGTTGATGGAAACGATGGTCACGGGGCCATCGCGCTCGACCAGCACGGAATTTTCTTCGGACATGCTTGCCTCCCAATTGTCGATTTTGGGAGGAGCCTAGCGTGAGGCGGTGAGCACCGCCATCACCACTGTCGTCCCGGACAAGCGAGCAAAGCGAGCGCGATCTCAGATGCGCAATTGCGCATCTGAGCCTTCGCCGGGACGACACCGTTTGAGAGGCGCGGTGCTGTGGCAATCTCACCGTGCGGCGGCCTCAAATCTTCAGCTCAGTCCCCGTCACCCGGCGATACGCTTCCAGATAGCGCTTGCTGGTGGCATCCACCACACTGGCCGGGAGCGGCGGGGGCGGGGCGTCACCGTTCCAGCGGCCGGCACGGCGCTCGCTGTCGAGATAGTCGCGCAGCGGCTGCTTGTCGAAGCTCGGCTGTCCCTGGCCGGGCTTGTAGACGTCGACCGCCCAGAACCGTGAAGAGTCTGGTGTCATCACCTCGTCGATCAGGATGATGCGGCCGTCAGCGTCGCGGCCGAATTCGAATTTGGTGTCGGCGATGATGATGCCTTGCTTGCGGGCGGTGTTCTCGCCGTATTCGTAGATGGTGCGTGCCATACGCTCCAGCGTGGCGGCGACCTCGTCGCCAAGGAGCTCGCGCACGCGCGACACCGTGATGTTCTCGTCATGCCCGGTCTCGGCCTTGGTCGCCGGACTGAAGATCGAAGGCTCCAGCTTCTCGCTCTCGACCAGACCCGCTTTGAGCTTCTCGCCGGCCAGCGTGCCCGATGCGGCATATTCCTTCCAGGCCGATCCCGAGATGTAGCCGCGGATCACGCACTCAACCGGGAAGACGGTGGTGCGCCGACACAGCATCGCGCGCCCTGCGATGTCGGCGCGGTGCGCCTTCAGCACGGGCACCTGCGCGATGATCTCGTCGGCATCGGCGCTGATCATATGATGCGGCACGACGTCTGCGAGCTGGCGGAACCACCAGGCGCTGATCTGGGTCAGCACCGCGCCCTTCATCGGGATGGTTTCGGCCATCACGACATCGAACGCGCTGATGCGGTCGGTGGTCAGCAGCAGCACGCGGTCGTCGCCGACGGCATAGATATCGCGGACCTTGCCGCGCCCGATCCGTGGCAGGGGCAAATCGCTGGCGAGCATCGCGTTCATGGTGTCATGCTTTCAAGAAGCGCGCCCGCGGGTGAAGCGCGGGCAGCGGAGCTTTGGTTGCCGAGGGATAGCTCACTCCGGCAGCGGAATGAACTCGTGTTCCTGGGGAACATGGGCAAAACGGCCGGTTTTCCAGTCCTGTTTGGCCTGTTCGATCCGCTCCTTGCTGGAGGAGACAAAATTCCACCAGATATGGCGCGGGCCCTCCAGCGCGTCGCCGCCGAGGAACATCATCCGCGTCGGCTGGATCGCCTTCACCGTGATGCGGTCGCCGGGCCGGAAGATTAGCAAGCGCGGCGCCTCGTAGCGCTCGTTGGCGATCTCGACTTCGCCGTCGACCAGATAGATGGCGCGCTCCTCGTGGTCAGGATCGAGCGGCACGCTGGTGCCGGCGGTGGCCGTCACCTCGGTATAGAACCACGGCGATACCATCGTGACCGGCGACTTCACGCCGAAGCCGCTGCCCGCGATGATGCGCGCGGTGAAGCCGCCGTCCTTGACGGTCGGCAGGCTGTCGGCGGCGTAGTGCTGGAACGATGGCGCGATTTCCTCCGAGCCTGCCGGCAGCGCAATCCAGCTTTGCAGGCCCAGCATCTTCTGGCCATCGCGGCGCTGCACGTCGGGCGTGCGTTCGGAATGCGCGATGCCGCGGCCGGCGGTCATCAGATTCATCGCGCCGGGCTGGATCTCCTGAATGTTGCCCTCGCTGTCGCGGTGCATGATGCTGCCGTCAAACAGATAGGTGACGGTGGCAAGCCCGATATGCGGATGCGGGCGCACGTCCATGCCGTTGCCGGCGATGAACTGCATCGGCCCGAAATGATCGAAGAAGATGAAGGGACCGACCATCTGCCGCTTGCCATGCGGCAGCGCGCGCCGCACCACGAAT
The DNA here is from genome assembly GCF_018130065.1 of Bradyrhizobium sp. AUGA SZCCT0158. Classification (GTDB taxonomy): domain Bacteria; phylum Pseudomonadota; class Alphaproteobacteria; order Rhizobiales; family Xanthobacteraceae; genus Bradyrhizobium. The sequence goes on along the minus strand of NZ_JAFCME010000038.1, from coordinate 33,144 downwards.
CCATCGCCGAGATCGCGGGTGCGCGGCACGATGATGAGGTCAAGTGCGTCGCAGGTCTTGGGATCGCCGAGCACGGGGTCCTTGGAAGGTTGCCAGCTCATGAGAAACTCCTTTGGATTTTGCGCTGACTATAGCAACAATGACGGGATTGCGCCTCACGTCATTGCGAGCGAAGCGAAGCAATCCATCGAGCGGCAACCAGGTCTGGATCGCGTCGTCGTTTGGGCTCCTCGGACAACGCACTGCAAATCCTGGGCGAGCCAAAATTGAATCTGCATTAAGTTAACTGCGCGCGGCTGACCGAGCGCGGTGGGCGACAAGAAGGTAGCGGGCACGAATTGAATGCGATCCGGAGACTCTTCCTTCTCCCCTTGTGGGAGAAGGTGGCGCGAAGCGCCGGATGAGGGGTTCTATCCGCAACGCGAGCTGTGCCGTGAGGAGACAACCCCTCACCCGTCTTCGCTTCGCGAAGCCACCCTCTCCCACAAGGGGAGAGGGGAATACCGCCGATCTGGCGATAGCTCTGCCTCTACTGCCGTCCCAACTGCGTGGCCTTCGCGACGCGATCGAATCGCTCGAGCGAGAGGATCGCGTCCGCAAGCTGGTCCGCGCGGCCGTTCAGCACCGGGCGGGCGAGGGTGAGGAACTTCTGCTGCATCGCCTGCGCGTCCGGAAATGAATCCGGCTCGCCGGAAGGGTCGGCATAGAGTCGCTCATGCACGGCATCATCTGTCGTGATGGAGACGCGTGCGCCAAAGGGATGGGTGCGGCCGATCTCGAGGCGATCGTCCTGCACCACGTCGAACTTGTCGGCCAGCGCGTTCACGGCGGCGTCGCCGAGCCGCTCGTAATCGTCCCAGCCGAAGCGGCCCTGGTCGAGCGCCAGCGCGCCGGTGAAGAACATCGAGAATTGCCCGCCGACGATCGAGGTCGGATGACGCTTGGTGGCGGCATCGCCGGTCAGCGTGATGCCGTTGCGGTGCAGGCCGATCTCGACCTTCTTGATCTGGTCCGGCGTCAGATTGTGCTCCCGGCGCATCGCGATCAGCGCATCGAGCGCCGCGTGGGTGTAGCGGCAGCTCGGATAGGGCTTTACGCCAATTCGAAGCGTCTCATAGGTCTTGCCGAGACCGGCGGTCGCCTTGTCCGGATGCGCGTTGTCGCTGTAGCCGACCAGCAAGCCGTGCTTGCCTTCGACCGATTCGCTCGAACCGACAAAGTCGTTGCGCGCCAGGGTCGCCGCGATCACGCCGTTCATCGCGGCGGCGCCGACCTGATAGCGCTTGTTCCAGGCGCCATTGACCAAAAATTGCAGCGAGCCGGCGGCCTGGCTGCCGGAAACGCCGAACGCCGAGACAATCTGGTCTTGCGACAGGCCGAACAGCTTTCCGGCGGCGGCGGCCGCGCCATAGGTTCCTGCGGTCGCTGTGGGGTGGAAGCCGCGCGCATAATGCGAGGTGGGATCGAGCGCGTTGCCGAGCCGGCAGCACACTTCATAGCCCGCGACGATGGCGGTGAGCACGTCGCGGCCCGAGGCGCCGACCATCTCGCCGACCGCGAACGCCGCCGGCACCACGGGCGCGCTCGGATGCAGCGAGGAATCGGCATGCGTGTCGTCGAAGTCAAGCGAATGGCCGAGCGCGCCGTTGAGCAAGGCGGCGACCGCAGGCGTCCAGGTCTTGGCATCGCCGAACACGGTGGATTCGCCCTTGCCGTCCAGCGCCAAGGCTTCCAGCATCTTCAGCAGCGAGGCGGTGGATTCCGCATCGCGCCGCGCCCGGATCGTGCTGCCGAGGAAATCCAGCGTCAGCACCTTGGCGCGCGCCAATACCTCCGGCGGAATATCCTCGAATTTCAGATTGGCGACGTAGGAGGCGAGCGTTGCGGTTTCGTTGGCCATCGTGTTTCCTCGTTTTGGCCCGCAGGGTAGGCGGGCTGAATCCACCTTTCAAGCCGTCTCCGGGTCGCGGGCACCAGCTATGCTAAAGCTCATTTACCGGCGGGATCGCCTGCAAGTTGCGGAATGGGGCGCATGGTCGGCTTTCTGAAGCGCGTGGCCGATCGTTTGCGGTCGCGGCGGACGCAACTGGCGCTGGCTATACGGGTGACGGTGGCGGCGGTTGTGGCCTACACCATCGCGAACGCCTTGCATCTGACGCTGCCGCTATGGGCTGTTCTGACCTCCCTCATCGTCACCCAGATGAGCGTCGGGCGGTCGCTGAAGGCGACCACCGACTACATGCTGGGGACGATCGGCGGCGCGATCTACGGCGGAGCGCTTGCGGTGCTGATTCCGCATTCGAGCGAAGCGGCGCTGCTGGCGTTGCTGGTGCTCACGGTAGCGCCGCTGGCCTATCTCGGATCGCTCAACCCCAGTTTGACCGCGGCCACGGTGACAGGTGTCATCGTCTTGTTGATCCCGGAGATGCACCACACCAGTCCGCTCGATTCCGTCATCGATCGCCTGATCGAGGTCACCGTCGGCGCGTCCACCGGGCTTGCGGCTTCCTTTCTCGTGCTGCCGTCGCGGGCGCATCGCCAGATCCGCGCCAGTGCGGCGCGCGTGATCGAACTGATCGCGGGCGCATTCTCTGAATTGCTCGTTGGCCTGACGCATGGCCTCGACAATGAAGCCCCGCACCGGATCCAGGAGGGCATCGGTGCTGCTGTGACCGCATTGCATGCGATGGGGCAGGAAGCCGAGCGCGAGCGCGCGGCGCGTCTGTCATCAGGGCCGGACACCGGTCCGCTGCTGCGGACCATCCTGCGGCTGCGTCATGACGTCGTGATGGTCGGACGGGAGTGTCTGGTCGCATTGCCTGCGAACGTGCAGGCGCGGCTGGATACGCCCTTGTCCGGCGTGCGTGAGGCGATTGACGCCCATCTGCGCGCGTCGGCGGCCGCATTGCGCAGCGGCGCCAATCCGCCGGTGATCGACCCGGTGCAATTTGCGCTGCAGGGCTACGCGGAGGAAGTCGCCTCGGTCCGCCGCGATGGTCTGATCCGTGGCCTGCCGGGCGACGTCGCCGAGCGCTTCTTCGCGCTCGGATTCTCGCTGGAACAGATGCGCCAAAACATCGGCGATCTCGATCGCTGCGTCGCGGAGTGGTCTACAAAGCCGCCGGCTAAAGCGTTTTCCAGCGAAAGCCTGCCCCGGACCCGATCCGGGGTGGACTCCGGTTCGCGTTAAGAAAACGCGTTAGAATAAGAATCTAGTCCAGATAAACGCCCAGAAAGCTGAGTGTGGTGGCATCGCGTTTCGCGATGCCGTCGGTGAGGGCTTTCAATGCGGCGTCGAAGCTGGGCGCGGCCTGCTCCAGTTCGAAGGCGCCGTCATGGTCCCACAGGAAGCACCAGCCGAAGCGCTCGCCCTGCCCGAGATTGATCACCAGGCAGCGGCTGTGATGGGCGGGTTCGGCGACCGGCAGCAGATCGCGCGCCGCCACGCCATATTGCTCGCGGAAGTAGGCGTCGATATTCTCCGGATCGTCCTCGGTGAGCGCGATGAAGTTGAACAGGTTGCTGCGCTGGGTCGCCAGGTCCGTCGGGCGGTAGAAGCACAATTCGGCCGAATCGTCCGCCAGCCGGACCTGCAATTCGCCCTCGCCATGCTGCGCGAGGAATTCGCGATAATCCTTCGGCAGCCTGGCGCCGAGTTCCTCCTCGGCCTGAAGCAGGTCGCTTTCACTCACCGCCTTCTTGGTGTACCAGCGCCAACCCTTGTCGGATTTCGATATGCCTTTCCGCCGCGCGACATAGTCGGCATAGGCCGGCAGCTCGATGATCTCTTCGTAGCCGCCAAATGAGAGATTATTTGTAGGCGTAATCGAAGGCTTCTTCCTGCCGTTCCGGAAAGTGCCTGACCAGAATCATCGCGCGCTGCGCGCCGCGATCCTGGCTTGCGTCGACCCTGCAGGCCTCTTCGATTGCCTCGAGCGCGGCTTTCGGATCGTCGGCGCTCAGATGCGCCCAGCTCAGGACCTCAAGCGTGCGGGCCTCGAGCTCGGTTACCCTGATTGACCAGGCGTAATACGGCGTCTTGGCCGCACGGCGGGCCGCGATGGTGTCGCGCCCGCGTTCGGCAAGCTTGATGATCCGGTCATCGTCCTGACCGTCGAAATAACCGTGGTTGGCGGCGAGCAGGAGATAAAGCGGTTCATTTGCCGCCGGCGTGTCCCGAAGCGCGGCAAGATGTTTTGCCTGCTCGTCAAGCGGTTCGCCCAGCGCCGCCAGCATCAACTCGTCGAGGCCTTTTTGCCAGTCGGGCTTGGGCTCTGGGTCCGGCAGCAGATTGCGTAGCACGTAATCCGTGTGCGTGGTTTCCATGTAGCCGGATGCGACGAGTTCGGCGGCAAGCCGGCGGAACGCCGCGACGGCGGTGCCCATGTCGGAAAACTGCTCGCGCAAATACTGGTCTTCTCCGGGTTCGAGGTCCTCACGCATCAGGATGCCCAGAATGATCGGATCGCCGCCGGGAATTAACAGCAATTCCCTGTCATCGTCCCCCGGTGGGCGGTGAAAGAATTTTGCCAGATACATGGGGATCTCCGAACGCGGGCGTAGCGCCGCTGGTGGTCAGTCGAGATATATGCCGAGAAAACCGAGCATGGCGGCATCGCGCTTCTCGATGCCGGAGGTCAGCGCCTTCAGCGCGACGTCGAAGCTGGGCGCGGCCTGTGTGAGTTCCCAACTGCCGTCATGGTCCCACTCGAAACACCAGCCAAAGCGTTCGCCCTGCCCAAGGTTGATCACCAGGCAGCGGCTGTGCTGCGAGGGTGCGGCGACCGGCAGCAGATCGCGCGCGGCCACGCCGTACTGCTCGCGGAAGTAAGCGTCGACCTTTTCCGGATCCTTCTCGAAGCGCGTGATGTAGTTGAACAGATTGGTGCGCTGGGCAGCCAGTTCCGTCGGCCGGTAGAAGCACAGTTCGGCCGATTCTTCCGGCAGCCGGACCTGCAATTCGGTCGAGCCGTATGTCGTGAGGAACTCCCGATAATCCTTCGGCAGGTTGGCGCCGAGCTCTTTCTCGGCCTGCAGCACGTCGCTTTGGCTTGCCGGCTTCTTCGTGTGCCAACGCCAGCCCTTGTCGGATTTCGATTTGCGTTTTCTCTGTTTGACATAGTCGGCATAGGCCGGCAGCGCGATGATGTCTTCGTAGCCGCCAAACTCGTGATATTTGTAGGCGTCATCGAAAGCCTCTTCCTGCCGCTCCGGAAAGTGCTCGACCAGAATTGTCGCGCGCTGCACGCCGCGGTCCTGGCTTGGGTCGACCCGACAGGCCTCTTCGATCGCCTCCAGCGCGGCCTTTGGGTTATCGGCGCGCAGATGCGCCCAGCTCAGAACCTCCAATATCCGGGCCTCGAGGTCGCGATCCTCCATCGACCAGAAATAGTGCGGCGTCCTGGCGACGCGGTGGGCGGTGATGGTGTCGCGGCCGCGTTCGGCAAGCGCAATGATCTGGTTGTTATCCTCTTCGTCGGCGTAGCCGTGATGGGCGGCGAGCCAGAGATAGAGCGGCTGGCTTGCCGCGGGCGTATCCCGAAGCGCGGCAAGATATTTGGCCTGCACGTCAAGCGGTTCGCCCAGCGCTGCCAGCATCAGATCGTCGAGGCCTTTTTGCCAGTCGGGCTTGGGCTCTGGATCCGGCAGCAGATTGCGCAGCATGTAATCCGTGTGCGTGGTTTCGACATAGCCGGCTGCGGTGAGTTCGGCGGCTTGCCGGCGGAACGTGGCGACGGCGGTCTTGGGTTTGGAATATGCCTTGCGCAGGAACTCGTCTTTTTTCCGCGCACCCGGCGCCTCGTTCATATACTTGCCGATGACTGTCGGCTCGTCGCCGGGCATGAACAGCAGACCGCGATCATCATCGCCCGGTGGGCGGTGGAAGAACTTTACCAGACGCATGAGGGTCTCCGAACGCGGGGGCGCAAGGCTGCAGGCAGAAGCTGCCGCCGACGCAAAAAAAGGTCGTGCGACCACGGCCGTCAGCCACGGTCTCCCGGTTTCAGTCGCAGGTTCGGAACAACAGGTTCACGCCGGGCAACAGGCCCGTGAGGCCCGCTTATGTGCCCGATTCAGGCCGCAACCTGGCGCAGCAGGGTGCGGACGATCAGCCGGTGAAACGGCATGATGACGGCCAGATAGGTCCGCCCCAGCCAGTTGTGCGTCAGCACCAGCGTGGTTGCCGTGACCTCCCGGGCGGCGCCTGATGTCGCGACGTCGACGACGATGCGAAAATCCAGATGCTTGTCATTGAAGCCGGCGACCAGCCGGTCTGGCTGCTCGCTGACGATCGGGAATATCCCGACCATCTCTCTGGGTTTAGAACCGGCGCCTGACGTCTTGAGGCCAAACGGCGTCACCAAAATGTTGCGCAGGGTCAGCAGCGCTTCGGCCCATCGCGGCTGCCGCGCCATCATGCACTCGGCTGCCTGCCGCGCATTGAGGGCGCGATCGCCGATTTCGATACGGAAAGCGTCGGCAAACTGCGCGCCGGGCAGTGTGTTCGGGTCGATGGCGGGTGTGACTTCACGAACGGTCATTGCAACGCCAGTCTGTTCGACAGCAGGCGGAAGCGCAAGATCAGCAGAATAGCAAACACGACGGTGCCGACAGACAACCCGACCCAGACGCCACCGGCGCCAAGCGATGTCCGAAATCCGAGCGCCCAGGCGCAGGTAAAGCCGACCAGCCAGTAGCTGAAGGTCGCGAACAACAGGGGGATGCGCGTGTCGTTCATGCCGCGCAGCGCGCCGTTGGCGACGGTCTGAATCCCGTCGGTGATGAAAAAGGTGGTTCCGACCAGCAGCAGCGTTGCCGTCAGCGTCGCCGTGGCGTCGACGGCTTCGCCGAGGAACAGTTCGGCGATCGTGAACCGTCCCAGGATCACGGCAAGCGTCATCGTCGCCATGAACACCGTCCCGAGCAGGATCGCGACATAGCCAGCGCGCCTGACGGCGTCGCGGTCGCGGCGCCCGACCGCATGTCCGACCCTGACGGTGGCCGCCATGCTGATCCCGAACGGCACCATGTAGAGGATGGCCGCGATCTGCAGGGCGATCTGGTGCGCGGCGAGCGCGGTGGTTGAGATCAGGCCCATCAGCAGGCCGGCCGCGCCGAACAATCCGTATTCGAGCATAAACGCCATCGAGATCGGCGCGCCGATGACGACGAGCTTGCCCATCAACGGCCAGTCGATCCGCCAGATGCGGCCGAGCACGTGATATTTGCGGAACGGCCGGCGGCGCGCGGTGAACCACAGCCCGGCGAGGAACGTTCCGAGATTGACGATGCTGGTCGCAAGGCCCGCGCCGAACAGCCCAAGCTCAGGCAGGCCCCATTTGCCGTAGAGCAGCGGATAGACCAGCAGCGCATTGGCCGGGATCGCGGCCAGCGTGATCCACAGCACCGGCTCGGGCCGGTTCACGGCGCTCATGAAGCCGCGTATCGCGATAAACCACAGCGCCGGCAGGATACCCCAGGCGAGGCCGAACAGATATTGTTGCGCAAGCTTTGCGGCAGCCGGCGCCTGGCCGAGCGCGATCAGGATCGCCTCGCCGCGGAACGGCAGTATCATCAGCGGCGCCGAGATCAACACCGCCGCCCACAGGCCGACGCGCAGCGCGCGGCGCACCATGCGCGGGTCGCACGCGCCGAAAGCTTGCGCCGCCAGCGGCGCCACGGCAGACACCAGGCCAAGGCCGAACGTGAAGATCACGAAGAAGACCGTATGCGCGAGGGCTGCGGCGGCAACCGCTTCGCCGCCGAGCCGGCCGATGAACGCCAGATCGGTCGTCATCATCGCGATCTGCCCGAGCTGGGTCAGCGCCAGCGGCACCGCGAGCTTCAGCGTTTCGGCGAACTCCTCAGCCAGATGGCCGCGCGTCCGCGCCGCCGGGACAGGCGCGAGCGAGGTTGCGTCGATTTTGTCGAGCGAGGTCATGGATCAGGACTAACACGGCGACGGGCCGAAAAAGTGACGGTGGCTGCGACCTAACCGCCGTCTCGAGCCGGCACCCGCGTAATCCTGGCGCCGAGTGCATTGAGCCGTTCCTCGATCCGCTCATAGCCGCGTTCGATCTGGTCGGCATTGTTGATGGTGGAAGTGCCTCCCGCGGCCACCGCCGCCAGCAGCATCGCCATGCCGGCGCGGATATCGGGCGACGTCATCAATGCCCCGCGCAGCCGGCTCGGGCCCGCCACGATGGCCCGGTGCGGGTCGCACAGCACGATGCGGGCGCCCATCGAGATCAGCTTGTCGACGAAGAACATCCGCGATTCGAACATCTTCTCGAACATCAGGATGACGCCGTCGCATTGCGTGGCGGTGACGATGGCGATCGACATCAGGTCGGCGGGAAAGGCCGGCCAGGGCTGGTCTTCGAGCTTCGGCACATGGCCGCCGAAATCGTCCTGGATCTTCATGGTCTGGCCGGACGGCACCACGAGATCGTCGCCTTCGACGCCGCAGACGATGCCGAGCCGCTCAAAGCCCATCCGGACCGAGCGCAGATGCTCGACGCCGGCGCGCGCGATGCGCAGCGGCGAGCGCGTCACCGCGGCGAGCCCGATCAGCGAGCCGACCTCGATATGGTCGGGCTGGATCGCGTAGCTGGTCCCGCCCAGCGTCGCCGGCCCGTGGATGACGATGGTGTTGGTGCCGATGCCCTCGATCTTGGCGCCGAGCGCGACGAGGAAGTTGGCGAGGTCCTGCACATGCGGCTCGGAGGCGGCGTTGCGCAGATACGTCGTGCCGTGGGCGGCGACCGCGGCGACCAGCGCGTTTTCGGTGGCGGTGACGCTGGGCTCGTCGAGGAAAACGTCGGCGCCCTTCAGTCGCGAGGCGCGGAACTCCAGCCGGTGCGTCGCCGTGACGGTGGCGCCAAGCTGTTCGAAGGCCAGAAAATGCGTATCGAGGCGGCGGCGGCCGATCACGTCGCCGCCGGGCGGCGGCAGCGCCACCTCGCCGCAGCGGGCCAGCAGCGGCCCCGCCAGCAGGATCGAGGCGCGGATGCGCGCGCAGAGTTCGGGATCGAGATCAGCGGCGCGAATTTCCTTGGCGTGGATTTTCAGCGTGTTGCGCTGCTCCCACTCGGCCGCGGCGCCGACCGAGCGGATCAGTTCGACCAGCGTCTCGGTATCGCGAATCCGGGGAACGTTTTCGAGCGTGACCGGGTGATCGGTCAGCAGCGCCGCCGCGATGATCGGCAGCGCCGCGTTCTTGTTGCCCGACGGCTCGATGGTGCCCGCAAGCCGGTGGCCGCCTTCAACGATGTACTGGATGGGCGCCACTGGAACTCCGTGCATCACACGTCGACATTGGCGCTGAGCGAGTTATCCTGGATGAATTCGCGGCGCGGCTCGACCACGTCGCCCATCAGCTTGGTGAAGATGTCGTCGGCCTCGTCGACCTCCTTGATCTTCACCTGCAGCAGCGAGCGCTCGTTGGTATCGAGCGTGGTTTCCCAGAGCTGCTCCGGATTCATCTCGCCGAGACCTTTGTAGCGCTGCAGCGCCACGCCCTTGCGGCCGGCGTCGGTCACCGCTTCGAACAGGCTGACCGGCCCGTGAATCGCGATCTCGGCATCCTTGCGGCGCAACAGGCCCGGCTTCGGATAGGCCTCCTGCAGCTTCGCCGCGTAATCGTCGAGCTTGCGGGCGTCGGCGGAGCCGAGCAGCGCGTCGTCGATGATGGCGGCATCCTTGACGCCGCGGACGGTGCGTTCGAACAGGAAGCCTTCACCCTCCGTGAAGCGCCCGCTCCAGCCGCGCTCGACTTCGTCGGCCAGGGCATCGAGCCGCTTGGCGATGTAATCGGCGGCGGCATTGGCGTTGCCGATATCGCTTGTGATCTTCGGGCTCAAAACGCCGGCGATCGCGGCCTGCTCGACCACCATGCGGTTATAGCGGCTGTGCAGATTATGCAGGATGCCGCGGATGACGCGGGCGTCCTCCACCAGTGACAGCAGGTCACGGCCGCCACGCTCCGAGCCCGTGGCCGGCTTGAACACGCAATCGTCGAGGCCGGCTGCGATCAGGTAATCCTCCAGCGCGCGCTCGTCCTTCAGGTACTGCTCGGACTTGCCGCGCGTCACCTTGTAGAGCGGCGGCTGGGCGATGAAGAGATGGCCGCGGTCGATCAATTCGCGCATCTGCCGATAGAAGAAGGTCAGCAGCAGCGTGCGGATATGCGAGCCGTCGACGTCGGCGTCCGTCATCAGGATGATCTTGTGGTAGCGCAGCTTGTCCGCGCTGAAATCGTCGCTGATGCCGGTGCCGAGCGCTGCGATCAGTATCCCGATCTGCTCGCTGGACAACATCTTGTCCATGCGAACGCGCTCGACGTTGAGGATCTTTCCGCGCAGCGGCAAGACCGCCTGGAATTCGCGGTTGCGGCCCATCTTGGCGCTGCCGCCTGCGGAGTCACCTTCGACGATGAACAGTTCGGATTTGGCGGGATCTTTTTCCTGGCAATCCGAGAGCTTGCCGGGCAGCGAGGAGCTACCAAGCGGACTCTTCCGGGTCAGTTCGCGCGCCTTGCGGGCGGCTTCGCGCGCGGCGGCGGCCTGGATCACCTTGCCGACAATGACCTTGGCTTCTGACGGATGTTCCTCGAACCATGCCGCCAGCGCTTCGTTGAGCACGTTCTCGACCACCGGGCGCACTTCCGAGGAGACCAGCTTGTCCTTGGTCTGCGACGAGAATTTCGGATCCGGCACTTTTACCGAAAGCACCGCGGTGAGGCCTTCGCGGCAATCGTCGCCGGTCAGCGCGATCTTTTCCTTTTTCGCGTTGGCCTCGGCATAGCCGTTGACCTGGCGCGTCAGCGCGCCGCGGAAGCCGGCCAGATGGGTGCCGCCGTCACGCTGCGGGATGTTGTTGGTGAAGCACAGCACGTTCTCGTGGTAGCTGTCGTTCCACCACAGCGCGGCCTCGACGCCGATGTCGTTCAATTCCGCCCGCACCATGATCGCGGCGGGCACGATCGCCTTCTTGTTGCGGTCGAGATATTTGACGAATTCCTCGACGCCGCCGGCGTATTGCATCACCTCGCGCTTTTCGACCGCATGGCGCATGTCGGACAGCACGATATTGACGCCGGAATTCAGGAACGCGAGCTCGCGCAGGCGATGCTCCAGCGTCGCGAAATCATACTCGACATTGGTGAAGGTTTCGGACGACGCAAAGAACGTCACCTCGGTGCCGCGCTTGCCATTGGCTTCACCTACCACCTTGAGCGGGGCAACGGAATCGCCGTGGGCGAACTCGATGTAATGCTCCTTGCCGTCGCGCCAGACCCGAAGCTGCAGCTTGCTCGACAGCGCGTTGACGACGGAGACGCCGACGCCGTGCAGGCCGCCGGAGACCTTGTAGGAGTTCTGGTCGAATTTTCCGCCGGCGTGCAGCTGGGTCATGATGACTTCGGCCGCGGAAATGCCTTCGCCCTTGTGGATGTCGACCGGAATGCCGCGGCCATCGTCGCGCACCGTCACCGAGCCGTCGGCATTGAGCACGACTTCGACCGCGCTGGCGTGACCGGCAAGCGCTTCGTCGATCGCATTGTCGACGACCTCGTACACCATGTGGTGCAGGCCGGATCCGTCATCGGTGTCGCCGATATACATGCCCGGCCGCTTGCGCACGGCGTCGAGGCCCTTCAACACCCGGATCGATTCCGCGCCATATTCAATCGGAATGGGATGCTCAGTGTCGGCAGGTGTCTGCCGGGCAGGTTCTGTCATGTAAGGCCTTCGAGGTGTCCCGAATCAGCTGCGCAATATGAGGCGCTGATTGATCTATTTGTGCCATGAAAGAGGCCATGCGCCTAGCGCAAAGTCTCCGTCTTCAAGCTATTGAATAAATAGTATTTTTTGGCGCTCTTTCAAGGCGCTCAAAGGGCGATTCGGCGGCCTCTGAAAAGGACGATTCGAGGGATGATTCCGGGCCTTCAAGTGCCTGTTTTTCAGATGCCGTTGCGGCAGAAAATGGCAGGCCGCAACGGAGCTGCCGGAGAACGGTGCAACCACCCGCGTGCCCGGGACGCAAGCGCCCGCGAGCAAGCCGCGCCAGGCCCCTCAATACATCTGCAGCGACAACGCATCTCCGCTCGGCGCAATGATCAGGCCCCAGGCGTCGTCAGCGGTCACTTCGACCGTATCGTTTCGTGCCGGACGGCCCGCGACCTTCACGGAATAGGCGTATTTGCCCGGCGGCAGGTCGAGCATCGGAGGCTTCGCCGATTGCGGCCCGCCGGCACCGGCAGCGAGCTTGATCGTCTGCTTGTTGATCGTGACCGCGGCTTCACCGCCGCCCATGTTGCCGAACACCAGCCTGGCCTGACCCGGCTTCGGGATCACGCCGGCCTTTGCGGCGACCTCGGTATATTTCTGTGCGAGGCTGACGGTGGTCTCGTCCTTGGCGCGGCCGAGTTTTAGCTGTGCGGGCCCATCGGGCGACGCAAATGCCAGTTGCACGCGGTCTGCCTGCACGACGGCGCGCTCCGCGGATTCCTTCCAGCCGCGTTTGCCAAGCTCGGTGCGATAGAAGGCGAGCACGGAAGCGAGATCCGCAGGGACGCTGATTTCGAGTTCCCGGCGGAGCGGAGCGTTGCTGCCAGGCAGCTTTCCACTTCCGCGGGAGACAGTCGAACCACGCTGCTTGGGCATCGGAAACGGCGCGTCGGCATCGGTTTCGGGGTCGGCTTCGAGAACCTGCACCGCCGCTTTGGCGCCGCTGGACGCCTGAGTGGCGTCTGCTGCACCGGGCTTGGCGGCCATCTTCGCATCGGCCACCACCAGCGCCGATCCGTAGCCGCTGATCTTCGCCCTCGGGCCCATCTGCATGATCGTGAGCGACATCGCCTTGCCGCCTTTGGAGAACTCCATCACGGCCATGGCGGCATGGTTGATGGGCGAGGGCTTCTCTTTCCAGCCCTGAGCCTTCAGCGCGCCGCTATAGAACGCCGCGACCGCTCTCACGGTCGAGGGGGAATAGAAATCGAGGCGGCCATCGGCGGCTTCGAACTTCACCTCTTCGGCGTTCTCGGGCAGCGGTACGGGTTTCGAATTGTCGGCAAGGGCGCGCAGCGGCGCGTCCGACAGCTTGGCGGCCTGGGCCACCCGCCGCACTTCGTCGGCTGCGATGATCTCCTTTGCCATGGCCGCCGCATCGCTGAGAAACTTCGCGTCGGCTTCCTTCTTGGCCTTGGCGCGCGCGGCGAGGGCGGCTTCCTTCATGTGAGTCGCGACATTGACCATCGTCATGTCATATCGGCGGCTGAGCTTCAGCGTGGCGGTTTGCTCGGCCGAGGAAAAATTCAGCGTGACGTTGTCCGGGGTGACGACGGCGCCGCGCGTCTCTTCCGTCCAGCTCCGCGCCGCAAACTCGCGGCGATAAAACGCCAGCGTTGCGGGAAGCTCGGCAACGACGCCGATGTCCAGGCTGCGGTCGACCGAATTGGAATCACCGGAACCGCGCAGGCTCTGGGTTGTCTTCGGTATCGGCAGGCCGGACACGTCGTCAGCGGCTTCGAGCTTTTCCGGCATCGCAAATGGCGCAACCCGGATCTCCACGCCGGTCCGTCCGTCGTCGCGGCGCTGCAGCGTCAGCATCACCGGCCGCTGCTGATGAGGGCCATTCTTGGCATCATGGCTGTAATAGGCGCGCACGCCGGGCTCGATCGTCTCGCTGAGCTGCGCGTTCGGCCAGCGCGCCGCCGCCTCCGCGGCTTCGAGCGGCCTCCAGCCGATCGCTTCCATCTCCTTGCGGAAGAAGTCGAGCGTTGCGTCGAACCCGGTCGGGGCGATGCAGCCAAGATAGGGCCGCCGCTCGTCGTAGAGGATGTCGACGGCACCTGGCGGGAACGGCACGTTCGCATAAATTGGGATGTAGCTATTATAGGACAGGGTGGATTGCTTGCCCAGCCAGACGCTCATATTCAGTCCTTGCCGTCCTCTCTTGAAAGCCGACGAGGAGGTGTTTTCGAGCGGGCGCACATATTCCACCCAGCCGTCGGCGGCCAGCGATTTCTTCGTCGCCGCGGCCGTGGCCGCGACGGAAGCCGGAATGTCGTAGGTCAATCGATAGGTTTTGCCGTGATGGGTTTTGGTCTCGGCCGTTTTTTCCACGGCGCCTTCGGGCCGCGGCAGGGTGCGGACATCGACCATGGTGTCAGCGGTGTAATCGGCGCTGGCGGCAACCGGCACGCTGGCGATCACCGCGAGGGTGAGAGCAAACAGGTGTTTTCGTGCCGGGACCAGCGTCCCGCGCGTCGTTCCAAACATGGGTATCTCCGGATATTGCCGATGCCTGGCGCAGCAGCGATGGCCGCGCATCGATGGCGCGATTACTGGAGTCTAGTCGCGCGGGTGGGCGTTGAGGTTCAACCGGGCGCCTGTTGCTCAGGGGCGACGGGCGACTTGGCCGGAATCGACGTCGAAAACCTCGCCGGATGCGCCGATATCGGCGAATGCCGCCGGATCGGCGCCGGTCATCCAGACCTGCGCGCCGAGTTTTGCCAGCTCATTGAACAGTGCTTTCCGCCGGCCCGGATCGAGATGTGCGATGACCTCGTCGAGCAGCAACAGCGGCACGATGCCGGTCATCTCGGCGACCAGCGTGGCATGGGCAAGCACCAGCCCGATCAGCAGCGCCTTCTGTTCGCCGGTGGAGGCATCGCGCGCCGGCATGTTCTTCGGCGCGTAGACCACCTGCAGGTCGGTCAAATGCGGACCGTCCAGCGTACGGCCGGCCGCGGCGTCGCGTGGCCGGCTAGCGCGCAGGATCTCGCGGTAACGATCCTCCACGGCCGTCGCAGGTTCGCTCACCAGCGCATTCTCCATCCAGCCGTCGAGCATGATCTGCGCCGACGGAAACGCGGAAGCCGCACCGCGCTCGCGCAGCATCGCTGCGAGTTTTGTCACGGTCTGGCCGCGGGTGGCGGCAACCGCGACCGCAAGCTCGGCGGTTTCGCGCTCGATCGCGTCGCACCAATGGTCATCGTAATTGCGCACTTCGAGCAGCCGGTTGCGCGAGCGCAGCGAACGCTCCAGCGCCGACACGCGGCTGGAATGCTCGCTGTCGATCGCCAGCACCAGCCGGTCGAAGAAGCGCCGCCGTTCCGAGGCGGCGCCAAGAAACAGCCCGTCCATCGCCGGTGTCAGCCACACCATGCGCAAATGATCGCCGAACGCCGTTGCCGAACTCACCGGCTCGCGATCGATCCGGCAGCGCCGGCCAGTGGAACTGTTTTCATTTGCCGGCGCATCGATACCGGTGCCCACCGTCGCAAGCCCCAGCGCGCCCTCGACTTCGGCGGAGACGGCCCAGGAACCGTCGCCCTGATTGTCCGCGACATCTTCCAGCGTCGCGCGCCGCAAGCCCCGTCCCGGCGACAGAAACGAGATCGCCTCGAGACAATTGGTCTTGCCGGCGCCGTTCGGTCCCACCAGCACCACGACGTCGCCGCGCGTCTGCACGCTCCCCGCCCGATAATTGCGAAAATGCGTCAGCGTCAGCTTGTGGATGCGGGAAGGGGTCATATCAGGTTGTCATTGCCGGGCTTGACCCGGCAATCCATCGTCCGCGCTAGCGGACAATCTCTTCGTACAAATCTCGCCAGTCGGGATTGCTCGCGATAATCAGGTCGATTTTCCACTCGCGCGACCAATGTTTGATGTTCTTCTCGCGTTGAAGTGCCGTGGCGATTGCTTCGTGCGGCTCAAAATATACCAATGTCTTGATGCCGTACTTCTTGGTGAAGCCGTCTGCCAAACCCTCTCGATGCTCGTAGACGCGCCGCACCAGATTGTTTGTCACGCCAACATATAGCGTTCCACCGGGCTTACTTGCGAGAATGTATACCCAATAGGTCATTTTCGAAGGTGATGGATTGCCGGGTCAAGCCCGGCAATGACAGCTAATTCCTCACACCCGCATCGGCATCAGCACGTAGAGCGCGCCTTTGTTGTCCTTGTCCTGCACCAGGGTCGGGGAGCCGGGATCGGCCAGCCGCAGCACCGCGACCTCGCCTTCGATCTGGGCGGCGATGTCAAGCAGATAGCGTGAGTTGAATCCGATATCGAGCGCGTCGGAGGCGTATTCGACTTCGAGTTCTTCGGTGGCGCTGCCGGAATCCGGGTTGGTCACCGATAGCACCAGCTTGCCGGCCGACAATGCCAGTTTCACCGCGCGGCCGCGTTCGCTCGAAATGGTCGAGACGCGGTCGACCGCAGCCTCGAAATCCTTTTTGTCGACGATCAGTTCCTTGTCGTTGTTCTGCGGAATGACGCGGCCGTAATCCGGGAAGGTGCCGTCGATCAGTTTCGAGGTCAGCACCACATTGCCGAGGGTGAAGCGGATCTTGCCCTGCGACAATTCGATCGAGACTTCGGCTTCATTGTCCTCGATCAGCCGCTGCACCTCGCCGACGGTCTTGCGCGGCACGATCACGCCGGGCATGCCGACAGCGCCCTTCGGGAGAACCAGATCGATCTGCGCCAGCCGGTGTCCGTCGGTCGCCACCCCGCGCAGGGTCGCAGCCTTGGCGCTGCCGGCCGAGTGCAGGTAGATGCCGTTGAGGTAATAGCGGGTCTCTTCGGTCGAGATCGCAAATTGGGTGCGGTCGATCAGGCGCTTGACGTCGGCGGCGGCCAGCGAGAACGAATGCGTCATGTCGCCGGCGGCCAGATCGGGAAAATCGCTTTCGGGGAGGGTCTGCAGCGTGAAGCGCGAACGGCCGGCACGGATCGCCAGCACCGAACGGTCGCCGTCGGCCTCCAGTACGATCTGCGCGCCATCGGGCAGCTTGCGGACGATGTCGTAGAACATATGCGCCGGCACGGTGGTCGAGCCGGCGGTTCCGGTTTCCGCCGCCAGGGTTTCCGTCACCTCGAGGTCGAGGTCGGTGGCCTTCAGCGACAGCTTGGCGTTTTCGGCACGGATCAGCACGTTGCCGAGGATCGGGATGGTGTTGCGGCGCTCGACCACGCGATGGACGTGGCCCAGCGATTTCAGGAGTTGCGCGCGTTCGACGGTGACCTTCATTGCAATACCCGCCTGATCCCTAAGATGGAAAAGCCGGGCGGCCCTGAAGGCGCGCCGCGGCCATTGAAACCCGAAAGCCGGATCAAGATGGGACTTGATCAAACCTTCGGGGGGACCGCAAGGTGGCGCGGATAGAGCCCAAGCGCAAGGGATAGCGACGCCGTTTCCCACGGTTTGCGGGCAAATTCACCGTCGTCCCGGCGCAGGCTCAGATGCGCAATTGCGCATCGGGGGACCCATAACCACAGGCGTGTGGCTTGCATAAGCCGTCGGCCAGGGTGCCCAAACGCCCGGCCGCGGAGTATGGGTTCCGGCGCCCCGTGCGCTATTGCGCACTAGGCCGGAACGGCTGCGTTCATTCCTGCAATTGGCGCTTCAGCGATTCCACCTCTTCCGACAGCGCGGTATCCCGGGACACCAGTGCCTCGATCTTGCGCACGGCGTGCAGCACCGTGGTGTGGTCGCGTCCGCCGAACCGGCGGCCGATCTCGGGCAGCGACCGCAGCGTCAGCGTCTTGGCCAGGTACATCGCGACCTGGCGCGGGCGAACCACATTGGCGGTGCGCCGGGAGGACAACAGGTCCGAACGGCTGACATTATATTGCCGGGCCACCACGCGCTGGATGTCCTCGATCTTGATCCGCTTCGGTTCCTGCGGACGGATCAGGTCGCGGACTTCGCGCTCGGCCATTTCCAGCGTCACCGGCTGGGCGTTGAGCTTGGAGTGCGCGAGCAACCGGTTGATGGCGCCTTCGAGATCCCGGCCGTTATGGGTGATGGTGCGCGCCAGATAGTCCAGCACCGGCTCCGGCACGTCGAAGCTCGCATGATGGGCACGGGCCGCGGCGACGCGCGATCTGAGGATGCCGAGCCGAAGCTCTTCGCCGAGCGAACCCATTTCCACGACGAGGCCGCCGGCCAGCCGCGAACGCACGCGATCATCGAGGCTTTCGAGATCGGACGGCGGACGGTCGGCCGCGATCACGACCTGGCGGCCGGCATCGATCAGCGCGTTCAGCGTATGGCAGAACTCGGCCTGGGTCGATTTGCCCTGCAGGAATTGCAGATCGTCGATCACGAGCACGTCGATGCCGCGCAGCGCTTCCTTGAACGCCAGCGCCGTCTGCGTCTTCAGCGCCGCGACGAAGCCGTACATGAACTTCTCGGCGGTAAGATAGAGCACCTTGCGCTCGTTGCCGGAATTGCCGGCCCACGTGACGGCCTGCAGCAGATGGGTTTTGCCGAGGCCGACGCCGGCGTGAATATAGAGAGGATTGAACATCACGGCATCGCCGCGCCGCCCTTCGGCGACCTGACGTGCCGCCGCATGCGCCAGCGTGTTGGAGCGGCCGATCACGAAACTTGCAAAGGTGAGGCGCGGATCGAGCGGCGAGCCGCCGAGCGCATCATGGCTCGCGGACACCGGCGCGGTCGCGGTGGCGCGCAGCTCGGGCGCGGGACGGCCGTTGGCATGCTCGACGCGGCGCTGATCGGCCGGCGCGGGAGCTTCCTTCGCGGGTGCGGCGCATCGCATCGCCGTGCGCACGGTGAGGTCGATCCGGTGCACTTCGGGCATCTCGGCCTGCCAGCAGGCGAGAACGCGATCGGCGTAATGCGCCTGGATCCAGCTCTTGAGGAACCGGGTCGGAACCGACAGATGGACGTTCTCGTCCTGCACGCCTTCCAGATCCATGCGCGCGAACCAGCTCGTATAGACGTCTTCGCCTACCGTCGTCCGCAACCGACCCTTCACCCGCGACCAGCGATCCTGTTCGATATTCGTCATTGCCTGATAACTTCTCTGAAAGAGTAATGTTCGTTGCTAAATCGCCTTGCAGGGTTCCTGCCAACAGGGGTGCTGCAAGGCGCGACCTCAAACGGGACTTCAACTCCGGACATGGATCGACCGTTCGGCGCGAACCGCCGCTGGTCAGATTGTCGGTTGGAGAAGAAGGTTTCCCGTGAGGTCAGCGCGTACTCGACGGTCCATCCGGAGTTCGCACCGAGGAATGGTTGGAAAAGAAGGCTGGAGAAACCAATACGGTCTGTTGTGAAATGCGTCCGTCTAATGCCGCGATTCCGTAAAGCATAGTGCCTCCCCCTCTCGCCGCGAAAGCGCGCGGCGAGTTGTCATGTCGAAAGTGTTTTTCAAAGTCAGTCTGCCGCTACCGAACATCGAATGCCCGGCGCTGCGCCGCCGCGTAACCTCAGTCTGTCGTCTTCAACACGTTCACGCGCTACGCGTTCCCAACGATGCGGTTGCCAACACCTGCCTTATCTCCCTAGTCATCGACACGCGAAACCTGCACGCCACGCCTGAGAAATTTAGACACAGAACAACCATTCTCATATTGCTATGAGTTACCAACTTAGCATCGCTTGGAAAGCGTCGCTAACGCGCACACCGCCGCCGATTTGCACGTCCACCCTTGGGTCTCAAACCGCGCTGGTCTGGAGAGCCGTGGGCGTCGCGAACGACCATAGATGTACACCAAGCGGAAATTCTGACAATCCGTGAATCGACGTGCGTGACCGAGTCTTCGGCTGTGTGGCCGCGCTGCAATTGTGACACTCGAAAGCAAGTTTTTGGATTCGTGAACAGAATCGCGCGCGCTTGCGCATCGTGACAATTTTCGACGCACTCGAGAAAAATTTTAAGAAACCGTTACAATCGCGCTTGCGCGGACCGGTTTTCAAACCGCTTGAAGTCGCTATGTGGATAAGTGGTTAGCGAGACGAAGTTTTTCGCGATTCTTTTTTAGGGTAACTCTCGCGCGGCTGTTGCGGGTAAACCGCGGGAATCTTTTTGAACCCCGCGCAACAAAACTTGAATCTCGCGCAGCAAAACGTGCTGTGCATCTCGCGTCTGCGCACAGCATTGCCGTTGCAACAAACTGCACCGCGTAAAACTACGGGGCCGAAGAAATATGACACGCGCTCGACTGTGCAGCAACGGGACAATCGAATTGGAAAAAAGAAAAAGCCCGGCCAGGGCCGGGCTTTTTTGACGAATATTTTTTTCCGTCAGTTCATTTCGCAAGCTTGGCGATCTGGTGCGTCAGGCGTGACACCTTCCGGCTCGCGTTGTTCTTGTGAATGATGTTGCGCTGCGCGGCTTGCATCAGTTCCGGTTCCGCGCGCGCCATCGCCTTCAACGCTGCATCGCGGTCGCCGCTCTCGATGGCTTCTTCGACGGTGCGAACCGCACCACGCATCTGGGTGCGGCGCGACTTGTTGATGATGGTGCGGCGGGCAATCTTGCGGGTCGCCTTTTTGGCGGAAGTGGTATTGGCCATGTTCTCAACTATCCTTCGGCTGTCATCGCTCGGGTGGTCGGGCTTGAGCGCGCCGGCCGTTCAAATTGCGCTGGTGTGTTTCAAGGTGTCCTTGAGGTCGCCATGCTCGGGAGCCAAAATGCTCCCACCGCGGCGCGGCTCAAAGAACAGCGGCGGCGGGATTGCGCCCGCCGCCATTGGGGGTCTTATAGAGGGCTGGTTCTGCACCGTCAACGCTTTCCGGCCCCCCCAAAACCGGAAAATCCGGCCGGAAATGGCGCATAAGGTGCTGACGAGGTTGAATTTATTAGGGGGGCCCGGTATTGGGCTGAAGGCCCTCCGGGCCCGACAGGTATAAGGTGACGCATGATCCGCGGTTTCTTCCGGCTAATTGGCCTGCTGCTCCTGGCCGGCGGATTCATCTTCATGGTCTATGACGGCGCACGGTATGTCGCCGACCAGACTCTGCGTTTCACCCGGTTCGGGCAGTTCTGGAACGACATCCACCAGTCCAGCCAGCTGGCGTTTCGCACTTCGGTTGAGAGTGCCGCGCCCTGGCTCTGGAACAGCGTCATCAAGGTCCTGCTGGACCAGCCGGTGTTCGCGGTGCTGGGCGTGTTCGGCATTCTCTTGATGATCCTGTTCCGGCCCCGCAAGCCGCTGATCGGCTATTCGCGGGACTGACAGGCTTTGGTTCGGCAAGGCCGGCGTTGCCAAGGCTTAATCTAAGGAGGCTTGCGTAACAGGGCTGCGGCAACCCGCGTAAAGCCTTATATAGAAGTGAGCCCGCTGCCGCCGTTTGCGCGCCAGCCGATGTTCCGCCTGGAGGCAATCCATGTTGTTCATGCGCAAGACCACCGCGTTGCCGAGTGCCGCCGAAGCGCTGCCGGGCCGCGCCACGCCGATCCCGACCGCGTCAACCCATTTCGTCAACGGCCGCAAGCTGCAGCCGCCTTATCCTGACGGTCTCGAGCAGGCGGTGTTCGCGCTCGGCTGTTTCTGGGGCGCCGAGCGCAAGTTCTGGCAACTCGGCGAGGGCATCTTTGCGACCGCCGTCGGTTACGCCGGTGGCCACACGCCCAATCCGACCTACGAAGAAGTTTGCTCGGGCCGCACCGGTCACACCGAAGTGGTGCTAGTCGTGTTCGATCCGAAGAAGATCTCCTTTGAGGCGCTGCTGAAGACGTTCTGGGAAAATCACAACCCGACGCAGGGCATGCGCCAGGGCAATGATGTCGGCACCCAATATCGTTCCGCGATCTACACGCGCAGCGATGCGCAAGCCAAAGCCGCCGATGCGTCGAAGGCGACGTACCAGAAGGCGCTGGCAGCCAAGGGTCTTGGCGCCATCACCACCGAGATCGCGCCGTCAGGCGAATTCTATTTTGCCGAAGACTATCATCAGCAATATCTCGCCAAGAATCCGGCCGGCTATTGCGGGCTGGGCGGCACCGGCGTTTCGTGCCCGATCGGCGTTGGTGTGAGCGCCGCCTAGCCCCGTCATTGCGAGCGAAGCGAAGCTATCCATTCTTTCTTTTTGCGGCGATGGATTGCTTCGCTGCGCTCGCAATGACGGTGGTCTGCTCGCTGTGTTCCGTTGAGGACCCCACCCAAAAAAACGTTTTGTTAACCATAACCGGTGCAAGACTAGAGCTGTCTCGCTTTGAGGGATGCTCCGGTGCGAGTTGCGCGCGCGTTTCGATTGTCGATCACTGCGATGATGGCCGCGCTCGCTCTGTCGGGGTGCATGCGCACGGCCGGACCCGTCGCGGTCGCGCCGCAAGCCGATCTCGACGCCATGACCTATGGCGCGGCGCCGGCGCCGGTCGCGGTCGTGGACAATAGCGGCGGCGGCGCCATCAGCGCGATGCGCGCGTCCTTTGCCAGAACGCCGCGTCCGGTTTACGCGCCCGCGCCCGTGGTTGTCGCAGCGCCCGTCGCCTATGCCGAACCGGTCCGCTATGACACGTCGTATCATCTCGATGCCGGCGACAGGCTGCGCGTCGTGGTCTACGGCCAGGAAGGCCTCACCAATACCTACGCGATCGATGCCGGCGGCTCGATCACGATACCGCTGATCGGCTCGGTGCCGGCGCGCGGCCGCACGCCCGCCGGTCTCGCGGCCGAGATCGCAGCCAAGCTGCGCGCCGGCTTCATCCGTGATCCCTCCGTTGCGGTCGAGATCGAAGCCTACCGTCCGTTCTTCATCCTCGGCGAAGTGGCGGCGCCCGGACAATATCCTTACGTGCCCAACATGACCGTCGAGAGCGCGGTGGCGATTGCCGGCGGTTTCTCGCCCCGCGCGCGGCGCGACCGGGTCACGGTCACGCACACCGACGCTTCGGGAACCGCGCGCTACATCGTGCCGCCCGGCACCTCGATCAGCCCGGGCGATACGGTGCTGGTCGGCGAGCGCTGGTTCTAGCCGCAAATCTAACGGCGGTGCTGGTCGGAGAATTCCGTGCAGCGGCATTGTCATGGCCGGCTGTGGTGAATCAGCGCATTCGGCGTCAGGCGCCGGATCGGAACTTGCCTCTCACAGGCCGGCGGCATAAGCCGCCGTCAACGCAATCCAGCGAAATCAACCTATCAAAATCACTTGGAGATAAGATGAGCATCCGGTTGCCAATCAAGCTCGTGCGCACCGCCCTTTCAGCTGCCATGATCGCAGGCATTGCGATGACGGCGGTGTGCGTGTCCGCCGATCGGGCGGCGGCGCAGTCCTATCCGGAGCGGCGCATAACCTTCGTGGTGCCGTATCCCGCGGGCGGAGCCACCGACGTTTCGGCGCGCCTCCTGGCCAACAAACTGTCGGAAGCGTGGAAGCAGCCTGTCGTCGTCGAAAACAAGTCGGGCGGCGGCGGTGTGGTCGGCAATGATTACGTCGCCAAGGCGCAGCCCGATGGCTACACCGTGCTGGTCGCCATCACCCAGATCATCCAGGCGCCGAGCCTGGTTGCGAAACTGCCCTACGACGTCTTCAAGGATCTCGCGCCGGTGACCCAGGTCGGGCTCTCGACGATCGTGCTGACCGTCCCCGAGGCGCAGCCGATCAAGACGGTCAAGGAACTGATCGATCACGCCAAGGCGAACCCCGGCAAGGTGCCATACGGCTCGTTCGGCAACGCGACGACGTCACATCTCTACGGCGAACTCCTGAAGAAGAACGCGGGCATCGACATGACCCATGTTCCCTATCGTGGCGCGGCGCCGCTGGTGAACGATCTGCTCAACAACACGGTGACCGCAGGCTTCGTCGACCTGACCACGGCCGGCCCGCAAATCCAGGCAGGCAAGGTCCGGGCGCTGGCGGTCGGCGGCGAAAAGCGCAGGACCCAGCTGCCGAACGTGCCGACGCTCGCCGAACTCGGTTTCCCGGGCTTTGAGGCCGAAGGCTGGGTCGGTGTCTTCGTGCCCGCTGCAACGCCCAAGGACATCGTCACGAAACTGTCCGCGGAATTGGCCCGCATCATCGCATCCCCCGAGGGAGTAGCAGGGCTCGAGACGGTCAGCCTGATGCCGGTCGGCGGTTCGGCGGAAACCTTCGCAGCCACCCTGCGCCGCGACTCCGCGCGCTGGGCGGATGTGGTGAAAGCCACCGGCGTCAAGGGCGAGTAAGACGGGCGAGAGCGCGGCTACAATTTATCCGTCGTCCCGGCCTTGAGCCGGGACCCATACGCCGCGGCCCGTGTTGTTGAAAACGGAAGATAACGACCAGCGTGTAAGCCAATTGCCGCTGGTGGTTATGGGTCCCCCGATGCGCAATTGCGCATCTGCGCTCAAGGCCGGGACGACAGTGGAGTATGACGCCTTTGTCGTCACTTCAAATGCCTGGCAAAGAAATCGAGGCTGCGCGGCCAGGCGATGTCGGCGCTGGTCTTGTCGTAGCTGGCCCGCTCGTCGCAGTGAAAGCCGTGCTGCGCGCCGGGATAGACATAGACTTCGACGTCGGGCCGCTTGGTCCTGATGGTCTCGACGTCGGTCAAGGGAATGCCGGCGTCCTTTTCACCGAAATGCAATTGCGTCGGCACTTTCGGCATGTCGTCGGCGAAGCGGACGACGGCGCCGCCGTAATAGCCGACCGCGGCCGATAGCCCCGTCAGTTTGGTCGCGGCGGCGAAGGCGATGCTGCCGCCGAGGCAGAAGCCGATGATGCCGACCGGACCCACGCTCTTGACCGCATCGATCGCGGCCTGGCTGTCGAGCAGCATCGCCGCCCAATCCGGATTGGCAACGAACTTTCGCGCGTTCGCGACTTCGTCCGGCGAATAGCCGCTCTGGAAATTGGGTGTGATGCGGTCGAAGATCGACGGCGCGATCGCGACATAGCCGGCGCCTGCGAGGCGATCGCACACCGAACGAATGTGGTGATTGACGCCAAAGATCTCCTGGATCACCACGATGGCCGCCTTGGGCGCGCCCGCCGGATCGGCGCGATAGCCGCCGAGTTTGAAACCGTCCGAAGCCGTCAGTGTAATATCCTGTCCCACGTTTCAATCCTTTTTGTTGAAGGGTTGCTTTTCGTTGAAGTGGTTGCACGAAGCCTGTTGCAGGGAAGGCGGCGGTTATTGCCACATCCAGTTGTGACCCCAGTCGCCCTTCCAGCCCGCCAGCCGGCCTTTGCGGAATTGCAGATAGAGCCGGTGCTTGCTGGGAAACAAGCCGCTGCCGCCGAGATCGCGGAACGTGAGGAACACCTCATTGCCCGGCCGACCCTTGACGTAATTGAGCGGGGTGCCAAGCGCGCGTTCGGCTTCCATCGCATCCATGCCGAACTCCAATGGTATGGTGTTCGACAGGGTTTCGGTGAACGGGGGCGGGTAGGGGCCGCCGAACGGCGGCAGCTTCTGCGCGAGCGCGGGTGCGGCGCTGGCGACGAGAAGCAGAGCCGCGGCAATGGCCTTCATGACGCGGCCCTCGCGCTCGCCTTTACATCGAGACCACCGAGGAACGGCAGCACCGCTTCGATAAAAGCCTGCGGCTGATCGATGTTCACGGCGTGGCCGGCGGCCGGAACCACCACCTTCTTCGCGCCGGGAATTTTTGCCGCCATGTAATCGGACGCGGCCAGGAACGGCGTGTCGTCGGCGCCGACCACGACCAGCGACGGCACCTTGATGTCGGGCAGCGATTCGATCACGCGCGCGTCGCGCTGGATCAGCATGCCGCGCGCGGCCCGTGCCAGTCCCGACGCGTCGCGATGGCTGACGCCGGAGCGTTCGCGGCTGGCGGATTTCAGAACGTCCAGTCCATCGCGCTCGAAACGGTCGCCGGTGTCATGGGCGCGCCTGTTCCAGACCTCGCGCGCATCGTCCTTCTTGAAGCCGGGTCCGGTGTCGATGATCAGCAGCGCCCGCACACGCTCCGGGTAGCTGCGATAGAACGCCAGCGACATGTAGCCGCCAAGCGACAGCCCGCCGATGATGGCCTTGTCGGCGCCGACTTCGTCGAGCAATGCCGCCATGTCGGCCACCGTCAGCGCTTCGCTGTAGGCTGCGGGATCATCGGGATAATCCGACTGGCCGTGGCCGCGCATGTCCCACAACACGAGTTTGTGATGTTTCGACAGCGCCTCGATCTGGCCCCGCCACATCCCGGAGGTCGAGGAATAACCGTGGGTCAACAGCAGCAGTGGGCCGCTGCCATGCACCTCGTGATAGATGTCGACGCCGCCACGGTTGATCTTCGGCATTGCGATTTTCCCAAAACAATCATGCGTAATTTCGGCATCCTAGCGCGATCCGCCAGCGGTTGGGAAATGCGGAAATGGCGGACCGTGCCCACGCCGCGGGCATTCCAAATCTATGGCACGCGCAAGACCTTGCCGCAGCGCACAACCAGATTTTTCAAAATTTTATTCCCTTCGAACGATTCCAAATTGCATTGCCTCTAATTCCGATCGGTATCATTCTGCGCGCCGACTGACATCGACCCGGTGGGTGTCAGCAAATGCCCAACAGTGAGTTGCCGCCGTAAGCGGCTTCCAACACCGGAAGGGGAGCGCAAATGCCAAATCTGAATATCAACGGGCGGAATATGTCCGTCGAGGCGGCGAACGATACGCCGCTGCTATGGGTCATTCGCGAACAATTGCAAATGACCGGTACGAAATTCGGATGCGGCGCCGGCCTCTGTGGCGCCTGCACGATTCACGTCAACGGCGAAGCCGTCAGGTCCTGCCAGACTCCGGTCAGCGAGGCCGTCGGCAAGAAGATCACCACCATCGAAGGCCTCAGCCCCAAGAGCGATCATCCGCTGCAGAAGGCCTGGATCATCGAGCAGGTTCCGCAATGCGGCTACTGCCAGTCCGGCCAGATCATGCAGGCGGCTTCGCTGCTGTCCAAGAATTCCAATCCGACCAAGGAAGAAGTGGTTGCGCATATGGACGGCAATCTGTGCCGCTGCATGACCTATTCCCGCATCCAGAAGGCGATTCTGCGCGCCGCCGCCGACATGCGCACCGCGTCCAGCGCCGGCACCGAGCGGAGGCCCACATGAATACGCACGTGAAAAAGATCGCACAGGAAAAATTGGACCGCGAACCGGCCGACCTCAGCCGCCGCTCCTTCCTCGTCGGCACCGCCGCAGCAGGTCTCGCGCTCGGCTACTCCGCTGTCCCCGGCCTGCTCGGCGCCGATCAGGCGCTGGCGGCCCCGGCCAAGTTCGATCCCAGCGTCTGGTACTCGATCGGGCCTGATGGCCTGGTCACCGTGACGTGCGGCAAGGCCGATATGGGCCAGCACATCGCTTCCACCATGGCGCAGATCGTTTCCGAAGAACTCGGCTCGTCCTGGAAGGACATGCGGGTTCAGCTCGCCTCCAATGACCCGAAGTTCAACGATCCTGTATTGGGCGCGCAGATCACCGGCGGCAGCTGGTCGACGATGATGAACTTCGACGCGATGAGCCGCGCGGGCGCCGCAGGGCGGATCGCGCTGACGCAGGCGGCGGCCACGATCATGGGCGTTCCCGCCGGCGAACTGGTAGTGCGCGACTCCACCGTGTCGCATCCGAAGTCGAAGAAGTCGATGAGCTTCGCCGACATCGTCAAGAGCGGCAAGATTACAAGAACCTTCACGCCGGATGAGCTCAAGGCGATCAAGCTCAAGACGCCAGATCAATACACCATGGTCGGCGTTTCCGTGCCGCAGCTCGACATTCCCCCGAAGAGCAACGGCACGGCCAAATACGGCATCGACGTCAATGTGCCGGGCATGGTCTACGGCGCTGTGGTGACCCCGCCGGTGCGCTTTGGCGCCACGGTGAAATCGGTCGATGATTCCGCAGCCAAGAAAGTGCCGGGCTTCATCAAGGCGGTGACGCTCGACGACAAGACCGGCAGCACGACTGGCTGGGTGGTGGCGGTAGCCAATACCTATGCCAATGCGAAGAAAGCGGCGGGAGCGCTGAAGATCGCCTATGACAATGGTCCGAACGCCAAGCTGTCGAGCGAGTCGCTGCTCGATGAGGCGAAGCGGCTGCAGAAACTGGATGATTCCGGACAGTTCTTCGTCAAGGACGGCGATACCGCGGCCGCCTTCGGGACGGCGGCGAAGGTGCTGGAGGCGGAGTACACCACCAGCATCAACATCCATGCGCCGCTCGAGCCGATGAACGCCACCGCGGAGTTCAAGGGCGACATCCTGAACATCTATTCCGGCAACCAGTTCGCGACGCGCTCCGGCGCGATCGCGGCGGGCGCCGCCGGTATAGATCCAAAGTACGTCGTGATGCATCAGATGTGGCTGGGCGGCGGCTTCGGCCGGCGTCTCGACGCCGACATGATGGTGCCCGCGGTGCAGGCGGCGAAGGCCGTCGGCAAGCCGGTCAAGGTGATCTATTCCCGCGAAAACGACATGACCATGGACTATTCGCGGCCGCTGACCTTCCAGAAGGTCAAGGCGGGCCTCGACGGCGACGGCAAGCTGATCGCGCTCAATCACGACGTGGTCAGCGCGTGGCCGACCCAGCGCTGGGGTATCCCCGATTTCCTGTCGCCTTCGGTCGACAAGAAGGGGCCGCTGGATGCGTTCACCGTGAACGGCGCGGATTTCTTCTATTCCGTGCCCAATCACAATGTGCGCGCCATCAAGAACGAGATGGCGCATAACGCCACCCCGTCGGGACAGCTGCGGTCGGTCGCACCGGGCTGGACCTTCTGGGCGGTCGAAAGCATGATCGACGAACTCGCCCACGCCGCCGGCAAGGATCCCGCCGAGTACCGGATCTCCCTGCTCGACGGCAAAGGCAAGAACGATGGTGGCGCGCAGCGTCTGCGCAGCACCCTGCTCGCGGCGATGGGCATGGCCGGCTACGGCACTGTCAAACTCCCCAAGGGAGAAGGCATGGGCGTGGCCTGCGTGTCGTCGCAGGAACGGGCGACGGCCAGCTGGACCGCCTGTGTGGCCCATGTCGCGGTCTCGCCAAGCGGCGAGGTCAAGGTCAAGAAACTGACCGTGGCCACCGACGTCGGCATGCAGGTGCACCCCGACAACATCCGCGCCCAGGTCGAGGGTGCGGCGCTGTGGGGCCTTTCGCTCGCGATGTATGAGAAGGCGACGCTGAAGGATGGCGGTATCGAGCAGACCAACTTCGATAGCTACACGCCGCTGCGGATGAGCCAGGTGCCGGAAGTCGCCGTCAACGTCATCGCCAACGGCGAAAAGCCGACCGGCGTCGGCGAGCCGGCGGTGACCGTGATCGCACCAGCATTGGGCAACGCCATCTTCAACGCCTGCGGCGCCCGCATCCGCGCGCTGCCGATCACGGCGGAGGCGGTGAAGGCGAACATGAAGGCGTAGGACTGCCTCAGGCTACGCAACAACAACGATCCGCCGGAGATTTCTCCGGCGGATTTTTTTGGAGCGATGATGCTGCCTGCCTCTTCGCGACGAAGGCGCGCATGTTGCGTTCCATCCTCTTGTGAAGGAAGGATAGGGGGACGGCATCGGGACATCCGCGGGCATCTGCAGGAATCTACCGGATGCCTTCCGTTATGGCAGCCTCAAACGCACAGGCGATCGGCCCCCATAGCAAGGCCAGCGCGTCCACTTTGGACGGTTGGGTCGTTCGCATTGTGGGCTCAGGCAGCTTAGAGCGGAATTCGAGACGTTCGGACGATACCTATCTGCGTATGGCACCGGCTACGATTTGCCCGAAGATTTCCAACATCTGACGCTGGGTTTCTTGATTTGACTGTGCCTGCTGCGCCTTTGCGAGTTCAAGAGGGAACCCCCTCTGAGCGCCCGCATGACCGAGGTCGGCGGCACGCTTTAAGAGAGCAAGCTTCATCGCAAGCGGATTGTCTGTTGTATACGTGCCTTTGTCGATCATATCACCCAAACTTACCATCGAATCCGCGTCATCAAGGTCGCGCCCGCGCAAGAAAAGTTGAAGCGCCTTTTCGTTGTCCTTCCCGAGGTACATGCCTCCGAGATTATCAAATGCTGCGGGATAATCGGCTCTGACAAGCGTGACAAAGATGTCGAATGCCTTTCGCCTGTCCTTGAACTGGTACGCTCGGCCTAACTGATATTGATACCTCAATTCCGAAGGCGATTGCTGGACTGCCTTGCTGCAAACTTCGATCGCCTGGTCCGCTTGCCCCCTTAGAACATCAAAGGTCGCGCCTTCAGCCTTGCGACGAATATCGGTAGGATTTGCCGCCAGCCGATCGCAATCCAAACCAGCCTGCTGTTGCTTCTGCAATTCCTCGGTAGCTTTACGTTCTGCAAGATTCTTGGCGTCCAGTGCTGCCTGCTTTGCCGCAAGTTCCTGTGCTTGGCGATCGCGGGCTTCCTGGGCTCGCTGTTCCTGCTCTTTTCTCGTACGCTCTGCAGCGGCCTCAATGGACTGCCGCCAAGCCGCTATTTTGTCCCGCGTGACGATCTTAAATTCCTCACCGGATCTTGGGTGGAAACCGGGTCCATCAAAGAACTCGTATTCACCGGCTTCCGACGCCCAGAACCAAACCTTTGGATTGCCGCTGAGTGCATCGAAAAAGCCATACTTGTCGGGGTCTGGAACCCGGTTAGGCATCCTTCGAACGACCTTTGACGATTGTCTACGCCATTCGTCAACGACTGGCTTGTCAACCGGCTTCAATTCCTCGCCGGTCTGCGGGTGAAAACCCATCAGATCGAATAATTCGATGCGGCCTGAATCTGCCTTTGCGAACCAGACGATTGGCTCCCCGCTAACAGGATCAAAGAAGGCTGGGTTCGTGTCTGTGACAATCTGCGGGCGCTTGCCATTTCTGTAAGCATTATACTTTTCGGTCATCTGCGGAGTAAGAAGTTTGCATTCGCGACCGGTGTCGGGATCAACGCCGACGTGATTTAGGATCTTAATTCCGTCCCGAGTCAGCACGTAGCACTTCTGTGTTTTGCCATCACCGTCGTAATTGGCGTCGCGCATTCCCAGCAAGACGCTATGCCCAATTAGCAATCCAAGTATTCCTACGTATCCAACGTTTCGTTTGTGTTTTGAAAATGAGAAAGTGCAACCGGCGAAAAGAACAATGGCTGCGAAGCTTGCCCAGACCAGTGCTTTGGTGAATCCCTTATTGAGATTGTACGCCTGTGAAAGTTCTTCCGTGTAGCTCTTCGCCAGCAAGTAATAGAACAGCTGGTTGAAAAGCCACAGTAAAACGATCGACACGATTACAACGGCGATCGCGATGATCGCTAGTCGCACCGGGCTGTTAAATCCGGAAAGCCGACTTCCAATTTTGCTTCTTAGGTCTGAAAGAAAAATAGACATTGCCACAAAGCCCCCCGGCTAATGGTTGATATTAGGCAAAGAGTTACATGGGGCGCAACCTAAAGGTTGGCCGCCACCGGCTTGCCGCCAGCTATGGTGAAAGCAATTTTTGGTCTATCCAAAAACATCCAATTACGGCAACAGGGCCGTAGAGTTTAATCCGCTTCGGATGGATTGCACTCACTGCTCGTTCAAACCTGAGCCAGCAATATCTCGGCCAAAGCCTCGGGCTGCAGCCGCGCTACATTGTGCCCGCAATCGAGGGCAAAGGTCGACCACTCCGGCTCGCCGCTCAAGCGTTGATAAAGGTCGAGGAACGGACTGCCCTCCCAGCCATGCGCCCCGACGAAGGTCTTGCGCGGCACTTCGCGCCAGCGTCCGCTGAGATTGATGGATTGCAGAAACGTCCCCATCGGATGCGGCCGGCATCGCGGATCAAGGGTGGGAGGCAGCGCGCAGTTTAGTCCGTCGGCCCTCGCGCCCGCGACGAAGAGATCGCGAAAACGCGGCGTCGTCAGCGACCAGACGGAGTCGCCGGTGTCAGGCACATAGGCGTCCACATAGACCAGCGCCCGGATTTGCGATGGCGCAGCATCGGCCGCGCCGCTCACGACCATCCCGCCGTAGGATTGCCCAACAAGGACCACGTCGCCCTGCTGCGACTTCACGGCACTGACGACCTCACCAATGTGGGTTTCAAGATTCGCCATCGGGGCGGGAGCATCGCCGAGCCCTGAAAGCGTGATCGGCAAGGCTTTGTGCCCGTGCGCGGCAAGTATCTCGGCCACCTGTTGGTAGACCCAGCCGCCCTGCCAGCCTCCGGGGATCAGGATAAAGGGTGGCCATATGATTCATTCCTAGACGTTGATGCCTGCGAAACTTCGGCATCTCTTTGGCCGAAATCAAGACCACGTGCCTATTGGCTGGAACTGGGCGGATTCCCTTTAATCCGCCATCTCGCATCGATCAGCGGTTGAAGAGAACTACGCCGTGATTAATCCTCAACAACGATCTCGTCACCCGGTCGAACCAGACCCTCCACCAGCACAGCGGCGTAGACGCCGGCTCTGTTGTCATGGTTCTTGGCGACATATTGCAAAATCTCGGAGTTCTCTTCGAGCGACTCCGGATCGATGTTGATCATGCGGCAACGGATGTCGCGTTCCAGAATGTGGACCGTCAGTTTCGGACCGATCCGCAGCCGCCGGCCGACGAAGGCGTCTTCGGCGAAGCTTTCGCCGGAGTTGAGATCGACATAGAGGTTTTCGCGAAAGCGGCGCTTGTCGAGCCTCAGGCCCACTGCGCGGCCAATGCCGTCGATCGTCCGGGTCGCAAGCAACGACAGCGGCCGGCAATCCGTAATCGCGCGATCGGACCGTCGCATCGTCAGAGTGCCCGGCGACGATTCGTCGGTCAGCGCGCCGAGCAATCTGTCATCATCAACCCCAAAAATTTCTCCCGACGGTGCCGCGACATCGACGGCGAGATCCTCAAGGCCCGGAAAAAGCGGGGTGATGCCAGGTCCGCGCGCCTCGGCCTCCGCAAGGTTGCTCGGCAGCACCGAACGCGCCGGCTCGCGGAAAAACGGACGATACAGCAGCATATCCGGGCGAGCCCGTGCCGTCAGGTACGGAAATGCCGTGGGCGCGGCCGAGTTATGGACCGCGTAAAGGCGGTCGCCCAAAACTCCGGAGAAGCTGACATAGGCTTCCGGCAGCATTTCGCCGCGCATGCTCTTCACAGGATAGCGCCAAACGCTTTCGATCCGACCAACAACATTCATCCAAATCGACCACGGCTGATTGCATTATCTTCCACCGTAGTTTCCTTCCGGATGAATTGCAAAACCCGATTGGGGTGCTTCAGGCGCAAGCGCAATCTTGCGGGTTTGCCTGCGACAAATCAACCCGACGGGCAAATCAGTTCCTGTTTTCGGAAATCGTGTCAAGTCCCAAATTTCCGAAAATCAAAAATATTTCTCTTCCCTTCGACCCCAAATCACCTGCACATCAATAGCCATCCCGTCCCATTCAGAGGGGCGTCGGCCGTCGTCATGACGAGGGGC
>NZ_JAFCME010000037.1 GCF_018130065.1 Bradyrhizobium sp. AUGA SZCCT0158 | reverse complement strand
CCAGCCAGCATGGTGAATCAGAAACCTACTGATTTGGGAATCCCAAATCGATTCAACCTAACTCCATCCCGCTTTAGCGCGCCTTTGCCCACCCTACGAATCCGCCTTCACGGATGTCAGCGCACGATCACAAGCAGCTCAGCCGTATTTGCCGTGGCAGTGCTTGAACTTCTTGCCGGAGCCGCAGGGACAATCCTCGTTGCGGCCGACCTTGCCCCAGGTGGCGGGATTTTTGGGATCGCGGTCGGCGGCGGCGACCGAAGGCACCAGCGAGGCATTGGCGAACGCCATCTCGTCTTCGCCGGTATCCGGATTGAGCTTGTGCGCTTCCATCACCGGCAATGCCGGCTGCTGCTCTTCCGGCGGAACGATCTCGACGCGCATCAACTGCGCCGTCACCGCCTCGCGCAGATGCGCGATCATCGCCTCGAACAGGCTGAAGGCTTCCGACTTGTATTCCTGCAACGGATCGCGCTGGCCGTAGCCGCGCAGGCCGATGACCTGGCGCAGATGGTCGAGCATCACGAGATGCTCGCGCCAGAGATGATCCAGCGTCTGCAGCAGAATGGTCTTTTCGACGTAACGCATCACGTCGGGGCCCCATTGCGCGACCTTGGCCGCCATGCGCTCGTCGACATACTTCTCGATGCGCGCCAGCAATTCCTCGTCGGCGATGCCCTCTTCCTTGGCCCATTCATCGACCGGAAGGTCGACGTCGAGCACGCGCTTCAATTCGTCCTTGAGGCCGGTAACGTCCCACTGCTCGGCATAGGCATGCTCGGGCACGTGCTTGGCGACGACATCGTCGACGAAGGCATGGCGCATGTCGGCGACGGTCTCGGCGACACTGTCGTCCTTCATCAGGTCGACGCGCTGGTCGAAGATCACCTTGCGCTGGTCGTTCTGGACGTTGTCGAATTTGAGCAAATTCTTCCGGATGTCGAAGTTGCGGGCCTCGACCTTCTGCTGCGCCTTCTCCAGCGCCTTGTTGATCCAGGGATGGATGATCGCCTCACCCTCTTTGAGGCCGAGCCGCGTCAGCATGGTATCGAGCCGGTCGGACCCGAAGATCCGCATCAGGTCGTCTTCCAGCGACAGGAAGAATTTCGAGCGTCCGGGGTCGCCCTGACGGCCGGAGCGGCCGCGCAGCTGGTTGTCGATGCGCCGCGATTCATGGCGTTCCGAACCCATGATGTAGAGCCCGCCGGGCTTGGTGATGGTCTTGGCCGGCTTCGAACCCTTGGCAGGTTCGATTTCGACGACGTCTTCGGCCTTCAGCACGATCTCGCGGAAACGCTCGATGTCGGCCTTGATGAGTTCGATCTTGGCGGCCTTCTCGGCCTCGTCCGTGATGTGCGCGGTCTCCTGCAGGATCCGCATCTCGAGCGAACCGCCGAGCTTGATGTCGGTACCACGGCCGGCCATGTTGGTCGCGATCGTGATCGCGCCGGGGACGCCGGCTTCCGCAACGATATAGGCTTCCTGTTCGTGGAAGCGCGCGTTCAGCACCGCGAACAGTTTCGCAGGCTTGCCCGCGCGCGCCGCGGCATAGAGCTTCTCCATGCCGGATTCAGAACCGAAATCGATCTGCTTGTAGCCGTGGTTCTTCAAATAGTCGGCCAGCACTTCCGACTTCTCGATCGAGGCGGTGCCGACCAGCACCGGCTGCAGCCGCGCATTGGCGCGCTCGATCTCGGCCAGGATCGCGGCGTATTTCTCGTTCTGGGTGCGGTAGACCTCGTCGTCCTCGTCGAGGCGCGCTACCGGCACGTTGGTCGGGATTTCCACGACCTCGAGCTTGTAGATGTCGAACAGTTCGTCGGCTTCGGTCAGCGCGGTGCCGGTCATGCCGGCGAGCTTGGCGTACATCCGGAAATAGTTCTGGAAGGTGATCGAGGCCAGCGTCTGGTTTTCCGGCTGGACCTGGACATGCTCCTTGGCTTCCAGCGCCTGGTGCAGGCCTTCGGAATAGCGCCGGCCCTGCATCATGCGGCCGGTGAATTCGTCGATGATGATGACCTCGCCGTCGCGGACGATGTAGTCCTTGTCGCGGTTGAACAGCGAATGGGCGCGCAGCGCCTGATTGATGTGATGGACCACCGAGACGTTCTCGACGTCGTAGAGCGACTCGCCCTTGAGCTGGCCGGCGTCACGCAGCAGGGTTTCGATCTTCTCCATGCCGGCTTCGGTCAGCGTCACCGTGCGCTGCTTCTCGTCGACGTCGTAATCGGTCTTGTCGAGCTTGGGCAGGAAGGTGTCGATGGTGTTGTAGAACTCCGACCGGTCGTCGAGCGGGCCGGAGATGATCAGGGGCGTGCGCGCCTCGTCGATCAGGATCGAGTCGACTTCGTCGACGATGGCGTAGAAGTGGCTGCGCTGGACCATGTCCTCGAGCCGGTACTTCATGTTGTCGCGCAGATAGTCGAAACCGTATTCGTTGTTGGTGCCGTAGGTGATGTCGCGCGAATAGGCTTCCTTGCGCTCGGCATCGTCGAGGCCGTGGACGATCACGCCGACGGAAAGGCCGAGGAAATTATAGATCTGCCCCATCCATTCGGAGTCGCGGCGGGCGAGGTAGTCGTTGACGGTGACGACGTGGACGCCTTTGCCGGCCAGCGCGTTGAGATAGACCGCAAGCGTCGCGACCAGCGTCTTGCCTTCGCCGGTCTTCATCTCGGCGATGTCGCCCTCGTGCAGCACCATGCCGCCGATCAGCTGGACGTCGAAATGGCGCTGGCCGAGGGTGCGCTTGGCCGCCTCGCGCACGGTGGCAAAGGCCGGAACCAGGAGGTCGTCGAGCGTCTTGCCGTTGGCGATCTGCTCGCGGAATTCGGCGGTGCGGGCCTTCAGCGCCTCGTCCGACAGCGCGGTGAGCGTGGGCTCGAGCGCGTTGATGGCGTTGACGCGGGACTGGTATCCCTTCACCCGCCGGTCGTTTGCGGAGCCGAAAAACTTGCGGGCGAGCGCGCCGATCATGCCGAGTTCCTGTCTGTGCCGTGTCTTGCTATGCCGTGTCTTGCGTTGCGGCCGTGACGTGATCCACCAGATTGCCTATCAACTCACCGTGACGCGTCGCGGCAAACGCCCCGATCCGGGGGTCATCCGCCAAGTGAGTGGGATTCAGGCAAGCTAAGGTTCAACGGCAAAAAGCCCAGTAAAATAAGCGCTATCGCCATCGATTGGTTCCGGCAGAGATATGGCTGGGCTTGAGCCTTGTCAACGCCGCCAAGATGTCAAGGAATTCATCATTTTGACAGACTTTTCGCGTTGCCAAGGTGCCATGATTGGGCGAGTGTCCCGCCGCCTTTTGGCATTCCCATCTTCAAGACAAGGATTTTGCATGACCTCCCCGTTCCCGGAAACGAAAACCGGCCTGCGCTTCGGCTTGGCCTCCCTGGCCCTGACGACCTGCCTGGCTGCGGTTCTGGCCGCCGGCGTGCCGGCCCGCGCCCAGGACAACCCCGTTCTGGCGAAGGTTAACGGCGTGGAGATCCGTCAGAGCGACGTCGCGCTGGCCGAAGAGGAACTTGGCCCGAGCCTCGCCCAGATGGACCCGGCGACCAAGAAGGACAACGTGCTGGCCTTCCTGATCGACCTCAAGATCGTCGCCAAGGCCGCCGAGGATAAAAAGGTCGAGAATTCCGAGGACTTCAAGCGGCGCATGGCGTTCACGCGCAGCCGTCTGTTGATGGACAGCCTGCTGGCCACCGAAGGTAAGGCGGCAACCACCGAAGAGGCCATGAAAAAGGTCTATGAGGAGGCCTCCAAGCAGATCACCGGCGAAGCCGAGGTTCGCGCCCGGCACATCCTGGTCGAGACCGAGGACGAGGCCAAGGCGATCGCGGAAGAGCTGAAAAAGGGCGCCGATTTCGCCGATCTCGCCAAGAAAAAGTCCAAGGACCCCGGCGCCTCCGACGGCGGCGACCTCGGCTTCTTCACCAAGGAGCAGATGGTGCCGGAGTTCTCGGCCGTGGCGTTCGTGCTCGAGCCCGGCAAGATCTCCGATCCCGTCAAGTCGCAGTTCGGCTGGCACATCATCAAGGTCGAGGAAAAGCGCAACCGCAAGGCGCCCGACTTCGAGCAGGTCAAGCCCCAGATCGAAACCTATGTGACGCGCAAGGCGCAGGCCGATTACGTGGCCAAGCTGCGCGAGGCCGCCAAGGTCGAGCGCATGGACAAGCCGGCCGAGCCGGCGGCGAAGCCGGCCGAGGCTGCCAAGCCCGACGCCTCCAAGATGGCGCCGGCGAAGAAATAAAATCGACTTCGCCGCCCGACTTCAGTATTTAGGCATCATGCCCGGCCCACTCAGGTGTGCCGGGCATCCATGTCTTAGGGCCTTCATCAACGGATGCTGAAGACGTGGCTGGCCGCGAATCCTGCTGGATCCGGCCCCATCGCTTCCGGTCTTCCTGTCGATAAGGCGCCCCCATGTCATCAGCCGTTTCCCCCCTCGCACCAACCGAAGTCCCCGACATGCCCGTGATCGGGGGCGTGCGGCTTGCCACGGCCGCCGCCGGCATCCGCTACAAGGGGCGCACCGACGTGCTGCTCGCGATCATGGACAAGGGGACGAATGCGGCCGGTGTCTTCACCCAATCGAAATGCCCAAGCGCCCCGGTGGAATGGTGCCGCGCCCAGCTCGAAGGCGCAGGTTCTTCCAAGGGAGGACTTGCGCGCGCGCTGGTGGTGAATTCCGGCAATGCCAATGCCTTCACCGGCAAGACCGGACGGCAGGCCACGACCTTGACGGCGTCGATTGCCGCCAAGGCTGTGGGGTGCAAACCAAATGAGGTGTTTCTCGCCTCCACCGGCGTGATCGGCGAGCCGCTTGACGCCAGCAAATTCGACGGCGTGCTGGGCACGCTGGCCGACAGCGCTGCGCCTGCGGACTGGATGGGCGCGGCCCGGGCGATCATGACCACCGACACCTTTCCGAAGGTCGCGACCGCGACCGTGAAACTCGGCAAGGCCAAGGTCACGATCAACGGCATGGCCAAGGGCGCCGGCATGATCGCGCCCGACATGGCGACCATGCTGTCCTTCGTGTTCACCGACGCGCCGCTGTCGTCGGCCGTGCTGCAAGCGCTGCTCAAGAGCGGCGTCCAGGATACCTTCAACGCCCTGACCATCGACAGCGACACCTCGACATCCGACACGCTGCTGGCGTTCGCCACCGGAACAGCCGCCGCCGCCGGCGCGCCCAAAATCACCCGCGCCAGCGACCCGAGGCTGAAAGCCTTCACCAAGGCGTTCCGCGCGGTGCTCGCCGATCTTGCCGAGCAGGTCGCCCGCGACGGCGAAGGCGCGCGAAAACTGGTCGAGGTCATCGTCGAGGGCGCGACCACCAACATCTCCGCGCGCCGGATCGCGATGTCGATTGCGAATTCGCCGCTGGTCAAGACGGCGATCGCCGGCGAGGACGCCAATTGGGGCCGCGTGGTGATGGCGGTCGGCAAGGCCGGCGAGCCCGCCAACCGCGACAAGCTGTCGATCTCGTTCAACGGCATCCGCGTCGCCAAAAGCGGCGCGCGCGATCCGTCCTACAACGAGGCGGAGGTTTCCGAGGCGATGAAGGCTCCGAAGATTCAGATCAAGGTCGCCCTCGGCCTCGGCAAGGGCCGCGACCGCGTGCTGACCTGCGACCTCACCAAGGAATACGTCGCCATCAACGGCGATTACCGGTCGTAGACATTGCCGTCATTGCGAGCAACGGGTCGCAATGACGGAGCAATCGTCAGCTGCTGATCCGCGCGTCGGCGATCGCCTTCTTGAACAACGCGTTCATCGCTTCCGCAATGCCCTGCGTCGGGCTGACCTCGAAGTACAATCCGGTCGAGGCGCAGCTCTGCATGTTCTGCGCGATCTGGCTGTTCGGCGACGGCCCGTAAGGCCCGGCATTGAACGGCGCGATCCACGTATTGTACCAGGCATTGGTCGGCAGCGCGAGATAGGTGGTGTAGAGCACGGCGATCTTGATGCCGCGAGCCTTGATCGCCGTGCAGAGCGCCGCGTTGAGCGGCGACTGGCAGCGTCCGCTGCTGGTGGTCGGCTTGATGCATCCTCCCGGATTGTACTCGTCGGCGACGCCATCCGACACGAAAAACAGATACTTCAGCGGCGCCGAGGATGTGCCGGCGCCGGGCGCGCTGATCACGCTGTTGATCGCGGGCATGATATTGGTGAACTGGGTATCCTGGTCGTTGTTCTCATTCTGGCCCTTGACGGTCATCAGGTCGATGTTGCCGGCCGCGCTCTTGGCGCTCGACAGGCTGGACGACAGCGAAAACAGGGCTCTTAGCCCGGCCGAGCCCGCCGATGCGCCGAAATCGTAGATCGCCATCCGGAACTGGCTCGAATAGGTCTGGGTCACGGCCGCCGTGTCCATCAGCTGCTCGGTCGCGCTGCGCAGCACGTCGATCCGCGTGGTCACGCCGAGGGTTTTGGCAAGCTTGTAGTAGTTATTTTTGTTATTGAGATCGTGACAGGCAAACGCACACTTGTCCGAGGTATTGTTGACCATCTTGCTGACATCGGCCGGCGTCGCGCCGACGCCCATCGACGGCGAATTGTCCATCAGCAGATAGAAATCGATATAGAGCGGCATGCTCGTGGTGGCGGTCGACGAGCCGGTTACGGTGACACTGGTCTTGCCGATCACGCCGAGAAACATCATCGGGACCGTGGCGGAGAACTGAACCTTCGAGGTGATGATGTTCCCGGCCTTGGTCATTGCCGGCGTCATGCTGGTGAGTGTGTAGCCGACCACGCCGTTCATGTTGGCGTTGAAGATATTGGTGGCGTCGGTGACGCCGGCCGGGATCGGCCCATCCGAGGTCATCGATCCCGCGGCGATGAAGCCGGGCGCGCTCTTGGCGACCGAGCCGACGCTGGCCGCGTCGATCGCCGCCTGCAATTTGCTGCGCAGCTGGGTGGCCCGCGAATAGTCGACCGCACATCCGACCGCCGATATGATGGGCAGCGACGCAATCGCAAATATTACGGCGATATTGCCGGAGCGGTCGCGACGAAAGCGGTTGAGCAGAGAAGTGAAAGCGCGCATAGGATGCCTGTTCTGGGCCGGTCTTGCGCACATCTTGCCATCGAGAGATTAACTTATAACTTATAAGCATCTATCCTTCGCTACGCTGAACAAACCGTTTGGCCTCGCGACGATTGCTGGTTAATGAATGGCGTGCGGCACCCCCGCGGTTTTCTGATTAGTTCTTGTGCATGGCTGACATCAAACTCACCCTCGTCGTCGCCTGCGCGCTGGTCGATGCCGACAAGCGCGTGCTGCTGGCGCAGCGTCCGGAAGGCAAAGCGCTCGCGGGCCTGTGGGAATTTCCCGGCGGCAAGGTCGAGCCCGGTGAACGCCCCGAACAGACGCTGATCCGCGAACTGCATGAAGAGATCGGCATCGACGTCAGCGAGCCATGCCTGGCGCCGCTGACCTTTGCCAGCCACGCCTACGAGACCTTCCATCTCCTGATGCCGCTCTATATCTGCCGGCGCTGGGAAGGCCAGGTGATCGCCCGCGAAGGCCAGCAACTGGCCTGGGTGCGCGCGGGCAAACTGCGCGACTACCCGATGCCCCCCGCGGACATTCCGCTGATCCCGCATCTGCTGGATTTGCTGTTGTGAGGTGAGCGCGCGGTCACCCACAGCTGTCGTCCTCCGCGAAAGCGGGGGACCCAGTACGCCGCGGCCTCTCGATTCAACCATTGCGGCCTCTGGAATACTGGGTCGCCCGGTCAAGCCGGGCGATGACAGTTGAATGTGCGTTCGCATTCTCGCGACGCATTGCGCCCGAGCTTTGCCAGAAATTCCTTGCCCTCGAATTCAGAGGGCGCAGGGAAGACCGGGTGCGCGCTGCACCCGCGGTCTCGTGTGCAATTGTGCATAAGAATGCGCACACGAGCATACAGGGCAGCGGAGAACACCCGGCCTTCCCTGCGCAGTGGCTTTACGGCTTATAACGCGCTCTCCCCGGTGAGACGGCCTCTATTGCCACCGTCGCCCCCCGGAAGCGTTGGCTCCCGAAAGACTTGACGCCGTTACGGGCGCCAGGACCACACGACTTCGCCGTACGCTTCAGCCGCGACCGTCAATCGCAACTGTTACGTCCACCGCGACCCGCCCCTCGTCGTGACGATGGCCAACGCCCCTCTGAATGGGACGGGATGGCGATAGATGCGCACTGATTTGGGCCGGACGACAACAGAAATATTTTTGATTTACGGAAACTTTGGACTTGACACGATTTCTGCAAATCGTAAGTGATTTGCCCGTCGGGTTGATTTGCCGCACCCGGACCGCAAGATTGCGCTTGCGGGCGAGGCAACGCAGTTGGCGTTGGCAATCCAGCTAAGCAATTCCGACACGCGTAGTCCGTAGGGCGGGTTCTCTTTAACCCGCCATCTCGCAATCAAGCCGGCGGGTTAAAGCGAACCCGCCCTACGAAGGCCTGCCGATCATGGTCATAGCAAGCGAAAGCGCCGTTGCAGCCGAAACGAGGATTGGTCCTTCCTCAAGCCAATGAGGTAGAGTCCTCGATACTGGGCGTAGCGGCTGCGTCGGGCCTCGGTGGGGTCATTGGTTTCGATCTGCTGCACGTATCCCGCCAATCCGTTCACGAACACAAATCGTGGTCATGTGCAGAAACTGTAAGCACATGCAGTTAACGAATATCCGACGGCGCCGCAGGCATCGTCCAAACAAATGCTGAAATAAACCGGTTGTCATCTCGCTATTTGGGAGAATGAGACTATATGTGGAACATCATCGCGCGCCCCCGGCAGTTATCGATGACTGAGAGCGTTGCGCTCCCGCCTCAACCAAGCAGGCGGTCCATTGTCAAATTCTCCAACATCCGACTTCCGTGAGTGGCTGGTGCCTCCGGTGCTGCTGCCGAACTTTTTCGTCATGCTGATCGCCGCCGCGGTCATTTTTCAAGTTTGATCCGTCCACGCGAGACCGCAGAACAAAACCCGTCAGAAAGTCGCAATGGCCAACAAAGCAACTGTCAGGAACGCGTATGGCGTGCCGGCCATGTTCGCCGGATCAAAAACAGGCAGCGATGACGCTGCCTTCGTCTTTGTCAGGGTTGGAAATGAGGAGCGTCGCATGCGATGGGCCGAATGGGATGCTCTCCCGGCATGGACCGGACCTCGTCCCTCCTGGGGACCGAAGTCTGGCGCCCCATCGACACTCGACCAATCCTAACGGTGCCGGTTCCCTTGTTAGACGCATTGACAGCGTCTTTCGGCAATCGATGCTGCGTTTCGCGACCGCCCCCGGTTGAGGAGAAGGAGAGTAAACAGGCCGCGGCAGGTTGTAATCGCGTGATGGAGTAGCCACCTAAGGAACACGCAGCGTCCGATCCGCATTAAGTCCGGATACGCGACGCCTTAGCCATGCCAAATCCTAACGACGATAGCGGCCAACGGCACGTCGCCCTGACGTGCGCGTCATGGGTCAGGACATCCTATGCCTACCGAACATGCCGCCGTGCGGATCGTCCACAAGCCCTGGGGGGCCCGTGATCTGCACCCCTGGAGCACTATTGACGGCTCTGGTGACGCGATCGGCGAGCTGTGGTTCGAGCGGGCCGACAAGGATGCGCCTACCCCGGCCTTGCTTCTCAAGCTGCTGTTCACCAGCGAACCCTTGTCGATCCAGGTTCATCCGGACGACACTTTCGCGCGCGCGATGGGGATGCCGAACGGCAAGAGCGAAGCGTGGTATATCCTTTCGGCCCAGCCCGACGCACAGATCGGCGCTGGACTAAAGCACCAGGTAACGCCACAGCAATTGCGTGCGTCCATCCAGGACGGGTCGATCGCCGAACTGATGCACTGGCGACCGGTTGCGAAAGACGACGTCATCTACATCCCGGCCGGCACCATCCACGCCATCGGCGCCGGTATTGTGCTCGCAGAAATTCAGCAGCGCAGTGACGCGACATTCCGCCTGTTCGACTATGGCCGGGAGCGCGAACTGCACGAAGACGACGGGGTCGCGGTCGCTCACCCATGGCCGCTTCGAACGCCCTGCAATCCGACCCGCCTTACCGCGGACCGAACGGTCCTCGTCGCCAGCCGGCATTTCGTTCTCGAGCGCGTTGAACTCCCCGAGGGTTCAAGCTGGGCGCTGGTTGCCGAATCGGAAACCTGGATTCTCGTTCTCGGCGGTCACGCCGCCATTGGACTGGCCGCGGCCTCGATCGGGGAAGCCGTCTTCGTTGCCGGCGGACGCACCAGCATCGAGGTCGGCAGCCATGGATTGAGTGCCTTGATCGCGTATCCGGCGAGCCGGCCGATCGATTCCCTGTTGCAACGGCTTGGTGAAACGCCGGGCAATGCTGCCAATCCGACTGCTCCTGCTGTTCCGCAGTTTGAAGGCGCCAAGGAGCCGCGAACATGACGCCGCTTCGCCGCATCGCCGTCATCGGCAATTCGCTGCCCCGCCGCTGCGGTATCGCCACCTTCACGACCGATCTGGAACGCGCGCTTTCCAGTTCACGGCCGGATCTGGAGGTCAGCATTGTCGCAATGAACGACCACGGACAAGCCTATGACTATCCCGCTTCGGTTGCCTTGCAGATCAAGGATGACACCATTGAAGACTATGTGCGTGCCGCGGCGTTCCTGAATGCCGGCCGGTTCGACGTCGTCTGCCTGCAACACGAATTCGGAATCTTCGGTGGTGAAGCCGGCGGGCACATCCTCGAACTGCTTTCACGCCTCAGCATGCCTGTCATCACCACGCTGCACACGGTGCTGGCCAAGCCGACCGCCGCCCAGCGCGCGGTCATGGAGCGCATCGTCGATGCTTCTTCGAAGATCATCGTGATGGCCAACAAGGGCCGCGAGATGCTGCGCAGCGTTTATCGCGTACCGGACAACAAGATCGAGGTGATCGCGCACGGCATTCCCGACTTTCCGTTTGTCGAGCCCGACGCGGCAAAGGCCAAACTCGGATTCAGCGACCGCTCCGTCATTCTGACGTTCGGCCTGCTCTCCCCCAGCAAGGGCATCGAGGTCATGATCGACGCCATGCCCTTGATCCTGGAACGTCGCGCGGACGCAGTCTATGTCGTGCTCGGCGCGACGCATCCAAATCTGGTGCGCGACCAGGGCGAAGCCTATCGCGAGAGCCTGATGACGCGCGTGCGCGAACTTGGCGTCGAGAACCATGTCGTCTTCCTCGACCAGTTCGTCGATCAGGCAACATTGTTAGAGTTCATTTCGATGTGCGATGTCTACGTCACGCCCTATCTCAACGAAGCGCAGATGACGTCGGGGACGCTGGCCTACAGCTTCGGATTGGGCAAGCCGGTGGTGTCGACGCC
The DNA here is from genome assembly GCF_018130065.1 of Bradyrhizobium sp. AUGA SZCCT0158. Classification (GTDB taxonomy): domain Bacteria; phylum Pseudomonadota; class Alphaproteobacteria; order Rhizobiales; family Xanthobacteraceae; genus Bradyrhizobium. The sequence goes on along the minus strand of NZ_JAFCME010000037.1, from coordinate 40,813 downwards.
GTATTGGCACGCGCTGGAGCTGCTGGATGACGGCCGTGGCGTCATCGTTCCCTTCGGCAACGCGGTCGCGATCGGCAAGGAAATTGCGCAATTGCTCACCAATGCCCCGCGTCGGCAGGCAATGCGCGAGCGTGCCTACACCATCAGCCGATCGATGACATGGGAACGTACGGCCGAACGTTACATGGCCACCTTCGAACATGCGCGCCATGGTGACTGGCTCAAGGTGGTGGCGCGTACCGGGCCGGTCGCGATCGCGCACAGCCCTGCGGCGTCGGACATGCAATTGGATCATTTTCTTTCCATGTGCGACGATACCGGCCTGTTCCAGCATGCGGTGCATTCGGTGCCCGATCGCGCCCACGGCTATTGCGTGGACGACAATGCCCGCGCCTTGCTGCTGGCGTGCGCGCTTAACAATCCGGGCGAAACGCGCTTGTCCGAAGTTTTGACGGCCCGGTTTGCCGCCTTCGTGCAGCATGCGTGGAACCCGGACACCAAACGCTTTCGCAATTTCATGGGCTTCAATCGAACCTGGCTCGAAGATCGCGGCTCCGAAGACAGTCATGGGCGAACATTATGGGCGCTGGGTGAGTGCGCGCGCAGGGACGCAAGCCCGTCGCGACGCCGATGGGCCGCCGCCTTGTTTGCCGAGGCATTGCCGGCCGTCGAGGCCTTCAGTTCGCCCCGCGCATTGGCTTTCACCCTGCTGGGTCTGGACGGCTATTGCGCCGTTGTTCGCGATGATGCGCGCGCCCGGGAAATCCGACATTTTCTCGCCGACAGGTTGATGACGGGGCTCGCGTCGGTCGAGACGCCGGACTGGACCTGGTTCGAGGAAGGCCTGGCGTATGACAACGCGCGCCTGCCGCAAGCCTTGATGCTGACAGGCATGGCCACGCAAAGTCCCGATTACCTCGCTGCCGGATTGCGATCCCTGCGTTGGCTGATGACACAACAAACGGCTTCGACGGGACATTTCCGTCCCGTCGGCACCACCGGCTTTGGCGAACGGCGCCAACCGCCGCGCGCGTTCGACCAGCAGCCGGTAGAGGCAGCGGCGACGATCGCGGCCTGCCTGACCGCGTGGCGCGCGGAGGGCGACGCGGAATGGAAGACAATCGCAAGCAACGTTTTCGCCTGGTTTCTCGGCCGCAACGATTTATCGATCGCGCTGGTCGATCCCGAGACCGGCAGTTGCCGGGATGGCCTGCATCCCGACCGCGCCAACGAAAACCGCGGCGGCGAGTCGGTCGTGTCCTATCTGCTCGGTCTTGCCGATATTCGTCAGCTGGCGCGCGTCAACGTCAGCGTGACACCGCCCGCGGCGCTTCGCGCCATCGGCGCCTGAGTACATTTTTCCCTCCAGCGAACCGAGGACATCTTGTCGCAAGCCTCCTTCATGAATCGGCAGGCGCTCTATCTGCGCCCCGACCCCGCGCGCGTGATTGTACGCCCGTTCAAGCCCGCGACTGAGCCACGCGATCTCAACCCGACCGACAAGACCCGCGCCAATCATATCGTCGAGCGCGTCCTTGCACTCGACCCGAAGGTCGCAGCCCATCTGCTGGCCGACGTGCTGGAAAACTTTCAGGGCCGGCATCGCAACCTGCTGGAGACGTTCGAGGCCCGAGCCGACGTCATGGAACAGGCGCTGGCGGCTCACGGCGCGTTTTCCAAGATTCAGCGCCAGTTGATCGGCGCTTATTTTCTGAACGAATATTCGTTCGAAGCCTCGGCGCTGTTCAATCCCAGCATCGTGCCGCACCCTGACCAATCGGACGCCCCGACCGGCGGCTTGCGCTTTGTTCTCAGCCTTCGCGCCGTCGGCGAGGGCCATGTATCGTCACTGACGTTTCGCACCGGCACGGTCGCAGCCGATGGCAGCCTGACTGTCGATCCAACGGTCCGTCTCGCTTCCAGCCCCCGGATCAAGCTCCGCGCAGCCAGCCCACATGGCGACGAGGTAGAATTGACGTTCAATCCGCACGAGGAACTCAGCGAGCGTGTCATCTTTCCGATCACGGATTCCCAGTCGAACGGTATTGAAGACGCCCGGTTTGTCGAGTTCAGCGATGGCGGCCGCAAAACCTACTATGCCACCTATACCGCCTATAGCGGCAGGGCGATCCGATCCGAGTTGATCGAGACCAGTGACTTTCAGTCCTTTCGAATGTCGCCGCTGCAAGGGACGGCCGCGCACAACAAGGGCATGGCGCTGTTCCCGCGCAGGATCGAGGGCAAATACGCCATGATCGCGCGCCAGGACAACGAGAATCTTTATCTGATCTATTCGGACGATTTGCACCGGTGGGACGGCGGTCAGGCGATCCTGAAGCCGCAATTTCCCTGGGAGTTCGTGCAGATCGGAAACTGCGGGTCACCGATCGAACTGGATGAAGGGTGGTTGTTGCTCACCCACGGCGTCGGGCCGGTCCGGAAATATTCGATCGGCGCGGCCCTGCTCGACAAGAAAGACCCATCCAAGGTGCTGGCGCGTGCAAGCGAACCTTTGCTGCATCCGGAGGCGTCCGAGCGTGAAGGCTATGTTCCCAACGTGGTCTATACCTGCGGCGCGATGCGCCACAACGACCAGATCATTTTGCCCTACGCCATATCCGACACCTACTCCAACTTTGCGACCATCAAGATCGCAGCCCTGCTGCAAGCAATGTCCTGATGGTGCGGAGAAGCTGTTCGTACGGGGGCCTACTTCAACGTCGGCTTTACCGCTGCCTCGAGACTTCCGGCGAGCCTAGCTCGGTTTTGGCTGGATTTCATGCGGTGCCCAGCCGGACAGCCCGATCACGTCGAAGGCGGCCTGGATCCGGCCGTCGCGATTGGCCAAGCGCTCGCGCAACGAAGATTGAACCGCTCCTCAACCCGCTGGCCCTGACCCGGTTCGCCCGCGCGGCGCGGCGCGTTTCGGCAGGTCGCCGAGCCGCGCCCTGAGCCGCGGTATCATGAAGTCGAGGAAGGCGCGCAATTTGACCGGCATGAAGCGATTTGGCGAGTAGACAAAGCCGACGGGTTGCGGTGGCGGCTGAAAATCCTGAAGCAGCGGCGTGAGATCTCCCGACTTGATCGCGTCGGCGACGTGGTAGGAAAACGCTTCGGTGATTCCAATGCCGGCACGCGCGGCATCGCAGGCCGACTCGAGGTTGCTTACGACGAGCCGCGACCGCACGGGCACGACGTATTCAGCCTTGTCCCGGCTGAACCTCCACGACGATGGCGATTGAAGCGGCGGATAGCTGATGCAGTCGTGCCGCGACAGGTCTTCGGGCGATTTGGGCGTCCCGCGGGATTTCAGGTAGGCGGGGCTCGCGCACATCACGCGCCGAATTTCTCCGATCCGCACTGCGATCAGACTGCTGTCGGCAAAGGTGCCGTGGGTAAGGGCGCCGATGCGAAGGGCAACATCGACGTGCTCCTCCAGCAGATTGGCCGCGCGGTCCTGCAAGGAGAGCTGGACGTCGACCTCCGGAAATGTCGCCAGAAACTCCGCCAGGACCGGTTGTAGATACATGCGGCCGAGGGCGACCGGCGCCGATACGCAGAGATCGCCGCGCGGCGTCGTGTACTCGCCGGAGGCGGCGCGTTCGGCTTCCGCCACATCGGCGAGAATCCGTTTCGCTGCGGCGATGTAGGAGCGGCCCGCATCCGTCGGCACGAGCGCACGGCTCGAGCGGTTGAACAGCTTGGTCTGCAGGTGCGCTTCGAGCTCGGAGACTTTCCGGCTGACCGTTGCGAGCGGCGTTTTTTGCCGGCGCGCCGCCGCCGACAAACTGCCGGCCTCGGCAACCGCCAGCACCACCGACATGGCTTCGAAGCGGTCCATTGGATGTTTCCATTTTGTGGAAGGGTCTTTCTCGATTTTACCAGATACCCATCGTTTTCGGAAGGGTCTAGTTACGGACGCACAGCAACGGACTGGCCCCAACCCGAATTCCAGGAGACCGACATGACCTCGATCCAATCCAAAGGCATCGCCCTCATCACCGGCGCATCGACGGGCATCGGCGCCATCTACGCCGACCGGCTGGCCAAGCGCGGCCATGACCTCATTCTGGTCGCCCGCAACAAGGATCGGCTCGCCTCCCTGGCGCGCCGGATCGCCGGCGATACCGGCCGCAACGTCGAGACGGTCGAAGCCGATCTCACCGTCGCTGCGGATCTTGGGCGCGTCGGGGACATCCTGCGGACCAACGCCGGCATCTCCATGCTGGTCAACAATGCCGGCGTCGGCGCCACGGGGCCGCTGGTCTCCTCCGACATCGACAAGATGGAGGACATGATCAGCCTGAACGTCACCGCGCTGACGCGGCTGACCTATGCGGCGGCGCCGGGATTTGTTGCCCGCGGCAACGGCACGATCATCAACATTTCATCGATCGTCGCGATCGCGCCGGAGGTGCTGAACGGTGTCTACGGCGGCACGAAAGCGTTCGTGCTCGCGTTCAACCACTCGCTGGTTCACGAGCTCACGGGCAAGGGCGTCCGCGTGCAGGCGGTGCTGCCGGGCGCGACGGCCACCGAATTCTGGGATGTCGCCGGCATGCCGGTTCATCATTTGCCGCAGCAGATGGTGATGTCGGCCAACGACCTGGTCGACGCCGCCCTCGCGGGCCTCGACCTTGGCGAGACCGTGACCATCCCGTCGCTGCCCAACCAGGCGGAATGGGATCGCTATGAGGCGGCGCGCCGCGCGATGTCGGACAAGATTTCGAGCGCCATCGCGGCCCCCCGCTACAACTTGCGCAATCACGAGCGCATCAGCGCCTAGCAACAAGTTCAGCCGAACATTGAATTGAAACCACAACCCTGAGAACGGAGTTCACCATGTCATACGTTACAACTCAGCTTCCGACGCCCGCCCTGGCATCGCGCACAGCCTCCAACTGGCGTGACCATGCCGAACACCTGCTCGCCTACGCCGAGCCGGTCAGCCGCGCCGGGCTCTATGTTTCGCTCGCGGTCATCTACGCCTGGTTCGGCGGGATGAAGTTTACCGAATACGAGGCCAACGGGCTGGTGCCGCTGGTAGAGAACAGCCCGCTCGTCGGCTGGTTCTATGCCCTGCTTTCGGTCCGCGGCTTCTCCACCTTCCTCGGTTTTGTCGAACTCAGCATCGGGCTCTTGATCGCCCTCAGATTGGCGAGCCCGATCTTTTCCGCAGCCGGCGGCCTGCTCTCGGCCGGGCTCTTCGTCACGACCCTGAGCTTCATGATCTCGACGCCCGGCGTCGTCGTGCCCGAGCTCGGCTTCCCCGCGATCTCGGTCGCGCCGGGTCAGTTCCTCCTGAAAGATGTCGGCCTGTTCGCCGCCTCCTTCTGGGTGTTCGTCGACTCGCTGAAGACCCTGATTCGCAAGTGATCAACCTTTCCAGGCAAGACGGAGCAAGAACATGAGCAAGCGATTGGACTACAACCAGGTTGCACCGGCAGGCGTGAAAGCGCTGGGCGGCGTCTATGGCTACGTCATGCAGAGCGGCCTTTCCTCCACGCTGGTCGACCTGGTCTACTTGCGGATTTCCCAGATCAACAACTGCGCCTACTGCCTCGACATGCACACGCGCGACCTGCTCAAGAAGGGGCAGAAGATCGAGAAGCTCGCGCTGCTGCAGGCCTGGGCGGAAGCCGGCAATTTGTTCGATGAACGCGAACGCGCCGCGCTGGCATGGGCCGAGACGGTGACCCGTGTCGCCGATACCGGCGTGCCGGATGACGCGTATCACGCCGCCCGCGCCGTGTTCGAGGAGCGGGAGCTCGTCGACCTCACGATCGCGATCGGCCTGATGAACGCCTACAACCGCCTCGCCATCAGCTTTCGCAACACGCCGCAGGCAGCAATCGAGAGTTTGAAGGCGGCGTAGTCCGCGAACAAGTCAGAACAGAAGGACCAGCAACATGAGCGTCATCGTCAGAGCCGCCGCCGTGCAGATCAGCCCCGTGTTGTACAGCCGCGAAGGGACCGTGGAGAAGGTCATCAGGAAGATCCGCGAACTCGGCAAGCAGGGTGTCCGGTTCGCGACCTTCCCCGAAACCATCATTCCCTATTACCCGTATTTCTCCTTCGTGCAGCCGGCCTATGCCCTCGGCAAGGAGCATCAGCGTCTGCTCGAGCAGTCGGTGACGATCCCGTCCGCCGAGACCGATGCGATCGGCGAGGCGGCGCGAGAGGCTGGCATGGTGGTCTCGATCGGCGTCAATGAACGCGACGGCGGCACGATCTACAACACGCAGCTGCTGTTCGACGCCGACGGCACGCTGGTCCAGCGCCGCCGCAAGATCACGCCGACCTATCACGAGCGGATGATCTGGGGCCAGGGCGACGGCTCGGGGCTGCGCGCCGTCGACAGCGCCATTGGGCGCATTGGTCAGCTCGCCTGCTGGGAGCACTATCTTCCCTTGGCGCGTTATGCGCTGATGGCCGACGGCGAGCAGATCCACTCGGCGATGTATCCCGGGTCGATCTTCGGTCCCCTGTTCGCGCAGCAGACCGAAATCAATGTTCGCCAGCACGCGCTCGAATCGGGCTGCTTCGTTGTCAGCGCCACAGGGTGGCTCGATGCCGAGCAGCAGGCGCAGATTGCAAAAGATACCGGCGGTCCTGTCGGGCCGATTTCCGGCGGCTGCTTCACGGCGATCATCGGCCCCGATGGTCAGATCATCGGCGAACCGCTCAAGGCCGGCGAAGGCGCGGTGATCGCGGATCTGGACTTCGCGCAGATCGACGCCCGCAAGCGACTGATGGACGCGCGCGGCCACTACAGCCGTCCTGAACTGCTTAGCCTGCTGATCGACCGGACGCCGACGGCCCACGCTCACGAGCGCGCGGGACACCCGAAGATCGAGGGACCGCGCGCAGTTGGCGGGAAAGAAAGTATCTCCGACGCCGCATGAGGACCGGTTTGCCACCTGGCGCCGAGGGCGGACATTTGGCGTCCGCTTCACCGCCGCCTCCAGACTCGCTTTCGCAGAGCCCGGCCGCAGCGATTGGTGGCGCTAGCGGCCGCCAGTTTCCTTCGCCAGTTCGGTCAGCTTCGTACCGACGTCGTGAAGTATCCCCTGGAATGTCTTCAGATCGCGTTCGGACAGGTTGCCGAACAGCAGTTTGGCAAACTCGGTCGTCTCCGATTGCAATCTTGCGAAGGATTTTTGCCCTTTCGCCGACAGAACAATGACGGCAGCGCGCCGATCCGTCGGGTGTGCCGTGCGACGGACAAAACCGGTCTCCTCAAGCGCATCGATGAGCGTGGTTACGTTACGCGGCGTGACCTTCAGTTCCGCGGCCAATTCCGCCTGCGTCATCCGCTCGGCCCCACCCAGCACCCACAACACTTGCGCCCTTGTTTGCGTCAGGCCGCGCTCGGCCAGGCCACGCTGCATATCCGCCGACATGAGCGTTGTGACCAGAAACAGCTGCGACAGCACGTCGCGGCAAAGTGATGTATTATCTACATTGTGTATCATATTCACGATATGCTCTATACCAATTCGATCGTCAATTGGAGTCCTGTCGTGCTCGCCACCAATACCGCTTCCCAGGGAAATATCGCATTGATGCGTGACGCCTTCGCCGCCTTGAGCCGCAGGGACCTTGCGGCTGCCGCCGAGTTCCTGTCGCCGGACTTCATCATTAACTTGGCCGGGGTGCCGCATCAAATGCGCGGCCGGCGCATATGGCGCAGGAATTCGGAAGCCTTCTTCAACGCTTTTCCCGACATTCAGATCGAAACGCAGGACATGTTTGCGGCCGACGACAAGGTGGCGGTGCGTCTTCGCTTTACCGGAACGCACACCGGCGAGTTCCTGGGAAATCAGCCGACCGGAAAGCGCGTCGATTACCAAAGCTACGAACTGTACCGCATTGCCGATGGCAAGATCGCCGAGGAATGGATCTGCTCCGACATGCTGACGATCCTGACTCAGATCGGCGCATTTCCTGCCAGGCATCTCATGCTGATGTGGCTTGCCGGATACCGTGTGTGGTTTGCGGCGGGCGTCGGCCTGCTTGCGGGGGTGATTTCGACGCTGATGCTGTCCTCCATCGCAGCCTGACCAGACGGACCACGAATCACAATTCTACTTCGTCTTCCCCTTCACCGCCGCCTCCAGGCTCGCTTTCGCCGAACCCGGCCGCAGCGGTTTGGGCTGGCTCTCATGCGGCGCCCAGCCGGACAGCCAGATCACGTCGAAGGTGGCGCGGATGCGGCCGTCCGAATCGGCAAAGCGTTCGCCGTAGATCTCTGCCATCCGCAGCAGCGTGGCGCGGCGGGTCGGCACCCGCCGCCGCTCGACCAGGATGTTGGTCGCGCCCATCCTTCTCAGATCGGCCATCAGCGCCAACGCGCTGTCGTAGCGCACTATGAGGCGATCGACGTCGGTGACCGGCAGCGCAAAGCCCGCGCGCTGCAGCAGCGCGCCGACATCGCGCAGATCGGCAAAGGGTGCGACGCGCGGCGACACCCCGCCCTCGCATTCGGCCTCCGCCGCCGCAAAGGATTGCCGGAGTTCGGTCAGCGTATCGCCGCCGATCATCGTCGCCAGCAGCAATCCATCCGGCCGCAGCGCGCGCCTGATTTGCGCCAGCACGCCAGGTAGATCGTTGACGAATTGAAAGGCCAGCGCGGACACCGCGAGATCAAGCGATTCCGGCGCGAGCCGCAGCGTTTCCGTTTCATCCGGATCGATCCGGGTGATGGATTTGAAACGATCGGCCAGCGGCTTGCGCAGCAGCTTGCACGGCGTCCAGATTTCGGTGGCGTCGGAGAAATTTCGCATCACCGCCGCCAGCCGCTCTTCCATGTCCTCGGTGACGCGATCGAGCAGGAACGTCGCTGGCCCAAGGCGCTGCGCACGATCCTGCCGGGCGCGCAACAGCGCGCGGTCGAACAGGATGGGTGCGGTGGTCGGGTGCGAGGACATGCCGGTTGGTACGCCGATCGCCCAGTCTCTGGCAATCCGGTGCTTGAGCAGTTTGTTCAGCAGCGCTAGCCTCACCCCATGGACGCCGAGGCATCACCACCACGCTCCATTTCCGGCCATTTGCGCGGCGCGTTGAGCGCGTGCCGCGCGGTGTTCGCGCATATTCCAAGGCTGGCGCTCGACATTGCGCTGCCATCGCTGTGCGTGTCCTGCCGCGAGCCGGTCGATGGCGAGGGTGTCTGCGCCGAATGCTGGGCCAAATTGTCGTTCATCGAACCGCCCTACTGCCCGCGGCTCGGCATTCCCTTTGTGTACGACCCCGGGCCCGATTTGCTGTCGATGGAGGCGATTGCCAATCCGCCGGCCTACCAGCGCGCCCGCGCTGCCGTGCGCTACGACGATGTCGCGCGCACGCTGGTCCATTCGCTGAAATATCAGGACCGCACCGATCTGGCGCCCGCGATGGGGCGCTGGATGGCCCGCGCGGGCCAGGAATTGCTCGACGAGGCCGACGCGCTGGTCCCGGTTCCCCTGCATTGGCGGCGTGGCTGGAGCCGCCGCTACAACCAGTCCGGTGCGCTGGCGCGGGTGATTTCGCGTCAAACCGGGGTCAAACTGGCCTGCGAGGCACTCCGGCGGGTCCGGGCAACCGAACAGCAGATCGGGCTGTCGCGCTCGCAGCGGGCCAGCAACGTGCAGGGCGCGTTCAAGGTCGCCCCCGACCGCAGCGCCGACATCCAGGGCCGCCGCGTGGTCCTGATCGACGACGTCCTGACCTCCGGCGCCACGACCGACGCCTGCGCCCGTGCCTTATTGCGCGCCAAGGCCGCGCAGGTCGACGTGCTGGTATTCGCGCGGGTTGTGGACACCCACCGGGCTCCCATATAATTCAAAGACTTGTCATTTCCGGAACTTGCGAACCAGAGCGCTCCATGACCGCTGCCGTTGAAATCTATACCCGCCCGGGCTGCGGTTACTGCACCGCGGCCAAATCGCTGCTGACGCGCAAGAATGCCGCGTTTACCGAACTCAGCGTATCCAACGACCCTTCCTATCGCGAACAGATGTACGATCGGGCCGGCGCCGGCGCGACGTTTCCGCAAATCTTCATCGGCGCAACCCATGTCGGTGGCTGCGACGAGCTTTACGCGCTGGACCGCGCGGGCAGGCTCGATGCATTGCTGGCGGGAGAAAAGGCCTCGTCATGAGCGCTGCCACGACCTTCACCGCCGCGATGGTGCAGATGCGCACGTCCCTGCTGCCGGAGCCGAGCCTCGAGCAGGGCATGAAGCTGATCCGGGAAGCTGTGGCGCAGGGCGCTGATTATGTGCAAACCCCTGAGGTGAGCAACATGATGCAGCTGAACCGCAAGGCGCTGTTCGAGCATCTGGCGAGCGAAGAGGACGACAAGTCGCTGAAGGCTTATCGCGCGCTGGCGGCGGAGCTGAAGATCCATCTGCATGTCGGCTCGCTCGCGCTGCGCTTCTCGCCGGAGCGCGCGGTCAACCGCTCGTTCCTGATCGGGCCCGACGGCAATCTGCTCGCCAGCTACGACAAGATCCATATGTTCGACATCGACCTGCCCGGCGGCGAGAGCTACCGCGAGTCCGCCAATTACCAGCCGGGCGAAACCGCCGTGATCTCGGACCTGCCGTGGGGCCGGATCGGGCTCACGATCTGCTACGACGTGCGCTTTCCGGCGCTCTACCGAGCGCTCGCCGAAAGCGGCGCGTCGTTCCTGTCAGTGCCGTCCGCCTTCACCAAAAAGACCGGCGAGGCGCATTGGCATATCCTGCTGCGCGCCCGCGCCATCGAGACCGGCTGCTTCGTGTTCGCCGCCGCGCAATGCGGCATGCATGAGAACAAGCGCGAGACCTACGGACACTCACTGATCATCGCGCCCTGGGGCGAGATCCTCGCCGAGGGCGGCGCCGAGCCCGGCGTGTTCTTGGCCGAAATTGACACCTCAAGGGTCGAGACCGCGCGCAAAACCGTGCCGTCGCTGCAGCACGGCCGGCGCTTCGGCATCGCCGATCCCAAGGCCGGCCCGGAACATCTGCATCTGGTCCGGGGCTCGGCATGATCCGCTACAACCTGCGCTGCGAGCGGGGCCATGCTTTCGAAAGCTGGTTTCAGAGCTCGACGGCCTATGAGAGCCAGGAAAAGCGCAGGCTGGTGAGCTGTCCGTCCTGCGGCTCGGTCAAGGTCGAGCGCGCCATCATGGCCCCGCAGGTCGTCAGCAAGAAGGGCCGTGAAGATTCGCGTCGCGTGCCCGCTGCGGAAATCGCAGGCCCGGAAGGTGCGCCCACCGAGGCCACGCCGCTGTTGATGGCGCAGGAGCTCGAGCTGCGCGCCAAGATCAAGGAATTGCGCGATCACATCACCAAGAACGCCGATAATGTCGGCGAGCGCTTTCCCAACGAAGCGCGCAAGATGCATTACGGCGATATCGAGCACCGCCCGATCTATGGCGAGGCGTCACCCGACGAAGCCCGCGCCCTGATCGACGAAGGCGTCGAGGTCTCGCCGCTGCCGGTGCTGCCGGACGATCGGAATTGACGCGCTTTCTGTAACTATTTTTCCGTCATTGCGAGCGTAGCGAAGCAATCCACACTTACTTCGCTGCTCGATGGATTGCTTCGCTTCGCTCGCAATGACGGTAGCTACGCCGCCACCAGCAGCGCCACCCCCGCCACGATCAAAACAATCCCCGACAATTCCCGCGCCGACATAGGCTGCTTGAACGAATAATACGCCACGGCTTGCGCGAACAGCACCTCGACCAGCGCCAGCGTGCGGACATTGGCGGCCGCCGTCAGCGCAAACGCCAGAAACCAGAATTGCGACGCGAATGCGCCCATGAAGCCCGCCAGCATCGAGGGCCTCCATAAGCCCAGGATCTTTCGGAGCACGTCGGGCGCGCGGAACAGCAGATAGACCGTCAGCACCAGCGTTTGCACGAACAGGCCGAACACCAGCGTGTAGGACGCCGCCGTCACGAACGAGACATCAGGCACCGCGATGATGGCGCCGCGAAAGCCGATCGCCGACAGCGCAAAGCAGCCGGCGGCGACCAGGCCGATGATGGTCGGCTTTAACTCGGCAAAGCCCTTTTCACCGCCCGGCCGCAGCGCTGTTATCACCACGCCGATGGTCGCGATCAGGATCGCGACCACTTTCAGCACGGTGAGATGATCGCTGAGGAAGATGAAGCCGAAGATCGCGGTCTGGATCGCCTCGGTCTTGAGGTACGCCGTCGTCACCACGAACGAGCGGTCGTTCATCGCCAGCAGCATCAGGCCGGTAGCGACAATCTGGCTGAGCGCACCGAGCAACAGCCACGGCCAGAACACTGGCGCCGGCCACGGGATGGGGTCGCCGGTCACGGCGATCACGACCGTGAAGAAGATGATCGAGAACGGGAAGCCGAACAGGAAACGGATATTGGTCGCGCCCCAGGTCCCGAGCGGCCCCGTAAGCGACCGCTGCATCGCATTGCGCGCGACCTGGCCGAGCGCAGCAATAATGGTGAAGGGAATCCAGAGCGAGGCAATCGTGAACATGAAAATACCGGCGGAAGGGTGCCGCACCGTGCCGGTCGCGGCGCACGCGGTCAACCGAAACGGCGCATGACAGGATTGCGTGTGATCCGAGTCTTAGCTGCGCTGCGGGAGAGTAGAGTAAGGGGCCAACAAATTCGGTTGTCATACGTGGGCTTGACCCGCGTATCCATCATCTTCGAAGAGTATGGATTGCCGGGTCAAGCCCGGCAATGACGAGCATCTACATCTCCTCGGCGACCACCATGTAGTTCACGTCCATGTCGGACGAGATGCTCCATTTGTCGGCGAGCGGACTATAGACCACGCCGGCCTGTTCGGTGATGGCGAGGCGGTTGTTGGCGAGGTGCTGCGCGAGTTCGTCGGGGGTGACGAACTTGTTCCACTCATGGGTGCCGCGCGGCAGCCAGCGCAGCACATATTCGGCGCCGACGATCGCCAGCGCGAAGCTCTTCCAGTTGCGGTTCAGCGTCGAGAGCACCATCATCCCGCCCGGCTTGAGCATCGCCGCGCAGCGGTCGAGGAAGACGCCCACGTCAGTGACGTGCTCGACCACTTCCATCGCCAGCACGATGTCGAAGCGCTCGCGCACGTCCATCTCCTCGGCCGTGGTGCAGCGGTAGTCGATCGACAGATGGCCCTTGTCGGCGTGCAGCTTGGCGGCGGCGATGTTGGTCGCGGAGGGATCGATCCCGATCACCTGCGCGCCCAGCCGCGTGAACGGCTCGCAGAGCAGGCCGGCGCCGCAGCCGATATCGAGGATGCGCAGGCCGCCCAGGCAATTCAGGCTTTTGACGTTGCGCTCGAACTTGCGGCAGGCGGCGTCGCGGATATAGGTCAGCCGCAGCGGATTGATCTTGTGCAGCGGGGCCATCTTGCCCTTGGGGTCCCACCACTCGTCCGACAGTTTTGAGAATTTTGCGACTTCGGCCGGGTCGACCGTGCTCCCCGATGCGCCGGCGTGATTTGTTTGCATGGCCATGGATGGCGCGCCGCTCCTATCGCGCGGTGATGGCATTGCGGAATTCCAGCGGCGAGGCAATCATTTTGATGATCTTGCCGCCTTCTCCGACGCCGAAGATCTCCACGTCGCCGTAGTTGAACAGGCGGCCAAGGATGCTCTGGTTGACGTCGACGCTCTCGACCTTGTCGAGACTCATCTCGAACGTCTTCCGCTGGATGAATCCGGTCTTGTGGACGACCCGCAGATTGGTGACGTCGATCTCGGTGATCCAGCGGTGGAACCAGGCGGTCACGGTCTTGTACGCCGCGAAAATCGCGACGATCGCCGCGAGCGACATGCAGACCAGCGCCAGGGGTCCCGGCGGGACCAGACCCGAGGCCACGAAGAGCGCAATCGCCACGACCCAGCCCACAATCGCCGGCAGGAAGAAAATCCAGTGCGCATTGCTGGAATACAGCACCTTCTCATCGGGCTGCAGGATATCGTCGATATAACGCCCCATCCACCTGACCTAAATTGCGCCTGACCTGAATTAACCCGCTACCACAGCATTTTGCGCCATTTTAGACCGAAAATGCACCCGGATGCTTGCCCCGGGACGCGCCGCTATGTATACGCCGCTTTCGGCCCGGACGCTCCATTTTCGTGCGGGCCACCATACTTATCCTCACAGGGAATGCACGCGTCGTCATGGGCCGCCTCGTGATGAAATTCGGCGGTACATCCGTCGCCAATATCGACCGAATCCGCAACGTCGCGCGTCACGTCAAGCGCGAAGTCGATGCCGGACACGACGTCGCCGTGGTGGTGTCGGCGATGTCCGGCAAGACCAACGAGCTGGTGGACTGGTGCCGCGACGCCTCGCCGATGCACGACGCCCGCGAATATGACGCGGTGGTCGCCTCCGGCGAACAGGTCACGTCCGGATTGCTGGCGATCGCGCTGCAGGCGATCGGCATTCAGGCCCGCTCCTGGCAGGGCTGGCAAATCCCGATCCGGACCTCGGACGCGCACGCCTCGGCGCGGATCCTCGACATCGACGGCACCGAGATCATCAACCGTTTCAAGGACCGCAAGGAAGTCGCCGTCATCGCCGGCTTCCAGGGCATCAATCCGCAGACGGGCCGAATCACCACGCTGGGGCGCGGCGGTTCGGACACTTCGGCGGTGGCGATCGCGGCCGCCATCCATGCCGATCGCTGCGACATCTACACCGACGTCGACGGCGTCTATACCACCGACCCGCGCGTGGTTCCCAAGGCGCGGCGGCTCGACAAGATCGCCTTCGAGGACATGCTGGAACTGGCCTCCCAGGGCGCCAAGGTCCTGCAGGTGCGCTCGGTGGAACTCGGCATGGTGCATAGTATGCCGGTTTTCGTCCGTTCCAGCTTCGACAAGCCCGAGGATATCGACCCGCACGCCACGCCGCCGGGCACGCTGATCTGCAGCGAGGAGGAAATCATGGAAAACCACGTCGTCACCGGCATCGCCTTCTCCAAGGACGAAGCCCAGATTTCCGTGCGCCAGATCGAGGACAAGCCGGGCGTTGCCGCCGCGATCTTCGGACCGCTCGCGGACGCCAACATCAATGTCGACATGATCGTGCAGAACGTCTCCGAGGACGGCAAGACCACCGACCTGACCTTCACGGTGCCGGCCTCCGACTATACCCGCGCCAGGGACACCATCACCGCGGCCAAGGACAAGATCGGCTACAAGCGGCTGGACAGTGCCACCGACGTCGCCAAGGTATCGGTGATCGGCAGCGGCATGCGCAGCCATGCCGGCGTCGCCGCCCAGGCGTTCACCGCACTTGCCGCGCGAAACATCAATATCCGCGCCATCACCACCTCCGAGATCAAGTTCTCGGTGCTGATCGACGCCGCCTATACCGAGCTTGCGGTGCGCACGCTGCACACGCTCTATGGGCTCGACCAGGCGTAGGGCGACGTTACGGCGGCGGATGACCCTCCCTCGTCATTCCCCGGTGCGCAATTGCGCACCTGAAGGCGTGCGTAGCACGAGCCCGGAATCCATCTCACCACGAGGTCCGCAGCCCAATGGCTTCCGGGCTCGCGCCAAGAGGGCACGCCCCGGAATGACGCGGGGATAGAGCGCGAATCGTGATCGGAACGGTCCCGCTCAAGCAGCCACCGTGCGGAGTTAGATTTTCTCTTAGCTACCGCAGCATTGGCCTGACACAGACGTTATTGCTACTGGCAGGCGTTTTGCTTGGCAAAGCAAGCCTCGATTGGCTATACGGCCTGACAGGTGCGCTGCCGCAAACTGTGCCACAGTTTGGCGATCCCGATTCGGCCGGGAACGATGGTTTTGGTGGCGGCTTGCGGCGGCGCCGAATGAATAAAATTGTTGCTATTGTTGAGTTTCACGCCAGTGCCCGGCCACCCGGCACGCTGGCCTCGCGGGGGAGGATTTTGGCAGATGCGGAGCACGTCGGGAGGCCCCCGCGTCTTGTTGAGACGGCTCCGCGAAACCATGGCGGAGCAGGTCTCCGCTCAGGAGCGGCTGGACAAGATTGTGGTCCTGATCGCGGCCAACATGGTGGCCGAGGTGTGCTCGACCTACGTGCTGCGTGTCGATAACACGCTCGAGCTCTACGCCACCGAGGGTCTGAACCGCGACGCCGTCCATAGAACGGTTCTGAGCGCGCATGAGGGCCTGGTCGGCCTGGTCGCCAGCGAGGCCACCCCGCTCAACCTCTCCGACGCGCAAACCCACCCGGCGTTCTCGTTCCGCCCGGAAACCGGCGAAGAAATCTATCATTCGTTCCTCGGCGTGCCGATCCTGCGCGCCGGCAACACGCTCGGCGTGCTGGTCGTGCAGAATCGCGCCAAGCGCACTTACGTCGAGGAAGAGGTCGAGGCGCTGCAGACCACCGCGATGGTGCTCGCCGAGATGATCGCCTCCGGCGAGCTGGCGGCGCTGGCGCAGCCCGGCGCGGAACCCGCCGCGCGGCATTCCATGCACAAGGCCGGCGCGATCCTGTCCGACGGCATCGCGCTCGGCCACGTCGTGCTGCACGAGCCGCGCGTCGTCATCACCAATTACATTGCCGAAGACCTGCCGAAGGAAATCAAGAAGCTGGACGCGGCGCTGACCAAGCTGCGCGCCGATCTCGACCGCATGCTGGAGCGCGGCGACGTCGCCGAGGGCGGCGAGCACCGCGAGGTGCTGGAAGCCTACCGCATGTTCGCCAACGACCATGGCTGGTCGCACAAACTGCACGAGGCGGTCGCCACCGGCCTCACCGCGGAAGCCGCCGTCGAGCGCGTGCAGTCCGACACCCGCGCGCGCATGCTGCGCTCGACCGATCCCTATTTGCGCGACCGCCTGCACGACCTCGAAGACCTCGGCCACCGCCTGATGCGGCAATTGGTCGGCCAGGACCACGCGCCGTCACGCGAACAGCTGCCCGACAATGCGATCCTGATCGCGCGCGCGATGGGCCCGGCCGCCCTGCTCGACTATGACCGCAAGCGCCTGCGCGGCCTGGTGCTGGAGGAAGGCACCGCCAATTCGCACGTCTCGATCGTGGCGCGCGCGCTCGGCATTCCCGCGGTCGGCGAAATCCCCAACGCGCCGGGGCTCGCCGATCCCGGCGACGCCATCATCGTCGATGGCACCTCGGGCTCGATCTATGTGCGCCCTTCGGCCGAGATCGAATCGGCCTATGCCGAGCGGGTAAGATTCCGCGCGCGTCGGCAGGCGCAATATTCGGCGCTGCGCGACAAGCCCTGCGTGACCAGGGACGGCCAGAAGATCGAGCTGATGATCAATGCCGGCCTCGTCATCGACCTGCCGCATATCGACGACACCGGCAGCGCCGGCATCGGCCTCTTCCGCACCGAGCTGCAGTTCATGGTCGGCCAAAGCCTGCCGCGCACCTCTGACCAGCTCGCGCTGTATCGCACCGTGCTGGACGCGGCGGGATCGAAACCGGTCACGTTCCGCACGCTCGACATCGGCGGCGACAAGGCGCTGCCCTATATGGAAACCGTGATCGAGGAAAATCCCGCGCTCGGCTGGCGCGCGATCCGGCTCGGGCTCGACCGTCCCGGCCTGTTGCGCGGCCAGATTCGCGCGCTATTGCGCGCCGGCGGCGGCCGCGCGCTGAAGATCATGTTCCCGATGATTTCGGAAGTCGCGGAGTTCGATCAGGCCAAGGCCATCGTCGAGCGCGAGCTGACCTATCTGCGTCAGCACGGCCACGCGCTGCCCGAACGCATCGACGTCGGCACCATGGTCGAAGTGCCGGCGCTGCTTTACCAGATGGACGAACTCCTGAAGAAGGTCGATTTCATCTCGATCGGATCGAACGACCTGTTCCAGTTCATGTTCGCGGTCGACCGCGGCAATGCCAAGGTCTCCGAACGGTTCGACACCATGTCGGCGCCGATCTTGCGGGCCTTGCGCGACATCGTGCGCAAGGCCGATGCGGCAAAGAAAAGCGCCTCGCTGTGCGGCGAGATGGCGTCAAAACCGCTCGGCGCGCTGGCGCTGATCGCGCTTGGTTACCGCTCGCTGTCGCTGTCGGCGACCGCGCATGGCCCGGTGAAAGCGCTGATCCTCGATCTCGATGCCAGGAAGGCCGAGGCCGTCATGATGCCGCTGCTCGAAGCGCCGGCCGGCAGCGTCTCGATCCGGCAGAAACTGACGGAATTCGCGGAAGCCGAAGGGTTGTCGTTGTAGCGAGGCTCTGCCCCGACAACGCCCCCTTCCCTTTGCGCCATTGAGAACTCCGACATGTTACCCGAAGCCAAACTCGATATCCTGCTCGCCCATCACGCTTCGCTCGAGGCGGAGCTGCTCGGCCAATTGAGCTCGGAGAAATACGTCCAGATCACGCGCGAGCTCGCCGAGCTCAATCCGCTGATCGATGCCGTCAAGGCCTATCGCACGGCGCGCGCCGAGATAACGGACACCGAGACGTTGCTGGCGGATTCCGCCGCCGATCCTGACATGCGCGGCATGGCGGAAGCCGAGCTCGAAACGCTGCAGACGCGCGTTGGCGAGCTCGAGCAGAAGATCCGCGTCGCGCTGTTGCCGAAGGACGCGATGGACGACCGCAACGTGATGCTGGAAATCCGCGCCGGCACCGGCGGCGACGAGGCCTCGCTGTTCGCCGGCGACCTGTTCCGGATGTATGAGCGTTTTGCCGCGCTGCAGGGCTGGAAGGTCGAGGTGATCTCCGCCAGCGAGGGCACCATGGGCGGCTACAAGGAAATCATCGCCGAAGTGCAGGGCCGCGGCGCGTTCGCCAAACTGAAATTCGAATCCGGCGCGCACCGCGTGCAGCGCGTGCCCGACACCGAAACGCAGGGCCGCATCCACACCTCGGCGGCAACCGTTGCTGTCTTGCCCGAGGTCGAGGATGTCGATGTCGCCATCAAGAACGAGGATTTGCGGATCGAGACCATGCGCGCACAGGGCGCCGGCGGCCAGCACGTCAACAAGACCGAATCCGCGATCCGCATCACCCACATCCCGACCGGCATCGTCGTCATGATGCAGGACAGCCGCTCGCAGCACAAGAACCGCGCTTCGGCGATGAACATCCTGCGCTCGCGGATCTATGACGCCGAACAGCAGCGCATCAATGCGGCGCGCTCGGCCGACCGCCGCGAGAAAGTCGGCTCCGGCGACCGCTCCGAGCGCATCCGCACCTATAATTTCCCGCAAGGCCGTGTCACCGATCACCGCATCAACCTGACGCTCTATAAATTGCCGCAGGTGATCGCGGGCGAAGCGCTGGGCGAACTGATCGACGCACTGACGACCGAGCATCAGGCCGCCCAACTCGCCGCCCAGGGCGCCGCGGCGTGAGTGCCCTGCTCCGGCTCTTGCTGAATCGCTCCTACAATCTCGCTGTCGTCCCTGCGAACGCAGGGAGCCATAACCACCGGCCTTGGTTGTTGCGCGAGATATCAACTCCTACCACCCTTACCGAGAGGCCGCGGCGCGATGAGCGCAATTGCGCTCACGCTGGGGGTCCCTGCGTTCGCAGGGACGACGTGTGGATGGTTTTGCGCGAGGATACCGCATGACGGATTCCTTCGCCGGACAAACCGTCGAGACCGCGCGGCGCACGCTCACTGCGCGCTTCAAATCCAATGCGATCGAATCCGGCGAAATCGATGCGCGCCTGCTCGTCGGCGCAGTGCTTGGCCTTGATCTCACCGGCCTGATCACGGCCGCGCAGCAGCAGCTCACGGCGGACGAAGCAACGCGGCTGGAAGATTTCGCGCATCGCCGCCTGCTCGGCGAGCCGGTCGCGCGCATTGTCGGCCACAAGGAATTCTGGGGGCTGCCGCTAAAGCTCTCGGCCGCGACACTGGTGCCGCGGCCCGACACCGAGACGGTGGTCGAGCTGGCGCTGGAATTATTGCGTGCCGGCGGCGCGCTCAGCCGCAAATTGCGTATCGCCGACCTCGGCACCGGCTCCGGGGCGATCTTGCTGGCGTTGTTGTCGGAGCTGACGAACGCGCACGGGTTCGGCACCGACATTTCGTCAGCCGCCCTGCAGACCGCCGATGCGAATGCCGCGTCGGCAGGGCTCTCTGATCGGACGACGTTCATCGCCTGCGATTACGCGTCCGGATTGACCGGGGCGTTCGATCTGATCGTGTCGAACCCGCCCTATATCCGCTCAGTGGATATCGCCGGTCTCGCCATCGATGTCCGGGAATACGACCCGCCGGCGGCGCTCGATGGCGGCGCCGACGGGCTGGATGCCTACCGCGCGCTGATCCCGCAGGCCGCATCCCTTCTGGCGCCGGGCGCGGCCCTGGTTGTGGAGGCCGGAGAGGGCCAAAGCGGGCAAATCCAGGCCTTGATGGCGGCGGCGGGGCTAATCCCGGCAGGCGTCCCCAAAGCCGATCTGGCGGGCATTCCGCGGGCGGTCGCGGGCGGCAAAATGCCCCGATAAGGCCCTATTGGAACACAAAAAAACCTCTTGGAATATTGCCCGGGAGCGACTACGTTCCGCTCACAACATCGGTCCAGGGTTGCCGCCCCCCGTAATAACGGGTGGGGGCCTGAATTCTCGAAACGAGAGCCCGCCGAGTGAAAGGTTCCAAAACGCAGGTCCAATCGAGCGCAATAGCCTGAGCTGTGCTGCTCTCGACCGCAAAGCGAACGAAAGCCTGATATTGCGCTTGAAGACCTACGCAAGAAACAGTCACGCAAAACAGTTACGTAGAGCCTGTGCTCCAGCGGCTGTTGAGCTTGTTTCGGTCGGGCGTGTTTCTGTTGGGCTGGTTTTGGCAGGCTAAGTAATTTGGTCCGGCTGGCTGTGAACGCCGGCGGTTGGGGAACGCGTCCTTGTTGAACGCGAGGGTTGGCGAAATCGACGTCATGAATTTGAACGACACCGTGAATCGGTGCGCACAGTCGTGCGCCCGGTCCGGTGAGGCTACGACGGCAACGGCAACTTCAGGGCTGGAATAAAGGCAAGACATGAGAAACGGTCAGAACAACAAGCGGATGCGTAACCGGAATAACAACAATAATAACAACAATAATAATAACCGGCGCGGTCAAAACCCGATGACCCGGGTGTTCGAATCGAACGGACCCGACATCAAGATTCGCGGCACCGCCTCCCACGTTGCGGAGAAATACGTCCAGCTGGCGCGTGATGCGCGCTCATCCGGCGACCCGGTTGCGGCCGAGAATTACTACCAGCACGCCGAGCATTATTTCCGCCTGATCGCGGCCGCCCAGGAGCAATTCCGGCAGAACCAGCCGCAGCCGCGCACCGAAAACGAAATGCCGCCCGAGGAGCACGAGGACGAGGGCGAGAACTTCAACCATTTCGGCCAGGAGCCGGGCTTCGTGCCGCAGCAGCAACAGCCGTTCGTGCCGCGCGAGAACAATCAGCAGCGCGATTTCCAGCCGCGTGAGGGGCAACCCTTCCAGCGCGACCGCGACCAGCAGCCGCGTGAGCATCATCGCGAGCAACGCGAACATCGTCCGCAGCCGCAATATCAGCCGCAGCCCCAGCCGCAGCCGGTGATTGCCGATACCGGCGGCGTCGACCGTCTGCCATCTTTCATCACCGGGCCGCAGCCGCAGGTGAACGCCGCGCCCGGCGCCTTCGAAGGCAATGGTGGCGGTGAACGCTTCCCGCGCCGGCGCCGCCGGCCGCACGGCCCGCGTCCCGACAGCGCAGCCGCCGCGCCGGTCCCGAGCGAAGATTTCAATCCGGGGAATGAGTAGTTAGCGTCAGCGCAATCTGCTGTTTTCAAAGGGTGGGCATCGCGCAAGCGTGCCTGCCCTTTTTCACGCCCGCGTTGCTGTTGTCGAGGATGGCACCAGCACCGGCTGCAGCGACGGAATCAGCCGCGTGCGTTCGCGGTGCGCGGGAATCGCACGGTAGACCTGCTTGGTCGCCTCCACGATGTGCACGCCGGCGAACGGCAGCGACAGCGCCGCGCCGACGCGCTCCCACGCCATCGCCGAACGCAGGAACCAGCCTTTGCCGACCGGCGGCAGGAACAGCGCCTCGCCCCACGCCGTCGGCGTGAACCAGGTCTGCCGCAGCAATTGCGTGATCTGCGCGCGCGAATAGGGCCGGCCATGGCCGAACGGCGTGTTGTCGGTGCGGGTCCACACGCCGCGGCGATTGGGAATCACCGCAATCAAACGCCCCGACGGCGCCAGCACACGCCACACTTCGCGCAGCAAACGTTCCGGATCGTCGGACATTTCCAGCGCATGCACCAGCAGGATGCGATCGACGGCGGCGTCCGGCAACGGCATCGAGAATTCATCGATCAGGGTCGCCAGCGCCGGCCGCGCCGTCGGCCATTTCAGCACGCCCTGCGCCGCCGGCATGAACGCGATGCAGCGTTCGGAATCTTCGCGAAACAGGCCGAGATAGGGCGTGGGATAACCCAGCCCGAGCACGCGCAGCCCATCCGCATCAGGCCATCGCGCCCGGATGCCGCGATTGATCAGCTGCCGGGCCACGATGCCGAGGCGGCGCGAATAGAAATCGCGGAGGTCGATGACGTCGATGGTCATGGGTTCAATCTATCACGCCGCTGTTCCCCGCGGGGTGCGGAAATTTGCATTGCCGCAGGAGCGTTAACGCCATATTTCCTGCCCATATGTGGCGTGTTAGAGCTTGATCGGGAAAGGCGCGCCCCGCGCTTCGATGGCGGGACGGGCCCCGGTTTTCCGAAGAGATCATGCTCAAGCAAGAAATCACTCATACTGTTCGTGGAGATACCATGGCTTCGGAAATTCGCACCTTTACCTGCCTCAACGACAATTTCGGCTATCTGATCCACGATCCCGCGACCAAAGCGACCGCCTCGATCGACGCGCCGGAAGCAGGCCCCATCCTCAAGGCGCTGGAACGCGAGGGCTGGACGCTGACGGATATTCTGATCACCCATCACCACCACGACCATGTCGGCGGCGTCAGTGAGCTGAAGCAGAAGTACAATTGCCGCGTCGTCGCCCCGCACGACAAATCCGCAGCGATCGCCAATGTCGATCTGCGCGCCGCCCACGGCGACGTCATCAAGGTCGGCAGCCTCCTGGTGCGCGTGCTGGAAACGCCCGGCCACACGCTCGACCACATCTCCTATGTGTTCGACAGCGAAAAAGCGCTGTTCGCCGCCGACACGTTGTTCTCGATCGGATGCGGCCGGGTGTTCGAAGGCGACTATCCCATGATGTGGGATTCACTGTTGAAGCTGCGCGCGCTGCCGGATGATTTCAAACTCTATTGCGGCCACGAATATACCGCCTCCAACGTCAAATTCGCGCTCACGGTCGAGCCCGACAATTCCGCATTGGTCGCGCGTGCCGCGGAAGTGTCGAAGTTGCGCGCGGAGAACAAGCCGACGATTCCGACGCTGCTTGGCGAGGAAAAGAAGGCCAACGTGTTCCTGCGCGCCGACGAGCCGTCGGTCGCCGCCAAGCTGCACATGAAGGGCGCCAACGCCGCCGACGTGTTCGGCGAGTTGCGCGAACGCAAGAACAAGTCCTGATGACGCTCCCGGCAGGTACTGCCGAGACAAGTGCCGCCGAGATCATCGCGCGGCTCGACCTGAAGCCGCATCCGGAAGGCGGGCATTATCGCGAGACGTTTCGCGATTCCCGCACCGATGCGAGCGGCCGTTCGCGATCCACCGCGATCTATTTCCTGCTGGCGCGCGGCGAGCGCTCGCACTGGCATCGCATCGATGCCGTCGAGGTCTGGCATTACTATGCCGGCAGCGCGCTGACGTTGAAAATCGCCGACGATGACGGGCAATGGAGTTTCAGGCTCGGCCCGAATCTAGCCGCCGGCGAACAGCCGCAGGCGATCGTGCCGCCCGACACTTGGCAAGCCGCCGAGAGCACCGGCGACTGGACCTTGGTCGGCTGCACGGTGGCGCCGGGATTCGATTTTGCGACATTCGAGATGGCGCCGAAGGATTGGGAGCCTTCTTCGTAGGATGGGTGGAGCGAAGCGATACCCATCAATTGCGTCCGTGCGGTGAGATGATGGGTATCGCTGCGCTCCACCCATCCTACGGTCCTTTCCTCCACACCATATCCTTTGCCGCGATCAGGCCGCCGCCGGCGATCAGGATCGCGGCAATCGCAATCGTAGCACTGGCCGTGGCAAAGCCTGCGAGGATCAAAAACGCGGTCGACAGTAACGGTGTTGCGTAAGACGCAGCGCCGAGCACGCGGATGTCGCCGCGCTTCATGCCGATGTCCCAGGTAAAGAACGCGGCGCCGACCGGGCCGACGCCGAGTGCGATAATGGCAAGCCATTGCCCTGACGTTTCCGGCCAGACCGTGGTCTCGACCATGCGGTGGACGAGAGCCGCGAGCAGTGCGGTGGCAAGGCAGAAGCCGGCCACCGCATCGGTCGGCACCGCCTTGAGCTTGCGCGACATCACCGAATAGGCCGCCCACACAAAGGCGGCGACGAAGGCCGCCGCCAGTCCCGGAATCTGCGCCGGCGCAAAGCCGCCGCCGCTATTGCCTGACAACAGCAACACCGTGCCGGCGAGACCGAGCAGCGCGCCGACGATGTGATGCGCCGCCAGCCGCTCGCCCGGCAGCAGCGAGGAGAACAGCACGATCAAAAGCGGCCAGAGATAATTCAAGAGACCGGCTTCGGCCGGCGGTGCAAAGCGCAGCGCCAGGAAATACAGCGCGTGATAGCCGAACAGCCCGCCGACGCCGACCACCCACGCGGTCGGCGATTGCCGTAACGCGGCGAAGGCCGCGGGCCGCCAGATGAAGCTGATGAAAGCGACCGCCGCCCCGATCGCGAACGTCATCGCCGCGAGCTGAAACGCCGGAATTTTCCCGGTCGCAACCGTCAGGACCGACAGCAGCGACCACATCAGGATCGCGGTCAGTCCGATAAGTGTGGCGGTACGGGGAGTCATCTTGGCCGGCAACGGTGCGAGATTTTTCCGTCATGGCCGGGCTTGTCCCGGCCATCCACGTCTTCTTGTTGAGTTGTAAAGACGTGGATGCCCGGCACAAGGCCGGGCATGACGACTTCTTGATAGATTGTGGCTGCGAGCGACCGGGCCCGGAATCTCGAGATTCCGGGTCCACGCGTTACCGCGTGTCCCGGAATGACTGCGTCAAATCACACCATGTACTGCCCGCCGTTGATCGTCAGCGTCGAGCCGGTGATGGCGCCGGCCTCGTCGGCGGCGAGGAAGACCACCGCGCGGGCGATTTCTTCGGGCTCGCCGAGGCGATTGACCGGGATCAGCGGCAGGATGCTCTTCTCCAGCACGTCCTTCGGCACCGCCTGCACCATTTCGGTGTTGATGTAGCCGGGGCAGATCGCGTTCACGGTGATGCCGCCCTTGGCGTTCTCCAGCGCCAGCGCCTTGGTGAAGCCGATGTCGCCGGCCTTGGCCGCCGAGTAATTGACCTGGCCGAACTGTCCCTTCTGGCCGTTGATCGAGGAGATGTTGATGACGCGGCCGAACTTGCGGGCGCGCATGCCTTCGATCACCTGGCGGGTCATGTTGAACAGCGAGCCGAGATTGGTGTTGATGACCGCGTTCCACTGCTCGAGCGTCATCTTGTGGAAGGCGCCGTCCTTGGTGATGCCGGCATTGTTGATCAGCACGTCGACCGGGCCGAGATCGGCCTCGACCTGCTTGACGCCGGCCGCACAGGCGTCGAACGAGCTGACGTCCCATTTGTAAACGGGAATGCCGGTCTCCGATTTGAATTTCTCCGCCGCGGCGTCATTGCCGGCATAGCTCGCCGCAACCTTGTAGCCCGCCGCCTTCAGCGATTTGCTGATCGCAGCACCAATGCCCCTCGTGCCCCCCGTAACCAATGCAACACGTGCCATGCGTAGTCCTCCTTGGTGGTCTTTTTACGAGCCGGAATTGTCCCGGTCATTGACGAAGCCTGCTCTTCAAAGTGCGGCGCGTTCTCTCACTCGACAACGTACCAGAGATGAAAATGCCCGGCGCAAGACCGGGCATTTCAGTTTTATCGATTTGAACCGTGGTTGACAGATGAAGTTTTCATCAACAACGCATCCCAACTGCCTTTTATCTGTACGCGTTTTCTTGACGCAAACCGGTACCCACTTCGCTTGAAAACACTATGGTTCAGTCGCGTGCGATGCACATGGCAATGCCCATGCCGCCGCCGATGCACAGTGTGGCAAGGCCCTTCTTGGCATCGCGCTTCTGCATTTCGTGCAGCAGCGTCACCAGCACGCGGGCGCCGGAAGCGCCGACGGGATGACCGATCGCGATCGCGCCGCCATTGACATTGACCTTGGAGGTATCCCAGCCGAGGTCCTTGTTGACCGCGCAGGCCTGTGCCGCGAACGCTTCATTGGCCTCGATCAGGTCCAGATCAGCGATGTTCCAGCCGGCCCTCTTCAGCGCGGCGCGGGAAGCCGGGATCGGGCCGGTGCCCATGATCTTGGGATCGACGCCGGCCTGGCCCCAGGAGACGATGCGGCCGAGAACCTTCTTGCCTTCCTTGGCCGCCTGCTTGGCGGTCATCAGCACCACAGCGGCGGCGCCGTCATTGATGCCGGAGGCGCTGCCGGCGGTGACCGTGCCGTCCTTCTCGAAGGCAGGCTTCAGCTTGGCCATCGCGTCGACGGTGGCGCCATGGCGCGGATATTCGTCGGCGCTGACGATGATGTCGCCCTTGCGGGACTTGATGGTGACGGGGGTGATCTCGTCATTGAACTTGCCGGCCTTCTGCGCAGCCTCGGCCTTGTTCTGCGAATGAACCGCGAACTCGTCCTGCTGCGCGCGGGTGATCTGGTACTGCCGCGCGACGTTCTCGGCGGTGTTGCCCATGTGGTAGCCGTTGAAGGCGTCCCACAGGCCGTCCTTGATCATGGTGTCGACCAGTTCGAGGCCGCCCATCTTGACGCCGCCACGCAGATATTGCGCGTGCGGGGCCATGCTCATGGATTCCTGGCCGCCGGCGACGACGATTTCCGAATCGCCGTTGAGCAGCGCCTGATAGCCGAGCGCAACGGTGCGCAGGCCCGAGCCGCAGAGCTGGTTGACGCCCCAGGCCGGGCTTTCCACCGGGATGCCGGCCGCGATCGAGGCCTGGCGGGCGGGGTTCTGGCCCTGCGCCGCGGTCAGGATCTGGCCCATGATGACTTCGGACACGCGGCCCGGCTCGATGCCAGCCCGCTCCAGCGCGGCCTTGATGGCGATGGCGCCGAGATCATGGGCCGGGGTGGTGGCGAACGCGCCGTTGAAGCTGCCGACCGGGGTGCGGGCGGCGCTGACGATGACGACATCGTCTGACATGGACATCTCCTGTGGGCTTGAGGTTTCTCGACGGCGGGCGGCCGGATGGCGGGCCTGTCTCTTGGGACCATCCTGTTAACCTAGGCATCTTGTGTCAATCGGCCAGAGGGGAAAATCACGCCGCGGCGCATTCAAAGTAGCGTCCCTGGCAGTTTCCATAGCAGTCCCCATGCCTTGGAATTAACCGTGCCGCACAAAACGGTAGCCGAGCCGCATTGAAAATGCTTACTTTGTTGCGTTGCGTTGCTCGTCTGCCCGCCGGTGATGCCCGTCGGGTTCCCCGCTCTCGGTATGGATGTGTGAGCCCCATGGCCATGGCCAAGTCAGACCAACCCACCACGATCAAGAAATACGCTAACCGGCGGCTCTATAATACCGGCACCAGCACCTATGTGACGCTCGAGGATCTCGCAGCGATGGTGAAGGATGGCGAGGATTTTCTCGTCTATGACGCCAAGACCGGTGACGACATCACCCGCTCGGTGCTGGCGCAGATCATCTTCGAACAGGAAAACAAGGCGGGGCAGAATCTGCTGCCGACCACGTTCCTGCGCCAGCTGATCCGCTTCTACGGCGACAGCATGCAGATGGTGGTTCCGAAATATCTGGAACAATCGATCGACACGCTGACGCGCGAACAGGAAAAGTTCCGCAAGCAGCTCACCAACACGTTCTCGGGAACGCCGTTCGCGCCGCTCGAAGAACACGTCCGCCGCAACATGGAACTGTTTCAGCAGACGTTCTCGATGTTCAAGCCGTTCGTGCCGCCGCGCGGCGGCGTGACGCCAGCCGAACCCGAGAAAGCGCCGGAGCCGGCGGCCACCGAAGACAACATCGACGACCTTCGCCGTCAGATGAAAGACATGCAGGACCGCCTCGAGCGCATGTCGAAAGAGCCGAAGAAGGAAGAGTAGCGTACGCTCTCTCCACGTCGTCCCGGGCTTGACCGGGACCCATACGCCGCGGCCCATCGGTGAGCACGTTGGCGTTAGATACCTTCGATAACCATCAGCGCCGCGGCGTATGGGTCCCCCGATGCGCATTGCGCATCTGAGATCGCGCTTCGCTTGTCCGGGACGACGGCTGATAGTTCAGCGCAAGAAATTTCAACTCGCCGCGGGCAACACCGTCCCGGCCGGCACGGCCCACGGCCGCTCCGGCGAGGCGAGGCCGATCAGTCGGCCCTGGATGTAATCGCAACCCCATTCGCGCAGCATGACCGCGGACTCTTCGTCCTGCACCCATTCCGCCACCGTCTTGATCTGCAGCCGCCGCGCCAGGTCGATCAGCGTCTGTACGAAGGCGCGGTCATCGGCCGAGCGCGCGATGTTCTGCACGAAGGCGCCGTCGATCTTGACGATGTCGACGCCGAGCTTGCGCAAATTCCGGAACGAGGTGTAGCCGGCGCCGAAATCATCGATCGCGATCCGGCTGCCGAAATTCTTCAAGCGGGTGACGAAGCCCCTGATGTCGTCGATATCCTGGATCGCAACGGTCTCGGTGATTTCCACGATCAGCCGTTCGGCCACACCCGGATGCGCACGCATCAGGGATTCGATCGAGGCCGACCAGTCCGGATCCATCGTGGTGTCGGGTGAGATGTTGAGGCTGAGCTGTACGTTCGGTGACGCCGCGAGTTCGGCGACCGCGAGCTCCAGCACGCGGTGATCGACCAGCCGGATCAGGCCAAGTCGTTCCGCGACGGGGACGATATCCGGTGCCAGCAACGCCTGGCCGTTGGCCTGCTCCATCCGCACCAGGCATTCGTAGAACGCCGGCTGGCGCGAGCGCGCTTCGACCACCGGCTCGAACGCGGTCACGATCCGACGCTCGTTCAGCGCGGTGACGATTTCGTCGGTGACGCGGATGTTGACGCGGCGCTGCGCGTCGCGCTCCACATTGGGCTTCCACAGCGAAAATGATCCGGCACGGCGGCCCTTGGCGCCATCCAGCGTTTCCTGGGCGCGGGTGACGGCCTCATCGGCGCTGCGGGCGTAACGCGGGATACTGATCGCGCCGATCGACGCGGTTACCGACACCGGGCCGGACACGGTCGGCACCACCTCGTCGCGAATGCCGGCGAGAAACCGCTCGGCCGCGACATTGGTGTCGTCGACGGTGCAGTTGCGCAGGATCAGCCCGAATTTGTTGCCGGAGAATCGTCCGAGCACGTCGCCACCGCGCAGCCGCGCACGAATACGTTTTCCGACTTCCGCGATCACGCCATCGGCGACATCGAAGCCGAAAGCGTCGTTGACGCGCGCCAGATGGTCGATGCCAATCAGCATGAAGGCGCAGGACGAGCGGAAGCGCGCGGCTTCCTCGATCGCCTCGGCGAGCGCCGCGATCAAATGGGTGCGATTGAGTTCGCCGGTCAGCGGGTCGTGCCGCGAGAGCCGCACGAGCTGCTCATCGCGGGCGCGGCGCTCATTGTCGACGCGGACGACGCCTTGCGCGCGCGCCGGCTTGCCGTCGGCGCCGGCGAACCAGCAGCCGGTTTCCTCGATCCAGATCACGGGCGCGGAGGTCGAGGCCCGCACGCCATATTCGATCCGGTAGGCTGTGCCCTCGCCGCCGCGTGCCGGGGCCGTGTGACCCAGCGCGTCTGACCGGATCGACCCTTTCGGCTCGATCAGCTTGGCGAACCCGGCGCCGCTGGCCAGCGCTTCCGGGGCGATGTCGGTAAAGACGGAGGCGGCGTTATCGCTCCAGACGATGCTGTCGGCGGCGAGATCCCAGACGAAACTGGCCTGCCCGAGCGAAGCGAGGATGCTGGAGGCTTGCGGGACAGCGGACATCGAAGTCGCCTCGATTCGGGACAGCCCAAAGACAGGCCAAAGACAAGCAAGGTGATTCTGGCTAGCCTGAGGATAGTGGTTCTATCGAATCTGACGCTAGGCAAAGTTGATAAATAATCTGGAAACCACGTTTTGCGGCTGTCGCAAACCTTCGGGAACCAACCGCCACGTATCGGCATAGGCCTTGCGAGGAGCAGATCGAAGTAGGGTTTCACGTCCCAAAACGTGACAGTTTTAGCCGGTTGCGGTGTGCGATGCTGGATACCGAACGATCAGAAGATATCCTGGACGTAGACGTCTCCGACGCCAACGCGCCGGCCTGTGTCGCGCTCGTGCCGGTGACCCAACCGGTGCACTGGTCGCGGAAAGCGACCATGGCGCGCCCCGACCCGACCTTTCTGACTCAACTGATCGCGACCGCCGACCAGGCCCCACAAACGCGCTGCATGCGACGTGCCTCGATCGAGGATGCGCAGGCGGCCTATGGCGCACACCCACAGGAACGCCGCAGCGTGGCACGGCGGACCCGGCAGGTCATCTGAGCAAGAAATCTGATCCGACGACCGGTCAGCGCGGCGGCTTGTCCGGGGACGGAGTCGTACCGCTACCCGGCTGTATCCCCGGCGAGGGGACTTCCGGCGAGGGGACCTCCGGCGAAGCCGCATGGGGCGCGACAGCAGGTGCGGGTGCCGGTTCCGAGCGATCCAGCAGCACTGATTCAGCGACCGATGCTGCGGGCGGCGCTGGCGCTTTTGCCGGCGCAGGCTCTGGCTTCGGCTCGGCCACTGGCGGCTCGGCCTCCGGTTCAGCTCTTCTGGTGCCCTTGGCGGACACCGCAGGCGCCACGACCGCACGCCGCCGCGTGCGCAAGGCAAGGCCGGACAGGAAGTCGACCAGCGCAAGCGACGTCAGCAGGAAATAGGTTGAGGTGCCGAACTTCGGCCACAGCACGAATTCGGCAGCGGCCGCGCCGAACACGATCAGCGACAGCAGATGGTCGGTGAGATATTTCGCGCCGGGACGCGCGCCTTTGATGACTTCGAACATCAACAGGAAGATGCCGACCGCGACCAGAACGTCGCTCAGCGTCACCTGCCATTCCACGCCCGACATCAGCATCAGCTTCAGCAGCGGCGTGCCGAAAGCGACTTCCGGCATCAGGAAGGCGATGATGTTGTAGATCGCGAGCGGAATCAGGAGTAGCGGAAATCCGACCATGGACATCGGCAAGGCCTTAACTAAAGGAAACTTGAACGCTCCTAAGGCGAAGCTTCACGCTTCGCCACCGGGAACCGTCTTACCCCATCCGTTGGCCGAATTCAGGCAGGCACGGCTGAACCGCCGCGCCAAGCCTGGGCCCGATCAGGATTCCTTCTTGGCCTTCAGAACCTGCCGGCCCTTGTACATGCCGGTCTTCAGGTCGAGGTGGTGCGGACGGCGCAATTCGCCCGAATCCTTGTCTTCGGCATAGGTCGGCTTCTTCAGGGCGTCCGCCGAGCGGCGCATGCCACGCCGCGAGGGCGATGTTTTTCTTCTGGGAACGGCCATAACGGTCCTCTAGGGGTGTTGTCGGAGGGCATCGTGCTAGGTAGCAGACCGCCCAGCGCTTCAAAGCACGGGCTGCGATGCCGATAAGGCCGCGCTTATAGAGGAAGGGATGACGTAAAGCTAGGCTTTGCCAAGGTTAAATCGGCCGAAAATTGGCTCAAAATGCACGATTTTCGCTCCAGCAGCGCTGCAAGGCCGCTGCATTCGCCCGGGCCATGTAGGTGCCGGCCAGACGCCGCACCCCGGGCCCGGGATTCCGGGCGCTGCGCCTGACGGGATTTGGCAGGATCGCCGCCAGCAGGGCCGCCTCGCGCGGCGACAGGGTCGCAGCCGAACGACCGAACGCGTATTGGGACCCTGCCTCGGCGCCGAACTGCCCGGAGGGGCCGAGTTCGGCGATATTGAGGTAGATCTCGAGAATCCGCTGCTTGGACAGCACCAGGTCGATCCACATCGCCAGCGGCAGCTCCAGCGCCTTGCGGACCACGCTGCGGCCCGGCCACAGGAACAGGTTCTTGGCCACCTGCTGGGTGATGGTGGAGCCGCCACCCGACACCTCGCCTTCTTCGTGATCCTCGATCGCATCCTGCAGCGCGCTCCAATCGACCCCGCGATGGCCGCAGAATTTGGCGTCCTCGGAGCCCACCACCGAACGCGGCAGCGCCGGCGACATCGCCTTGAAATCGATCCATTGCCGCGACACCGGCGCGCCCTTGAGCCAGCGCCAGGCCATCAGCGTCGAGACCGGATGGCCGGTGCGATAGAACGGCGTCACCAGATACGGCAACAGCAGCAGCGCCAGCAAAATCAGCAATAAGATTCGGACAAAGCGCAAATTCGAATGCTTCCGGTTCAGCCCAGCCGGGTCGAGGATCGGTCAAG
Source organism: Bradyrhizobium sp. AUGA SZCCT0158 (assembly GCF_018130065.1). Lineage (GTDB taxonomy): Bacteria > Pseudomonadota > Alphaproteobacteria > Rhizobiales > Xanthobacteraceae > Bradyrhizobium. Next base: position 8,329 of record NZ_JAFCME010000037.1, on the reverse strand, counting down.
AGACCCCTTAATAGGTGACATCACCATGATATTTCGTGGGTTTTCCAGCGCTTTTAAGGCGTCTCAAGCCGGGAGGCGGAATTGACTGACGCCGTGCCATCAACGATTGTCCGGCAAAATTGACGACGAAGTTGACCTGGAGCCATTCTTAAATGACGACCGCCACTGCCGATTTTACCAAACGATTGGATCAGACCGCCGAAGATACCGAGGCCCTGCTGGCCAAGCTGCTGTCGGATACGCTGTTATCAGACGAGATCGCGCGGCCGAAGCGGCTGATGGACGCGATGCGCTATTCAAGCCTCGGCGGCGGCAAGCGCCTGCGGCCGTTTCTGGTGGTCGAGAGCTCGGCCGTGTTCGGGGTTCCGCGCGACGCGGCGCTGCTGGCCGGCGCCGCGCTCGAATGCATCCACTGCTATTCGCTGATCCATGACGATCTGCCGGCGATGGACAACAGCGACCTGCGCCGCGGCCGGCCGACGCTGCACAAGAAGACCGACGACGCCACCGCGATCCTCGCCGGCGACGGTTTGCTGACGCTGGCGTTCGACATCGTGACCCGCGACGAGATTCATTCCGATCCCACCGTGCGCCTGTTGCTGACCCGTGCGCTCGCCCGCGCCTCGGGGATCGGCGGCATGGTCGGTGGACAAATACTCGACCTCGCCGGCGAAGGCCGGTTCGGCGACCGCGAACCGGTCGACGTGGCGCGGCTGCAGCAGATGAAGACCGGCGCGCTGCTGCGTTATGGCTGCATCGCGGGCGCGATCCTCGGCCAGTCCACGCAACAGGAGTATCAGGCGCTCGACGATTACGGCCGCGCGCTCGGCGAGGCGTTCCAGATCGCCGACGATCTGCTCGACGTCGAGGGCGACGCCGCCGCGCTCGGCAAGCCGGCCGGCGCCGATGCGGCGCTCGGCAAGACCACCTTCGTCACCCAGCTCGGCATCGACGGCGCCAAGCAGCGCGTGCGCGATCTGCTGGCGCGCGCGGATTCCGCGCTGTCGATCTTCGGCGCCAAGGGTGACGTGCTGAAGGCCGCGTCGCGCTTCGTCGCCGATCGCAAGAGCTGACGTGCCATCGCAGAAGAAGGAACTCGACGAGTTCGTCGACCGGTTCAGGAAAAAGCCGGTTCTGCTCCGTGTGGTCTATGGGCGGCCACGCACCTTCATCGCGATCGCGGTCGGTATCATTGCGTTCTTTTTGCTGCCGGGCTCGCTACGGCTGGTAACGCGGTTGCTGGTCAGCTGGGATATTTTCGTCGCGTTGTATCTGGTGCTGGTTTTCACCATGGTGTTTCGCAGCGGCATGGCGCACATCCGCCGCAACGCGGCGCTGCAGGACGACGGCCGCTTCCTGATCCTGCTGCTGACGGCGCTCGGCGCGTTTGCCAGCATCGCGGCCATCGTGTTCGAACTCGGTGCCTCCAACCGCAGCGCGCCGGGACTGGTGCTGGCGACGGTGACCATCGCTTTGTCATGGGCGGCGGTGCACACCGCGTTCTCGCTGCACTACGCGCACGAATATTACCGAAGCGGCAAACCGGGCGGCCTGCTGTTTCCGAGCGGCGACCAGCATGAGGACGCCGATTACTGGGATTTCGTCTACTTCTCGTTCGTGATCGGGATGACCGCGCAGGTTTCCGATGTCGGGATCACCGACAAGATCATCCGCCGCACCGCGACCGTGCACGGCATCATCGCGTTCGTGTTCAATACCGCGCTGGTCGCACTGATGGTCAATATCGCCGCAAGTGCAATCTAGACCCTTGTTTTGACGCGTTTTCTTCACGCGAACCGGTATCCACTTCGCTCGAAAACGCTATGTCGCGTCAGCGGCACACCTGGATATTGCCGCCGCTTGGATATGGGCCGCCCGCCTCAAACGTCCTGAACTCGACGCGGCAACCGGCGCTCGCGGAACGGCAGCCGGACTGATCGCATACGACCTGGCCAGATGCCCGGCCGGATGCCTGAGGCGATCCTTGAGGCCGGGGCGCGCTGACCTCGGGCCGCGGCCGTTCCCGAACCGGACGCTCCGGGCGATCATCGGTATCACGTTTGGCCACCGGCTTATTGCCGCGACGCTTTTCGCATTCATTGTCGTCGTTGAGCACCGAACCCTGGGCGCAAGTGATCCTGCTGCAGCGGTCGCCATCGACCCTGAAACCATGTTCGCAGACCAGCGGACAGACGCGTGACGGTTTCAGCTTGATCGCATCCAGCGCGTCGACGCTGGCCACTTTGGCATCAAGCCTGGTCCCGGCGTAGCGGTTGAACAGCGTCAGCGAGCGCTGCGAAGCCGCGTTCCAGTCGCCATCGGCAGCGCCGGTCAGGCAGCCGACACGGCGCAGTTCGGCCTGCACCGATTTGGTGACGTCGGCCGGGGCCGATGCGGGGGGCAGGGCCGCGAGATTGACGGCCTTTTCCTTGACGGGTTCCTTGACAGATTCCTTGGCGGGCGCGGGTGCTTCAGCTGCGAGGCGTTTCTGTTCGGCCGCCGCAGCCTGGTCCTGCGCAATCTGCTTGGCTTTTTCGGCGGCGATGCGCGCCTGCTCGGCGGCCCTGACATCGGCCTCGGCCTTCGACTGCTCCGATCGCTGGGCGCCTTCGGCGACGAGCCGTGCCCGCTCCTGCTCGGCCAGCCGCGCCTTCTCGGTGGCGGCGATGCGGATTTCCTCGGCGGCGATCTTGTCGAGCTGCAGCTTGGCGAGGCTGGCGTAGAAGCCGTCGGGATATTGCTTGAGGAAGGCATCGAGCGCGTTCTTGTTGCCGAGCTGAAGCGCCAGTTCGTAGTCGCGGCGGGCTTCGGCCTGCGCGCTGAGTGCGGGCGCAGGCGCCGCTGCGGCGGGCGCCGGTTTGGCAGGGGCCGGCACCAGCGGCACGTCTTCGCCGCCCAGCGAACCATAGACAAACGGCTCCTGCCGGTTGCCGGTGGTCTTGAGCACTTCGTCGCGGACAAATCCGAACGCGCGGCGCACGTCGAGCCCCGGCGTCGCGATATGGCGCGACAGCGCTGCCGTGAACGGGCTGTTCTGGCCGTCGCCATCGGCCGCGGTGAATCCGGCCTTGGCCGAATAGGCGATCAGCACGTTCGGGCTGCTCGGCTCCACCTTGGCCAGGCCCTGCCCGATCGCGCGCGAGGCGACCGTCCGCTTCATGGTCTTGGCAAACGGATTGTCCCGGCAGGCATCGAGAATGACGAGCCGCAATTTCTTGGCCGGCTCGATCGCGATCAGCACGCGATCCAGCGACAGGGCCTCGTCGTAAACGTCCGTATCGCGTTCCAGTTTTGCATCCACCGGAATCAGATAATTCGAGCCGTCCACCTCGATGCCGTGGCCGGCGTAATAGACGACGGCGATGTCGGCATCCCGGGCACGGTCGGCGAAGTCGCGCAGCGCGCGCCGGGTTTCGGCAGCGGGCAGATCGCGGCGGGAATCGACGACATCGAAGCCGGCCTCCCTCAGCGTCGCGGCGATCTTGGCGCTGTCGTTAACCGGATTGGCAAGCTGCGGGACATTCCTGTAGGCGGAGTTGCCAAGCACCAGGGCGACGCGCTTCTCGGCAAACGCCGGCTGGCACACCGCCAGCAGCGCCGCGGCGGCAAGCACCCATCGATGCAATTTTAGAGATCCAGACCTGATCATGACGCTTCCGGAGCCTCGCACTTTCGCACCGGGTATACCTATCATGGGCATAGGGCCGGCTTTGTGAGTTGGGTCACGAACCGCATCGACCCGGATCGCGCCGCCATTTTACCGCCAATCCGGCAAACAGGCCACGGGTCCGCCCGTTGGCCGGTCGTGTTTGAGCCAGGCTCGTCCGGCCGGCCTCGTCCCGCCAATTGCTACGCCTATTCCGGGCGTTCAGCCCGGACAACGTGACCCTGGTACTGCGGCAAATCGTCGGTGATGGAGAACCAGGGCGCCTTGGAACCCACGAAGATGTGGGCGGACGGGCGGATCGAGGGAGCATCGACCAGCGTCCCCATCGCAACATGGACGAAGGCGCCATCGCGCACCACCGAATAGAGCAACGAGCCGCATCGCCGGCAGTGCGCGTTATGGCCGGCATCGTCGCCATGGATCATCACGATATCGTCACCCGCGGTGATACTGAGCCTGTCGCGCGCGATTCCGGCAAACGGCTTGAACGCCGAACCGGTGGTCCGCCGGCAATTCGAACAATGGCAATTGAGGGCATATTCGAATGAATCGGCCACGGCGTAACGCACCGCGCCGCAGAAGCATTCTCCGGCCAGAATGCGAGCATTCGAATTCGCTGAACCCGTCATGATTCAATTCCCTGCTGCGGTCTTGAACTCATCCATAGCGCAATGCATCTGTTCGTGGCTTACTTCAATTCGAACAATCCTGCATCCCGGGGAGGACTATTGTGAGCGAAGACCGATCGAGCGTCGAAGCCGTCGTCCAGAATTATTTCGACGGCCTGTATGAAGGCAATGCCGACAAGCTCGGCGCGATCTTCGATCCCACCGCCGATTTGCGCTGGGTGGAGAAGGGCGAATTGCAGGTGCTGACCGTGCCGGACTGGCTGGACCGCGTGCGCAAGCGCCCGTCGGCGAAGGCGGAAGGCAAGCCGCGCGAGGACTTCATCGTCACCATCGACCGCTCGGACGAGTCCACCGCCTTCATCAAGGTGCGCTGCCAGTTGCCGCCGCGTTACTTCACCGACTATCTGGTGGCGATGAAGCTCTCGGACGGCTGGAAGATCGTCTCGAAGTCCTATCGTTACGATCTGCGCGAGTAGCCTCCGTCCGCGGGTCCCTCCGACCGGATTGACGTCCAAGGGGTTTCCCTGCGAATTGGGGGCGTCATGGAGACCAAATTTCAGATCTTTTTGATCCTGCTCGCCGTGCTGGCCGGTACCGCCCTGCTGGCGCGGCGGGTCAATGTCGCGTCGGCGATCCTGATGATGCTCGTCGGCATCGCGCTCGCCTTCGTGCCGGGCATGCCGTCGATCGAACTGCCGCCGGAACTGGTGCTGGTGGTGGTGCTGCCGCCGCTGATCTATTCGGCCAGCGTCGCCATGAGCTGGCGCGAGTTCAAATTCAACCTCCGCCCGATCACGCTGCTGGCGGTCGGCTGCGTGATCTTCACCGCTTTCGCGGTCGCCGCCGCCACGCATTATCTGATCGGGCTGCCATGGACCGTCGGTTTCCTGCTGGGTGCCATCGTCGCACCGCCCGACGTGGTTGCGCCGCTGGCGATTGCCCGCAAGCTCGGCATGCCGCGCCGGATCCTGGTCGTGCTCGAGGGCGAGGGCCTGGTCAACGATGCGACCGCGCTGATCCTCTACCGTTTCGCGGTCGCGGCGATCCTGACCGGCATGTTCTCGCTGCCGAAGGCCACCGGCACGTTCGCTGTCATCGTCGTCGGCGAGTTGCTGTTCGGCCTCGCGGTGGGCTGGCTCAGCCTGCGCATGCGCCACCGCGCCCGCGATCCGCAGGTCGAGATTACGCTGTCGCTGATCACGCCCTACCTCGCCTTCTGGGTTCCGCACCATCTCGGCGGTTCCGGCGTGATCGCGACCGTCGCGTGCGGGCTTTATATGAGCTGGAACGGGCCGCTGCTGATCTCATCGGCCACCCGCCTGCAGGGCATCTTCTTCTGGGACCTCGTGATCTATCTGGTCGAGGGCCTTCTGTTCCTGCTCACCGGCTTCCAGATGCGCTCGCTGTACGAGAAGTCGAAGGCGTTTCCGCTGGACGAGATCCTGTTCGCCACCGCGCTGGTCACGGTGATCGTGATCGTCGCGCGGTTCGCCTGGGTCTTTCCCGCCATCTATCTGCCGCGCCTCTTGAACCCGCGCCTGCGGGCGCGCGATCCCAGTCCTCCCTGGCGAAACACCTTCGTGATCGCCTTCACCGGCGTGCGCGGCGCGGTGTCGCTTGCCGCGGCGCTGGCACTGCCGCTTGCACTGCCGAATGGCGACGCGTTCCCGCATCGCGACCTGATCCTGTTCGTTTCCTTCGGCGTCATTTTCATCACCCTGGTCGGGCTGGGGTCAGGCCTGCCGCTGGTGGTGCGCTGGCTCGGGCTGACGCAGGCCGGCCGCGACGAACACATCGCCGAGCACGAATCCGAGATCGCCGCGCGGCGCGAGGCGCTCGATGCCGCGCTCAAATCGCTCGATGCCATCACCAACGACCGCGAACTGACCGACGAAGTCGTCAAGCTGCTTCGCGCCCGGCACGTATCCCGCACCAACCAGCTGCCCGATTCATTCGATCCCGACGTGCAGGACGCCTCGGCAGCCGGCACCGAACTGACGCGCGAATTGATCGCGACGGAACGGAAATTCATTCACGCCTTGCTGCGCGACGGCAAGATCACCGACGAGACCCGGCGCCGGATCGAGCGCGACCTCGATCTGGAGGAAGCGAGTTTGAGCAACCGGGAGTATCGAAGGATTCCGTTGTAGGCCCGCATCCATCCACACGTCGTCCCGGCCTTGAGCCGGGACCCATAACCACCGTCGATCATTGTTTTACACGCTGATCGTTGCCTTCCTTTTTTCACAACGCCAGCCGCGGCGTGATGGGTCCCGGCCTTCGCCGGCACGACAGTCACTCCGCCGCAACATTCCGCCCGGGGCCGCCGACGAACCCCGCCGCATCGCCGAAGCGTTCGATCATCACGGCGGTGAGGTCTTTCGTCTTGCTGGTGACGCAGGCGCCGGAGCGCACCGTGTAGCGGTCCTGATGCCGGGCATGCGGCGGCGCCTCGCCCTGCTGCAGGGCGCGGGCGGCCTCCATCACCAGTTTGCGGAAATGCATGATGCCCAAATCAGTCGGGCCGAGATGTTCTCGCGTCCGGTCGGCAATCGGGCCCTGGCTGTCCTGCACCGCGGCGTCCTGTTCGGAGACGCCCTTGATGCCGGTGTAGCTTTTTGTCTTCTGCAGCTTGCGGTCGATCAGGTAGTCGTTGGCCTTGTTGCGCAGCGGAATGTAGTTCTCGTCGACTTCCGACATCACGCCGTTGCCGCGGTCATAGCCGTCGCGCTCGGCCTGCGTCAGCGGCCGCTCGGGATTCCACGCGTAAGTGTAGATCCAGCAACTGGTGTCGGTCACCGGAACGAAGCTTTGGCCAAAAATGTTCTCGCCCGGCATCGAGCTCGGCGCATAGGCATGCACCGGCATCAGGAACTGGGCGATGCGCCAGTAGATGTTGTCGGACCCGGTGCGCCGCCCGCCGGCGACGGTAAGTCCGGCCGCGTGCGGGCTGATCTTGATCACCGGGCGCGGGTCCTCGGCGATCCAGCGCATGTGGTCGGTCGCAACGCGCGTCAGCGGGTTCACAAAATGCTTCTTGATGTCGAGGATCTCGTTCTCTTCCTTCTCGAAGCTGAGATGCGCGAAGGTGAAATGCGCGGTGTCGATCGAACCTTCGAGCGCCTGCACCCAATTGCAGTCCTGCCATTTCTTGGCGACGTAGCGGTGCGAGGCCGGCACCAGCGCCATTTCCAGCGCCGGCAATTCCGGCATCTGATCCGCCGGGCCCATATAGGCCCAGATCATGTCGCCCCATTCGCGCACCGGATAGGATTTGATCCTGATCAGGTCCTTTGCATTCAGATCGGGATAGGAGGTCGGCATGTCGACGCAGTTGCCATCGGTGTCGAACTTCCAGCCGTGATAGACGCAGCGGATGCCGCACTCCTCGTTGCGGCCGAGCCAGAGATTGGCGCCGCGGTGCGGACAATATTGGTCGATGACACCGACGACGCCTCTGGAGTCGCGGAAGGCCAGCAGTTCCTCGCCCATCACGACGATCTTCTTCGGCGTGCCGTCGGCGTCAGGCAATTCCGCCGACAGCAGCACCGGCATCCAGAACCGGCGCAGCAGTTCGCCCATCCCCGTTCCAGCACCGCTTTGGGTCAGGAAGGCGTTGTCTTCGGCGCGGAGCATAGCGTGACCTCCGGAGTTTTGTTTATTGCTTTTGACAGAGATTGGCGCAGGTCAAACGAGGCGTCAACGTGGGTATTGAGTGGGTACAACGGTCGTCATCCCCGCGCAGGCGGGGATCCAGTACGCCGCGGCTTCTCGGTTCTATCATCGGCGCCTCTGGAATACTGGATCACCCGCATGCGCGGGTGATGACAGCTGAATGTGTGTTTACCTTCTCGCGACGCATTGCGCCCGAGCTTTGTCAGAAATTCCTTGCCCCGAAATGAGAGGGCGCAGGGAAGACCGGGTGCGCGCTGCACCCGCGGTCTCGTGTGCGGTTAGCACAAAACAAAGTGCACACGAGCATACAGGGCAGCGGAGAACACCCGGCCTTCCCTGCGCAATGGCTTTACGGCTT
>NZ_JAFCME010000036.1 GCF_018130065.1 Bradyrhizobium sp. AUGA SZCCT0158 | reverse complement strand
TCTTAGCACAATCGCACACGAGACCGCGGGTGCAGCGCGCATCCGGCATTCCCTGCGCCCTCTGAATTTCGGGGGCGAAAGTAACCTGCAAACCTCGGGCGCAAGGCGCCGCGAGAATGCGAAACTATATCCGCGTGTCGTCCCGAAGGCCGGGACCCATAACCACAGGGAGAAGTTTTGCGAACGGTCTTTATTACCGAGGCTTCACCGAGAGATCACGCGGTATGGGTCCCGGCCTTCGCCAGGACGACAGAATCGTACGGGAGACGCACCATTCCCGTCATTGCCTGCGGAGACCGACCCGGACCTGATCGCGCCGCAATTATGCGGTCAAGATCGGTGATCAAAACGGCCGGAAATCCGCGCATCTTGCGGCTTTTTAAGGTGTTCCGGCCTTGTATTTTCGTAGCCGATCCGGTTTCACTGCCATTCTTCCTTTCGTCCCCCTGATTCCCTGAGTTGACCCATGCGATTGTCGCGGTTTTTTCTGCCCATCCTGAAAGAGAATCCGAAAGAGGCGGAGATCGTCTCGCACCGCCTGATGCTGCGTGCCGGCATGATGCGGCAGGAAGCGGCGGGCATTTACGCCTGGCTGCCGCTGGGTTTTCGGGTGTTGAAGAAGATCGAGCAGATCGTCCGCGAGGAGCAGGACCGCGCCGGCGCCCTGGAACTGCTGATGCCGACGCTGCAGCTTGCCGACCTCTGGCGCGAGAGCGGCCGCTACGACGCCTATGGTCCGGAAATGCTGCGCATCAGCGACCGCCACAAGCGCGAATTGCTGTACGGGCCGACCAACGAGGAAATGATCACCGAGATTTTCCGCGCCTACGTCAAATCCTACAAGAGCCTGCCGCTCAATCTCTACCACATCCAGTGGAAGTTCCGCGACGAGCAGCGTCCGCGTTTCGGCGTAATGCGCGGCCGCGAATTCCTGATGAAGGATGCCTATTCGTTCGACATCGACGAGGCCGCGGCGCGGCGCTCCTATAACCGGATGTTCGTCGCGTACCTGCGCACCTTCGCGCGGATGGGGTTGAAGGCGATCCCGATGCGCGCGGAGACCGGCCCGATCGGCGGCGATCTCAGCCACGAATTCATCGTGCTGGCCGAGACCGGCGAGTCCGGCGTCTATTGCGACAGCGACGTGCTCAATCTGCCGATCCCGGGCGACGACGTCGATTATGACGGCGATCTGACCCCGATCATCAAGCAATGGACCTCGGTCTATGCCGCGACCGAGGACGTGCACGATGCCGCGCGCTTCGACAGCGAAGTGCCTGCCGACAAGAAAGTGCACACCAGGGGCATCGAGGTCGGCCAGATCTTCTACTTCGGCACCAAATATTCCGACGCCATGAAGGCGATGGTCGCGGGCGCCGACGGCGTCGACGTGTCGATCCATGGCGGCTCCTACGGCGTCGGCGTGTCGCGCCTGGTCGGCGCCATCATCGAGGCCTGCCATGACGATGCCGGCATCAAATGGCCCGAGGCGGTGGCTCCGTTCACCGCCGTGATCCTGAACCTGAAGCAGGGCTCCAGCGATACCGATGCCGCCTGCGAGGCGCTGTATCGCGAGCTCGAGGCCAAGGGCGTCGATGTCCTCTATGACGACACCGATCAGCGCGCAGGGGCGAAGTTTGCCGCCGCCGACCTGATCGGCATCCCCTGGCAGATTCTGGTCGGCCCCAAGGGCCTCGCCGAGGGCAAGCTCGAGATCAAGCGGCGCAGCGACGGCTCGCGCGAGAATCTCAGCCCGGCCGAAGCGGTCGCCAGGATAGTTGGACGATAAGCGGTCGATCGCGGGATAAAGATTATCCACGGGGGGCGGGTATTCTTGGCCATTCCCGGCCACATTTGGCCCCGAATCATGGGATTATCGAAAGATGGATGAGACCATGAACGAGACAGTCCGAACCCCGCCGTTTTCGCAGTTCGAATGGCTGTTGTCGGGACGTTACCTGCGGGCGCGTCGCAAGGAAGGTTTTATTTCCGTCATCGCCGGTTTTTCGTTCCTCGGCATCATGCTCGGCGTTGCGACGCTGATCATCGTGATGGCCGTGATGAACGGCTTTCGCAAGGAACTGCTGGACAAGATCCTCGGCCTCAACGGACATCTCTTGATTCAGCCGCTGGAATCGCCGCTGACCGACTGGAAGGATGTCGCCGAGCGTATCAACCAGGTTCAGGGTATCCGGCTGGCCGCGCCTGTCGTGGACGGCCAGGCCCTGGCGTCTTCCTACTTCAACGCCTCGGGCGTGCTGGTGCGGGGCATACGTTCCGCGGACCTGACCAACCTCACCTCGGTCGCCAAGAACATCAAGCAGGGCACGCTGGAAGGTTTTGACGAGGGGCAGGGCGTTGCCATTGGGCGTCGGCTCGCCGATACGCTGTCATTGCATGCCGGCGACAGCATCACCTTGGTTGCCCCGAAGGGCGCCGTGACCCCGATGGGAACCACACCGCGCATCAAGGCCTACAAGGTCGCCGCGGTGTTCGAGATCGGCATGTCGGAATATGATTCGAGCTTCGTGTTCATGCCGCTGCCGGAGTCGCAGGCCTATTTCAACCGCAAGGACGACGTCACCGCGATCGAGGTTTTCACCTCCAATCCGGACAGGATCGACGCTTTCCGCAAACTGGTGACGGAAGCGGCCGGGCGGCCGGTGTTCCTGGTCGACTGGCGGCAGCGCAACTCGACCTTCTTCAACGCGCTGCAGGTCGAACGTAACGTGATGTTCCTGATCCTGACCATGATCGTGCTGGTCGCAGCGCTCAACATCGTGTCCGGCCTGATCATGCTGGTCAAGGACAAGGGCCAGGACATTGCGATCCTGCGCACCATGGGCGCTTCGCAGGGCTCGATCATGCGGATATTCCTGATCACGGGCGCTGCGATCGGCGTGGTCGGCACGCTGACCGGCTTTTTCGTCGGCATGCTGGTCTGCCTGAACATCGAATCGATCCGGCAATTCCTGTCGTGGATGACCAATACCGAGCTGTTCTCGCCGGAGCTCTACTTCCTGTCCAAGCTGCCCGCCGAGATCGATTTCGGCGAGACCACCGCGGTGGTGATCATGGCGCTGACGCTGTCGTTCCTGGCCACGCTTTATCCGTCCTGGCGCGCCGCGCGCCTCGATCCCGTCGACGCACTCCGGTACGAGTGATGGGTGAGACCATGAAGGAGACAGTTCGTACCCCGCCGTTTTCGCAGTTCGAATGGCTGTTGTCCGGGCGTTACCTGCGGGCGCGGCGCAAGGAAGGCTTCATTTCCGTCATCGCCGGTTTTTCGTTCCTCGGCATCATGCTCGGCGTTGCGACGCTGATCGTCGTGATGGCCGTGTTGAACGGCTTTCGCAAGGAACTGCTGGACAAGATCCTCGGCCTCAACGGGCATCTCTTGGTTCAACCTCTGGAATCGCCACTGACCGACTGGAAGGATGTCGCCGAGCGGATCAGCCTGATTCAGGGTGTCCGGCTGGCCGCGCCGGTGGTTGACGGTCAGGCGCTGGCGTCGTCGGCCTTCAACGCCTCGGGCGTGGTGGTGCGCGGCATGCGCGCCGCTGACCTGAACAACCTCACCTCGATCTCGGCGAACATCAAGCAGGGCACGTTGCAAGGCTTCGACGAGGGGCAGGGCGTCGCGATCGGTCGCCGGCTCGCCGATACGTTGTCGTTGCGTGCCGGCGACAGCATCACCTTGGTTGCCCCGAGGGGGGCTGTGACCGCGACGGGCACCACGCCGCGCATCAAGCCCTACAAGGTCGCTGCCGTGTTCGAGATCGGCATGTCGGAATATGACTCAGGCTTCGTGTTCATGCCGCTGCTGGAATCGCAGGCCTATTTCAACCGCAAGGACGACGTCTCCGCGATCGAGGTGTTCACCTCCAATCCGGACAGGATCGACGCTTTCCGCAGGCTGGTGACGGAAGCGGCCGGGCGGCCGGTGTTCCTGGTCGACTGGCGGCAGCGCAACTCGACCTTCTTCAATGCGCTGCTGGTCCAACGCAACGTGACGTTCCTGATCTTGACCATGATCGTACTGGTCGCGGCGCTCAATATCGTCTCTGGCCTGATCATGCTGGTCAAGGACAAGGGGCAGGACATTGCGATCCTGCGCACCATGGGCGCCTCGCGTGGCTCGATCATGCGGATATTCCTGATCACGGGGGCTGCGATCGGCGTGGTCGGCACGCTGACCGGCTTTTTCGTCGGAATGCTGATTTGTCTCAACATCGAATCGATCCAGATATTCCTGTCGTGGCTCACCAACACCGACATATTTCCGCGAGAGATCTATTTCCTCTCGAAGCTTCCGGCCGAGATCGCCTTCCGCGAGACCTCTGCCGTCGTGATCATGGCGCTGACGTTGTCGTTCCTGGCCACGCTCTATCCGTCCTGGCGCGCGGCGCGCCTCGATCCTGTGGACGCGCTCCGGTATGAGTGAGGACAAAATGGCCGAGGGCGCGGAAGATGTACCGGTGGTCTATCTCCACGAGATAAAACGCCAGTACACGCAGGGTGAGGCGACGCTGACCATTCTCAACGGCGCCAAGCTCGCGCTGTGGGCCGGGCAGTCGGTGGCGCTGGTGGCGCCGTCGGGCTCGGGCAAGTCGACGCTGCTGCATATCGCGGGCCTGCTCGAAAGCCCCGATGACGGCGAGGTCTATGTCGCGGGAGCGCCGACCTCGCAATTGTCAGACATCGAGCGCACCCACATCAGGCGTTCCGACATCGGCTTCGTCTACCAGCAGCACCGGCTGCTGCCGGAATTTACCGCGCTCGAAAACGTCATGCTGCCGCAGATGATCCGTGGTCTCAAGCGCAACGAGACGATCAAGCGTGCAACGGAGATCTTGGCCTATCTCGGTCTTGGCGAACGCATCACCCATCGCCCGGCCGAACTGTCCGGCGGCGAGCAGCAGCGCGTCGCGATCGCACGCGCGGTCGCCAATGCGCCGCGGGTGCTGCTGGCGGACGAGCCGACCGGCAACCTCGATCCGCACACCGCCGATCACGTGTTCAACGCCCTGATGCAGCTCGTGAAGGCGACCCGGGTCGCGATGCTGATCGCAACTCACAATATGGAATTGGCCGGGCGCATGGACCGGCGGGTGTCGCTGGTGGACGGTCAGGTCGTCGAGCTGGAATGACGACCGCTCCACAATGGAATTGGAATCGCTCCATGCATCCGAATCTTGTTTAGCTCGGGGCGCGCTCGCCGGTTCGATCACGGATCGTTGAACATCTTTAGCCGCGCACGCGTGCCATCTCTTCAACACAATCTCACACGCCGATACCGCCGCAAGGTTCCATTGTGATTTTTCTGCGGCGAACGTGCACACAATGTTTCGAAAAGTGCCTGTTACACAATATTAACTTACATTTCCACGGAAGACGTTTCGCGTCCGCTGTTGCAGCCAAGTTACAGTAATTCAAACGAACAATGGTATGACGCTGCCACGGCCTTGGGGGCTGTACCAACTGGAACGGGAATTAAAAAAGATGAAGAAGGTTTTGCTTGTAACGGCCAGCCTGATCGCGCTCGGCGCGGCTGCGCCGGCAGTGGCTGCTGATCTCGCTGCGCGTCCTTACACCAAGGCGCCGCCGATGATCGCCGCTGTGTATGACTGGAGTGGTTTCTACATCGGCGTCAACGGTGGCGGCGGTTGGAGCCGCACTGATTGGGACGCGGTCGCCCCGAATGTTCTGGTTGGCCCCGAGGGTTCCCATGACGCATCCGGAGCCACGGTCGGTGGTCAGGTCGGCTATCGCTGGCAGGCCGGCACCTGGGTGTTCGGTTTGGAAGCGCAGGGCAACTGGGCTGACTTCAAGGGCTCGAACACCAGCCTGCTGTTCCCCGGCTTCGTCAACCACTCGAAGATCGACGCGTTCGGCCTGTTCACCGGTCAGGTTGGCTATGCCGTCAACAACGTCCTGCTCTACGTCAAGGGCGGTGCTGCTGTGACCTCGAACCGTAACCACATCAACACCGTTGCTGGCGCGCTTGCTGCGTCCACCGGCGACGACACCCGCTGGGGTGGCACGGTCGGTGCCGGCCTCGAATACGGCTTCGCCCCGAACTGGTCGATTGGCGTCGAGTACAACCACATCTTCCTGCAGGATCGGACCTACACCTTCACCACGCCGGCTGGCGCGTTCTTCGGCACCGATCGCATCAGCCAGGACGTCGACCTGGTCACCGCTCGCCTGAACTACAAGTTCGGCGGCCCGGTCATCGCGAAGTACTGAGCTAACTAAGTACTGATTTCGCTACTCGCTAGCGGGACCATTGAAGCCCCGGGCGTCGCCCGGGGCTTTTTTGTTGAGCCCACTGGTTCGACATTGCGGAAGTGTTTGTTAACGCGAGAACGCCGGTCCACTTATCGCGTCCTTAACTACAGGAACTTCGCGGACTTGAATCGCCTCGCCGCCGGCGCATAGTTGCGCAATGGCAAGCAGCATCTGGACGACAGAAGAATTTACCTGCCCCGGTTGCGGGATGGATTACTCCGCGACGAGGGAGCAGCATCAGCACAAGCATTCGGGTAAATTCGAATGCATGGTCTGCCAGACCGAAATCCACGCCTGGTCCGGTACCCATGATTATTTCGGCTGGAAGCCGATCAAGAAGACATCACCGGTCTTTGGACGAAAGACCGCCTAGCCGCGCGGGCTGGAATTGGTCAGCTCCCGAAGGCATATTCGGGACATGAAAATAAGATTCCCGATCATCGTTTCAGCCGTCCTGCTCGCCGCCGCAGCCCTGCTGATTTTCAACGGCCGCCTTCACGCGCGCGGTCCCCATCACCCCACCACGGAATGTGGCTTCTGGGGGCCGATGGAAGCGGGGATGTCGTGCCAGTGACAAGCAACGGTCCCTGAGGGCTGGCAAACGCGCCGGGCCGGGCGCATATTTGGGACATGGAAAACGTACACAAATGTACCTCCGCGCTGTCTCCGCTGATTGCGGAGGCTAAGACGAGCGCCATTCCTCTGGCAGAAAATGCCATCAACGAGTTGGTCGCCGTGACGCCCGCACCCCAGCAAAGGGACGCCTTGGAAAGCGTTCGGTCGGTGGTGAAAGCTCACGGAGACGCGGCCGGGCCCGGCTCTCAGTGCGACTTTGCAGATGCCGTGAATGACTACATCGAAAAGCTGATGCGGCGTCTCATCTGACTCCGCGACCTCAACCAGTCGCCAAGTCGACAGTTTGATTGTGGCAGGGTTGCTGGCTGGAAAACGGGCGGTTCCGGGCGCATATTCGGGGCATGGCGACGATTGTTCAATGCAATTGCGGCGCCGAGTACAGACGTACCGAAGAGAAGTTCTTGGTACCGCAAACAGGTGACGCGGTCTGCACGGTCTGCGGGGCCGCGCTGGAGTCGTGGTGGAATAGCGGCCACGTGCCCACATACGAGCTTATTGAACGGCCTCGGACAGAAGGCGGGAACGGCAAGCCACCCGAAACGCCCTAGGGACCCCAACCAACCAGCTCGCAAGATCATAGGCATTTCGACGGGCAGTCGGGTCCGAGAATTAACCACGGGGGTCATTCTTCAAACTGACCCGCCAGGCGCGCGCTTGACTCTTAGAACAAAAAAGGAACAATGTTCCTCATATGTTCTTGGATCGGGAGTGCCTGCGATGTTGAGGATGTTTGTGGAAGAAGCCGCTGCTCTGGCGTCGATTACGCTGTTTGTCGGGATGATCGCGGTGTGGGCGCAGCTGATTCCCCAGCTCTGAGGTGGGGGCGGGATCGGGGCCGGCGACACCCCAAAGCAGGCTTCGACAGCCCCTTGGGGAAAAGCCGGATGGCGGGCGCAAGCTGAGCGTTCCGCGTGGACTCCGCTAGCCCAACGCATCACCATTGGAGCTGGCGAGTCGGCGCCCGGGGAAGTTTTCCGGAGAGCCTGACGATCGCTCCCATCCACGATGCAAGAGCCCTCAAAGCGACATGTCCAACGCCGGATTCGTTCATCTCCACGTTCATTCGGCCTATTCGCTGCTGAAGGGTTCGATCAAGATCGCCAAGCTCGGCGAGCTTGCCAAGGCCGACCGCCAGCCGGCGCTGGCGCTGACCGATACCGACAACATGTTCGGGGCGCTGGAATTCTCCGACAAGATGGCGGGCTATGGCATCCAGCCGATCGTCGGGTTGGAACTCGCGATCGATTTCGGTGACCAGGATCCCAACGCGCGAAATGCGCTGGCCGCCGCGCCTGCGCGAATCGTGCTGCTGGCGGCGCGCGAGCGCGGCTACCGCAGCCTGATGCACCTGAACTCGCGGGCGTTCCAGGAGACGCCGGTTCATCAGTCTCCGCACATCAAGCTCGAATGGCTTGAAGGCTACTCGGATGACCTGATCGCGCTGACCGGCGGCCCCGAGGGGCCGATCTCGCTGGCGCTGCTCGGCGATCATTCAGCGCTGGCGGCGACGCGCTGCGATCGGCTGACCAGCCTGTTCGGCGACCGCCTCTATGTCGAATTGCAGCGCCACGGCATCGACAAGGAGCGCCGTGTCGAATCGGGCCTGATTGATCTCGCCTATGCCAAGGGCCTGCCGCTGGTCGCGACCAACGAGCCGTATTTCGCCAGCACTGACGACTACGAAGCCCACGACGCGCTGCTCTGCATCGCCGGCGGCCGCCTGATCGCCGAGACCGACCGCCAACAGCTGACGCCGGATCACCGCTTCAAGACCCGCGCCGAGATGGCGGTCCTGTTCGCCGATATTCCGGAGGCGCTGGCTTCCACCGTCGAGATCGCCGAACGCTGTTCGTTCCGGCCAATGACGCGCAAGCCGATTTTGCCGCGCTTCACAGTGGGCGCGGGATCCGGGTCCGATGCGGCAACCGAAGAGGCTGCGGAGCTCAGGCGTCAGGCCGAAGAGGGGCTTGCAAGGCGCCTTTCGGTGCATGGCCTGTCGCAGGGCACCTCGGAGGAGGACTACAAGAAGCGGCTGGCGTTCGAGATCGACGTCATCAACCGCATGAACTATGCGGGCTACTTCCTGATCGTTTCCGACTTCATCAAATGGGCCAAGGACAACGACATTCCGGTCGGGCCGGGCCGCGGCTCGGGCGCGGGATCGCTGGTGGCCTATGCGCTGACCATCACCGACCTCGATCCGCTTCGGTTTGGCCTGCTGTTCGAGCGCTTCCTCAATCCGGAACGCGTCTCGATGCCGGACTTCGACATCGACTTCTGCCAGGATCGCCGCGGCGAGGTCATCGACTACGTGCAGCAGCGCTACGGCCGCGATCAGGTGGCGCAGATCATCACCTTCGGAACGCTGCAGGCGAGGGGCGTGCTGCGCGACGTCGGCCGCGTGCTGCAGATGCCTTACGGGCAGGTCGACAAGCTGACCAAACTGGTGCCGCAGAATCCCGCAGCCCCGGTAACGCTGGCCGCGGCGATCGAGAGTGAACCAAAACTGCAGGCGTTCCGCGACGAAGACCCCGTTGTGGCGCGCGCCTTCGATATCGCGCAGCGCCTGGAAGGACTGACCCGGCACGCTTCGACCCACGCCGCCGGCATCGTGATCGGCGATCGCCCCTTGAGCGAACTGGTTCCGCTTTATCGCGATCCCAAATCCGACATGCCGGTGACCCAGTTCAACATGAAATGGGTCGAGCCCGCCGGCCTCGTGAAGTTCGACTTTCTCGGCCTGAAGACGCTGACCGTGCTCGACGTCGCGGTCAAATTGCTCAGGCAACGCGATATCCAAGTCGATCTGGCAACGCTGCCGATCGAAGACGCCCCGAGCTACCAGATGCTGGCCAGGGGCGATGTGGTCGGCGTGTTCCAGGTGGAAAGCCAGGGCATGCGGCGCGCGCTGGTCGACATGCGGCCCGACCGCTTCGAGGACATCATCGCGCTGGTGGCGCTCTATCGCCCCGGCCCGATGGCTAACATCCCGACCTACTGCGCGCGCAAGCACGGTGACGAGGAGCCGGAATATCTGCATCCGATCCTGGAGCCGATCCTGAAGGAAACCTTCGGCGTCATCATCTACCAGGAACAGGTGATGCAGATCGCCCAGGTGATGGCCGGCTATTCGCTCGGCGACGCCGACCTGCTGCGCCGGGCGATGGGCAAGAAGATCCGCGCCGAGATGGAGAAGCAGCGCGCGATCTTCGTCGCCGGTGCGGTCAAGAACGGCGTGCCGAAGGGGCAGGCCGATACGATTTTCGAACTGCTCGCAAAGTTCGCCGACTACGGCTTCAACAAGAGCCACGCCGCGGCCTACGCGCTGGTGTCGTATCACACCGCCTATATGAAGGCGCACTATCCGGTCGAGTTCCTGGCCGCGTCGATGACGCTCGAACTCAACAACACCGACAAGCTCAGCGAGTTTCGCGCTGAGGCGCAGCGGCTCGGCATCAAGGTCGAGGCGCCCAATATCAACCGCTCGGGTGCGACCTTCGAGGTTGGCGAAAACACCATCTATTATGCGCTGGCCGCGCTGAAGGGCGTCGGCCCGCAGGCGGTCGAACTGATCGTGGAGGAACGGCGCAAAGGGCTGTTCACCTCGCTCGCCGATTTCGCCGCGCGCGTTAATCCGCGCGCCATCAACAAGCGCGTGATCGAAAGCCTGGCGGCCGCCGGCGCTTTCGACACGCTCGATTCGAACCGCGCGCGGGTATTCGGCGGCGCCGAGGCTATTCTGGCCGCCTGCCAGCGCAGCCATGAGGCGTCGACGATCGGGCAGAATGACATGTTCGGCGGCGCCGCGGATGCTCCGACCATCATGCTGCCGCAGATGGAACCGTGGTTGCCGGCCGAGCGGCTGCGGCGCGAATACGACGCCATCGGCTTCTTCCTGTCCGGCCATCCGCTCGACGACTATGCCACGGTGTTGAAGCGGCTGCGCGTGCAGTCCTGGGCGGAATTCTCACGCGCGGTCAAAACTGGCGCGACCGCCGGCAAGGTCGCGGCCACGGTCGTCTCGCGCATGGAGCGGCGGACCAAGACCGGCAACAAGATGGGCATCATGGGCCTGTCCGATCCGACCGGCCATTTCGAAGCGGTGCTGTTCTCCGAAGGCCTCGCGCAATATCGCGACGTGCTGGAGCCGGGGGCGGCCGTGCTGCTGCAGCTCGGCGCCGAACTGCAGGGCGAGGACGTGCGGGCGAGGGTGCTGCACGCCGAGCCGCTGGATGACGCCGCGGCCAAAACCCAGAAGGGTCTTCGCATCTTCGTTCGCGACACCAAGCCGCTGGATTCGATCGCGCGACGGCTGAACATGCCGGAGCCGGTCGTGCCCGGCGCGCCAAAGGGCCTGCCGGCCAAACCGGCGCCCGCGCCGGCGGGGGGCGCCGATGGCGACGTCTCGCTGGTGATCATGCTCGACCTCGAAACCGAGGTCGAGATGAAGCTTCCCGGCCGCTTCAAGGTCTCGCCGCAGATCGCCGGCGCGATCAAGGCGGTGTCCGGCGTGGTCGACGTGCAGACGCTGTAGCGCGTTATCTCGTTACAGCGACCGCGCGATCAACAGCTTCATGATCTCGTTGGTCCCGCCGTAGATCTTCTGGATACGTGCATCCACGAACATCCGCGCGATCGGGTATTCCTCCATGTAGCCGTAGCCGCCGTGGAGCTGCAGGCATTCGTCCGCGGTTTCCACCTGCTTCTGCGAAGTCCACCATTTCGCCATGGAAGCGGTCACGGTATCGAGTTCGCCGGCGACGAGGCGCTCGACGCACCAGTCGACAAACACGCGCGCGATCATGGCTTCGGTCTTGCGCTCGGCCAGCTTGAACGCGGTGTTCTGGAATTCGATGATCGGCTTGCCGAAGGCCTTGCGCTCCCTGGTGTAGTCGGCGGTCAGCTTGATCGCGCGCTCCATCGACGCCACGGCGCCGACGGCCAGCGAGAGGCGCTCCTGCGGCAACTGCTGCATCAGCTGCACGAAGCCGTTGCCTTCCTCGCTTCCCAGCAGGTTCTCCGGCGGCGCTACCGCATTGTCGAAGAACAATTCGGATGTGTCGGATGCGTGCAGGCCGATCTTGTCGAGGTTGCGCCCGCGGCGGAAACCGTCATTGCCTTCGGCCTCAAGCACGATCAGTGAGATGCCCTTGGCGCCGGCTTCACCGGTGCGCGCGACCACGATGATCAGGTCGGCGGCCTGGCCATTGGTAATGGAGGTCTTCTGGCCGTTGATGACGTAATTGTTGCCTTGCTTCCGGGCCGTCGTCCGCACGCCCTGCAGATCAGAGCCGGTGCCGGGTTCGGTCATGGCGATGGCGCCGACGAACTCGCCGCTGGCCATTTTCGGCAACCAGCGCCGCTTCTGTTCCTCGGAGCCGTAATTCAAAATGTAATGCGCGACGATGGCGCTATGCACCGAGTACCCGGTCGTCACTTCCGGCACCACGGTTTCGAGATCCTCGATCACGGCAGCTTCATAGGCGAAGCTGGCGCCCAGCCCGCCATAGGCTTCCGGGACGCTCGGCAGCAGGGCGCCCATCTCGCCCAGCGCCCGCCAGGCCGAGCGATCGACCATTTTTTGATCGCGCCAGGCTTCGGCGTGTGGCGCCAGGTCCTTGGCGAGGAATTTGCGAAACTGGTCGCGAAAGACGTCCAGCTCCTCCGTCATCCAGGAAGAACGATATTGCATGGGATCCCCTGCTAGATGATGAGGCCGCCACCGCAGACGACGACTTGCCCACTGATGTAGTTCGATTCCGGGCTGCAGAACAGATAGACCGCATCGGCGGCTTCTTCCGGCGTGCCGCCACGCCCGAGCGGAATCATCCTCGCCATCGCAAGGCAACGCAATTGACGTTGACCTTGTAGCGTCCCCATTCCTTGCAAAGCGTGCGCGTCAGCCCGACCAGCGACGCCTTGGCCGACGAATAGCTGGCCTGTCCGGCGTTGCCGTAGAGCCCCGCAATCGAGGAGATGTTGACCACCTTGCGAAACACCTCGCGGCCGGCTTCGGCCTCTTTCTTTGCCATGATCCGGATCGGCTCGGAGACGGCGCGCAGCAGGCGGAACGGTGCGACCAGGTGGACGTCGAGCATGGCCTGGAACTGCTCGTCGGTCATCTTCTGGATCGTCGAGTCCCAAGTATAGCCGGCGTTGTTGACGATGATGTCGAGGCCGCCGAATGTTTCCATGGCTGCGCCGACGAAACGGTCGGAGAAGCCGGTCTCGGAAACACTGCCGTTGATCGCGATGGCTTCGCCGCCGCCGCTGCGGATTTCCGCGGCGACGGCGTCGCCCGGCGCCGCATCGAGATCGTTGACCACGACCCTCGCGCCCTCGCTGGCAAGTTTCAGCGCAATCGCGCGGCCGATGCCTCGCCCCGATCCCGTGATCAGCCCGACTTTTCCCTTGAGTTTTGTCATTTGTTTTTCCCGATCAGAGCGCGATGATTGCTTCGCCTGATAGTTTGAGATCGCCGCTCTCGTCCTTGGTCGTCAGCGCCAGCTTCGCGCATCGCTCGCCATCATGTTCGACGAACTCGGAAACATGCCCCTCGCAGGTCAGGCGTGCACCGAGCTGTGTGATCGCGACGAAGCGCGTCGAGAACATGCGAAGCCGCGGGGGAGGGACCGCATCGGTGAGCGCCTGGCCGAGATAGCCCATGACCAGCATGCCGTGGGTGAAGACATCCGGATATCCGGCGGCCTTGGCGAAATCCAGGTCGACATGGATCGGATTGTGGTCGCCCGAGGCGCCGCAATAGAGCGCCAGCGTGTGGCGGCTGATCGGCGGAAACACCTTGTGGACGATGCGGTCGCCTATCGCGGGTTGAGTTTTCACGGCGGTACTCATGCGGTTGCCGGATTGAGCACGACAACGGTGCGGGCGCAGTCCGCGACGTGGGTGCCGTTCTGGTTGGTGACTTTGGTTTCGATGCCGACCAGCGTCATCGCGCCACCCTTTTTGTCGGCGACGCTGACGATGCGCGGCTGGAACTTGAGCGTGTCGCCGACCACCACGGGCGCCTTGTAAGTAAAGCGCTGTTCGCCATGCAGCAGGCGCCCGATGTCGACGCCGATGACGGTGATGAACTCGAAGGCCTGTTCCGCGTCCATCATCTCAAGGCAGAACAGATAGGTCGGCGGCACCGGCGTCGCGGCATAGCCGGCAGCCTGCGCGGCCCTGGCATCGCCATAGACCGGATTGGTCTCGCCCAGCGTTTCGCGGAAATAACGCAGGCGTCCGGGCTCGACATGCGCGGTGACAGGCGAAAGGCTGCGGCCGATGAGGGAAGGGTCAATCATATCAGGGCCTCAGGCGCGTTCGTAGAGCGTGACGACGCAGGCGCCGCCGAGGCCGAGATTGTGCTGCAGGGCGCGCCTTGCGCCGTCCACTTGTCGTGCTTCCGCCGAACCGCGCAGCTGATGCGTCAGTTCATAGCATTGCGCGAGGCCGGTGGCGCCGAGCGGATGGCCCTTGGACAGCAGGCCGCCGGACGGATTGGTCACGGTGTTGCCGCCATAGGTGTTGTTGCCGTCGTCGATGAAGCGCTCCGCGCCTCCGTCGGGGCACAGGCCGAGCGCCTCATAGGTGATCAGCTCATTATGCGCGAAGCAGTCGTGCAGTTCGACGACGTCGAGATCGTCAGGGCCGATGCCGGCGGCCTCATAGACCTTGTTGGCGGCGGCGCGCGTCATGTCGAAGCCCACCACCTGCATCATGTCGCCGGCCTTGAAGGTGGAGGGCGTATCGGTGGTCATCGCCTGCGCCGCGATCCGGACGTCCTTGCGCAGGCTGTGCTTGCTGGCGAATTTCTCCGAGACCAATACTGCCGCCGCACCGCCGCAGGTTGGCGGGCAGGCCATCAGCCGCGTCATCACGCCGGGCCAGATCACCTGGTCGTTCATGACGTCGTCAGCGCTAACTTCCTTGCGGAACAGCGCCAGCGGATTGTTCTTGGCATGCCGGCTCGCCTTGGCCCGCACCTTGGCGAACGAGGTCAGCGGCGTGCCGTATTTCTTCATGTGGCTGAGACCGGCGCCGCCGAAATAGCGCAGCGCCAGCGGGACGCCTTGCGCGTCGACCAATTTGTCGGCTGCGGCGTCGAATTCGTCGAACGCGCTCGGCCGGTCGGTGAAGACGGCGCCGAGCGCACCGGGCTTCATCTGCTCGAAACCGAGCGCCAGCACGCAATCGAGCGCGCCTGATTCAATCGCTTGCCGCGCCATGAACAGCGCGGTCGAACCGGTCGAGCAATTGTTGTTGACGTTGATGATGGGGATCCCGGTCATGCCGACCTGGTACAGCGCGCGCTGTCCGCAGGTTGAATCGCCGTAGACATAGCCGGCATAGGCCTGCTGGATCATCTCGTAGCCGACGCCGGCGTCAGCCAGCGCAAGCCTGGTCGCTTCCGCGCCCATCACCGGGTAGGGCGCGTTCGCGCCCGGTTTGACGAACGGGATCATGCCGACGCCGGCAACATAGACGCTGGATGCCATGGTGCGCTCCCTTTATTACCCATTGGACTTTTTATTACCCATGGGTAATATACGGGCCGACGGAGCCCGTCAATGCAGAGCAGGCAAGAATCAGGATGGATGCGCAGTCACCAGAAACCAATCCATCGCCATGGATGCCGTTCGAGAGCCGCCGCCGCGCGCGCGACGAGAAACGCGAAGCCGTGCTGCGCACCGCAGTGCGGCTGTTTCTCGAGCAGGGCTATCACCGCGTCACGCTCAACGATGTCGCCGAGCGGCTGAACATCACCAAGCCGGCGCTGTACAATTATTTCCGCAGCAAGGACGAAATCCTGTTCGAATGTTGGGCGTTGGGTCAGGAAATCGTCGACGAGTTCATTGCTGAAATCGACAATGGCGGCGGCAATGCGCTCACCAAGCTGCGCAAGCTGATCCAGGCTTACGCCGAGCAGATGACGACTGATTCCGGCGCCAGTCTGGTGCGGTTCGATGCGCGCGACCTGACCGCGGAAAACCAGAAGATCGTCCGCGCCGCCAAAAAGCGCATCGACCGGACCTTTCGCAAATACCTCGCCGACGGCGTCGCCGACGGTTCGATCAAGCCGTGCGACCCGAAACTCACGGCTTTTGCCATCGCAGGTTCACTGAACTGGATCGGTCATTGGTATCAGCGCGACGGCGCGTGGTCGGCGGAAGCCGTCGCCAGCCGGTTTGCGGCTCAACTCACCGAAGGGCTGGCAAAAGCCCCGGCAAGTAAACACGGCCCGGCAACGTCAAAGAAAAGCCGGCCGGCAAAGGGAGGACGGAAATGAACATCACGCACGGCCTGCGGCGCGCGCTGCAGATCAATCCGAACGGCCTTGCCATCGTCTGTGGCGAGCGGAAGAAAAGCTGGCGCGAGGTCGGCGACCGCGTGGCGCGCCTTGCCGCAGGCATCCGGGACCTCGGCGCGCAGGCCGGCGACCGTGTCGCGATCCTGTCGCTCAATTCCGACCGCTATCTCGAGCTTTATCTTGCGGCCGGCTGGTCCGGCACCGTGATCGTGCCGCTCAACATCCGCTGGAGCCCGCTGGAGAACGAAGACGCCATGCGCGACTGCCGCGCCGGCATCCTGTTCGTCGACAAGGCTTTTGCTGCGGTCGGCGCGACCCTTGCTCAGGCGATCCCGGGCCTCAAGCTGATCTATGCCGATGATGGCGACGCCCCCGCCGGCATGGAGGGGTATGAGGCGTTGATCGCGCGCAGCACGCCGATGCAGGATGCGATGCGCAAAAGCGAGGATCTCGCCGGCATCTTCTATACCGGCGGCACCACCGGACGCTCCAAGGGCGTGATGCTCAGCCACGGCAATCTGATGGTCAACGCGCTGAACGCCCTCGGCGAAGGCCTGTGGCCGAGCAGCACGGTCTATCTGCACGCCGCGCCGATGTTCCACCTTGCCAACGGGGCGGCGATGTATTCGGTGCTGCTGAGCGGCGGCTCCAACGTCATCATCCAGGGTTTTACGCCCGACGGTGTCGCCGGCGCGATGCAGCGCGACCGCGTGACCGACGTGCTGCTGGTGCCGACCATGATCCAGATGTTCGTCGATCATCCGAAACTCGGCGACTACGACTTGTCGTCGCTGACGGGGATCGCCTATGGCGCCTCCGTCATCAGCGACGCCGTGCTCAGCCGCGCCATGAAGGCATTGCCGAACGTGCAGTTCACGCAAGCCTATGGCATGACGGAATTGTCGCCGATCGCGACGATACTGCACTGGAAGGAGCATGTCGGCGATGGCCGCGCCAAGGGGCGGCATCGCGGCGCCGGCCGTCCCACGCTCGGTTGCGAGGTCAAGATCGTCGACGCCGACGACAAGGTGGTGCCCACAGGCACCGTCGGCGAGATCGCCGTGCGCGGTGACAATGTGATGATGGGCTATTGGGAGCGGCCCGAGGAAACCGCCAAGGCCGTCATCGATGGCTGGATGCACACCGGCGACGGCGGCTACATGGATGAGGACGGCTTCGTCTACGTGGTCGACCGCGTCAAGGACATGATCATCTCCGGCGGCGAGAACGTCTATTCGGCCGAGGTCGAGAACGCGCTGGCGCAGCATCCGTCGGTGGCGCAATGCGCCGTGATCGGCATTCCGAGCGAACGCTGGGGCGAGCAGGTCCACGCCATTGTCGTTCCCAAGCCTGGCGCGATGGCAACCCCCGACGAGTTGATGGATTTCTGCAAGACGCTGATCGCAGGTTACAAATGCCCGCGCAGTGTCGAGGTCACCGAGACACCGCTGCCGCTGTCCGGTGCCGGCAAGATACTGAAGCGTGAGTTGCGCAAGCCGTACTGGGAAAACCGCCAGCGCATGGTGAGCTGAGGCCGGCGTCTGTGCGCCGGCCCGCCATTCGAGGCTGGCGAGGCATGCTGGATTGATGGACGCGCTGCCGGTGCGGGCTTTCCCTGCATTGCGGAGTTGTCATCGCATTTTTTTGCGATGCCGTCCGATCCGATCCGTCGTATAGTCGAGTCAAGGGGGAACTGTTCTGCATCACGGGGATACCACCTGAAATCGCAGCAACGGAGGTCCGCCATGAAAGTCAAAGAAGCGATGCACAAGGGCGTCGACTGGGTCAGCCCCGACACGCCTGTCACCGAAATCGCAAAGCTGATGCGAGCGCATGATATCGGCTGCATTCCGATCGGGGAGGACGATCAGCTGATCGGAATGGTGACCGATCGCGACATCGTCTGCAAAGGGCTTGCTGGCAACGGCTTCGATGCCAGCCGCGCCAAGGCGCGCGACGTGATGACCGAAGGTATCCACTGCTGCCGGGAGGACGATGACCTCGCCAAGGCGGTGCACCACATGGAGACGCTGAAAGTCCGCAGGTTGCCGGTGATCAACAAGAGCAAGCGGATGGTCGGCATGATCAGCCTCGGTGACATCAGCCATTCAACGTCCGGCGACCTGGTGTCCGGGTACGTCAAGAGCGTTTCAGCCCATCACTGAAACACGGCGGGGCCTTGCGATCGAGGCGCCTTGGAGCAACTGGTCGCGGCTGTTCAACGGTGAACGCGCGCGATGGCGTTGCGTGAGGCCGCTCGACCGGCGCTCGAGCGGCCTCAATCGTGCGTGGTGAAGTGGCCGTGCCAGGCCTTCGCGGTCAATCGCGCGAACTGCTCGCGGTCCAGGCGGATGAGTGTGGCGTGGTCGCCGCCCTCCATGTAGATCTCGCTCTGCGTGTCGATGCTGTCGTCGACGATGACATCGAGCCCAAAGCATTCGCCAACCGGCGGTACGGCGCCACGCTCGCAGTCGCCAAACAGCTTCGCGACCTCCTCTTCGCTCGCCAGATCAACCTTGTGGCCGAGCTGCATTTTCAGGGCCGGCAAATGCAGATGGCGGGAGGCCGGAAGGATCGCCATCATGTAGCCGTCCTCACGGCGAAGGACGACGCCTTTGGCCAGCGCGTCGCCCGGCACATGGCAGGCCTCGGCCGTGCGCGTCGACGACATGGTGCGGGCATGAGGGATCAGGTCGTAGGTGACGGTCTGGTCCAGGTAGTTCTGCAGGGTCGGGGAGACGGTCATAGCAGTTCCTCCATTGCAACGGGCAATCCGGACATCGGGAGGAACTCGCGTCGTCGCCTCACGATGCGGGCGCTTGCGAATTGGGTGAAGATTACGCCTGCCCGAAGCCGGCGACAATGCGAATCGTTCTCACCATCCCGGCCGAGACAGGGTCTCCGCGGGGGTTTTCGGCGGATTCGGGCCCCGAATGCCCGCATTTATGGGCCCGGACCGGGCCAGCCCGCGACAAAAACCGGCCGTATTTCCTTGCTTCTGGCTGGAATCCGGCTATATACCGCGGCATCTCACACGGAAGCATGGCTCTCAAAGGCCGTCCGGTGGCAGCCGGGCCATAAGGCTCGTCTGCTCACACGCTTCCGGAGGAACCAACCGGAGAAGTATTACCATGGCGCTACCCGATTTTTCTATGCGTCAGCTGCTTGAAGCTGGCGTTCACTTTGGCCACCAATCGCACCGCTGGAATCCCAAGATGGCGGATTTCATCTTCGGTGCCCGCAACAACATCCACATCATCGACCTCGCGCAGACCGTGCCGTTGCTGCACACCGCGTTGAAGGCGGTCAGCGACACCGTCGCCAAGGGCGGCCGTATCCTGTTCGTCGGCACCAAGCGGCAGGCGCAGGACGGCGTTGCCGAGGCCGCCAAGCGGTCGGCGCAGTATTTCGTCAATTCGCGCTGGCTCGGCGGCACGCTGACCAACTGGAAGACCATTTCCGGTTCGATCAAGCGGCTGCGTCATCTCGATGAAGTGCTCAATTCCGGCGATGCCAACGCCTACACCAAGAAGGAACGGCTGACGCTGCAGCGCGAGCGCGACAAGCTCGACCGTTCGCTCGGCGGCATCAAGGACATGGGCGGGCTTCCCGACATGATCTTCGTGATCGACACCAACAAGGAAGACATAGCGATCCAGGAAGCGCAGCGGCTCAACATTCCCGTCGCCGCGATCGTCGACACCAATTCCGATCCCAAGGGCATCACTTATGTGGTGCCGGGCAATGACGACGCCGGCCGCGCCATTTCGCTGTATTGCGATCTGGTGGCCCGCGCCGCCATCGACGGCATCTCGCGCGCCCAGGGCGACCACGGCATCGACATCGGCGCTTCCGCGCAGCCGGTCCGTGAGGAAATCCCGGCCGCTCCGCAGCCGGCCGGCTTCCAGGGTCTGGCGGGCCCCCGTGGCACCGCCGACAACCTCAAGAAGCTCACCGGCGTGTCGGGTGCGATCGAGAAGAAGTTCAACGATCTCGGTATCTTCCACTATTGGCAGCTGGCCGAACTGGACCACGATACCGCGCACAAGATCGGTGAAGAGGTCGGACTTCCGAGCCGCGCCGATGGCTGGGTTGCCCAGGCCAAGGCGATGACCGCGGAAGCGGAATAATTGTAACGCCGCGTGGCCGGCCTTCCGGCCACCGGTTTGATTTCCCTGTTACGGCATTCCTGTAGCTGATGGCGGCACGGCGCAAGGCGCGCCGCGCTTGCGGCTAACAGGCAAGAAGGACATTCAACGATGGCAACGATCACTGCGGCGATGGTCAAGGAACTGCGCGAGTCGACCGGCGCAGGCATGATGGACTGCAAGGCTGCGCTCACCGAAACCGCGGGCAACATGCAGGAAGCGCAGGATTGGCTGCGCAAGAAGGGCTTGTCCAAGGCCGCGAAGAAGGCCGGCCGCGTCGCAGCCGAAGGTCTGATCGGCGCGATGACGTCGGGCAACAAGGGCGTCGTCGTCGAAGTCAATTCGGAGACCGATTTCGTCGCCCGCAACGAACAGTTCCAGGGCCTCGTCAAGATGGTCGCGCAGGTCGCGCTTCGCGTCGGCGCCGACGTCGAAACGATCAAGGCTGCGAAAGTCGGCGACTTCACCGTCGAGACCGCGATTTCGGATGCGATCGCCACCATCGGCGAGAACATGTCGCTGCGCCGTGCGGCGTTGCTCGAGGTCGCCAATGGCGTGGTGGCGAGCTACATCCACGGCGCTGTCATCGACAACGCCGGCAAGATGGGCGTGCTGGTGGCGCTCGAATCGACCGGCAAGACCGATGAGCTCGCGGCGCTCGGCCGCCAGCTCGCGATGCACGTTGCCGCGACCAATCCGCAGGCGCTCGATCCGTCCGGCCTCGACCCGGAAACCGTGAAGCGGGAAAAGGACGTGCTGGCCGACAAGTATCGCCAGCAGGGTAAGCCGGAGAACGTGATCGAGAAGATCGTCGAGTCCGGTCTGAAGACCTATTACAAGGAAGTCTGCCTGCTGGAGCAGGCGTTCATCCATGACACCGGCAAGTCGGTGGCGCAGGCCGTGAAGGAAGCCGAGGGCAAGGTCGGCGCGCCTGTGAAAATTACTGCGTTTGTGCGCTATGCTCTCGGCGAGGGAATCGAAAAGCAGGAATCCGACTTCGCAGCCGAAGTCGCGGCGGCCAGCGGCAAAAAGTAACCGCGGTCGACAATCTTCCGGCGCCATTGCGCCGGAAGATGCCTGCGCGGAATGAAGGAAGCGACAAGCTATGGCAGAGCCGGTCTATCGTCGCGTCGTGATCAAGATCTCGGGCGAATATCTCGCCGGCAGCCAGTCCTTCGGCATCGACCAGCCTACCGTGGACCGTATCGCCGACGATTTGATCGCCGCGCGCCAGCTCGGGGTTGAGGTGGCGGTGGTGGTCGGCGGCGGCAACATCGTTCGCGGCGTCGAGGTATCCTCGCGCGGCGTGTCGCGCCCGACCGGCGACACCATGGGCATGCTCGCCACCATGATGAACTGCCTTGCGGTCGAGGCGGCCATCGAACGCAAGGGGACGCCGGCGCGAACCCTGTCGGCGTTCGTGATGCCTGAAATCTCCGAACTGTTCACCCGCGGTGCGGCGCACAAATACCTCGCCGAGGGCCGTATCGTCCTGCTCGGCGGCGGAACCGGCAATCCATTCTTCACCACCGATACCACGGCGGTGCTGCGGGCGGCCGAGATCGGGGCGCAGGCAGTGCTGAAGGCCACCAATGTCGACGGTGTCTACAGCGCCGATCCCAAGAAAGACCCGTCGGCCAAGCGTTTCGACCGCCTGACGCATTCGCAGGCCATTGAAGGTGGCTACAAGGTGATGGATGCGACCGCATTCGCGCTTGCCCGCGAGACTGCGCTGCCTATCATCGTATTCTCGATCGCCGAACCCGGTTCGATTGGTGCGATCCTGCGCGGTACCGGCCACGGCACGGTGGTCGCCGGCTGACAGGCCCGCGCCACGTCGAACCGCGGGCCTGATAATGCCGGCGAATGGTTTTCTGAGGAGGGGAGAGCGTTATGCCCACACCTGGTTTTGACATCAACGAATTGAAACGCCGCATGCAGGGTGCCACCCAGGCGCTCAAGCATGAACTGGGCGGTTTGCGCACCGGTCGTGCGGCCGCGTCCATGCTGGAGCCGGTCCAGGTCGATGCCTACGGCACGCACATGCCGCTCAATCAGCTCGCAACCGTCAGCGTGCCCGAACCGCGGCTGCTTTCCGTCCAGGTTTGGGACAAATCCATGGTCAAGGCCGTGGAGAAGGCGATCGTCGACTCCAACCTCGGCCTGAGCCCCGCGACCGAAGGGCAGGTGCTGCGCCTTCGGATTCCGGAACTCAACGAGGAACGCCGCAAGGAACTGGTCAAAGTCGCGCATAAATACGCCGAAGCGGCCAAGGTTGCGGTCCGGCACGTCCGCCGCGACGGGCTCGATACGGTCAAGAAGCTCGAGAAGAACCACGAAATCTCCGAGGACGACCAGGCGCGCTTGGCCAATGACGTGCAAAAGGCGACCGACGGGATGATTTCCGAGATCGATCAATTGCTGGCGGCGAAGGAAAAGGAAATCCTTACCGTTTAAGGCCTTAAGATCGAAACTTGAGACCGAGACTTTAGGACTGGTCCTGGAACTTTAACGATGCCGAACGCCGCCGCCCCCGCAACCGAAGGACCGGATCGAACCGGTCCCTTGCACGTGGCGATCATCATGGACGGCAACGGGCGCTGGGCGGCCGCGCGGGGATTGCCGCGCGCGGAGGGCCATCGCCGCGGTGTTGATGCGCTGCGCCGCGTCGTTCGTGCCGCCCATGAACTCGGGGTGGTCTATCTGACCATCTTCTCGTTCAGCTCCGAGAACTGGTCGCGACCGGCGACCGAAATCGGCGACCTGTTCGGATTGCTGCGTCGCTTCATCCGCAACGATCTGGCGACCCTGCACCGCGACGGGGTGAGGGTGCGCGTGATCGGCGAGCGCGAAGGACTGGAGCCGGACATCTGCGCGCTCCTGAACGAGGCCGAGGAACTGACGCGGGCCAACACCAAGCTCAATCTCGTCGTCGCTTTCAATTACGGGTCGCGCCAGGAAATCGCCAACGCGGTGCAACGGCTGGCGCGCGAAGTGGCCGAAGGCAAGCGCGATCCCGCATCGATCGACACAGACACGCTCGGCCAATATCTCGACGCGCCGGATATTCCCGATCCCGACCTGATCATCCGCACCAGCGGCGAGCAGCGGTTGTCGAACTTCCTGATGTGGCAGGCGGCCTACAGCGAACTCGTCTTCGTGCCGATCCACTGGCCGGATTTCGACAAGGCGGCACTTGAAAGCGCTATCGCAGAATATGCCAGACGGGAGCGCCGTTTCGGCGGTCTGGCCGCGAAAACCGGATCGTGACCGAGGGCAAGGCCGCGCCGGCGGCCGCTGCCGAACAGGATACGCGCAACCTCTCGACGCGCATCATTGCAGCCGCCGTGCTGATTCCGCTCGCCGTCGCCATCGCCTATGCCGGCGGCTGGTTTTGGGCCGCACTGGTGACGGCGGTCGCGATCGGCCTCTATGTCGAATGGCTGATGGTGGTGGGCTGCGCGGCTGACAAGCGCGTGGTCGCAACAGGTATTGTCGCGCTGGCCGTGGCGGGGCTTTGTCTCGCCATCGGGCGGATCGATGTTGCGCTGGCGGTGCTGGCTGTCGGCCTGGTGGCGGTCTTCCTGATCACGCCGGCGCAGCGAAACTGGAGCGCTGCGGGATTTTGCTATGCGGCGGTAGCGGAGGTCGCGTCTGTCCTGCTGCGGCTCGATCCCGTGAAGGGTTTTATCGCTCTGATCTTCCTGCTGGTCATCGTGTGGGTGACCGATAGCGGCGGCTACTTCGCCGGCCGCGGCATCGGCGGCCCAAAACTCTGGCCGCGCGTCAGCCCCAAAAAGACCTGGGCCGGCGCCCTTGGCGGCTTTGTCGCAAGTCTTGCCGTGGCCGGTATATTCGCGGTGCTGGATCTCGGGAAAATCGGACCGCTGTTGATGATATCAGGCGTTCTTTCGGTGGTTTCTCAACTCGGCGATCTCTTTGAATCTGCGGTAAAACGGCGCTTTGGCGTCAAGGATTCCAGCCAGATCATTCCCGGCCATGGCGGGCTGCTGGATCGCCTGGACGGATTTGTTGCAGCTGTCGCGGTGGCGGCGCTGATCGGTTTCCTCCGGGGCGGCGCCGATGGCGTTGGCCGCGGTCTTATGATTTGGTGAAAAAATGAGCGCGGTTCCATTGCGTAATAACAAGGCCGCGGCATCCGCCGCGCGCACCGTCACAGTGCTGGGCGCCACCGGTTCCATTGGCGACAGCACCATGGATTTGCTGCGCGGCGACCGCGCCCGCTACCAGGTCGAGGCGCTGACCGCCAATGGCAATGTCGAGGGGCTCGCCAAACTGGCACGAGAATTCGGCGCGCGCTTTGCGGCGGTCGCCGACCCCACCAAACTCGGCGCATTGAAGGAAGCGCTGGCCGGCACGCGGACCGAATGCGGCGCCGGCGAGAGCGCGATCATCGAGGCCGCGGCGCGCCCGGCCGACTGGGTGATGGCCGCCGTCAGCGGCGCCGCCGGGCTGAAGCCGGCGCTCGCCGCTGTTGACCGCGGGGCGGCGGTCGCGCTTGCCAACAAGGAGTGCCTGGTCTGCGCCGGCGATTTCTTCATGCAGCGCGCCGCCAAGGCAGGCGCCTGCATTCTGCCTGCGGATTCCGAGCATAATGCGCTGTTTCAGGCGCTCAGTTCCGGCAACCGTGACGAGCTTGTGCGCGTGATCATCACCGCGTCGGGCGGGCCGTTCCGCACCTGGACCTCTACCGACATCGAGCAGGCGACGCTGGCGCAGGCGCTGAAGCATCCGAACTGGAGCATGGGCCAGAAGATCACCATCGATTCGGCGTCGATGATGAACAAGGGGCTCGAAGTGATCGAGGCGTCGTATTTGTTCGCGCTGACGCCCGACGAGATCGATGTGCTCGTACATCCGCAGTCGATCATCCACGGCATGGTCGAATTCTCCGACCGTTCGGTGGTGGCCCAGCTCGGCGCGCCTGACATGCGCATCCCGATCGCCCATTGCCTCGGCTGGCCCGATCGAATCGTCGGTCCCTCGGCGCGGCTGGATCTCGCCAAAATCGGCCAGCTGACCTTCGAGGCACCGGATTTCGAGCGATTTCCCGGCTTGCGGCTGGCCTACGACGCGCTGCGCGCCAGCGGCGGTTTGACCACGGTGTTCAACGCCGCCAATGAGGTGGCGGTGGCAGCCTTCATCGCCGGCAAGATCAGATTCGGGGCGATCGCACGGCTGGTCGAGGCGACCATGAACGACTGGGTCCGCTCCGGAAACCTGGCGCCTTTGAGCTCGGCGGATGATGCGATTTCCGTTGACCATAATGCGCGAAATAAAGCTGCCTCCCTATTGCCTCAAATTGCCTTAAAGGCATCCTAGAGGGTTGGGGGCGCAGCCTTAGGCTCGCGCGAGGGGAATCGAATGACTGAGTTTTTTCTACATAGTTTCAATACGTTGAGCAGTGGGCTCATCGGCTACATCATTCCCTTCCTGTTCGTCCTGACCATCGTTGTTTTCTTCCACGAGCTCGGCCATTTCCTGGTCGCCCGCTGGTGCGGCGTGAAGGTGTTGACGTTCTCGCTCGGTTTCGGGCCGGAGCTTGCAGGGTTCAACGACCGCCACGGCACCCGCTGGAAAATCTCGGCGATCCCGCTCGGCGGCTATGTGAAGTTCTTCGGTGACGACACCGAAGCGTCAACGCCCTCGACCGAGGCGCTTGCCAGCATGAGCGCGGAAGAGCAGGCAGGCAGCTTCCACCACAAGAAAGTCGGTCCGCGCGCGGCGATCGTTGCCGCCGGACCGATCGCGAATTTCATCCTGGCGATCGTGATCTTCACCTGCCTGTTCACCTTCTTCGGCAAGCCGAGCACGACCGCGCGCGTCGACAAGATCGAAGCCAACAGCGCCGCTGCGAAGGCGGGTTTTCAGGTCGGCGACATCGTCACCGCGATCGACGGCAAGACCATCGGCAGCTTCTCCGACATGCAGCGCGTCGTTGGCGTCAATGCCGGCGTTCAGCTGAACTTCACCATCAAGCGCGGCGATGCCACGCTGCAAATGAAGGGCACGCCGGAGCAGCGCGAAGTAAAGGATCCGTTCGGCAACGCCCACCGGCTCGGCGTTTTGGGCATCACCCGCGCGACCGCGCCGGGCGATGTCGTGACCGAACGGGTCGATCCGGCAACCGCGATGTGGCTCGGCGTCAAGGAAACCTGGTTCGTGATCGATCGCACGCTGGCCTATATCGGCGGCGTCTTTACCGGCCGGGAAGCAGCCGACCAGGTCGGTGGCCCGATTCGGATTGCCCAGATTTCGGGGCAGGTGGCCACCATCGGCTTTACCGCGCTGGTGCACCTTGCAGCGGTGCTGTCGATCTCGATCGGCCTGTTGAACCTGTTCCCGGTTCCGCTGCTCGATGGCGGTCATCTTTTGTTCTATGCCGTGGAGACGGTCCGGGGACGCCCGCTGTCGAATCGGGCTCAGGAGATGGGGTTCCGGATCGGACTGGGTTTGGTGCTGATGCTGATGGTGTTTGCGACCTATAACGACATCCTGCATCTGGCGGCATCGTGAAGCGGCTTTTTTGTGGCGTTGCCCATCGGCAACGTCTTGGAATGAAAATGGAATTGCGGAGCGATGTTCCGTTTGCCGCCTTGGGGAAATTGGCTACAAGACATGCGGAAAATGGGAATCTGCTGGTTCGTGGGGGTGCGGGCCAGCACAAGAATGACAAGGGCGCTTGGCGCATGATGTTTGGAATGCGAGTGCGGGGGGGCTTGTTGGCCGCCTCGATCATGTTCGCCGTGCCGGTGGCTGCCACGGTGGCGGGGGTGCTTTTTGCTGCGCCGGCTGCTGCCCAGACGGTGGCTTCGATCTCCGTGGAAGGGAATCGGCGCGTCGAAATCGAGACCATTCGCTCCTATTTCAAGCCGGGACCCGGCGGCCGCCTCGGGCAGGCCCAAATCGATGACGGCCTGAAGGCGCTGATCGAAACCGGCCTGTTCCAGGACGTGCGAATCAATCAGGCCGGCGGCCGGATCATCGTGGTCGTGGTCGAAAACGCTGTCATCGGGCGCATTGCCTTCGAGGGCAACAAGAAGGTCAAGGACGACCAGCTCTCGGCCGAAATCCAGTCCAAGCCGCGCGGCACGTTTTCGCGCCCGATGGTTCAGTCGGACGCCCAGCGTATCGCTGAAATCTACCGCCGCTCGGGCCGCTATGATGTCAGCGTCACCCCGGAAATCATTGAACAGCCGAACAACCGCGTCGACCTGATCTTCACGATCAGCGAAGGCGGCAAGACCGGCGTCAAGAACATCGAATTCATCGGCAATCGGTTCTATTCGTCCTACCGGCTGAAGGACGTCATCAAGACGCGCGAATCCAACCTCTTGAGCTTCCTCGGCGGCGCCGACGTCTACGATCCGGACCGGGTCGAGGCCGACCGTGACCTGATCCGCCGATTCTATCTCAAGAACGGCTTTGCCGACGTGCAAGTGGTGGCCGCGCTGTCCGAATACGATCCGGAGCGCAAAGGCTTCCTCGTCACCTTCAAGATCGAGGAAGGGCAGCAATACCGCGTCGCCACCGTCGATTTCCAGACCAGCATTGCAACCCTCGATGTGAACTCGATGCGCAGCTTCTCGCGTGTCAGCGTCGGATCGCTCTACAATGCCGAGGCGCTCGAAAAGTCCGTCGAGGAAATGCAGATCGAAGCCTCGCGGCGCGGCTATGCCTTCGCCATCGTGCGTCCGCGCGGCGATCGCAATTTCGAACAGCACACCGTCTCGATCGTGTACTCGATCGATGAAGGCCCGCGAACCTATATCGAGCGCATCAATATCCGGGGCAACACCAGGACCCGCGACTACGTGATTCGCCGCGAGTTCGACCTTTCGGAAGGCGACGCCTACAATCGCGCGCTCGTCGATCGTGCCGAACGCCGGCTGAAGAATCTCGACTTCTTCAAGACCGTGAAGATCATCACCGAGCCGGGGTCGTCCAGCGACCGTGTGGTCCTGATCGTCGATATAGACGAGAAGTCGACCGGCGACTTCTCGGTGTCGGGTGGCTATTCGACCACCGACGGCGCGCTCGCCGAAGTCAGTATCTCGGAACGCAACTTCCTCGGCCGCGGTCTGTACGCGAAGGCGGCGGTCACCTATGGCCAGTATGCGCGTGGTTACTCGCTGTCGTTCGTCGAGCCGTATCTGCTGGACTATCGCGTCGCGCTCGGCCTCGACCTGTTCCAGCGCCAGCAACTCGCCAACAGCTACATCTCGTATGGAACCAAGACGATGGGCTTCAGCCCGCGCCTCGGCTTCACCTTGCGCGAAGATCTGGCCTTGCAGCTGCGCTATTCGATCTATCAGCAGGAAATCCAGCTGCCGAGTTCGCTGTCGAACTGTAACAACAACCCGAACAACGGATTGCTGGCGTTCAACCCGTCGCCGGCCTGGGTGAATCTGAACGGTGTGCCGGCCGCGACCGCACTGGGCGCTACCGATGCCTCTGGCGTCGGTCTGTGGTGCTACAGCGACGGCGAAGCCTCGCTGCCGGTCCGCAAGGAGCTGCAGAGCGGCAGGACCCTGACCTCGTCGGTCGGCTATTCGCTGAACTACAACACCCTGGATAACAACAAGAACCCGACCACCGGCTTGCTGGTCGACTGGAAGCAGGACTTCGCCGGCATCGGTGGCGACGTTTCCTACGTCAAGTCCGCGATCGATGCGAAGTACTACACGCCGCTGGTCGCCGATATCGTCGGCTTGCTCCGTTTCCAGGGCGGCATGCTCAACCAGCTCGGCAACGACCAGCTGCGCATGCTCGATCACTTCCAGATGGGCCCGAACCTGGTCCGCGGCTTTGCGCCGAACGGCATCGGCCCGCGCGACATCAACCCCTACGGTACGGGTGACGCGCTCGGTGGCACCAAATATTGGGGCGCGTCGGCGGAATTGCAGATGCCGTTCTGGTTCTTGCCGAAGGAAGTCGGGCTCAAGGGCGCGATCTATGCTGACGCCGGCGGCCTGTTTGACTACCGGGGCACGACCTCGTGGGCGCAGACCGGTGAAGTCAACGTTCCCGGCTGCGTGCGGCCGACGACCAATCCGGCGACGCCGGGCACCTGCCTCGGCCTGCAGTATGACGAAGGCAATGTCGTCCGCAGTTCGGTCGGTGTCGGCTTGATCTGGGCGTCACCGTTCGGTCCGCTGCGCTTCGACTATGCGGTTCCGATCACCAAGGGTAAGAATGACCGCACGCAGGAATTCAGGTTCGGCGGCGGCACATCGTTCTAAACGTAGCGTTTTCAAGCGAAGTGGATTCCCGGTTCGCGTGAAGAAAACGCGTCAAAACAAAGAGAGGCGTCGGTTTTGATTATTCAGAACCGGGCCTCTGAAGCGACAGCCGGCCGGACTGCGACGGGTGGAATGGCGCAGCCGATGTTCTTCAAGCAACCGCCTTCGTCGACGCTGGCTGATATCGCCGCGTTGACGAAGTCGGTATTGGTCGACCCCGCACATGGCGGCCATCTCATCCGGGGCCTCGCGTCGCTCGACGAGGCCGGCCCGATGCATCTGGCGTTCTTCGACAACCTCAAATACGCCGACCAGCTCGCCGCGACAAAGGCCGGTGCCTGCCTGGTCAGCCCGCGTTTTGAAGCGCAGGTACCGCCTCATGTCGCGGTGCTGCGGACCGCCCAGCCGTTCCGCGCGTTCGTGCAGATCGCGCGCCAGTGGCATGAAGACGCGCTGCGTCCACAGTCCTGGTTCGACAATGACGGAATTGCCCCGTCGGCGATCATCGACCCGTCAGCCCATCTGGAAGACGGCGTCATCGTCGATCCGCTGGCGGTGATCGGCCCTCGGGTCGAGATCGGGGCGGGAACGGTGATCGGTGCAGGGGCCGTGATCGGGGCCGAGGTGCGCATCGGCCGGGACTGCAATGTCGGTGCGCGTACCGCGATCCAGTTCTCCCTGATCGGCAACAACGTTTTGATCCACCCCGGCTGCAGCATCGGCCAGGACGGCTATGGCTTTATTTTCTTTGGTCCCGAGGGCCATCTGAAGGTGCCGCAGACCGGCCGCGTCCTGATCCAGAACAATGTCGAGATCGGCGCCAACACCACCATCGACCGCGGCAGCCTGCGCGATACGGTCATCGGCGAGGGCACCAAAATCGACAATCAGGTCCAGATCGGCCACAACGTGACCATCGGCAGGCACTGCCTGCTCGCAGCCCAGATCGGGCTCGCGGGCAGCCTGACGATCGGGGACAATGTCGCGCTGGGCGCCAAGGTCGGTATCAATAACCACCTCAAGATCGGCGACGGTGCCCAGGTCACCGCCATGAGCGGGGTCAAGGACGACATCCCGCCCAATGGCCGCTGGG
Organism: Bradyrhizobium sp. AUGA SZCCT0158; assembly: GCF_018130065.1. GTDB lineage: Bacteria > Pseudomonadota > Alphaproteobacteria > Rhizobiales > Xanthobacteraceae > Bradyrhizobium. The sequence continues at coordinate 23,766 of NZ_JAFCME010000036.1, read as the reverse complement.
GCGGTTTTTTTGCAAAACCAACCAAACAGTGGTTTAGGGAGATTATTGCAGTGGAGCGACTGGCGCAGGACGCCGCCGATCCGAAGAACGAGGGACGGGAGTGATGGAGGAGGTGCCGGTCAGGTTTGAACTCGTTGATATCAACGAGATCCTCAAGACGCTTCCGCATCGTTTTCCGATGCTGCTGATCGACCGGGTGATCAACATCCGCACCGATTACTCCGGCATCGGCGTCAAGAACGTGACCTTCAACGAGCCGGCGTTTCAGGGACATTTCCCGGAACGGCCGGTCTATCCCGGCGTGATGATGATCGAGGCCATGGCGCAGACCGCCGGCGTGATCGGCATCAAGTCGGTCGAAGGCACCGAGAAGCCGCGCGCGGTGTACTTCCTGACCATCGACAAGTGCAAGTTCCGCAAACCCGTGCTGCCCGGCGACACCATCGAATACCACATGCGCTCGATCGGCCGCCGCAAGGCGATGTGGTGGTTTCACGGCGACGCCAAGGTCAATGGCGCCGTGGTCGCCGAGGCTGACGTCGGCGCGATGCTCACGGATTAATTCGGGCAAGCGAAGCGAGCGTCCGACGCTGGCCTGATATGGCGGTTGAAGAACCCGCCCATCGACGGCGCGCCCAGCAAGGCGTCGTAAGTCTCGGCCGGCAGATCGCAATACTGGTCGTAGGCTCCCTTGACCGCGACGATCAGATGGCGCCTCGCGCGGTCGTAGCAGACGCGTTGCACGATGCTGCTGCGGGTGATGTCACGGCACTCGAAACTGTTCAGGTCGATGCTGCTGCGGCCGGCGACATCGATCGTTTCGGAAACGACCGGCGTGGCCAGCAGGTGCATGAAAATCGCCGCGGCAACTCGGACCATGGTGTCACAAATGCTGAAATAAGCCGAGATCATACGTCACTGGACAGATCAGGCAAAGTCGCGGTAACCACCGGAAAACCCGACGATTTAGCGTCTTCCTTGTTAACGAATGGCCGGACCCGTCCTGATGAGCATGATCGATCCCACCGCGCGGATTGAAGATGGCGCTGTGATCGGCGAGGGCACCTCGATCGGTCCCTATTGCATCATCGGGCCTCACGTCGTGATCGGCGCCAATTGCAAGCTGATCGGCCATGTCCACGTCACGGCGCGGACATCCATCGGCGACAGCTGCACGATCTATCCGTTCGTCTCGCTCGGCACCCCGCCGCAATCGCTGAGCTATCGCGGCGAACTGACCAGGCTTGAAATCGGGGCCGGCTGTACCATCCGCGAATCCGTCACCATGAACGCCGGCACCGTTGCCGGCGGCGGCGTCACGCGGGTCGGCGAGCGCGGCTATTTCATGAACTGCAGTCATGTCGGTCATGACTGCCAGGTCGGCAATGACGTGATCTTCGCGACATCAGCGACGCTCGGCGGCCATTGCGAGATCGGCGATTTCGTCTTCATCGGCGGGCTTTCCGCCGTGCATCAGTTCACCCGGATCGGGCCGCAGGTGATGGTCGGCGGCGTCTGCGGCGTGCGCGGCGACGTCATCCCGTTCGGCCTCGTCAACGGCCAGTATGCGAGCCTCGAGGGCCTCAACATCATCGGCATGAAGCGGCGCAAATTCACCAAGGACCGGCTCGTCACGGTGCGCGCGTTCTATCAAAAGCTGTTCCATGGCCCCGGCATCTTTGCCGAGCGGCTGAGCGAGGTTCAGCCGCTGGCGGCGAACGATCCGGCGATCGCGGAAATCCTCGCCTTCATCGATGCGGGGAAGCATCGCGCGCTGTGCCTGCCGGCCGACGACGCTCATAAATCCTGATGACGGGATCGCCGCAGCCCATGAGTTCAGCGGCTTCAGAGATTTCTTCGCCGGTCGGCGTGATCGCGGGCGGTGGCGCCATGCCGTTCGCGGTCGCGGATTCGCTTGCCGCTCGCGGCATCGCGCCGGTGCTGTTCGCGCTGCGGGGCTCCTGTGACCCGGTCCGGGCCGAACGTTTCCGCCACCACTGGATTTCGGTCGGGCAGATCGGCCGGGCGAAAAAGCTGTTGCGCAGCGAAGGCTGCCGCGACCTGATCTTCATCGGCACGCTGCTGCGGCCGGCGCTGTCGGAAATCAGGCTGGACTGGGGGACGATCCGCGTTATCGGCCCTATCCTGGCGGCGTTTCGCGGCGGCGACGACCATCTGCTGTCGGGGATCGGCCGGATTTTCGAGCAGGACGGCTTTCGCATGGTCGGCATCAGGCAGGTTGCCCCTGATATGCTGATGCCCGAGGGGCGGATTGCCCGCGCAACGCCGGATCCGGCCGGCACCGCCGACATCGAGAAGGGGCGGGAGGTGTTGCGCGCGCTAAGCCCGTTCGACATCGGCCAGGCCGTCGTGGTGATCGACGGTCACGTGGTGGCGGTGGAAGACATCGAGGGCACCGACAGGCTCTTGGCGCGCGTGGCGCGCTTGCGCAGCGAGGGCCGCATCCGCGCCAGCACGGGCCGTGGCGTACTGGTCAAGGCGCCCAAGACCAGCCAGGATTTGCGCTTCGACCTGCCGACGGTGGGGGCAACGACGGTCGAAGGCGCGGCCGAGGCAGGGCTTGCCGGCATTGCCATCATTGCCGGACAAACCATCGCGGCGGACGCGCAGGCCATGATCGATGCGGCCGACAGCGCCGGCCTCTTCATCCAGGGGCTGCCGGCGTGATGCCGCCGCGTCCGACCACCGACACGGTGCGCAAGATCGTCCTGATCGCGACGGAGGAATCCGGCGATCGCCTCGGCGCCAATCTCATGAAAGTGTTGCGCCAGCGCCTCGGCGACGCGGTGCAGTTCGAAGGCGTCGGCGGCCGCGCGATGGCGCGCGAGGGCATGAATTCGTGGTTTCCGATCGAGGAACTCTCGATCATCGGCCTTGCCGCCGTGGTCAAGCAATTGCCGAAGATCCTGCGGTTGATCAAGCAAACCGCCGCTGCGGTCACGGAGGCTACGCCCGACCTTCTCGTCATCATCGACAGCCCCGATTTCACCCACCGCGTGGCGAAGCGTGTCCGCGCCAGCGATCCCAACATTCCGATCGTCGACTACGTCTCGCCCTCGGTCTGGGCGTGGCGGTCGGGCCGGGCCCGCGCGATGCTGACTTATGTCGATCACGTGCTGGCTTTGCTGCCGTTCGAACCAGAGGCGTACCAGAGGCTTCGCGGGCCGCCCTGCAGCTATGTCGGCCATCCCCTGACCGAACAGCTCGCCTCGCTCCGGCCCACCTCTGAGGAGCGACAGCGGCGCGACGCGCCGCCGCCGGTACTGCTGGTGCTGCCGGGAAGCCGCCGCAGCGAGATCCGCCACCACATGGCGGTGTTCGGCCAGGCGCTGGGGCGGCTCAATGCCGAGGGCGTGGCGTTCGAGCTGATCCTGCCGACCATGCCGCATCTGCAGGAGGCGGTCGCGGAAGCGCTGAAGACCTGGACGGTGCAGCCCCGCGTCGTGATCGGCGAACAGGAGAAGCGGGCCGCGTTCCGGATCGCGCATGCGGCACTGGCAAAATCCGGCACCGTAACGCTCGAGCTTGCACTATCAGGCGTGCCGATGGTGACGGCCTACCGCACCGGCGCGACGGAAGCCTGGATCCTGCGGCGGGCGATCAATGTGAGTTCGGTGATCCTGGCCAATCTCGTGATCGGCGAAAACGTCGTTCCAGAATTCCTGCAGCAGGACTGCACGGCGGAAAAACTATCGCAGGTGTTGCGCGAGTTGCTTGGCGAGTCGACACTGCGTCGAAAGCAGCTCGAAGCCTTCGCGAAAATCGACCGGATCATGTCGACCGGCAACACGCCGCCGAGCGCCCGCGCCGCCGATATCGTGCTCGCGACGATGCGCAAGGCGCGGCGGTAGAGCGTTTTCCAGCGAAGTGGACGCCGGTTCGCGTTAAGAAAACGCGTCAAACCAAGAATCTAGAGCCCCGTTCCGATTCAATCGGAACGGAAAAGGCTCTAGCGCTAACCCTTCGGTGCCGAACCTTCCGGCCACTCCGGCAATTGATCCTTCGGGTCGAACCAGGTCGCGCAATCCGATCGCCAGATGTGTGCGACGGCCCGCTTGGTGATCGGTGTGTCCAGACACCCCATCCGCAGCAGGACGTTGCCGGTGCCGGCGCGCTCGGCGACGATTTGCGAGCCGCATTGCGTGCAGAAATAGCGCTGCTTGCCGGGCGAGGACTCAAAGCCCCTGAGCAGGCTTTCGCCTTTGGTCCAGCGAAAGCGGTCGCGCGGCACGCTGGTCACCGTCGAGAACGCCGAGCCATGCGCCTTGCGGCAGGTGGCGCAGTGGCAGTGCACGATGGCGCCGGGTTCGGCGTCCACCTCATAGGCCACGCTTTTGCACATGCAGCTTCCGGTGAGCATGAGGGTCTCCTGGAATCGTAGGGTGGGTGGAGCGCAGCGATACCCACCAACTTTCTTCGGCTTGGCGGTGGGTATCGCTGCGCTCCACCCACCCTACAAAAAAAAGCCGGACGCGACTATCGCATCCGGCTTTCTTCGGTCTCGTATCCGTCAGGCCTTACTTGCGCTTGCCCATCTCGACGTAGTCGCGGCGGGCGACGCCGGTGTAGAGCTGGCGCGGACGGCCGATCTTCTGCTGCGGATCCTCGATCATCTCGCTCCACTGGCTGATCCAGCCGACGGTGCGGGCGACCGCGAACAGCACGGTGAACATCGAGGTCGGGAAGCCCATCGCCTTGAGCGTGATGCCCGAATAGAAGTCGACGTTCGGGTAGAGCTTGCGGTCGATGAAGTAGGGATCGCTGAGCGCGATCTTTTCCAGCTCCAGCGCGACCTTCAGCATCGGGTCGTCGCCATGGCCGGTCTCGGCCAGCACCGCGTGACACATCTTCTGCATGATCTTGGCGCGCGGATCGTAGTTCTTGTAGACGCGATGTCCGAAGCCCATCAGGCGGACTTCCGAGTTCTTGTCCTTCACCTTGGCGATGAACTCGGGAATCTTGTCGACCGTGCCGATCTCGGCCAGCATCGCCAGCGCAGCCTCGTTGGCGCCGCCATGCGCCGGTCCCCACAGGCAGGCGATGCCCGCGGCGATACAGGCGAACGGATTGGCGCCGGAAGAGCCGGCGATACGCACCGTCGAGGTCGAGGCGTTTTGCTCATGGTCGGCGTGCAGGATGAAGATCTTGTCCAGCGCATCAGCCAGCACCGGGTTGATCTTGTAGTCCTCGCAGGGGACGGCAAAGCACATGTTGAGGAAGTTCTCGGCAAAGGTGAGCGAGTTCTTCGGGTACACGAAGGGCTGGCCGACGGTGTATTTGAAGGCCATCGCGGCCAGCGTCGGAACCTTGGCGATCATGCGCATCGAGGCGATCATGCGCTGCTTCGTATCGTTGATGTCGGTACTGTCGTGATAGAACGCGGCCAGCGCGCCGACGGCCGCGACCATGATGGCCATCGGATGGGCGTCGCGGCGGAAGCCCTGGAAGAAGCGGGCCATCTGCTCGTGAACCATGGTGTGATGGATCACGCGGTGGTCGAAATCTTCCTTCTGCGCCTTGGTCGGAAGGTCCCCGTACAGCAGCAGATAGCAGGTCTCGAGGAAATCGCCCTTTTCGGCGAGCTGCTCGATCGGATAGCCGCGGTATTCCAGGATGCCGGCGTCGCCGTCGATATAGGTGATCTTCGACTGGCAGCTGCCGGTGGAGGTGAAGCCGGGGTCGTAGGTGAACATCCCGGCCTGGCCGTAGAGCTTGGCGATGTCGATGACATCCGGCCCCACCGTGCCGCTCAGGATCGGGAAATCGTAGGTCTTGTTACCTACCGTTAGCGTTGCGGTCTTGTTGCTGGATTTTGCGTCCATCGTGTAGTCCCCGATGAAATCGTTGCGAAAACCGGCTGTTCCTGATGCCATTCTCTGGGGCGAAAAGGGGCAGGCCGGATTGTCTAGAAGGCGGCTGGAAAGGGGTAGCTTATTGCCCTGTGCACTGCAAGATGGCCGCCGCTAGCACATAGCAGGGGTTCATCCCGCGGCTTGATCGCCGAGCCGGGCCAGGCATTGATCCCGCCCCAGCACCGCCAGCACGTCGAAGATTCCGGGCGACGTCGTCCGCCCGGTCAGCGCCACCCGCAGCGGCTGGGCGACCGCGCCCAGCTTGAGGTTATTCTGCTCGGCGAAATTCCGCATGGCGGCTTCGGTGGTTTCCGAATTCCAGTCGGTGACGGCCTCCAGCGCATCGCGCAGCTTGCCGATCAAACCGCGGGTTTCCGGCGTCAGCAGGGCGGCCGCTTTCGGCTCGAGCTCGAGCGGACGGTCGGCAAAGATGAAGTAGGAGCCCGCGATCAATTCGAGCAGCGTCTTGGCGCGCTCTTTCAGGCTCGGCATTGCCCGCAGCAATTGCGCCCGCGTGGTGTCGTTGAGCTTGGCCTTCAGTTCGGCGCCATCAGGAACGTGATCCAGCAGCTGCTCGAACATGGTCACGAGCGCTTGATCGTCGGCCTGGCGGATGTAGTGGCCGTTGAGGTTTTCAAGCTTGGCGAAATCGAAGCGCGCCGCCGAACGGCCGATGGCGGGCAGGTCGAACGCGGCGATCATCTCCTCCGTCGAGAAAATCTCCTGGTCGCCATGGCCCCAGCCGAGCCGGACCAGGTAATTGCGCAGCGCCGCCGGCAGATAGCCGAGTGCGCGGTAGGCCTCGACCCCGAGCGCGCCATGACGCTTCGACAGCTTCGCGCCATCGGCCCCATGGATCAGCGGGATATGGGACATGTTCGGAAGCGTCCAATCCAGCGCGTCGTAGATCTGCTTCTGGCGCGCGGCGTTGATCAAATGATCGTCACCCCGGATCACGTGGGTGACGCCCATGTCGTGGTCGTCGACCACGACCGCCAGCATGTAGGTCGGGTTGCCGTCGCCGCGCAGCAGCACGAGATCGTCGAGGTTCTCGTTCTGCCAGACCACGCGGCCCTGGACCTGATCCTCGATCACGGTCTCGCCGGTCTGCGGCGCCTTGAGACGGATGGTGGGCTTCATGCCCGCGGGCGCCTCCGACGGGTCACGGTCGCGCCACAGGCCGTCATAGAGGCGGGTGCGGCCCTCGGCGCGGGCCTTCTCGCGCATCGCCGTCAGTTCCTCCGGCGTGGCGTAGCAGCGATAGGCCCGGCCGCTGGCGAGCAGGGACTCGGCAGCCTCGCGGTGGCGGGCGGCGCGGCTGAACTGGTAGATGACGTCGCCGTCCCAACCGAGCTCCAGCCACTTCAATCCGTCGAGGATCGCGGCAATCGCCGGCTCGGTCGACCGCTCGCGGTCGGTATCCTCGATCCGCAGCAGCATCTTGCCGCCGTGTTTCTTGGCGTAGAGCCAGTTGAACAGCGCGGTGCGGGCGCCTCCGATGTGCAGGAAGCCGGTCGGCGAGGGGGCAAAGCGGGTGACGACGGAATCGGTCATGATGGGGGCAGGCCTATGCGTGAACGGCCGTGGTGTATAGCAGGACGGTGCATAACTAAAGTCTCGCCGTTAAAGTCAGGCTTTAGAGCTGCCTTGGCCAAAGCAGGCTTGGCGGGCAGGGGCGAATTTGGCAGAAGGGCCGCTTACCGAGCGGGAACACGTAATGACCACAGAACCGGCAGCGGCAGAAGCAGGGCGCGATTTCATTCGCGACATCGTCCAGGCCGACCTCGACACCCAGAAGCACAGCCGGATCGTGACCCGATTTCCGCCGGAGCCGAACGGCTACCTGCATATCGGCCACGCCAAGTCGATTGCCCTTAATTTCGGCATCGCGCAGGAGTTTGGCGGCAAGTGCCATCTGCGCTTCGACGACACCAACCCGACCAAGGAAGAGCAGGAATATATCGATTCCATCCAGGCCGACGTGCGCTGGCTCGGCTACGACTGGGGAACCGATCTCTACTACGCCTCTGACTATTTCGAGCGGCTCTACGACTGGGCGGAAGGCCTGATCAAGGCCGGCCATGCCTATGTCGACGACCAGTCGCAGGAGGAAATCCGCGTCAGCCGCGGCACGCTGACGGAACCCGGCAAGAACAGCCCGTTCCGCGACCGGCCGGTGGACGAGAACCTCGATCTGTTTCGCCGCATGAAGGCCGGCGAATTCCCGAACGGCACCCGCGTGCTGCGCGCCAAAATCGACATGGCCTCCGGCAACATCAACATGCGCGATCCCGTGCTGTACCGAATCCTGCACGCCCATCATCCGCGCACCGGCGACAAATGGTCGATCTATCCGAGCTACGACTACGCCCACGGCCAGTCGGACGCCATCGAAGGCATCACCCATTCGATCTGCACGCTGGAGTTCGAGGATCACCGGCCGCTCTATGAATGGCTGCTCGACAAGCTGCCGGTGCCGTCAAAGCCGCGGCAGTATGAATTCGCCCGGCTCAACATCACCTACACGCTGCTTTCGAAGCGGGTGCTGACGCAGCTCGTGCGCGAGGGCCATGTCGCCGGCTGGGACGATCCGCGGATGCCGACCGTCGCCGGCCTGAAGCGGCGCGGCGTGCCGCCGGCAGCGGTGCGCGAATTCGTCAAGCGCATCGGGGTGGCGAAATCCAACAGCGTGGTCGATGTCGGCATGCTGGAATTCTGCATCCGCGAACTGCTCAACAAGACGGCCGAGCGCCGCATGGCGGTGCTGCGGCCGCTGAAGGTCGTGATCGAGAATTATCCTGAAGGCCAGGTCGAGGAGCTCGAGGCCGTCAATCACCCTGACAATCCCGATGCCGGCACCCGCCGCATCGCGTTCGGCCGCGAACTCTATATCGAGCAGGACGATTTCATGGAGAACCCGCCGAAGAAATTCTTCCGGCTTTCTCCGGGCAACGAAGTGCGGCTGCGCTACGCCTATTTCATCAAATGCACCGGCGTGATCAAGAATGACGCCGGCGAGGTGGTCGAGCTGCGCTGTACCTATGATCCTGCCACCAAGGGCGGCAACGCGCCCGATGGACGCAAGGTGAAGGCCACCATGCACTGGCTGCCGGCGGCGCAGTCGCGCACCGCTGAAATCCGCGTCTACAACCAGCTATTTGCAAAACCGAGCCCCGACGCCGGCAATTTCGCCGCCGACATCAACCCGCAGTCGCTGGAAGTGCTGTCCGACGCGCGGATCGAGGTCGGCGTCGCCGAAAGCAATTCGAACGAGGTGATGCAGTTCGAGCGGCAAGGCTATTTCGTGCGCGACCAGGATTCGACGCCGGACAAACCAGTGTTCAACCGCACCATCGGCTTGCGCGACACGTTTGCCAAGGAAGTCGCCAAGGGCTGAGAAGGGCTGACTTCGCTTCAAAACGATTGGATATTCCGATGCACAGCGCGGCCGACGACATCGCATCCGGCACCATGGCGAAGTGGGCCGCGGCGTTCAGCAGGCTGGACGCCGACGCGCTCGCTTCGCTCTATTCGAGGCACGCGCTGTTCTTCGGCTCGAACCCGAAACTCTATCGCGGACGCGACGGCGTCACGGCCTACTTCAAGGGATTGCCGCGGTGGCGGACGTCGGCCGTCCAGTTCACCGATGTCGTGGCCGAGCAGGCCGGACCCGATTTGGTCAATGTCGCCGGCACGGCGTCGTTCGACGCCGATGAAGGCGCCGTAAAACTGTCGGTCAAGATCACCTGGGTGATCGCCCGCGAAGACGGCGACTGGAAAATCGTCAGCCATCACGTGTCGTCGAAGGCGCCGTTGATCCAGCAATAGGGAAGCTGCGGCCTTCGCCCGTCAATTTCGCTGGACGATGCATTCTCCGCCGGCGGCCTTCAGGCTCTCGCACAAATCGAACGCTTCGTCGGCGGTCGAAAACGGGCCGACCATAGCGCGGTAGAGAACGCCGTCGTTGCCGTCCACGCGTTTGACGATGGGGGCGCGTGATCCCAACACGGCGGGAAATTTGGTCTGCAGCACCTGATAGGAAGCCAGCGCGTCCGCTTCATTGTTCTGGGCGGATACCTGAACAGCATAGCCCGGACGCGACGGCGACGTTGCAGGCGCGTGAGCCGGATTCCCGGCGCCGAAAGCGACCTTGAATGCATTGGTGCCGGGCGTTCCTTTTTCGATCGCGATGATGGCGCGGCGACCGCTGGAATACACCATCGGAATATCGAACCATGTGCGCTCGAGCAGCAGCTGCAGGTTCTTGGCGCGGTCTGCAGGGGTGTCCTGCAGGCCTACCATGAAGAAGTAGTCGGTGACCTTGACCGCGACGGCGGCGAGCGGAACGCCACGGCTCTGTTCGCTCGATTTCGTCAGCAGTCCCGGAACGCTGCTGACGGCAATATCCGGAGGCAGGGTAAATCTCAGTTCCGCGGTGTGGCTGGCTGGCAGGGATTTGTCGGTATTGCGCCGGAATGACAGCGTCAGCTTGAGCTTGCGCCATGGAATCTCGACGTCGGCGTAGACGGCCAATTCGTCAGGCTGACCCGCAGCCTTGATTGGGACGGTACGCCACGAGACCGAGCCTTCATATTTGGTGCCCTTGGGATCGGAAGGGTCCTCGTCATACAGCACAGCCCGCTGGGGGATATTGTTTTCCGATGCGGCCTTTGCGGTGCCGTTTGCAAGCAATGCAAACGAAGCGACGGCGAAGGTAAGAGGGAGGCGGCGGCGAGCCGCGTTGCCCGTTCGCCGCCAAACGCGGACAGCAAGTCTGGATTTTTGCATCTGAGCCGGGGTCTCGTACAACCATAAAGTGAAGTGAAATTATCGCTGCCGGAGGGCTTCAACAAGCCGCAATGCGTACCCGTTCCGCTGGTCCGCGAGACGTCGACGCTGGTCAGGCGCACGCAGCGTGCGTCCTGCTGCAGCGCACTTGCAAGAGCGTTTTTGGGGTGATGGGCGGCCAGGGTGGGACGACGGCGCCGGGGGCAGCAGCAGCGTCAACACAACGCAGGTTGAGGCACGCGTTTTTCAGCGCGGCGCCACCATATTCATGGAGGAGAGGAGGTGAGTATCATGCGCATTCAACACTGGCAGGACGTTGCCAGCCTGGTGGTGGGTGTCTGGCTGGTCGTGTCGCCGTTCGCCCTGGGCATGGCTGGGGCAGAAGTCGTGCTAACTATCGCCCTTGGCTTGTGCGTCATTCTGTTTGCCGTAGAGGGATTCCTCATTCCCTCCTATCTGGAGGAATGGGGAGAGATCCTCATCGGTTTGGCTCTGGTGGCGGTACCTTGGACGGTCGGCTACGAGTCGGTATCGGCCACGGCAAGCAGTGTGGTCTCAGGCATATTGGTGATTTTGCTTGCAGCCTGGGAACTAGCGACCGATCGCGATTTCAGCACCTGGTGGCACGATCGCTGGCATCATCCAGCCAGCTGAGAAGGGTGGTTGCCGAGCCTCTGGCCGACCGTTATCTACTTGCGGTCGGGAGGAGAGGAATTGGCTCGGCGACGTGGGCCGGGATTTGAATTGCCATGTGTCGGGTGCGCGACGCGACAGGCCAACATTGCAAGTAGCGGCCGCAACGCCTGGTCTCAGAGGAGCGTTGAACCACCTGAGAAAAGCTCCAGCGGCCTTCATGCCGCGAGCTTTCAATGCCTCTGTCCCCTCTGTCAGGGATCGGAGGCGCGACAGCAGTCTAATCCCCAATCGCACCTTCTGAGACTTTCGGCTCAATCGGCTGGACGACGGGCGGACATTCTTTCGTCCGCATTTCGCATCTGTTCCACTCACCCGCGGATAGCCGCTTCCAGTAGATTTGTGAAAACAGGCATACTCCAAGGCGTGGGATGGCGGAGCAGGGCGGAACGCCGGGCAGCAGGAGAGGCTACGCCGGCAGGGGGCGGCGCCGGCCGGCGGATTGCTCCCGTCGCGTCTTTCGAACTGGCCGCCGTTCATCGAGACTCTGCGCACATGGGTGTGCGCGGAGGCGGGGGCTGCTGCTGCCCTGTCTATGATAGCGGACCAAATTCCGCATCGTAGCGTAACGACGCCATGTGTCCGACCGGTCAGTTGAGGCCATGACCCCGCCTGTGCGGCGGTCAAAGCTTGAACAACGATCGCAGAAAATTCTGCACATCCGCTGTCGCTTGCTCGCGCGCCGCGGGATTGTAACCAAACGACCCCTCCGACACCACGCATGGCGATCCCGTTCCTGCCGGGCCGCCGGTCACCACGTCGATGATCTTGTCGTCTTGCTCGAGAAACGTACACTTGCTGTAGTTCAGGAAGCCGGTCGCCGTTTGACGGTTGGCGAGATCGGCGTTGTCAAACCAGTGCTTGGCGCCGACGTATTCGAACAGGGCGACGTCACGGCCGGCATTGCGGAGCCGTGCGACGTACTCCCTGCAGCGGCCGATGATCGTCGCGTCGTCGGCTGCGCCATGAAAGATCCGTATCGGGACATCAGCCACGCGATCTTCATCGATGAGCTTGATATGACAGCCTGTGGGGTAAAACGCGAGATGGGCTGCAAAGGGTGACAGCCCGGGACCGTAGCGTTGCTGGAACCGCGGGGAGGCTGCCCAGAGCGCGTTGCGGCCACCGAAGGAAAATCCCAACACCGCAATTCGTGAAGGGTCGATGCGCGGATGCACTGCCAGAAGATCCCGTGCGCGATAGACATCGGTGAGCACGCTGGCTGTGCTTATTGTGTGAGGACCTGAGCAGACACGCGGAATACTCCTCCCGACAAAACTATTGACGACGAACGTAGCGACGCCGAGTTGAATGAGACTTTCCGCCCAGTACGTCTCCGCTCCCGTGATGCCCGAACAACCATGCGTTATGACGACGGCAGGAACCCGGTCCGTAGTCTCCGGAAGCCTCAGAATACCAAAGATCGTTGCCGGCGAGCCCTCCTGCGGGGCGGCCATAAAAGGAGGCGTAAACAGGCTGCCGGGGAAGGTAACGCTTTGGAAATTCACTATTTCGATGCGGCCTTGGGAAACAGCGGCGTGCGGGGCCAGGAGTGCGAACGCTGCCGTGCCAACCAGCACGGACGACGCGCGGCTCAAGGTAGGGATCATAGGGCGCCGATATCGTTGCGCGCTTGAAGTGAAGAGCCGGGTGGCTAAAATCTTGCGCAAGAGTCCGATGATCGCCCGTCGCATCAAGCACCTCGCCGAAGTCAGGGTTGAACGGCGCTGAATGTCAGAAGGCAGTGTTGACTCACCCGCGACCAAGTTGATGGCCGAGAGGCCATGGCGCAGCAGCGGGCATTGATCACGAAAACAGAAAAGTGCCTATCAGCAAACCGGCTGCAAATGACCAGAGTCCCAGAGTACAAATCGAGACCACGCGGACAAGAATACGGAGGTCGTCGTCCGGCGCGATTTCGTGCGATCGGTCCGTCATTTCAGCCACCGCCTGCGTTGGCCGCTAGGTTAAGGGCTAGGATCGCTGTTTCCGTCGAAAAATAGGCAAAAAATGGGCAATCAAGCTTGCAGATTCAGGTGAAAACCAGATCAACCGTTGCTCAAAGTCACCAGCCGCACCGCGATCTGCGGCGACAAGGCGAATCATTTTGACTGTGCAGCGGGGCGAGTTGCTTACTTGAGCAACCCTGAGAGATCGCCAATGTTCGAGGCCATTGCAGCACTTCTGATAATTCTCAGCGTCGGCATCCTTGTCGCTCACGCGCTGGACGCCTACAGGTCGTGGAAATAGTGCAGCTTGGGGCCGTGCGGGTCACGGTTGCAGGAGCGCGCGCCTTACTGATCTCTTTTGAGATTCCGCTTGGACATGGCGGCAGGAGATGCTCCGGACATTAACCGGCCGGACCACTAAGCCTTCGCGGTCGTCGGGTTGCCGTCAGGCGACGACGAGGCTTGCGGCGCGCCTCACTTCGCCAGCCCCAGCGACTTCAGCGCCTTGCCGTTGCTCTCGTCGTCGGCCTTCATGAACTCGCCATACCTTGCCGCATCTAGATAGATCATGTCGAAGCCGCGCCGGGTCATGAAATCCTTGAACTCGTCGCTGTCCCAGGCCTTCTTGATCGCGGCCTCATACGTCTTGGCGATTTCCGGCGGCAGGCCCTTGGGCGCCGCAAAGCCGCGCCACACGCCCTTGTGAACCTTGTGACCGGTCGCCTCCTCGGTGGTCGGCACGTCAGGGAAGTTCGGCGCGCGCTTGGGCGAGAAGAAGGCGAGGCTGCGGATACGCCCCGCCTTGATTAGCGCCTCGGCTTCCGGCATCGAGCACGCGACGAAGTCGACGCCGCCGGCGGCCAGATCCGTCAGCGCGGTCGCAGCGCCCGTGGATGGCACCCAGCGGATCGAGGTCGGCGAAACGCCGTCGGCCTGCATCAGGCCGGCGAGCGCGACATGCCAGCTTCCGCCTTGCCCGGTGCCCGAAGCCGCCACCTTGTTCGGGTTCGCCTTGATATGCGCGAACAGCTCCTTGACGTTCTTGTAGGGCGAGTCCGCCTTGACGTGGATCGCGGCGAAGTCCTGGTTGACCAGCCCGAGCGGCGTGAACTTCTCGAACGTAAGATCGGTAAGCCCCGCCCAGTGCATCAGGGTGATTTCCAGCGTGATGAGGCCGAACGTGTAACCGTCGGGCGCGGCAGTCGCGATCGCCTGGTGGCCGACCACGCCCGATCCGCCGGTGCGGTTCACGACGTTCACCGGCTGCTTGAGATCGCGCTCCATGATGTTGGCGATCTGGCGGGCGACCGCGTCGGTGCCGCCGCCGGCGGCCCACGGCACGATCAGCGTGATGGGTCGCTCCGGGAAGGCCGCTTGCGCGTTGCCGGCGCCGAGCAGGCTTACGGCTGCAAGCCAAGCAAGGGCAACATTTCTGGCCAGACTTTTGGCATCGCGGATTATTTGGCGAAGCATTCGCAAACCCTCCCCATTTTGTTTTTGATGCGCCGGGCATTGCACCGCGGCGCGCGCTTTTTGCGCTACCCGCCATTCGGGCGGCGGAGCGCCGGCATGTCAAGGGGAAGTGCCGGCACGGGGCGCGGCGAGGCACCGGCGACGCCCTTGCAAAAGGCCCGATCACCTCGTTCTGCGACATAACGGCATAATGAGCGGCGCGGCGCCTTTCGCCGATATTCCACTTCCGTTCTGCTAGCCGGCACCTCACACCTTCCGGTAGCTTTGTGTCCGCGAGCGTATCGTGTGGGTAGCTTGATGTCGGAGCAGGGCAACACGCCGGGCCAAAGGCGAGGCTACGCCGGCACGTGGCCGCCGCGTGGGGCGGCGCCGGTCGGCGGTCTCGCGCCCCGGCGTCTTGCGCTGTGGGCGCCGCTGATCGAGACCTTGCGGCAATGGGCGCGCGCGGAGGCGGGGGCGGGGCGTTTGCTGCCCTGGGTGCCCGTCGCGTTCGGCACCGGCATCGCCTTGTATTTTGCCGCCGACCACGAGCCGGTGCTGACGGTCGTGGCGGTTACCGCCATCACGCTGTGCGCGGCGGCGTTCCTGCTGCGGCGGCACAAGGTGTTTCCGATCGCAGTCATGATCGCGGCCGTCGCCGCCGGCTTTGCGATCGCTACCTGGAAGACGGCGCGGATCGCGCATGGCGTGCTGGCGCGGCCGATGTTTTCGGTGTCGCTGACGGGATATGTCGAGACCCGCGACATCCGCGAACGCACCGACCGTTTTGTGCTGCGCGTCGTGACCATGGAGAGCGCGCGCGACGCGACAAAAATCGAACGCGTGCGGCTGTCGGTCAAGAAGGGCACCGCGCCTGACGTCGGCAGCTTTGTCGAATTGAAGGCGCGGCTGTTGCCGCCGATGTCGCCGCTCCGGCCCGGCAGCTACGATTTCGGCCGCGACATGTTCTTCTCCGGCATCGGCGCCTCCGGCTTTGTGATGGGTGCGATCAAGACCGCGAAAGCGCCTGATGGCGGCGGGTGGAAGTTGCGCTATTCGGCGTTCATGCAAGGCATGCGGGATGCGATCGACGCGCTGATCCGGACCGTGCTGGAAGGCGACAAGCGCGCGATCGCGACCGCGCTATTGACCGGCCGGCGCGACGCGATCTCCGAGCCCGTCAATGAGGCGATGTTCATCTCCGGACTTGGCCATGTGCTGTCGATATCGGGCTATCACATGGCTGTCGTCGCGGGCGTCGTGTTCTTTGCGGTACGGGCGCTGCTGGCGCTGTTCCCGACGCTCACGGTTGGCTTTGCGATCAAGAAATGGTCGGCGGTGGCGGCACTCGCAGCATCCGCGTTTTATCTGCTGCTGTCCGGGGCTGAAGTCGCGACCCAGCGTTCGTTCTTCATGACGGCTGTGGTGCTGATCGCCGTCATGGTCGACCGCCGCGCCATCACGTTTCGGACGCTCGCGGTGGCGGCGCTCATTGTCCTGACCATTGCACCGGAGGCGCTGGTGCATCCGAGCTTCCAAATGTCGTTTGCGGCGACGCTGGGGCTGGTGGCGCTGGTGCAGCTCGGCATGCCGCGCCTGTTCGCGCAGCCGGATCATTCCGCGACCGCGCAGGTGGCGCTGTGGGGCGGCCGCGAGATCACGATGCTGCTGCTGGCCTCATTGGTAGCGGGCCTCGCCACCACGCCTTATGCGGCGTTTCATTTCCACCGGGTGACGCCCTACGGCGTGCTCGCCAATCTGGCGGCGATGCCGGTGGTCTCGGCGCTGGTGATGCCGGCGGGATTGTTCGGGCTGGTCTTCATGCCGTTCGGCTTCGACGGCATCTGCTGGTGGTTGATGGGCGTCGGCATCGACTGGATGATCGTGGTCACGCAATGGGTCGCGGCCTTGCCGGGCGCGGTCGGCCGTGTGCCGGCGTTCGGCATCGGCCCGCTGATTGCGGCGAGTATCGGCATCATCCTGCTCGGCCTGTTACGAACGCCGCTGCGCTATACCGGCGCGGCCGTGGTGCTGGTGGCGGCGGTGTGGGCGGCGAGGGTGCCGCAGCCGGACATCCTGATCTCCGCCGACGGGCGCAATGTCGGTGTCCGCGGCCAGAACGGCAAACTGCATTTGATGCGGGCGGCCAAGGTGACTTCGACCGGAGCCTCGCGAGATGGCTTCCTCGTTAGGGAATGGCTGGCGGCGGATGCCGACGCGCGAAAGCCTGCCGATGCCTCGCTCACTGAGGGCGTCTCATGCGACGAGAGCGGCTGCGTGACGCAAGGCGCCGGTGGCGGGTTCGTGGCGTTGGCGCTGCGGCCGGAAGCGCTGGCGGATGATTGTGAGCGTGCGGCGCTGGTGGTAACCGCAAGGCAGGCGCCTGCGGCGTGCGGGGCCTCGGTGATCGATGCGGAGCGTCTGCGGCGGCAGGGCGCCATGGCGCTGCGGCGAAGCGTCGGCGGATTTACCATCGATGCCGTCAAGCCCAGGGGCGTCGATCGCCCATGGTCGCCGGCGATCGCGGGCGAAGGTGACGCGGAGACAACCATCCTCGCGCCACGCCGTGCGGCGCCGCGTGCGGTCGATGCGACCCCGTCGGAAGCGGACCTGCAGGCCGAGGAATAAGGATTCACATTCCCCGGCGGGGCGCGACCGGCGGCGCGGAATTCAACCGGTGGAAAGCGGTGTCGTCGTCGTAGTGTCCGCCTTCGTTGCCGCGCGCTCGGGAATCGGATGCACCACCGGCAATTGCAGCACGGTGACGCGCTGACCCTCGCAAAGCTGCGTCACCAGCACATGGCTCCCGTCGGGAAATTCGATTGCGTCGTGGTGACGTTCCCTGATGTGCGGATCAATGGTGTTGAACTTACCGACGCGAAAACCGATCGTCCGCGTCCAGATCCAGCGGTTGTCGTATTTGACGTCTTGCGCGAAGGCCAGTTCGGTCCCGGGCAGCATGCAGACCGCGACTGCCGGGTCGCGTTCGCTGGCAAAGCCGCGGGTCGAGGTGCCGCGGAAGGTGGTCGATATTAATGTCTCGCCGACCTCAGCAGGACGCGTTGCCATCGCGTGCAAACTATAGTCACACATCGGATCGCTCCCTCGTAAGAGATAAAGACCCGTGCCTCCCTCGAGGCGCTGGCCTCTATCAGAGTGGACTTGAGCAAAGTCTATTCCTGTTCTGGACATTTGTGCGACGGAAAGGCCGGCGCAACCGATCACAAACGCGCTACGGCGGCTGCGGATTTTCAGGCATCGGCGGCAGCGGCAGTTCGAAGGCGCCGAGATGGAATTGCTCCCGTCCGTCGTCGGCAATCCCGGGCAGCGCGACCAGCGTGAACGCGGCCTCCGGATATTGCTGCCAGATCGCGAGATCTTCCGCCGTCACCGTCAGCCAGCCGAACCGGAGCATGTAGCGGCCCGGCTCGGTCACTAGGCCCGCCCTCTGCCAGGTGATCTTGGTGATCATATTGCTGACCACGTCGCGTCCCCCCGTTCGCACGCTTTCGAGCACGCCTCAAACCAAACAGCGCGCTCACGCCGCCAGTTTTTGCTGCGTTCTGGGCAATTGTGGGACGTGTGCAAGCGCACCGCGACGGTTAAGGCTGTCCCAACTTCCAGGCAACGAAAAGCCCCGGTCGATGGCCGGGGCTTTTTTGCGGTGCCGAACGCGGCTTGCATTTGGCGCGGGCCGCGCTCAGTACTTCCGGTACAGCCCGATCAGCTTGCCCTGAATCCGGACCCGGTTCGGCGGCAGGATGCGCACTTCATAAGAGGTGTTGGCGGGCTCCAGCGCGATCGAGGCGCCGCGGCGGCGGAAGCGTTTCAGGGTGGCTTCCTCCTCGTCGATCAGCGCCACCACGATATCGCCGGTGTCGGCGGTCTCGTTGCGCTGGATCAGCGCCATGTCGCCGTCGAGAATGCCGGCGTCCACCATGGAATCGCCGCGGACTTCGAGCGCGTAATGTTCGCCGGAGCCGAGCATGTCCGGCGGTACGCTGATGGTGTGGCTGCGGGTCTGCAGCGCCTCGATCGGCGTGCCGGCGGCGATCCGGCCCATGACGGGAACGGCGACCGGACGGTTGCCATCGTCCTCGGCGGGCGCGCTGGCGGCGCGGACCTTGCCGAGCGTGCCTTCGATGACGCTCGGGGTGAAGCCGCG
This sequence comes from Bradyrhizobium sp. AUGA SZCCT0158, assembly GCF_018130065.1. Classification (GTDB taxonomy): domain Bacteria; phylum Pseudomonadota; class Alphaproteobacteria; order Rhizobiales; family Xanthobacteraceae; genus Bradyrhizobium. Next base: position 4,846 of record NZ_JAFCME010000036.1, on the reverse strand, counting down.
GCGGCCGTTGCCGTTACCGGCGCCCGCAAGCTCGGGCAGCTTGATGACTTCGATGGCGCGGGCACGGTTGGGCAGGCGGCGGATGAAGCCGCGCTCTTCCAAGGCGGTGATGAGGCGGTGGATGCCGGATTTGGAGCGGAGGTCGAGCGCATCCTTCATTTCGTCGAAGGAGGGCGGCACGCCGGCTTCCTTGAGCCGTTCGTTGATGAAACGCAGAAGTTCATACTGTTTGCGCGTAAGCATCTCGAGCAATCCCCCGGTTGGCGCGTCGTAATTCGTGGTCGTTCAGCTTGCAGAGGCCGCGGTCTCAAATTCGGAAGTCCAAAACTCCCATTTGTAGACACTAGCTCTCGAAACAAATCATGAACGGACACTATATGTTCGATACATGTTCCGCAACCACTTAATTTCAGATGAACGCGCGCCGAGTTCACTCGAACAGGCCGCCCGGACGCGTCATTCCGGCAGGCGCAGGAACTCGCATGGCGTGCCTTCAGGCACCGCCGGCGCAAACGGCGGACGTATCAAAAGCGCCCGTGCCGCAGCGAGATTCCCTAGCAGCGACGAATCCTGGTGGCTCACCGGCACCGCGATCAACGCACCGTCTTCGCGCTGCTCAAGCCGTGCGCGAAGATAGTCTTCGCGCTGGTCGTTGGCGGGAAGATCGCGGCCGAGCAGGGCGGTCTCACGCGCGTGATGGATGGTTTTTCGGCCCGACAGCGCGCGAATCAGCGGCACCAGAAACAGGAAACCGCAGACATAGGACGAGACCGGATTGCCGGGCAGGCCGATCACCCGCATCGCCCCGAGGCGCCCGTGCATCATCGGCTTGCCCGGCCGCATCGCGATGCGCCAGAACGCCATCGCGACGCCCTCGGCCTCCAGCGAGCGCTTGACGAGGTCGTGGTCGCCGACCGAGGCGCCGCCCATCGTGATCAGGATGTCGGCGCCCGATGCGCGGGCGCGGCGGATGCCGTCAGTGGTCGCCTCGACCGTGTCGGCGGCGATGCCGAAATCGATGGTCTCGGCGCCCTCGGCCCGCGCCAGCGCGCGCAGCGCGTAGCCGTTGGAGTAGACGATCTGGCCGGGGCCCGGGATCGAGCCCGGCATCACCAGCTCGTCGCCGGTGGCGAGCACCGCCACCTTGGGGCGGCTGATCACGGCAAGTTCCGGATAGTTCATGCCGGCAGCGAGCGACAGATCGCGTTCGGTGAGGCGGCTTCCCCTGGTGAGCAGCACATCGCCCTCGCGGAAATCGGCGCCGGCGGCGCGGATATGCCGTCCCGGTCTTGCAACTTCCGTGATCGTGATGTGGTCGCCGCTGGCGGCCGTGTCTTCCTGGATGATGACGGCGTCGGCGCCATCAGGGATCACCCCGCCGGTAAAAATCCTGACCGCTTCGCCCGGGCCCACCTTGCGTTCGAACGGGCGGCCCGCCGCGACTTCGCCGATCACCTTCAGCCGCGCGGAGAGGTCGGCGGCATCGGCCGATCGCACCGCATAGCCGTCCATCGCCGACATCGCCCGCGGCGGCTGCGTGCGCTTTGCGGCAAGGTCGCGCGCGAGGACGCGATGCCAGGCGGTGTCGAGTGCGGCCATTTCTTCCGCCAGGGGATCGGCGCCCGCAAGGATCGCGGTCAGTGCATCAACGACCGGCATCAGGGCCACGGCAACACCCTCTCAAATTCCCAGCGCGGCAAGCGCCTTTGCGACGTCATCCGGCCCTGTCACATGCACCGCGGCCAGGCCGCGTGCCCGCGCGCCGTCGATATTTGCTGCGGAATCGTCGAAGAACACGATGCGGGAGGCGGGAACACCGATCGCCTTGACGACATGATCATAGGCCGCCGCATCGGGCTTTCGAAGCCCGATCGTCGATGACAGGTAGATTTCGCGGAAATGGCCGAGCACGCCGGCATAGGCCTGGCTGAAATGCACGACATGCGCGTTATTGGTGTTGGAGAAGGCATAAAGCGGCAGCCGTTGTCCGGCGCGCGCCAGCGATGCTGATATATCGGGCATTTCGCCGGCGAAGATCGCGTTCCAGCCTTCCAGGAACTCGGCGTCCGTTATTCCGATGCCCAACGAGACTCGCAGGCCTGCGAAGAATTCGGCATCGCTGATCTCGCCCCGCTCGTGACGATGCCAGGCGTCATTGGGCGAGAATCGCTGGACCAGCTGTGCGGGCTCGCAGCCGGCATGGCCGGCCCAAGTGGCGACCACCTTGCCGAAGTCGATATCGAGGACGACGCGTCCGAGATCGAACAGCAGCGCGTCGGCGGAGTTGGGGAGAAGCGGGGCGTTCATGCCAGACGTTTACAAAACTGGACAGCTCTGGGCAACGACTTGGCTGCAGCCAGCGAAATGCGCGTTTTCGCGAGCAATTTCCGCCCAATCCAGCATTTAGGCCGGCGCGGGAGCTGTGCTATTCGTTTGGCAGGAAAGTCCGGGGAGTGATCGCATGAAAATGATTGGCATCGTGGCTGTGATGGTCTTGCTGGCCGGGCCGGCGTTGGCCCAGCAGGCACCCGTTCAAAGATACGGGGAGGAGGATAAGGAAAAGACGCGATCGGATATCGCGGCGGAGAAGGAGGCCGAGCGGGCTTACAAGCGGTCGCTGGGCAATATTCCGGAGCAAAAGAGCACCGATCCCTGGGGAACCGTGCGCAGCGACAATGCCGCCCCGAAAGCCGCCGCCAAGGCGCCCGCGAAACCGAAGGCAGCCAAAACGGATAGCAAGGCCGAGACCACCGCAAAACAATAACAGGCATCCGCCGGCAGCTTGCCGGGGCTGTGAGACCGGTAGCCCGCATGAGCGCCAGCGACATGCGGGTATCGGAGAAATGCAGGAGTCCCGGATGTCGCGGAGCCTGTCATCGGGCGCGCGTTTGCGCGACCCGTTGGCTCATCCGGACTACGCAACTCCCGGCTACACAACTAATCGAAGGCGACACCGATCCGGTATTCCTTGCGCCAAACAATGTGGCACGGCAGCTTCAGGCCATCTTCCGGCACAATCAATGTGAAGCTTTGAGGCACCCGAACGATATCGAATATCTCAAGCGCTGCTCCCGTAGCGGAGATATCGCGGATCATGCATTTGATCTTGTCGCCACCGTGATCAATCTTCGCGGGCTTGGCGACACGGAAGCGAGGCGCAATTCGAGTTTCGACCATAACCGGACTCTCCGGTTGAACAGAAAAAAATCATCATCGGACTAAACGCCTGATGGTCGCGTCTTGGTTCTAGAACTTGATCTTTGAATTTTGATATTCCTGACTCGTCAGGATTTCTCGGGCCGCATCGCGCAGGTCCCTAATCATTTTGGCCGTTTCGTCCGCTGCTTTTCCACTGGCCGCCCTGCTGTGCCCTTCGAGGCTATCCGCCGAGTCCTTCAGTAGATCAGAAATTTTCTTTAACTTAAGCATCGATTGGTCCAGCAACGAGATCAAATTTCTCGACAATGGAAACAATGCCAAGCTGGATGCGACCCGACAAAGCAGGTCACCGCGCCATTGTGCGCCCGAAGCATTACCCCAATGCGACCCAACCTAACGTAGAAATACTGAGAGTTTCTTAACTGGAAGCAGCGCGGGCTCCGTTCTGTGGACAGTTTGAACCGTGGCTGGTTCCTGCCGCGATATGCTTCACATCCGCTTCTCGAAGAACACACTCGCCGCGGTGGATTGCGGCGCTTTCAGCGCGTAATCGCCAAACGCGGAACATTCCCGGAATCCCGTGCGTATATAGAGCCGCATCGCCGCGATCTGGCGCGTTCCTGTCTCCAGGCGCAACACAGGAAGTCCGGCGCCACGCACCTCGTCTTCGATGCGCGCGAGAATGGCGTCGGCAACGCCCTGGCCCCGCGCGATGCCGCGCACATACATGCGCTTGACCTCGGCATATTCAGGGAAGAGGGCGACGCCGCCGCAGCCCACCGCCGCGCCGTGACGTCGCGCGAGGAAGAAGCGGACATGCGGTTGAAAGATCGCATCGATGGAAAAGCCATGCCGCTGCTCCGGCGGATACTCCACCGCAAGCACGGCCTCGAGCTCGCCGATCAGCAGGCGCACCTCATCGGTCGCGGCCAGCGCAACTTCGATCTGCACGTCATCGCCCTTGCTCATCGGTGCTCCTTCTTGGACCCGTACGTTGGCGAGCTTGGCCCGGGCGGGCGAAGCGATATCAGGATTTTTTCAGATTCGTCCGCACAATTGCAACGTGATGCCGAAGATTGCGGGCAGCTTAGCGCGATCGATCAAATGTCGAGTAATTGACATTACCGCCCATCCGCAGGCGAGCCGTGTTTGGTGGCGTTGGGCACGATTCTTGGCGGCGTCATGCCGGGGTTCGGCGCAACTGCAAAGCTGTCTGTCGCCTGATCCGATGCGATCGGCTTGAAGGAGACTGGCCGCCGCGATGTCGCGAAAGCCGTTCGGGCCTGCGTGCAATGACGCCGGGGCGCGACAAAACGACCCGACGGGCAAATCAGTTCTGATTTACGGAAATCGTGTCAAGCCCCAAAATAAAAAATATTTCTGTTTACCGGAAGGAAAATCAGGTGCATATCTTTGCCCATCCCGTCCCACTCAGAGGGCGTCGGCCGTCGTCACGGACGTTGGACGGGTTGCGGTGGACGCTGGTTTGCGCTGAGACGACGGCGTGGATTAAGCGTACGGCAAAACCGTGTGGTCCTGGCGCCCGTTGCAGGCGTCAAGCTGTCGGAGAAGCGCAAGCGGAAACGATAGCGACGGAGTCAACCCAGAACTCGTCTCCGGGGAGATCACGGCATAAGCCGTAAAGCCATTGCGCAGGGAAGGCCGGGTGTTCACCGCTGCCCTGTAT
>NZ_JAFCME010000035.1 GCF_018130065.1 Bradyrhizobium sp. AUGA SZCCT0158 | reverse complement strand
GCGTCCACCGCATCCCGCCGCGCGTTCGTGACGTGCGCACGCCCCTCTTGTCGGGCGGGACGCGACAATTCAAACCGTTGATTTGCCCGACGAGGGAAGCGGAATTTTGCCCGTCGGGTTAATTTGTCGCAGCCACTCTCGCTAAGTCGTCATTGCCTGCGACAAACGCGAAGCGTTTGCGCAAGGGAGCGACAGCGACGAAGCAATCCATGCCTCCGCAAGTGGTGCTATGGATTGCTTCGCGGAGCCTGTCATCCGGCGGCGCTACGCGCCGACCGGGCGGCTCGCAATGACGGAGCTGGATTGTCATTTGCACGTCCGATCCACTGTGTGCGCCAGCTCACATTCAAGCGATGATGCCCGCTGTACTCACGAACGGCCGAAGCAAATCCTTCCCAAGGCTTCGCGCAGGATGCAGTTGTAGCTCAGTTGGTTAGAGCGCCTGTCTGTGGAACAGGAGGTCGGTGGTTCGAACCCACCCAACTGTACCAGCCCTTCAAGGCGGTCAAATCAGCTTTCATCGCAACTCCCATTTTGCCTGGTTCTCCATCGAGCAGAACCAACTATTTGCCGAGCCCGAATTTCACTGCGGCCGACGGCGCAGGTGAGCCGCAAGGAGTTGCACCATGTCGCGGCGCTGGTTGCGATCCTCAATACGTGCTGGCGATCGTCTTTCCCTTCATCGCCGAGCGGACGCCTGAACAACTGTTCAGAAATTTTCCATGAACGATGTGAAATGACGCGCGCGTCAAACAGCCATGCACACGATTCGACACATTGACACGATCGACGACGAAACGATTTCGACGCGCGTCATTGTGGCGCACGCCGAGATGAATGTGCAGTTCGTGTCTGATTTGCCTTGCGGATTCGCTTGCCGGTCCACGCTTCAAGAAGAGGCGAGTGCTCCAGCGTGTTTCAGCTCACGTTCAGCCGACGAGGACGATCATAGGGTTCGAACTACGGAGCAGATCCCCTGCTACCACAACCCAAGGAGCTACCATGTCGTTTCGTAAGGCAATCCTCTCCGCGTTCGCTGCAACCGCCATCCTGGTTGCCGGCGTCTCCGCAAGCAGTGCGGGGCATTGGCGTCACCATCACGGCCATCATCACCACGGCCATCACCATCATGGTCATCACCATCATGGCCACCACCACCATCACGGTCACTGGCATTGGCGCTGGCACCGTCATCATGGCCATCACCATCATCATGGCCATCATCATCACCACGGTCACCACCATCACGGTCACCACCACCACCACTAACGACGAAAAGCCGGCCGACGCCGTCGGCCGGCTTAACGCCTCGGCTTGATCGCCATCGCTGGAGAATGACAATGAAGAAATTTCTACTGGTTGCGGCGCTCTTGTCTTCGTCGGCCAGCGCCTGGGCGCACGATCACCAGGGAACGAATGGCGGCAGGGTCGAGGATGCCGGCTCGTACCATGTCGAGCTGGTTTCGAAATCCGAGAAGGTCGACCTCTACATCAGCGATGCGAACCAGAAGCCGATCGCCGCAACCGGATTCAAGGCCGTTGGCATCTTCGTCGTGAATGGCAAGGCCCAACGCATTGCGATGGAACCTGCCGGAAGCGGGCGGCTTTCCGGAACCGCCAGCGATACGCTGACGGCGCAGCCGAAGGGGGTGGTGCAACTGACCTCACCCGATGGCAAGACCGTGCAAGCCAAATTCAACTGAGGTTGGGGGATGCCGACCGTAATAGTATTCAGTTTGGAGCGTGAATATACACCCGGTCTGGAAACCAGAAGCCCCGTTCATCAAAGCCTCGTGAACCGTTGCTGGCCTGAAGGCGACAGAAAGATGCAAGACGACTACAAATGGCTCGCAGCTCGCGTTAGCCATCTTTAATCTGACCTATGCAGGGCCGAGAGCCCTGTGATATTGTGAGCTTGATGAACGCGAACCCAAAGCTTTGGCAGTTTATTTGTGCGGTGATCGTCCTGATCGCCGTTCAATTCGCGCCTGCCTTGGCCCGCGCCCATGCCGACCAGGCCCACCGCCTGCAGGGACATGCCCACGTTCATCATCACGCGGTGCCTCACGCCGCCCATGTGCCGGTGGCGCATCACCTCACCAAGGCTGCGTTCACCAGGGACGTCTTTGCCGAGGCTGCCTTCACCAAAGTCACCAACGAGGCTGACCTCACCAAAGCCAACGGATCTATCCCGCACCAGCTTTTCCTGACCGCAGGTCGGGTGCCCGATGCAGCGCCGATCGACGCGGACGGATGCGTGGACGGTTGTTGCGGGGCGGGCATGGGGTGCTGCGGCGGCGCCGCTTTGGTTGCAGCCTCGCAATGTTTGCCTCCTGCAGTTCATTCGCACCGACTTGATGTCACCGGTGCCGTGCTTGCTTCGGGCATAGAACCCGCAAGCCTGCGTAAACCCCCCCGAGCGTTCACCTGAGCAAAGATATCGCGGCGGCACGATGTGCCGGCCGCGCGAGCGAGAACACGCTTCTTCTCAGGTGAGTCATTCAGATGTCTTTTTTGTTCCGTGCCGCGCGGTGCGTGGCGGCTATGTCATTCCTGCTCATGGCAGGCCCGGTGCTGGCGCACGAAGGCCACGATCATGGCGCGCCCGCTCCGGCGCCGAGCGCCAGTCTCGCGCCGCGTGCCGAGACCGACTCGGATGCGCACGAACTGGTTGCGATTGCGCGCGAAGGCGTGCTCGTCATCTATCTCGACCGGTTCGCAACCAACGAGCCGGTGGATGGCGCCGAAATCGAAATCGAAACGCCCGCCGGGCCGCAGAAGGCCGCAGCCAGGCCGGGCGAGCCCTATCGCCTCGACGCGCCCTGGTCCAGCAAGCCGGGCGCTTACGACCTGATCTTCACGGTCGCGAAAGACGGCAATGTCGATGTGTTGCCCGCCCGGCTCGTGATTCCGGATCTTCCAGGGGCGAAGGCCGGACCGACATCGTGGCTCTCGACCTCCGCCATTGCGGGAGAGGTCGGCTATCACTTCAATCACGACGGCCCGGCGCTGTTCATCGCCATCCTGGCCGGGCTTGCTGCCGGGATCGGCGTCATGGCGCTGATCCGGCGGCGTCGCAGAGCGGCGGCAATGGTTCTCGTCGTCGCCGGCGCGTTCGTCCTGTCCAACAATTCATCGCGCTCCCATGACGGCCATGATCGCGCCGCTCCGGCAGCCGCGATGCAGTCGGTTCGCGACCTCGCACAGCGCCTGCCAGATGGCGGCGTGTTCGTGCCCAAGAGCACGCAACGCATTCTCGCCCTTCGTACCGTGATGACCGAATCCCGTGCGCACCCGCGCGCCATCGAGCTGCCGGGCCGGATCATTCCCGATCCGAACGCCAGCGGCTTCGTGCAGGCTTCGGTGGGCGGCCGCCTCTCAGCCCCGCCCGGCGGTTTTCCGAGACTGGGGACGCCGGTCAAGAAAGGCGACGTGCTCGCTTATGTCGACCCGCCGCTGCAGGCCATCGACGTGTCGGATATGCGCCAGCGCCAGGGCGAACTCGACCAGCAAATTTCCATCGTGGAGCGCCGGCTCGCCCGCTATGAAACGCTGGTGCCGAGCGGCGCCATTGCCCGCTCCCAGCTCGAAGACACCAGGTCGGAGCTGCAGGGCTTGAAAGACCGCCGCGGATCGCTCGACCGGGCGCGCCGTGAGCCCGAAGCGCTGCTGGCGCCAGTCGACGGCGTCGTCGCCGAAGGCACACCGGTGGCCGGACAGATCGCCCAGTCCAATGCGGTGATTTTCCACATCGTCGATCCGACCCGTCTGTGGGTCGAAGCCCGCAGCTTCGATCCGCTGGCCGGCGTTCGCAGCGCGACTGCGAATCTCGGGACCGATCGTACCTTCACGCTGGTCTATCAGGGCTCAGGCTTTGCGGACCGCAATCAATCGATTCCGGTCCAGTTCGCCATTCAGGGCGACCATTCCGGCCTTCGCGCCGGGCAGTTCGTCACGGTGCTGGCCACCACCAATGAGGAAAAGGTCGGCCTTGCGGTGCCGCGGGCCAGTCTGGTGCGCAACGCCAACGGGCAGGAGGTGGTTTACGAACACGTCACGCCCGAGCGTTTCGAACAGCGGCCGGTACGGGTGGAGCCGCTCGACGGCGACCGCGTGCTCATCGCCACCGGCCTCGCCGGAGGCAAGCGCCTGGTCGTGCAGGGCGCCGAACTGCTCGACCAAGTGCGCTGAGGAGCCGGGCAGATGTTTCGCTTTCTCGTCACACAGTCGCTACGCAACAGCCTCTTGGTCATAGCGGCTTCACTGGTCCTGGTGTTGCTCGGCATCTTCAGCGCTACCCGGCTGCCGGTGGACGTGTTTCCCGACCTGAACAAGCCGACGGTCACGATCATGACCGAGTCGGACGGGCTCGCGCCCCCCGAGGTCGAACAGCTCGTCAGCTTTCCGATCGAAACCCAGATGAACGGTGTTCCCGGCGTGACGCGGGTCCGCTCGGTTTCCGGCATCGGCCTTTCGATCGTCTATGTCGAGTTCGACTGGGGTACCGATATCTATCGTAACCGGCAGCAGATCGGTGAGCGCCTCAATCTGATCCGGACCCAGTTGCCGCCCAATACGGTTCCGCAACTGGGACCGATCAACTCCATCATGGGGCAGGTGCTGCTGGTCGCGGTGACCAGCGACCGCGCTTCGGCGATGGAGGTTCGCGAGACAGCCGACTTCGTGGTGCGGCCGCGGCTGCTCACCATCCCCGGCGTCGCACAGGTGATTCCGATGGGGGGCGAAGTCCGGCAATACCGGATCGCGCCCAATCCGCCGGCGCTGCGCAGCCTCGGCGTCACCTACGAGCAGGTCGAACTCGCCCTCAATCAGTTCGGCGTCAATACCGGCGGCGGATTTACCGATCAGCATGCCCGCGAATATCTGATCCGCAATATCGGGCGGACCACCAATCTGGACGACCTCCGCAACGTGGTGGTGGCGCAGGTCAATGGCGGGCCGGTCTATCTGAAGCAGGTTGCCACCGTCGAGTTCGCCCCCAAGGTCAAGCGCGGCGACGCCGGCTATATGGGCAAGCCCGCCGTCGTCGTCTCGGTCGAGAAGCAGCCCAACGTCGATACCATCAGGCTCACGCGCGAGATCGAACAGGCCCTGAAGGAAATCACGGCGTCGCTGCCAACGGGCATGAAGGCCGACCAGATCATCTTCCGCCAGGCCAATTTCATCGAGACCTCGATCGGCAATGTCGAGCGTGTCCTGCTCGAGGCCGGCGCGGTCGTCGCCATCGTGCTGTTTCTGTTCCTGATGAACTGGCGGACCACGGCGATCTCGCTGGCTGCGATCCCGGTCTCGATCCTGACGACCGCGGTCGTGTTCTATTTTGCCGGCCTGTCGATCAACACGATGACCCTTGGCGGCATTGCCATCGCCATCGGCGAGCTGGTCGATGACGCCGTCGTCGACGTCGAAAACATCTTCCGGCGCTTGCGCGAAAATCGCGCCCTGGAGCATCCGCGCTCCGCGTTCGATGTGGTCGTCTCGGCGTCCCAGGAAGTGCGCTCCGGCATCGTCTATGCGACCGCCATCATCGTTCTGGTGTTCGTGCCGCTGTTTGCACTGTCGGGCATCGAAGGCCGGCTGTTTGCGCCGCTTGGTCAGGCCTACATCATCTCCATTCTCGCCAGCCTTGCGGTCTCCATCACCCTGACCCCGGTGATGGCGTATCACATGCTTCCGCATCTCAAGCGCCTCGATCATGGCGACAGCGCGCTGGTCGCGATGCTCAAGCGCGCCAATGCGGCCTTGCTCGAACGGGTTTTCCACCATCAGCGCGCCCTGATGGCTGCCGCGCTCGCGGCGGTCGTGATGGCGGCGGCTTCCGCATTCTATCTTCCCCGCGCATTCCTGCCGCCCTTCAACGAGGGCACCTTCACGATCAACATGCTGTTCAATCCGGGAATCTCGCTCGCCGAATCCCATCGCGTCGGGTTGATTGCCGAGCGCCTCATCCTTGAAGTGCCCGAGGTCAAGACCGTTGGCCGGCGAACCGGCCGGGCGGAGCTCGACGAGCATGCCGAAGGCGTCCATTCGTCGGACCTCGAGGTCAATCTCAAGCCAACGAAACGGCCAAAGACCGAAATCGTCGCGGATATAAGGGCGCGGCTCGCCGTGCTTCCCGCTGCGATCAACGTCGGCCAGCCGATTTCGCACCGGCTCGACCATCTGCTTTCGGGCGTTCGGGCCGAAATTGCGCTGAAAGTCTTTGGCGACGATCTGAACAGCCTGCGCGCGACCGCTGACATGTTGCGCGGCAAGCTTTCGGAGATTCCGGGTCTCACCGACCTGCAGGTCGAAAAGCAGGTGCTGATTCCGCAGCTGGAAATCCGCGTCGATTATGGTCGTGCCGCGCTCTATGGCGTGCAGCCGGCCGCCGTGATCCAGCAGCTCAGCCGGCTCTCGAACGGCCGCGTCATTTCACGGGTGGTGGACGGCTATCGCCGGTTCGACGTCACGATGCGGCTGCCGGACCGGCTTCGCACCACGCAAACCCTGGGCGACCTCTTGATAGAAACGCCGGCCGGATGGATCCCCGCGCGGCAGATCGCCGACGTCAAGGAGACCGAAGGCCCCAACCAGATCCTGCGCGAGAACGGCCGCCGCCGTGTGGTAGTGCTGGCGAACGCCGACGGGACGGCCGACATGACCGATATCATCGCGGCGATCCGCAAGGTGACCGCGTCGACCAGGCTTCCCGAAGGCTTTTACGTTCGGCTGGAGGGAACGTTCCAGGCCCAGGAGGAAGCAAGCCGGACCATCGGCGTGCTCTCGCTGCTGTCACTGTTGCTGGTGTTTGCCATTCTCTACAGCCGCTACCGCTCGGCCGTGCTTGCCTTCATCATCATGGGCAACGTCCCGCTGGCGCTGATCGGCTCGGTCGCGGCGCTCTGGCTGGCGGGCCAACCGCTCTCGGTTGCGTCGATGGTCGGATTTGTCACGCTGACCGGCATTGCGGTTCGCAACGGCATCCTGAAAATCAGCCACTACATCAACCTGGCGCTGAAGGAGGGAATGCCGTTCGGGCACGACCTCGTGGTTCGCGGCAGCGTCGAGCGGCTGACGCCGGTCTTGATGACGGCGATGTCGGCCGGTGTCGCGCTGGTGCCGCTGCTGATCGATGCGGCAACGCCCGGCAAGGAAATTCTGCATCCGGTGGCCGTGACGATTTTCGGCGGTCTCCTCAGCGCGACCCTGCTCGACACGCTGCTGACGCCCGTTCTGTTCCTTCGCTATGGCGAAGCGCCGCTGGAGCGGCTGCGAAGAGGCGCTGGCGGCAGTGCGGAGACGGCCGCGGCAAATTCAGCCGCCGAAGCTTTTTGACATCAACATCCGGAGAATGACGGTGAATGCGAAATTTTTGATGGTCGTGGCCGTGCTGGCCTGGTCGACTTGCGCCTCGGCGCACGACGAGAAAGGAAGGAATGGCGGGTGGGTCGCGCATGCCGGTTCGTATCACGTCGAACTGGTTTCGAAATCGGACAAGCTTGAACTCTTCGTCACCGACGAGAACCAGAAATCGATCCCGGCCACAGGGTTCAAGGCGGTTGCCATCCTCGTTGTCGACGGCAAATCCCAACGGATCCTGCTCCAGCCTGCCGGCAGCGCGCTGCTTTCCGGCACAGCCAGCGTCGCATTGCCGGTTCAGCCAAAAGGTGTCGTTCAACTGACCGGCCCTGATGGAAAGACGACGCAGGCAAAATTCGACTGAGCGGATTGCGAAGCGAGAGCCAAGTCGATCAACCAAACTCCCGCGGCGAAGCCCGCGGGGATTTTTTCATCGGTGCGGCATTTTGCGCATTGGCTGAGGCAGGACAGGAAACCGGTCTGAACCGGACGGCTCTAGCCAATGACATACTTGTTCAATAGAACGGCGCGATATCGGGGTTGAGGATTTTTCGAGAGAGGTTGCATGATTTCATTCGCGCGCATGGTGAAGCTCGCAGGCGTTGCTTCGGTGCTGCTGGTTTCCGCTCCCAATGCCGGTCATGCCCAGGCCGACAACGGCTTTCCGTTCGGGATGGAAATGACCATGGATGTCCCGCCGCAGCCCGGCTCCAAGCGAATACCGAATCTGGAAATCGGCGACCGCGGCGAAGTGGTGCTCGAACTCTGGTGCAAAGGCGGCAAGGGCCAGTTTTCGGTGGCGGGCAACACCGTGATCTTCGTCGCCGGCGCGATGGAGAACCGTAATTGTCCGCCCAATCGCGCCCAGGCCGACGACGAACTGATTGCCGCATTGACCGATGCCGCGACCTGGAAGCGGCAGGGCGATGCGATCTCGTTCATCGGCACCAGAACGCTGCGGTTCCGGCTCAACACGAACTAGGCGCGCGAGTCGAGCCGGAGGCTGCGGCCGCTACCAGCGGAATGAAAAGAAAACCTTCGGCGGCAGCGGCTGCGGATTGAGCGCGACCCAGTCCAGCCTGGAGGTAAACTGGCGCAGCAATCCGCCGACGACGATGATGCCACCGGCAACGCGGTCGAGTTCATCTGATGTCAATGCTTCGGGTTTGACGGGAGTGAAATCGGTCATGGCTGTTTTCCCTTGGTTAGGCGCCGCACGATGCTGCGACGAACGGGATTTTGCCTTTCTCCGCCCCGGCTGTTTGTGACCCAGATCACCGTCAGCCGGTGGCCCGCCTCGTCAGGCCTCCCGTGCATAGCGTTTGAGGGACGCTTTGAGGATACCAAGCATTTCGTCCCTGATGAGATCGCGCGCGCCGCGGGTCCAGGCGGCTGCGAGCGGCAAGCGGTTCGTGTCTGATCCCGCGAGCGGAACAAACCGAACGCCGCGCGCCGCCATTCGCGATGTCCATCGTGGCACGATGGCAACGCCAATTTCGGCCGCGACGAGATTCACGATGGTCTGCTTTTCATTGGCAATCTGGATGATGCGTGCCTGCAGTCCGGCCTTCGCAAACAGTTTCATGGTCAGATCGTGGCTATGCGGGCGCGAGCGACGCTCGGGGACGATCAGCGGCTGTTCGGCAAGATCGGCGACGGTCACCCGTTTTCTCGACGCGAGCGGATGACGATCCGGCACGGCGACGACCGCGGTCTCGTGCAGGAGAAACAGAAATTCCAGCCGCTTGTCGGGCTTTTCTGGCGGGCGTACCAGGGCGATGTCGAGCCGGCCGGAGATCAGCGCCGGCAACAGCCGGATCGTTTTGTCTTCCGTCAGTTTCACGGTGACGTCAGGTCTCTGTTCGCGAAAGTCGGAAAGCAGCATCGGCAGCAGTCCCGCCGCTGCGCTGTCGATCGCGCCGACGCGGATGATCGCGCCCTGCCTGCGGCCCCGCGCCTGGAATTTGACCGCCAGATTGTCCGCCTGCGCCAGCAAAATGCGGGCCTCCTTGAGCAGGACGACGCCATCATCGGTCAGCGTCACGCTGCGCGTCGTTCGCGTCATCAGCCTTGTGCCGAGATCGTCTTCGAGCAGCCGGATGTAACGGCCGAGCGCGGAGGGCAGCATTTCCAGCCGCTGCGCCGCACGCCCGAAATGCAATTCCTCGGCCGCCGCCACGAAGCAGCGAAGCTGGTGCAGTTCCATATTTCGTCCTCCCCGGCAGATTATATCAAATATTTGTATAATCGTATGCCGATTGAAGGCGCGTGACCTTTGGCCTTACCTTGTCGGCAAGCGCTGAAATCAGCCAATCAACGAATTCTTCAGGGAGCGACCCAATGCGGTTCAATCGTCGCACGATCCTTTCCGGCGCCATCGCGGCCGCGTCGCTATGGGCGTCACACACCGCCTTCGCGCAGACCGCTTTTCCGACAAAACCGATCACCATCATCGTTCCGGCGGCGGCCGGAGGGCCGACCGACACCGTGGCCCGCCTCATCGCGGAATCGATGGGCCGAAGCCTCGGCCAGACCATCCTGGTCGAAAATGTCGGCGGCGCCGGTGGCACGCTCGGCATGGCGCGCGTGTCGAAGTCGGCCGCCGACGGCTACACGCTCGCGATCTGGCACATCGCGCACGCGACCGCGCCCGCGCTCTACGACTCTCTCAAATATGATGTCGTCGACGATTTCGACCACCTCGGCCGCATCACCGACGTGCCGATGACCCTGGTGTCGAAGCCGACGCTTGCTGCCAACAATGTGACCGAGTACGTGGCGTGGATTCGCGCCAGCGGCGAAAAGGCCGTCTACGGGCATGCCGGCATCGGCTCCGCCTCGCATCTGTGCATGCTGATGCTGATGAAGGAGCTCGGCGTGCAGATGAACGGGATTCCCTATCGCGGCACCGGGCCGGCCATGAACGACCTGCTCAGCGGCCAGTTCGACGTGATGTGCGACCAGACCACCAACACCACCAACCAGATCAAGGAAGGCAAGATCAAGGGCTTTGCGGTCACGACCAAAGCCAAAGTCTCGTCATTGCCCGACCTGCCGACGCTCGACGGCGGCGCCGTCAAGGGATTTGAGGTCTCGGCCTGGCATGCGATGTGGGCCCCGAAGGGATTGCCCAAAGAGGCCACCGACAAGCTGGTCACAGCTCTTCAGGCCGCGCTGATGGACCCCAAGGTGATTGAGCGGTTTGCCAATCTCGGCACCGAGCCGGTCCAGGCCGAGCAGGCGACGCCAGCGGCGCTCAAGGCGCATCTGACGGCCGAAGTGCCGCGCTGGGGCGCCGTGATCAAGGCAGCGGGTGCCAAGGGAAACTAAATAATCATTCGCCATCCGGAGACCAATCGATGAAGACGTACGCCATAGCCGCCATCCCGGGCGACGGGATCGGCACCGAAGTCATTGCTGCAGGTGTCGAGGTGCTGCACGCGCTGGCCCAGCGCGACGGCAATTTCAAGTTCAAGGTCGATCATTTTGACTGGGGATCTGAATACTACAAGAAGCACGGCATCATGATGCCGGAGGATGGCCGCGACCAGATCAAGGATCACGACGCGATCCTGTTCGGCTCGGCCGGCGCGCCTGATGTGCCTGATCACATCACGCTGTGGGGGCTGCGGCTCGCCATCTGCCAGCCGTTCGATCAGTACGCCAACGTCCGCCCGACGCGGATCCTGCCCGGCATCACCAGCCCGCTGCGCAACGTGCACGGCAAGGAGCTCGACTGGGTGATCGTCCGCGAAAACTCGGAAGGCGAATATGCCGGCGTCGGTGGCCGCGTCCACAAGGGCTTGCCGCTCGAAGTCGCAACCGACGTCTCGATCCTGACCCGTCCCGGGGTCGAGCGCATCATGCGCTTTGCCTTCAAGCTCGCACAGTCGCGGCCGCGCAAGCTGCTCACCGTCGTGACCAAATCCAACGCGCAGCGCCATGCCATGGTGATGTGGGACGAGATCGCAGTCGAGATCGCGGCCGAGTTCAAGGACGTGACCTGGGACAAGATGCTGGTCGATGCGATGACCATGCGCATGGTCATGAAGCCGGAGACCATCGATACCGTGGTGGCGACCAATTTGCATGCCGACGTGCTGTCGGATCTCGCGGCCGCGCTCGCCGGCTCGCTCGGCATCGCGCCAACAGCGAACCTCAATCCGGAGCGGACCTATCCCTCGATGTTCGAGCCGATACACGGCTCGGCCTTCGACATCATCGGCAAGGGCATCGCCAATCCCGTCGGGACGTTCTGGTCATCGGTGATGATGCTGGAGCACCTCGGCGAGCCGGCGGCCGCGACGCGGCTGATGCAGGCGGTCGAACGTGTCACCGCCGACCCCCGCTTTCACACGCCGGACCTCGGCGGCAAGGCCAGGACGAATGAGGTCACGGCCGCGGTCGTCGCCTCCATCCACGGCGCCAACGACTGACGCGCGCGGCGGCGGAAACAAGTGCGGCGGACCGGCCAATAGGCCCGGTCCGCCGTACTCGTATTGGAACGCGGAGGATCTCCTAATCCGCTTACTTCTTGAGGCTGGCGAACATGAACTTGACTTCGAGGATCTGTTCGTACTGCTCCTTGGTGACCTGAACCCGGTCCTTGCCACCCGACACGGCATTGAGCTGTTCGTCGGAGAGGACATCGATCTGAGCGTTCTGGGTATTCATGGCAGTTCTCCTTTTGGCAGTTGGACCGCGACCACCGCGTCCGTTTCCTGTGATTAGGAGAATGCCAGAGACTGAACCGGCGCGCTGTTCCCGAGGTGACAGGCTGGGGAGGTGGCAATTAGGCGGTCGACGCGCGCCGCGCCCAACCAAGGGCTCCGAAGATGCCGCCTTCGCGTCCGCCTTGCGGAATGTTCCAAAAATCGGGAGTATTCACGCCCATTCGGGAGCCAAATCCCGGGATAAAATTTGAGGGGAGACGCCTATGACGGCTTTCACGCGCCGCGATCTGTTGTCGGCTGCCGCAGGCGCGGCAGCGGCCGCGAGCCTGCCGTTCAATCAGCCCGTCCACGCCGCGACGCCGCCGGCGGGCAAGCAGACCGCCGGCTGGTACCGCTACAAGATCGGCAGCATCGAGGTGACGGTGGCCACCGATGGCGTCAACCGGTTCAAGATGGCGGAGGATCACGTCACCAACATCAAGAAGGATGTGGTGAACGCCGCGCTCGCCGAGGTCTTCATGGAAAAGGACATGATGACCACGCCGTACAACCCGATCGCCATCAATACCGGATCGAAGTTGGCGATCATCGATACCGGCACCGGCGAGAGCAATTACAAGAAGAGCAACGGCACCGCCGGCCAGTTCGTGACCAACCTCGCCGCCGCGGGCATCGACCGCAACGCCGTCGACGTCGTGATCATCTCGCACTATCACGGCGACCACATGAACGGCCTCCTGATGGACGACAACTCACTGACCTATCCGAACGCCGAGATCGCCGTGCCGGCGAAAGAGCACCAGTTCTGGATGGATGACGGCGAGATGAGCCGCGCGCCCAAGGGCCGGATGGAAGGCAACTTCAAGAATGTGCGGCGCGTCTTCACGCCGGAGGTTTGAAGCGCGTAAAAACCTATGAATGGGGCAAGGAGCTGATTCCCAGCGTCACTGCGCAGGGCACGCCCGGGCACACGCCCGGCCACAGCTCGTTCGTGATCGCCTCGGGCTCGGACTCCGTCTACGTGCAGTCCGACGTCACCCACGTGCCGTTCCTGTTCGTTCGCCATCCCGACTGGCACGCCTTTTACGATCAGGATGGCGCCATGGCGGAAGCGACCCGCCGCAAGGTCTACGACATGCTGGTGGCCGACCGGATGCGGGTGCAGGGTTTCCATTACCCGTTCCCGTCGCTGGCGCATGTCGAGAAACACGGCAGCGGCTACCGGGAGATCCCGGTGATGTGGAATCCGAATATTTGATGTGCGGGACGGCGGTCTGGTCACCTCTCCCCGCTTGCGTCCGCTTGCGGGGAGAGGTCGAAATTCGCAATAGCGAATTTCGGGTGAGGGGGTACAGGTCTATCGATAGACTGCAATGGCGGAGAGAGCCCCTCACCCCGACCCTCTAAGAGCGAGCTCCGCTCGTCTCGACCCCGCGAAGGGCGGGGAGAGGGAGAAGAGTCCCGCCGCTATTCCACCTTCAGCCCGAGCTGATGCACGAGCTTGCTCCACTTCTTCTCTTCCTTGTCGATATCGTCTGCGTATTCGGCCGGCGTCGAGGCCAGGGGATCGCCGCCTTCGAGACGGATGCGTTTCTGCACCTCCGGATCGCTGACAAGTTTGCGCAGCTCGGCGCTGAGGAGTTCGACGATGTCAGGCGGCGTGCCTGACGGCGCCAGCAGCCCGTAATGCAGCACGGCTTCGAAGCCGGGCATCCCTGATTCGTCGAATGTCGGCACGTCAGGCAGTAGCGAGAAGCGCTGCTTGCTGGTGACGGCGATGGCGCGCAACTGGCCGGCCGCGATATTGCCGAGCGCCGGCGGCAGCACGCCGAACGCGACAGGCACATGGCCGCCGAGCAGGTCGTTCATGACAGGCGCCGTACCCTTGTAGGGAATAATAGCGGCATCGATACCGGATTCGGCCTTGAACAGTTCCGCGCACATGTACCCGCCGGTGCCGACCGGCGACGTGCCGATATTGAGTTTTCCCGGCTCCTTCCTGGCGAACGCGATCGTCTCAGCGACCGTCTTGGCTGAGAACGACGGGTGCGCGAGCAGGGCCACCGGCATCGACGCGACGAGACCGATCGGCGCAAAATCCTTGCGCGGGTCCATGCCGAGCTTGGTGTAGAGGCTGGGGTTGATGGAGAGGGTGCCGGTGTGGCCCAGCAGCAGCGTGTAGCCATCAGGCGCGGCGCGCGCCACCGCGCGGGTGCCGATGGTTCCTCCGCCGCCGCCGCGGTTGTCGACGGTCACGGTCTGGCGGAACGCGTCCGACAGTTTTTGCGCCACCACACGCGCCATGGCGTCGACGCCGCCGCCGGCCGGGTAGGGGACGACCAGCGTGATGCTGCGCGCTGGAAACTCGGCGGCATGCACGGCCGCGCTTGCCACCAGCGGGCATGCGAAGGCGATGGCTGATGCAAAGGTGATCACGGCATTCATGATGTTGCGACGATGTGAGAGCCTAAGCACCAGATTGCCTCCCTCCAGCGATGTCGATCCACGTTCTTATGGGTGGCCTCATTTCACCGCAAGCCCGGCGCGCGCAAACACTCTCCCCCGTCATTCCCCGATGCGCGATTGCGCATCTGAGGGCGCGCGAAGCGCGAGCCCGGAATCCATTCAACCGCGTGCACCGTTGCCCGATGGATTCCGGGTTCGATGCTGCGCATCGCCCTCAGATGCGCAATCGCGCATCGGGGAATGACAACGACTTGGAATCATGCACTGCAGCAGAGATAACAGCCAATCATAGCCCGAACCTTGAACTGCCTGCCAAGGCCGCATAGGCTCGGTGATTGGAAACGCCTGCCAGGCATCAAACAACAAGAGGGATACCCCCCAGTCGATGAGCTCCGCGTTGCGGCGCCCTTTTGCCCACCGCCGGGGCCTGATCATCGTCGCGACCTTGGCCACGGCCTATGTCGCCAGTCATTTTTTCCGCGCCGCCAACGTCACCATCGGCCTCGACCTGATGCGCGACCTCGCCATCGGACCGGAAGCGTTGGGCGCGCTGACCGGCGCGTTCTTCTTCGGCTTCGCCGCGATGCAGATCCCCTGTGGCCTTCTGTTCGACCATTTCGGACCGCGGCGCACCGTGGCCTGCATGCTGATCCTCGCCACGACAGGCGCTGCGATCTTCACGCTGGCGCCGACGTGGCCGGTTCTGCTCACCGGCCGCGTCCTGATGGGCGCCGGTTTCGGCGTCATGCTGATCGGCAGCATGGTGGTGATCTCGCGCTGGTTTCCGCCGGATCGTTTTTCGACGCTCACCGCCATGGTGCTGTCGATCGGACTGCTCGGCAATCTCTTCGCCACCACGCCGCTGGCATGGGCCTCGGAGGCCGTCGGCTGGCGCGCGGTGTTCGGCGCCGTCGTCGTCTTCATCGCACTTGCCACCATCGCCGTGTGGCTGGTGGTGCGCGACGCGCCGCCCGGCCATCCGTTTCTCGACCGCACCCCGGAGCCGCCACGCCAGATGCTGCAAGGCCTGATCGAGGTGCTGGGCAACCCGCGCCTGAGGCCGATCCTGGCGATGAATTTCTGCAACTATGCCTGCACCTTCACCGTTCAGGGCCTGTGGGGCGGCTCGTTCCTGCGCGAGGTGTATGGCATGAGCCCGATCGAGGCCGGCAACGTGCTGCTATCAGCCGTGATCACCTACCAGCTTGGGATCGTCGCCTTCGGCCCCCTGGACCGCGTGCTCGACACGCGCAAATGGATCGCCATCGGCGGCACCATGGTGACCATATCCATGCTTGCGACGCTGGCGCTCGCGTCCCGCCCGCCCGCCTGGGTGCCCGTCGGCGCCATCGTCGCCATCGGTTTCTTCAGCGCCTCCAGCACCATGGTGATGACGCATGGCCGCGGCATTTTCCCGGACCGGCTGATCGGCCGCGGCATTGCGACCATCAACACCGCCGTGATGCTGGGCGTCGCCTGCATGCAGACCTTGTCGGGCATCATCGTCGGCGGGTTCGAGCCCCTCGCCGATGGCGCCCGCTCCGAGACCGCCTACCGCGCCTTGTTCGGCGTGCTCACCGTGGTGCTGATCCTGGCCGTTGCGATCTACAGCCGCTCGCGGGACGTCAAGCCCAGCGAGGAGATGCGCGCCCGGGCGGCCACCGCGTGACGCCTCGGCGCGGCGTCATGGCTTGCCATGATGCGGGTAAACCTGTGAACATGCCGCCATGACGCTCGACGCCTTGAAAAGCAATATCCGGCAGCTTTACGAAGGCGCCACGTCAGCCGGCGTCCGTTTTCGCTACGCGCTGCTGGCGTTCGACATCGTCACGGTGCTGTTCATCGTCGTGACGTCGTTCCTGCCCCCAACCGAGCTCGTCGAAACGCTCGACGTCCTGTTCGGCGCGGTGATCCTGGCCGATTTCGCCGCGCGGCTGTTCATCAACCGGCGCCGCTTGCGGGCGTTTACCCGCCTTTCGACCTGGACCGACCTGATCGCGATCGCCTCGTTCCTGGCCCCGCTGGCGGGAGAGGCGGGCGGCTTCTTGCGCATCCTGCGCACCCTGCGGCTGCTCCGCGAGGTTCAGATGCTGACCCGGCTGCGCGGCGACAGCACATTTTTCCGGCGCAACGAGGAAGTGATCTTTGCCGTCACCAACCTTGCGGTCTTCATTTTCGTGATGACCGCCATCGTCTACGAGACCCAGAAATTTCGTAACGAGCAGATCACGAATTACGCCGACGCGCTGTATTTCACCGTCACGGCGCTGACGACGACCGGCTTTGGCGACATCACCCTGCGCGGAACGGCCGGCCGCATGATCACGGTCGTGATCATGATCTTTGGCGTGACGCTGTTCTTCAATCTTGCCCGCGCGCTGCTGTCCCCGAGTAAAGTGCGTTTTCCCTGTCCGTCCTGCGGCCTGCAGCGCCATGACAGCGATGCCGTGCACTGCAAGGCGTGTGGTGTGGTGCTGAATATTCCTGACGAAGGGGCGACGTAGCCGAGCCGCGCGGAACCGCGATGGTTTCGCTTTGGTGTAGCCTCTTACGCCTCACTCTTCGGTGGCGTCGGGTAGTTCGGCGAGCCGGGGAATCAGCCGAACCTCGATATTGGCTTCGTTCAGCATCTGGCCGGAGATGGAAAAATCCTCGGCCCAGTTCGAGTTCGGCCGATCGGGCGCGTAGGCGACGAGCGCCGTGATGCCGCATTGGATGATGGCCTTGGTGCACTCGACGCAGGGAAACCAGGGAACGTAGATGGTGCAGCCCTTGAGCGCGACGCCAATGCGGGCCGCATTGAAGATCGCATTCTGTTCGGCGTGGCAGCTCCAGATATATTTGGCGCCGGTGATGCGGGAATGGCGCTCCTCGAGATCATCGCGAACGCCGCGCGGCAGCCCGTTGAAGCCGGTCGAGCGGATTTCATGATCGGGCCCGACGATCACGGCGCCGACGCGCCGCCCTTTCTCGATACTCCAGCTCGCCAGATGATGCGCCAGGAGCATAAATCGCTCATCCCATTTTGGATCCAGCAATACCGTTCCCTCAAAAATCAGTGCGCTCTATGCGCCGATGTTCCACCATCAGCCATGGCGAGACAACAGCGAGAGCATCAACATCCCGTTAATGCCCGTGTGGCCGCGGTCAGCCTGACAGATTTAAGCCCGGCGGTAGCCGCTTGTCGATGACCGCTTGGATCGTAAGCTTAACGGTTAGGATACGCCTATTCCTCGTCCGCGCCCGGCGCCTGCCTCAGCATGAAATGCCCGAACGCCGAGGCGATCGGTTTGGTCCGGTCGTCCTGCCAGGCCTGCGCCTCGAAGGCGACGACGCGCCGGCCCTGCTTGACGATCGAGACGTTGGCGTAGCTGTCCAGTGCGCGGCCGGACCGCAAATAGTTGATCGTCAGCCCGATCGGCTTCGGCAGCGACACCCCGAGTTCGCGCGTCACGCCGACGTTCGCGGTGGTTTCGAGAAAGGCGCCGGTCATGCCGCCATGGATCGCGGGCAGGATCGGGTTGCCGATGATCGTTGGTGAGAACGGCATCACCAGCGTGCCGTCCTCACTGACGCGGATGCCGAGGGCGCGCGCGAACGGGCTTTGGGCGAACGGGCCTGCCGGATCTTCCGGCGCTTCAAGCGTCGGCAGCGCGAGCTCCTCCCTCGAGCGGCCCTTGAGCATGTTGGTGCGGTTGGCGCCGACCATGAAGCAGGCCGTTGCGGTGGCGACCGGATCGTCCTCGGTCTCCTGATAGGCGGTCGCGCGCACGAAGGCGATCGAGCGGGTGACGCGGTAGCAGATCGCGTGCGCCCTTATGTCGAGGCCGGGCGTTGCCGGCTTCAAATAGTCGATGCGCAGGTCGAGGGTTGCGATCGCGCGCGTGCCGTCGAGCGCGAGCTGGACCGCCATGCCGCAGCTCTCGTCGAGCATCGCGGTGACGACGCCGCCGTGAAGCACACCGGTCCCGGTGTCGCCGACGAAGACCGGGCGGTAGGGCAGGCTTGACCAGGCTTCGCCAGGGGCGGCGCGGTCGAGCTGAAGTCCACTGATGTGCCCATAGACGGAGCGGTGGCTCTTGATGGCGTCGGCCAGTTCGTCAAACGGCAGCGGCGTGTCGACTTTTGATGCTTCGGACATACGGACGTTCTAGACCATATTGATGGATGAGCCAAAGACGGCTCAGCCGTTCGTCGCGTGCACGCCGGGCTTCCGTCCCGAGTTCCATTGGCCGCTCAGCGCGCGCTCGATCTGCGCCGCCAGCTGCAGCAGCAGCCCGTCATTGGCCTGCCTGGCCTGAGCCTGAATACCCAGCGGCAGGCCATGCTCATGCTGCGCCATCGGCAGCGAAATTGCGGGAATCCCGCACAGATTGGCGAGCGGCGTGAACGCAAAATTGCGCCACAGATTGCCGAACCAGTCCAGCACCGACGGATTGTCCGAGATGGTCAGATATTCTTTGGTGCCGACCTTCGGCGTCGGCAGCGCGGTGATCGGCGTCAGGATGATGTCCCACTCCTCGAAGAATGCGCCGAAGCCGCGCGACGTCGTGTTGAAGACGGCCTGCATGCGCGCCCGCTCGGCATACGTCGTGTGCCGGCCTGCTTCCCAGATCCGGATGTTGACCGGTTCGATGAGATCCGCCGGCGGCTTTTCGAGCCCGCGGGCGGCGAGCATGTTGCTGATCACGACCGCAAAATTGCTGATGTAGCAGGTGGTCTGGGCGTCAAAGGCGGCGCGATAGTCGACCGCGGGCAACGCGTAATCGACGTGATGGCCGAGGCCTTCGAGGAATTGTCCGGCTCTTTTCAGCTCCGACGCGATCTGCGGTGTCGCCTGGTAGTCGCCCCATTGGTGCGAGAGCGCGATTTTGAGCCGTCCCGGATCGCGCTTGATCATCTCCTGATAAGGCTCCGGCGCGGTCCAGAACGGCATCAATTCGCCGGGCGCGGGACCGCGGCAGGCATCGACGAAGGCGGCGGTATCGCGCACGGTGCGCGACTGGCAGCCCTGGATCGACACCAGCCCCGACAAATCGGAAAGATGCGGCGCCAGCGAGAACACGCCGCGTGATACCTTCAGGCCAATGTTGCCGTTGACGCCGGCCGGAATGCGGATCGAACCGCCGCCGTCGGTGGCATGCGCGATCGGCACCGCGCCCGCCGCGACCATCGCGGCGCTGCCGGCCGACGATCCGCAGGTGGTGTAGTCGGTATTCCACGGGTTGCGCGTGACGTAGACGGCCGGATTGTCCGCCGAACTGCAAACGCCGAACTCCGGCGTCGTCGTCCGTCCGATCAAATTCAGTCCGGCCTGGCGCATCTTCGATGTCAGGAACGTATCTGATGTGGCGCGGTTGCCGCGCATCAGCAGCGAGCCCATTTCCTGCAGGCGCCCCTGCATGGTCGGGCCCAGATCCTTCATCAGGAACGGCAGGCCGGCAAACGGCCCCGCAAGATTGGCGCCGGCCTTGGCGGGATCGTCGATCGCGTCCTCAAACACTTCGACCACGGCCGACAGCGCCGGATCGACCTTGGCGATGGCTGCGGCCGCCTGACTTGCCAATTCCTGTGCCGTCAGTTCGCCTTTCCTGACACGCTCCGCCAGCGCCACGCCGTCGTGCTGCGCCCATTCGTTCCAGTTCATCGGCAAAGTCATGCGGTGCAATTCCTTCGGTGCGAACCAACTTTAGGTTCGCAGCGTGCCAAGTCAATCAATGGGCTTGCAACGGGAATTGCTGCCCCGGTGCATTCACTGCATCGAGGCCGCAATCTTCTCCGCCGACATCAGCACCGGAAAATTGGTGTTGGCGCAGGGCACGACGGGGAAGATCGAGGCGTCGACCACGCGCAGGCCCTGCACGCCCTTGACGCGGCCCTCGGTGTCGACGACCGACATCGGGTCCTCCGGCCGGCCCATCCGGCACGAGCAGGAGGCGTGCCACACGCCGATGGTCCCCTTGCGCACGAAGCTCTCCAGCGCCTCGTCGTCGTTGATCACGTCGTCGAACGAAAAACCTTCGACCACGAAATTGTCGATCATGTAATGGCGCAGCGCCGCCGGGCCGTCCATCAGGGTGGCGGCGATTTTGGTGAGGATCCTGTTCTTGTTGTTGACCACGCCGATCTTGCGCACACGGTCGGTATAGGAGGCCGGAAACGGCTTGTCGGTGACCGCCCTGACGGCGTCACTCATTTGCACCGCCGCCATCTTGCGGAAACCGCTCATCAGCCGATCGAGGTCGCGCCGGTCGGACAACAGGTTGAACTCGACGATCGGCTCGGCCGCCGGGTCGCGCGAGGCGAGTTTGATCTGCCCGGTCTCGGAATAGGTCTTGTTGACGAAGGTCAGCGCCGAGCCGATTTGCTCGCCGACCGCATGCCAGGCCGATTTGCTCAGCACCACGACGAACATATCGCCCTTCGGCACGCCGGGCAGTCCGGACGAATAACGCAAGCCGACCTGCATGTGACGCCTGGTATGCCCGTTCATGCGCGCGCCGCGGCGGACAAAGGAGGATAGCGAAATCGAGGGATGATCCATCAGGCGCTGGCCGACACCTTCAAGCCCCACCAGCACGGGAATGCCCATGTCCTTGAGGTGACCGACCGGGCCGATGCCGGCGCGCAGCAGATGAGCCGGCGAATGGATGGCGCCGCTGCACAGAATGATCTCGCGGCCGCGGAATTCCTGCTCCTTGCCGTCGACGACGGCCTTGACGCCGACGCACTGCGTGCCTTCGAACAGCAATTCCCTGACCTGCGTGTTGGTGGAGATCGTGAGATTGGCGCGCTTGCGCGTTTCGCGATCGAGATAGCCCATCGCGGCCGAGACGCGTTGCTCGGCCTGGTTGGAATGCGTCACGGGGAAATAGCCGTCGACGAACTCGCCGTTCTGGTCGGGCAGGAATTGATGGCCGGCCTGCTGGAAGGCGTCGGCGAAAGCCTGCGAATGCTTCGTCCAGTGCTCCCTGGGGATGCGTCGCACCGGGATACGGCCGTCCTTGCCATGGTACGGTCCATCGAAATCGAGGTCGCGCTCGACCTTTTTGAAATAGGGCAGCACGTCCTTCCAGTTCCAGCCGGTGGCGCCCCGCGCTTCCCATTCATCGTAGTCGGTCGGCGCGCCGCGGTTGGCCATCTGGCCGTTGATCGAGGAGCCACCGCCCAGAACCCGCGCCTGTTCGTATTTGCGTAACGGCGGCCGCCCCTCGTTGGGATTGTTATGGCTGACGATCTGCGTCGTGACCTTGAGTTCGGTCCAGTGGAAACGCGGATCGAAATAGGCGGTGCCGGGATAGCTGTCTCGAATTTCGGCCGGCTCGTTGCCGGGCGGGGTGTCCTGGCCGGCCTCGCACAGCAGGACCTTGTGGCCGCTTTTGGCTGACAGCCGATGCGCCATGACCGAACCAGCCGAACCGCCGCCTACGATAATCGTGTCATACACTTTGGTATTTCCCCGTGTTGTTGGTCTTGTTGCCGGGGAAGGTAGCGCAGCTCCGCGTCCGGGTCACGCCTGCCGTCGTCACCGCTTCGCTATTGCAGCATGAGGCGTCGCCCGCACACGACGCTCAAAAGCGCGATGCTCAAGATCGAAGCTGAAGTCAACCCCGCGCAAGATCATGTCGATGGCCGGTGTCGACATGACTTGTGCTACGCCGGCCTCAATTGGCGAACGTGATGTTGGCGTCTTGAATGATCCTGGCGAACTTGTCCGATTCCGAGCGGACGAAGGCGCGCAGCTCGGCATCGGTCATGTTGCGCGACACGATGCCCTGAACCGCCAGCTTCTCCGTGATGTCGGGCCGCTGCAGGATCTTCGGCATCACCTCGGCGAGACGGCGAGAATCGGCTGCGGCGTGCTGGCGGGCCGCTTGGGGCCGTTCCGGGACGGACTCTACGTGCCCTGGCCATCTTCGCCTTCAGCCAGGGCGGCGACTTCGGCATGAGAGAGAATGTGCCCAAGAAGGTCCTTGATCAGGACCTCTGGATGTCCTTCTTCAGCAAATTGCGCGGCCTTTGTGACAGCATCGCGCGCCGTTTCAACGATCACCCCGAAGGCACTGGGGCCGCTCCTCGTATAGACGTGATACGGCATGCTCATCTCCACACGTCGGCCCGTAGGGGACGAGGCTTTCGCGTGGACCGTCGCAAGACCGGAACGCCGGTTGCGGTCACGCTGTGTCGAAGCGACCGACCGTGTCTCCAGGCCCGCACCTCGTTTTCCAGATTTTGTGCCAGCGCTCTCTCGACCCGTTCGAATTCGCGCGGCAATTCGCTGCACTTTTCCATTGTTCCTCCCGCTGAATCAGGCTGCAGCTTGGCGCACGGTTGAGCGCAGGCGCATTGGCTTTCCGCCGGGCGGATGGCGCGGTCCGTTTCCGTCGAGCGCGCAGAGCGCTGCCAGGATGTCGTCGATGTGGACGGGCGCTCTCAGCCCTTCAGGCGCGCGCAATGTGGGACATGATGCCATCGCAGAGGCATCGGAAGCCCAGGATGCGAGGATGGCGCGCTTCTCGGCAAGCGTTAGACCCGGGTGACAAACCACATCCCGGGGATGTTCGAATGCCGTGCCGGGACGGAGCAGAAAGTCGAAGTCGAACACGTTATCGTGCTGTGCGGGTGTCGGCCGCATGGCTGCCTCCAAATCAATAGACGTGTTGATGAGCTGCCGCGCGGGAAGCCCCGCGCGGCGATCGATCCTGATGGTTCAGTCGGTCAGGCCGCCTTGGCCTCGATCTGGTTCACCTTGCCGGTGCCGTCGCTGATTGCGATGCGGCGCGGCTTCATGGTTTCGGGGATTTCCCGCTGAAGCTCGATGACCAGAAGGCCGTTCTCGAAGCGTGCACCCTTGATGTCGACGTGGTCGGCCAGGGTGAACTGACGCTTGAATGACCGCGTGGAGATTCCGCGATGCAAAAAGGTCTTTTCGTCCTTGTCTGCCTTGCGGCCTTCCAGGGTCAGGACATTCTGTTCCATGGTCAGCGCCACCTCGTCCGGCGTGAAGCCGGCGAGCGCCACCGAGATCTGGAAGCGGTTTTCGTCGAGACGTTCGATGTTGTAGGGGGGATAGCTCTCTTCGCTGGCCCGCTGGACCTCGTCGAGAACGTCAAACAGGCGGTCGAAGCCAATCGTCGACCTCCACAGGGGAGTCCAATCATACCTCATAGCCAAATCCTCCAAAGAGCAAGTTGGGTACGAGCTGGCACCGGACACCTTCCGGCGCCCGCCTCATGTCCGGGGCCCCGATGGGCACCCCGGCCGCTTTGTCTGCGGCGACCATAAGAATTGTCAGAGTGAAAAAAAGTTCAAGGGGAGCGCGAAATTTTTTTTAGGGTGAGGCGGCTGATTGGTTACCGATTTTTTCAGGCATCAGCCGGCTTGACAGTAAAGGCCGGCCGCCTAATTTTTCCGCGGGGCCTTTCCCCTTCCAGTCTCAAAGGAAAACACGACGACCGTCAGGAGACGATGATGTTGGATGAAAAACTTGCCCGCTTGCGTGCCCACCGCGACAATATCCATCGCTACCGCAGGCTGCTCGCGACGCAGCTATCGGACTTGGAACGTGCCTACATTATGCGCCGGATGGACGAAGAACAGTCCGCCCTGAACTCCCTTTCGGAAAATACCTTTCCATTCACTCTGCCTGTCCCGCCGAACGCAGCCGGGAGGGCCGAGCATGTCTGAGCTCGATGCTTTCCTCGTTCGCGGGCATGAAAAGGTCATCGAACATTATCGCAGGCTGCGCGATTCATCCTCTTCTGACGAAGAACGCCGAGCCTTGCAGGCACGCATAGACCGGGAACTTTCGGCGTTGAGTCGATATGCCCCCGCTGAGCAGCGGCGCGCTGCCTAGGTGGAGGTGAAGCGGAGCTGCAGCGGGTGCGCTGCCCGATCGTCGACGGAAAGAGCCAGACCGTGGGAGAGCTGCGGCCCAGCGCGTAGGACGGATCAGCAACGACGTAAATCCGCTCTCCGAACCAGGTGCGGACGTGGGTGCAGCGCGCATCCGGCATTCCCTGCTCCCTTGTTTTGGGGAGAAGCGGCAGCAACCACTCGGGCGTAGCGCGTCGCGAAAATAATTTTCGTCGTCCCGGACAAGCGAGCAGCGCGAGCGCCGATCTCAGATGCGCAATTGCGCATCGGGGGACCCATACGCCGCGGCCCATCGGTGAGAGCGCAGGCGTTAGCGACCTTCTGAAACAACAACCGCCGCGGAGTATGGGTCCCGCTCAAGGCCGGGACGACGCGTGGAGAGAGCAGAATCGCAATGACGACGCGGCGCGTGTCACCCTTCCCGCAAGATCATATCCGCGCAGAGACCGGCCGATTGCACGACGCTGGTGTAGCCGCCGAAGCCGGCATAGGCGGAGGCCAGATAAAGGCCTGATACTGTCGTGCGCGGCGAGCGGAGCGGGTTGCTCCAGATCGCCTGTGGCGGGGTCGGAGCAAATCCGTAAACCGCGCCGTCAGGCGCGTTGAGATATTGCCGCACCGACAGCGCGCTGTTGAACGAGGATGCGACGACGGCTTCGCCAAGCCCCGGATAGATCGAGGACAGATAGCGCACGATCGCCTCCTGCCAGCGCCCACGCTTCTCGCGATAGGCGTCCATGTCGGAGGCGTCCCAGTTCGACAACAAATCAGGGCCGAGGATCGAAAGCACATAGGGCGGCGCCGGCACGCCGGAATCGATCGCGGCATAGTCCACCACCGACATCGGCGGCATGCGCTCGCCGGGCTCTTCCGCCATCAGCGCTGCGCCTTGCGCATAGTCGGTCAATCGCTTCATCCAGGGCGGCAGCAATTGCGTGGAGTAGGCGGCGATACCGAATTCGCACGGCGGTTTTGACAGCCCGAGCGTCAGCGCGAACAGCGAGGTCGAGGGCGCCTGCCGGGCGTAAGTTTGCCTCAATTGTTCGGCGGCGTCCGCCTGCATCAGGGGTTCGAGTGCTGCGGGCGCGGCGTTGCCGATGATCCGCGCGCATTGCACGGTCCGGGGATCGCTGCCGTCCTTGGCGGTGTGCGTGATGGACTTGGCGTCGTCGCCGAGCGCTATGGCGCTGACGACACGGCGCAGCAGCACTTCGCCGCCGGCCACCTTGATGGCCCGCGCCAGCGCGCTGGAAAGCCGCTGCGAGCCGCCCTGCACGTAGCGGCCGCCGCTTTGCAGATAGCTGCCCTGCGCCATCGCGAAATAGATCCACCACAGCGTGGAGGGGTCGTCGTGGAAATAGGACAGGTTGGCGGCAAGCACGCATTTGACGGCTTCATGGTCGCCGAAGACGCGGTCGAGCTTTTGCGACAGCGACAGCGGCCAATCCGCGGCGTCAGGCAAAAGCTTGATCAGGGCGCCCAGACGGTCGCGCGAGGTTTCCGTTGCGTCGTCGCCTTGCGAGAACCGGTTCGCGACGCCGTTGATATGCTGCATCTCGCCGAGCAGTTGATCGATGCCGCGGCGCGCCTCCGGGAAGCGTTCGGTCAACGCACGGCGCGCGGCGTCGAAATCGTCGGGCATCAGGAACGGCTGATCGAGCGGGCCGCCGCGCGCCTGGTAAAACGCGCCGGACGGAATCCATTTGACGGCGTCGATCACGCCGGCACGCGTCAGCACGTCATGTTTGGGGTCGCGCGGGTCGTTCGGGTCGCTGGTCTCGTGCAGTGATCCCTCGACAAACAGCTCGCCGGATTTGTAGCTCGACGCCGCACCGCCGACCGAATTGCTGCGCTCGACCACCAGCACCTTGCGGCCGGCGCGCGCCAGGATCGCTCCAGCCGTGAGGCCGCCAAGGCCGGCGCCGACAATCACGACATCATAACGTGTCATTCAGCGTGGCACCCTGGAAGCCATTGCAAGATCAGGGTGTTTCATTGCCGCTCGGGTGCGGCATGTCAAATGCGCTGACCGCATGGAGCGGTGCGCGGAAAGCCGCCTTCAGCGATTTAGAAAGGATCGAGAAAGGGAACGGCTGAAAACCGCTATTTCCAGGCCGATTTGTCGATGTCCCAGCGCTGGCCCTTGAACTCCCTGGCGAGCGCCTCGACCGAACCATTATCGTCTTCCGGCTCGCCGCCTTCCTCCTCGCCGCCGGCGCCTTCGGACAGGTTCAGCTTGGGACCTGCGCCTTCGTCGATGGTCGATGTCACCGGGCTCGAGATCCACAGCATCAGCCGGTCCGACGCGCCGGGCTTGTCGGGCGAGACGAGCGCGGTGACCTCGATGCTGTCGGTGAGGCCAAGCGCCGGGTAGATCTCGCTCGGCCGCTTGAAGGTCAGCGTCAGCTTGCCGGTGTTGGCGTTCCACGCCGCACCGGCCGCCTTGGCCGCGAGCGTCTTCGACAGCACCGCGGATACTGCGGCGGCGATCTTGTCCTTGTTGATCTTGTCGCCATCGCGCCAGTCGGCGGCGGCAAAACGGATGGTGCGGTCCATCTCGACGATGCCGGTGGTCCATCCCGCGGTGACCACACCTGGTGTCGACTTCGCCTTGGCGATCAGCGCCGCCGACCGCTCCGGATCGGCGGTGAGATTGATGGTCTGTTCGCCGGCGCGCAGCGCGTCGCAGGAAATCGAGAGGCTGCTCAGGCCGAGTTCCACCTCCTGGCCCTTCAGGCTCTTGAGGAAATCCAGCGCCGCATCCAGCTTTATCCGCACGCCGATGGATTCCGGCGACACCTCGGTGAAGTCCTTCGGCGCCGGCGTGATGCCGTCATCGGTGGTCTGGTTGTCCAGAAACTCCTTCTCGCTGAGATCGGAATTGTCCGTCGAAGCCACTTCCGTCACCGCCTGTCCGATGGTGATCCGGCCGCGGAATTCGAAGCCGTCGGCGCTGGCCTTGCGCGCGAGGTTCACGGTGACCGGCAGCTTGTCACCGATGCTTTGCGTCGAGCCGGTCAGGTTCGCCCCGCTGACGGTGAGGTTGGCGACGAAGCGGTCCTTGCGCTCGGAGCCCTTTTCGACGGGGTAGCAGACGTCGAGCACGGCCGCGGTGACGGTTTTGCCCTGGCGGATCTCCTTGAGGACGACGTCGGCATTGCCGCCCATCAATCCGTCGATCGAGGTGAAGTACCGGACTTCGCTGCCGCCGGGTGCCGGTGCTGCCTTGGAGGGAAGCTTCATCTGGGCAAAAGCCAGGTTCGAGGCCGTCACCAGACCGAACAGGCAGAGCAGGAGTGCGCGCATGGGAATTCCTCAAGGGAGAGAATCAGCGTCGTCGTAAGTAGCAAACCTCCAGATCATGTCGCCAAAAAAGAAGGCCGCCCGGAGGCGGCCTTCGATGATTGCATTGGTCGGCGGGGCTTAGAAGCCCATGCCGCCCATTCCACCCATGCCGCCGCCACCGCCGGGCATCGGCGGGGCCGCTTCCTTCGGCAGCTCGGCGACCATGGCTTCGGTGGTCACCAGCAGGCCGGCGACGGAGGAAGCGTCCTGCAGGGCGGTGCGCACCACCTTGGCGGGGTCGATGATGCCCTTGTCGACCATGTCGACATACTGCTCGGTCTGGGCGTCGAAGCCGAAGGTTTCGGACTTGTTCTCGAGGATCTTGCCGACCACGATCGAGCCCTCGACACCGGCGTTCTCCGAGATCTGGCGAACCGGAGCTTCCAGCGCCTTCAGCACGATGTTGATGCCCGCCTGAACGTCGGAATTGTCGTTCTGGATGCGGCCGACCGCCTTCTTGGCGCGCAGCAGCGCCACGCCGCCGCCCGGCACGATGCCTTCCTGCACGGCCGCACGGGTTGCGTTGAGCGCGTCCTCGACGCGGTCCTTCTTCTCCTTGACCTCGATCTCGGTCGCACCGCCGACGCGGATCACCGCGACGCCGCCGGCAAGCTTGGCAAGGCGTTCCTGCAGCTTCTCGCGGTCGTAGTCCGAGGTGGTTTCCTCGATCTGCGCCTTGATCTGGCTGACGCGGGCTTCGATCGCCGGCTTCTTGCCGGCGCCGTTGACGATGGTGGTGTTCTCCTTGTCGATCACAACCTTCTTGGCGCGGCCGAGCATGTTGACGGTGACGCTTTCCAACTTCATGCCGAGCTCATCGGAGATCAGCTGACCGCCGGTCAGGATCGCGATGTCTTCCAGCATCGCCTTGCGGCGATCGCCGAAGCCCGGCGCCTTGACGGCGGCGACCTTCAGTCCACCACGGAGACGGTTCACCACCAGCGTCGCCAGCGCCTCGCCCTCGACGTCCTCGGCGATGATCAGGAGCGGGCGGCCGGACTGCACCACGGCTTCCAGCACCGGCAGCATCGCCTGCAGGCCGGAGAGCTTCTTCTCGTGCAGCAGCACGTAGACGTCCTCGAGCTCGGCGGTCATCTTTTCGGCGTTGGTGATGAAGTAGGGCGACAGATAGCCGCGGTCGAACTTCATGCCCTCGACGATGTCGACTTCGGTCTCGAGCGACTTGTTTTCCTCGACGGTGATGACGCCTTCATTGCCGACCTTCTGCATCGCTTGCGCGATCATCTTGCCGATGGCGGCATCGCCATTGGCCGAGATGGTGCCGACCTGGGCGACTTCGGCGGAGGAGGCGACCGGCTTGGCGCGCTTTTCGATGTCCTTGACCACGGCCAGCACCGCGATGTCGATGCCGCGCTTCAGATCCATCGGGTTCATGCCGGCGGCAACCGACTTGGCGCCTTCGCGCACGATCGCCTGGGCGAGCACGGTCGCGGTGGTGGTGCCGTCACCGGCGGTGTCGTTGGTCTTGGAGGCGACTTCGCGCAGCATCTGCGCGCCCATGTTCTCGAACTTGTCCTCGAGTTCGATCTCCTTGGCGACGGTAACGCCGTCCTTGGTGATGCGCGGGGCGCCGAAGCTCTTGTCGATCACGACATTGCGGCCCTTCGGGCCGAGCGTCACCTTCACGGCGTTAGCGAGGATGTCGACGCCGCGCAGCATGCGATCGCGGGCGTCTCCGGCGAATTTAACGTCTTTGGCAGCCATGTGGATTTACTCCTGATTGGATGAATACGGTCGCTTGCCGCTTGTCGTCGCCGGGACCTCTTCCCCTCTCATTGTGGGAGAGGGTGGATCAAATGAGCATCAGCTCATTCGAGACGGATGAGGGGTCTGTCTCCGCGGATGGAGACCCCTCATCCGGCGCGCTTTGCGCGCCACCTTCTCCCACAAGGGGAGAAGGGATGCGCCGACGAATGAGGGTGCGGCGGCAGTTAGGCGGTGCTTAAACCAGCACGCCCATGATGTCGGATTCCTTCATGATGAGGAGTTCCTCACCGTCGAGCTTGACCTCGGTGCCCGACCATTTGCCGAACAGCACGCGGTCGCCGACCTTGAGGTCGATCGGGATCAGCTTGCCGGCTTCGTCCCGGCCGCCCGGGCCGACGGCCGTGATTTCGCCCTGCGAGGGCTTTTCCTTGGCGCTGTCGGGAATGATGATGCCGCCCTTGGTCTTCTCTTCGGCGTCGATACGCTTGACCACGACGCGGTCATGCAGCGGGCGGAATTTGGATTTGGCCATGAGGTTTCCTCTGTGGAAGGCTTGGTTTCAGGTCTGATTGCCATCAAAATGGCTGCTAATGCCGGGTATTCGACACCGTCCCGGGCGGGACGGCCAAACTCCCCGAGCAATTCTTGCCTTAGCAATCGTCGCATTTGAGTGCTAATGTGTGGTCCGGGGAATATGGCTTGGCGCCGATCCTGTCAAGCAAGGGGGTATGGCTCAAAAAAGGTTAAGGCCTTGGTGAGGCCAATATAGGATGCTCCCTGAGAAACCAAATCGGAGCGGCGGCGTAATTTGATGGACGTCATTGCTCCGGCACGTGTTTTACGGTTGGCTGCAGGACGGGTGCGGCCAAAAAACTTGTTTGGGGGAATGCGATGATCGGGTCCGGTACTGCGCGCGTGGTTGCCAATCTGGCGATCGCCTCGGCGCTCACGATAATCCTGGGGGCGTGCAGCAGCATGAGCCTGCCGTCGCTGTCATCAAGTTCCGCGCCTCCGCCCGAGCCGGGCGTGGCGCCCGAGATGCCGGCGACGATCCGCTCCGACGAGATCGTCGGCCGCTGGGGTCTCGCCTCGTATCAGAATCCGAACGACCGGGCCCGCACCGAAAAGATGGCCCGCGATCAGTGCAGGCAGCCTTATGTGATCACCGCCGGCACCTCCGGGGGCGTGGTCATGCATCTGGCCGACCAGGCGACCCCGCAGGAACTGCGCCTCAAGGGCTCTCCGAGCGGCAAGAATTATATCGGCCCGGCGGGAGCGACCCCGGGCGAGCAGGATCGCGAGATCGTCTCGTTCGACGGCCGTGTGCTGGTGACCCGCTTCGTCGAAAAGGATGCCGGGGTTCGTTACGGCAACATGGTCTATGTCCGCTGCGCGCCGCGCGCGTGAGACCACAAAAGCCTTAACCTCATCCGCAATAAAAAACGCCGGCTCCGCGCCGGCGTTTTTTTTCTCGACGTGACGTCGCCAGGCGTTGTCGCCCGGCGCGCCGGAATTCCTAATCAAACAGCGCGTCGATGTCGTCCTGCGAGGCATGGCCGACGTCGCCGTCGAGCTTCGGACCGTTGAGCAGCTTGGCGTCGCCTTCACGGGTGTCGACGATCGGGGTCGCGTGCGCCTTCAGCGCGTCGACGCCACCCCAGATGTCCATCATGACGTTGATGTGGTTCTCGATGAACTTCATCGTGGTCATCACCTTGCTGATGCGCTGACCGGTGAGATCCTGGAAATTGCAGGCTTCGAAGATCGCGATGACGCGTTCCTGGATTTCCTCGCTGAGCAGCTTCTGCTGGTCCGGCGAAGTGTTCTTGGACAGCGCGGTCGCCGCCTGGTCGATCGCCTCGGTGGCTTCGAGAATTTGCTGCGTGGCCTGCTCGGTTCCGCCGACGACGGCGCCGAGCTCGCCATTGACCTTGGCCATTTCGCCGCCGTCAAAGCTCTTGCCGTGCAGCGTTGCGATTTCGCGCTTGGTGCGGTTGATGGCGTCGTGAATGAGGTCGAGTTCGACCTTGAGCTTTTCACACTGCTCGATCTGGGCACGATAGGTTTCCAGCAGCGCCTGGGCTTCGGCAACCTCGCGCGCCACCGACGCTTCCGCCGATTCAGTCACAACTGAGCGGCCTTGACCGCCCGCGGCCATCTGGGCGCGGATCGAGCGCAGCTCGCTCATGATCTCGCGATGCATCGGGCCGATGTCGCCGCCTTCGGCAGCCGCGGACACCGGTATTGGCACATCGCCCAAAATGGCCTGTTCGATACGAAAACGTTTGCGACTAACCGACATGATGTATTCCCACCCCTTAACTCCGTGACCTGTTTTAGACAGATGCGATTTAACGTGAGGTTCACGCGGGGAACACATCGCGGCGCAGTGTTGCGCGAAGCGCATACCAGGGATTAACCATGCGTGTGCGGCGTTCACTCAAAATAAACGCTACCGGGCAAATCAGCGCGCAACCTGTGACGTGGTGAATCCAAACGCCGTTTCTGTTTACCAAACCGATGTGGTTTTGACCCTTTATTGACCACGTGCAACGGCGCCGCTCAGGCGTCGCCAAGATCTAACAGTGACGAAACAGTACAGAGTACGTCGATGTTCAGAAAAATGTCTCTCGCGCTCCTTGCGGGCGTGTCGTGCCTTGGCTTCTCCGATTCTGCGTTGGCGATCGACGCCTCTCCGCTCGCCGAACCCACCGTGATCTACGCCAATCGGCCCGCGCAACCTGCGCCGGTACGCACCGCCTATGCCGAACGTTCGCAAATGGGCGGCGGCTTCATTGAATTCCTGTTCGGCGATGGGCCGGTGCAGGGCGGCCGCTATCAGCAGCAGCCGGTCTATCAGCAGCAGCCGGATTACCAGCAGCAGCCGGGGTACGGATATGGCGGAAGGCGCGGCACCCTGCCGCCGATGGATCCGCAACAATCGATGCGTCAGCAGCAGGAAGAGGCGCTCGAGCCGGCACAGCGCCCGGTCGATCCGAAGTACAACAAGCAGGTTGTCGACTATCACGGCAAGGAAGGTGTCGGCACCATCGTCGTCGATACGCCCAACAAGTTCCTGTTCCTGGTGCAGGGCGACGGCAAGGCGCTGCGCTACGGCATCGGCGTCGGCCGCCCCGGCTTCACCTGGTCCGGCGTCAAGACGATTTCGGCGAAGAAGGAATGGCCGGCCTGGACCCCGCCGCCGGAAATGCTGGCGCGGCGTCCCGATCTGCCGCGGCACATGGAAGGCGGTCCGCAGAATCCGCTCGGCGCCCGCGCGATGTATCTGGGATCGACGCTCTACCGCATCCACGGCTCCAACGAGCCCTGGACCATCGGCACCAACGTCTCGTCCGGCTGCATCCGGATGCGCAATGAAGACGTGATCGATCTCTACGGCCGCGTCGGCGTCGGCGCCAAGGTCGTTGTGATCTGAGCAAAACCAGGTCTCGAAAAAAACGGCCGCTCGATCGAGCGGCCGTTTTGCAATCATCGCTGTCGTCCCGGCGAAGGCCGGGACCCATAACCACAGATGTCTGTTGGTTTTGTATGTCCGTTGCCACAGCTTCGCTTACCACGAGCAGTGGTGGTTATGGGTCCCGGCTCAAGGCCGGGACGACGAGGAAGAGGAATCAAAACGGCCGCCCGATCGAGCGGCCGTTTTCTTTTTCAGACGTGACGTCGTTCAGGCTTAATCGTCGTCGCCGCCGCCGTCACCATCGAAGCCGTCATCCATGTCGTCATAATTGTCGTCGTTCGACGCGTTGTCGAAGTATCCGCTGCGTGAGCTGTCACCACTGTTGTTGTCGTCGAACAGCCCGGTGCGCGAACTTCCGGACGAGCCGATGTCATTGGCACCGGCCTCCCGCGCCAAATCGCCGCCGGATTGATCGCTGCCGCCCGGCCGCCGGTCTTCGACGCTGCCGCGATGACCACCGCTATCGCCGCCGAAGGCCGCCTGCTGGTTGCCGCCGCCGCCCATCATCGAGCGGATGCTGCCGAGCAGCATCGATCCGCCGACCACGCCGGCGGCTGCTGCCGCCGCCGTTCCGAGGAACGAGCCGCCGCCGCCACCGAACGGCGGTTGCTGCTGCTGCGGTTGACCATAGGCCGGCTGACCGTAGCCGGGCTGGCCGTATTGTCCGGGTTGTCCCTGTCCTGGACCTTGGGCCTGCTGCATCACCTCGCCGCTGTTCCATACCGGGCGGCCGCCCATGCCGGGCGAGCGGACGTTAGGCACCGAGCCGCGCGGCTGGCTCTGCCCGAAGATGGTGTCACGCATCGAATCGAGGAAACCGCCGGATTGATTCTGTTCGGCCGCGTGCCCGCCTTCCAGTTGCTGGATGCGGTCGTTGGCGCGCTTCAGCGCCTCGTCCTGCACCAGCGTTGTCTGCACCAGCGCATAGACGGCATTGGGCGCACCACGCAGGCCCTGCATGATCGCGGACATGGCTTCGGGATCGCGCGGGGCGTTCTCCAGCTTGGCAAGGCGGTCGAAAAGATCGTCAATCAGTTGGCGTTCTTGCGGTGTCATGGCGTTCTCCATCGCGCCCGGTGCCTCGAAGCGCGGGGCAGATGTAGGGCGGGGTTTGTGTCGCAAGTAGTGGGAGGGCAGATTAAATTTCGGTATGCGACAAAACGACCGGCCGGTTTATTGAGCAAACTCAAGCCAGTGTAACATTGTTCCTTGCCAGCAGCGGCGGCAATTGCGCGCCGGCGAGAAACGCGTGCTCGCTTTCGCGCTGTGTGGTCAGGGGATCGAGGCTGATGAGGGTTTCGTCGACGAAGCCCGGATGACACATCACCAGCCCGCCCTCGGGCATGCCCTGCAGGAATTGTCCCATCAGGACGCCGAAATCGGGCGTCTTCGAAAAATCATAGGCGCCGGCAAAGGCCGGATTGAACGGGATACCGGCACGGGTGGCGAGCTTGCGAAACCGCGAGCTGAGCGCATCGAGCAGCAGCGCCTTCGGCGCGCCGAGCCGTTTGGCCAGCGGCTGCAGGCGCCCGCCCTGGCGAACCCAGGCGCCGGGCGCGGCCTGCTTCACCGCGCGCAGAAACGCATCGCGCACCTGCGGGAAGAGCTGCGCATGCTGATGGCCGTCGACGAAATCCGGCGGGCGGCCGAACAGATCCTGGAACGCGGCCAGCTGATCGATCAATTCGGCATGGATCATCTCGGGATCGAGCCGCCGCAACAGGCCCGAACGCAGCATCGCCGGCAGCGGCAGAAACATGCCGCCATCGGTCGGTCTGAAGTGCATCGTCAGCGGCCGGAATGGCGCGGTCAGCGTCGCATGCAGGCCGATCGCGCAGCGCGGGCTGCCGGCAGCGGCGTCCTGCAGCGCCGTGACCTCGCCGCGGCCGATCGCCGGGCCGACCACCATCACCGATGTCGCATTGAGGCGGCGCTGGCCGATCAGCTCGCGAATGGCGCGATTGACGCCCTCGCTGATCCCGTAATCATCGGCGCACAGCCAGATACGGCGCGGCGGCGCGGCATCGTTCATTCCGCGGCGGTCCGTTCGCTGACAGTTGTGGTGGTCGTTTCGTCCGCGTGCTTCTCGGAGTGTTCGGCGACGAAATAGATCGGACGCGCTTTCAGCTCCGACAGGATCTTGCCGATATATTCGCCGACGATACCGATCATGATCAGCTGCACGCCGCCGATCGTCATCAGGCCGATCACGAGCGAGGGATAGCCGGGGACCTGCTTACCCGTGGTCAAGACTTCCCAGAGAATAGTCAGGCCGAACAGAAAGGCGCCCACGGCGAGCAGCACGCCGAGCAGGCTGGCAAAGCGCAACGGCGCTACCGAGAACGAGGTCAGCCCCTCGATCGACAGGCCCACCAGCCGGCCGGCGCTGAAGGTGGTGACGCCGTGCGCGCGCGGCGCCGGCTCATAATCGACGCGGATCTGGCGAAAGCCGATCCAGCTCGCCAGACCCTTGAAGAAGCGATTGCGCTCGGGCAGCTGCTTGAGCGCTGCCGCGGCGCGCGGCGACAGCAGGCGGAAGTCGCCGGCATCCTCGGGGATTTTCTGCCGTGCGCCGTAATTGATCAGCGCGTAGAAGCCGTGCACGGCAAGACGCCGCAGAAACGATTCATTGTCGCGATGCGCCTTCGCCGTATAGACAACGTCGTAGCCGTCATCGATCCAGTGGCTGACCAGCTTCTCGACCAAAGTCGGCGGATGCTGGCCGTCGCCGTCCATGAACAGCACCGCGCCGCGCCGCGCATGGTCGAGCCCCGCCATCAAGGCGGCTTCCTTGCCGAAATTGCGCGACAGCGACACCACCTGAACGTCGAGCGCGTCGGCCTTCAGGGTGCGCGCGATCGTGAGCGTGGTATCGGCGCTGCCGTCGTCGACATAGACCACTTCGCTGGCGAGGCCGTAGCGCTGCCGCAATGTCCTGGCGAGGCCGATCAGCCGCTCGTGCAGCAACGCGAGCCCGGCGGCCTCGTTATAGACAGGCACGACAATCGACAGCCCCCGCGCCGCGGCGCTCGCCGCGGTGGTGGACAGGCCGGAAACGTCAGAGCCAAGCGTCATCGATCAGGTTCCAAATCATCCATATGTTTTGAGCATGACCTCTTCGGAAAACCGGTGCCCACCCCGCATCAAGTGCGGGGCAGGCTTTTTCCGGATCATGCTCCCAACAGCATATGTTACTTGCCACTAGCTGTCGCTACGATGAACGAAAACAAGAGCCGCTTTGGAAACACAGCCGCCTTATTGTCGCAGAAACGCCTCGAGCCGGGCGAACAGCGGGTTTTCCCGGTCGAGCACATATTCGAGGGAAGCCACCGAAACCGTATCGGCGCCGTGCTCGCGCAGGAAGCTGCCGAGCGCGTAGAGCTTCGACGGCGGGCAGTGCAGTGTCAGCATGCCCGACGAGGTCGGTCCGCCGAACGGGGCGACGACACCGAAGCGGTTATGCGCCTCGGTCAGCAGCCTGTCGTTGCAACCGGCAAAGCGGGTACGGACTTCGCGATATTTGGCGGCGCGCGCGCGTGCGGCAATGTGATCGAGGATGACGCGCGCGGTCTCGCGCGCCCCGCTCGACCAGTCGGCATCCTTTGAGGCGACGAGATTGGCCTGGCTGCGCAGGATCACGCCGTCGTCAAGCACCTTGAGGCCGTTGGCGACGAGGGTAGCCCCTGTTGTCGTGATATCGACGATCATCTCGGCGGTGCCGACCGCGGGCGCGCCTTCGGTGGCGCCGGCGCTCTCGACGATGCGGTAGTCGACCACGCCGTGGGTGGCAAAGAAGTTCCGGGTCAGGTTGATGTATTTGGTCGCGACCCGCATGCGCCGGTTATGCTGCGCGCGGAAACCCGTCGTGACGTCGTCGAGATCGGCCATGGTGCGGACGTCGATCCAGGCCTGCGGTACCGCGACCACGACATTGGCGCTGCCGAAGCCGAGATTGTCGATCAACAGCACGCGCTTGTCGGCGTCCACGATGCTTTCGCGCAGGAGATCTTCGCCGGTCACGCCAAGATGCACCATGCCGCGGGCGAGCTGCGAGGCAATCTCGCTCGCCGAGAGATAGGCGATCTCGACATTGTCGAGCCCGGAGATCGTGCCGCGATAATCGCGCGCGCCGCGCGGCTTGGCGAGGCTGAGGCCGGCGCGCGAAAAGAACGCCTGGGCTTCTTCCTGCAGGCGGCCCTTGGAGGGAACGGCGAGAACGAAGGGCGCGGTCATGATGCGTTCCCGACCGGTTTGCGGAGTTGCGTCAGGGCTTCGATCCAGACCGAGAAGCCCACCGCCGGGATCGGCGCGGCCGAGCCCAACTGGGTCATCAGCCCGTCATAGCGCCCGCCCGCCACCAGCGGCTCGACGCCGTTGTCCTTGACGCGACCTTTGGCGTGCAGTTCGAACTCGAAGCCGGTGTAATAGTCAAGGCCGCGTCCGAACGACGTCGAAAAACGCGTCAGGCTGGTGTCGATGCCGCGCGCGGCCATGAAGCCGACGCGGCTTTCGAGCTGATCGATCGCCGCCGTCAAATTGAGCCTGGTGTCCTCGGCCAGCGCGCGCAATTGCGCCACCGCGTCATCGGGATCGCCCGCGATGGCAAGAAAGCGCTTGATGGTCGCGAGCGCGTCGCGCGGCAGCGCGCCGCTCTTGAGCGTCGATTGTTCGAGGAAGCGGTCGGCGATTTCGGCAACCGTGCGGCCGCCGACATTGGTGGTGCCGGCGATCGACATCAGGTCGGTGACCAGCGCCAGCGCGGCCTTGCGGTCGGAGCCGGCAAGGGCTGCCAGCACGCCTTCATATTCATTGCGGCCGGGGGCGGTCGCCAGTGTCAGCTGCTCGATGTCCTGGGCGAGGCTGACCTTGCGGTTGAAATCCTTGATCAGCCGCCGCTTCCAGACCGGATAAAGTTCGAGCGCATCGATCAGCGCGGTGAACAGCGCGACGTCGCCGGTGCGGATTTCGACATCGCTCAGGCCGAACGCCGAAGTCGCCTCCAGCGCCAGCGCCAGCATTTCCGCATCCGCCGCGGCGCGATCCTGCCGGCCGAAGGATTCGATGCCGGCCTGCAGGAACTGGCTCGGCTGGCCGTCGCGATAACGGAACACCGGCCCAAGATAGCTGAAGCCCGCGGGCTGGCCGGCACGCCCCGAGGCCAGATAGTCCCGCGCCACCGGAATGGTGAGATCGGGACGAAGGCAAAGCTCCTCGCCGCTGGCGTCGGTGGTCAGATAGAGGCTCTTGCGGATGTCCTCGCCGGAGAGGTCGAGGAACGGCTCGGCCGGCTGCAGAATCGCCGGTTCAGCCTGGGCGTAGCCGGCCTGCGCAAACGACAAAAGCAGCGCGTCCACCCAGGTGGCGGACCCGGCGGCACCATCGATGGCGGCGGTTACGGTCATTTCGCGTCCAAATATCCCGAAAAACGGGTTCCTAGAGGTATTGAGCGTTTGGTGGCGGAGGCCTTAGCATGGCCGGGGCAGGGTTTCGACAGAGATTGGTGTCGTCGCTTAACGCGGGGTTCAATGAGGCTTAACGGCCTCGGCTGGCTAACCCGGCCCGGCCCAGTCGCCGAGCGCGGCCTGCACCAGCGCCAGCGCCGCGACGCCGGCCGTATCGGCGCGCAAAATTCGGGGGCCAAGGGAAAGCCGCAGGGTTCGCGGCTGGCGCAGCAGCAGCGTGCGCTCTTCCTCGGCAAATCCGCCTTCGGGACCGATCAGGATGTCGATGCCGCCAGCCGCCGTTAACCCGTTTTGCAGCGCCTGCAGCGGCGAGGTGGTTTCCGCGGCCTCGTCGCAGAAAACCAGGAGGCGCTCCGGCTGGCGCTGGCTCAGAAAGCGATCGAGCGGCATCGGCTCGGCAACATCGGCGAGACTCAGGATGCCGCATTGCTCGGCGGCCTCGATGACATTGGCGCGCATCCGCTCGCCATTGACCCGCGAGACCTGGGTGAAACGCGTCAACACCGGCTGCAGCTTTGAGGCGCCCATCTCGACCGCCTTCTGCACCATGTAGTCGAGCCGGGCATGCTTTAACGGGGCAAAGACGTAGGCGATGTCGGGCAGGTGGTCCTGCGGCCGGTTCTGGATGAGGA
This sequence comes from Bradyrhizobium sp. AUGA SZCCT0158, assembly GCF_018130065.1. Lineage (GTDB taxonomy): Bacteria > Pseudomonadota > Alphaproteobacteria > Rhizobiales > Xanthobacteraceae > Bradyrhizobium. The sequence goes on along the minus strand of NZ_JAFCME010000035.1, from coordinate 16,818 downwards.
TCTCAAGGCTGTCGGCCCGCTTGCGCCCGATAATCTGCGCCTGCCATTCGCCGTCGCGGCCGTTGAACACCAGGATCGATTCGCCGGCGGAAAGCCGCAGCACATTGCCGAGATAATTGCTCTGGTTGCGCTCCAGCGTGACCCTTTCGCCCGGGCTCAAGGGGGCATCGACGAACAGGCGAGGGGCACGAAAATCGAGTTCAGGCATCTGTGATTGTTCCGTTTCGCGCCGGTTTTAGCCTAAAGGGCTAGAATCCGGGGACAATTTAATGATTCGGTGCGGCCCAGCGCCGCGCTGCCGCCTAAATCCACGGGTTGTTAAGGGCCGGCAGGAATCGTAAAAAGCCCCGTCGGAATTGTGCTTCGATCGGAAGTCGCCCGGGCCCTGCTGGACCTTTGCCGGAGAAACACCTTTGAAAATCCGCCGTCTCATTGTGCCGCTGACGATTGCCGTGACCGTTCTCGCGGGGCAGGCCTTTGCGCAGACCCCATTTCCGGCGCCGCTGCCCGGACAGGCCGCACCCGCCGCGGCCAGCAACGCATCGCCGTTTCCGCCGGTGAACGGCGCGGCGCCTGCGGCATCGGTGGGTGGTCCTTCACCGTTCCCGTCGGCCGGAGCCGCCCCTGTCGGGGGCGGTTCGGTATTCGACCGCGGAGCGGCGCCGCCGCCACAAGCCGGCGGCGCGCAAGATGCCTGCATGAAGGCGTTCGTCCCGTTGCGCGAGGAGGCCGAGAAGCGCGGCAAGATGATCAAGGCCGCGAGCGATCGCAAGGCGTCGCCGGACGAGGCCTGCAAGCTGATCGGCAGCTACAGTGTGGCCGAAGTCAAGATGATCAAATATGTCGAGACCAATTCCGCGAAATGCGGAATTCCGCCGCAGATCGCCGAGCAGCTCAAGAACAGCCACAAGAACACCGAAAAAATGCAAAAGCAGGTCTGCACGGTCGCCCAGCAGGGAGCACAGGCGCAGCGAGCGGCAGCTCCAAGCCTGAGCGAAGCGCTCGGCTCGTCGGCGGCGCTGCCCGAGGCGCAAACCGTGCGGAAGGGCGGCAGCACGTTCGATACGCTGAACGGCAACGTTCTCACCCGATGACCGCCTTCCGATGAGCGACGCTACGGCCCGCGTTGCCGACGCCACCGGCAACTGGGTCGATACGCGCGCGCCGTCCTGGTCGCGGCCCTATCTGCGGCTTTCCCGTTTCGACCGGCCGATCGGCTCCTGGCTGTTGCTGATGCCGTGCTGGTGGTCGGCGGCGCTGGCCGCCGGCATCGCGCGCGACGCCAGTCAATTGTGGCTCGTCATCGTGCTGTTCTTCATTGGCGCCTTCGTGATGCGCGGGGCGGGGTGCACCTGGAACGACATCACCGATCGCGATCTCGACGGCAAGGTCGAGCGCACGCGGTCGCGCCCGATTCCGGCCGGACAGGTGAGCGTGCCGCAGGCACTGGCGTGGCTGGTGCTGCAGGCGCTGATCGGGCTCGCCGTGTTGCTGCAGTTCAACCGCTTCGCGATCATGACCGGCATCGCGTCGCTGATCATCGTCGCGGTCTATCCCTTCATGAAGCGCATCACCTGGTGGCCGCAGGTCGTGCTCGGCCTTGCCTTCTCATGGGGCGCCTTGATGGGATTTGCGGTCACGCTCGGACGGATCGATCTGACCGCGCTCGTGCTCTATGCCGGCTCGATCGCCTGGGTGATCGGCTACGACACCATCTACGCGCATCAGGACGCCGAGGACGACGCGCTGATCGGCGTCAAATCCACCGCGCGTCTGTTCGGCGCGGCGACGCATCGGGCGCTGGTCGTGTTCTATACGCTGGCGGTGGTTCTGATCGGCGTCGCGTTGGTGCTGGGCGGGGCGCGATGGCCGGCATGGATCGGGCTGGTCGCATTTGCTGTTCATCTGGTCTGGCAAATCCGGCGGCTCGACATCAGCGATCCCGCGCTGTGCCTGCGCATCTTCAAATCCAACCGCGATGCGGGGCTGCTGCTGTTTGCGGGATTGCTGCTGGATGCGGTGATGCGCTGAAGTGTAGGGTGGGTTAGCGAAGCGTAACCCACCATCTTGATCTTCCGCACAGCGGTGGGTTACGCCTTCGGCTAACCCATCCTACAAAAAAATCTCAATCCCTTGCGATGATCTCGCGTTCGCCCTGATGGATGTTGGCCGGGTTGAGCAGGTCTCCGGCACGCCGGCGCACCAGAAATTTCGGGCGGCGGGCACGGATGGCGTTGTGGCGGCGGCGGCGCTGGGCCGGATCGCGGCGCTTGTCCTCCGGCAATAGCGGAAGCGCGAAGATATCGCTCCACATCTGCCAGGCGGAAGAAAGCTCCTCGGCATCAGAGCTGACGCCAAGCGGAATGTTCAGCGAGGGGTCGCGATGCACCAGCACCAGCATCTGCGCGTCGTCGAGACCGCGCAAAGCCACGCCAAGGAAATCGCTGACGCGAACGTTGACGGCCATCTGCATGCCCTTGACGGCACGGCGCAGCACGACGCGTTCGCGGTGAAGTTCTATCTGCCGCACGCCGCCGTCGGCGCGGGTGTCCTGCGCATCGAAGCGGAGCGGAAGGGAAAGAGGGTCGAGCCGCAATGCGCGGCCCGACCCGGCGGGATTGATCCCGCTTGTTGCTGTTTGACGCCTCACGGCTTTCGTCTCCCCGCCGGAATTATGTTCCCGGTCGATGTGTGAGACCTTAGCCGAGCGGTTTCCGTTTTGGCTTAAAAAGGCTGGTTAACCCGAGGTCACCGGCGCTGCTTCTGCCCGCATGATTGACAAGAGCTTGGCGCGCATGATTGACGAGTCCTTGCTTTGAAGCCGAAAATGATTGGCTTTTGAGGCGTCAAAATGCTTGAAATCCCCGTGAATCAGGCACATCTGATGGGTCGGCTGATTTGTGTCCCAACTCGCTTCAATGTCAGGGATTTTGTTTGTGAACTCTTCACCATCCAAGCCTTCATCTTCCGCGACCTCCGACCTGTTCGACCAGTCGGCGCTCTCGACACTGGCGCAGCAACTGGTCGAAGCCGCCAGGCGCGCCGGCGCTGACGCTGCGGATGCAGTCGCGGTGCGCGGCGTCAGCCAAGGCGTCGAAGTGCGCGATGGCCGCGTCGAGGAATCCGAGCGCTCGGAAGGCGACGATGTCGGATTGCGCGTGCTGGTCGGCCAGCGCCAGGCGGTGGTCTCGACCAACGACATCAGCGGCGATGGCATTTCGAAACTGGCCGAGCGCGCGGTCGCGATGGCGAAGGTCGCACCCGACGACAAATATGTCGGCCTCGCCGATCCTTCACTCCTGGCACGCGAGTTTGCCGATCTCGACCTGCTCGATCGCACGGTTCCCTCGACTTCCGAACTCGAACGCCGCGCCGTAGAAGCGGAGGCCGCGGCGCTTGCGGTCAAGGGCGTGACGCGATCCGGCGGCGCGTCGGCATCGAGCGGCATCGGCGGCATGGTGCTGGTGACTTCGACCGGGTTCCACGGCTCGTATTTGCGATCGAGCCAGGGCATCTCGATGACCGCGATTTCAGGCGAAGGCACCGGCATGGAGCGCGACTACGATTACACGTCGGCGCCGCATGCCTCCGATCTTGCCGCGCCCGAAAGCGTCGGCCGCAAGGCGGGCGAGCGCACGGTGGCGCGCGCCAATCCGCGCAAGGTCGAGACCTGCAAGGTGCCGGTCGTGTTCGATCCGCGGGTGTCGGGATCGCTGGTCGGCCATCTCGTCGGCGCCGTCAACGGCGCCTCGATCGCGCGCAAGACCAGTTTCCTGAAAGACCGCATGGGCGAGCAACTGTTCGCCAAAAACATCCGCATCATCGACGATCCGCTGCGGGTGCGCGGATTGCGTTCGCAGACCTTCGATGCCGAAGGCGTCACGGTGAAGAAGCTCGCGATCATCGACGAGGGCGTGCTGACCTCGTGGCTGCTGGACACCGCGACCGCGCGCGAACTTGGACTGGTCACGACCGGCCATGCGCATCGCGGCGTGTCGTCGTCGCCGTCGCCGGGATCGTACAATCTGCACATGGAGGCGGGCGAGCCGACGCCGGCCGAGTTGATCTCTGACATCAAGCAGGGCTTCTACGTCACCGATTTGATCGGCTCCGGCGTCAACGGCGTCACCGGCGATTACAGCCGCGGCGCGTCCGGCTTCTGGATCGAGAACGGCGAGATCACCTATCCCGTCAGCGAAGTCACGATCGCGGGCCATTTGCTGGCGATCTTCCAATCGCTGACTGCGGCCAACGATCTGGAATTCCGCTATGGCGTCAATGCGCCGACCGTGCGCATCGAGGGTTTGACGCTTGGCGGACGCTGATACGCTTGAAACGACAAAGGCGCGCGACGCCGCGCTGCTGACGGAGACGGTGCGTGAGGCGGGGGCGCTGGCGCTGTCGTTGTTTCGCACTGAATTGAAGAACTGGACCAAGGGCGCCTCGTCGCCGGTGTCGGAAGCCGACATCGCCGTCAACGATCTCGTCGAAAGCCGCCTTCGCGCGGCAACGCCTGATTATGGCTGGCTGTCGGAGGAAAGCGTCGACGACGACACGCGCCTCGGCAAGAAGCTGGTCTGGATCGTCGATCCCATCGATGGCACCCGCGCCTATCTGGCCGGCCGCGAAGACTGGTGCGTGAGCATCGCGCTGGTGGCCGATGCCACGCCGCTGCTGGCGGCGGTGTTCGCACCCGCGACCGACGAATTCTTCTTCGCGGTGCGCGGGCAGGGCGCCACGCGCAACGGCAAGCGCGTGCTGGCGACCGCAGGCACGGATCTGGATTTTTCCCGCATGGCCGGCCCCAAGCCGCTGGTGCAGCGGCTGAGCCCGTCATCCGATGAGATCACGCTGTTTCCGCGAATCGGTTCACTGGCGCTTCGGCTGTGTCGGGTGGCGGACGGCGGCCTGGACGCCGCTTTTGCGGGCGGGCAGAGCCGCGATTGGGACCTTGCGGCGGCGAATTTGATCGTGCACGAAGCCGATGGTAGGATGACGGCGCTCTCGGGGGACACGATTGAGTATAATCGCCGGGAGGTGACGCACGGGGTGCTGGTGGCTGCGGGACGTGATCGGCATGCACGCATTGTCGAGCATTTTCGAATCCGACCGCTGCCCTGAACACGCCGGACCTGCGTCACGGTTCGTCACGCCACTCATCATGCGATACGCCTCAACAACCTTGCTTGCCGGGCACCTCGTTAGGAAAAATCATCATGCCAGATAGTGCCCCGCCGCAACTGCTTCATCTCGTCATCGGCGGCGAGTTGACCGATCTCGAACACATCACCTTCAAGGATCTCGACCAGGTCGATATCGTCGGCGTGTACCCGAATTACGCCACCGCCCATGCGGCCTGGAAGGCGAAGGCGCAACAGACCGTGGACAACGCCCATATGCGCTATTTCGTGGTCCACCTCCACCGGCTGCTCGATCCGGGGCAAGACACCAAGCAGGATACCAAACAAGACGCGAAGCCTGCCCGTTGAAACGATTCCTTCGCGATTTGCTGCGCAGCAGCTGGCTTCAGCGTGCGCTCGGTGTGCTTGCGGCCGAATATCTGCGGCTGGTCTGGCTGACCAACAAGTTCAGCTACGAACCGGCTGACGTCTATGACAAGGTCGAGCCGGTGATGCCGGCGATCCTGGCGTTCTGGCACGGCCAGCATTTCATCACGCCGTTCATCAAGACCAAGGAGAGCCATCGCGCCAAGGTCCTGATCTCGCGGCATCGCGACGGCGAGTTCAACGCCATTGCGGCCGAGCGGCTCGGCATCGGAACCATCAGAGGTTCCGGCGACCATGGCGGCGCCTTCCACCGCAAGGGTGGCGTCGGCGCGTTCCGGGAGATGGTGCAGGCGCTGGAGCAGGGATGGAATGTCGCGACCACCGCCGACGTGCCGAAGCGGGCGCGGGTGGTCGGCCTCGGCCTCATCATGCTGGCGCGGGAGTCCGGGCGGCCGATACTCCCGTTTGCAATGGTGACCAGCCGGTTCATCCGGTTGAAAAATTGGGACTCTTCCACCATCAATTTGCCATTCGGCAGGGGTGCCGTGGTAGGCATTGATGCGGTTTTCGTGCCGCCGGACGCCGACGCAGAGACCATGGAAAAGCTGCGCCAACAGGTAGAGACTTATCTGAACGAAGCGACCCGCCGCGCCTATGCGGCTGTCGGTCGTCCGGAGGCCGCCCTTGGTTAATTCGCTGCCGCTGCCGATGACGTTGCGCGTCTACCGGAGTCTGTCGTCCGCGATGGTGCCGCTGGCGCCTGCGTTCATCAACCGGCGGCTGAAGCTCGGCAAGGAAGATCCGGCGCGCGTCAGTGAGCGCCGCGGCGTGAGCGCCGATGTTCGCCCGGTCGGGCCGCTGGTGTGGATTCACGGCGCCAGCGTCGGCGAGGTGCTGGCCTCGGTAGCGCTGGTCGAGCAGCTGCGGGCGCTGAACCTGCGCATCCTCCTCACCTCGGGCACGGTGACCTCGGCAGCGGTCGTCGCCAAGCGGTTTCCGCCCGACGTTATCCATCAATATGTCCCCTACGACTCGCCGCGCTATGTCGCGCGGTTTCTCGACCATTGGCGTCCGTCGCTGGCGCTGTTCATCGAGTCCGATCTGTGGCCGAATTTGATCCTGTCGAGCGCGGCGCGGCGCGTGCCGATGGTGCTGATCAACGGCCGCATGTCGCCTCGCTCGTTTCCGCGCTGGCGGCGTGTCTCCGGCACCATCTCGGCGCTGCTCGGCCGGTTCGAACTGTGCCTCGCGCAGTCGGAAACCGATGCCGACAGGTTTTCGACACTTGGTTGTCCCAACGTCGTGACCACAGGCAATCTGAAGCTCGACGTTCCCGCACCACCGGCGGATCAAGCCAAGCTGGAGCGGCTGATGGCGATGACGCGCGGCCGTCCGGTCGTCATCGCCGCCTCCACCCATCCCGGCGAGGACGAGATGCTGGCGGAGGCGCACAAGACCCTCGCCGGATACTTTCCGAACCTGCTCACCGTGATCGTGCCGCGGCATCCCGATCGCGGCGAGGCGATCGCGCGCATGGTCGAGGCGTCCGGCCTGCACGCGTCGCTGCGTTCGCGCGAGGAATTGCCGACCGCTGCGACCGACATCTATGTCGCCGACACCATGGGCGAGCTCGGGTTGTTCTACCGGTTGTCGCCGATCGTGTTCATGGGCGGATCGCTGGTCGAACATGGCGGACAAAATCCGATCGAGGCGGTCAAGCTCGGCGCCTCGATCGTCCATGGCCCGCACGTCTTCAATTTCGGCGACGTCTATGAGGCGCTCGATCAGGCCGGCGGCGCGCGAAAGGCTGACACCCAGGAGGCCCTGGTCAAGCAACTCGGTCAGCTGCTCGCCGATCCCAGGGCGCGCGAAGTATCGCTCAAAGCTGCCGAGCGTGTGGTCGAACGGCTCGGCGGCGCGCTGGATCGCACGATGATCGCGCTGGAGCCGTATCTGTTGCAGCTGCGGCTCGAAATGGGAGCCGCGAATGCGTGAGCCGCGCTTCTGGCACGGCCCGCCTTCTCTTCAATCCAACCTGTTGAGCCCGCTCGCTGCCCTCTACGGCGCCATCGCCGCGAGACGGATGCAGCGCGGGGGGCTAGATGCCGGCGTCCCCGTCATTTGTGTTGGCAATTATCACGTCGGCGGCGCCGGCAAGACGCCGACGGTGCTGGCACTGGCGAAGCTGCTCCGCGAGCTCGGCGAAACGCCCGTCGTGCTGAGCCGCGGCTATGGCGGAAAATTGCGCGGGCCGGTGCGGGTCGATCCGGAGCGGCATGCCGCCGCCGATGTCGGCGACGAACCGCTGATGCTGGCGGCGACGCTGCCGGTGGTGGTCGCTCGGCAACGCGCCGACGGCGTTCCGCTGGCGCGTTCGCTGGCGGCGTCCGTGATCCTGATGGATGACGGTTTTCAGAATCCCTCGGTCGCCAAGGATGCCTCGCTGATCGTGATCGACGCCGGCCGCGGCCTCGGCAACGGGCAGGTGTTTCCCGCAGGCCCGTTGCGCGCGCCGCTAAAGCCGCAACTGGCGCGCACCGATGCGCTCATCATCGTCGGCAACGGTACGGCGGCCGACCGCGTTGCGGCCGATATCGCCGCGCAGGACAAGCCGGTGCTGCGCGCGCGCCTTGTGCCGAACCAGGATTCGGTGGCTTCGCTGCGCGGCAAGCGCGTGCTGGCCTTCGCCGGCATCGGCGATCCCGCAAGATTTTTTGGCACGCTGACGGCAACCGGCTTTGAAGTGGTCCGGCAGCACGCCTTCGCCGATCACCACGCGTTCTCCAGGGCCGAGATCGACAGCCTGATCGCCGAGGCCGGCCGCGACGCGCTGACGCTGGTGACGACGGAAAAGGATCTGGCGCGGCTGAGAGTCGGCGGCGGATTGCCGGATTGGGCGAAAGCGATCGTGCCGTTCGCGGTGACGCTGGAGTTTGAGGACGGCGCGAAGCTGAAGAGGTTCGTGACCGATCAACTCTTCAAGGCGCGCGAGAAGAAATTTGCGTCGTCGTCCCGGGCTTGACCCGGGACCCATAACCACCGTCGTCAGTTGTTGAAGCGGGCTGGAGTTCCAGCCTGACATAACCACGAAGAGCTGTGGTTATGGGTCCCGGGTCAAGCCCGGGACGACAAATAATTCACCCCTGCGTCTTCAGCGCGCCGGGAAAATGCCGCTGCAGCACGGCTGATGGCACCGAATAGGCTTCCTGCAGATCGACGCTCCAGTATTTCAACTCGTCGAGCGGGATCCGCACATCCGATATCGCGCAGCGCACATAGGTTCCCGGCGAGACCACGCGGAAATCGCCATCCAGATATTGCACCTGCGCTTCGCCATGTCCCGAGGGACCGAATTTATTCAGCACCGCAAACTCTCCGACAGGTCGGCCATTTCACAGGCCGACTAAAGTGTATTTTCCAAATCCGATCTATCACAGATAGGCTGGGCTGTCCGCTCCCGAAACCCACCCGCAAGAAACCACCTGCAAGAAAACCACCTGATTGTGATGAATTTTCGCCGATCGCGCGTGATAACCTCCTGATTATGTTCGCTTTGCCCCGAGCGCCAGTTTGACCCGGCGAAATCAGATGCGCCCAGCGACACTGCTATTCCTGACGCTGTTCGCCGCGGCCTGCGCAGCCGTGCCGCGCGCCGCTTCGGGCGCGCCACTGCCGGCCCCCAAACAGGTCGATATCCCCGCGCCAAAACTCAACTTGCACGCCCAGCTCTACAGGCCTGACGGTGACGGGCCGTTTCCCACCGTGATCGCGCTGCATGGCTGCGGCGGCCTGAGTGGACATTCCGAGCCGGTGCTGCCGCGCTACCGCGACTGGGTCGAACAACTATTGAAGGCGGGACATGCGGTGGTGCTGCCGGACAGCTACGGTTCGCGCGAACTCGGCCCGCAATGCCGCGACAAGGAGCGCCGGGTGCTGGCGCGCCGCGAGCGGGTGGCCGATATCGTGGCGACGCGGCGATGGCTGGCGCAGCAGGCCTGGGTCGCGCAGGATCGCGTCAGCCTGATGGGATGGGCGAACGGGGCCAGCGCGCTGTTGTGGGCGGTGCGTCCGCAAGCCTGGCGCCACGACGGGCCGGATTTCCGCTCGGCGGTCGCCTTCTATCCGGACTGCCGGATCTCCGCCGGCCTCGGCTGGAGCGCGCGGATGCCGACGCTGCTGTTGATCGGCGCCAAGGACGATGTCAGTTCGCCATCGGCCTGCCGCCAGATGGTTGACGGTGCCCGCGGCCGCAGCGCGCTGGCGCGGATCGAAATCTATCCCGGCGCGCCGCACGATTTCGACCGCGCCAATCTGCCGCTCCGCGCGCTCAGCAGCGGCGACGCCGGCCAGCCGGAGCGCGGCCACATCGGCACCGATGCGGCGGCGCGCTCGGACTCGCAAAAGCGCGTGGCGGAATGGCTGGCAAGGTGAGCGAGAGCGACGTAGCGCGGTGTCTCTGCTCCCTCGCCCCGCTCTTGCGGGGAGAGGTAAGGAAGGCGCATCGCTCGCCTAAAACAAACTGCCCTGATCGACCGGCTTGACCACCCGCTTGGGCGCAAGCGTCTTGGTTTCCCGCCGGGCAAGGGTCGGCTGGCTGGTCGGCGCTGACGTCGCCGCCGGCCGGTCCGCATCCGCCGTCGCCGCGACGCGGCCATCGGCGAATTCGATCGACAGAGGTGCGCCCGGGCCGATGGTCGCTGCGGCATGCACGGCGTGGCCGTGTTCGTCGCGCACCAGGGCAAACCCGCGCGCCAGCACGCCACGATAGGACAGCGCCGACAGCAACTGGCCGCTATGGGCGACGCGGGCGTTGAGCCGCGTCATCGCGGTCAGCAGCGCGCGGCGCGCGCGCTCGGCGAGGCGTTGCGTGCGTTCGCGGTCGCGCGCGATCGCGTTGCGCTGCGCTTGCGCGTTGGAAAGTTTCGAGGCTTTCAGCCTGACTTCAAGCCCGGCAAAGCGATCGCGCCGGCTTCGCAGCAGCGCGCGCGCGGAAAGCGTGATGCGCTCGCCGGATACGATCAGGCGCTGCCTGGCGTGCGCGACCTGTCCGCGCAGCACCTTCAGTGTCAAGCCGGCGCTGAGCTGCGAGAAGCGGCGGTGATGCGCGTTGGTGTTGGCTTTCAAGCCGCGGGGCAGGGCGCTGCCCGCGCTGTCGAGCCGCTGCCGCGGGATCGCCAATAGTTCGCTGGCCGCAGGCAGCGCGCGGGCCGCGGCGCGCAATTCATTGCGCCGACTTTCCTGGCCGCGCAGCCAGCACACCATGGTGCGGCGCGCCAGGCCGGCGACCTCGACCAGCAATTCGCTGCGCACCGGCACGGCCATTTCGGCGGCCGCCGTCGGCGTCGGCGCGCGCTTGTCGGCGGCAAAATCGATCAGCGTGATGTCGGTCTCGTGCCCGACCGCGGAGATCAGCGGGATCATGCTCTCGGCCGCGGCGCGAACCACGATCTCCTCGTTGAACGACCACAAATCCTCCAATGAGCCGCCGCCGCGCGCGACGATCAGCAGATCCGGCCGCGGAATTTTGCCACCCTCGGGCAGCGCGTTGAAACCGCGGATCGCGGCGGCAACCTGTTCGGCGGAGCCTTCGCCCTGGACCTTCACCGGCCACACCAGCACGCGGCGCGGAAAGCGGTCTTCGAGGCGGTGCAGGATGTCGCGGATCACGGCGCCGGTCGGTGAGGTCACGATGCCGATCACTTCCGGCAGCCACGGCAGCAATTGCTTGCGCGCTTCGTCGAACAGGCCCTCGGCGCCGAGTTTCTTCTTGCGCTCTTCCACCAGCGCCATCAGCGCGCCGATGCCGGCGGGCTCGATGGCTTCGATGACGATCTGGTATTTCGACGAGCCCGGATAGGTGGTGAGCTTGCCGGTCGCGATCACCTCGAGCCCTTCCTGCGGCTTGAACCGCATTCGGGAATGCACGCCCTTCCAGATCACAGCCTCGATCTTGGCGCTCTCGTCCTTCAGCGCGAAATAGCAGTGGCCGGAGGAATGCGGCCCGCGGAAGCCCGAAATTTCGCCGCGCACCCGGACATGGCCATAGGCGTCCTCCACCGTCCGCTTCAGGGCGGAGGAGAGTTCCGAGACGGTGAATTCGGGCGCGTTGAGCAGTGGTTCGGTGGCAGGCATCTCGTCAATCGAATCAGGCTTTTGGGGCTCCTACGCAAGGTAGGGACTTTTGCTTATCCCCGCCAATCTCCGCCCAATTGTGTGATGTTTCAGGTAATATAGTAGTGATGATTTGTCCGTCGGCGGAAAACCGGATTGCGGGCGGAAAAGTCATCTTGGCTCCGGACAAGTGCCATCCTGCTGGAGGCTGCTCTTGCCGTCCGTGAAGGTTTTGTGCGACCTGCTCGACTTGTCGTTCCCACAACTGGCTCCAGTCATGAACATCCTCCTGCTCGGTTCCGGCGGCCGCGAACATGCCCTGGCATGGAAGATCGCCGCATCTCCGCTGCTGACGAAGCTCTGGTGCGCGCCGGGCAATGCCGGCATCGCCAAGGATGCCGAATGCGTCGCGCTCGACATCACCGACCATCCGGCCGTGATCGATTTCTGCAAGGCGCACAAGGTGGATTTCGTCGTGGTCGGCCCCGACGCGCCGATCGCCGCCGGGATCGTCGACGATCTCAACGCCGCCGGCTTCAAGGCGTTCGGGCCCACCCAGGCCGCGGGCCGGCTCGAGAGTTCGAAAACCTTCACCAAGAATCTCTGCCGCGCCAACAACATTCCGACCGCGGCCTATGAGCATTTCACCGAGGCCGCGAAGGCAAAAGCCTATATCCGCAAGCAGGGCGCGCCGATTGTGATCAAGGCCGATGGTCTGGCCGCCGGCAAGGGCGTCGTCGTGGCGATGAGCGAGGCCGAAGCGCTTGACGCCGTCGACATGATGTTCGGCGGCGGGTTCGGCGACGCAGGCGCCGAGGTCGTGGTCGAGGAATTCATGGTGGGCGAGGAGGCCTCGTTCTTTGCGCTGTGCGACGGCGAACACGCGCTGCCGCTGGCGACCGCGCAGGACCACAAGCGCGCCTTCGACGGCGACCAGGGCCCGAACACCGGCGGCATGGGCGCCTATTCGCCGGCGCCGGTCATGACGGACGCGATGTGCGCCCGCGTCATGGAGGAGATGATCCATCCGACGCTGCGTGCGATGAAGGCGATGGGATCGCCCTACAAGGGCGTGCTGTTTGCCGGCGTGATGGTGACCAAGGACGGCCCGAAACTCGTCGAATACAACGCCCGGTTCGGCGATCCGGAAACCCAGGTGCTGATGTTGCGGATGATGTCCGATATCTTGCCGGCGCTGATCGCCAGCGCCGACGGGCAATTGAAGAATTTCAGCCTGCGCTGGTTCGACGATGCGGCGCTGACCGTGATCATGGCGACGAAAGGTTATCCCGGCAGCTATGGCAAGGGCTCGGTGATCTCAGGTCTCGACGACGCAGCAAAAGTCGAGGGCGTCGAAATCTTCCACGCCGGGACGATCGAGAAAGACGGAAAAATTCTCGCCAGCGGCGGCCGCGTGCTGAACGTCTGCGCCATGGGCAAGACGGTGACCGAGGCGCAGCAGCGCGCCTATGCGGCCGTCGATCGCATCAACTGGCCGGAAGGTTTTTGCCGCCGCGACATCGGCTGGCAGGCGGTGGCGCGGGAGCGCTGACGCCGCCTGCAATCCGCGCAACGCATCTCCGCGCTTTGGCCCTCTGGACACGCAGATGTTGCGATGTCCAAAATCGCCTCAAAACGGAGGAGCGTCCCGATGGCGATTATCGATTCCCAGGTCCATGCCTATGAGGCCAACACGCCGAAGCGGCCCTGGGCCACGGTGCCGAACTGGCCCGATCACGTCACCGGCGACGAGATGGTGGCGGCGATGGACAAGGTCGGCGTCGACGGCGCGATCTTCATCTCCGCCTTCTCGATGTACCGCTACGACGCCAGCTATGCCGTGGAAGTGGCGCGCGCCCATCCCACCCGGCTCGCCATCGTCAAGCCGGTCGACCCCGATGATCCCAACGTCGCCGACGTCGTCGCCGACTGGAAGAAGACGCCGGGCGCGGTCGGCATCCGGATCATGCTGACCAAGGAGAACAAGCGCGAGCCCGGTCATCCCGGCATCGACCGCATCGCACGCGCGGCCGTTCAACATGATTTTCCGGTCAACCTGCTGTGCTGGGATAATCTCGACGCCGGCACGGCGCTGGTCGATCGTCATCCCGACACGCGCTTCATCCTCGACCATCTCGGCATCCTTCAGCCGCGCACGCCGCCGGCGCCCGCGCAGCCCTGGTCCCCTTGGGCCGAACTGCCCAAGGTGCTGGCGCTCGCCAAACGCAAGAACGTGGTGATCAAGGTCAGCGGCGCCTGCACGCTGTCCAAGGAGCCGTATCCGTTTCCTGACATCTGGGACCCGCTGGCCCGCGTGTTCGACGCCTGGGGTTTCGATCGTTGCCTGTGGGGCACCGACTGGACCCGCGCCTTCGCCGTCGTCAATTACGAGCAGGCCGTCACGCCCTTCCTCAAGACGGATCGCCTCAGCGAGACCGAGCGGGCGATGCTGATGGGCGGTGCCTGCGCCAAGGCCTATCGCTGGTCGCCGAAGAAGGGTTAGCGCATTTCAACAGCGGCCCTAGCCCGGGGATTGCTTCCCATTGACCATCGAAAGAACCGTACCGGCGAGATCGGCGGGAGAATTCACCAGTTGGTCTGCGCCCGCCGTCTCAAGTTCGTCCCTCGTGCCATAACCCCAGAGCACGCCAAGACCGCGCATCCCGGCCGCGTGGGCGCCGGAAACATCATGCCGGCGATCCCCGACCATCAGGCTGCGAGACGGCGCAAGACCGTGCCTGGACAGGATATGGGCGAGCAGCTCGGGCTTGTGATCCAGCTCGCCGCTCGGCACGGAGCCATGGATGCCATCGAAGTAGCTGGCAAACCCCAGATGCTCCAGAATGCGGCTCGCGAAGATCTCCCGCTTCGAGGTCGCGAGATAGACCCGCAATCCGCATCGCTTCATCTCTGCAAGGCAGTTGCCAATTCCCGGATAGGGCACGCTGCCGAGAAACCCGCTTTCACCGTAGTACTGACGATAGGCCGTGACTGCTTCACCGACCCGGTCGTCTCCGTATGACTGCAGCAGGGTTTGCATGATCTCTTCGAGTGGCGGCCCGATGATGCGTTTTATGTCGGGGGTTTCATCCGGTTCATGTCCAAGGGCGCGCAGCGCCGCCAGACAGCTTGCCGAAATGCCGGGATACGAATCGATCAAGGTGCCGTCGAGGTCCAGAAGAACGGAGCACGTCATGATACAAAGCTAGCGGCCAAAGCAAACCTGTACAAGTTCGCTTGATTTCGTTGCTGCGTCGGCTCATTCGCGGCAAGGCAATGCAGCGGCAAGTCCGGCCATGTCGCGGTGAGGTCTCATCCGGCGCAGCCACCGTCCCCCCGTTTCCCGTTACTAGCCTAAGCCGATCCGATGGCTTATTCTGAAGCCCGGGGCAGGCAATGACACCACGTTCTGCAGCAGGCGGCGGATCGAAAAAGCCGCAAAGCCGTACGGCGAAGCCGCGAAAGCGGATCATTGCGCCAAAGGTGGCGCGCGCTTCCAGGTCAGCGAAAACGGACGCCGAAAATCCAGCGCAAACCGAAGTCGAACGACTCGCCCTCGAACTTCTGCAAGCCAGAGAGCGCCAGGCCGCGACATCCGAGGTCCTGAGCCTCATCGCCGACGCGCCGACCGATCTTGCGCCGGTATTCGACCGGATCGTCAGGAACGCAGCGCGGCTCTGCCAGAGCGTGCTGAGCGCCGTCTACCGCCGGGACGGGGACCACGTCCACCTGGTCGCGCACGATCAGTTCTCTCCGGCATCGGTGGCGGCGGTGCGCAAAGCCTACCCGGCTCCGCTCACCAGCAAGAACCTGATCTCGGTCGCGATCCGCGAGCGCCGCGTCGTGCATGAGCCGGATGTGCTGGTCTCCGGCGGCTACAGCGAACTGCAGAAGACATCGGGCTATCGCAGCATCCTGATCGTGCCGATGCTGCGCGACGAGGTCGCGATCGGCGCCATCGCGGTGATGCGCCTGGAGCCGCAATTATTCCCCAAGGCGCAGGTCGAGCTCCTGAAGACCTTTGCCGGCCAGGCGGTCATCGCCATCGAGAACACGCGGCTGTTCACGGAAGTGCAGGAACGCACCAGGCAGCTGTCGCAATCGCTTGACGATTTGCGCGCCGCGCAGGGCAGTCTGGTACAGACCGAGAAACTGGCCGCGCTGGGACGGCTGGTGGCGGGCGTTGCGCACGAGATCAACACCCCCGTCGGCACCAGCCTCACCGTGGCCTCGGCATTGATCAACAAGACCAAGCGGTTTGAAGCCGATGTCGCCAAGGGTGACGTGCGCCGCTCGACGCTCTCGGAGTTCATTGCGGCCAGCCGCGAGGCGGCGTCGCAGATCATGTTCAATCTTGGCAACGCGGTCGAACTGATCCAGTCGTTCAAGCAGGTTGCAGCCGATCGCAACGTTTCGGACCGCAGGCGCTTCGATCTCGGCGAGGTGACCGAGCAGGTCGTCGGGGGATTGCGGTTCGGGCTGCGAGGTCAAAACCTGACGGTCGCCGTCGAATGCGAACCCGATCTTGTCATGAATAGCTATCCCGGACCTTACGGCCAGGTGCTCACCAATCTGGTTCTCAACTCCGCGGCGCATGCCTTTCCGGACGGCGGCGGGGGATCGGTCCATATTGCGGCGCAGGCTTCGGGCAAGGGCAATGTCGAGGTGCTGTTTTCAGACGACGGCTGCGGCATGAGCCCGGAGGTCAAGCGCCAGGTGTTCGACCCGTTTTTCACCACCCGGCGCGACCAGGGCAACACCGGCCTCGGATTGCACATCGTGCATAACATCGTGACCAATCGTCTGGGCGGCCGGATCCATCTGGAAACCAGACCCGGCATGGGCACGAAAATCCAGATCATCATGCCGCGCGAAGCGCCGCGGGAGTCGGTGACGGAATAGTGTGCGTCGACGCGGCGAGATCGCGAAGCGGTGTTTGCAATGACCCATCCACGTCGTCCCGGACAAGCGAAGCGCGATCCGGGACCCATACGCCGCGGCCCATCGGTGAGAGCGCAGGTCTTGGACACCTTCTGCAAACAATGAGGGCCGCGGCGTATGGGTCCCGGCTCAAGGCCGGGACGACGTCGCTGCGCTCGCGACGACGATTGACTGCGACAAAGTAACCCGACGGGCAAAATTCCACTTCCCTCGTCGGGCAAATCAGCGGTTTGAATCGTCGCGTCCCGCCCGACAAGAG
>NZ_JAFCME010000034.1 GCF_018130065.1 Bradyrhizobium sp. AUGA SZCCT0158 | reverse complement strand
TAAACCAGCGTCCACCGCAACCCGTCCAACGTCCGTGACGACGGCCGACGCCCTTCTGAGTAGGACGGGATGGGCAAACATATGCACCTGATTTTCGTTCTGGTAAACAGAAATCTTTTTTATTTTGGGGCTTGACACGATTTCCGTAAATCAGAATTGATTTGCCCGTCGGGTTGATTTGTCGCACCCCCGTTCAGATTGATGACGCCGGGTCGGCGGCCGACGTGAGGCATTTCTGCCAGCCAGCGTGCGCGGCGCGCCATGTCGAAAAGCCACGCCATCCACTCCTGATCGCGTTTGCGTCGTTAAACTTCATCGGCAACGATCCACGAAACTGTCCTGAAGTCATTTTGTCGCCAGCTCGAAATCTGCCCAACGCGATTTCCCGGTAACTTGTGCGTCAAGCCGTTCCTGCAAAGTTCGACGGCATGACTGTTTCACAGGTGCACTATGCGCGACGAATTTGCCTCAAACGCGTTTCTTGCTGTGACCGCTGCAGGTATCGTCCTGCTGTGCTCAGGCCTTATGGCTTTGGTGCTCACTTAGCGAACTGCAGTCGGCAGCTTCCTGGCTGCCTTCTCGAGCTTGTTCCGCGGTGCGCAAAGCAAACGATGTCCGATCAGCGGAGTAAGGCAGACCCCACGGTCACAAACATTGTTGTCTCCAAATGACCCGAAGCTGCCCAAGTCAGCGACCGACCAGAAGCGGACTTAGCTGCGCGCTGCCGGCACGGAATTCGATTGCAAGCTGGTGATGGACGGCAAAGCTGGCGCGCTGTCGGTCTCCCTCCCAAGAGTAAAAGGCGACCCAACCGCTCAGCACCTCCGGGAGTGAACTGGGCTTTGAGGGAAGCGCGCACTCACAATTCTTATTCAGATGCGCGAGACACTCGCTGAGGCGATGAAGACAAGGCTCATGCCTGCGCGAGTACCGCTAAATGATTACCTACGGATTTTATCTGCCATTACCTTCTTCCCAATTCGCTACCACTTCTTCCCAATTATAGTGTTAGCGCTTCAGGGGGAGGGCGCCATGGAGTTGCCTCTGACCAATAGCGCAAGGTCTTTTCATGAGAGTTTCGAGGAAGCGGCGCTCCCCTCCGATGATCAGGCCGTCGCGCATTCGCAACTGACGGCCTTCATGCAATGGTGCGAGGTCCGGACCGGACAGCACTTGCCTGACCATTCCGCGATGGACCGCTTCTCGGTGGAGGAGTTCCGCAATTTTTGGCGCCTCTTCCTGGAGTGGTCCGACCTGCCCCGGCACGGCGCGCTCGAGCCGGTCTGCGTCGGCGATGCCTGCGAGACCGCCCGCTTCTTCCCGGATCTCCGTCTCAATTACGCCGAGTGCCTCCTCGCCGGCAGTCCCGACCAGACGGTCCTGACGGCCTGTCACGCTGGCGGCAGCCGCGACCGGTTCACACGGGGCGCACTGCGCATCGCGGTCGCCCGGCTGGCGACCTCGCTGCAGCGGCTGGGTGTGCGCCCTGGCCTCCATGTCGCAGCGATCGGACGCAACAATGCCGAGGTGGTCATTGCCGCCCTGGCCACCGCTGCCATTGGCGCGACTTTCGCTAGCTGCGCGCCGGACATGGGCGTGCCCGCCATCCTCGCGCGCTTCGCCCCTCTCGAGCCCGTGGTGCTGTTCGGCTGTCTCCGGGCGGAGCCATGGGATCCGGGCGTCGCCGTCGCCGAGCGCGTCGCCGGCGCGGCGGCCGGTCTGCCGGGCCTTGCCGCGATCGTCGCGTTGGACAACGGCTCGTTTCCCGCCGGCGAGAGGATGGTGCCCCTGCACAGGTTCGCCGATCTGCTCCGCGATGCCGTTGGCCGCGACGCCCGACCCGGCTGGCTGCGCCATCCGTTCAACCAGCCACTGTTCACGATGTTTTCCTCCGGCACCACGGGCGCGCCGAAATGCATTCAGCACGGCACCGGCGGCACGCTGCTGGAGCATGTGAAGGAGCACCGGTTGCACTGTGATCTCGGGCCGGGCGACAAGCTGTTCTTCCAGACCTCCTGCGGTTGGATGATGTGGAATTGGCAGCTCTCTGCCTTGGCCTCCGGCACGGAGCTCGTCCTCTACGATGGGCCGCTCGAAGGGCCGGACACCTTCTGGCGGATCGTCACCGAGGAGCGCGTGACCGTCTTCGGCACCAATCCTGCCTATTTGCACTTCTGCGAGCAGGGGGGCTTCTCGCCGGGCCGGGTGTTCGACCTTTCTGCGCTCCGGGCTGTGCTCTCCACCGGCTCCATCCTGCATCCCCGCCAGTACGACTGGGTCCGCGATCAGGTGAAGGCGGCGATGCCGCTGCAGTCGATCTCAGGCGGCACCGACATCATCGGCTGCTTTGTCCTGGGCAATCCGAACCTGCCCGTTCATCGCGGCGAGGCACAGTGCCGCAGCCTCGGCCTCGATGTCCGCTCGCTGCCGCCGCCTGACAATCCGGAGGCACTGATCGGCGAGCTGGTCTGCGCCAACCCTTTTCCCTCGCGCCCCCTCGGCTTTCACGGTGATGCCGACGGCACACGCTTCCATGCCGCCTATTTCGCCCAGAACCCCGGCTTCTGGACGCATGGCGACCTGATCGAGGCCACGCCCCATGGCGGTTGGCGGCTGCATGGCCGCTCCGACGGGGTCCTCAATGTACGCGGCATCCGCATCGGCACCGCAGAGATCTACCGCATCCTCGATCACACCGAGGAGATCCTCGAGGCGATGGCGGTCGAGCAGCAGGCAGAGGAGGAGCCCGGTGGCACGCGCATGGTTCTCCTGATCGTGCTGCGCGAAGGCCTGATGCTCGACAACATGCTGGCGAAGCACATCCGCTCGGAGCTTGCGCGCTGCGGCTCCCCCGCCTTCGTGCCGGCGCGCATCGCACAGGTCGAGGCGCTTCCTGTCACCTTCAACGGCAAGCGGTCCGAAGCCGCGGCGCGCGATGCGGTGAATGGCCGCCCTGTACGGAACCGAGCTGCCCTGCAGAACCCGGAATGCCTCGATGCCATTGCCAAGCATCCGGTTCTCCGGGCGCCTCCGGCCGTCAGGGTGCCGCGGGGACCGCCGCCAGGCTGTGAGGCGATCCCGGACCCTGAGCGGCTGCCGCAGGAGCTGCAGGCGATCTGCGAGCGCGTGCTGGGCGTCGCGCCCATCGGCTGGTCCGACAATCTTCTTGGCCTCGGTGCGGACTCGCTGGCACTGCTGAGCCTGCTGCTCGAGATCGAGAGCTATGCTGGGCGTCCCGTGGCCCCCTCGGCCTTTCTGGCGGCGCCCTCGATCGAAGGCTTGATCACGGTCCTCTCCGGCGGCGAGGAGGCAATGACGGCGCAGCAGTTTGGTCAGTCCGGCCCGCATCTTCGTGCCGTGGGTCCGGAGGACTGGGAGCCGATCTGCCGCTTCCTTGAGGAATCCTTCCGCGACTCGGGCATCAATGCCGCGACGTGGCGTCGGTTGTTCGAGCATGAGTGGTCCGATCACGGGCGCGGCTTCATACTCCTCGACCGCAACGCAGTCGTCGGCTTCATCGGAGCTGTTACCGCCCGGCGTCAGGTGAACGGGGAGGCAGTGCTCGTCTGCAATCTGTCTTCCTGGGTCGTACACGCGCAGTACCGCGGCTGGGGCATGGCCCTGCTTGCCTCGCAGCTGGAAGGCGCGCAGCTCACCTATACCTCCTTCACCCCACAGCCGATCTCTTGGACTGCCCTCATGGCGCAGCGTTTCAAGCCGCTGGAGTCGCACAGGATCGCCATGCTTCCGTTGCTACAGGCCGAGACGATGTTTGGGCCGAACCGGCCGGTCATCAGCTTCGATCCGGCCGTGGTCCGCGAGAGGCTGACCGGCGAACAACGACAGATCTTCGACGATCACGCGCGGTATGACTGCTTGCAGCTAACCGTCAGCGACGGGTCCGATTATGCCTATCTCGTGGTGAAGCGCCGCATTCACCGTGTTGCAGCGGGCCGACTGGGAGGACTGGCGCGAGTTCTGCCGCTGCGAATCTCCTATTCGGACATCCTGCATTGTAGTGCACCGGAATTGCTGTTGCGGCATCTCGAGCGCGTCAAGCTGACGATCCTGCGTCGACAGCGGACGGCAGCGCTCGTGGCGGACGCGCGGCTCTTTCCTGTCCGGCCACGGGGCGTGCTGCTCCCGGTGAGCAACTGTTACCGCTCCGCGTCGATCGCTGCCGGTGAACTCGACAGGCTATATTCGGAAATCGTGCTCCTGCCCATCTGATTTTGGCACATTTCGGACCTCGCGCAATTCCATGCTTGAGTCCGTCATGCGCACCAAAGCGGACGTAACGCCTGCAGATGCGGCCGACTTCTGAAAGGAAACGTGGGTCGAAGCGGCCAGCTAATATGGCCGTCGCCCCGGCGTTCGCATGACCACCAGCGAGAATTGTTCTTGCACGCAGGTCGTTATCTTCCTTTCTCAACAACGTCGCCAGCGGCGTATCGGTCCCCCGACGCGCAGTTGCGCATCTGAGATCGTGTGCGCTGCGCTCCATGTCGAAGAAGCGACGCCACCCACTCTGGATCGCGCTTGCCTCGTTAAACTTCATCGGTAACGATCCACGAAACTGTCCTGAAGTCATTTTGTCGCCAGCTCGAAATCTGCCCAACACGATTTCCCGGTAACTTGTGCATCAGCCGTTCCTGCAAAGTTCGACGGCACGACTGTTTTACAGGTGCACTATGGGCGACGAATTTGCCTCATACGCGTTTCTTGCTGTGACCGCTGCAGGTATCGTCCTGCTGTGCTCAGGCCTTATGGCGTTGGTGCTCACTTAGCGAGCTGCAGTCGGCAGCTTCTTGGCGGCTGCCTCCTCGAGCTTGTTCCGCGGTGCCCGAAGCGGAAGAGCAGCACCGCTGACCCATTGCGGCGAGCCGTCCGCCGACGCTAACGTGTCGCAGCTACAGACATTGCAGTCGTCTTGCAGAACGGACGGAAACGTCTGAAAATTCGTTTCAGGGCCTCTCTGGATCCAGTTCCGACGACCCGCTGAAGCCCCAGATCCGGCAGATTTTTTCTCTCCGCCCGATTTTGGAGCCCACCATGGCGACATTCACGCGATCGCAAAGCCTGCTGGTTTCCGTAAGTCTTGCCGCACTGGGCGGGACGGCACTGGCGGCGCTGCTGGCCGGGGGCGGTTTTATTCTCGCGGACGCACGCGCAACCGCCGTGGATGCATCGCTGCCGATCGTCAACGCCGATGTTCCGACCTGCGGCCCGCCGACGGCAACCACCCGGCCGAACATGATGCTTCGCCTGGTGCAGACGGAAGTGCCGCGCGCCGGGATGAACGCAGCCAGCCCCGCGCCGGCATTTGCGGACACCGAGCCGCCGCTGTGGACCGGCATCGGCTCCACCACCTGGAAGGTCACGACCGCGAACGAGCGCGCGCAGGCCTATTTCGATCAGGGCCTGCGTCTCGCCTACGCCTTCAATCACGATGAGGCGCGACGCGCGTTTCGCATGGCGCAAAAACTCGACCCCGACTGCGCCATGTGTTTCTGGGGAGAGGCGCTGGTGCTCGGTCCCAACATCAATCTCCCGATGCCGGAAGACGCGGTCGCGCCAGCCTATGACGCCGCGCAGAAGGCGAAGGCGCTGGCCGGGAAAGCGAGCCCGCGTGAACAGGCGCTGATCGGCGCCATCGCAGTGCGCTACGGCAGCGATCCCAAGGCCGCTCGCGCGCCACTCGACGCGGCCTACGCGGCCGAAATGGCGAAGGCAGCAAAACAGTTTCCCGAAGACGACGAGATTGCCACGCTCTATGCCGAGGCGGTGATGGATCTCAGCCCGTGGGACTATTGGAAGCCGGGCGGCCGCGACGCCAAGCCACAAAGCGTGCCGATCGTGCCGACGCTGGAGCGCGTGCTGGCGCGCAATCCCAATCATGCCGGCGCTATTCACCTTTATATTCATGCCGTCGAGGCGTCGGACCGGCCCAAGCGCGCCGAACCCTATGCCGACAAGTTGCGCGGCGCGGTTCCCGGCGCAGGCCATCTCGTGCACATGCCGAGCCACATCTATTATCGGGTCGGCCGCTATCTCGACGCGCTGGAAGACAACAAGACCGCGGTCAAGGTCGACGAAAAATACCTGACCGAGACCAACGCGCCGATGGGCGTCTACAGGCTCGGCTATTATCCGCACAACGTGCACTTCGTGATGGCATCGGCGCAGATGGCCGGCGACGGCCCGACCGTGATTGCGGCTGCGGAGAAGCTCGGCCAGCTCATTCCCAGCGAGGCAGCCAAGGGCATTGCGATGGTGCAGCCGGTCAAGGCGGCGCCATACTTCGCGCACGCGCAGTTCAGCACGCCGGAGACCATTTTGGCGCTGCAAGATCCCGGCGATGCGATCCCCTATGTCAAGGCGATGTGGCTCTACGTGCGCGGCGTCGCGCTGGTGGCGAACCGTGACTTCGCGGGCGCTACTGCCGCAGCCAGCGCCATCGAGACGATCGAGCGCACCGCGGACTTCAAGCTGCTGACGGATTCGGGCGTCCCGGCGCAGGAGGTGCTCCGCATCGCGCGCACGGTGGTCCTCGCACGCGTAGCGCAGGCCAAGGGCGACTATCGTACCGCCATCATCCGGTTCGAACGGGCGGCGGCATTGCAGGACAACCTAGCCTACACCGAGCCGCCCTATTGGTATTATCCGATCCGGCAGTCGCTTGCCGCCGTCCTGCTGCAGGCCGGCCGTTACGCCGAGGCAGCGCGGCAATTCCGGCGCGCGCTCAGCCGGGCGCCCGCCAATGGCTGGTCGTATTACGGGCTGGCGGAACTGCACAAGGCACGCGGTGATGGCTCCGCAGCCCGCAAGGCCGAGGCCGACCTTGTCAGAACCTGGATCGGCGACCGCAAGCTGTTGCAGGTTTCAAATCTCTGAAGCGCGCACCTCACTCGTGCCGATGAGGTGATCGAATGAGGCCGCGACTTGAAGAGAGTCTGAAAGAACCCGGCTTCACGGTCCGCAAGTGCACGCAGGTCGCCGAACTGGGCGCGATTGGATGGACAGCCACCTGATCTCGTTATTGCGCGGTTACTTTCCAGCGACGCCTTGATTTCTGCACTTTTTGAGAAGCAGATGGCCAATGTAACGCTTTGGAGGGACAGGCCATGCCGAGGTCCGGGCTGGCGTTGGTGCTTTTGGGGCTGCTCGGGTTTGTGCTCGGCGGCTGCATGCAATCGACGCTCGCGCCGTCGTCGAATGCCGGTTTGACCCCGAGGGACCGGCAGCTGCTGGCCCACACGCCTTATGCGCAGGCCAGCATTCCCGAGACCTATCGCCGGCATATTGTCGATTACATGCGCAAGGAGCAGCCGGGCACGATCCTGGTCGATAGCAGCGCGCGCTATTTGTATTACGTTCTGCCGGGAGGCAAGGCGATCCGCTATGGCGTGACGGTGGGAGAGGAAGCGCTGGCCTGGTCCGGCGTCGCAACGGTTGGCCGTGTGGCTGAATGGCCGGACTGGATTCCGACGGCGGAGATCCAGGCCAGGCTCGGCCCCTACCCCAAGCGCGTTCCCGGCGGTCCGGCTAATCCCCTCGGCGCGCGGGCGATCTACCTCTACGAGGGCAACAAGGACACCCTGTACCGTATCCACGGCACCAACCAGCCGGAATATATCGGCCATGCCATCTCGTCCGGCTGCATCCGCATGACCAACGAGGATGTCATCGATCTCGTGAATCGGGTGCAGCCAGGCGCGATCGTCGTCGTCCTCCCGCCCGGGCGGACCGCGTGGATGGGCCCTGTCGCGGGACGCGCATGACGTCTCGTTGGGTGAATCCGAAGCACAGGCGGACGCGGCTGCGGCCCGTGTGGCTTGCCGTTGCGGGTCTGGCCGTGCTGATCGCGGCAGGGGACGATGCGCGTGCGAGAGGCGGCGAACGCCTGATCGAGTCCATCGAGACGCGCAGTGCCAGCGAGCCGCTCATAGCCATCGTTTCGCTCCGCGACCAGCGCATCACCGTCTACGACGCCAAGGGGTGGATCCTGCGGGCGCCAGTGTCGAGCGGCTCGAAGGGACGCGAGACGCCCGCCGGTATCTTCAGCGTCATCCAGAAAGTCGAGGAGCATTACTCGAACCTGTATGACGATGCCTACATGCCGCACATGCAGCGCATCACCTGGTCGGGTATCGCACTGCATGGCGGTGTCCTGCCGGGGCGTCCGGCGTCCCATGGCTGTATCCGGTTGCCATTCGAATTCGCCGAGCGCCTGTTCGACGCGACCAAGATGGGCATGCGTGTGATCGTGGCGCCAACCGATGTTGCGCCCATTGAGCTTGCCCATCCGCTGCTGTTCCAACCCAAGCCGGGTGCCGGCGCCATGGCCGCCGTCCGCACCGCAGAGGCGCAGGAGGCGGCGAGGAAAGCGGCCCAGGCGAGGTTCGCCGCGGAAACGGCGTTCCGGGAGGCCTCGCGCGCCAGGGAGCCGGTTCGCGCGGCGGAACATCAAAAGCGCAGAGCCGAGGTGCAATTGGCGGCTGCCGAGGCCAGACTTGGCGCTCCCGGCTCGGCGGAGGCAAAGGAGCAGGCTGAGGATGACAAGGCAAAGGCCGCCGTCAAGGTCGCCGAGCTGCAGCTGCAATCGGACGCCGCCAGCGCGGACCTGCAATCGAGGCTCGATGCGGTCACGTCTGCGCGTGAAGCTGCCGCCGCGGCGGAGACGGCGCGGGCCGCGGCAGCCGAGGCGGCCCGCCAGGCCGAACGCGAACTGCAGCCGATATCGGTGTTGATCAGCCGCAAGACCCAGCGGCTTTACGTCCGTCAGGCATTCAAGCCCATCCATGAAAGTGAGGTGACGATCGCGGATCCCGATCGTCCTATCGGCACGCATGTCTTCACCGCCGTCGAGCGCTCGGGCGACGATACCACGTTGCGATGGAGCGCCGTCTCAATGGGCGGCGGTCGTCCGCCCGGCGCCGCGCTTGAGCCGGATGACCGGGCGCGTGCGAAGCGTGGTCGCGACGCTGAGCCGGTGCCGACAGACCCCGGCACCGCAAAGGCTGCGCTCGATCGCATCGGCATTCCGCAGGACGCATTGGATCGCATCGGCAACATGACGCCGCGATCTTCCCTGATCGTCACGGACGAGGCGTTGAGCACGGAAACCGGCAAGGGTACGGAGTTCGTGGTGCTGTTGAGCGGCGAGCCCCAAGGCGGCATCAAGAAACGGCGACGCAGTCCGGGGACCGATTTTCGCTACGCGCGCCCACGCAGCTCGCCTTTTTGGGGCTCGCCGTTCGGGAACAGCTTTTCTGCCTGGTGAGACCGTTCTTTGCGCGGCCGAGTTCGCTCCCTACTCCCTGGCTCGCACGATGCTGATCCGCGTTTCGTCGACGAAGTTCTTGATGTCCTGATCGGGCCGGCGGAACAGGTTGCGTTCGACGGTGAGCGAACGGCCGCTGATCGTCTTGGTGCAGCGCTCCTTCAGGTAGACGCCGCCGACCGGCTGGTCTCCCGCATCGGGCTGACCTTCGCTGCAATTCCACCCCTCCGGCCCGTAGCGTGACTTGGCCTGGATCCCGAGCAGGAATGCCTTCTTCCGGATATAGAGCCGCGCCTTCGGATCGGTCTCGATCTGCAAGCCGGCGACGTGGCCGGTGTCGTCGATCAGCAGCGTCAGGATCGCCGGATGGCCCGCCACCATCGTGCCGTCGCGGCTGGTGAATGGATCGTAGCCAAACCGGATCGCCCGCATCGCCTTCGCGTCGGCGGAACAGTCGCGCCAGTTCTTCCACCCGGTCAGCGTTCGCTTCGGATCATCGGCGCAAGCAAAATCGACATAGCCGGCTTCCGGCAGTTCGCCCGCGGACATTCCGAGGCGGATGTCACGCAGGTCGTTGCCGCCGAATTCTTCCGTTCGTGCCGGAGAGTGCGCCAATGCGACCGCCTGCCAGAGCAAGCCCGCAGCAACAACGCCCGATAGCTTCAATCTGTTCATCACTGGCTCTTCCCCGTGTTGGCGGTGGCGTGATCCGGCTTTTGCGACTCGGCCTTGTAGACGTCGCAGACCCGCGACGAACTCGAGAAGAAGGCGACGCATTCGGCGTAAGTGGGCTCGCCCGCCCCCTTGATGTGGGCGATCACGTAATCGGCGACGGCTTCGATATCTTTCGGCCGCAGGAATGTTCCGCCCTCGGGCGGCATCTGTGGCCCCGCATCCTGGCGGTTCATGTCAAAGCATTTCACCTCGTCGTAGGCGCCGCGCACGAAGAACGGCATCCCGGTGCCCGGCCGTCCGCAGCCGACGGTTTCGATGATCTGCTCGCGCGTCAGCTCGGTCCTGCGCAGCGACAGCGCATCGCCGCCGTAGCCGCCGCCGCCATTGCCGTGCCATTTGTGGCAGCCCATGCAGTTGGCGCGACCGAACACCGCCTTGCCGGCGCTGGTCGGATCCGAAACCTGCGCCGACTGACCATAGGCAGAAAAATTCAGCGCGACGACGCTCACGAGCAGCATGCCCGCCGCCGGGAGTTTGTTTGACATCATCATGGCGTCTCTTGTCGGGGAAGCGGGAGGGCCCGCGCGTGGCAGGCCCTCCTTCGGGAATGTCAGAGCGCGAAGACGTAGAGCATCGATCCCGGCTGTATCTTCTTCAGTTCGGGCGTCGAATCGATGAACCACTTGTCCCAGGCGCCGCCGAGGCCGACGAGGATGGCGAGATATTGCTTGCCGTCGACCGAGAACGTCATCGGCGGTGCATTGACGCCGCCGCCGGTGTTGAACTCCCAGAGCTTCTGCAACGTCTTGGCATCAAGCGCCATCACCTCGCCGGAGGGCTGGCCGGTGAAGACGAGATCGGACGTCGCAAGCATGCCGCCGAGATTCGGGAATGGCGTCTCCAGTTTGCCGGCGATCTTGCCTGTCGTGACGTCGATCGCCGTGACGCTGCCGGTGATCCTGAAGGGCTGGCTCGGGCCACCGCCGGTCCAGAACTCCCGGGGCTTCAGCTTGTCCGGCGTCATCACCTCAACCTTGATGCGGTTGCAGCTTTCGATGACAGGGATGTACCAGAGCTTGAGGTCCGGATTGTAGGCGGTCGGCGGCCAGTTCTTGCCGCCCATGTTGCCGGGGCAGATGTCGGTTTCCATATTGGTGCGGCTCGGCGTCACCGACGCGATATAGGTCTGCACCGACTTGTTCGGGTCATACTCGATCGGCTTGCCGCTCTCCGGGTCGAGCCCCTTGGTCCAGGTGACCTTCTTGACGAACGGCAGGCCCCAGACGAATTTTCCATTGGTTCGATCGATCGCATAGGCGAAGCCGTTGCGGTCCGCTTCGAGCGCGAGCTTGCGCGGGCCGCTCGGGCCGGGGATATCGACCAGCACGTTTTCCGCCACGCTGTCGTAATCGTAGGGATCGTTCGGCGTGTGCTGATAGTGCCACTTGATCTTGCCGGTATCGGCGTCGAGCGCCAGCGAACTGTCGGTGTAGAGGTTGTCGCCCGGCCGGTACGCGTTATCCCAATCCGGCCCGGGATTGCCGACGCCCCAGATGATGGTGTCGGTCGCGGGATCGTAGGTGCCGGTCACCCAGGTCGAGCCGCCGCCGGCGGCCATCGCATTGTTGTTGTCCTTCCAGGTTTCGCTGCCGGGCTCGCCCTTGCCGGGGATCGTATAGGTGCGCCAGACTTCCTTCTGGGTCGACAGATCGGTGGCGGCGATCCAGCCGCGGATACCGTATTCCGCGCCGGCCACGCCTGTGATCGCCATGTTCTTGACGATCAGCGGCGCGCCGGTGATGACCTCACCCTTGTCCGGATCGGCCACGGAGCGCTGCCAGGCGACCTGGCCGGAATCCTTCTTGGTTGCGATCAGCCGGCCGTCCAGCGTGTGAGAAATCACGAGATCGCCCCACAACGCGACGCCGCGATTATCGACGCCGCAACAGGCGACGGCGCCGGCCCAGTCACGGTCGGTCTTCGGATCCATCTTCCAGACCAGTGCGCCGCGGCCGCCATGCGCATCGATCTTGTAGACCGAGCCCCATCCATCGGTGACGTAGAGAAAGCCGTTCTCGGCAATCGGCGTGCCTTCCAGGCCGCCATGGCTCCAGATGCCGCCGGGCTCGATGCCGCCCAGGTGCAACGTCCAGGCGACCTTCAGGTTCTTCACCGTGTCGCGGTTGATCTCCTTCAGCGTGGAGAACCGGTGACCCGCATAATTCTGATGATGATGAAGCCAGTTGCCGGCTTCCTTGTCGACGTTGAGCAGCCGTTCCTGATTGACCTCGTCCGCGGCAAAGACGGGCGTTACGCCCGCAGCGCCTGCGGCAGCCAATGCAACGGCAAGCAAACAGGCTCGCGTTGACACTTTCGTGGGACCTGAAGATCGCTCCATGATTATTGCCTTCCTTGTTGGCGGGTTGTTGTTGGCAGTTCATGTTGGCATTCTTGTTGGCAGTTCTTGCTTGTTGGCAGTTCTTGTCGGCAGTTGTTGTCGGATCAAACGTCCGGTCTGTCCGGGCGTCCCGCCGACGGGCCCTGTTCAGAGCTTCACCGCTGCGCTGTCGCGATCAGGGCGTTCGCGAAATTTGCACCTCCGTTTCTTTGGTGCCGGCCTTCTGGAAGACGACGGTGCAGGTGAAGGCCTCGCCGGCAACGAGCTTCTGCCGCGTCTGCAACAGCATGACGTGATAGCCGTCCGGCTTGAGTTCGATGGTCTTGCCTTGCGGTATAGGGATCGACTTGATCTCGCGCTTGGCGGGTGCGCCTTCGCCGCGATCGACGGTGTTTTTCTCGGAGAAATTCGCAAACGGACAGCGGACGCGCAGCAAGGCGTCGGCTTCGGCCGCATCGTTCTTGATCGTCATCAGCAGCGGAAGATTGATGCCGATCTCGTCGGACGCGGCCACCCGGGCGTCGGTCACCTGGAGCGCATCACCGGCAGCGGCGAAGCCGGGCGTCAGCCCAAAGTTCAGCCCAAGTTGCAGCCCAAGCCCGGCGGCAAGTCCAACCGCGAGCAGCGGCCATCGGGAACTTGCAGGCGAGGGATGTCCAAAGGAACAGGCTGTCCGATTCATCGGCGCCATCCTCCCACGATCTTTTCTTGTTTCTTGCGTTTTAGATTACGCCCTTGGGACTTCCAGTTCTTCCTAAATTGGGGCGGCGATAGGGCCGCGTGTGGAAAATGATTCCGGCAACTCGCTCGCGTGGCGTATTTCATACCAATCGTGTCGAGATGATCCCTTCAGCCGATAGACCATCACGAGAATGCTGGCGGCGAGCTATCTCCTCACCTTCATCTTCTTGAACTTCACGCTCTTTCCGTCCGCCTGCCTTGTCGCGATGTAGCCGGCCTCGAGGCAGGCTTCGCGCTGCGGCATCTTCTCCTGCGGGCTACGCTCGGTTTCCCACCACGAGGCCCGGTGCGCCGCGCGCGGCAGCGCGGCGTCGATGATCTCCTCGATCTGTTCGAAGGTCAGCACGAATTCGGGCAGCGTCTGCTTCTTCAGATAGTCCCGCAGCAAATCGTAATCGTTCACCCGTGTCCCCGTAGTTTTGCGCAAAGCCGCCGATCCCGGCAACCAAGCGTTAACCGATCGGCGCATCCTTGTCGCCATTTAAGGCCGCTGCAACGATTCCCGGCGCATTTCAGGGGATTGGGAGCGGACGATGCTGTTCGGACGGCGAAAAGACATGGCCAGAAGGCGCTGGCGGCTATCAGCAAAATTGCTGATCGCCTCCTCCGTGGCCACCGTGATCGGCTTTTCCGCGATCTGCGCCAACGTGATGCTGGAGATGCGGCGCGGCGAGGAAGAGCTGGCCCGCCAGATGCTCGAAAACCTCGCCGCCAGCATCGACGCCGATATCGGACGCAACATCGAGCTCTACGACCTGTCGCTGCGCGCGGTCGCCAGCAATCTGGTGATGCCGGAGCTCAAGGACGTCAGCAAGGAAATCCGCCATCTGATCCTGTTCGACCGCGCCGCCTCCGCCAAGCATTTCGGCGCGATCCAGGTATTCGACGCGTCAGGGCGATTGTGGATCGATGCGTCCTCGCTCGACCCGCGGCCGGAGATCCGCGCTGATGAGGAATATTTTGCGGTCCATCGCAGCAATCCGGACGAGGGCCTGTTCGTCAGCCGCCCGATGCTGCATCGCGGAGCCTATTCGATCGTGCTGAGCCGGCGCATCTCCGACGCCGAAGGCCGCTTTCTCGGCGTGGCCGCGGGCTCGATCCGGTTCAGCTACTTCCATGAACTGTTCGACCGGCTCAACCTCAGTCCCGACGATACGATCACCGTGCTGCGCCGCGACCGCACCGTCATCATGCGCAAGCCGTTCAACCTCGACATCATCGGCAAGAACCTCGCGACGGTGCGAAGCTGGAGCGCGAACAATCTGAAGCCCACCGGATCCTATGCCGGACAAGGCCCCGTCGATGCGACACCCCGGCTCTATGTCCGGCGCGACAGCAGCGGTCCGCTGTATGTCGTGGTTGGAAAACCGCTCGAAGCCATCTTCCGCGTTTGGCAACGGGAAGTGATCCGGATCGGCGCCATCATGACCGCGCTGATCCTGTTCGTACTCGGCACCACCTTCTTCCTCGGACGCGAAATCAGCCGCCGCGCCCAGGCCGAGGACAGGCTCGAGGAACTCGCCACCACCGACGCGCTCACCGGCCTGAAGAACCGGCGCAAGTTCGATCTCGAGATCGATACGGAGTGGCGGCGCGCGGTGCGCGGCAGAACGCCGGTCGCGCTATTGATGATCGATGCCGATCACTTCAAATCCTACAACGACAATTATGGCCACCAGGCCGGCGACCAGGTGCTGGTCGGCATTGCGATCTGCATCTCCGACTCGGTCAGGCGCGCCGGCGATTGCGTAGCGCGGTTCGGCGGCGAGGAATTCGCGGTGCTGTTGCCGGGGTTCTCGGTCACCGAGGCGCTCGCGGTCGCCGAAAACATCCGGCACAAGGTCGCGCATTGGTCTGACGAAGAAGTCACGACCGTCAGCATCGGCGTCGCCAGCATGATGCCATCAGCCGGGCTGGACTGGCCCGACCTGATCGCGGCCGCCGATAAGGCGCTCTATGCCGCCAAGGCCAATGGCCGCAACCAGACCGTGGTCGCCAACGTTCCGAAACTGGCGATGGTGGCTTGAGGCAAGCCCTATCCCCGTCATTGCGAGCGAAGCGAAGCAATCCATAGGCAGAGGAAGCATGGATTGCTTCGTCGCAAGGGCTCCTCGCAATGACGGTCGTAACTTGAGAGTTCGTCATTCCGGGATGGTCCGTAGGACCAGACCTCAGGTGCGCAATTGCGCACCGGGGAATCTCGAGATCCCCCGATGTGCAATTGCACATCTAAGGTTCGCATCTTCGATGCGCCCCGGGATGACTTCAAAAGCGCGTGCGCTTTTGAAGTCACTTCTCCAGATACTTCTTCATCTCCGCGCGCAGGCCGTCGCGCAGATCGGCGCGGGCCATGCCGTAGGCGATGTTGGCGCGCAGGAAGCCGGGCTTGGAGCCGCAATCGTGCCGCTCGCCCTCGAACTCCAGGCCGTAGAATTTTTGTGTGTTGGCGAGCGCTCGCATCGCATCGGTGAGCTGGATCTCGCCGCCGGCGCCGCGTTCCTGGGTCTCGAGAATCTTGAAAATCTCCGGCTGCAGGATGTAGCGCCCGGTGATCGACAGATTTGACGGCGCGGTGCCTTTGGCCGGTTTCTCCACCATGCCGTCGACCTCGAACATCTTGCCGGTGCGCTTGCCGACGCCGCAGATGCCGTATTGATGGGTCATGTCTTCGGGCACCGCCTCAACCGCGAGCACGTTGGATTTCTCGCCGAGCTTGCTTGCGGCCTCGATCATCTGCGCGAGGCAGCCCGGCGTGTTGAGCACCAGTTCGTCCGGCAGCACCACGGCGAACGGTTCGTCGCCGACGATGTCGCGCGCGCACCAGACCGCATGGCCGAGACCGAGCGGCGCCTGCTGGCGGGTGAAACTGGTGGCGCCGGCGGCGGGTTGGTCGCGCGCCAGGATGTCCTGCTCGGCCTTCTTGTTGCCGCGCGCGGCGAGCGTGGTGTCGAGCTCGAACATGCGGTCGAAATGGTCCTCGATCACGCCCTTGTTGCGCCCGGTGACGAAGATGAAATGCTCGATGCCGGCTTCCTTGGCCTCGTCATAGACGTACTGGATCAGCGGCTTGTCGACGATGGTCAGCATTTCCTTCGGCATCGCCTTGGTGGCGGGCAGGACGCGGGTGCCGAGACCGGCGACCGGGAATACGGCTTTGCGGATTTTCATGGGAATATCGGAAGTCCCTTAAGCGTGAGGAGTATGCGTCTGATGGACGTTGGTAGCCCGTTTGCAGCCGGGAACAAAGGCGGATGTGTGGTGCAACAAAGTCTGCATCCCGCTTTGCGCCCCCTTGCGGCGGAACAGGGAAAGCAACAAATTCCGGCCTCTGTTAAGCTGTTGGAAACCGTGACAGGGCCTTGTGAAACGGGGACGTTGGAGGGCGGAGACGACATGCGTTGGACGGGAACCGCGGTGACCTACCGGACCGCCGCGATCATCATTGCGGTGACGCTGCTGCATGCTGCTTTTTGCACCCAGGCTTTTGCCCAATCATCCGGCAACAACGGCGTCTCGAACTTCCTCGGCAACATCTTCGGCCAGAAATCAGCCACCTCGCCGCAGGCGCAGGCAGCACCTGCCCCGGAAGGCGTCCCCTCCGCGCCATCAGCACCATCCGCACCGCCGCCCTGGAGCGGCGAAGACGGCGGTTCGGGCCATCCACTGATGACCGCAGCTGCAATCCGGCAGGCGGCGGCGAATTTTCCCAACTGCGTCGCTTCGATGTGGCCCGATGCCGCACGGCGTTACGTGACGCAAGCGAATTTCGAACGCTTCACCGCGGACCTTTCGCCCGACCTGCGCATCATGGACCTGATGGATTCGCAGCCCGAATTCACCAAGGCGATCTGGGACTATCTCGACATCCTCGTGAATGACAACCGGCTCGCCAAGGGCCGCGAGATCCTCGCCAGGTACAAACCGCAATTCGACGCGGTGGAGAAAGCCTATGGCGTCGACCGCTACGCCATCGCGTCGATCTGGGGCATCGAATCGAATTACTCGACGCAGATGGGCGATCGCAACGTGCTCAATTCGACCGCGACGCTGGCCTGCATCGGCCGCCGCCAGGGCTATTTCAAGGACGAGTTCCTGACCGCGCTGGAGATCCTGAACCGCGGCGACCTGCGTCCCGAACAGATGCGCGGCTCGTGGGCCGGCGCGTTCGGGCCGACGCAGTTCATGCCGACCGCCTTCAAGCGCTACGCCGTCGATGCCGATGGCGACGGCCGCCGCGACGTCGTCGACAATCCGGCCGACCTGATCGCCTCGACCGCCAACAACCTCAGGAAAGACGGCTGGCAGTCCGGCCAGACCTGGGGCTACGAGGTCGTGCTGCCCAAGGGTTTCAACTTCATGCTGGCCGACAAGGCCAAGGCGATGCCGATCGCGCAGTGGGAACAGCAGGGCCTCAGACGCGCCGACGGCAAGCCGTTCGGCAATCAAGCCGACAAGGCCTATTTGCTGGCGCCCGCCGGGGCTGACGGGCCGGGATTCCTGATGCTGCAGAATTTTCGGGTGATCATGAAATACAACCCGGCCGAGGCCTATGCGCTGGCGATCGGGCATTTCGCCGACCGCCTGCGCGGCGGCGCGCCGTTCGTACAGCCCTGGCCGCGACAGGAACGGGTGCTGTCGCGGGCCGAGCGGTTGGAGCTGCAGCAACTGCTGGCCCAGCGCGGCTTCTACCGGGGCACCCCGGACGGCCAGTTCGGCGGCATGACCCGCGAGGCGCTGCGCGGCTTCCAGGCCTCTATCGGGGCCCCTGCGGACGGTTTCGCCTCCTCCGACGTGCTGGAGCGGCTGCGGGGGCGCTAAAACGGGGGATTTGGCCCGCAAAAGTAACCCTGTAGCGCACATTTTCGTGCCGCCCTTGACGGGTGTGACCATCGCCCGATTTATGGCAAGGAATATGCCCGCTTGCGGCCTGATTCCGCTATTATAACTGCGCCTTCACAACCCAGTGCGACCGAGCCGGATGCAAAAGCCAAAGTCCTTTTTCCGCGTGTTCACCGAAACCGGTCCGCTGACGGCGGTGGCGGTGGCGATCGCGCTGTTGATCGGGATCGCGGGACCTGCGTCGGCGCAGTTTTTCAATTTCGGCGGCTTCGGCGGTCCGCCGCAGCAGCAGCGGCAGGCACCGCGCAGCAATGGCGGCGGCTGGTTCGGCGGCGACTTCTTTGCGCCGTTCCAGCAGCAGGCCCCGCAACAAGCGCCACGCCAGGATTTTTCCAGGGCGCCGGCGCCCGCCAAGCGCGATACCGCTCCGGAACGTAACGTGCTGGTGCTCGGCGATGCGATGGCGGACTGGCTCGCCTACGGCCTGGAAGACGCCTACTCCGAACAGCCCGACATGGGCGTGATCCGCAAGCACCGGACCGTGTCCGGCCTGATCAAATATCAGCCCAAGGGCGAACCGTCGGATTGGGCCGCCGCCGCCCGCAGCATCCTCGCCAACGAGAAGCCGGACGCCATCGTCGTCATGCTCGGCCTCAACGACCGCGTCGCGATGCGCGAGCCCGCGGTCGACAAAACGAAGAAAGACGAGAAGAAAGACGACAAGAAGACCGCCAAACCGGCCGACGCCAAACCCGATGCCAAGCCCGGCGCGAAACCGGAAGGCTCGGCGGAGACCGCCGCCAAGCCGGATGACAAGCCGGCCGATGCCGAAGCGGCCGACGACGCCGACAGCAATGCGCCGCAGACCGCAGCGCCGGAGAAGAATTCGCGATCGGCGGGCGGGCTCTACGAGTTCCGCGACGAGCGCTGGGTCGAACTCTACGCCAAGAAAATCGAAGAGATGATCGGCATCCTGAAATCCAAGGGCGTGCCGGTGCTGTGGGTCGGTCTGCCAGCGGTGCGCGGCGTCAAGGGCACGTCCGACTCGCTGTTCCTCAATGCGCTCTATCGCGACGCATCGGCCAAGGCCGGCATCACCTATGTCGATATCTGGGACGGCTTTGTCGACGAGGCCGGGCGCTTCCTGCAGAAAGGCCCCGACTTCGAAGGCCAGATTCGCCAGCTGCGTTCCTATGACGGCGTGTATTTCACCAAGCCCGGCGCGCGCAAGCTCGCGCATTATGTCGAGCGTGAAGTCACCCGCCTCCTGGCTTCGCGCTCCGGACCGATCGCGCTGCCGGTCGAACCGGCGACGCCCGACGCCAATGCCGTGCCGGGCCAGCCGGCGCCGCGGCCACTGGCCGGACCTATCTTGCCGCTGGTGGCCTCCTCCGTCGGTACCGATCAATTGCTCGGCGGACCGGGCACGCGTCCCGCCGCGGTCGATGCGCTTGCCGCGAGGACGCTGGTGAAGGGCGAGCCGCTGGCGGCGCCGGCCGGCCGCGCCGATGATTTCGCCTGGCCGCGCCGCGAGATCGGCCGCGAACAGGCCAAAGAACCAGGCAAGGAACCGGGCAAGGAACCAGGCAAGGACCAAGCCAAGGGTGAATCGCCGGTCGCGGCCACCTCACCTGACGGTACGGCCCCGGCAGCCGCGCCCGCCGCGCCGCCGAAACCCCTCGCGCCGAAGCGGCAATTCCGTCCCGCGCAGACCGAACAGCCGGCATTGCGCGATTTCTTCGGCGGCTTCGGTGCGCCGCCGCGCCAGATTGCACCAGCGCCGCCACGCGCGCCTGGACCCATCGCGCCGGGCGTGCCGCGCCCGCCGGGTAACGTCGGACGAGCGGCAGAAGTCCCGGCAGGCGCGTTCACGCGATAGACGCATTCCACGCAGATGGACGGTGTGGCTTGGCTCGCACGTCATCCCGCGCAATGGCTTCGCCATTGTCGCTGGAGGCGCGAGCGAAGCGAGCCTCGAAGATGGGCCACGGGCCGATCATCCTTCGAGGCGCGCAAGTCTGCGGCGCAATTGCGCCGCTGAGCGCACCCACGGGTGAACGCAATTGCGTTCATCCCGGAGATGACGGAGCGACAGTGTGAGGCTCAGCCGTAATACCGCCAGCGCGATGGCGGCGGGCGGCGCGGTTGACGGGTCATCAACAGCGCCAGGGCGAATCCGATCCCGCCTGCGACCAGAAGCGCGCCGAGCGGATTGTCCTGCACGGTTTTCGCCATCGCCTTCTGACCGTCGCGGATGGTGTCGCCGCTGTTGTCGTAGGCGTCCTTGACGGTATCCACGGCATCCTTGGCGTAGTTGGCCGCCGCATCGGTGGCGTCGCGCGCGGCATCCTTGGCCTGACCGTACAAATTCTGCACGGTGCCTGCGGCCTCGCGCGCGCGGGCCTCGGCCTGCGTCTTGGCATCGCCCGTCATGCTACCGACAGCGCCTTCGACCTTGCCGGCGAAATCCTTGGCTGAACCTGCAATTCGATCCTTGTCCATCACGATCACTCCCTGTTTCAGAGGAAGTAACCGACGAGACGCGTCGAGGTTCCTGATGCCTAAAGTATGAGCCCGCCATCGACCACAATGGTCTGGCCGATGACATAGGACGCCAGCGGCGACGCCAGGAACAAGGCGGCGCCGGCCATGTCGGCGGGGGTGCCGAGACGCTTCAGCGGAATCCGTTCAAGCGCGCCTTCAAGCCGCTTCGGATTTGCCGTCGTCGCCTTGGTCATCTTGGTGTCGACCAGCCCCGGCGCGATGCCGTTGACGCGGATGCCGTTCTCGGCCCAGGCCTCGCCCAGCGTGCGCGTCAAGCCGACCGCGCCGGTCTTCGAGGCGTTGTAGGCCGGATTGCCCATGGTCGAATGATAGGCCGCGGTCGAACTGACGATGATCAGCGACCCCTTGCTGGCGCTCAGCATCGCGTGGAATTTCGTCGCGCACGCCATCAGGCTCATCAGATTGACCTCGAGCACCTTGCGAAAGCCATCCATTTCAAATTCGCCGCGCCGGTAGATCACTGCGCCCTGCGCCAGCACCAGCACGTCGAGGCCGTCAAACGACGGCTTGAACTGCTCGATCGCCTGCGCGTTGCTGACGTCGAGCTGCGCATATTCGAGGCCTTGAAGGTCCGATCCTTCGCCGGCGAAATAATCCGCCGCTTTGGCGCGGGTGCCGCAGACCGCAACCCGCGCCCCCTTGGCGCGGAACGCCTGCGCGATGCCATTGCCGATCCCGCTGGAGCCACCGACCACCAGCACCTGCTTGCCGCTGAAATCGAGTTCGTTCATCGCCTGCATCCTTTCTAGCTCGAGCTCTCATCGAGGAAGTTGACCATGAGAACCTCGTCGTAATATCGCCCGTTGTGCTTGAGGGCTTGCTTTTCATAGCCGTATTCGACGAAACCCATCGCGCGATAAAGTTTTCGCGCGCTTTCATTCTCGCTCACCACAGTCAGCTGCACCAGCTCCACGCGCCCGCGCGCATGGTCGAGCACCGCCGCAACCAGGCTTTTTCCAAGCCCCATGTTCCGCGCCGACGCCCGGACATACATGGTCCAGAGGCGTCCCTTGTGCGCCTGCTTCAAATTTTCCTGCGCGGAATATCCGGCTATTCCGGCGAGCGTGCCATCGAGGAACGCAGCGAAAATATCCGCAGCCCCGAGCCTCGCCTCGAACCAGGACAGCGGCTCTGCGCTTTCGCGTCCGAACGTGCTGCCGAAGGCTTCAGGATTTTTCTGCAGCGCCTCCAGCCGGATGTCCCGGT
Source organism: Bradyrhizobium sp. AUGA SZCCT0158 (assembly GCF_018130065.1). Taxonomy (GTDB): domain Bacteria; phylum Pseudomonadota; class Alphaproteobacteria; order Rhizobiales; family Xanthobacteraceae; genus Bradyrhizobium. Next base: position 36,179 of record NZ_JAFCME010000034.1, on the reverse strand, counting down.
AAAGCGCGGCGTCCGAAATCTGCAGGCGGCGAATTTGCAGTCCGGGAATATTGGCCACCGTTGCACCTGTTACTGCAGAATCTTGTTTTGACGCGTTTTCTTCACGCGAACCGGAGTCCACTTCGCTGGAAAACGCTCTGGTTTGACCTGTCTGCGGATCGGTGCCAGCCTTGTCAATCCTGCAACGCAATGCACAAATTCCGCGAACATTTTAGGTCAGAATCCGCGATGTCAGATTTCAGAGAGCTCAGCCGTTCGGTCAAGGGCCTGACCGTTCTCGTCACCGGCGCCGCCAGCGGCATGGGCCGCGCCACCGCGCTGGTGTTCGCCGCCGAAGGCGCCAATGTTGCCGTCACCGACATCAACGCCGAGGCCACGCAGGCCGTCGCCGATGAAATCAAGGAAAGAGGCGGCAGCGCCAAAGCCTGGACGCTCGACGTCGCCAAGGCCGATGACATCATCAAGGTCGTCGGCGCCATCGCGGCACATTTCGGCGGCCTCGACATCCTGATCAACAATGCCGGCCTGTCGCTGCGATCCGCGATCGACGCGGACGGCTATGACGAGGCGTGGACCAAGGCGCTGGCGGTTATGCTGACAGCGCACCCGCGCATCATCCGTGCCGCGCTGCCGCATTTGCGCCAATCCAAATGCCCGCGCATCGTCAACATCGCCTCCACCGAAGCGCTCGGTGCCACCGCAACGAACAGCCCGTACGCGGCCGCCAAGGCCGGCGTCACCGGCCTGACCCGCGCGCTCGCCGTGGAACTCGGCCGCGAGGGCATTACGGTGAACTGTATCTGCCCGGGACCGATCCGGACCGGGATCACCGAGCGGATTGCGGAGGAGCACAAGACCATCTTCGCCAAACGCCGCACCGCACTCGGCCGCTACGGCGATCCCGAGGAAGTCGCCCATATGACGTTGAGCCTGTGCCTGCCGGCCGCTTCATACCTGACCGGCGTGGTTATTCCGGTAGACGGCGGGTTGATGGCGCGGAATGCGTGATGCCACTTTGTCATTGCCGGGCTTGATCCGGCAATCCATCCCCTTCGAAAGGCATTTATGAAGATTGATGGATGCCCGGATCAAGTCCGGGCATGACAGCTGTGCGCTCGGCAAGCGCTGGAGAACGTTGACTTGGGCCCGTCACGGAGTAGCTTTTTATCCAAACGAAGCGGGACAACCGCCCGCCGCTTAACGGAGAAAACGCCATGACGGTCACGATCCGGCAGCTGGGTAAGCACTTCTTCGGCGAGGTTTCCGGCGTCGATCTGCGCAAGCCGCTGACGCCGCAGGAGGCCCAGGACATCGAAGCCGGCATGGACAAATACGCCGTGCTGCTGTTTCGCGGCCAGGACGTTACCGACGAGCAGCAGATGGCGTTCGCGCTGAATTTCGGCGAGCGGGAAAATCCGCGCGGCGGCAGTGTCGTCAAGCCGGAGGATTCGCGGCTGGCTCAGACCGGGCTCAACGACGTCTCCAACCTCGGCAAGGACGGCAAGCCGCTGCCGCGCGACAGCCGCATCAACCTGTTCAACCTTGGCAATTGCCTGTGGCATTCCGACTCATCGTTCCGTCCGATCCCCGCAAAATTCTCGCTGCTGTCGGCGCGGGTGGTGAACCCGAAGGGCGGCAACACCGAGTTTGCCGACATGCGCGCGGCCTACGACGCACTCGACGACGAGACCAAGGCCGAGATCGAGGACATGATCTGCGAGCATTCGCTGATGTATTCGCGCGGATCGCTCGGCTTTCTCGACTACACCGATGAAGAGAAGGAATTGTTCAAGCCGGTGCTGCAGCGGCTGGTGCGCACCCATCCGGTGCATGGCCGCAAGTCGCTGTATCTGTCGTCGCATGCCGGCGCCATCAGGGGCATGACCATGCCGGAGGCGCGGCTGTTGTTGCGCGACCTCAACGAGCACGCCACCCAGGGCGAATTCGTCTACGTCCACAAATGGACGGTCCATGATCTCGTGATGTGGGACAACCGCCAGACCATGCATCGCGTGCGCCGCTACGACCAGTCGCAGCCCCGTGACATGCGCCGCGCCACGGTGGCGGGAACGGCACCGACGGTGGCGCAACAGGCGGCGGAGTAGATTACTGTCGTCCCGGCCTTGAGCTTCAGATGTGCAATTGCACATCGGGAGACCCATACGCCGCGGCCCATCGGTTAGATCGCCGGCGTTAGTGACCTTCTGAAACAACGACTGCCGGGAGTGATGGTGTGGACGGCCCCCTACGGCATCAGTTGTGCCAGAATGAGGTTGTTGAGATCTCAGACAAGGGAGCCGTCCGTGGAGCAGATTATCCGAATTGGAATGGATACGTCGAAGTATATTTTCCAGGTGCATGGGGTGGATGCGGCCGAGCGGCCGGTGTTGTGCAGGCGGCTGGGGCGCAAGCAGATGCTGGAATTTTTTGCCAAGCTGCCGCCGACCGTGATCGGGATGGAAGCTTGCGGGGCGGCGCATTACTGGGCGCGAGAGCTCGGTAAGCTGGGCCACGAGGTGAAGCTAATCGCGCCGCAACACGTGAAGCCCTACGTCAGGCGCAACAAGAACGATGGGCGCGACGCCGAGGGGCTGTGCGAGGCGATGAGCCGGCCGACGATGCGGTTCGTGCCGGTGAAGACGGTCGAGCAGCAGGCGGCACTGATGCTGGCCGGCCTGCGCGAGCAGATGATTGCGCGGCGCACCCAGATCAGCAATGCGATCCGCGGTTATGCGGCGGAGTTCGGGATCACAGTGGCCCAGGGCCTGAACCAGATTGAGCCGTTGTTGGCGCGGCTGGCGCAAGACGAACGCATTCCGGAATTGGCGCGCGATTTGTTTGCTCTCCAGGGCAGGGATTACGCGCAGTTGCAGATCGAGTTGAAGTCGATCGAGGCCAGGCTGATGGCTTGGCACCGCGCCAATGCCGATAGCCGGCGTCTGGCGAAGATTCCCGGGATCGGACCGATCGGAGCCGCGACGGCGGTGATGAAGACGCCGGATCCGGGCGCGTTCGCCTCCGGCCGGCATTTTGCGGCCTGGATCGGGCTGACCCCGAAAGACCATTCCTCCGCCGGCAAGACCCGGCACGGCAAGATCACCCGCGCCGGAGATGAGAGGTTGCGCAGCGTTCTGGTGGCGGGGGCGACTGCGGTGATCCAGCAGGCGAGGCACGGCCGCGGGCATCCCTCGCCTTGGCTAATTGCCCTGCTCAAGCGCAAGCCGCCGAAGCTTGCCGCGGTGGCGCTCGCCAACAAGATGGCCCGCATCGCCTGGAAGCTGATGGTGACAGGTGAGAGTTACGACGGCGCGCGGATGTCCAAGGCATCGGTGGCTGCCGCCGCTTAAGAGATCAGTCGGCCGGGTTCGCCTGACCGACTGAGCCGGAGCTGCAAGAGGAGTAGATGGCAGGATCGATCGATCCAAGATGCGAGACAATCCGTGGGACCCATTGGCCCGTAAAAGGTCGCTGGAGTGTTTGGAACTCGCGTCGCGGAAAACCATCTTGGCCAGCGGTCACCAGCCGCATCCACAGGCCGGACATATGGATGCAAGCGATCCGATCAGACCGTCAAAAAACTCTTGTGGCACGGGGGCCGTCCACATATGGGTCCCGGCTCGAGGCCGGGACGACGCTGTGAGTGTGGTTACGCCTGCCCAGCCTCGATGCATCCTTCCATGATCCCATCGATCTCGGCGCGCGAGAGCACGCCGATCTCCGCAACGAACACCATCCGGGTCCGCGGCATTCCAGCGGCCGGCGGCCCGCCAGGGGCCAGCGACGCGCGTCCGCCGGCGAACTGAAGCAACATCAACCTGCCGGGCTGCTCCACGGATTCGAACAGCCCCTTCGCCCGCGCCAGCTTCGGCGCGAGCCGATTGATCGCCGCCTGCAATCGGGCCAACGACAGCGGCCGTTCCGACGTCCAGCTCAGCGCCTCGAAGCGATCCGTTGCTGGCCGTCGCTGCCCCGGCTGGCGTGGCACCGGCGCTCGATCCGGATCCGAAGGGAAGAGCAGCGCCATCGGAACCTCGCCGTGCGGCGCATCGACCAACACCGCAGCCGGACGGATCGAGCGGATCGCATCGCGGACCGGCGTGTGGCTGGCCGCGTCCGCGAGGTCCACCTTGCTCAGCGCGATCACATCGGCCGCCCGTATCTGGGACCGCAGCAGGGCGTCGTCGAACCTGGCGACCGAAGTCGTCGCGTCCACGACGCAGAGCACCGTTTCGAGCGGCGCCTCGCGCCAGATCACCGGATCCATCAGGTTGCGCACGATGTCCTGGGGATCGGCGACGCCGCTGGTTTCGATCACGATGAATTCCGGCCGCGGATCACGCCGCAACAAGCCGGCCAGCGTGCGCAAGAGATCGCCTTCCAGCGAGCAACAGATGCAGCCATTGCTGAGGCTCACCACGCCGTCGGCGGCGCCGGTGATCAGTTCCGCATCGATATTGATCGCGCCGAAATCGTTGACGACGGCGGCAATCCGCCTGCCCCCGGCATGTGCCAAGAGATGGTTCACGACCGTGGTCTTGCCTGCGCCGAGGAAGCCGGCCACGAGCACGACCGGGACCGCCACCTCAGCCTCCGGTAACGGGCCGGCGCACCGGCTGCCCGGGCCGCGCCGCCACATCGAGCACGCCGTCTGATATTAGCGGCTGGCCGCTGACCACCAGATGACGCACGCCTTCCGACGGGCGGTTCATCGCAGAGAATGTCGCCCGGTCGCTCAGCGTTTCGTAATCGAACACGACGATGTCGGCATCCGCACCCGCCTGCAGCCGGCCTTTCGCGCGCATCGCCGGCGTGGAGGCGCCAAGAATTTCCGCGGGGATCAGCGCGCATTTTCGGATGCCTTCGAGCAGCGACACTTTGCGGCGCTCGCGCACCCACTCGCGGATGAAGCGCGTGAAGCAACCCGCCGAGCGCGGATGCGAGGTCGCATCGTCAGGCAGCGGCCAGGCGTCGCCGGTGTAGGCGCGGCCGTCCGTCAGCGTCCAGGGCATGGCGTCGGAGGCGATCGCGCCGCCGGGATAGAGCACCGCCATGTCGAGGAGGTCGCGATGATGCGCGTTATTGTCGATATCCAGAACGTGCCACAGAACCAGCGTGGAAGGATCGGCGGCCTGCGCCGCCAGCAGCTCCTGCCGGTCGCGGAAGCGATGCCCGTCGGTCACCCGCTGCACCGAATCATAGCCGAGGCCGTTGCGCGCCTCGAATTCGGGGTCGCTGAAGAACGCCGCCGCCAGCACCGTCGAACCGGTACCGTAAGGATAGGCTTCGACCGTGATGGGCAACCCTTGCGCCTGCGCCTTGGCGATCAGCGCGACGCAACGCTCGATGTCCGTCTTGCTGGAAGAATTGAAATGGCAGATGTGCATGTGCGCGCCGGTGGCGCCGGCATAGCCGATCAGGCGGATATAGGCTTCCGCAGCGCTCTCCGGATCGATGCGCGACATGTAGGCGACATGGGTGAAGGTCGGCACCTCGCGCGCCGCCGCCAGCTGGCACACGGCGGTCAGTTCCTGCACCCCGGCGCCCGGGGCATAGGCGTTGAGGATGCCGATGCCGATGCCGCCCTCGCTCAGCCCGCCCGCGATGCGATCGAGAATGCCGGCCACTTCGGTATCGCTGGCCACGTTGTCGATCCAGCGGCGGTCGCGCATCGCATTGCCGAACGCCTCCAGCGAGCTTTCCGCGTTGGAGCCAGTCATCGCGCCAATGCGCGCGAACGCCCAGTTGACCGCGGCGCCGTAGTTCAGCACGCGGCCCTTCTCGGCCTGGCGGCGATACCAGGATGCGACCGGCAAGACTCCCGCTTCGAGGTCGAGCGACGTAGTGACGCCGTCGAACGCCTGCATGCGGTCGGCCGGGATCGACTGGCCGTGCGCGTGCAAATCGATAAAGCCGGGGGCGATCACCAGTCCGGTGGCGTCGATGGTGCGCTCGGCGCTGCCAAGCCCGGTGCCGACGGCGGCGATCTTGCCATCGAGCACCGCCACATCGCCGATGGCGTCCATGCCGCTGGCCGGATCCACCACCCGGCCGCCCCTGATTACCAAACCAGCCATCTCGTCACTCCCGCGTACTGAAGACCTGTTCCCTGCGAAGCCGGCTCAGCTTCGAAGGCGCGCAGACTGGCGAATAAGGGCCGTCGCGACCCCATAGAGGCAGATTTTCGGACGGGCAACAACCTCTGCCGGCGGAGGGCACGCATCCGCGAGTGGCGCAATGGAGTTGCGCCCCGCGCTTCAGCACGCAACTCGTCATACGCGGGCCTGACCCGCGTATCCATCAACTGCGCAAAATGTCTTTCTTGGGGGATGGATTGCCGGGTCATAGGCGAGCGGAAGCGACGCCGTCCTTCAGACGGCTATGCCCGGCAATGACAGCCAAGGGCAATGACAGTCAGGCGTGGCCGGCTTCGTTCGACAGCATCGCCAGATCGATCCCGATCTTGCGCAGCGCACGCTGGTATTTCTCGTCGACGTCGTCGCCGAAGATCAGGTCCGCGTCGGCGGCGCAATGCAGCCAGCCATTGTGCTGGATTTCGTCCTCGAGCTGCCCCGGCGCCCAGCCGGCATAGCCCAGCGCCAGGATCGCGTGCTTGGGTCCCGAGCCCTTGGCGATCGCTTTCAGGATATCGACGGTCGCGGTCAGGCAAATGCCGTCGTCGATATTGAGCGTGGCATCCTTGATGAAGAAATCGCTGGAATGCAGCACGAAGCCGCGGCCGGTATCGACCGGACCTCCCTTGAGCACCTTCATGGTCTCGGCGTTTTCCGGCAGCGTGATCTGGTCCGATGTCTTGATGATATCGAGTTGCACCAGCAGGCCGGGAAAATCGATGCTGCCGGCCGGGCGGTTGACGATGATGCCCATCGCGCCTTCGGACGAATGGGCGCACATATAGATGACCGAGCGTTCGAAGCGCGGGTCGCCCATGACCGGCATGGCAATCAGCAGTTGGCCGTCCAGATAGCCCTCATTGGGCGAATTGTGGCCAATGCCGCCGACTTTGCGGCGAGCAGTCTTCGGTGCCGTCTTCGGTGTCTTGCCTTCAGGGCTCATCCGCAAAGGCCTCTCTTGCTGATTCATATCCTGATATCGGGTGGCGGTTCTGTCAATCAAGCCGCGCGTTGTATTCGATCGCGGATCACAAGCAATTCAATGGTTTGCGGCCAAACTTGCCTGTAAAGACGTTTCATGACCGTCATAGTTCCCATGCGGGCCGCGTTCGGCATTGCCGCCACTTTGGCTGTCGCATGCGCGGCCATCGAGGTTCGCGCCGAGGATGCCTCGCCCTGGCAGCGCGACACCCATTCCGCGATCCGGCTGCTGGCGGGATCGCGCAGCGGCGCGGTGCTGCTCGGCGGTATCGCTATCCAGCTGCAGCCGGGGTGGAAAACCTATTGGCGCACGCCCGGCGATTCCGGCGTTCCGCCCCGCTTCGACTTCTCCAAGTCCGACAATGTCGAGGCGGTGACGGTATTGTGGCCGGCGCCGATGAAGTTCGATGACGGCGCGGGCGGCTTCTCGCTCGGCTACAAGCAGCAGGTCGTGCTGCCGCTGCGGATCGTCGCCAAGAACACCGACAAGCCGGTGACGCTGCGCGCCGACATCAACTATGCGGTCTGCGACAAGCTCTGCATCCCGGTCGACGCCAAGGCGGAGCTGGCCTTTGCCAGTGTGGCAAGCACCGAGGACGGCAATCTGTCCGATGCACTCAACGCGGTGCCGAAGCCGGCCAATGTCGGCGATCCCAATCCCCTCACCATTCGCGACGTCAGGCGCGAGGGCAAGGCCAACGTGCTGGTCGACGTCACCGCGCCCGGCGGCAAGGAGGTCAGCCTGTTCGCCGAAGGTCCGACGCCGGACTGGGCGTTGCCGATTCCGAAGCTGATCGAGGGCGGTCCGCCCGGCGTCAAACGCTTTGCCTTCGAGCTCGACGGCCTGCCGCCGGGCGCGAGCGCCGACGGCGCCGCGCTGAAACTGACGCTGGTCGGCGGCGACCGGGCTTATGAGTTCAATGTGAATTTGCAGTAGCTTCGCCCCGGCGAACGCCGGGGCCCATACGCCGCGGCGGGTGTGTTGAAACACGGCGGTAGACACCTTTTTCCAACAACAACCTCCTGTGGTTATGGGTCCCCCGATGCGCAATTGCGCATCTGAGCTCAAGGCCGGGACGACGCGGAGATTGACGCCCGCGCCCCCACCCAACCGAATCTTAACGAATCGTTGATACATCGGAGCATCGCCGCCGCCTCGCGGCCTTTCGAGGATGCCTTGCTGTGGCCGTGATGGACACCGAATCCGCCTCCGCTTCGCCCGCCGGCCCGATCGCGCGCCTGCGCTCGCTGCTTCGCGGTCTCTTTGGTGGTTCGGGCGAAGCGTCGCTGACAAAGCGGCTGGCCGGCACGATCTTCATCATCCGCGTCGTCAGCGCCGCGCTCGCCTATTTCTCGCAGATCCTGCTGGCGCGCTGGATGGGCGGTTCGGACTACGGCGTCTATGTCTATGTCTGGACCTGGGTGCTGCTGCTGGGCAGCATGATGGATTTCGGCATCTCGGCGTCGGCGCAAAAGATCATTCCGGAATACCGCGCCAGCGGCCAGCACGCGCTGCTGCGCGGCTTCCTCTCCGGCAGCCGCTGGATGACGTTCGCGGTTTCATCGCTGGTCTCGCTGGCGCTGGCGGGTGTGGTGAAAACACTGTCGCCGTGGATGGAGCCCAACACGGTTGTGCCGCTCTATATCGGCTGCCTGACCCTGCCGGCCTTCGTCGTTGCCAACACCCAGGACGGCATTGCGCGCTCGCATGACTGGATGCGGCTTGGCCTGATGCCGCAATTCATCGTGCGCCAGTCGCTGATCATCGGCCTCACTGCCGGCGCCTTCGCGCTCGGTTTCAATCTCGGCGCCACGGTGGCGATGCTGGCTAGCGCCGCCGCGGTCTGGCTTGCGATGATCGGCCAGATGGTGGTGCTGAACCGAAGGCTCGCCGGCCACGTTGAGGCCGGCGCGAAAGCCTATGATTTCCGCGGCTGGCTGGCGGTCTCGCTGCCGATCCTGCTGGTCGAGAGTTTCTATCTGCTGCTCTCCTACACCGACGTGCTGATGCTGCAACAATTCCGTTCCTCGGAGGAAGTCGGTGTCTATTTCGCGGTCGTGAAGACGCTGGCGCTGGTTTCCTTCATCCACTACGCGATGTCGGCCACGACCGCGCACCGCTTCGCGGAGTATCATGCGCTCGGCGACAAGGCGCGGCTGTCGGCCTATGTGGCGCACGCGATCCAATGGACGTTCTGGCCCTCGCTCGCGGCCACCATCGTTCTGCTGGCGCTGGGCAAGCCGCTATTGTGGCTGTTCGGGCCGCAATTCGTGGTCGGCTACGACATCATGTTCATCGCCGCTGTCGGCCTCCTGGTGCGTTCGGCGATCGGCCCGGTCGAGCGGCTGCTCAACATGCTGGGCCATCAGCACATCTGCGCGCTGGCCTATGCGCTCGCCTTTGTCATGAACGTGGTGCTGTGCCTGCTGCTGGTGCCGGGCTACGGCGGCCACGGCGCCGCGGCCGCAACCACGATCTCGCTGGCGTTCGAGACCGTGCTGCTGTTCTGGATCGTCCGGCAGCGGCTCGGCCTGCACGTGCTGGCGTTCGGGAAGCGTGGAGCTTAGTAATCCGTCGTAGCGATTGGAGTACGAACCCTCGCGTGTTATCGTTCTACGATGGCGACGGAGAAATCGAACGAGACTAGGCGACGGGGCAACGATTATGTTGCCACCCCCGACGAGTTGCGGATCATCGATGCCGCCATGGCATCCATCGACGCTGGGGACTGCGACCCCCGCAGAGATACGCGCAGCTTTCGCCAAATTTCGATCGATGCCCCGCTTTCGCGGGGCATGACGGTTCACTCCGCGGTCCAGCCGCCGTCGATCGAGAGGTTGGCGCCGGTGATCTGGGCGGCATCGTCGCCGCACAGGAACAGCGCCAGTGCGGCGACCTGCTCGGAGGTCACGAATTCCTTGGTCGGCTGGGCGTCCAGCAGCACGTCGCGGATGACCTGCTCCTTGGTAAGGTTGCGCGCCTTCATCGTCTCGGGGATCTGGTGCTCGACCAGCGGCGTCCAGACATAACCTGGCGAGATGCAGTTGCAGGTGATCTTGTGGGTCGCGACCTCCAGCGCCACCGTCTTGGTGAGGCCGGCAATGCCGTGCTTGGCCGAGACATAGGCCGACTTGAACGGCGACGCCACCAGCGAATGCGCCGAAGCGGTGTTGATGATGCGGCCCCAGCCGCGCTTCTTCATGCCGGGCACCGCGGCGCGGATGGCATGAAATGCCGACGACAAGTTGATCGCGATGATCGCATCCCACTTTTCGATCGGGAATTCCTCGATCGGCGACACGAACTGGATGCCGGCATTGTTGACCAGGATATCGACCGAACCAAAGGTCTTCTCGCCGAGCGCGATCATTTCGGCGATCTCGGCGGGCTTGGTCATGTCGGCCGACGAGTAAAGGGCCTTGACCTTGTAGTCGGTCTCGATGCCGGAACGCTCTTTCTCGATGTCGGCCGGTGCACCAAAGCCGTTGATGACGACATTGGCGCCGGCGGCGGCGAAAGCGCGCGCGTAGGCCAATCCGATGCCGCTGGTCGAGCCGGTCACGACGGCGGTCTTGCCCTTCAAAATACCCATTCTGGTCACTCCTGTTTCTTGCTTTCGGGGGCGCTGGAAACGTCCCTCGTGAGATCGTAGGTCACCATGGTCTCCCCGGACTGCGGCCGTTCTAGCCATTCTTTGTGACGCATCGACAAATGCACGTCCCGGGCACCCGCATTCCAGTGCTCGACCACCCCGACATGCGAGAAATCGTAATCCTTGGACGAGGATTCGTAGTTCTTGCTGCGGTAGATCAGGTGCACCACCGTGACGGTGTTTTCCTTGACCGCGTTGCACAGGACCGCCACCGACGGATCATTCTTGAGATCATCGGGCAATTTGGCGACCAATTCGCGGAGCGCCTTGCGCGTGTTGTGCACTTGCTTGTTCTTGTCGGTGTTCATCCGGGTACGGCTGGAAAAGCGGATGTCTTTCTCGCGCTCGGCAGCCTCCAGCAGCGTGGCCGGCAGATCGCCGCGCGCGCTGAACAGGTCGACCTGGAAGATCAGGAGATCGCGGTCGCTTTCCTCATCCAGCACGAAATCGAGCGGCGTGTTGGAGGCGATGCCGCCGTCCCAGTAATGCTCTCCGTCGATCAGGATGGAAGGAAAACCGGGCGGCAGCGCGCCGGACGCCATGATGTGCTCCGGCCCGATCTTCTTGCCGAGCTTCTTGAATTCGACATTGTCGAAATATTTGAAATTGCCGGAGGTCACGCCGACGGCGCCGACGGAAAGCCGCATCTTCAGATCGTTGATGCGGTCGAAGTCGACCAGTCTTTCCAGCGTCTTCTTCAGCGGCGCGGTATCGTAATAGCTCAGCGATTGCGGACTGCCCTGCGGCCACAGCGGCGCCGGCGGAAGCCGCGGCGTGAAAAATCCGGGCACACCGAAGGTCGCGATCAAGGCGGCGCTGGTCTCGTTGAACAGCGACCGCGCGCGATCACCCGGCGTAATCGGATTCCACGACACCGGCGACGACACCATGTCCCAGAATTCCTTCAGGCGATCGACGCGTGTCGCAGGGTCGTTGCCGGCAATGATCGCGGCATTGATCGCGCCGATCGAGATGCCCGCTACCCATTCCGGCTCGAAGCCGGAGCGGCACAGCGCCTGGAAGGCGCCGGCCTGGTAAGAGCCGAGCGCGCCGCCGCCCTGCAGCACCAGCACGCGCTGTGCATCAACGGGCTTCGTCGCGTGCGCGGAAGCGGATGTATCCATCGTGACCGTCAATCAGAGGGCAATGATTTTGATACCGTGGCGGCAGTTCGCGACGGCGTCAATCAGCGAGATATCTGCAAGGATCACGCCGAGTTTATCGCGGCGCTATGTTTTTGTTTGCGCATGATCTTTTGGGAAAACCCGTACCCACTTGCGCCGGCAGGCCCTGCGGGTCCGGATCATGCGCTAGGTTGACGCCAGAATGAGCGTCCAGAACACCTTGTATTTGGTGTTGGGAGCATAAATCGCCGCGATGCCCAATTTTGTGACACCGTTCTTGAGCATGTTGGCCTTGTGCGGCGGCGAGTCACGCCAGCCCGAAAAAGCTTCCGCCAGCGTGTGATAGCCGGCCGACACGTTTTCAACCGCGAGCTTGGCCGGATATCCGGAAGCGCCGAGGCGCTTTTCCAGCGGGCCCTTGACGTCATGATCGAGCTTGTTGCGCTTGGCCATCGCCTGCGATTGCGCTTCGGCGAGCTTCATCAGGTCCGGGTCAACAGCCACGGCGGCAAGGCCGTTATTCTGGCGGTACAGCGAAATCATCGAGGCCGCAGCCTGCGGATCCAGCGTGGCGCCGCCATTGGCCATGCTGAGATACATGGTCGGCTGGTCCGGCGCCCTGGCGGTGTCCGCCATGCAGCCGCCCAGCAACAAAAGTCCAGCTATCGCGGCCGCGGCGCGCATGAATCAACCCCCGTGATGTCACGCAGTTGTTGCATACCAACCGTGGCTGAATGGTGAACGTGGGGCTAAATCCAGCCGTCATTCCGGGATGGTCCACTAGGACCAGACCCGGAATCTCGAGATTCCCCGATGCGCAATTGCGCACCTGAGGTTCGCTTCGCGCCCAGGAATGACGACTTCGTCGTCAATCCTGGGCCGCAAAAATACGGTAGCGGCGGGGCTGCAGGCTGACGATTTCGCCGGCCTGGAGTTCCCGGTCGCGGGGGGCGTCGATCTCGATGACGGTCTTGCCCTCGCCGTCGGACAGCGCCACCTCGGCCCGCTGAATCGGACCGAACGAACGGACATGGCGCACCGCGCCTTCCAGCGATCCGGACCCGGCGGGCCCGATATGCATGTCATGTCGCCGGACGAACAGTTTCGAAGCCCCGGAAGCCGCGCCATTGGCGGCGATATTGAGCGGCCGGCCGCCGAGCCGCACCGAGCCGCCGCTGACATCCACCGGCAGCACGATCGACTCGCCGATGAAGCCATGCACGAACGCGGTCGCCGGGTGATCATAGACCTCGCCGGGCGTGCCGATCTGCTCGATGCGGCCCTTGTCCATGACGACCACACGGTTGGCGACTTCGAGCGCCTCTTCCTGGTCGTGGGTGACGAAGATCGAGGTGACGTGGATTTCCGAATGCAGCGAGCGCAGCCATTGCCGCAGCTCCTTGCGCACCTTGGCGTCGAGCGCGCCGAACGGCTCGTCGAGCAGCAGGATGCGCGGCTCGATCGCAAGCGCACGCGCGAGCGCAATGCGCTGCCGCTGGCCGCCGGACAACTGGCTGGGGTAGCGGTCGGACAGCCAGTCGAGTTGCACCAGATCGAGTAATTCCTTGACGCGGGCGCGGATGGTGGCCTCGTCCTTGCGAATGGCGCGCGGCTGCACCCGCAGGCCGAAGGCGACGTTTTCGAACACCGTCATGTGGCGGAACAGCGCGTAATGCTGGAACACGAAACCGACATGGCGCTCGCTCGCGCCGCGCGCCAGCGCGTCCTCGTCGTCGATCAACACCTCGCCGGCATCCGGCCAGTCTAGCCCGGCGATGATCCGCAGCAGCGTGGTCTTGCCCGAGCCGGAGGGGCCGAGCAGCGCCAGCAATTCGCCCTGGTCGACTTTCAGGTCGACATTGTCGAGCGCAGCGAAGCTGCCGAACTTCTTGACGATGTTTTTGACTTCAATGGTCACGCGGTTCCTGTCCTTCGTCCAGACGTCGCTCGAGAACGGTCTTCACGACCAGCGTGATCAGCGCCAGCATTGCCAGCAATGACGCAATCGCGAACGACGCCACGAATTGATATTCATTATAGAGGATTTCGACCAGCAGCGGCATGGTGTTGGTCTCGCCGCGGATATGGCCGGACACGACAGACACCGCACCGAACTCGCCCATGGCGCGCGCGTTGCACAGCAAGACGCCATACAGCAGGCCCCATTTGATATTGGGCAGGGTGACGCGGAAGAAGGTCTGCAGGCCTGACGCACCGAGCGAAATCGCCGCCTCCTCCTCCTGGGTGCCCTGCTCCTGCATCAGCGGGATCAGCGCACGCGCGACGAAGGGGAACGTCACGAAGATGGTCGCCAGCGCGATGCCGGGCACGGCGAACAGGATGTGAATGTCATGCGCCTGCAGCCATGTGCCGAAAAAGCCCTGCGCGCCGAACAACAGCACGAACACGAGGCCCGAGATCACGGGGCTGACCGAGAAAGGCAGATCGATCAGCGTGATCAGGAAAGTCTTGCCGGTGAAATCGAACTTGGCGATCGCCCAGGCCGCGATGACGCCGAACACCAGATTGAGGGTGACGGAGATCGCCGCCACCAGCAGCGTCAGCTTGATCGCCGCCAGCGCCTCCGGCTCGCCCAGCGCGGCCAGATAGGCGCCGATGCCTTTGGAAAAGGCGCTTGCGAATACCACGACCAGCGGCAGCACGACGAACACCGACAGGAAGGTGACCGCGAGGGTGATGATGATGAAACGAACCGGCCCAGGCTCGGTACGCAGATTGTCCGGCGATGTCCCGGTGCGCGGGCGCGCACGCTCGATGCGGGAGGGCGGCGGGGAAACGGTGAGGTCCGCCGTCGGGGCATAGGCCCGCAGCTCGGTCGCTGACGTCACCACACTCGATTGCGTCGACATCAGTCCCTCAATGCGCCGGAATACGGGTTTGGGCCCAGCGCTGCAGGCGATTGACCGCGAAGATGATCAGGAACGACGCCAGCAGCATGACAACCGCAATCGCGGTCGCATCGGCGTAGCGGAATTCGGAGAGCCGGATCACGATCAGGAGAGGCGCGATTTCCGACACGTTCGGCAGATTGCCGGCAATGAAGATGACGGAGCCGTATTCACCGACCGCGCGCGCGAACGCCAGCGCAAATCCGGTCAACAGCGCCGGAATCAAACTCGGCAGGATCACCCTGAACACGGTGTGCCAGCGGTTGGCCCCGAGGCTCGCCGCCGCCTCCTCGATCTCGACGTCGAGATCGATCAGGACGGGCTGCACCGTCCGCACCACGAAGGGGATGCCGATGAACACCATCGCGATGAAGATCCCGATCGGCGTGAACGCGACCTTGATGCCGAGTTCAGCCAGCGGCGCACCGAGCCAGCCTTTTTGGGCGAACAATTGCGTGAGCGCGACGCCGGCGACCGCGGTCGGCAGCGCAAAGGGGATGTCGACGATGGCATCGAACAGCCGGCGGCCGGGAAAGCGATAACGCACCAGCGCCCAGACGATGATGGTCCCCATCACCAGATTGACCAGGGCGGCGAGAAACGAAAGCCCGAACGAAATCTTCAGCGCATTGAGCGTGCGGCGGCTGGTGATGATGCCCCAGAACTGATCAAGGCTGAGCTCGAACGTCTTGAGAAACAGGCCGGCCAGCGGCAACAGGATAATAATGGAGAGCCATGTCAGGGTCAGCCCCATGGTGAGACCAAACCCCGGCAAGCTGCTCCGCCGTGCCACCGCTATGCTCACAAGTCCCCCTGATTGCTCGGTAAATCGCCCAGATCCGTTCTAGAGCTCAGTTCTTGTAGATCTGGTCGAAGATACCGCCTTCGGCAAAATGTTCCTTCTGCGCCTTTGCCCAACCACCGAAAACGTCGTCGATCGTGAAAAGTTCGACCTTGGCGAAAGATTTTTCGTATTCCCGGGCGATCTCCGAATCGCGCGGACGGTAGGAATTGCGTGCGGCGATTTCCTGACCTTCCTTGGTATACCAGTATTTCAGGTAGGCTTCAGCCGCCGCGCGGGTGCCTTTCTTGTCGGCCACCTTGTCGACGACGGAGACCGGCGGCTCGGCCAGGATCGACAGCGGCGGCGAAACGATCTCGAACTTGTCCTTGCCGAATTCCCGCTGCGCCAGGAACGCCTCGTTCTCCCATGCCAGCAGCACGTCGCCGACACCGCGCTCGACGAACGTCACGGTCGAGCCTCGCGCGCCGGTATCGAGCACCGGCACGTTCTTGAAGAGATCGCCGACGAATTTTTTGGCCTTGTCGGACGAACCGAATTTTTTCTCGGCATAGCCCCATGCCGCCAGATAATTCCAGCGCGCGCCGCCTGATGTTTTCGGGTTCGGCGTGATGATGCTGACGCCGGATTTAATCAAATCGTCCCAATCCTTGATGCCCTTGGGATTGCCCTTGCGCACCAGAAACACGATCGTCGACGTGTAGGGCGAGGCGTTGAGCGGCAAGCGCTTCTGCCAGTCCGGTGCCACCAGGCCCTTGCCGGCGATCGCATCGATATCATAGGCCAGCGCCAGCGTGACCACATCCGCCTGCAATCCGTCGATCACAGAACGCGCCTGCGAGCCGGAGCCGCCATGCGACTGCTTGATCTCGACGCTCTTGCCGGTTTCCTTACTGTAAGCGGCAATGAACGCCTTGTTGAAATCGGCATAGAGCTCGCGCGTCGGATCGTACGACACGTTGAGCAGCGTTACATCGGCAGCGAGCGCTGAACCTGCCCAGAGCAGTCCCGCGACGAGGGGCAGAATACGACGGAACATCTCAATCTCCATTCGGCCTGGTGAAGGATATCACCGGAACACGCGGGACATAACTCGCGGTGAAGTGGCCTTTAGTCAACGAAACCGCTTTTCATTGTTTGCGGCGGTGCAGCGTCATTGTCCTATGAAGTCTTGATCGTGTGGATGCCACATTCTGTCTTGGCTCTTCCGCGCCAGCGACCGGCACGCGCGTCTTCATCAGGCGAGGTCCGGCTGCTGCACGGCATGCATCCGACCGACAGGTAGCCCGACGCCACCAGCGGATGCGGCGGCAATTTCGCAAGCTGGTAGATCGCCTCGATCTCTTCGCGCGCGACATTGGCGAACGGGTTGAATTTCAGCCTGGCGCCGTCGTCCTCGACGACCGCCATCTCGGCGCGCAGGCCGCCCTGGAAGCGCTTGCGGCCGTTGATCCAGGCCGAGAACGGCGCCAATGCCCGCGCCAGCGGCTCCACTTTGCGGATACGGCAGCAGGCGTCGGGATCGGAGAACCACAATTCACGATCCGGATCCTCGCGCGACAAGGTTTCTTCAAGCGGCTTGATCGAGCGGACGTCGCGCAGGCCCAGCGTTGCGATCAGCGTGTCGCGATAGGCCAGCGTCTCCTCGAACAGCCAGCCGGTGTCGAGGAAGATCACGGGAATCGCCGGATCAACGTCCGCCATCACCTTGAGCAGTGCGGCCGACTCGGTACCGAACGACGAGACCACCGCCAACTTCTCGCGACCGACGGTCTTCAACGCCGCTTCAATGACTTCCGAGGGCGACGCGCTGCGCAGCGCGCGGTCGAGCGCCTGCGCCGGCGACAGGTCCGCCGCTTTCTCGATCGATGCCTGATGTACGAGCGCGTTCACTGGCCGGCACTCTCCGAATGACGCAGTTGCATCCGCCGATGCAGCGCGGTGAGACGGCCATCCCCGGTCGGCTGGTAGAACACCGAATAGCTCTTTGCGGTAGAGGCAAACGCCTCGGCGTCGCTGTTCTTCTTCACTTCGAACGTGTCGAAGCCGGCGCGCAGCATGAACACGAACTGATCGCGCAACACCTGTCCGGTGGCGCGCAATTCGCCGTCGAAGCCGTGACGTTCGCGCAGCAGGCGCGCCTGGCTGTAGGCGCGGCCGTCGCGGAACGAGGGAAACACCAGCGCCACCGCGGCCAGCCGGCCGAGATACGGTACGAGATCGTCGAGGTCGCGGTTGTTCGGCCAGATCACGCCGACCTTGCCCGCGCGCTTCAGCAGCGCTTCCGCATCCTCGAGGAACCGCGCCGCCGGAAGGAGGATCGCGCCGTCGCCGGGCAACTCGGCGCCGTCGGCCACATGGACGAACAGATCGGTGGTGATTCTACCCTGCTTAACGAGTGGCATAGACCCGCTCCTTGAATGGCTCGACACCCAGGCGCTTTACCGCATCCACGAACAATTCCTCGGGGCGATCACGCAGTGCGAGATAGGCTTCGACGATATCCTCGATCACGTCGGCGACTTCCGCATAGGGAATCGCCGGACCGATCAGCGTACCCATCTGTGCGCCCTCATCGGCGCGGCCGCCGATCGTGATCTGGTAAAACTCCTCGCCGTTCTTCTCGACGCCGAGAATGCCGATATGGCCGACGTGGTGATGTCCGCAGGCGTTGATGCAGCCGGAGATGTTGATGTGCAGCCGGCCGATCAGCTCGGCGGTGTCGTGATTGGCGAACCGACGGGTCAGCTCCTGCGCGATCGGGATCGAGCGCGCATTGGCCAGCGAGCAATAGTCCAGCCCGGGGCAGGCGATGATGTCGGTGACCAGATTGACGTTCGGCGTGGCGAGCCCGATCCGGTCGAGCGCCTTCCATAGCTGCGGCAGGTCGCGCTTGGCGACATGCGGCAGGCACAGATTCTGTTCGTGGCCGACGCGGATTTCGCCGAAGGAGTAGCGGTCGGCGAGATCGGCGACCGCATCCATCTGGTCGGAGGTGGCGTCGCCGGGCGGTGCGCCCACCGGCTTCAGCGAGATCGTCACGATCGAATAGCCCTGGACCTTGTGCGGGAACACGGAGTTCCCGCGCCAGCGTTCGAACAGCGGATCATGCGCGGCCTGTTTCAGCTCGTCCGGCATGTGCGGCAGCTTTTCATAGGCCGGATAGGAGAAGCGCGAACGCACCTCCTCGATGACGGAATGATCGAGCGTCAATCCGACGTCCCCCATCTGCTTCCATTCCTCGTCGACCTCGCGCGCGAATTTCTCGATGCCGAGCTCGTGCACCAGGATCTTGATGCGCGCCTTGTAGATGTTGTCGCGGCGGCCGTACTGGTTGTAGACGCGCAGGATCGCCTCGACATAGCTCAGGATGTCGCGGCCGTGCACGAACGGCTTGATGGTCTTGCCGATGAACGGCGTGCGGCCGAGACCGCCGCCGACCAGCACTTCAAAGCCGGTCTCGCCTTCCGCGTTCTTGTACAGGCGCAGCCCGATGTCGTGCACCTTGATCGCCGCGCGGTCGTGCTCGGATGCCGTGATGGCGATCTTGAACTTGCGCGGCAGGAAGGAAAATTCCGGATGCAGCGTGGTGTGCTGGCGCAGGATTTCCGACCAGATGCGGGGATCCTCGACCTCGCCCGGCGCGACGCCGGCCCACTGGTCAGAGGTGACGTTGCGCATGTTGTTGCCGGACGTCTGCATCGCATGGATGCCGACCTCGGCAAGGTCCGCGAGCGCGTCCGGCAATTCGGCGAGCTTGATCCAGTTGAACTGGATGTTCTGCCTTGTGGTGAAATGGCCATAGCCGCGGTCGTAGCGGCGTCCGACACGGGCCAGCGCGCGCAGCTGCTTGGACGACAGCGTGCCGTAGGGGATCGCGACGCGGAACATGTAGGCGTGCAGCTGCAGATAGACGCCGTTCTGCAGGCGCAGCATCTTGAATTCGTCCTCGGTGAGCTCGCCGGAGAGGCGGCGCTTCACCTGGTCGCGGAATTCAGACACGCGTTCGTTGATCAGCGTGCGATCGAGTTCGTCATATGCGTACATGATGGATATGCCTTACGCCGGAACCGGAAGCAGATCGATGGTGAGGCCTTCCGACCGGATATGTTCGCGGAGATTGCCGGGCTTGATCTCGCCGCCGTCCTTGAGTTCGACCGGCGCGATATAAGGGCCGATCGCGCCGACGTCATCGGCGGTGGCTTCGCCAAGCAGTGTTCGCGCCTCATCCGAGGTGCGCACGATCGCGGCATCCGACAGGTTCGCCGACCAGCCTTGCTGCGCGGTGCGATAGATCACGACGCCATCCCAGGTGCGGTTGGCGGTGACCATCGAGGGCCCCGTGATCTTGATTTTTTGTTGTAACGGAGAAGTCATTCTGCAGCATCCCTCAATTCGGAGATCACTTGATCGAGATCTGATTGGCGCCACGGTGCGGAATGCGCGACCACGTCACCGATGATGAGAACGGCGGGACCGCCGTCGATTTGATCGACCAGCGCCGGCAAATGTTCGAGCGTGCCGACCACCGCCTGGGCGTCCGGCCGCGTCACCCGTGCGAACACGCCGACCGGCGTTTGCGGCAAGCGTCCGGCGGCGAGCAGGCCCGCACGGATCGCGGGTGCGGCGGTCATGCCCATGTAGACCACGATGGTCATCTTCTTGTCTGTCAGCACCGACCAGTCGACGGTCTCGGCGTCCCTCGCCTTGTGGGCGGTGAGGAAGGTGATGCGCAGCGCCTCGTGGCGATAGGTCAGCGGCGCTTCGAACTGCGCCGCGGCGCCCAACCCAGCGGTGATGCCCGGCACCACCGAATAGGCGACACCGGCCGCGCGCAACACTTCGATTTCCTCGCCGCCACGGCCGAAGATGAAGGGATCGCCGCCCTTCAGCCGCACCGCGCGTTGTCCTGATCTCGCTGCCTCGATCAGCAGCTTGTTGATCGCATCCTGGCCGATGCCGGGCTTGCCGACGCGGCGGCCGACCGGAATGCGCGAGGCATCGCGGCGCACGCGATCGAGAATTTCCGGCGATACCAGTTCGTCATAAAAAACGACGTCGGCATCCTGCAGCGCGCGCAGCGCCTTGATGGTGAGCAGGTCCGGATCGCCGGGCCCGGCGCCGACCAGCGTCACCCGACCCTCGGCCTTGCCCTGATCATTGGCACCGGCGAAAGCGGAAGGGTTCGCGATCGCCTGCAGTTGCTTCGCGGCTTCGTCCGTGCGCCCGGCCAGCACCAGCGCGCCGATCGGGCCGTCGATCACGCGTTCCCAGAAACGGCGGCGCAACGAAAATTCGGGGATCCGCGCATGCATCGCTTTGCGAAAGCCGCCGATGAAGCCGGCGAGGTCGCCGATCCGCGCCGGCAGGACAGCCTCGATAGACTCTCGCACGCGGCGCGCCACGACAGGCGAAGTGCCGCCGGTGCCGACGGCAACGACGACGTCGCCGCGATCGACGATGGCGGGAAAGATGAAAGTCGAATGGACGAGGTCATCCATCACATTGACGGGTAGTCCGACCGCCTTGGCGCGTACCGACATCGCCACGCCGATGTCGCCGGCCCCGGCGCAGAGGATCGCGATCACCCCAGCCAGATCGGCGGTGAGCGGATCACCGGCATCAGGCTCGATCCGCGCCACGTCGTCGGCGGCGAGGCCGGAGAGGTCCTGATCGCCGTCGGTCGCGAACCAGCGGACCTGCGCGCCGGCAGCGGCGAGCAAGCGCAATTTGGCGCGCGCGAGGTCGCCCGCTCCAACGAGCAGCACCTTGCCGCTTTGCAGATCCAGAAACACAGGCAGATAGCGCATCAGATACTCGCTTCCCCAACTTGGGGGTTGACTGAAATTATTTTCTATTTATCTCTCGATCAAGGCCTGCAAAGAGAAAATTATTTCTTCTCTATTGCGGTGCAACTTTAGAATTTTTCCACTCTCAAGTCCAAGGCCAAGAGATGCATCTTCTCAACAAGGAATCCGGCGGACACGGGTTGCAGCCCGCGGCCCTCAACCAGGCCTCATCCGCGCCCAAAATTCTGGCCCATGGGCAGCTGCCGCCGCCCTCGATGGACCACCTCGACGAGCTCGAGGCGCAGAGCATCTACATTCTGCGCGAAGCCTTCGCGCGGTTGAAGAAGCTGGCGCTGCTGTGGTCGCTGGGCAAGGATTCCAACGTCATGATCTGGCTGGCGCGCAAGGCCTTCTTCGGCCGCGTGCCGTTCCCGGCCTTGCATGTCGACACCGGCAAGAAATTTGCCGAGATGTATGCGTTCCGCGATCGCTTCGGCAAGGAATGGGAGCTCGATCTCAAGATCGAGCCCTGCCCTCCGATCGACGCCGTCGATCCGACACTGCCGCCGGCCGCGCGTTCCGCCGCCCGCAAGACCGAAGGCCTCAAATGGGCGCTGACCAAATACGGCTTTGACGGATTGATCGCCGGCATTCGCCGCGACGAGGAAGCCACCCGCGCCAAGGAGCGCGTGTTCTCGCCGCGCGGCCTCGAAGGCGGCTGGGATGTGCGCGATCAGCCCCCGGAATTCTGGGACCATTTCAACGCCTCGCCGCCGCAAGGGGCGCATTTGCGCATCCACCCGATCCTGCATTGGACCGAGGCCGACATCTGGGCCTACACCAAGCGCGAGAACATTCCGATCATCCCGCTGTATCTGTCGAAGGACGGCAAGCGTTATCGCTCGCTGGGCGATCAGGACATCACCAATCCGGTGGCGTCGACCGCTTCCAGCATCGACGAGATCCTGACCGAACTCGACGGCACCAAGGTGCCGGAACGTGCGGGCCGCGCGCTCGATCACGAAACCGAAGATGCATTCGAGCGGCTGCGTGTCGCCGGTTATCTCTGACGGACATTAGGTGTGAGTGCTGCGATGAACATGATCCTCCCCTCAAGCGTATTGGCGACACCCAACGGCACGACGCGGCCGCAGATTCGCATCGTCATCGTCGGCCATGTCGACCATGGCAAATCCACCCTCGTCGGCCGCCTGCTGCATGAAACCGGCAGCCTGCCCGAGGGCAAGCTGGAAATGCTCAAGGCGGTCAGCGCGCGGCGCGGCATGCCGTTCGAATGGTCGTTTCTCCTGGATGCGCTGCAAACCGAACGCGACCAGGGCATCACCATCGACACCACGCAGATCCGCTTCCGCACCCGCTCGCGCGACGTGGTCCTGATCGACGCGCCCGGTCACGCCGAATTCCTGCGCAACATGATCACCGGCGCCTCGCAGGCCGACGGCGCGGTGCTGATCATCGACGCGCTGGAAGGCGTGCGCGACCAAACGCGTCGGCACGGCTATTTGCTGCATCTGCTCGGCATCAAGCAGGTCGCCGTCGTCGTCAACAAGATGGACCGCGTCGATTTCAGCGCCGATCGCTTCAAGGAGATCAGCGACGAGATTTCTTCGCATCTGACCGGCCTCGGCGTGACGCCGTCTGCGGTGATTCCGATTTCCGCGCGCGACGGCGACGGCGTTGCCGAACGCACGCCGCGGATCTCCTGGTACCAGGGGCCGAGCGTCGTCGAGGCGCTCGATGCGCTCGAACCGGCACGGCCGCTGGAGCAGCTAGCGCTGCGGCTGCCGGTGCAGGCGATCTACAAATTCGACGATCGCCGCATCGTCGCCGGCCGCATCGAATCCGGCAGTCTCAGCGCCGGCGACGAGATCGTCATCATGCCCGCCGGCAAGATCGCGAAGATCAAGACCGTCGAGAGCTGGCCGGTAACTCCTGTCAACGGCAGCCACGGCGCCGGCCGCTCGGTCGGCATCACGCTCGACCGCGAATTGTTCATCGAACGCGGCGACGTGATCGCCCATGCCGGCGCGACCCCGCGCGATACGCGGCGGATTCGCGCCCGGATTTTCTGGCTCCACGACAAGCCGCTCGCCAAGGGCGAGCAGATCCTGATCCGCCTCGGCACCCGCGAAAGCCGCGCCCACGTGGTCGCGATCGAGAAGGCGATCGATCCCGGCGAACTCTCCAACGAGGAGACCAAGTCGATCGCGCGCAATCACGTCGGCGAAATCGATATCTCGCTGGCGCAGCCGGTCGCGGCCGACCCCTATCAGGACAATCCGCGCACCGGACGGCTGGTGATCGAAGTCAATGGCCGCATTGCCGGCGGCGGTCTCGTGCTGTCGGTCGATGCCGGACAACGCGCCGTTCCCATCGACATCGTTCCCGTGGAATCCGCGCTGCGTCCCGAAGAGCGCTCGGCGCGCTATCGCCACAACGGCGCGGTGATCTGGCTGACCGGCTTGCCCGGTTCAGGCAAATCGACGCTGGCCCGCGCACTGGAGCGCCGGCTGTTCGGCAATGGTGGTTCGCCCATCCTGCTCGACGGCGACACGCTGCGCGCCGGCCTCAATGGCGATCTCGGTTTCTCGGCGCAGGATCGCACCGAAAATATCCGAAGGCTCGCCGAAGTCGCAACCCACCTGGCGCGCAATGGCCACATCGCCATCGTCGCCGCGGTTTCCCCCTCTGCCGATGATCGCGCCGCGGCACGCCGCATTGCCGACGCCGCATTCCGCGAAATCTATGTCGCAACACCGGCCGAAATCTGCGAAAGCCGCGACCCCAAGGGTCATTACGCCAAGGCACGCGCAGGCACGCTGCAATCCTTCACCGGGATCGGCAATGACTACCAGCCGCCGACCCAGAGCGAGCTGCGGATCGACACCTCGAGCGGTTCGGTTGCCGATGCCACCGATACGATCGAGCGGATGCTGGCGGAGACCGGCGTTCTGTTCGACGAACTGGTCGATCTCGCGGCCAATATCTAAAGCGCTGTCTGTAGGATGGGTTGAGCCCTTGCGAAACCCATCCTCTCGGCTCGAGCGGATTGATTGATGGGTTTCGCAAGGGCTCAACCCATCCTACGCGCTGCACGCCTAGGCCGTAGGATGGGTCGAGCCCTTCGCGAAACCCATCATCCTGCTCCGTGGACTCTAATCCCGTTCGCCAAACCTGCCGTCGTTTTCGGGCTCATGCACATCGCCGGCCCAATCCTCCGGATAGTCCCCAAGCTTCACCATGCGATGGAACGACGAAAACGGCCAGCCCCGCACTCGCGTCACCAATCCATGCTTGACCGGATTGATATGGATGTAATCGACGTGACGCGAGAAATCCCTCTCGTCGCGGATCGTATGCCCCCAGTAGCGCCGCTGCCAGATGCCACGCTAATCGGCCAATATCTAGGCTTTTTGGGGCCTTCTCATCGACCCGGCTTTAGGGCTAAAAGGGCGGCCGACGCTGCCGCTTTTGGCGCGCTTTTTGCTGTTTTCACACTGAAAACGCCCTCCTGTTCGCCGTTTCCACCCGAGAAAGCCCATCATGAATCGTGTCGATGCCCACGGATTGAAGATCGCCCCCGAACTGTTCGATTTCATCGCCAAGGAGGCGACCCCCAAGACCGGGATTTCCCCCGATGCGTTCTGGGCCGGGCTTGCCGCCATCATCGCCAAACTGGGACCGAAAAACCGCGAACTGCTCGCCGTCCGCGACGCGCTGCAGGCCAAGATCGACGGCTGGCACCGCGCCAACAAGGGCAAGGCGTTCGACATGAATGCCTACACTGCTTTCCTCAAGGAGATCGGCTATCTCTTGCCGGAGCCCGCGACCCACAAGGTCGAGACGGCAAATGTCGACGAGGAAATCGGCAAGATCTGCGGTCCGCAGCTCGTCGTTCCCCTGACCAACGCCCGCTACGCGCTGAACGCAGCGAATGCCCGCTGGGGCAGCCTGTATGATGCTTTCTACGGCACCGACGCGATCCCGCACGATCCAAGCGAGGCTGGCCGCGGCTACAACAAGGCGCGCGGCGACAAGGTGATCGCCAAGGCCAAGGCATTCCTCGATGCCGCCGTGCCGCTCGCGAGCGGCAGCCACACCAATGTGACCTCCTACAGCGTGATCGCCGGCCAGCTCTCGGCCAAGCTGAGCGGCAACGCCACCGCGCTGAAGTCGGCCGAACAGTTCGCCGGCTATCAGGGTGATCCTGCCGCGCCGACCGCAATCCTCTTGGTCAACAACGGCATGCATGTCGAGGTCAAAATCGACCGCAGCAATACCATCGGCAAGGACGATCCGGCCGGCGTCGCCGACATGATCCTGGAATCGGCGGTCTCGACCATCCTCGACATGGAAGACTCAGTCGCCGCCGTCGATGCCGAGGACAAGGTGCTGGTCTATCGCAACACGCTCGGCCTGATGAACGGCACGCTGTCGGCCGATTTCGAAAAGGGCGGCAAGACGCTGAAGCGTTCACTCAATGCCGACCGCGTCTACAAGACGCCCGACGGCAAGGACCTCACCTTGCATGGGCGTAGTCTTCTTCTGATGCGCAATGTCGGCCATCACATGTTCACCGACGCCGTGCTGGACTCCAAGGGCGAGGAAATTCCGGAAGGCCTGCTCGATGCCGCCGTCGCCGGGCTGCTCGCGATTCACGATCTCAAGGGCGACTCAAAGACGAAGAACAGCCGCACCGGCTCGGTCTACATCGTCAAGCCGAAGATGCATGGCCCCGACGAAGTGGCGCTGACCTGCGAGCTGTTCGGCGAGGTCGAGAAGCTGCTGTCGCTGCCCGAGAACACCATGAAGGTCGGCATCATGGATGAGGAGCGCCGCACCACGGTCAACCTCAAGGCCTGCATCCAGAACGCCTCGAAGCGCATCTGCTTCATCAACACCGGCTTCCTCGACCGCACCGGCGACGAGATCCATACCTCGATGGAAGCGGGCCCGATGATCCGCAAGAACGACATGAAGGCGCAGCCCTGGATCAAGGCCTATGAAGACTGGAACGTCGACATGGGCCTGATCGACGGCCTGCCCGGCCATGCCCAGATCGGCAAGGGCATGTGGGCCGCTCCCGACAAGATGGCCGACATGCTGACGCAGAAGCTCGGGCATCCCTCGGCCGGCGCCACCACCGCCTGGGTGCCGTCACCGACGGCCGCCACGCTGCACGCGCTGCATTATCATGAGATCAACGTGCAAGCGCGCCAGCAGGAGCTCGCCAAGGGTGGCCAGCGTGCCAAACTCTCCGACATCCTCACCATTCCGGTGTCGCAGTCGAACTGGGCGCCTGACGACGTGAAGCAGGAGATCGACAACAACTGCCAGGGCATTTTGGGTTACGTCGTGCGCTGGATCGACCAGGGCGTCGGCTGCTCCAAGGTGCCCGACATCCACGGCGTCGGCCTGATGGAAGACCGGGCCACCTTGCGCATCTCGGCGCAGCATCTGGCCAACTGGTTGCATCAGGGCGTCATCACCAAGGATCAGGTGATGGAATCCCTGAAGAGAATGGCGGTCGTCGTCGACGGCCAGAACAAGGGCGATGCGCTGTACAAGCCGATGGCCCCCGGCTTCGACGGCATCGCCTTCAAGGCGGCGTGCGACCTGGTGTTCAAGGGCCGCGAGCAACCGAACGGCTACACCGAATACATCCTCACCGCCCGCCGCCGCGAAGCCAAGGCGGCCGGCTGACCGGCCGGCCTGAGTTCCGTTCGGATATCAGGCCGCGCGTATCGTCTGCAGGAATTTTCCGACTTCGAGCTTGAGGGAATGGCCTTCCTGCGAGAGCGAACGGGCGGAACTATGAACCTGTTCGGCCGCCGCCTGGGTGTCGGCCGAACCGCGACTGACATCCGCGAGGCAGCCGCCGACCTCGATGGCGCCCTGGGCGGCTTGCTGGACGTTGCGCGCAATCTCCTGCGTCGCGGTGCCCTGCTGTTCGACCGCGGCGGCGATCGCCGTTGAAATCGCGGAGATCTGCCCGATCGTGCCGCCGATCACCTTGATCGCGGACACCGACTGCTCCGTTGCCGACTGCATCTGGGTGATCTGGGTGCCGATTTCCTCGGTCGCCTTGGCGGTTTGGGCGGCAAGCGCCTTGACCTCGGAAGCAACTACCGCAAAGCCCCGCCCCGCCTCGCCGGCGCGCGCCGCTTCGATCGTCGCATTGAGCGCCAGCAGATTGGTCTGCTCGGCGACCGCCGCGATCAGCTTGACGACTTCGCCGATGCGGCCGGCCGCCTGCGACAGTTCCGCGATCCGCTCATTGGTCTGCTCGGCCTGACGCACGGCGGCATGGGTGATGTCTTCCGATTGCTTCACCTGACGGCCGATTTCGGTCACCGAGGAAGCCATCTGCTCCGAAGCGGCCGCCGCCGATTGCGCATTGGCCGATGAACGGTCGGAAGCGGATGCCGCCTCTGCCGTATGCTTGTGGCTGGTTTCGGCCGTCCTGGTCAGGCTGCCGGCGGCGAGTTCGATCTCGGAAGAGGCCGTTGATACGGCCTCGATGATCTTGCCGATCGCCTGCTCGAAGCCGTCGGCGACCTGGCTCATCGCCAGCTTGCGCTCTTCCTCCGCCTTGAGCTTGAGACCGGCCTGCTCGGATTCCATGGCCTGAACGCGCAGCGCGTTTTCCCTGAACACCTGGACCGCGCGGGCCATGGCGCCGACTTCATCCGTCCGTTTGAGGGACGGTATTTCAATATCCAATCCACCGCCGGCGAGCCGTGCCATCACGCCGGTCAT
The DNA here is from genome assembly GCF_018130065.1 of Bradyrhizobium sp. AUGA SZCCT0158. Taxonomy (GTDB): domain Bacteria; phylum Pseudomonadota; class Alphaproteobacteria; order Rhizobiales; family Xanthobacteraceae; genus Bradyrhizobium. Next base: position 8,010 of record NZ_JAFCME010000034.1, on the reverse strand, counting down.
GCGGGTCATCGGCCGGATCACACCGAGGCCGACGCCGACAAGGCCGCCGCCAATGATCAGGAACACCAGGGCCGAGATGCCCCACAGAATAACGTTGAACGTGCCGACACGCTGGGTCGCGGCCGTTTCGATGGCCGCGTTGTCGTCAGCGGTCTTCTTGACGATTTCGTCGATCAGGGCGCGGTGCGCCAGATAGGCGGCCGAGATTTCCGAATACGCCTTTGCCGAGGCGGCGGCGTCTGCCTTGGCCAGGGCCGGCAGGAACGCCTGCTCGATGGCGGTCCAGAAGCGCTGCACCTCGCGATGCGAATCCACAACGAACTTCGCCTTCACCATTGGCTCCAGGTCAGACTTCACCCAGAACGCGTGGCGCTCGTCATATTCCTTTTTCAATTGCTTCAGCCGCTCGCGACGGTTGGCGAGTTCAGCCGGATTGTTCAGCGCAAGGGTGGCTTCGAGATAGGATTCGATCACATATTCCGGCGGCGGCAGGATGTCGGCGATCAGATCGTTGCCGAGCTTGAGTTTGTTGTAGAGGGGTCCGCCGACCTTGACCTCGCCGAGCGCGAAGATGCCGGTGAACACCACGGCCCCCAGGCCGATTGCCGTGACAAGACCGAACAGGACTATGGCCCGCGTGATCGTCAAACGAAGCTTCATTGCCAACGTTTCCTCAATATCGATCCGGTTCCGCTCTTGGTGAGCCGAACTTAAATTCGCTTGAAACGCGAAGATTATTGCCTACTCGCGTTAACGTTCAGTTTGCCGTCGCATACAACCGCAGTTTCTGCAGCCGGGCCCCGTTCAAATACGGGAGGTGGCGCGCGATCTGTCGCAGGGCTGGTACCGCTTTGCCGCACCGCAGGAACGTTTGGATCGTGCGCCCGTTGAGAATTCATCCCAACTCACATGGAGAGATGACGATGGATTGGAACCGGATTGAAGGAAACTGGAAACAGTTCAAGGGCGCCGCCAAGGAGAAATGGGGCAAGCTCACCGACGACGATCTCGATGTGATCGAAGGCCGTCGTGAGCAACTCGAAGGCAAGCTGCAGCAACGCTATGGCTTCGCCAAGGACCAGATCCACAAGGACGTGGACGATTGGTTCAAGACCCTCAGATAATCACTGCAAGATGAAAAGCCCCGGCATCGCCGGGGCTTTTTGTCGCTAGATCACGGCGATGTATTTCAACAGCGAGATCACGCCGAGGATGATCACCACGACTCGCGCGATCTGTTTGGCGCGGCCATCAAGCGGCAGCAGGTTGATGAGATAGAGAACGAGAATAACGACGAGAAACGTGACGAGTACGCTGACAAGCATGCGGGCCCCCTCGGCTGGAATAGCGCTGTTGGTATTTTGTTAACGTGTCACCTCACATTGGGTTCCGGGCGGGGAACCTGCGTGTAAAAATGAAAACTTCAACCATTTCAATGGCTCCGTAGTTCTACTACGCAGGCGCTGTCTAAGTATTTACCCTTTTCGCCCCAAATGACCGCGGCTTTGGGGGAGCATCATGTTGAACCGTCTGACCGTATCCGCGCTGCTGAAGACCGTCATCCTGGCCACCGCCTTCTGCATCGTGGTGGGCTTCTCGCTCAACGCCTGGGATGCCTGGGGCCGCCTGCAGGTGGCAAACCGCATCTCGGTGGTCACCGACGCATCCGCCAATATGTTCAAGGCGATGCATAATCTGCGTACCGACCGCTCCACGACCAACCGGTTGTTGAATGGCAACGCGCCGATGGACAGCGACATCGAAAAGTATCTGCGCGGCCTTCGTGACACGGAAATGCCGGCGATGAACAGCGCACTTGGTCAGCTCGGCAAGATCGAATTCGCGCAGCAAGCGACGCTGGTCCCCGAAATCGACCGCCTGTTCAAGCAACTGCAGGCGCAGCAGAAGGAATTCTGGGAAGCCATGGCTCAGCCCAAGGAATCCCCCCGCCGTCCGGCGCTCGCCAAGGAGTACATGGACACGACGGGCGCGCTGCTCACCACCCTCGACAAGCTCTCGGGGACGCTTGCCGCCAATGTCAACCATCAGGATCCGGTGATCGACCAGTTGCTCGCGATCAAGCAGATCGCCTGGTTGCTGCGTAACACCGCGGGCGAAGCTTCGCTGTTGATTTCCAATGGACTGGGCACCGGAAAGGCGACGGCGGAGACCCGCATGGCCCACACCAAGTTCAGCGGTGGCGCCGAGGCCGCCTGGAATGCGCTGGAACTGACCGCCACTGGCATGCAACTGCCGCCGGCGCTTTCGAGCGCGATGGCTGCGACCAAGAAAGCCTATTTCGAACCGGATTATCTCGCCTTGCGCGAACGCCTGCTGACGGCGCTGATCGCCGGCGAGAAGCCTGAACTGACGGCGAACCAGTGGAGCCCGATCACGGTGGGACGACTCTCGGCCGCCGTCAACGTCGCCGAAGCGGCGCTCGACGCTGCCCGGGACCATACCGTGATGCAGTATTCCTCGGCGCGGCGTGCGCTGGTGGTGCAACTGGTGCTGCTGGTCGGCGCGCTGGCGTTGACGTTCGGCGCGCTGATTCTCGTCACCCGCCGCGTCATCAAGCCGCTGCACAATATGCGCGACGCCATGCTGAAGGTCGCCGCCGGCGACCTGACCGTCGACACCGGCTATGCGGTGCGCAAGGATGAAATCGGCGCGCTGGAGACGTTCAAGCAGCAGGCCGAAGACAAGGTCCGGATCGAGGCGCAGGAGCGCGCACGCAATGCCGGCGCCACGGCGCGGCAGCAGACGATCGAAAGCTATGTCGGCGAATTCGAGAGCCTGGTGCGCCAATCGCTCGACCAGCTGGGCGACGCGTCCGGCCAGATGCGGACCACCTCGGACGGGCTATCAGCGGTTTCCCGCCAGACCAACGCGCGGGTTGAGGTGGCCGAAAAGGCCTCCAGCGAAGCCTCGATGAGCGTCGAGACCGTCGCGGCCGCGTCGGAAGAACTGAGCGCCTCGATCAACGACATCAGCCAGCAGGCCGCGCACGCCGCCGGCATTGCCAGCCGCGCGGTGAGCCAGGCGCGTGAGACCGACGGCACCGTGCAGGGCCTTGCCGCTTCTGCCGGCCGGATCGGCGAAGTCGTCGGGCTGATCAACTCGATCGCCGCCCAGACCAACCTGTTGGCGCTGAATGCGACCATCGAGGCTGCCCGCGCCGGTGAAGCCGGCCGCGGCTTTGCGGTGGTGGCTTCCGAAGTCAAATCGCTGGCAAGCCAGACCGCGAAGGCGACCGAGGAAATCTCCGAGCAGATCTCCGACATTCAGAAGGTCGCGAACGAGGCGATCGAAGCCATCAAGGGCATCGGCGGCATCATCGGCGAGGTCAACGAGGTCGCGACCGCGATTGCGGCCGCCGTGCAGGAACAGGGCGCCGCGACGCAGGAGATTACGCGCAGCACGCAATTCGCCGCGCAGGGCACCAAGAACGTCTCCGACAACATCTCGGGCGTGAAAACCGACGCCGATGCGGCAGCCGCCGCTGCCGACGACGTCAAGCACGCCTCCGAGACGCTGGAAACGCAGAGCAAGCAGTTGGGTACTCAGGTCACTCAGTTCCTCGGCAAGATCCGCGCGGCGTAGTTGCGCGGACCCATGTCGCGTCCCTAACCAATCTCATTCACTCCCGCGCCACCACCGGCACGCGTTCATATTTCGCGCGCAGCTTGTCCGAGGCGGGTGAGAAGTTCAGCTCGGCGCCGCGCTTGTCGGCGCTGCGGCCGGCCACCAGCAAACCGTTTTCTCCGGCGACGATGTCGCCCTTGCGCAAGGTCGGATCGGCCTCGATCTTGACCGGCGCGAGCCCGATCTGATCCTTGCCGTTGCAGGTGCACCCGGCCACGAGTTCGTTGCGATAGCGGAACGCGTTCGGCAGTTCCGAATAGGGCTTTCCGTTCTCGGCGGCGTTGTCGATGTTGCTGCCGTAGAACACCTTGGTCTCGCTGGCCGGGCAGAAGCTGTCGCAGGACGCCGCACGGCTGGCATTGTCGGAGCCAGTCACCGGGAAATAGCGTCCGTCGCAGGTACGCACGCAAAACGCCTGACCGCCGCCGCCATAACGCCGCGTCTCGCTGCGCTGAACCGGCATCGGTCCGCCGTCGTTCGCAAACGGCAAGGAAATATAAGGGCCCCTCGCCCGGCCCATGCCGCCGAACAGGGCCGAGAAGAAGTCCTGGGCCTGCGCCGCAGGCGCCAGCGCAGAAGCGCCTGCCAAAGCTGCCGCGCCCAGGATTGCCATTCTACTCACGTGCATTCGCATCTCCTGCTAGGTCGTCGGCTCAGTTGAGCTGCGACGCCGTCAAATTCATTGCCTGCCGTCCCGAGGGCGGCGGCGTCAGCGCCGGACGTGCCGGCCGCACGCTGATGGTGGTGCGCGTCTCCATGCGCGGCGCGTTCTTCGGCAACACCACGACCTTGGTGCCGACATCGACCCGGCTGAAGAGATCACTGACGTCCTCATTCGTCAGGCGAATGCAGCCTGAGGAAACGAACTTGCCGATCGTCGAGGGATCATTGGTGCCGTGGATGCGGTACTGGCTGGACCCGAGATACATCGCCCGGGCGCCGAGCGGATTGCCGGGGCCTCCGGCCATGAAGCGCGGCAGATAGGGCTGGCGCGCGATCATCTCGGCCGGCGGATGCCAATCCGGCCACTCCGCCTTGCGGCTGATGGTCTGTACGCCGGACCAGGTAAAGCCTTCGCGGCCGACGCCAACGCCATAGCGAACGGCGCGGCCCTGCCCAAGCACGTAATACAGCGCGGTGTTGCCGGTATCGATCACGATGGTACCAGGCGCCTCCGACGTGTTGAAAGCGACCACGGCACGGCGTAGCCGCTCCGGCACGACGCCCGCGTCGGGCGTTGCCGGCTCAACCATCACCTCATCGGCGGGAAACGCGTTTGGCTGGGTGGAGGCATAACCCAGCAGCTGCGCGCTCGCCGCGCTGGAGAATACCGAGGGGGCCAGCAGCATGGTGCTGATGAAGACGAGCGCGTGGGTTACGCGCGACGGATGCCGGCGATGAGAGGACTTCGTCATGGGACTGCCCCGGTTGGATACGCATCGTGTGATGCTCTGGATGGGCAACGCGACCGGGGCTGCGCAGTTCCCTGCGACTCGAGCTGGCAGGCTTGCTGTCAAGCCACCGGCACTCACGCTTCCGCGATGGAACTTTTGCCTCGACCTTCTGTTGTGTGACCTGAGAATTCGGTTCGCGGGGCAACGTCGCGGCTGCCATGTCATCACCGCCTCGCGCGGGGGAGAACCGTTGTGCGTGTCTCGCCGCCCAAACCTTTGCCAGAAGAACGCAGGGCGCCGTCCGATGAAAGCAGCCCGACGGAACGCAAGCCGGCGCAAGGCGAGCACAAGCCAACTGAACGAAAGCCATCCGACGGCAAGGCCTCCGACAACAAGACCTCTGACCACAAGGCTTCGCAGGGCGACCGTCAAAAAGCTAGTGCGGCAGAAGGCAAACCGCTGCCCGACGGCCATGTCGAACTGCCTCCGCTGATCAGCCGCGCCGAAATCGTCGCCTTCTCGCTGGTATCGTTGCTGATCATCTGCATCGTCGCCGTGCTCTACGCCGCGAAACCGTTCTTCCTGCCAGTCACGATGGCGTTCATCGTCGGCACGATGCTGTCGCCGGCGGCGAACTTCCTCGAGCGCTATCGGATTCCCCGGGCGCTGGGCGCCGTCCTGATCGTGTCTGCCGTCGTCACCGGCGCAGCCTTCATGATCGGCCTGATTGCGTCGCCGGTGATGGAATGGAGCGGCAGGCTTCCGGAACTGGGGGCGGAGCTGAAGGAAAAAATGCGCCTCTTCGACCGGCCGCTGGCACTGTGGCAGCAGCTGCAAGGCATGCTCGGCAGCTCCGACACGCTGGCGACATTCCACATACCGAAAATCGAATGGGTGCAGCCGACGCTTGAATTCCTGTCGCCGACCCTCGCCGAGTTCCTGCTGTTCGTCGCCACCCTGATCCTGTTCATCGCGAGCTGGAAGGACCTGCGACGGGCAATGGTGATGAATTTCGGCGACCGGCCGGTACGGTTGCGAACGCTGCGGATCCTCAACGAGATCGAGGAGCACCTGGGCAGCTATCTGATCATGGTGACGATGATCAATGTCGGCGTCGGCATCGCAACCGGCATCATCTGCGCAGTCACGGGCATGCCCAATCCGGCAGCCCTCGGCGCGCTGGCCGCGACCTTGAACTACATTCCGATCATCGGACCGGTCGCGATGTTCGTCGTGCTGGTGGTGGTCGGCCTTGTCGCCTTCCCGACGATCAGCGCAGGGCTGCTCGCGCCGCTGCTGTTTGCGGCGATGACCTTCCTCGAGGGCCATTTCCTGACGCCGACGATCGTCGGCCGCAGGCTCGAGCTCAACGCGCTGGCGGTGTTCATCGCGCTGGCGTTCTGGACCTGGCTGTGGGGACCGATGGGCGCATTCCTGGCGTCGCCGATCCTTATCGTCGCGCTGATCCTCAAGGAGCATCTGATGCCGGTCAATTCGCCGCAGTTGCCCTAGACTCAAAGGGTTTCGCAGCAGGAACTTCCGCTTTGGGCAGGCGTTTCCTCGATACGCAAATTGAGTGCCCGGGAGCTTTTGATGTCGATGACGAATGGCGAAGCCGCAAAGAGCATGACGGATAAAGCGACCTACGAACGCCTGGAAAAGGATGTAACCGCCGTGAAAAACGATATCGCAGCCCTCACCGACCAGATCACCGATGCGCTCAACAGTTTTGCCGGCACCGCGGGCAAGCAGGCGCGCCGCGGCTACAGGCAGGCGCGCGCCAATGCGGAGCAGGCGGTGGACGACATGTCCGAGCGCGGCAGCGCCATGATGGACGCGGCTCAGGATGCGGCCTCCTCGATCGAGGAATCGCTGGAAGACGTCATCACGCAGCGGCCGCTGGCAACCGTCGGCCTCGCACTAGGCGTGGGCTTCCTGCTCGGCGCGATGTGGCGCCGGTAATCCGGCGATGATGCAATGATGACCCGCGCCGGAAAGCCAGCCTTCGTCTCTCGATGGCGGCGCTGGCGCGAGGTCGTTTCTTTTGTTGATGCTCTTTTCAGATCGAGGCGGGCCCATGTTTCAGCGACTGATCGATGACTTCAAGGATTCGACCGGCACTGCGCTCCGGCTGACCTCGCTGGCGGCAGCAGCCGCCGTTGCTTTGCTCGTCACCACATCGTTTCTGTGCGCGGCCGCCTTCATCTTCGTGCTGGAGAAGTATGGCCCCGTTTATGCTTGCCTGACCGGCGCCGGCATCTTCTTCGTGGTGACGATGATCGCGACGATCTCCTACATGGTGCGCAAAAAACAGATCGAGACGCGCGTCAAGGAGACCACAAAATCCGCCGCCCAAACCATGCTGGCCGATCCGATGCTGGTCGCGGCCGGCGTCCAGTTGGTGCGCGCGATCGGCATCAAGAAACTGATTCCGATTCTCGCGGTCGGCGGCCTGGCGCTCGGATTTTTGGCCAGCCGCGGCCAGAGCCAGGCCGGAGGCGAGGCCCCGGCGGAGTAGGTTGGTACTCTCTCTGCTGTCGTCCCGGCCTTGAGCCGGGACCCATACGCCGCGGCAGTTCTTGTTTGCAGAAGGTCTCTAACGCCAGCGCTCTAACCGATGGGCCGCGGCGTATGGGTCCCGGCTCAAGGCCGGGACGACAGCGTGCTTGTTGCTGCACTGTACTGAACACACCTTCGCGTTCTCGCGACGCATTGCGCCCGAGCTTTGCCAGAAATTCCTTGCCCTCGAAATATGAGGGCGCAGGGAAGACCGGGTGCGCGCTGCACCCGCGGTCCCGTGTGCGGTTAGCACAAAACAAAATGCACACGAGCATACAGGGCAGCGGAGAATACCCGGCCTTCCCTGCGCAATGGCTTTACGGCTTATGCCGTGATCTCCCCGGAGACGAGTTCTTGGTTGACTCCGTCGCTGCCGTTCGGCTCTCGCCTACCCGACAGCTTGACACCTGCA
>NZ_JAFCME010000033.1 GCF_018130065.1 Bradyrhizobium sp. AUGA SZCCT0158 | reverse complement strand
AGCAAACAAACTCACGCGCGCTCTGATTCCTTGCAACATCCCAAATCGTTTGGGTCGCCGACTTCTTCAACACAATCGGCACAAAGCGGACATGGTGAACGCCAGCGCGGATGTCCGCTTCCAGAACATGGTGGACCTCGGAAGCCGCCCGCCCAGCAGTTGATGGGTTCACGTCCTGATCTCATCCCGCCTAATTCGGAAACTCGATCATCGCCTCGCCGGTCGCGACCTTTTCGCCCGCCTGGTTGCGCACCATGACGTCGATCAGCACCCAGCGCGAGGTCTTGGTCACCTGCTTGGATTTGACGATTCCGGTCGGCTGGATGGTGTCGCCGGGCTTCACCGGCTTGACCCACCGGGTTTCCAGCCGGCGGTGGATGGCGCCGGCGGGATAGGCCCAGTCGGTCAGCATCCGGGAAATCAGCCCGAAATTGTTCATGCCGTGCATGATGATGCCGCCGAAATTGGTCTTGCCGAAATTGCCCTTCATGTAGTCGTCGTCGAGATGCAGCGGGTTGTAGTCGAGCGAGGCATCGCAAAACAGCCGGATCGATTCGCGTGACACCGCGAATTTCGGCCCGTCGATGCGGTCGCCAGCGTTCAGGTTTTCAAAGCTGGTGGTCATGACGCTCTCCGCTCATTCAGGCCGGATGGTCCAGCCGCGGCCGGAACAGATCACGTCGCCATGCTGGTTGAAGAAGACGTTGTCGTGCACCACGAACAGCCGCTCGCGCTTGATGAACTTGTCGAGCGCGCGGGCCTGCAATGTGATGACGTCGTTCGGCCGCGCCGGAATGTTGTAGCTCCAGGATTGGCCGGCGTTGACGGTGCCGGGCGAGCGCATCCAGTCATCCGCCGGCGTACACGAGAACATCAGCAGGATATGGATCGAGGGCGGCGCGATCAGCCCGCCATAGCGGGTGGTCTTGGCGTAGGCCTCGTCGAAATAGATCGGGTGATCCTCGCCGACCGATTTGCAGTACAGTTCGATCGCTTCCCTCGTCAGCGTGTAGGGGATGGTCTTGCGCGGCGCCCCGGGCACGATGTCGTCCCAGGCCTTGCGCAAATTGGCGTCTTTCCAGAAATCGGTCTCGAAGGCTTGCCCCGGCGCCATGCCATCCTCCCTGTTTTTCCGCGATCTCGGTTCTGCCGCCTTGCGGAATTTGTTATATAGTATAATCAATTTTCCAGACCGAAAAATCAAGCCGCCGGGAACCCCAAATGGCCAAGCTCACATTGCCCAATATCGACGACGTCGTGGCGATCGACATCCACACCCACGCCGAAGAGCCCTGCGGCATGCATGGCGACGACGGCTATGACGATTTCCAGGCGCAGATGGCCGACTATTTCAAGTCGCCGCACAAGCACCCGCCCACGGTTCCGGAAACCGCGGCCTATTACCGCTCCAAGAAGATCGCCGCCGTGATCTTCCCGGTCGACGCCGAGCGCGAAACCGGTTTCCGCCGCTACAACAATTACGAGATGCTGGAAGTCGCCTCCGACCATCTCGACGTCCTGATCCCGTTCGTGTCCATCGATCCCCACAAGGGCAAGCTCGGCGTGCGCGAAGCGCGCAAGCTGATCGAGGAATACGGCGTCCGCGGCTTCAAATTCCACCCGACCATGCAGGGCTTCTATGCCAACGACCGCATGGCCTATCCGCTCTATGAGGCGATCAACGAGGGCGGCGCGATCGCGCTGTTCCACACCGGCCAGACCGGCGTCGGCTCTGGCATGCCCGGCGGCATGGGGATGCGGCTGAAATATTCCAACCCGATGTACATGGACGACGTCGCGGCGGATTTTCCCGACCTGAAGATCATCCTCGCCCACCCGTCATTCCCCTGGCAGGAAGAGGCGCTGTCGGTCGCGACCCACAAGCCGAACGTCTATATCGACCTCTCCGGCTGGTCGCCGAAATATTTCCCGCCGATCCTGGTGCGCTACATCAACTCGATCCTGCAGGACAAGATGCTGTTCGGCTCGGACTGGCCCGTCATCACGCCGGACCGCTGGCTGGCGGATTTTGCCAAGCTCGACATCCGCGACGAGATCCGGCCCAAGGTCCTGAAGGCCAACGCACGGAAGATTTTGGGTATATAATAGCGGCGTCCGGTCGTTGGCGGACGGTTGATGAGATGGTGGCCGGTGACCCAACTTGCCAAAATCGTTGTCCTCGTCACCGCGATCTCGACGGCAAGCATCGTTCAATGCTTCGCGGCTGAATCGCCGCCGATAACAGTCGAAATCGAGAGCCCGCTCGCCAGTTCGCATCCGCTGCAGGGTTACCTGCGGCAAACAAGCAGCGCGGACCCGTCGCCTGCCGTCGTGTTGCTGCATAGCTGCAATGGAAATTGGGGACGGCTGGACCAGCGCTGGGGCAAGCGGATCGCCTCCTGGGGCTATGTGACGCTCACCGTCGACAGCCTCGGCCCGCGCGGCCTGAAGCACTGCGGCGAACATCCCCCGCAGGATCTGATCCTGGATGGCTACCGGGCCCTGAAGTTTCTGGCGCGCCATCCATTGGTCGATCCTGCGCGGATTGCGGTGCTGGGTTTTGCGAACGGCGGCCGGGTGGCTCTCACGTCCGTCGAGCATGGCTTCCTGGAACAGGCATCGCCAAACAAGTTTCACGCCGCCATCGCCTTCTATCCACCCTGCCGTCATTTCAAGGGCGGCATGACGGTGCCGACGCTGATCCTGATCGGCGAGCGCGATGACGTGACCCCTGCCGAAGAGTGCCGCAAAATGGTAGACGGCCGTGACGCCTGGGGCATATCAAGACAGAAGGATCAGGGCGCGCCGATCAAACTCATCATCTATCCCGACGCCTATCACGGCTTCGACGTACCCAGCGTCGCGATACCGGCCGAGCTTTGGGGGCGCCATTTCGAATTCAACCAGATTGCAACAGACCAATCGGTCGTCGCGCTCCGCGAATTTCTCGACGCAACGATTGGCAGAAGAGAGTAAGTCACGTGACTATCAAAGCCGTCGTGTTCGATGCCTATGGTACGCTCTATGATGTCCAGTCGGTGGCGTCAGTTACCGAACAGGCGTTTCCCGGTTACGGCGAAATCATCACCCAAGTCTGGCGCATCAAGCAGCTGGAATATACCTGGCTGCGCTCGCTGATGCGGCGCTATGAGGATTTCTCTGATGTGACGCGGGAATCCCTGGCCTACACGCTGCGCTGCCTCGGCCTGAAATACGACAAGGCTGATTTCGCCGGGATCATGGACAAGTATCTGCATCTCGATCTCTATCCCGATGCGCTTGCCTCGCTCGCTGCGATGAGGGACAAGAAGCTTGCCATTCTCTCCAACGGCAGCCCGGACATGCTGGGCGCGCTGGTGAAGAACAGTGGCCTCGACCGCGTGCTCGATGCCACCATCAGCATCGACGCCAATAAGATATTCAAACCGAGCCCGGACGCCTACGCCTTGATCGAAAGCACCCTTCATATCTCGCCGCACGAGGTCCTGTTCATCTCCTCGAACCCGTGGGACGCCTGCGGCGCCAAGGCGTTCGGGCTCAACGTCGCCTGGATCGAGCGGGTGACGCCGGAAGCGATGGCGCTGGCCTGTCTTGAAAGCGAGACGATGCCGCCCTTGACGATGTTCAAGATATTGCGCACCCAGATGGACGAGCTCGGCGTTGCGCCCGATCATCGCATCCATGGTCTCGCCGAGCTTCCCGCCTTGGTGTCTGCCCAAAGGTCCTGAAATGAGTCTTGCCTCCGTTCGCGCCTTCTTCGCCGAGAAGGCGCCCGACATTGCGGTGATCGAATCATCGATGAGTTCAGCGACCGTGGCGCTGGCGGCCGAGGCCTATGGTGTCGAGCCGGCGCGGATCGCCAAAACGCTTTCCTTGCGGATCGGCGAACGCGTGGTGCTGATCGTGGCGGCCGGCACCTCGCGGATGGACAACAAGAAGGTGAAGGCGCTGTTCGGGGGCAAGCCGAAGATGCTGGGGCTCGACGAGGTCGCGGAGATCACCGGCCATGAAGTCGGCGGCGTCTGTCCGTTCGGACTGAAGACGCCGCTGCCGGTCTATTGCGATGTGTCGCTAAAGGCGTTCGATATCGTGGTTCCGGCGGCGGGCTCGACGCACAGCGCGGTGCGCATCACACCCGCGCGCATGGCCGAACTGACCTCGGCCGAATGGGTCGATGTCTGTGAGGTCAGAACCGAAAGCGAAGCGACGGCCTAATCGTCGTCGTCTTGATAGTAGGGTCTCTCATGATAGGGCCTCGGCGGCAGCGGCTGGGGCTGTACCAGTGGTGCTGCACGGCCGCGCGGCGCCATTTGCGGTTGCGGCCCCCGTCCGCCTGGTTGCGCATTCGCCTGCGATTCGAATACGGCGCGGCAGTTGTTCGAGAGCTGCGGCGTATTCTGCCGCAAACACGCCACGATCCGGCTGACATCCGGAACCTGATCGCTGCAGAGACGCCAGACGTCTGGCGTGCAGGCCATCTGTTGTTCCCAGGTTCCCCTGTATTCCTGGGCGAATGCGGTTGATTGCAGGGCGCCAACGCTTCCGATCGCGAGGGCAAGGCTGAGCACGATGCGTGGCGCGGCCGGGTCCGCTCGTTTCATGTCCGGTCCTTTCATTCGAGTGGTGTGGCGATGCGGGTTCCAACTCGCACCGCTCCCAAAACTCTCCAATGAATGCGGCCACCCAACGTTCGCTCAGACAAGAAAATGTGAATAGAGTTCCCTACTCCACCTTGCCGATCTTCTTCACCGCGGCGACCAGCCGCGCGCTGTCCTCAGTGACGAATTTCGCAAATTCCGGCGCGTCCATGTACGCGACCGGGCTGCCGGCGGTCTCGAAAGTCTTGATCACCTCGGGGGCTTTGACCGCCTGCGCCATCGCGCCGCGCAGCTGCGTCATGATCGGCGCCGGCAGCGCGCTCTGCGCGAACAATCCCGCCCAGATGTAGAACTCGACATCCTTGTAGCCGAGCTCCTGGAAGGTGGGCAGATCGGGAAAGCTTGCGATGCGCGCGGCGCCCCAGTTCGCGAGCACGCGCATCTTGCCGTCATCGACCTGCTGCTTCAGCGTACCCGGCGCCGAGGCCACCGCCTGCACCGTGCCGCCGAGCAGCGCGGTCAACGCGGGCGCTGCGCCGCGAAACGGCACGTGCAGCAGTTTGATGCCGGCGCTGGCGGCAAACATTTCCATCGCGATATGGAGCGTGCCATAGGGGCCCGACGAGCCGTAAGGGATCTGGCCGGGGCGCTTTTTGGCGTCATCGACGAAATCCTGCAGCGTCTTCCATGGCGCGGAGGCCGGCACCGCCAGCAGCGTGGGGTCGGCCAGCACGCGCGCAACCGGCGCGAATTGCGAGACTTCGTAGGCCACCGGGCGGTCGAACAGCCGGTCGGCTTCCGGCAGCACGGCCAGCGACGACAGCGTCATCAACAATGTGTAGCCGTCGGGTTCGGCGCGCGCCGCCGCCGCATTGCCGACCGAACCACCGCCGCCACCGGCGCGGTTGTCGACGAGCACAGGCTTGCCGAGGATTCTTTCAAGCGCCTGCGCCACCGGCCGCGCCGCCAGATCAGCCTGCCCGCCCGGCGGAAACGGCACGATCATGGTGATGTTGCGTGACGGATAGGCAGCTTGCGCAAACGCCGCATGCGAGAGCGCGGTTTGCGCCAGCGGCAGCAGCGCGGCGGCTTTGAGGAGTTCGCGTCGGTTCATAGGCATTTCCCCCGGAGTTTTTGTTTTGGTTGTTGGGGGTAGCCTAGCCTAAACTCGATCCCATGGGCAAAGGCCCCGTTCGTCGCGCCGCCTCAGGACGCTTTCCTCTTCCCCTTGGCGAAATGCTTCATCAGAAACTCTGCCAGCACCTCGACGCGGGCGGGGCGCGGGCCGCCGGGGGGCGTCACCAGATGCACCGCGCCTTCCGGCTGCTTCCAGCCCTTGAGGATCACCTCGACTTCGCCGGAGGCGATCGCGTCGCCGACGATGAAGTCGGGCAGATCGGCGATACCGAGCCCGGCAATCACCGACGGCAGCACCGCCTCGCCATTGTTGACGCGCAGCTGGCCGGCCGGGCGCACGCTGGCCTGCTCGCCAGCGGCGTTGGTGTAGTGCCAGACGCCGGGCGTCGAGAGATAGGCGTAGCCGAAGCATTTGTGCTGGGACAGATGCATCGGATGCGTCGGCCGGCCGTGGCGCTTGAGATAGGACGGCGCGGCCACCGTGTAGCGCGGCATCGCGCACAGCCGCCGCGCGATCAGCGAGGAATCCGGCAACCGCGCGATGCGCAGGCCGGCATCAAAGCCCTCGCCGATCAGATCCACCGTCGCGTCGCTTAAGTGCAGGTCGATCGAGACTTCCGGATATCGCTCGAGGAATTCCGGCAATAGCGGCGCTACTGATTTCACGCCGAACGTCATCGGCACCGCGAGCCGCACCAGCCCGCGCGGCGCCGTCGATTGTGACAGCGCCTCGTTCTCGGCCGCCTCGCCGTCGACCAGGAGCTGCGTCGCACGCTCGGCCAGCTTTTGTCCGGCGTCGGTGAGCGCCAGCCGCCGAGAGGTGCGGTTGAACAGCCGCGCGCCGAGCCGTTGTTCGAGCCGGCTTACCGCCTTCGATACCGTGGCCTTGGACAGCGCGAGCTCGGTTGCCGCTGATGCAAACGACCGCAGTTCCACGACCTTCGCAAAAATCGCGAGCGCTTCGAAATCCGGGAGTTTCGGCATTCGGCCGCCTGTCGGATGTGATTGGTCGGGCCTCGCCCAACTCAGGATGCAAGCTTGACGATACCATAGGGATTGAATTTGAAATCGCCTTCCGCGTAATCGGACTCGAAGGACAGTTTGGCGCGGCGCGACTTGAGCGTTGCCTCCAGTCCTTGCCGCGCGATCTCGTCAGCGACCGCATCCATGGTCGCGACGGCTTGCCGTTCACTGCCATGGGATTTCGGCACGAACACTTCGGGCAATCCCGCCAGGTGAAAACCGACGCTTTCCAGGTATTCGTCCGAGGCCAGCGGCCGTTTGGCGAATGCCAGGCGGCAAACGCGGCGCAACGCGAAGTCATCATCGGATTTCAGCGCGGCACTGGCCTGAAGGATGAGTTCGTTCCACCTGACGAGGCCGTGCGCGACACCGGCGCTCTCGCCCTTGACGGCGGTCGCCCCCGCCTTGATGACCTGATGGACGAGCATCAGGGCACCGGTGGAAACGACCATGGCGGTTTCCGACGTCATGGGCGGGCCGAGCACGTACAGCACCGATTGGTGATTTTCCACCGCGTCCTCATCGGCGCTGGAGCGGGCATTGGGATGCACGCGATCCCAGGAAACCCCAAACGAGCGGCTCATGCGCGGATCCGGTTTGTCCTGGGAATAGGTCTGATCGATGCCAAAGCCGGTGGCAAAATCGCGGATAGCCATTGAAGCCGCGTCCGACAGCTTCGTCAGGCCGTTCGCACCGCCAAGGAAGCAAACAACGTGGCGTGGTTTCACCGCCAATCGCCGCGCTTTCGCAGCGGCATCCTGACCGGACGAGGCCGGCGTCCGGCCGCCAGCGTCTGACGGCCCCGCCACCAGCAGCGCTCCCATCAATCCCAATACTCCGCGGCGAACGGCGTTCATGCGCAACTCCTCCATACGGCGCCGAATGACGGCGCCATGCCCCTCCCCGGCGCCGCGCGCCCGAGTGACTGGCATCAGTCTGGGCAAGCCGCCCGGCGGTTCGGTCCAGGAGGCCGATTCCGTTTGTTTGGACGGTCGAAATTGCGGATGTCCGGCACGGGCCGTCTTCCATTAGATCATAAATAGAAACAATGTGTTTCGATAGTTTCTATTTATATACCACGTCGGGAGGCATATCCAATGGCCATCGGAATTCAAGCAACGGAGAAATCCAATGGCCAGGAAACTTTCGGGCAAGGTAGCCCTCGTCACCGGCGGCTCCCGCGGTATCGGCGCAGCCAGCGCCCGCGCCCTCGCGGATCACGGCGCCAACGTCGCCATCAGCTATGTCGCCTCCCCTGACAAGGCCGAAGCCGTCGTCAAGGAGTTGAAGGCCAAGGGTGTCGAAGCCCGCGCCTTCAAGGCCGACCAGGCTTCATCTCTCGAGGTCGAGCAATTGGTCAATGACGTCGCCAAGCACTTTGGCCGGCTCGACATTCTCGTCAACAATGCCGGCGTCGCCGTCAGCGGCGCAGTCGATGATGCCAACGCCGACACCGCGGCACTGGCGCGCCAGAACGCGATCAATGTGCATGGCGTCGTCACCGCGATCCGCGCCGCCGCGAAGCTGATGGGCGAAGGCGGCCGCATCGTCACCATCGGTTCGGGCATTGCGACCCGCGCCTCGTTCCCGGGCCTTGCCGATTACGCCGCCACCAAGGCGGCGATCGTCGGCTACAGCAAGGGCGCATCGCGCGACCTCGGCCCCCGCGGCATCACTGTGAACGTGCTGCAGCCGGGCTCGATCGATACCGACATGAACCCGAAGGACGGCGGCGATTTCGCCGAAGCCCAGCGTACGCAGCACGCGCTGCAACGCTACGGCACCGCCGAAGAGATCGCAGCCGGCGTCGTGTTCCTCACCAGCCCGGACGCCTCGTTCGTTACCGGCACCGTGCTCAACGTCGATGGCGGCTTCGGCGCCTAGTTCAATTCATCCAGGCGAGGCCGGGCGCGTGGCGCCTGGCACCTCGCACAAAACTTAACAAGGAGTATTTCCCATGATCGAACTCAGACCTTTTGCAGAACTCGGCGGCGCCGACCACGGCTGGCTGAAGGCAAAGCATCACTTCTCCTTCGGCAGCCATTATGACCCCGACAATATGGGTCACGGCTCGCTGCGGGTGTGGAACGACGACGAGATCGCCCCCAATACCGGCTTTCCCGCCCATCCCCACGCCAACATGGAAATCATCACCTATGTGCGCGAAGGCGCGATCACGCATCAAGATTCACTTGGCAACAAGGGCCGCACTGAAGCCGGCGACGTGCAGGTGATGAGCGCGGGATCCGGCATCCGTCACGCCGAGTACAATCTCGAACCGACCAATACACGGATCTTCCAGATCTGGATCGAGCCGACCACGCAAGGCGGCCAGCCGACCTGGGGCGCCAAGCCGTTTCCGAAGTCGGACCGTTCCGGCAAGCTCGTCACCATCGCCAGCGGCATTGCCGGCGACAAGGATGCGCTGCCGATCCGCGCCGATGCCCGCGTGCTCGCCACCACGCTGAAGGCCGGCGAGAGCGCGGAATACGAAGCCGGCAAGGCGCGGCACCTCTATCTGGTGCCGGCGGCCGGCAGCGTCGAAGTCAACGGCGTGCGCGTCAACGCCCGCGACGGCGCCGCGATCCGTGACGAGGCCAGGCTGACCATTACGGCGCTGGAAGACAGCGAACTGGTGCTGGTCGACGCGGCGTAGCCCCCACACTCACTCCTCGTCATGCCCGGGCTTGACCCGGGCATCCATCCCGCTCCGCGAGAATCTTCGAAGCCGATGGATTGCCGGGTTAAGCCCGGCAATGACAGCTCCCAATTAACAACCACCTACAACCTCAAAGGAAAGCCATCATGCCCAAAGTACTCGTGCTCTATTATTCCGCTTACGGTCACATCGAGGCGATGGCGAACGCCATCGCCGAGGGCGCGCGCGAAGCCGGCGCTACCGTCGACATCAAGCGCGTGCCCGAACTGGTGCCCGCCGAGGTCGCCAAGGCTTCGTATTACAAGGTCGATCAGGCGGCCCCCGTCGCCAAGGTCGAAGAGCTTGCCAATTACGACGCCATCATCGTCGGCACCGGCACCCGCTTCGGGCGGATGGCGTCGCAGATGGCGAACTTCCTCGATCAGGCCGGCGGCCTCTGGGCCAAGGGCGCGTTGCACGGCAAGGTCGGCGGCGCTTTCACCGCGACTGCGACCCAACATGGCGGCCAGGAGACCACGCTGTTCTCGATCATCACCAACCTGCTGCACTTCGGCATGACCATCGTCGGCCTCAACTACGGCTTTGCCGGTCAGATGAAGCTCGATGAAGTCACCGGCGGCGCACCCTATGGGGCGACCACGATCACCGGCGGCGACGGCAGCCGCCAGCTGAGCGACAACGAGCTCGCCGGCGCGCGCTATCAAGGACGCGTGATCGCGGAGACCGCCAGGAAACTCCATAGCTAACTGCATGGCTGATGCGAGACGGGCGGCATTCTCATTTGAGATTGCCGCCCCATTTATCCATTGGGGACGATGGATTCAGCATGGTCGAACTTCTCTTTATGGCTCAACTGGTGCGCCGTCCGCTGCAGGCGATTGCACGGCGGTGGTGGTGCCGCAGTCTCTACCGCGCCTCGCGCGGCCAGCGGCGATGCCCGGAATGCACCAGATTGTGAAATCGGTCTGACGGTTTCGTGGTACGAAACGGATTCGTGATACGGAATCCACCACTCGCTTTTCACCGATACGGGGTTTAGGCATGAGCAATTTTTCGCAACCCCCGTGGCCGGAATTGCCGACCGCGGCGTGGCGTGACACCTATGCGACGCTGCATCTCTGGACCCAGATCGTCGGCAAGATCAGGTTGAGCAAGACCCCCTGGCTGAACCATTCCTGGCATGTGGCGCTCTATGTTACTCCGCGCGGGCTGACGACGTCGCCAGTCCCGGACGGCACGCGAACGTTCCAGATCGATCTTGATTTCATCGATCACGTCCTGCGCATCTCGACCAGCGATGGCGCGAAGCGGCAGTTTGCGCTTCCGGGAAAATCGGTTGCCAGCTTCTACGCCGCCACCATGATGACGCTGACCGAGCTGGACATTTCCGTCACCATCGACGAAATGCCGAACGAACTACCGGACCCGGTCCGGTTTTCGGAAGATAACGTCCACGCTTCCTACGATCCCGAAGCGATCAAGAGGTTTCTGCAGATTCTCGTAAACTGCGATCGCGTCTTCAAACAATTCCGCACCGGCTTCCTCGGCAAGGCCAGCCCGGTGCATTTCTTCTGGGGCAGCTTTGATCTGGCGGTGACCCGCTTCTCCGGCCGTCGCGCGCCACGTCATCCCGGTGGCGTACCGTATCTGTCCGACGACGTCGCCTGCGAGGCCTATTCGCACGAAGTCAGCAGCGCCGGCTTCTGGCCGGGAAGCGGCGCGATCGATTATCCCGCGTTCTACTGCTATGCCTATCCGGAGCCTGCGGGCTTTCGCGCGACGAAGGTGCGGCCCGACGCGGCGTTCTTCAGCGAAGCGCTCGGCGAATTCATCCTGTCTTATGATGCCGTGCGCACGGCTGATGATCCCGACCAGGCGTTGCTGGATTTCCTGCAAAGCACCTATGAAGCCGCGGCGATTTCAGCGAAATGGGATCGCGACGCGCTGGAATGCGACTTGGGCCAACCCGGCGTGGTGCGGCAGGTCTAGGCGCGGATCAATTCTCGTGGACAGCGTCGGCTTCTGCCGTTGAAAGCCACCAGCCATCGCCGGCAAACCAGCAGGTGTCGTCGACGGCGCCATCGAGCCGGAGCGACCGCACGTCTTCCCACCCCCGCAGAAACGCCTCCGTCAGGCGGCGGCCGGCATCCTCGTCCTGAAGACCGATGCAGCCAATAAACTGTGCCCGGCCACGGAACCTTGCCGGCCAAACCGCACCCTGATCGGGACGTGTGACCAGCAGCATCCCGCCATGCACACCCGCGGGCGCAAGCGGAAACAACAGCCGGCCACCGCGACGCAACGCATCGAGCCACTGTTGGGCTGGCTGGGCCGCACCGGCACACACGTAGATCAAATCCGCTTTCGGCAGATCCGCCGCAATGCCCGATTTTGACTGAACATTCACCTGTGGCAGGTCTTTCAGGTTGTCGCGCGCGCGATCCGCCAGGCCTCCGTCAATCTCATAGGCGTGCACCTGCCCGCGCGGCCCGACGAGTTGTGCGAGGATCGCGGTGTAATATCCCGTGCCCACGCCAACTTGTAGAACCGTCTCACCTTCCTTCAATTCGCAGCCATCGAGCCAATAAGCATGCGCGCTGGGCATTCCGATATTGAGATGTTGCGCGCTATCCAGCGCGACCAGCGTATTTTGATAGATAAACGCCGGATCATCGTTCGGGGTCGTTACGTAATCATGCGCGCCGAGCGCAATCAGCCAGGGCCCCGGGCCCACAAACGGTTCGCGCTTGACTACACGAAAGGCCTGTTCAATCCGGGAATCGCGGACCTTGGCGGCGGCGCAGACAAGGCTGGCATAGAATGAATGCAGATTTTTCGACCGCTCTTGCATGATCAACTTCCCGCATTGCGATGCTCGATCCTATTCGAGGCTGTCGCCTGCAGGAAGCTTCGCACGATGGGCAAAAACCGGGAAGCGCCGCCATCACGGCGAAACGGGATCGCGATATGCGTTCCAAGTCCAATCGGAAATGATGCGGCGCTAATGCTGCAATTGCGGCTTCACGACCGTCTGCCGAACTTCGGCACCGCAGTCGGCGCATTCAAAGGTGAAGTCGATCTTCGCCATGCTCCAATGCGGCTCGACGTCCCTTACAAACATCGGAATCCCGATGCAGCTCGGACAAATGACGAAAGCCGGCTCGATGTCGTCGTGATGGTGGATATAGGCTGGCATGTCGGCACTCCCCACGGAAGCATTCAGCTGTAGCCCTTGACCCGACCATCAGCATACGCCGCTGCCCTAAAGGCGATCATGAACTCTTGCGAACACAGGTAGAACAGCCGCACAATCCTGCCCAGTGTGACAGATTTGCACAACCGTGTCGTCTCTGCCACAGCGCGTCAGTTCTCTTCGCGCGGCAAGGGTTTACCGGGCGCCCGCTTCAAATAGGCGCTGAGCTTCGGATAGTTGCGCAGCTCGCGCGCGGCGCGGTCGCGCAATGCGTAGGGCAACCCGCGCAGGCTCAAGGCGGCGCTGATGTCGACCAGCGGCAGCGGTGTCACGCCAAAACGCCGCTTATAGTCATAATCGCCCACGCTGAAGTCGAACTCGCGCACGCCGTCGCTGTGCAAGGCGGCCATGGTGCGTTCGATGACCAGCCGGCCCGGCGAACAACTCGACCATTTGTCGCCGGCATTGCTAACCCGCAGCATGACGTAGCGGGGCCCACAGCGAACGCCGAGCAAGGTCGCGACGACTTCCTCGCCGACCGTCAGCGCCGACAACACGGCATAGCCCTCGCCGACGCCCTCACGCACGAGGTTTCGATAGAAATCGGCACAGGCCCCGTCGCCGAGGATGAAGTTCACCCCGAGATGCTGCATCCGGGCGCTCTGTTGCGCATCCAGGGCGGCAAGAACGTGCAAGGCTTCGTCGTTCTCTCCTGCGATCTTGAATGCAGCGCCGGGATACGCCGTAAACGCGCGCCAGCACCGTTCGAGAACCTTGCGCACGTCGCGCTTCAGCGAACGCTTGTACTTCTCGAAATCCTCGCCTGTGGTGACGAGATTACCGTTCAGCGAGCACGGCCCGGCTCCATCCAGCATCGCCAGCGGATTGGACCGACCCTGCAGATCGAGCGGCATTTTCTTGAAGCGAATGAGATCAGCGCCGCCAGGCAGCTGGCGCAGCGCCAGCCGCAGCTCGCGCCACAGGATGGCTGCCGCCTTAGGTTCGCGCGGCGCGGCCGGACCGAGCAGCGGCGCATTGTAATCGGTGAGTTCGAGGTCGGCGAACTCCACGACGCAGACGCGCTTCAGCTTGCGCCTGATCAGCGGCAGAAGCAGTGCGACTTCGCCTGTCGCACGATCCCTGACGGTTGCAACGAGTGGCTCGATATCCGGCTGTCCGGCGAACGCGCCATACCATGCCGCGAGCCACTTCTCGTGCTGGAAGATGGTCGCCTGTCCACGACGATACGTACCGTCCCAATTGCCTGCGACGGTATCCCAATTGTCGAACTCCACGGAGAACGCCGCAACCTGCGACGTGCGGTTCCGCCCCACGTGCCGTGCTGCGTCGTTTGTCAGTGTTGTCACAATCAAGCCGCCTTCATGCCGCCCTGGAAAGATTGTTGGAAAGATCGACCACCTGCTCCGGATGGTCGTGGTCGAGCCGGAATTCGATCTCGTTCCGCGCCTTGCGCTCGCGCTTGATCCAGGACGTGTTGCGCAGCGCCTTCTGCATCACCGCCTTGCCCCAGAACGCCGGCCCCTTGAGCGAACGGCTCTTGGGCGTATATCCGAAGCGATTGCGCAACAGACCGTTGGCCAGATTGACGATCCGGGTCCGCCTGATCTCTTCATTCTCGTAACCCACCGTCATGGAGATGTTGACGGTGCCGAGATTGTCGACGCGATGCGGCGCGTTCAGCGGCCAGTTCAGCATTTGCCCAGGCTCGAGATCGAGCACGGTCGCATAGCGATCGTACCATTCGTGATAGGGCATATCGAGTTCGAGCTCGAACAGCTGGATGTCCTCGAGGTTCTTCGGAGTCACGAAGGGAGGGTTCGACGGATAGATATGGACGCGCTTGCGGCCGGCGATTTGAATCAGGCTCTGGCCGGGAAGATCGGCGTGGTAGTGAACCTGCGCCTTCGGCGCCGAGAGCAGAATGCCGGCGTTGTACTGGTGCGGCAGCGCGAAGTGCGGGACCTTCTCGCCGATTTCGGCGAACATCTGAGCCAGCAGGTCGCTGTAGCGGGAGTCGATATCCGAAACCATGCGCAGGTTGAGCCATAGGTCGCCCCTGGAAATCGCGTCGATGACCTGATGGCCGCTGAAATTGCCGATATCGCCGTGCCGCCAGATACGCTTGTCGCCCTTCACGCCGGTCTGCATCAGGCTGTAATGCTCGCGCGGATAATTCTCAATCAATGCGGCAAGCTGATCCATCGAGAACAACGGCGACTTGTGCATGTTGTGCGCAAGCCGGATTGGTTGGTGTCCCCACAGCACCGAATGGGTGTCGTCCCAATTACTGAAAATGCGATCTGCCGCCATCGTCCAGCTCCTTTTGACCAATTTTTTTCGCCCGGATGACGACCGATTTCGGCTGCGTCCTGCACGCTGTCCCGAAATCTCAGATGGCTGCCACGCCGTCGGTCATCCGATGTCCCGTTATGAGACGGCCGAATCACCTTCACGCTCTAACTGGCAAGAAGGATGCCGCAGGGGTGTCGCACCCACTTACCGGACGATAAGGTCTGGGATGTATGGCTAACGCTGGCATAACCGAGAGAGCGCCGGCGACCCCACGATGGCTTCAGAACCGCAATATCGGGCGCTGTTTCTCGGCGCGGGACCGCAAATGCAGTGCGGCGTCGGGCAATTCACGCGATTGCTGGGCGAGTGGATCGAAAAGGCCGAACCCGGCAGTTGCACGACGTTAACCCTGACGCGATCGGAAGGGTCATTCACCGAAATCTGGGGCGCCGTCGGCTCCGCACGGAGCGTGGTCTGCAACTTTCCGATCGTGGCCTGGAAGCGCGTGATGTTCACACCGCTGCTGGCGATGGCCATGGCGCGGCTGCGGCGGCGCAAAACTGTCCTGATTCAGCACGAATGGGCCGGGCTGCATTGGCTGCGCCGGATCACCTATATCCCGGCCCTCCTGCTCGCCAACACCATCGTCATGTTCTCGCCGCTGGTGCGGCGGGAACTCGCCGAGGATTCCCTGGTGGGCTGGACCGCGAAGAAATGCGTGCTGGCCCCGCTGCCGCCGAACATAGAGGCGCCTGCAGGGATGGCGGCTTCGGACTTGCGCCGGCGTCTCGTTGCAGCAAGGCAAGACGGCCGGCTGGTGATCGGTCATTTCGGCTCGATCTATCCGGCCAAGCAACCCAATGCGCTGCTGGAGATCGGCGCGATCCTCAAGCAGCGTGGGCTGCGGCCACTGATCGTCTATGTCGGCTCCTTCATCCGCGGCACCGACAATGTCGAGGAGGAATTCCACGCCCGCGCCGCAGAGCTCGGGATCGCCGATGATGTGATCGTATCCGGCTTCGTCGCCTCCGATCACGAGGTGTTCGGGCTGTTCGGCGCGGTCGACGGGTTTTGTTATCCGCTCGACGAAGGGCTCACCGCGCGCCGCTCCAGCGTTCTTGCCTGCGTGCAGGCCGGCCGGCCGCTGATCGTGACCGGCCCTGCGCTGCCTGACGAATTCGACCATCATGTGCGCTTCAAGGAATTGATCGATCGCGGCGCCATCGTGCTCGTGCCGCGCGGATCGAGCGCGGACGCCTACGCCGATGGCATCGTTGCCGCGCTGAGACGGCCCCCGGTGCAGGCCGCGTTCGACTTCGATGGGTGGTGGCAGGACGTCGCGAACGCGGTTCGCGCCCAGCTCTAAGCCTCACTCCCGGACGCGAAATCGCGCCAGATAGTGCAAGCCGAACACCGCCACCAGGAAGGTGAACCACAGGGGATCGGCGCGGTCGAGGAAGAAGCTCTCCATCGCCGACAGATAGAGTCCGAACAGCCAGATGCGCAACAGCGCCATCGCCAGCGGACCATTGTTGCCGCCCTGATCGGCTTGCTGGAAATTCCGTAGCGGCACGATCACCAGCACGACGATGAGCAGGATCAGTCCGGGCAGGCCCATGCCGAGCGCGGTATCGAGATAACCATTGTGGCTGTGCGCCGCGAACGCGGCCCATTCCTTGCCCGCCGGCAACTCCTCGAACGCCTTGCTGCCCCAAAACGCCACGAAGCCGTAGCCGGTTGCCAGCCGCTGCCGCAGCGCGTCCAGCGCAAAATTCCAGATGTCGGTACGGCCGGTGAAGGTCGAATCCAGCGGCAGCAGCTTGGCGACCGCAGCCAGACCTTCGCTCATGACGGTGCCGACGCTGAGCATGTTCAGCAATAGCAGCGGCGTCAGGAGCAGGATCGCCCGCACCCAGAACGAGCGAAACACCGAGGTAAGCGAGGTCAGCAGCAGCACGGCGAAGCACAGCGTCAGCGAACTCTTGCCGGCGGCATGAAACAGAAACAAGGAACTAAGGCCGATGATGACCGCGCCGGACAGAAGTGCGCCGGAGCGCACGATGTAGATACCCAGGAACAGCAGCATCGCCATCACGCCGGCTGCCACGTTCTTGTGACCGAAGGCGCCGCGCCAGTCGCCGGCAAGAAGCGGCTCCTGCGGATCGGTTGCCTGATGGATCGCAAACTGCGGCGCCAGCAGGATTCCGAGGTAACAGACCGCGAGCAGGATCAGCGCTGCGATGCTGAGCAAACGCATCAGTTCGCTTTGCGATTTCGGCAACAAAAACATGGTCGACGTGACGGCGATAACACACGCCGTCAAAACAAACCGCCGCATCGATGTGGCGGGATCGACCGACAGAACCACCGTCACACAGACCCATCCGGCAAACAGCAAGAACGATGGCGTCAGCAAAGTCGCCAGCCCGCGCATGTTGTTGCGCGCCGCGAGCGCAATCATCAGCACCGCGAGGGCGCCGAACACCAGATAGGTCGGCGCCTCATTGCCGGTACTGACTTCGCCGATTTGTATGTCGCCGAGATCGGCGAACGGCCGCAATGAAATCCATGCCAGCACCAACGCTCCGACGAACGCGGCGCAGCGAACGACATCCAGCACTTGCTGCCGCCAAACCCCTCCTGCGACGATACGAAGCTGAGACGTGATGGCGAGTTGGCTCACGTGATCTTCGAGGCCTTGTAGGGTTGAGGTTCGATGCCGATTGCGGCCAGCACGCTCCCGATTGCCACCGTCATCGGATGCATCGCTATGATGCGGTCGCGCTCCGTCAGGGCCGCCCGCGCGGCCTGGAGAAACGACAGCGGAAACGCCGCCAGCAATTTCAGCGTCAGCCTGGCGCGCAGCCAGAGTGTCGGTGTCGCCTTGCGCTGGACGTGATAATTGATCGCGCCGATCCGCAAGCCGCGGCTGATCAGCCAGCTGAGCCTGGTTCGGCTCGGTGGCACCGTCTCGCTGATCGTGGCCTCCGCCACCCAGTGAAACCGCATGCCCAGACGCAGGCAGCGGTAGAAGAAATCGGTATCGCCGCCGCCGAGGAAATTGAAACGCAGATCGAACGCCGGGGCGTCGACGCGCTCGAACACCGAGCGCCTGATCAGGCAATTGCCGCAGCCATAGATCACCGGAACCGGTCCGGACGTGTCGTAGGCCGGGGCGAAGGCCGGATGACGACGCAGCCCGCGCTTTCGCGCGTCATCGAAGTCAGGCATGACCGGCCCGCCGACGATGTCAGCCCCGGTGGCTGCGGCCGTCAATATCATGCGCTCCAGCCAGTCCGGCGAGGCAATTTCGTCATCGTCGATCATCAGGAAACTTGACGCTGCCGGGAAGGTTGCCAGCGCCGTCTCGAACGCCGCGTTGATCGCATGGCAATTGCCCTGCCGTGGTTCG
This sequence comes from Bradyrhizobium sp. AUGA SZCCT0158, assembly GCF_018130065.1. Lineage (GTDB taxonomy): Bacteria > Pseudomonadota > Alphaproteobacteria > Rhizobiales > Xanthobacteraceae > Bradyrhizobium. The sequence continues at coordinate 41,957 of NZ_JAFCME010000033.1, read as the reverse complement.
ACCACGCAGAGACCGGGGAACTTGTTCGATGCCAGGAACTCGGTCGCAACCGGAACGCTCTCGCTCCGCAGCGCATCGTTCTCGACCATGACAACCGCAAAGCGGTGACCAGTACGCTGGCCGGCGAGCGATTCCAGGGTCTGCCGCAGATGCTGCGGCCGGCGAAAGCAGGGAATGCAGACGACGATCCCGATCGAAGCAGGATCGAGGGCCGGCGAGATCGCCGCCAAGGCGCGGGCGGCGTTCGGCATGGTGTCAGCGGTTTCCATCGGCGGGCAATCCGTTCAAACTCTGGCGCATGACGTTTGCTATGGGTCCAGACGATACAAGAGCATTGCTGCGATATCCGGTCCGACAGGATGCCTGGTGGTGGCGAATTGTTCCCGACGGTTAATGGACGGGGTTAAGTTTGAATTAAATCAGGTTCAGGCTCGGGGCTCAGCGGCTGAACAGCTTGCCGAACAGCTTCTGGGATTTGGGAAACTGCCCGTTGGAGATCCGCGTGGGCCACAATCCGTCGACGTCGAAATAAGCGGCGTAGGCGATGTTGTTCCTGTTCTTCACGAACCAGTCATGCATCTGCTGAATGAAGTACGGATTGTCGCCGAAATTGCCGACGCCCCATTCCGGATAGCTCATCGGCTTGCCGTGCCTGGCGGCAAAGTCGCGGTGCCATTCCAGGCCGAACGGCGCCTTGAGATAGAAGGTGTTCCACCGCTCTTCCGGCGAGCCCTCATGTTTGAAATCGTAGATATCCAGACCGATGTAGTCGACGACATCGTCACCCGGATAGGCCAGGTCCGCCGGCGTGTCCTGCGTTCCCCATCCCGGACACCAATCATATTTGAATGTGTCGGAGTGGCGACGGAAGATCCCGACCACGCGCCGGAACGCCGCGATGTAATCGGCTTCATGATCCTTGGCGAACCACGCCATCTGCGACAGATTCATCTCCCAGCCGAGACGGATGATCGCCCTTGGCTGCGCATCGGCAATCGCACGGGCAGCCGCCTCGAATTCGCCGTCGTGCAAGCCATTGGCGACGTCGACGAGCGGCGTCCCCGGAACGGTCAGCGGCACCGACCAGACGACATTCCGCGACGGGTTGAGCTTCTTCCAGATGCCGGGAACCCAGGTCAGCTTGTGGAAATCCTCCCAATTCGCCTGGCCGTAGAAATCGACGCCCACCACCGACGATGGCGGCTGTTTCAACCATTTTTCCCAGGCCTGCAGGGTACGCTCGCGCCCAACGGGGCCCCAATCGACGAAGGCTCCGGCGAATTTTGCAGGACTGGAGTTGACGCGCGGAGCGGCGTTGCTGTCGACGCGGGCGAGCAACAGCAGGCTCAACACAAGGGCCACCAGGAAAAATACCAGGCGCCTGAGGCCAACCCGGCGGCGAGGCGCGGGACGCTCAGTTCGAAACATTAGACGTCCTCGTCAATTTGTTACCGAAGACAGCAGACAGCCTTCGGCCGACTTCGGCTGCGCCCTTGTCAGTGAGATGCCCCTCGTCGAACTGCATCGGAATATCGGCTTCGACAAACTCGTCGCAATGACCATCTCGGCAGACCGCGTCGTAGACGGATGAATAGCTCGCGCCGTGCGCCTTTACCAAGGCGCTCATGACGTGATCACGCTCCCGAATTCCGGGTGTGCGCTTCGTGCTGGCAAGGGCTGGATGGTCGCGAAGAATCCCGTCGATCAGGAGGCGTGGAAGAGCGGCGGCGTATTCGACGATCGGTCCAAGTACGACGACGTCGATTCCCCTGGATTTCAGGGTATCCAGCGTGGCCGACAGGTTCGGCAGATCCTCATCCTTCCATGAGGCAGCGAGTATGACCTTGTCGACACGGTTGTTGACGAGGAAGTCGTTGAACGCCAGTTCCATCACATCGCGACAGGCCTTCAATCCGCCTCTCCGTTCCGCCGGAACGGCCGGGCGGCATTCGCTTGCCGTCGCCTGCATGATGTTCACCTGCGGCATGGCGGCGGATAGCCCGGACCAGAGGTGCGCGGCATGGCTGTCGCCAATGAGCAGATAGTTCGGCCGCGCCGGATCCAGTTTCAGGCAGGTTTCGGCGTCGAATCGCTGGCGGTTGGCCGATATGAAGCAGCGCCCGGTCCGGAACGCGGCGGACGAATCGTAGGCAAGATAGGTGCCGATATCCACGACGCGTTGTGGAAAGCGGTATGGCGCGCCGCTCGCGAAGAACACCAATGCGCACAGCGCGAATGTCGAGCCCATCGCGGCTGATGCGGCGCCGAAGACGGCACCCTTCGATGTTTCCCGCGCCATCGAACGGAACGGCAATTCGACCAGCTTCCACGACAGATAGGCGAGCCCCACCGCCAGCGTGATCAACGTCAGTTTGGTCGACGCTGCGGATTCTGCGCCGAACAGCAAATCGGTGCGCTGGAATACGATCAGCGGCCAGTGCCACAAATAGAGCGAATAGGATATCAACCCGATCGCGACCAGAGGCGGCAGTGACAGCAATCGTCCGGCCATCGATACCCCGCTCTCGCTGGACGCGATTACCAGCACCGCACCGAGGCAGGCGAGTGACGTCATCAGCAGAAGCGGCACTGATGCCGATCCAAGCAGGATCACGCCAATCAGCAGCAGCAACCCGGCTCCGCCACAAATGTTCTTCCAGAACGTGGTTTCCGGCACCGGAATGAATTTGATCGCCAGCATCGCGCCCAGCGCCAGCTCCCAGGCGCGGAACGGCGTGAGATAGAATGTAAAGTTCGCATTTCTCATGCTCATGGCGATGGCTGCAGCAAACGAAATCGCAGCGATAACCGCAAACAGCAATCTGGCGCGCTTCGGAAACCGCCGATAGACAAAAAGCATCAGCAGCGGGGCGATGAAGTAGAACTGCTCCTCGACGCTGAGCGACCAGGTATGCAGCAGCGGTTTTGTTTCGGCCGGCGCATCGAAGTATCCAGAGGTCTGCGCAAAATAGGCATTGGAAACCGAGCCGATCGCGCTGGCAAGGCTCTTTGCATAGCCAATCAATTCGGCCGGCAAGAAATAGATATAGGCGAAGACGCTCGTCACCAGGAACATGACGAACAGCGCCGGCAGGATTCGCAAGATTCGTCGCTTGTAGAAATTGCCAAGCGAGAACGATCCGTTGCGGATGTCCGCATCGATCATGCCGCAGATCAGGTAGCCCGAGATGACAAAGAAGATGTCGACGCCGACGAAGCCGCCTGCGAAACCGGGCACACCGACATGGTAAAGAACCACCGGAACAACAGCGAGGGCCCGCAGCCCGTCAATATCCGCACGATACTTCATTGCAGGAACCTCGCGACGCTGCCGCAACCGCGACCGGCCTTCACCGTTTCAAAAGCAGACACTCTGGACAATCCAGGTGTGCCGAAACGGGCTGATGCCACCGCGACCTCCGCGGGCAACGGGAAATTGGCTTGGAATGGCGGACAATCTGTCATGGGGCACACTTCTGGCGATGAACATCGGCGATGCGGAGTAGCCTTCTGCAATATCCGGGCAACCTCGCCAAAAGCGCCGCTTCGCGCACGTATTGCGTTTCCATCGTGGTTACCGGGCGCGGTTAACCGGCTTGCGACGGTGAGACAAACACAGAATTAACCACATCAAATCGCGGCGACCGTTAGCGGAACCGTCCGGCACCGATCTTGCTCAAGGGTCTGGCAAAGGGATTCCGAGTCCAGAAAGCAGCCCGCCTTGAACGTCATCGTCAACGAGATTTCCGAGATCGACCGAGTAGCGTCGTGCGACGCCGTGCTCGGGCGCGGAGTCTCGGGCAATTCCGCGGGGCTCGCAGCATGCTGATCGGACAAGCCAGCATCAATTTGACCGCCAACATCATCTCGGCCTTGCTGGGCCTGTTGAGCGTGTTCGTTTTCACGCGGCTGTTCTCGCCGCATGATTATGGCGTCTATCTGCTGGGCATCGGTTTTGCGTCCGTCATTAGCGTTTTCCTCGTCGGCTGGTTCCGTAATCTCATCCTGAGCGGTCACGCCCGCGACGACGGCCCCGACGTGCGCGGCCGCGTCATCTCGGGCTACCTGATCTGCTGTCTCACCGCGCCGATCGCCTATGTGCTTGGACGATTGGTTGGATTGGACACGCATGCGGCGCTGGCGGCAGTCGTGCTTTCGGTCGCGATCGGCCTGTTCGAACTGACCCAGGATCTGGTTCGCGCCCGGCTGATGGCATTTTCGGTCATGAAGGCGACGCTGGTCCGCGCCGGCGCCGTGCTCGCCCTCGGCATGATCGTGGCACTGGTCAGCCCGTCTGGCTTCCTGCTGCTGCTGTCGTCCGCGCTCGCCTACCTGCTTGCGGTGCTGGTGCAGTCGCGCACCGCCTGGCGCGGCACCAAGGTCAAGTTCGACGGCACCGGCCTTGCGGCGCTGGCGAAGACCGGCCTTCCCCTTACCCTCTCTCTCACTCTGCTCGCGATTTCCAGCGTCACCGATCGCTTCATGATCGCCAATCTGGTGGGTGCGGCGGACGCCGGCAAATATGTCGCCGCGCTCGATCTGGTCCGGCAGACCCTGATGATGCCGGCCATGAGCGCCGCCGCGGCGTTCTTCCCGATGGCGGTGCAGATTCACGCCAGCAAGGGCGACGCGGCAGTGCGGTCGCATCTGTCCGAATGCGTCGAGTTGCTGCTCAGCATCACGCTGCCGGCCTGCCTCGGCTTTGCGGTGATTTCCACCCATGTCGCCAATATCATTCTCGGGCCGGATTTCCGCGAACTGGCGGCGCAGACCATGCCGATCATCGCGGTGGCCGTGGTCTTCCAGATCCTGACCCAGCAATATCTGCACGCCAGCTTCCTGCTCTCCGGACGCAACTCGTTCTATCTGATCAACACGGCTTCGATCATCGCGGCCAATGTGATCCTGTCCTACATCTTGGTCAGCCTTTACGGCACGGTCGGCGCGGCCTGGGCGCGGCTCGGCGCCGACGTGGTCGGATTTTCCTGCGCGCTGATCCTCAGCCGCTTTGCCTTCAAGGTCCCGCTGCCGCTCGGCCGGCTGGCGCTGATCATGATCGCCGGACTGGCGATGGCGCTGACCGTCGCGGCGCTCGACAGACACCTGCACGTCGCCGATCTCGCCGCCTGCGCCGTGCTGGCCAGTGCCGGACTCGTCACCTACGCGGCCCTGTGCTGGCTGTTCGACATCTCCCGGATTCGCGGCCGTCTGAAAACCGGCTTCGCGATGTTCCGGGCCAAATTCGCAAACATCAACGGATAAGAACAAATGACCAAGACATTTGCCCTCGATCCCCTTCATTCGGCTTTCACTGACGCCGCCGACCGGCCGGCCGCGCAGCATCCGCAGTCGCTGCTCGACCTGCCGCCCGGCGAGGCCCGGCAGAGTCTGCTGACCGTTCACAGCATTCTCGAGGCCAAACTGCCCGCGACCGATCTCAAGATCTATGAGGCCGGCGGCGGCTCGACCAGCTTCCTGCCGCTCAGCGTGCTCCGACGCGCTCATGTCACCGTGGTCGATATCGACGAAGACCAGATCCGCAACAATGATTACGCGCAGGAGACGATCCTCGGCGACATCCAGATCCATCGCTTCGCGCCCGACAGTTTCGATCTCGTGATCTGCTACAACGTGATCGAGCATGTGCCCGACGTGGAAGCGGCGCTGCTTGGCTTCTGCCAGGCGCTAAAAGAAAACGGACTGATCCTGATCGGCGCGCCGAATCCAAGGTCGCTGTCCGGCGTCGTCACCAAATATTCGCCGCACTGGTTCCATGTCTGGTTCTACCGCCATATCCGCGGCGACAAGAACGCCGGCTTGCCCGGCTGCGCGCCGTTCCCGACTCATTTTCATCCGCTTGTCACGCTGGCGAACCTGGAAACCTTCGCCGACCGGCACGGACTGCAGATGATTTATTGCAAGCAGTATGAGAGCCCGCGCTATCCGGAGATGCGCCGGCGCAAGCCGCTGTTCGCAAGCCTGATCGACGCCGCCGCCAAGGTGATGAACGTCTTCCTGCCCGGCAAGACCGACGTGCGGCACGGCGACTATCACGTGATCTTGAGGAAGCGCTGAGAATGAACGCGATGTTCTCAGAGGCGCGAGTAAAAGTCAGCCACCGGCTGGCGATGCACCTGCACGCCAATTTCTTCCGGATGCGCAATGCCACGCCGATGGTCAGCTTTACCTTTGACGATCTGCCGAAAAGCGCGGCGACAACCGGCGCGGATCTGCTCGAGGCGCACGGCGCGCGCGGCACATTCTATGTGTCGGGAGGCCTAGTTGGCGTCGAAAAGCGCGAATGGCCGGCCGGCGACGCCGACGACCTGCTTTCGCTCTACCGCCGCGGCCACGAGATCGGCTGTCATACGTTCTCGCACCTGCGCGCCAGCGATCTCGATGTGGCCTCCCTCGCCAGCGAGATCATGCGCAACCGGGGTTACCTCCGCGCGCTGGACGCCTCTATCGAGACTGAGACCTTTGCCTATCCCTACGGCTTGGGATCGTTCGGCCGGAAGAACCAGCTCAAGGACCAGTTCCAGACCTGCCGCAGCATCGTACCGGGTATCAACAGCGGCGAAATCGATCTGCAGTTCCTTCGCGCCGTGCCGCTGATCGACGGCCAGATGAACCGCGCCGGGATCGAGCGCGCGTTCGACGATGCCGAAACCAATAACGGATGGTTAATTTTCTACGGCCACGACGTTGCTGAACGGCCGAGCCCCTGGGGCTGCTCGCCAGCCCTGCTCAACCATGCCCTGGAGGTGGCAGCGCGCCGGAAAATTCCGGCTTTGACGATGGCGGAGGCATTGCGATGCGCCCGCGCATAAACGCTTTGTTTGCCATTTCGGTGAATAGTCCCTCAATGAGTATGGTTAATTTTCCCTGTTGCGTTTTTGGCGCGTTGAAGTCCCGCGCGCGTGGCGTAAGGCGAAGAGTAACCCCTCAGCCGATGTGTGCGGCAGTTGGAATGGAAGCTGGGGTCGATGCTTATCTATGACGAGCCGATAAATCAGGCCAAACCTGACCCCCGGCCCGCCGCAACGCCGGCATTGGGTGGCTTCAGCGTGCTCGATCTGGTTCAACTGCTGTGGCGGCGGAAGATCGCGATCGCCTCGGCGGCGCTGCTCTGCGCCTGCGTCGCGGTGGCGATCGGCAAGAGCCTGACACCGAAATATACCGCAACGGCCCAGCTCTACGTCGATCCCCGCGAATTGCAGCTGGTCGATCGCGAACTCACGCCGCGCGCGCCGGACCTGTCCGGCCTTGCGATGGTGGTCGAGAGCCAGGGGCGCGTCATCACATCGAACAACGTGCTGTTGCAGGTGATCCGCGAGACCCATCTCGAGAAGGACCCTGAGTTCGGCGGCGGCAGCGGCAAGGGCCTGTTCGGATCGCTGCTCGGCCTGTTCGGGATCGAACTGCGCCCGACCGCCGAGCAGCGCAAGCTCGTCGAGATGGCGGCGCTGGAAACCCTGATCCGCCACATCAATGTGAAAAAGACCGACAAGACCTTCATCGTCGACATCGAGGTCTGGTCGATCGACCCGGTGAAGGCGGCGATGCTCTCGAATGCGATCGCCAAGGCCTATTTGACCGAGAATACCCAATCGCAGGCCGCGCGGGTCCGTCGCGCCACCAGCGATCTTTCCAGCCGGCTCACGGAATTGCAGGATCGGCTTCGCACCGCCGAGAACACGCTCGCGGTCTACAAGGCGCAGAACAATTTCGTCGGCACGCAGGACACGCTGATCAGCGACCAGCAGCTCTCCGCCAGCAACCAGCGGCTTGCCGCGGCGCGGGCGCTGACGCTCGACGCGCAGGCCAAATACGATCAGATCGCGGCCAGCCGCAAGACGTCGGCGGACGCCGGCGCCATTCCGGAGGCGCTGCAATCGCCGACCATCGCCAATCTGCGTTCGCAATATGCCGAAGCCAGGAAGCGCCAGGCCGAATTGCAGAGCGAATTGGGGCCGCGCCATCCCGCCCTGCGCCAGATGGAGAAGCAGGTCGAGGATCTGCGCCGGACCATCGGCGAGGAAACCGATCGCTTTTTGCAGGCGGCGAAGAATGACCTGACCCGCGCCCGGGATTACGAAGCTTCCCTGAACAAGGCGCTCGAGACCCAAAAGCGCCAGAGCGTCCAGATGAGCCAGGCCGCGGTCAAGCTGCGCGAACTCGAACGCGACGTCGAAGCCAGCCGCGACGTCTACCAGTCGTTCCTCAAGCGATCGCGCGAGACCGAGGAGCAGGAGACGCTGAACACCTCGAGCGCCCGCATCATCGGCGACGCCACCGTGCCGCAGCGGCGCACCTTCCCGCCGGGAATGGCCTTGTTCGCCATGATCGGCTTTATGCTGGGCGGGCTCGCCTCGGCTGCGTGGATCATCGCTGTCGACCAGCTGGCGCCCGGCGCCAACCCGGTTCGACCCAACACACCGGTCAGGACATCGGCCTCGTCCGCCGCGCAAAATCCGACGCCTGCCGCGGCCACGAGGCAACCGTCGGCCACCCCGCAGCCCGCCGTCAGCCTGATCGCGAAGCCGTCGATCACCCGGCTGCAGGAATCGGACGTGGTACGCACGCTCGGCGGAATCCTGGCGACGGGCGGCACCCCCGATGTCGTCAGCCTCGGCTGGCCGACGCTCCGGGCCGGCTTCCCGCTGATGACATTCCTCAACACCATGCGCGAAATCCGGACCGCACTGGCGACGCGCGTCGCCAAGGACACCGCGCCCGTCATGGCCGTGATCGGCGCCGGCAATGGCGAGGACCGCAGCATTGCCGCGCTCAATGTCGCGCTCTCGGCCGCCCGCGATGGCGCCAGGGTGCTGCTGATCGATGCCGATCAAAAGAACTATACGCTGTCGAACAAGGTGGCCCACCTGGCTAAGGAAGAGACCGGCCGTCTCGGCTGGCTCAATATTGCCGCCAAGGCTGCGCGCGCCGTCAGGACCGCGAACGGGATTTCGATCCTGCCGGCCCTCAAGGCCTCGGATATCAAGGCAAGCGACACCATCCGCAACGCGATTGCGCAGGCGCGCATCGGCGGCGACTACGATCTGGTGGTCCTCGACGGGCCCGCCATGCCGTGGAGCCCGGCCGACCACGCGCTGTTCGACGCCACCGACGGGCTGGTCGCAATCCTGCCGGTCAAGCTCGACATCAACGAGAACATGGAAGACATCATCACCGCGCTCGGCGAGACCGAACGCAAGCTGGTCGGTGTCGTCATCAACGAACTCAACCCCACGGCCGTCAACCGTCAGCGAGACAAACAGTATGCGTGAGCGTCGCTTGAATCCCCTCGGGAGAGCCGCTACTGCCGGCGTTCCCCGAATCACACTGGGCGGGCTGCGGCTTGCCGTGCTCGACCTTGAGCAGACCGCGGACTTCATGATCGAGATGGTGTTCCCGCAACGCCGGCTCGCTCGTCCGCTGTATCTCACCTCGGCCAATGGCGAGGTGCTGGCGCGCTGCTCCACCGAACCGATGACCGACCGGCTGTTTCGCTCCGCCGATCTGATCAATGCCGACGGCCAGCCGCTCGTGACGGTGTCGCGGTTGAAATCGTCGACGCCGCTCCCCGAGCGGGTCGCAACCACCGACCTGTTCCACGTCGTCGCCCGCAAGGCGCAGGCGGCCGGATTGACCTTCTACATGTTCGGCGCCGATGAGGCGGAGAACGCCGCTGCCGTCGCCAATGTTCGCAAGCGCTATCCGGACCTGAAGATCATCGGACATTCGCACGGCTTCCTCCGCGGCGACGCGCTGCGGGCCAAGGTCGACGAAATCAACGAGCTGGCGCCCGATTACCTCTGGCTTGCGCTTGGCGTTCCCTATGAGCAGGCCTTTGTCGAGGAATACACCTCGCGCCTGTTCAAGGTCGGCGTGATCAAGACCTCTGGCGGACTGTTCAACTTCCTGTCGGGCAGCCGGGCCCGCGCTCCGTATTGGATGCAGGCGGTAGGGCTCGAATGGGCCTGGCGCATCTGGCTGGAGCCGCGCCGGCTGTTCTGGCGCTATTTCACCACCAATCCGCGCGCGCTCTATCTGCTGTTCAACAAGAGCCGGCCTTCGGCCACCGAACGGGCCCGGGACTGATGGGCGCCGGTCTGGCGAGCGATCGTCCGGCCATCCTGGTCACGGGCGGCGCGGGCTATATCGGCTCGCATTGCTGCCGGGCGCTTGATGCGGCTGGTTATCTCCCCGTTTGCTACGACAATTTCTCGACCGGCCATCACAGCTTCGTCGCGGGTGCGCTGGTTACCGGCGACATCGCCGACAAGGCCACGCTGGCGCGCGCCTTCGCCGAGCACGACATCGTCGCGGTCATGCATTTCGCCGCGTCCAGCCTGGTCGGCGAATCCGTGGTCGACCCGCAGAAATACTACGTCAACAACCTCGCCGGCACGCTGGCGCTGCTGGATGCGATGCGCGAGGCCGGCTGCAGCCGCCTGGTATTCTCGTCGACCGGCGCCGTCTATGGCAATGCCGACAGCAAGGCGCTGCCCGAAAACTATCCCTGCGCGCCGATCAATCCCTATGGCGCCTCGAAATGGATGATCGAGCGCGTGCTATCAGATTATCGCGGGGCCTACGGGCTCGGCTCGTTCGCGCTGCGCTATTTCAACGCCAGCGGCGCCGATCCCGCCGGCGGCATCGGCGAGCAGCGCGAGGTGGAAACCCATCTCATTCCGCGCGCGATGATGGCGCTGCAGGGACACGTGCCGGATTTTGCGGTATTCGGCGACGATTACGCGACGCCGGACGGCACCGCGATCCGCGACTACATCCATGTCACCGACCTTGCCGCCGCCCATGTGCTGGCGCTGAAGCTCCTGCTCGATGGGCATTCCGGCGGCGTCTTCAATCTCGGCACCGGCAAGGGATTTTCGGTGCGGGAGATCCTCGCGGCGATCGCGAGCGAGACCGGGCGCGAGGTGCCGCACGTCGTCAAGCCACGCCGCGCCGGCGACCCGACCTATCTGGTCGCGGACGCTTCCGCCGCGCGCGAAACATTGCACTTTCGCCCCGCTTATTCGGATCTAGCGACCATCATCCGCACCGCCTGGGCCTGGCACAAGACAGCTCACCCGCTCAAGACCGGCTGAGTTCGCACAAAAGCGGTCCACCGGCGGCAATGCCGCCCGGCTGTTGGGCTAAGCGGCGAAGGTCTAGGTGGAAACTGTTGCAGGCACGGCCGTCCGACGCCTCAGACGGCTTCCCTGGTCATGACCGCGTTCGCGCCCTGCGCCGAAGCGGGACCTTGCGGCTGCAACGGCGCGTCGTTATTCGACAAACCCGCGACCTTGCGGATAAGCGATACCGGGGTTGCCGAGAACGACTCGATGCAAAGTGCGACGACGTCAGGCGGCGACTTCTCGATCATGGCGACCACCGCTTTTTCATCCAGCTGATCCGGCTCCCAGTAGGAAGTCGCCAGGCTTTGCGTGGTCAGCCGGTGCGTCGCCCGGTGGGTCGGCGACTGGTTCACAAAGTACCCATAGAGGATGTACTCGGAGAACGAGCGCGTCTTGCCGAGCGCCACCGCCCACGGCATTCCGGTGACCGCTTCGATCGTGGCGGTCATGTCGCGCAAGGTCGATCTGTCCCAGACGAGCACGTTGCCGATATAGTCGTCGGCCGGGAACGCGGTGGGGCTGCCGCCCAAAAGGCGATCGCTGTTTCGGACCCAGACATTATGCGACGGCTTATCGGCCGGAATCGCCAGACGATCGACATAGAGCGGGGTCAAGTCCGCGCCGGCATAGGCGGCGACATCGAACGGACGAAAGAACGTGTTATCGGAATCGACGATGCAATAGCGCTGATGCGGCAGGTGCAAGGCGCCCGCGATCTTGAGAAGCTGCTGGATATGCCAGCCGTGCAGCGGGCCCGACCGGAACGACCACCACGTCCTGCGCCCCTTGCGCGAGACAAACGGCGGCAATGCCCTCAGCCAGGACGGCAAGAAGCGCGAGCTCGGCAGCACGGTGCGGCGGCTATTTTCGAACCGGGCAAAATACGGCAGGTCGTCGTCATTGACGATGACGTAATGCCGTTCGTATCCGCTGACGAACCGATCGAGACTCTCGCAGAGCAATTCGAAGCGATCGAGATCGCCGCGATAGGTCGGGGTCATCAATGCTACGCTTTTAGTCACGCCACTTCCCGTCATGATGTCTTGTGTGACCGGCGATCGGGGTCGATCCCGATCAGATTGATATAATAGATGATCGCTTGAGGGCTTCAAACAACGCTTCGCTGTTAAGATAAACAGTGATTGATGAAACCCGCGCTCGATCCCATGACGAAGCCATGAAACGGCAGCGGCATTCCGGCGATCAATTTCGTGCAAGTGATGCCTGTGCTCCCGTGGAACCATGGATAAGCGAAGCTATGGTTACCGAACGGTTAAGGTGGCTTGGGAACATTTGTTCAAGAGCCACGGGCATCAGCAACCTTTCCGGAATTGGCGCGTTTCAAATGCCTGTTCATTCAACGGAGACGCAACATGGCGGTCGCTTCGCAGATCAAGGAACATATGGATGTCATCTCGTCCGACAAGAAGACCGTCGGAAAGGTCGATCACCTCGAGGGACCCGACAAGATCAAGCTGACCAAGCAGAGTTCGCCGGACGGCCAGCACCATCACTTCATTCCGGTGGATTGGGTCGATCACGTCGACCAGCACGTTCACCTCAACAAATCAGGCGCGGATGTGACGTCACACTGGCAACACGGCAGGCAGTAACCCTGACCATGTATTGTGCCGGCTGCGGATGAAGTTATCATCGGCAAGATAACAGGGCCTTCCGATGCATCCGGCGGCAAAACTGCAATTTGAGCGCGTTGTCGTCGAATTTGGGCGATGGCGCGCCCTCGCTGAGGATGACCGGCCGCCCGCTCCAGCCTGGTGGTGGGGACCGGCGGTCGAGGTACGGGATATCGCCCAGGCGCTGCCGGCGCGTTGGAGCGCCAGATTGGGTTTGCCCGATGGCGCGACTTACGCCGACGGCGCGGGCGTCCTGTTCCATTCCCTGGCTGGGCAGGTCATCCAGCCCTGGCCCTATGACTTTTCGCGCAAGGTGAGGTCCACGGACTCCGACGTGCGCGATTTGCATGCGCAGCCGTCAGATGACAGTGCTTTCCAGCCTTGAGGGCGAAGCCGATTGACGCGCATCGCCGGCGTCGGGTTGCAGCGGCGGCGAGGCCAGCAGCGGCTCGGCTCGAAGCATATCCGCCATCTGCTGCGGCGGCAGCGGTTTTGAGAACAGGAAGCCTTGCATTTCATCGCAGGCATGATTGCGCAGGAACGTCTGCTGCTCGATGGTCTCGACGCCCTCGGCGATGACGGTCATCCCCAGCGCCTTGCCCATGCTGATGATCGCCTGCGTGATGGCCTGGTCCTCTGAATCAACAGGCAGATCGCGCACGAAGGAACGGTCGATCTTGATGGTGTCGATCGGGAATTGCTTCATCAGCGACATCGACGAATAGCCGGTGCCGAAATCGTCGATTGCAAGCCGGATGCCGCGGTTCTGGATCGCGTCGAGCACCTTGATCGCCCGCGAAACGTTGCGCATCACCATGCTTTCGGTGACCTCGAGCTGCAGCAGCACCGGCGACATGCCGCTTGCCAGCAACGCCTCGTCGACATCATGCAACAAATTGGCGTCGGCGAACTGCCGCGGCGACAGGTTGACGGCCATCGTCACCGGCCGCAGGCCGCGGCGTTGCCAGGCCATGTTCTGCGCGCAGGCTTCCGTCAGCACCCAGCGGCCGATCGGCACGATCAGCCCGGTCTCTTCCGCCAGCGGAATGAATTGCCCCGGCGATACCAGGCCGAGATCGGGATGGTTCCAGCGCAACAAAGCCTCGACGCCGGTGATCTGACCGCTCGCCATATCGACCTTCGGCTGGTAGTGCAGCGAGAACTGGTCACGCTCCAGCGCGCGGCGCAGGGCGCTCTCCAGCGTCAGACGCTCGATCGACTGCGCCTTGATCTCCCTGGTGAAGAAGCGGAAGCTGTTCTTGCCGTCCTCCTTGGCAAGATACATCGCCATGTCGGCGTTCTTGGTCAGCGTCTGCATGTCGGCGCCGTCAGACGGATACATCGCGATGCCGATCGAGGCCGTGGTGTGGCACTCGTGGCCGCTGAGCTGCAGCGGCTGGCTCAGCACGGACAGGAGTTCGCCGGCGATGCGTTCGACTTCGTGACGTTCGGCGGCTTCCTCCAGGATCACGACGAATTCGTCGCCGCCGAGCCGCGCCACCACGTCGCTCGAACGCAATGCGTTGCGCAGCCGGCCGCCGATTTCCACCAGCAGCATGTCGCCGGCGTCATGGCCCAGCGAGTCGTTGATGACCTTGAACCGGTCGAGATCGATGAACAGGACCGCAAACGACCGCTGATAGCGCTCCGCGGCATCGATCGCCCGGCGCAGCATCCCGTTGAACATCTCGCGGTTAGGAAGGTTGGTCAGGCTGTCATGCGAGGCCAGATACTCGATCCGCTCGTCCGCTCGCATCTTTTCGTCGGCGCGGTCAAAATTCTCCAGCGCCAGCGATACATTGTCGATGAGCCGCTGCAGCAGTTCGGAGAACTCCGGCGTGAACGTATCCTTCTCGATCGCAACGAAGATCATGACGCCGGCGACCCGCCCCCGCACCAGCAGCGGGTAGGCGGCACTCGCACGGGTCCCATCCCTGCGGGCGCGCGCATGGAACACCTGGCTGCGCGGGTCGGCCAGGTAGTCGTTGATGATGCAGGGCTTGCCCGAGCGGATCGCCATGCCGGCGGACCCGCGTCCTTCCGGATGGGCCTTGTTGGCGGACACCCGCACCTCGCGCGAACTGGCAGCGGTCGGTCCGGCGGCTGCGACAATGTCCAGATAATCGCTGTCCGTTCTCGTCAGGGCAATGGAAGTAGCGGTAAACTTGCCGCCGTTTGCGGTGGCCTGGCACACCAGATCGAACAACTCAGCGCGGGTCGTCGCCCGCACGATCGCTTCATTGGTCGCGCTGAGTGCCGCGAGCATGCGCGTCAGGCGTTCTTTCTGCTCCTCGGTCCTCGCCTTTTCGTCGGCCCGCTCGAACGTCTCCAGCGAGAACGATACGTTGTCGGCGAGCCGTTGCAGGAGCTCGGTAAATTCAGGCGTGAACGCGTCCTTGTGCAAGGAGACGTAGAGCATGACGCCGACCACCTGCCCTCGCACCAACAGCGGAAAACCGGCGCCCGATCTGGAGCCCTCCCGGCGGGCCTTGGCGTGGAATGCCGCGGCCCTCGGATCCGCAAGATAGTCGTTGAAGATGCAGGCCTGGCCGGTGCGGAACGTGATGCCGCAGACACCGCGCCCTTCCGGATGCGCTTCATTGATCGACAGGGTGACCTGACGCGCGCTCTGGCCGGTCGGACCGGCGCCGGCCACGATTTCCATGAAATCGCTGCCCGGCCTTGCCAGCGCGATGGTGGTGGAGGTGAACCTGCCGCCTGTTGCCGCCGCCTCGCAAACCAGTTGATACAGTTCGTCGCGCGATCCCGCCCGAACGATCGCTTCATTGGTCGCGCTCAGCGCCGCGAGCATGCGTGTCAGGCTCTCCTTCTGCTGCTCGGTCTTCGCCTTCTCGTCGGTGCGATCGAAACTTTCGAGCGCAAAAGACACATTGTCGGCCAGCCGCTGCAGCAGTTCGGCAAACTCCGCGGTAAACGTTTCCGTCTGCGAGGAAATGAAGAGCATCACACCGACGATCCGCCCGTCGACCAGCAACGGGAACGCGGCGCCCGACCTTGCACCGTCGCTGTTGATGACCTGATCGAATGCATCGTTCCGCGGGCCAGCCAGGAAATCGTTATTGATGCAGGCCTGCCGGGAACGGAACGCCGTCCCGCAGACCCCGCGGCCTCCCGGCACAGCCGCGCTGGTCGAGACCTTCAGACGGCGGGCGTTTTCCGCCGTCGGCCCGGCCGAGGCAACCATGTTGAAGGAATCGCTGTCAGGCCTGACGAGAAGGATGCTGGTCGAATTGAACCGGCCACCGTGTGCCGCGGCCGTGCATACCAATTCGAACATTTCGGTGCGCGACCTGGCCCGCATGATCGCTTCATTGGTCGCGCTGAGCGCCGCGAACATCCGCGTCAACCGTTCTTTCTGTTCGTCGGCTTTCGCCTTGGCGTTGGCGCGTTCAAAGTTTTCGAGGGCGAACGAGACGTTTTCCCCGATCCGCGCCAGCAGCGCGATGATCTCCTCATCCGCCGCCCATGCCTTGCCGACAAAGAACATCACGACGCCGACGCTCTGTCCGGCCTTGATCAGGGGCACGGCGACGCAGGCGACGACGCCGGCCTCGCGTCCGGCCTGCTGCCACGGGCCACCCTGCGAGATGTCGTGGTTGACGCAAAGCCGCTGCGTCCGGTACGCCTGACCGGCAACGCCCTTACCGTAGTCATTGTCGGCATCGATCGAGAAGCGCGTCCGGGTCAGCAGATCCAGGCTCTCGCCGCTGCCGGCCGCAGGCTTCAGCCAGATTGAATCCGGCTCGGACAGCAGGACCACCGTCGCGACCGACTTTCCGCTGTAAACGGCGGCATCGCAAACGCGCTGGTAGAGCTCGTGTTCGGTCTTGGCGCGAAGGATCGCTTCATTGGTCGCGCTGATGGCGCCGAACATCCGGTTCAGACGCCGCATCGTCCGCTCGCCATCCTTGCGCGCCGCTTCATGATCGAAATTGTCGAGGGCGAATGAAATGTTCGCCGACATGCGTTCGAGCAATGCGACGACGGGGGCATCGATCGACCCGGCTTCGCGCCGCGTGACGAGGAAGACGCCGATGCTGCGGCCGTTGCGGGTCAGCGGCAACCCGACGGCCGCGCCGACCTGTCCGGCAGCGGCACCCTGGCGCCAGGCCAGCGAATGCGCGTCGTTGAGATAATCGTTGCTGACGCAGAGCTTCTGATCGCGAAAGGCCTGCCCGCAAACCCCGGAGCCCTCAGGCGTATCCGCCACGATCGAAATGTCGATGCCGCGCAGCCTTGCGGTGTCTTCGCCGAAACCGGCCGCAAACCGCAGCAGATTGGTATGAGGGTCCAGCAAAAAGACGGCCGTCGCCAGGAAGTCCCCGCTGGAGAAAGCGGCTTCACAGACCTTTTCGTACAGTTCTTCCGGCGATCTTGCGTACAGGATCGCTTCGTTAGTCGCATTCAACGCTGCAAATGTACGCGCGATACTGGTCTTCACGGCTCTCGAGCTCCCAGCAGACAATACGGGCCTGCTGCCCCACGGAAATTTATGCGCGAAAGACGCCTAAATGGTCGTTATTGGCGGCCGGAAGTTGCGATTCAGAGTAAATGACCGCCCAACATCGCAAGCCCGTTCTCCGAAGAACTACGGTTCCGTTCACGATTTGTCAGCCATGAGAGCGACGGCGCGTCCGCGAGTAACGCCCTCTGCGACGGTAGCCAATTTTCGTCAGATGAAATCCGAACCGCGCGAGCCCGCCTCACGGGCATGCCGGTACGGACATTCTGCCCTTGCTCTCATGCCACCGCTTTGAGACCATGCTTCGACAACAACAAGCAAGACCCGCTGCTCGCGGGCATTCGATGAGGAAAACCCATGCCGATCGTCCAGGCCGACCGTCTCACACGCATCGGCGCGGCACTGCTCAGGGCTGTCGGCGCATCGGACGAGGAAGCCAAAGCGGTCGCTGTCGGCTGCGTCAACGCGAACCTCGCCGGCCACGATTCCCACGGTATCATCGCGATCCCGACCTATATCGACCGCGTCAAGGCCGGCCACATCGTGCCCGGAGCGAAGTGGACCATCGTGCAGGAATCGCCGACCACGACCGTGATCGACGGCCACTGGGGTTTTGGGTTTCACATCAACGCCAAGGCGATGGCGCTGACGATCGAGAAGGCGAAGACCGCGAACGTCGCCGCCTGCACGGTGTTTCGCCAAAGCCATGTCGGTCGGCTCGCCGCCTATCCATTGATGGCGATGCAGGAGGGCATGATCGGCATTGCGACCGCCGACTCCGGCCGCTCGCCGAAGATCGTGGCGCCCTTCGGCGGCCGCGAGGCACGGCTCGGCACCAACCCGATCTCGATTGCCGTTCCCTCTGATCTCGACGCGCCGTTTTATCTTGACATGGCAACCTCCGCCGTCGCCGCTGGCAAGATTGCGCTGGCCGTGTCGCGCAACGAGGAAATCCCGAAGGGTTGGATCGTCGATGCCGAGGGACGGCACACCACCGACCCCAGGGAGTACAGGAAGGGCGGCGCCCTGCTGCCGCTCGGCGGCAGCGAGGGTTACAAGGGCAGCGGCCTTGCCGCGATGGTCGAGGTGTTGTGCGGGCTGCTCACCGGGCTGGGCTTCGGCGTCGAGCCGACCGGCCGCCACAATGACGGATGCTTCATGGCGGTGTTCAACGTCGCGGCGTTCCGCCCGCTGAAGGATTTCAAGAAGGAAGTCGCCGAATTCGCGCGCTATCTGAAAGAGACGCCAACGTCCGAAGGTTCCACCGGCGTGTTCTATCCGGGTGAGGTCGAGTATATCCGCGAGCAGCAGCGCAAGGTTTCCGGCATCGAAATCGAGGACGCGACCTGGGACAAATTGCGCGCGCTGGCCGGCGAGTACAAGCTCGCAGCCGAACTCGATCTGACATGAAGCGACGCTTGGCCGATACAGGGAGAACGATATGACACGGCAAATGGCGATGGTCGGCTTCCTGCAGGCGCAGAACTGCACCAATTTGCCGAGTTCGTGGCGGCACCCGGAATCGCGCGACGATTCGATGTCGGCCGATTACTATCAGGAGATCGCCCGGATTCTGGAAGCCGGTAAATTCCACATGGCGTTCTTCGACGATCGCCTGGCGATGCCGGACCGCTACGGCAACGACCACGCCCACACGGTCGAATACGGCATCCGCTGCGTGAAGATGGATCCGATCGTGGTGCTGACCACGATGGGCATGGTCACCGAGAAACTCGGATTGGCCTCGACCTGCTCGACCACCTATTTCGAGCCGTTCGACGTCGCGCGCCGCTTCGCCACGCTCGATTTGATGACAGGCGGACGCGCGGGGTGGAACGTCGTCACCTCGCTCAATGACGGCGAGGCTCACAACATGGGCAAGGATGCCCATCTCGAGCATGACTACCGCTACGACCGCGCCGACGAATTCATGGAAGTCGTGCTCGGCCATTGGGACACCTGGGAAGACGGCTCGCTGATCATGGACAAGAACAGCGGCCGCTTCGCCGATCCGGCCAAGGTCAGGCGGCTCGACCACAAGGGCCAATTCTTCAAGTCGCGCGGTCCATTCACCGTGCCGCGCTCGGCGCAGGGCCATCCCGTCATCATCCAGGCCGGCGCGTCCGGCCGCGGCCAGCGCTTTGCGGGACGATGGGGCGAGGTGATTTTCACCGCCGCGCGCAACGTGGCCGCCGCCAAGGAGGGCTATGCCGCGGTCCGCAACGAAGCGGCGAAGGCCGGCCGCGATCCCGACCAGATGTTCCTCTGCAACCTCACCACACCCGTCTGCGGCGCGACCAGGAGCGAGGCCGAGGACAAGATGGCGGTCATCAACAAGCTGCCGCTGCAGATCGACGCGCTGTCGCTGCTCGCGGAAGCCTTGAATTACGACTTCGCCTCCAAGCCGCTCGACGAGCCCCTGACAACAGAAGAGCTCAAGAGCATGCAGGGCATCCTGGGCATTCGCG
Organism: Bradyrhizobium sp. AUGA SZCCT0158; assembly: GCF_018130065.1. GTDB lineage: Bacteria > Pseudomonadota > Alphaproteobacteria > Rhizobiales > Xanthobacteraceae > Bradyrhizobium. The sequence goes on along the minus strand of NZ_JAFCME010000033.1, from coordinate 22,228 downwards.
ACGGCGTGCTCAAGAATTCAGGCAAGGCCAATCCCAGCGCGCGCGACTTCGTCACCTTCTCCGGCCGCGGCCAGGTGCAGGACGCGATCGTGGGCGGCCCGAAGGAGATTGCGGACAAGTTGGAGGAGATGTTCGTCGAGCGCGGCTGCGACGGCTTTGTCATCGCGGCCACCATCGTGCCCGGCTCATACGCCGACTTCGTCAAGCATATCGTGCCGGAATTGCAGCGCCGCGGCCTGTTTCACAAGGATTATGCCGGCAAGACGTTGCGCGAGAATCTCGGCCTGCCGCGCACCAAAGCCGGCGCCTGGAAAACCAGGCCTCAGGCCGCAGCCGAATAAAACAAAGGACACTTCATGCGTTGGCTCAAATTCACCGCCGCCGGCAACACATCCTGGGGCCTCGTCGAGGGCGACAAGGTCGTATCAGTCAGCGGCGACCCCTTCGGCGAATGGCAGCGCGGCGCGCAAACCCATGCACTCAGCGAAGTGAAGATCGAACTGCCGCTGATCCCGCGCACGTTCTATTGCGTCGGGCTGAACTATCTGAAGCATCTGAAGGAAGCCGCCGACAAGGCCGGCACGGTTCCGAACGTGCCTGATCGTCCCGAGATCGGCTACCGCGCGCAGAACGCCCTGATCGCCCATGATGAAGACGTGGTGATCCCGGCAACCGCGACCGAGAAAATCCACTACGAAGGAGAACTGGTCGTCGTCATCGGCAAGAAGGCAAAACACCTGACCGAAGCCGACGCGATGTCCTGCGTGTTCGGCTACACCATCGGCAACGACGTCAGCGAACGCACCTGGCAGAAGGCCGATCGCTCGCTGTGGCGATCCAAGAACGCCGACACCTTCAAGCCGATGGGGCCCTGGATCGAAACCGACGTCGACCTCGACCGGATGGAGACCGCGATCCGGGTCAACGGCAAGGAAACCGGCCGCTTCCGCACCAACGAGATGATCTTCAGCATCGTGCCGTTCATCGTCGAGCTGACGAAATATTTCACGCTGTGGCCGGGCGACGTGATCTGGATGGGCACCGACGGCGCCTCGCCGGATCTGAAGGCCGGCGACGTGGTCGAGATCGACATCACCGGCATCGGCACCCTGCGCAACAGGTTCGTGGCGGATAAACGTTAGCGCGCCTACTCGATCTTGATCCCGGCGTCCTGAATCACCTTGCGCCAGCGCGTTTCCTCGACGCTGAAATAGCGGTCGAGTGCTTCGGGCGGCTCCGCCACCATGACAAGCCCTTCGTTGACGCCGAGCTTCTTGAATGCCTCCGACTGGACGGCCTTGGCGGCCGATTTGTTCAGGAGGCCGATGATGTCAGGCGGAGTTTTGGCGGGCGCGTACACGCCATACCAGGCCTCGGCCGCGTAGCCGGGAACGCCGGCTTCCGACACCGTCGGCAATTCCGGGAAGGCCGGCGAGCGCTCGGCCGACGTCACCGCGATTGCGCGCAACTGGCCGGCCGCGACCAGCGAGGCGGCGCTGGCGACTGTGGTGAAGATCACCTGGATCTGTCCGCCGAGCAGGTCGGTGATCGCGGGCGCCGCGCCCTTGTACGGCACGGCGGTCAGGTTGACCTTGGCCATGTGCTTGAACAGTTCGCCGGCCAGATGCGCCGAGGTGCCGGTGCCATAGGTTCCGTACGACAATTTATTGGGCTCGGCCTTGGCCACCGCAATCAGGTCGGCAATCGATTTGATCGGCGACGCCGGATTGACCACGACGAGGTTGAAGGAACGCGCGATCAACGCAACCGCCGCAAAATCCTTATGCGCATCGTAAGGCAGCTTCGCGTTCAGGCTTGGATTGACCGCGTTGGCAAAGGTTGCCATCAACAGCGTGTAACCGTCAGGCGCGCTGGCCGCGACCGACTGCGTGCCGATGATGGTGCCCGCGCCCGGCTTGTTCTCGATGATGATGGAAGCGCCAAGATCTTTTGCCATCTCCTGCGCCAGCGTCCGCGCGATCACGTCAGTGCCGCCGCCCGGTGCAAACGGCACGACGATCCTGATGGTCCGGTCAGGATAGGCTGCGAAGGCCTTCGCGCTCGACGCGACGGAAACCGCGACTAGCGCGAGCAACGCAACAAGGCTTTTCGTGTGGCGCCGAATTCTCATGTTCGCATCCACCAAAGTTCGTGGTCGATCAGGGCCGCATACCCATAAACCTGGCGGCGCCCCACATCGATATTGAAGCCGAAGACCGGTAGCGCCTAAACCGCGGTCGCCTTGGCGAACTCGACATAGATTTCGCGCAGCCGATCGGTCATCGGGCCGGGCTTGCCGGTCGCGACTTTCTTGCCGTCGATCGATACCACCGCCTGCACGAACACGGAGGCGCTGGTGATGAAAGCTTCCTTCGCGGCCAGCGCTTCTTCCACCGTAAAGGCGCGCTCCTCGATCCGGAGCTGGCGTTCTTCGGCCAGCTTGACCACCGCCTTGCGGGTGCAGCCCGGCAAGATCTCGCTGCCGTTCTGCCGCGTCACCAGCACATCGTCCTGCGTCAGGATGAACGCTGAAGACGAGCCGCCCTCGGTGACCTTGCCGTCCTCGATCATCCAGGCTTCGCCGGCGCCGGCCGCGGCCGCCGCCTGCTTGGCCAGCACCTGCGCCAGCAGCGCCACGCTCTTGATGTCGCGGCGGGTCCAGCGCAGATCGGGCACGGTGATGACGGCAATGCCGGTCTTGGCCGACGGTGCGTTGATGATGTCTTTCACGGAGGTAAACATGACCAGCGTCGGCTTGACGCCCTTTGGAAACGCAAAATCGCGGCCGGTGTCGGCGCCACGTGTCACTTCCAGATAGACCATGCCGTTGACGAGATTGTTGCGCGACACCAGTTCCTTCTGGATCTCCTGAATCCGTTCGATGGTCTCCGGCAGCGCCAGCTCGATCTCGCCGACCGAACGCTCCAGCCGCGCCAAATGCGAGGCATTGTCGATCAGCTTGCCGTCGAGCACGGCCGCGACCTCATAGATGCCATCGGCGAACAGGAATCCGCGGTCGAGAATCGACACCTTGGCGTCGGCCATGGGCACGAATGAACCGTTGACGTAGGCGATCTGTTCCAAGCGGAGTCTCCTGAGAGCGCGAAGAGGGATTGAGGACTCATATACGCAAATTGCTAATGCGGATAAACCCTCAACGTCATTCCGGGGCGCGCCCTTTGGCGCGAGCCCGGAATCCATACTCCCGATCGTGGTTATGGATTTCGGGCTCGCGCTTCGCGCGCCCCGGAATGACGGTCAGGCTTAATGCGACAGAATCTTCGACAAAAATTTCTGCGCGCGGTCGCTGCGCGGCTTGCCGAAGAAGTCGTCCTTCAGCGCATCCTCGACGATCTCGCCCTGGTCCATGAAGATCACGCGATGCGCCACCTTGCGGGCAAAGCCCATTTCGTGGGTCACGACCATCATGGTCATGCCCTCGCGGGCCAGATCGACCATCACGTCGAGCACTTCGCTGATCATTTCGGGGTCGAGCGCCGAGGTCGGCTCGTCGAACAGCATGGCGATCGGATCCATCGCCAGCGCGCGTGCAATCGCCACGCGCTGCTGCTGTCCGCCGGACAGTTCGGCCGGGTATTTGTTGGCATGAACCTTCAATCCGACGCGGTCGAGCAGCTTGGCGGCCTTGGCCATCGCCTCGTCGTGGGACCGGCCCAGTACCTTCTCCTGCGCCAGGCACAGATTCTCGATGATCTTCAGGTGCGGGAACAGTTCAAAATGCTGGAACACCATGCCGACGCGGGCGCGCAGCTTGGGCAGGTCGGTCTTCGGATCATTGACCTTGATGCCGTCGAGGATGATGTCGCCCTCCTGGATCGGCTCCAGCGCGTTGACGCATTTGATCAGCGTCGACTTGCCCGAGCCCGACGGGCCGCACACCACGACCACTTCGCCCTTGGCGACCTTGGTCGTGCAGTCCTTCAGCGCCTGGAAGGTCGACCCGTACCATTTACTGACGTGATTGATCTCGATCATGCGCGTTCCCTAACGAACAATACTGATACGCGCCTGCAGGCGCCGGACGCCAAACGAGGCGACGCAGGAAATCGTGAAATAGACCACCGCCGCGAACAGGTACATCTCGACCAGCCGGCCGTCGCGCTGCGCAACCTTGCTCGCAGCGCCGAGGAAATCCGGCATCGACAGCACGTAGACCAGCGAAGTGTCCTGGAACAGCACGATGGTCTGGGTCAGCAGCACCGGCAACATGTTGCGGAACGCCTGCGGCAGCACGACGTAGCGCATGGTCTGGGCGTAGGTCATGCCGAGCGCATTGGCTGCGGCAGGCTGGCCCTTGGAGATCGACTGGATGCCGGCGCGCATGATCTCGGAAAAATACGCCGCCTCGAACATGATGAAGGTGACGAGCGCGGAGGTGAAGGCGCCGACGCTGATCGGACGCGACGCGCCGGTCAGCCATTGCCCGAGATAGGGCACCAGAAAATAGAACCAGAAGATCACCAGCACCAGCGGCAGTGACCGCATGAAGTCGACGTAAAGCCCGGCGATCCGGCCGAGCACCTTGAAACCGGACAGCCGCATCAGCGCGATCAGCGTACCGAAGATGATCCCGCCGAGCGCAGAGAGCGCGGTCAGGGTCAGCGTAAACGCCATGCCGTCGAGAAACAGGTAGCCGAGCGAACGGCGGATGACGTCGAAATCGAAACTGGCGAACATGCGCTATTTCCCCGTGATATAGCCGGGGATCGCCAGGCTGCGTTCGAGGAAGCGCATGCCGGTGACGACGACGATGTTGATCAAGAGATACATCACGGTCGCGGCGGTGAAAGCCTCGAACACCTGGAACGAGAATTCCTGCATCGATCGCGCCTGGCCGGTCAGCTCGATCAGGCCGATGGTGATCGCGACCGCCGTGTTCTTGATGGTGTTGAGGAACTCCGAGGTCAGCGGCGGCATGATGATTCGAAATGCAATCGGCAGCAATACGTAGCGATAACCTTGAAACGTCGTCAGCCCGAGCGCAGTCGCGGCCTGTTTTTGTCCGCGCGGCAGCGAGGCGATGCCGGCGGCCAGTTGCACGGCGACGCGCGCCGACATGAACAGGCCGACCCCGATCGCCGCGGTATAGAACGGCGCGTTAGGCATCTGCTTCAGCCACAGCCCCCAGCTCCGCGGCAGCAGTTCCGGCAGCACGAAGAACCAGAGGAAAAGCTGCACCAGAAGCGGCATGTTGCGGAAGAATTCGACCCAGGCGAAGCCGATCCAGTAGGCGGTCTTCGATGGCAGCGTCCGCAACACGCCGACGATCGAGCCGAATATCAGCGCGATGATCCAGGCGAAGATCCCGGTCTGGATGGTCAGCCACAGCCCCGACAGCAGCATATCGAAATAGGTGCCGGTCCCGCCCGGGGCCGGTTCGAAGAAGATGCTCCAGTTCCAATTGTAATTCACGAAGGCCTACCGTCCGCTACGTCGCCGAAACGTGCCCATGCAATGGTTGGGCCATTGCATGGGCAGAAGCATCTGTTTGCTTATTTGTAGGCGTCCGGATCCGGCGAGTCCGACGGCTTGGCGTACTGGTTCTTCAGCTCCGCGCTCATCGGCGAGTTCAGATTCAGACCCTTCGGCGGGATCTTCTGGGTGAACCACTTGTCGTAGATCTTCTGGCCCTCGCCGCCCTTATAGAGCGCGGATGTGGCGGCATCGACCACCTTCTTGAAGGCCGGGTCGTCCTTGCGCAGCATGATGCCGTAGGGCTCCGGCTTCGAGAACGCGTCCTTGGAGATCACGTAATCATCCGGCGCTTTTGAGCCGGCAACCAGGCTCGCCAGCAGGATGTCGTCCATCACGAACGCCACCGCGCGGTCGGTCTCGACCATCAGGAAGGCTTCGGCGTGGTCCTTGGCCGGAATGATGTTGGCGCCGAGCTTCTTTTCCGCATTGGCTTCGGTCAGCTGCTTGATGTTGGTGGTGCCCGATGTCGAAACCACCGCCTTGCCCTTCAGATCGTCGATCGAGTTGATCTTGCTCGACTTCTTCGAGACGTAGCGGCTCGCGGTCAGGAAGTGGGTATTGGTGTAGGCGATCTGCTTCTGGCGCTCGGCGTTGTTGGTGGTCGAGCCGCATTCCAGATCGATGGTGCCGTTGGCCAGCAGCGGAATCCGGGTCGACGACGTCACCGGATTGAGCTTGACCTCGAGCTTGTCGAGCTTGAGCTCCTTCTTCACGGCATCGACGATCTTGTAGCAGATGTCCATGGCGTAGCCGACCGGCTTCTGGCTGTCATCGAGATAGGAGAAGGGAATCGACGAATCCCGGAAGCCGAGCGTGATGGCCCCGGTATCCTTGATGTTCTTCAACGTTCCGGTGAGTTCCTGCGCCATCGCCGGCGTGGCGCACAACGCGCCGGCCAGCAGACAGCCGATAATATGACGGTGTTTCACGTAACTTCTCCCTCTATTGGTTTGAAATTCATCATCCACTCGATCTCGACGACCTGGAAGGTGATTTGGCCGACGATCTCGAGGCGGTCCTTTCCTGATTGCCCCCATCGTGTCCGGCACTATACCTGCATAACTCGGACCAAAACAGATTTAGCGACCGCTGGCTATTCGTCCTATCTCTAAAGGCGACCATTGACAAAGGCAGCGCCCATTTGTCACCGCCGACCGCCGTCAGCCCCTTGCGGCCGGAGGCTGCCACCGTGCTCTCGCAAAGCCAGGCGACGCCGCGGCCGGCGAGCGCCATTTCGCACAGCACGTCCGACATGTCGCTTTCGATCACCCGGGTGCCAGAAACCGGGGCATTTTCCAGGATGAGATCAACCAAGCGCGCAAAATACACGCCCGGCGAGTACATCAGAAGCGGCACCGGATGCGTCGGCCGGCCGGGCAGCGAGGCACTCCCCTTCGTCACCAGCGCCTGGCTGGCATAGGGCCGCAGGAATTCGGTGCCGAGGATCGCACGTTCATAGCGGTCCGGATCGAGATGGATCGGCTGCTGGGCGTGGTGGTAGCAGATCATCAGGTCGACATTGTTCGAGACCAGCGAGGTGACGAGGTCGTGGATATTGCCGACCACGACCGAGCAGCTCAGGCGCCGCTCCTGCGACCAGAGCTGCCACCAATGCGGCAGGCGGGAAGTCGCCATCGCAAACGGCAACGCGATCCTGATATGTTCGTGACGCCGAACCGGCTTGCCGCCAAGCTCCACCCGCGCGTCCAGCATCTGCCGCAGCAGCTCGCCGGCATGTTCGCGAAAGCGCTCGCCCTGCGGCGTCAATTGGGTCGGATAGACGCTGCGGTCGATCAGGTCGAAGCCGAGCCAGGCCTCCAGCGATTTGATCCGGCGGCTGAACGCGGCCTGCGAGGTATTTCGTCGCTCGGCCGCCCGCGTAAAGTTGCCGGTCTCGGCCACCATCAGAAAATCCTGCAGCCAGCGCAGCTCCATCACGCACCTTGCCTGGACGCGTGGCGCCGCCGCGCCGGCCTGCGGCGCCTCTCCAGGCGGCGCAAGGCAGCGAACAGCGTCGGGTGCTCGTTGCCGGTCAAGAATGTGATCCCCCATGCGCGGAACCTAGCCAATCGGCATGCGCCTTGACCAATGCAAGCTTTGCATCGCGGCGCCCGGCCGTCGCCGAAAGGTCCATCCCGATCAGTCGGCGCCCTGTCATAACCCGGCCCGCAACCCGCCCAAAACCGCCACCCATCGCTAGCGTGCTACGCCGCGGCCGATGATGCAAGTTTTGCATTATGCGACCTTCGCATCAGTGGCGGCGAGTGAACGCCCTAGTCTGGCGGTGCCCACACCATCCAGTTCGTCCCCGGTCAAGTTACGTTTCGATCGGGCGGCCGTTTCAAAAAGAGACATCGAAATGAAAATTTGCGTACTCGGCGCCGGCGTCATCGGCCTCACCACAGCATGGCGCCTCGCCGAAGCCGGACATGATGTCACCGTCGTCGACCGCAACGTTTCCACCGGAGCAGACGCCAGCGCTGCGAATGGCGGCCAGCTCAGCTACGCCTTCGTGGCGCCGCTGGCCTCGCCGGCGCTGCTGATGAAGCTTCCATCGCTATTGATGTCGAAGGGCTCGCCCATTCGCATTCGGCCCGGATTGGACCCTGCTTTGGTGGCGTGGGGCGCGCGTTTCCTGCTGGCCTGCCGCTCGAACGCCGTGCAAGAGACCATTGGCGCCCAACTTGCGCTCGCCGCCTTGAGCCGGAGCGAGTTGGCGCAGCTGTCCGAGGCCCTTGGGCTCGCGTTCGGATTGAGGACCGCGGGCAAGCTCGTCGTATTCCGGACAGGCAAGGAATTCGACACGGCGCGAGGCGCAATTGCCAGGATGGGCACCGGTGATGATCAGCAACAGGTTCTGACACCTGCCGAGTGCCTGGCGCTGGAGCCTGGGCTCAAACTCGACGTGCGCGAGCTCGCGGGCGGGGTCTACACGGCCTCCGAGCAGGTCGGCGATTGTGCGGCATTCTGCGCCGCACTCACGGCCCGCATGAAGCAGCGCAGCAACATCGAATGGCTGCTGGGCGCGCCGGTGGTTGGGCCGGTCAGGTCCGGCGGCCGCCTCTGCGCGGTCGAGACCACGAAAGGGCGTGTGCAGGCGGACCGCTTTGTGCTGTGCATGGGCGCGGCATCGCGTGCCTTTGCGCGCGCTTGCGGATTCTATCTGCCGATCTATCCGGTCAAAGGATACAGCATCACCCTGACACCCCCTGACGATACCCACGCGCTTCGCCACAGCGTCACCGATATGGAACGCAAGCTGGTGTTCGCGCCGCTCTCGTCCGGCGAACGGACGACGATACGGGTCGCGGGCATCGCCGACATCGAGAGTGATGATGCCAGGATCGATGTCGGGCGCATCGACACGCTGCGCCGCGCTTCAGCCGAGTTGCTCGGTATCGACGCCGGCGGCGACGTCCAGCCCTGGTGCGGGCTGCGCCCGATGACGCCCGACAGCCGGCCGATCATCGGCTGGTCGCCGCTTGATGGCCTGTTCATCAATTCAGGCCACGGCATGCTCGGTTGGACGCTTGCCTGCGGCAGCGCGCGGCTGACGGCGGATTTGATTGATCGCAAGCGGCCGGCGATCGAAGGCGGACCCTTCGCCTTGCACCGCGCGGCTTGAAGCGGCAACGGCTGCTAGGCGGTGACTTTAGCCGACGCGACGATCTGGGCCAGCACCGGCGCAATGTAGCGACGAAACTGTTCGGGATTCTCGCTCATTGGAAAATGGCCGAGCTGCTCCATGATGGTGACATGGGCGCCCCTGATCGCCGCCGCCGTGCGCTTGGTGTCTTCCGGCGTGCAGGAGAAGTCATATTCGCCGGTGAGCAGAAACAGCGGGCAGACATCGGTGTCGATGTTCTCGACCCGGCCGCGCAGATCGCCGTCGACCCGATAGAAATAAAGATCGCCCTTGAAGACGCCGGGTCCGCCCTGCTTGTACCCCCACAGCGTCTCGGTCCGCGCCGCTTGCGGGCCCTGCGGCGCAATCAGACCCGACACCAGCGCCGCGCAGACTTCGCCGCCATGGACGTCGGGGCGGTTGAGCCATGTGGTATCGTACCACGGCGCCTGGAAATCAGCCGCTTCCAGGCCAATCAACGCCCGGAATTCGGCGGCGTGATCGATCGCCAGATTGAGCACGATGCGGCCGCCGATCGAGCAGCCCATCACCACCGGCTTGTCGAGCTTCAGCGCCTTGCAGAAGGCGCGGATGGTTTCGGTGTAGCGCGCCGTGGTGAGCTGATATTCGTCGCCGTTCCAGCTGGCCGGCGGATTGGATTTGCCGTGCCAGGGCATGTCGAACGCGATGATCCGAAAATGCTTCGCGAACTCCGCGTCGGCCAGCAGATGCCGCCATTGCCGCGCATCGGAACCCGCGGTGTGCAGGCACACCAGCGGAATGCCGGTGCCGTTTTCCTCGAAATAGATGCGATGCATTTCGGCGCCGATGTCGACATGGACATAGCGGCCGATCATCGGCTCGACATAGCCGCTCATGATGCCGCTACCGCGAAATGCTGCCGCGGTAACGCCAGCACATCCTTGAAATATTGCAGATGCGTCATGAAGGGATGCAGATCGCCCTCGATAGCGGCCTCGCCGCGCTTGGTCAGGGCGAGCAGATCATGCCAGCCCGGCCGCGGCGCGGGCTGCCAGTACGCCGCCCAGGCGGCCGGTGAAGCGCGATAGGCAAACCGCCAGGAGCGCATCAGCACCGGCGCCGATGTCAAATCGACGATACGGCCGGCACGGATCGAGGCGTGAAGAGGATGGCCGGTCGGTCCGAGCAGACACTCGCAGTCGAGAAACCGGCCGCGAACGATCAGCTCCGGCGCCTGTTCGAGCAGCGCGGGGATTGTCGCGAATGCTTTGAGGACCGCATTGTCGGTCGCGTTCGAAGCTGAACTCATGCGCTCCAGGGGGTTTTCGGCAATAACGGCATCGGGAGAACGGAACCCTGCCGTCATATCGTGATATGATGGCCCGAACGTTCCATGGTCGCAAGGTTGGCGGCACGGCGTTGACGCCGTGCAACCATGCTTGCCGCACACGTGCGACCCGGTAAATTCCGTATCTCGGGATGCCGCGGCAGACCAATTGTCGCAGATGTCAATTCCAGCCAATTGCTGAGCCGATTGGATAGGTTAGCGCGGTCAATGCGCTTTTCTTCGCCTGCGTTTTCAGAGAAGATTGAAGGCATCAAAGAGCAACAAAGCGGCCTCGCTTCCAACGGGGCCGCAAGGGAGAGTTTGAGATGTCGAGACCAAGCCGTTTGATGTTCGCTGTCGCCGCCGTCGGCATGCTGATTTCCGCCGCCGCCGGCGCGCAGGAATATCCCACCAAGCCGATCACCCTGATCGTGCCGTGGCCCGCGGGCGGATCGACCGACCTTACGATGCGCGCAATCGCCGAAAGCGCCTCCAAGATTCTCGGCCAGCCGATCGCGATCGACAACAAGGCGGGCGGCGGCGGCACCGTCGGTCCGGCCACCATGGCGGCCGGAGCCAAGCCCGATGGCTACACCATCGCGCAGCTACCGATCACCGTGTTCCGCCTGCCGCTGATGCAGGAAGTATCCTGGGATCCGTCCAAGGATTTCTCCTACATCATCCACCTCACCGGTTATACCTTCGGTGTCACCACCAATGCCGAGTCGCAGTTCAAGACCTGGAAGGACGTCGTCGACTTCGCCAAACAGAATCCCGGCAAGGTGACCTACGCGACCCCGGGCGCCGGAACCTCGCTGCATATCGGCATGGAACAAATCGCGACGCTCGCCGGCATCAAGCTGACGCAGGTGCCGTTCAAGGGCGGCGCGGAGACCAACGCCGCCGTGCTCGGACAGCACACCATGCTGCAGGCGGATTCGACCGGATGGCGTCCGCTGGTCGACGCCGGCAAGTTGCGGCTGCTGATGGTGTGGACCTCGGCGCGCTCGCCGAATTTTCCCAACGTGCCGACGCTGAAGGAACTCGGCTATCCCATGGTCTATGACTCGCCGTTCGGCATCGCCGGACCGAAGGGCATGGACCCGAAGATCGTCGCCAAGCTGCACGACGCCTTCAAGAAGGCCCTCGAGGACCCGGCCGTGATCGCAACGCTCGCGAAATACGACATGGTGCCGAATTACAAGAATACCGAGGACTACAAGAAGTTCGTCGTCGAGGTCACCAATTCCGAACGCAAGGTGATCGACTCACTCGGGCTGGCGAAGAAGTAGCATAGACCATCCTCGTGTCCGGACGCGGTGCGGCGCAAAGCGCTGCTCCGCAGAGCCGGGACCCACAACACAGCAAGACCGACCCCGGCTCTGCAGCGCCGTCGCCATAGCGTGTGGAAGACACACGTAAACGCGCTTATGGTGCTGCGCAGTCCGGGGAACGGCTGAGAGAACAATCCATGAGCAATAACAGCAACGTCAAATTCCGCTTCAACAATTCCGAATTGTGGGGTGGATTGATCGGGCTCGGGCTCGGCCTTTTCGTCATCCGGTCCGGGCTCAATCTGAAACTGGGCACCATCAACGATCCCGGCTCCGGCTACGTGCTGTTCTACACCGGCATCCTGATGTGCCTGTTCGCGGCATCGATCATCATTGCGTCGCTCACCGAGGGCGGACCGACTTTCGGTTCGCGCTGGGAGAATGCGCGCTGGACCAAACCGCTGATCGTCATCGCCTCCCTCACCGCGTTCGCCTTCTCGCTCGATACGTTCGGCTTTCTGCTGTCGTCGATCCCGTTGATGGTGCTGCTGTTGCGGCTGATAGATCCGGTGCGCTGGTCGCTGGCGATCCCGATCGCCGTCATCGCCCCCCTCGGCATGTGGTGGATTCTGAAACGTTTGCTTTTGATCCAGCTGCCTTCGGGCATCTTCGAAATCGGTTGACCGCGACATGGACACGATCATCAACGTCGCGCACGGTTTCGGCATCGCTCTGTTGCCGGTCAACCTGGTCTATTGCTTCATCGGCGTCTTCATCGGCACGCTGGTCGGCGTGCTCCCCGGCATCGGGCCGATCTCGGCCATGTCGCTGTTGCTGCCGGTCACGCTGTCGGGAACGCCGGAATCCGGCATCATCATGATGGCCGGCATCTATTACGGGTCGATGTATGGCGGCTCGACCACGTCGATCCTGGTCAACATCCCCGGGGAAGCGGCTTCCGTCGTCACCTGCATCGACGGCCACCAGATGGCGAAACAAGGCCGCGCCGGGCCGGCGCTCGGCATCTCGGCGTTCGGCTCCTTTATCGCCGGCACCTTCGCGCTGATCGCCTTGATGCTGGTGGCGCCGTCCCTGGCCAGTGTCGCGATCGCGTTCGGACCGGCTGACTATTTCAGCCTGATGGCGCTGGGCCTCGTGGTGCTGACCTTCCTCACGCAGGGGTCGATGGCGAAGGCGCTGCTGATGGCCTGCATCGGCATCGTGCTTGGTCTGATCGGGCTGGACAGCATCACGGCGCAGCCCCGCCTGACCTTCGGCCGGATTGAATTGATCGATGGCATCGGCCTCGTCCCCGTGGTGATGGGCCTGTTCGGCGTCGCCGAGGTGCTGCTCAACACCGAGCACATCATCAAGCGCGACATCATCAACGCCAAGATCACGCAGCTGTTTCCCAGCAAGGAAGACTGGAAGGCCAGCACCGGGCCGGTCGCACGCGGAACCGTTCTCGGATTCTTCCTCGGCATCCTGCCGGGCGGCGGCGCTGTGATCTCGTCATTCGCGTCCTACGCGCTGGAGAAGCGGCTGTCGAAAACGCCGGAGCGTTTTGGCAATGGCGCGATCGAAGGCGTGGCGGGACCTGAAGCCGCCAACAACGCCGCGGCTGGCGGCGCCTTCATTCCGCTGATGACGCTGGGCATCCCGCCAAACGTGGTGATGGCGCTATTGCTAGGGGCGTTCGTGATCCACGGCCTGCAGCCCGGCCCGCTGCTGATCACCCAGAACCCGGGTCTGTTCTGGGGCATCGTCGCCAGCATGTATATCGGCAATTTGATGCTGCTGGTGCTCAATCTGCCGCTGATCGGGATGTGGGTTCAGCTGCTGAAGCTGCCGTACAACATCCTGTTCCCGCTGATCATTCTGTTCACGATTATCGGCGTCTATTGCTCCAGCAACAACGTGTTCGACGTCTACGTCATGATCGCGTTCGGCGTGATCGGCTATTTCATGCGCAAGCTCGGCTACGAGCCGGCACCGCTGGTGCTGGCCTTCGTGCTCGGACCGATGCTGGAAAACAACCTGCGCAAATCGCTGATCCTTTCCCAGGGCGACCTGATGACCTTCGTGACACGGCCGATCTCGGCTACCTGCCTGGCGCTCGCGGTGGTGCTGCTGGTCGGACCGCTGTTGCCGTCGCTGCGCAAGAAGCGCGAGCTGGTCGCACTGGATGAAGGGGTTTGATCCTTCAACCGCCCTAACCTGCCTTGATCACCTTCAGCGCACCCGGTTTCACCGGCTGCGCCATTGCCCGTGTCAGGATCAGCGCTTCCTTCTTCAGCATCTCCGCAAGCTCGGTTTCGCGCCGCCTGATCCGGTCGCTGGAGGCGCCGACGCTCAGCGCCGCAATCACCTGCCCGGCATCGTCGCGGATCGGGACGCCGACCCCGCCCATGCCGGGAAGGGCAACGTCGATCTGCACGGTATGGCCATGCTTGCGGGCAGCTATGATCCGCTCGCGCAGATATTTCGACGTGATGCGCGGCGATTTCGCCAGCCGCGGCATGATGACTTCGATGATGGCGTCGATCTCGGCGTCCGGCAGCCACACCATCAGCGCAAGGCTGCCGGCGCCGACGCCGAGCGGCCGGCGGCTGCCGATCTGCAGGTAATTGGGCTGCAAAGGATGGCTGCCGACGGAACGCGCCAGATACAGCGCCTCGACGCCGCTGCGCACCGACAACAGCGCGGTATCGGCGGATCGCTCCGAAAGCCGCAGCAGGCTCGGCTGCGCCAGTTCGGCGATGTCGACGGTGCGGCGCGCGCTGACCGCCATCACCCGCGCCTCCTGGCCGAGCTCGTAGGTTTTTGCGCCGGTCACGCGGGTGACGAAGCCCTCCTCGATCAGCGAGCCGAGGATGCGCAGCGCCGTCGCCTTGTTCAGCGAGGTGGCGTCGGCGATCTCGGTGAGCCGCAGCGGCGAGTTCTGCGCCAGCACGCGCAGGATCGCGCAGACCTTTTGGATGGCGTTGAAGTTGGCCGGCTGCCCGGCGACGGACAGCGCTGGCTTCTTCTTAGGTGACGTCGCGTTCATGCCGCCCTTCCCCGCATCGCGCTTCCCCCGATCCTAGAGAGCGCGGCGCGCGGGCGACAGAGCAATATTTCGCCTGACGATACGCAGAGCTAAATTTTTATAGCATGAAACGGCGTTTTCGCGCCGCAGCATCGTTCTTATTCCGTCACACGAACCATTAACGGCATCACGGTTTACGCGGCACCTCGCCGAGATCCCAGAACAGGCCCGCCATGATGGCCAGCGCTTCCTCGGTGACCGGCAGCAGGATGTGTTCATCCGGCGCGTGCTGCGAGCAGCCGGGATAGGAATGCGGAATCCAGATCGTCGGCAGGCCGAGCCCTTCTGCAAAGACGCCGTTGGGCAGCGAACCGCCGATATTCGGCAGGATCGCCGGCGCCTTGCCCGTGGTCTGCCGGATCGAGTTCGCCGCCCAGTTGACCCAGGGGCTGTCCAGATCGGTACGCGACGCGCCAAACCTCTGCTGCCCGCTGACATCAACCATCGCAAAGCCATTGGCGTGCAGATAGGTCCTGACAGCGTCGACCACCTTTTCGTATTCGGTGCCGACCACGAAGCGTAGCTGCAACACGGCGCGAGCCACGCCTGGAATCGCGTTCGCCGGCTCATCGATATTGCCCGATGACATCGCCAGCACTTCCAGCGTGTTCCAGGCATAGACGCGTTCGGCGGCGGAGAGGCCATCCTCGCCCCAGTTCTCGGAGACCTGCGGCTCATCCGCCGTAGGCTCGACCTCCACATCGGCAAGTGCCGTGCGGATCAGGTTCGAGATGCGCGGCGGCTTCATGATGTCGAGCTTCATCCGTCCCCGGTGATCGACCAGCGCGGCGATCGCGTTTGCCAGGATGGTCGCGGGGTTGGCGAGCAGGCCGCCCCAATTGCCGGAGTGATTGCCGCCTTCACGCAGGTTGACGTCGAGATGGATGCGCACGCCGCCGCGGCAGCCGAGGAAGATGGTGGGACGATCCGCCGACAGCCGTGGGCCGTCGGATGCGAGCAACAGGTCGGCCTTGAGTTCCTGCTGCAGCGCCTCGCAGACCTCAGCCAGGTCCGGCGAGCCGATCTCCTCGCTGGTCTCGATGATGAACTTGGCATTGAAGCCGAGCTTGCCGCCGCGGGCTTCGCGGACGGCGCGCAACGCCGCCATGTTGATACTGTGCTGCCCCTTGTTGTCGGCGGTGCCGCGGCCGTAGACGCGATCGCCCTTGGTCGTGGTTTGCCACGGATTGAGGTTGTCGCGCCATTCACCGACCATGCCACCCACAACGTCGCCATGACCGTAGGAGAGAACCGTCAACAATGACGGATCCTCGCGATAGTCCGCCAGCAGATACGGGCCCTTGCCGAGCGGCGACTCGATCAGCCGGGTCGAGAACCCGAGCTCTTCAAAGGCAGGCTGCAGTCCTTCCACCAGATAGGCGCGCAAGGGATCGCCCGGCAGCGGCTCCTGGCTCTGCGTAGGGAAACCGACCCGGCGGTTGAGCTCGGCGAGGAATTCGCCCGAATGAAACTGCTGACGGACATTTTCAATCGCATCGGCTCTCGTCGTCATGCTGTTTCCTTTTGCGTTCGCGAACGTATCACTGGTTAGTGTAGTTATACAACTCATCTACTGGAAGTAGTATCAGTCGGGGCGAATAAGGCCTTGCTAAGCCTCATGCAATGCAACAATTTCCGCCAACAGCCCGGCATCCGACCGGGCGGCGTATCCGGGAATAGCCAAGGTTCCACCACCATGAAAAAACAGATCCGGCTCAACGCCTTTGCCATGAACTGCGTGGCGCATCAATCGCCCGGGCTGTGGACCCATCCGCGCGACCGTACCCTTGACTATAACCGACTGCCCTATTGGCTGGATCTCGCCAGGACGCTGGAACGCGGGCGTTTCGACGGCTTGTTTCTCGCCGACGTGCTCGGCGTCTATGACGTGTTCGGCTCCAGCCCCGACGCGGCGCTGCGCAACGGCGCGCAGACCCCCTCGAATGAACCGCTGATGCTGATTCCCGCGATGGCGGCGGTGACGAAGCATCTCGGCTTCGGCGTCACCAGCAATCTGTCGTTCGAGCCGCCCTATCCGTTCGCGCGGCGGATGTCGACGCTCGATCACCTTACCGAGGGACGGGTCGGCTGGAACGTGGTGACCGGCTATCTCGACAGCGCCGCGCGCGGCGCCGGCAAGGACAAGCAGACCGCGCACGACGACCGCTACGAGATCGCCGATGAATATATGGAGCTGGTCTATAAGCTCTGGGAAGGCAGCTGGGAGGACGCCGCCGTGCTGCGCGATCGCGCGCGCGGCGTCTTCGCGGACCCGGCGAAGGTGCACCCCATCGCGCATGAGGGCAGTCATTACCGGCTCAATGCGATTCATCTGAGCGAGCCGTCGCCGCAGCGCACGCCGGTGCTGTACCAAGCCGGCACCTCGCCGCGCGGCCGGCAGTTCGCCGCCCGGCACGCCGAATGCGTGTTCATGTCGGGCCCGTCGGCCAAGATCATCGGTCCGCGCGTCGCGGCGATCCGTGACCTGGCACGCGAGATCGGGCGCAACCCGGCCGAGATCCTGATGTTCAGCATGATGACGATCATCCTCGGGCGCACCGAGGCGGAGGCGAAGGCGAAATACGCCGAGTATCGCGAGCACATCAATCCCGAGGGTGCGCTGGCGCTGATGTCGGGCTGGACCGGCGTCGATTTCTCCGGCTACGACCTCGACCAGCAGGTCCGCCACGTCCAGAACGACGCCGGCCGCACCGCGCTCGACAACGTCACCCGCGCCGATCCGGATCGGGTCTGGACCGTGCGCGAAGTCATCGAACATGTCGGCATCGGCGGCGCCGGCCCCGTCGTGGTCGGCACGCCCGAGAAGGTCGCCGACGATATCGAGGCCTGGTTCGAGCAGACCGACGTCGACGGCCTCAACGTCGCCTTCGCGACCTCGCCCGGCGATTTCGAGGACATCGCCGACATGCTGGTGCCCGAACTGACCCGTCGCGGGCGATACAAGAGCGCCTATGCCGAGGGCACGTTGCGCGAGAAGCTGTTCGGCGAGGGCCGCGCGCGGCTGACGGCGCAGCATCCGGCGAGCCAGTATCGGCCGGGTGTGCGGGTGAAGGCGGCGGAATGACAACGCTGCTACTTCCGTCATCCCCGCGCAACGGCTTCGCCGTTGTCGCTGGAGGTGCGAACCTGCGGTGCACTTGCACCGCTGGGCGAGCCTCGAGGGATGCATCGGCCACAGCCGGGCCGTCGTGCTTCGAGGCGCACAAGAGCGCGCACCTCAGCATGACGGGGATAGTTTGCATTACCTCTCAATTCACCGAATTGCTCACCACCACCTCGATCAGCTTGGTGCCGGGCCGACCAATAGCTGACGACAGCACCGACTTCAGTTGCCCCGGATCGGTGACACGCATAGCTTCCAGCCCGAGTGATTTGGCGACGCCGGTGAAATCCACCGGCGGATCGACGAAGTCCATGCCGACATAATGATCGTCGCCGTGGAAGGCGAGCAGGCGCTGCTTGATGATGCGATAGCCGCCATTGTTGACGATCACGAAGGTCAGCGGCAGCTTGTGGTTCGCCGCGGTCCACAGCGACTGGATCGAATACATCGAGCTGCCGTCGCCGGAATAGCACACCACCGGGCGCTCGGGATTGGCAAGGCTGACGCCGACGGAAGCCGGCAGGCCCCAGCCGATGCCGCCCGAGGCCAGCGCGTGATAGCCGTAGCGGTCGCGGTGCGGCCGCAATGCCAGGATCTGCCGCGACGACGTCAATCCTTCATCGACCAGGATCGCATTGTCGGGCATCGCCTCGACCACTTGCAGCGCCAGCCAGTCCGGATCGATCGGCGATTTGGTGCTGGCCTTCGATATCTGCTCGATCAGCGGTTTGCGCTTTGCGGTCCAGTTCTTTGAGGCCAGCGCGGCCACGCCCTGCTTGGCGCGCGTTTCGAGCGCGCCGCCGCCGGCCGCCTTCAGCGCCGGCACCAGCGCGCGCAGGGTTTCCTTCACGTCGGCCTTGAGCGCGATCTCGGCGCCGTAATTCTTGGCGAGATCCCAGTCGACCAGACCGATCTGCACGATGCCGAGCCCGTCGGGCAGCGGATCGACTTCGCTGTAGACCGACATCCGCAACGGATCGGCGCCGAGCACGATCATCAGATCGTAAGGCGACAGCACTTCGCGAACCTGCTTCTGCAGGCGCGACAGCGCGCCCATGAAGCACGGACTTTCCGACAGGAAGTGTGCGCCGTAGGGCGTCGAACACTGATAGGCCGGCGCGCCGATCGCTTCCGCGAACTGCGCGGCTTCCTTCAACGCGTCGCTCTTGACGATCTCGTCGCCGGTAATGATCACCGGCCGCTCCGCTTTGAGGATGCGCGCGACCAACGCCCCGAGCGCTTCGTCCGATGGTTTGACGCGGGTATCGACGCGGGTGGAGCGGCCGAGCTCGATGCCGGCTTCGGCGTTGAGGATGTCGCCCGGCAGCGAGATGAACACCGGCCCGGTCGGCGGCGTGGTTGCGATCTTGGCGGCGCGGCGCACGATCCGCGGCAGATCCTCCAGCCGCGTCACCTCGACGGCCCATTTCACCAGCGGCTCCGCCATCTGCACCAGCGGGCCATACAGCACCGGCTCCATCAGCCCGTGGCCCTGCTCCTGCTGGCCCGCAGTCAGGATCATCGGCGTGCCGGTGAAGGCCGCGTTGAACAGCGAGCCCATCGCATTGCCGAGCCCGGGCGCGACGTGGACGTTGCAGGCGACGAGCTTGCCCGAGGCGCGGCTGTAACCGTCGGCGATCGCGACCACCAGGCTCTCCTGCATCGCCATCACATAGGTGAGGTCAGGATGATCCTTCAGGGCGTGCATGATCGGCAGTTCGGTGGTGCCGGGGTTGCCGAACAGATGCGTGACGCCCTCGTCCTTCAGCAGCGCGAGAAAGGCCGAGCGCCCGGTAATGCGATTTTTCATACTTCCTCCTGCCCGAGGTTCGTTGACCTCTCGGGATCAGGCCATCATGACGATCGGCAATGGTGAGATCAAATGGAGCGCGGTCATGGCTGCCCTGCGTGATCAGGCATGAAGCTGGTTATGGCTAGAACATCCCCTCGCGATCACTGCGCTTCTTCTTTTTCGAGCGCGGCCAGACCACGCCGGGATAACCTTTCAGCGGCACCAGCGGTTCGCCGGTATAAGCCCATTCCTGCAGCTCCTCGATCGCGATGTGGTAGAGCGGCTGGCGGCCGGTGCGGCCGGTGAACAGCGCGCGCGGAATGTTGACCATGTGCGGCGAACGCGGGCGCTCGTAGGCGATCGGCGTGCCGCAGCTGCTGCAGAAGCTGCGCACGGTCTTGGTCGCCTTGTCTTCATAGCGGGTGATGGAGGTCTTGCCCTCGGTGATGCGGAAGCGCTTGCGCCAGCTTCCGACATAGGTCGCGTAGGCCGCGCCGTGGGCGCGGCGGCTCGACGGCGTATGATCGTGCCAGGCCCAGCGCGCCGGCACGTCGATTTCGAAGCAGACTTTGCCGCACAGGCATTGGCCGGCGGCGGGTTTTCCCACCGCCACCGGTTTTGCCTTTTTCTTTTCGGTTTCTTCGAGCTCGGGAAACATGCTCGGTCCTCACGTTTCGTCATTGCGAGCAAAGCGAAGCAATCCATTCTTTCTTTACGTTGTGAGATGGATTGCTTCGCTTCGCTCGCAATGACGGTGGAGTGCTATGCCTGCGCCAACTCGTCGTGCGCGGGGTAGTCCGTGTAGCCGGCGACGTCGCCGCCATAGAAGGTCGCGCGGTTATAGGGCGTCAGCGGGAAGCCGCGTTGCAGGCGGCGCGGCAGGTCCGGATTGGAGATGAAGATCCGTCCGAACGCGATCGCATCGGCATGGCCGGCCGCGATCGCGGCGTCAGCGGTCCCGCCGGTGAAGCCGCCGGCCGTGATCAGCACGCCTTTCCAAATGGGGCGGAACAGCACCATCGCCGAAGGGACGTTCTGATGGTTGACCTCGGCGCGGCCGGCCCCGCTGGAGCGCGGTTCGATGAAATGCAGATAGGCGAGCCCGAGCGGATTGAGCGATTGCACGACATGGCTATAGAGCGGCATCGGGTCCGGCTCGCCGCTGCCATTGGCGATGCCGTACGGCGACAGCCGCAGGCCGACGCGGCTCGCGCCCCAGACCTCGACCACGGCCTCTGTCACTTCCATCAGAAAGCGCGTGCGGTTTTCGATGGAGCCGCCATATTGATCGGTGCGCAGATTGGTGTGCGACTGCAGGAACTGCTCGATCAGATAGCCGTTGGCACCGTGGATCTCGACGCCGTCGAAGCCGGCGGCAAGCGCATTCTTCGCCGCCTGCCGGTAGGCATCGACCACGCCAGGGATTTCGGATGTCTCGAGCGCGCGCGGCGTCTCGTAGGTCACGGCTTTGCCGTCGGCCGTCCCGGTCTTCAGATCGGGCGGGATTGCAACCGCCGAGGGTGCCACCGGCAGCACGCCGCCGGGCTGGAACGAGGAATGCGAAACGCGGCCGACATGCCAGAGCTGCAGGAAGATCACGCCGCCCTTGGCGTGAACGGCATCGACGACCTTTCGCCAACCCGCGATCTGCTGCTCGGTATAAATTCCGGGGACGCCGGGGCTGCCAAAACCCGTCGCCATCACGGGCGAGGCTTCGGCAATCAGCAATCCGCCCGGCGTCGCGCGCTGGGCGTAATATTCCGCGTTCAGCGGCCGCGGCGCGAGGCTGGGCTTTTCCGCCCGCATCCGCGTCAGCGGCGCTAGGGCGAGACGATGTTTGAGCTGGTAGGGACCGATCTGCAGCGGGGAAAACAATGATGGATGATTCATGCCGGTGTGGAACTCCAACTTATCCGTATTCATACGAGTATGTAACCGGTTCCGCTTGCCCGTAAAAGACTGGAGCAGCTTTTGTTTTGAAAGCGAAGCGGTAGCCCGCTCGAACCGATGTAGTGAGCAAGTATTTTCATGCCGAAATCGAGTGCCAAATCGCTTCCTTCGCTCAGCGTTCGCATCGATCTGGATGCAAACGCCCGGATCGGGCCGGGCAAGATCCAGCTGTTGGAGAACATCCAGACCTGCGGCTCGATTTCGGCTGCCGGCCGCGCGATGGAGATGTCGTACAAGCGGGCATGGGATCTGGTCGATGAGATCAACCGCATCTGCCGGCAGGCCGCCGTCGAGCGGCAGACCGGCGGCAAGAACGGCGGCGGCGCGGTGCTGACGTCGTTCGGCATCTCGCTGGTCAAGCGCTACCGCAAGATCGAACGCAACGCCGCGAGCGCGGCGCGCAAGGAGTTGCAGGCGCTGCGCAGCGAGATCGGCCGGAAGAAGCGGGCGGGGTGACGACCGATTTTTAGTAGTCGTCGTCCCGGCGAACGCCCTAGGGCATGCACACATGTCTGAGGCTCCATCCTGCGGCGGCGGCGTGGAAGTATTCGAGGCCGTGCTTCATGGTGA
>NZ_JAFCME010000032.1 GCF_018130065.1 Bradyrhizobium sp. AUGA SZCCT0158 | reverse complement strand
TGGCTTTACGGCTTATAACGCGCTCTCCCCGGAGACGAGTTCTCGATTGACTCCGTCGCCCCTGATCAGCTTTTGGCTTCTCAGGAACTTGACGCCAGCAACGGGCGCCAGGACCACGCGTCTTCGCCGTACGCCGCTGTCGCGTTACGTCTCCGCAACATCAGCGTCCACCGCAACCCGTCCAACGTCCGTGACGACGGCCGACGCCCTCTGAGTGGGACGGGATGGCTGTTATATAAACCGATTTTTGATTCTGTAAAACAGAAATTTTTTTGTTTCCGGGGCTTGACATGATTTCTGTTAATCGTAAGTGATTTGCCCGTCGGGTTGTTTTGTCGCGCCTTGGCTGCTAGATTGTGCTTGACCGCTAGGCGACGCAGTGCGCGTTGCGCAGTTTCGCGGTGGGGCGATCGACGATCCTTGTGGCGGCGTTGAACGCGATGCGGCTGAAAATGAGTGTGAGCAAATCCCTGATGCAGTTGGAATCAACGCTCACTTGCCCAAAGTGCAGTCATCAATCCGTCGAGACCATGCCCACCAACGCCTGCCAGTTCTTTTACGACTGCAAGGGCTGCGGCGAGCGTCTCAAGCCTCGCTCGGGCGATTGCTGCGTGTTTTGTTCTTACGGCACCGTGCCGTGCCCGCCGATCCAGTCGGGAATTTGCCGCTCGTAGTGGCAATATCGATAAGCCGCTTGACGATGTTCAGATATATCCATAAGTCTGGATATATGGAATCAGAACAGGCCATTCTTGCGCTCGCTGCATTGGCGCAGCCGACCCGGCTCGAGGTGTTTCGCCTGCTGGTGAAGCACGAACCGGAGGGGCTGGCGGCCGGCGATATCGCCAAGTCGCTGGCGGTGCCGCAAAACACCATGTCGTCTCATCTGGCGATCCTGTCGCGGGCGGGGCTGGTGACGGCCCAGCGCTTCAGCCGCTCGATCGTCTACCGCGCCGATCTCGACGCGTTTCGGGCGGTCATGCTGTTCATGGTCAGGGATTGCTGCGACGGACGTCCGGAAATCTGCGCGCCGCTGATCGAAGACCTCACGCCTTGCTGTTCACCTCGAAGAGGAGGAAAGTCCATGTCTGATCGCATGTATAATGTTCTCTTCCTTTGCACTGGAAATACCGCCCGTTCGATCCTGG
Organism: Bradyrhizobium sp. AUGA SZCCT0158; assembly: GCF_018130065.1. Taxonomy (GTDB): domain Bacteria; phylum Pseudomonadota; class Alphaproteobacteria; order Rhizobiales; family Xanthobacteraceae; genus Bradyrhizobium. The sequence continues at coordinate 64,775 of NZ_JAFCME010000032.1, read as the reverse complement.
CCGAGGCGATTCTGCGGAAGGATGGCCATCGCCACTTCCGCGCCTTCTCCGCGGGGAGCCAGCCGAAGGGAACGGTGAATCCATTCGCGATCAGGGTCCTCAATAGCCTCGATTATCCGACCGGCGATTTGCGCTCCAAGAGTTGGGAGGAGTTCGCGCGCCCCGGCGCCCCCGCGATGGATTTCATTTTTACGGTTTGCGACAATGCCGCAGGCGAGTCCTGCCCGGTGTGGCCCGGCCGGCCGATGACTGCGCATTGGGGTATTGCAGACCCGGCGGAGGTTGTTGGTACCGATATCGAGCGCGAAGCGGCATTCGTCGAAGCATTCCGGTACATGAAGAATCGTATCGCCGCGTTCACGAGCCTGCCGCTGAGCAGCATCGATGCGCTGTCGCTGGGAACGCGGCTGCGCGATATCGGCCGCATCGATGGTGCCACTAACGGTCACGAGAAGGCGAGTTGATGTCCGATTTTGATCTTCCGCGCCGCTTGACCGCCGAAGCCCTCGGCACCGCGATACTGGTCGCGACCGTGGTCGGCTCCGGCATCATGGCGGAAACGCTGACCAAGGACGTTGCGCTCGCGCTGCTCGGCAACACGCTGCCGACCGGTGCGATCCTCGTCGTGCTGATCAGCATTCTCGGGCCGATATCGGGCGCGCATTTCAATCCTGCGGTTTCCCTGGTGTTTGCGCTCCGGCGCGAGCTGACGGCGCGCGAGGCGTTGTCGTACGTGGCGGCGCAGATCGCCGGCGGCATCGCCGGGACCATCATGGCGCATGCGATGTTCGGCCTGCCGCTGCTGGATGCCTCGCTGAAGGTGCGAACCGGCGGCGCGCAATGGCTGGCGGAGGCGGTGGCCGCGTTCGGCCTGCTTGCGACGATTTTGGCCGGTATCCGGTTCAACCGGGCGGCGATCCCCTGGCTGGTCGGGCTTTACATCACGGCGGCCTATTGGTTCACGTCGTCGACGTCGTTTGCCAATCCCGCGGTCGCCATAGCCCGATCGCTGACTAATACGTTTTCGGGCATCCGCCCAACCGATCTGCCCGGCTTCATCGCCGCCGAACTCTGCGGTGCGCTCGCCGCCATGATCTTGATGGGCTGGCTGCTGCGCGGGGCAGGCGAGGTGGTCGCAACTGCGAAGGAAGCTCACCCATGAGCGTGACGATCTATCACAACCCGTCCTGCGGCACCTCGCGCAATACGCTGGCGATGATCCGCCAGAGCGGCGAAGAGCCCGAGGTGATCGAGTACCTGAAGACCCCGCCGAGCCGCGCCCGGCTGGTCGAGCTGATCGCGGCGCTTGGCATTTCCGCACGCGAGTTATTGCGCGAAAAAGGCACGCCCTATGCGGAGCTCGGCCTTGCCGATCCCAAATGGAGCGACGACGAACTGATCGATTTCATGCTCGCCCATCCGATCCTGATCAACCGGCCGATCGTGGTGACGCCGAAGGGGGTTCGGCTGTGCCGGCCGTCGGAGATGGTGCTCGACCTGCTCGACCGTCCCGTGGCCTCCTTCGTGAAGGAAGACGGCGAAGTCGTCGTATCCGGGAAAACCTAAGGGATTTCCGCAGGCTTCCGTCTGTCACGATTGCGCGGCATAATGGCGGCATGGAACTCACGCCCCGCCTGCGCCTGATGAACTGGATCGCCCATCAGAGCCTGACAGGCCTGCCCGAGAACGATCTGCTCCGCGGCTTTTGCGAACGCTGCCGCGCCCATGGCCTGGAGCTGTCGCGCGCAATGGTCATCATTGACACGCTGCACCCGGTGTTCGAGGGCCGCGGATTTCGCTGGAGCGATTCCCAGACCAACGAGGCCGACAGGTTTGAATATGGTTCGAGCAGCGAGGGCGCCGTCGCGGATAACTGGCGGCGCTCGACATTTTACCATTTGCTTGAAACCGGTGGCGACGAGCTGCTGATCGATCTGTCCGATTGCGAAGGCCTCGATTTCAACATGATCGAGGACCTGACCGCCAAGGGTCACAAGCATTTTCTCAGCTTCGTGCACCGGTTCGGCGAAGCCGGCACCATGGGGCAGATGGACTGCTTTTACTCGACATGGGTAACCCGGCGCGACGAAGGATTTGGCGAGCAGGGACTCGCCGCCTTGCGCGAGCTGGTGCCGGTGCTCGGGCTTGCGGTCAAATCCGCCGCACAGGCTGAGGTCGCGCGGACGCTGGGGAGGGTCTATCTCGGCCGGGACGCATCCGAGCAGGTGCTGCGCGGCCGCATTGCCCGCGGCGTCACCGAGCGCATCAACGCGGTGCTGTGGTTTTCGGATCTGCGCGGCTCGACCTCGATCAGCGAGAGCATCGAGCCCGGCCAGATCATCCCGTTCCTGAACGATTATGCGCAGGCCTCGATCGACGCCATCCATGACGCCGGCGGCGAGGTGCTGAAATTGATCGGCGATGGCGTGCTGGCGATGTTCACCAACGAGAACATGGCCGTTGCCAAGCGCACGGCGCTGCGCGCCGAACACCATTTCCGGCGCAACATGGCTGCGGTCAGTGCCCGCCGTGCCGCCGAAGGCGTGGCGGTGACGACGGCCCATGTCGGCCTGCATGTCGGCGAGGTCTTTTACGGCAATATCGGCAGCGATGACCGGCTCGACTTCACCGTGGTGGGGCCGGCCGTCAACGAAGTCAGCCGCATCGCCTCGATGTGCCGCTCGGTCGACCGCGAATTGCTGACCTCGGAGGCGTTTCGCACCGGACTGGACGCTGCGGGGCGCAACTATCTGGTTTCCACCGGCCGCTACGCGCTGCGCGGCATCGGCCGCGCGCAGGATCTTTATACGCTCGATCCTGACATTGCGGCGGATGAAGTCGTGGCCGGAAAGTACGAGCGGTATCTCGGAAGCTAGGCCGCTTTGGCGCGCAGCGGGTAGAGTGCGACCGCCACCAGGGAAAACACCGTCAGCACCACACCGAGCGCGAACAGCGCCTCGTGCGAGATCGTCGCGGCCAGCCAGACGCCGATCGCCGCATTCATCATCTGCCAGAAGCCGACCAGCGCGGAGGCCGCGCCTGCCTTCTCGCCGAACGGGGAGAGCGCCTGCGCGGTGCCCAAGGGGTTCACGATGCCCATGCCGAGCAGGAACACGCTCATCGCGCCCAGAAACGGCAGGAAGGTCGGGCCATACAGCGACACCAGCAGCATCGCGAGGCTGCCGGCAGCGGCCGCGAATAATCCGCCGCGGATCGAACGGTCGAGCCCGTAACGCGGCGCCAGCTTTGTCGCCAGCATTCCGGCTGCGAATACGATCAGCACGGTGCCGGCAAAGAACAGGCCCAACTGGATGGGCGTAAAGTGCATCGCTTCGATCAGCACGCGGGGCGCGGCCGAGAACATCGCGAACAGACCGCCCATGATCAGGCTCACGGTCGCGGCCGGCACCACGAAACGGCGGTCGGAGATCAGGCCAAGATAGTTTTGGGCGATCGCGAGCGGGTCGAGCGGTGTGCGCGTCGCATGATGGGTCTCGCCCAGAACCATGCGGTAGGCGAGCGCGCCGAGCACCGCAAAGGCGGCGACAAGCGCGAACTCGGAACGCCAGCCGAAATAATGGTCGAGCGCGCCGCCGAGCAGCGGCGAGAAGCCAGGCGCCGCCGCCATCGCAATCATGATCAGCGCCATCGCGCGCGCCAATGCGGCGCCGGAGAACAGGTCGCGCGCAATAGCGCGTGACAGCACGGAGGTGGCGCAGGCGCCGGCGGCCTGGACCACGCGGCCGGCGAGCAGGTTGGGCAGGTCGGTGGCGAGGCCGCACCAGACGCTGCCGGCGAAAAACACGGCAAATCCGATCAGCACCGGCCAGCGGCGACCGTAGCGGTCCGAGATCGGCCCGACCACCAGCTGGCCGACTGCGAACACCGCCAGAAAGATCGTGATCGCTGACGTGACCGCCGCGCTCGTGACGTGCAGCGAGGCTGCCATCTGCGGGAGCGACGGCAGCAGGATATTGGTCGCCAGCGTCCCGGTGGCAGCCAGCGCCGCCAGCACCGCGATCTGCAGAACGGTGGAGGACGCCTCGGGACGGGGGCGCGCGATCGCTACGGTCTGGTCGGCCATGGAGGGTTCCCGTTTTCTATAAAATGATGGATATCATATAAAACGGCGTACGGAAACCGAAAGAGACGTTGGTAGGCAATTTTGGAAGAAAATCGTTGCCAAGGCCGACATTGCGAGCGAAGCGAAGCAATCCATCTCTCCGCGGAAAGAATGGATTGCTTCGTCGCTTTGCTCCCTTGCGCAAACGCTTCGCGTTTGTCGCAGGCAATGACGAGGAGAGGCCTCAACACGCCCGCAGCGCCGGCCCGTCGCCGACCATTTCCGGCTGCCGCGTCAGCGAGACGGCGGGCGACATCAGGATGACCAGCGCTTGGGCGGCGAAGATCGCGGTCGCCAGGTAGAGGCAGGCTTCGGCGCTGTAGAGCCCGCCGACGATGGCGCCGAGCGCCGAGCCGAGCGGGCGGGCGCCATAGCTCATGATGTTGATGGCGGAGACGCGGCCCAAGAGCGAGGGCGGCGTCACCGATTGGCGCAGCGTGGTGGTGGAGATCACCCACAGGATCGGACCGACGCCGAGCAGGAAGAAGCTCAGGCCCGCGAGCAGCGGTGAGGGAAAGATGGTCGTCAGCGCCATCACGGTGGCGGCGACGAAACCGGTCACCGGGCCGAGCCCGATCACGGTGCCGAAGGCGAGGCGCTTCATGACGCGCGTTGCCAGGAGCGCGCCGACCACCATGCCGACGCCGTACATCGCGAGCGTGGTGCCGACGCCGGTCGCGGAAAGGCCGAGATGACGCACGGCATAGGGCACGAACACCGCAAGCAGCAGGAAGGAGGCCGTGTTGAAGATGAACTGGGTGATGAACACCGGCCGCAGCAGCTTGTGGTGCAACACGAACACGGCGCCTTCCTTGATCTCCTGCAGCGGATGGCGGCGCGGGGCGGGCGCGCGGGCGGGCTCATAGATGCCCGACAGCAGCACGACCGCGATGACCGACAGCGCAGCGGCAAATCCGAACGCGGGGGCGGCGCCGACCCATCCGACCAGCACGCCGCCGAGCGCGGGGCCGCTGGCAAAGGCGACTGTGCGCGCCAGTTCAATCCGGGCATTGGCCGCGGGCAGTTGCTCCGGGTTCACCAGCGACGGCACCAGTGCCGGTGCCGCGACGCTATACGCGACCGTGCCGCACACCGCGATGAAGCCGAGCAGAGCCAGCAGCGGCAGCGTCATCCAGCCGAGCCAGATCAGCAGCAGGATTCCGCCGAGCGCCGCCGCACGCAGCGCTTCGGAGCCCGCCATCAGCCAGCGCCGCGAGATGCGGTCCGCCAGCAGGCCGGCAGGGATCGCAAACAGGATGAAGGGCAGCGTCAGCGCGGTCTGCAGCAGGCCGGTCTGGCCTTCGCCGACGCGCAGCAGCAGCACGGCGACGATCGGGGCGGCGGCCAGCGCGACTTGTTCGGCCGATTGCGCGGCGAGGTTCGACCAGGCGAGGCGGTTGAAGGTCGGCGGCAGGCGCGGCGTCTCGGCGGCGGACATGGGGCGATTCCCTGATGGCTTTATCGGCCCTCATTGTCCGACGACAGCACGGCCCAACCCACCCGTTTCCCGACAAGCGGCGGGGCAACGAAAAAACCTCCACACGTGAACGTGTGGAGGTTTCTCACCTTGATGTGTCAGCGATGTCTCCCAACACCAGTGATCTGTCCGGCTAAACACTTGTCCCGGCCATCCACGTCTTGCTGACCCATCAGACGTCGAACAGAAAGTCGTGCCTGCTGAGTATATAGGGCCGCACACCCATCAATTCGATCCAGTCGTCGCCGACGTGCACGATCGTGTTGCCGTGATTGCCCGAGATTTTTACATCGCGAAAGTCGAGGCGGCCGGCATGCTCGAACACCAGCAGGTCGACGCCGGGATCGAAGTCGGTGATCCTGGCTTTGGTGGCGCCGGTATCGAACACGAAACGATCGGCGCCGGCATGGCCTGTCATGGTTTGTTTGCCGGTGCCGGCGAACAGGTAATCGCCTTGCGGACCGCCGATCAGGGTGTCGGTGCCATCGGAACCGATCACGATCTGGCGGGCGTCGGGGTCTTCGGACTCGACGCCGCCGGCAAGGCCGGTGTGCCGGACATAGGTGACGAAGACGTCATCCTGGATGTGCCTGGTGTCGGTGTTGCGCAGGATGATGTCGGCGAGCGTCGTGCCCTTGATCTCGGACAACGTCTTGGCGTCAAAACCCTGGTTCTCGAACCAGAGCCGGTCGCCGTCGCGCAGCGCCTCGAACTGCATCGTCAGGATGGCCTGAAAGGTTTCGCCGACCAGCGCGCCGGGGACATGGTTTTCCGACAGGCCACCGGTCCACAGGCCGACATTGTTGACGTTGCCGTAGGCCGCCTTCAGCCCGGCCAGCGTCTGCGGGTCGCTCGTGATCTGGCTGAAATCCGTGTAGGGGTCGAGCCCGAGCGCTTCACGGGTCTGGTTGAGCGTGCCGAGGCCGAGGTCGCGGGCGCGCTGGATATTGATCGCGGCGAGATCCATCGACACCGGCGCATCGACCAGAAAATTACGCAGATCCTCGACGATGCGCGCATCGAGCGCCTGCGAGGGATCGGCGGCCAGATGGCGCAATTGTCCGTCGGCGCCGCCATTGTCGATGAAGTTGGCCGCCGGCTGGAAGAACACGTCTTTCAGGTCTTCCTCGGAGCCGGCGATGACCTCGCCGTTCTCCGCAAGGCCTTCGGTTTCGCCCGAGACGATCGAGTGTCCGAAGCGGAACGCCGCGGCGACGAATTCCAGCGTCAAATGCGGATCGACATTGGGGTCGTAGCCGTCATAGGGCGTGAGCGCGTCCTTGCCGACGAGGTTCGGCAGGAATTCGGAATAGGTGATGTTGGCGATTTCCGCCGACACGATGGCGCGGGCGTAATTGTAGAGCTGGTCGCCGCTCCAGTTCGGATGCTCAAGGTGCAGTTTGTCGACCTGGTAATTGTGTTCGCGCACGAACAGCGTCTGCAGCGCGGTTAGCGCCGGGTTTTCCGCAGCACGGCCGTCGCCGGCCACCACCATGCCGTTGACGATTGGCAGGTTGTCGCCCGCTGACGTCTTCATGTGGCCGTCGGCAGTGCGCAGGCTGGCGGCGACCGCTGCACTCGACCCGTAGACCATCGAGGCGTCGAGCCAGGCGGAATTGGAATTGACCGCCATCGCCGGATTGGACGTGCCGGCACCGGTCGTGGGATCGGTGACGGCGCGGGTGATCCGAATGATGGTGCCGGCGGGGAATACGGGATCGCCGGCGGGAACCACGACGCTGATGTCGTTGACGCCGTCGGTGCGGGTCAGCGTGATGTCATGATCGATGAATTGGCCCCAGGCGTACATGAACGCGGAAACACCTTCCGGGTTCGCCACATCGGCATCGCCGGCGCCGACCACGAGATTGCTGATGGTGCGCGGATTGTTGCCGCCCAGCGGCACGGAAATGCCGTCGGCAAAATGCGCCGTCCCGATACGTGCGAATTCGGTGCCGGCGGCGTTGAGGGTGGAATCGGACCGGTTGTTCTGCGAGCCGTCGAAGCTGCGGTACTCGATTTTTACCGGCTGCGGACCCGGTTGGCACGACGGGCCGTCATGCGGGCCATGAGAGCCGTGGCCCCCGTGAGAACCATGGGATCCGTGAGAGGGGTGGGCGTCGTGCGTGTCATGTGAACCGTGAGGCTGGTGCGGCAGGAAAAAATGCTGGGAAAAATGGCCAAAGTGGAAATCGTCATGGTCTCCGTCCTTGCCGCCAAAAGCCCGCTTGAGCTGACGCATCGACCGTCTCCCTGACCTGCAATTGCGAATTATTCGCAACTAGTGTCACTAATGAGAAGCATTTGCAATAAGGAAATGAAGGGGGACGAACGCGCCGTGCCCGGCAAGGCGTAAAAAAAGCCCGCCGCATCGACTGCGGCGGGCTTCTCTCTGTTTGCGATCTGACGGCGGCTCAGACCGTCATCGCGACTACGACTTCGGTCCGAGCGTCGCCTTGCCCGTGCCCGAGATGGTGGTCGGCGGCGTTGCGGGGCTGTCGGCAGGCGCCGGCAACTCCGCTTCGGTCAGCGGGCCGCTGCCGGCACGCAGCGCATTCAACAGGCTGGTCATGCCGTCGGGGCCAGCCGGGAAGCCAGCCTCGCCGAGAATCCTGTCGATCATCGGCTTGAACGCCGATACCGACAATAGCTGCGCGGCGAGACCATCACCGAGTCCGAGACCGCCATTGCCGCCGCCGTTCATCGCGCCGTTGCCGCCACCGCGACCGAGCATGCCGCCGGTATCGAAGATCCGGATGTCGGAGATCTTCTCGATCGGCTTGACCGCTTCGGCCAGCGCGCTCGGAATGATATTAATGCGGGCGAGGTTGAGGTCGTACTCGATCATCTCGGCACCGAGCTTGTTGCGGGCCTCGGCCTTGAGCGCCGCCACCTCGGCCTCGGCTTCACCGAGCGCCTTGACGCCGGTCGCACGCGTGGTTGCGGCGTCGGCGTCGGCCTTGGCGAGCACGTTGATCGCTTCCGCCTTGTTGGCGGCGGCCTGTCGTTCGGCTTCCGCCATCACGGTGATCGGCATCGCGTCGGTTTCCGCCACCTTGCGCGCCGCGATCACGTTGATGATCTTGTCGCGCTCGGCGATTTCGGTGGCCCGTGCCGTCGTGACCTTTTCTTCGGCTGCGATCGCCAGCGCGCGCGCCGTTTCCGCGATGGTCTGCGCTTCGGATTGCTCCTTGTTCTTGGTGGCGACGACGATCGCGGCTTCCTGCGCCACGATCTGAAGATCACGTTCCATTTCGGTGGTGCGGCGCTTCACCGCCAGATCAGCCTCGATCTTCTTGGTGTCGCGGGCCTGGTTGGCCTCGGTCTGGACGTTGGCGACGGCCAGTTCCTGCTGGATGCGGTATTCGGCCTCGTTCTGCAGCGCCGTCTGCTCGACCTGCGCGGTCTGCGCGCGCATCGCGGCGGTCTTGTTGGCGATGTCGCGCTGCTGCGCCAGTTCCGCCTCACGCTTGGTGCTCTCGATCGTCAGCGTGGTCTGGCGGGCGACCAGATCCTGCTGCGCGATGTTGACCTCGGTGGTGCGGACGATCTGGTTGCGCTCCTGCTCACGCTCCTTGGTGATCTTGGTCAGCGTGGTGAGGCCGTGCGCGTCGAAGAAATTGCTCGGATTGAAATGCTTGATGTCGCTCTGGTCGAGCCTCGTCAGCGAGACCGATTCAAGCTCGAGGCCGTTGTTCTGGATGTCGGCGCCGACCGCGTCCTGCACCGATTTGACGAAGGTCGCGCGCTGTTCCTGCAGCTCTTCGAGATGCATGGTGGCGGCGACCGAGCGCAGGCCGTCGACGAATTTCGCCTCGATCAGTTCGCGCAGTTCAGCAGCGTCGTTGGTGCGGTTGCCGAGCGTCTGCGCGGCCAGCGCGATCGACGACATGTCCGGTTTGACACGGACGTAGAACTCGGCGCCGATGTCGACGCGCATGCGGTCCTTGGTGATCAGCGAGTCCGGGCCGCCGCGGGCGACCTCCAGCCGCAACGTCTTCAGATTGACGGCTGCCGTGGAATGGAAAACCGGAAGCACGACGGAGCCGCCGTCGAGAACGACTTTCTGGCCGCCAAGACCGGTCCGGACATAGGCCTCGTCGCGGGTCGAACGCCGGTACAGCGTCGCGAACATGAAGCCGATGATGACAAAGAGAAGGACGCCGATAGCGATCGGTACTGCAAGTTCCCACATGTTCATGCCCTGTCTGATGACCATTGTTGTGCAATGAGGTTGGCTGGTGCGGCAATCGCGATAAAGCTCCTGGTGTCGCGGTCGACCAGCAACACGCTGGTGCCGACCGCGAGCGCTTTCGAATCGGGGCCGGCGCGCGCCGGGACAGAGTGCCAGTTGCCGAAGACATCCTTGAGACGGACGCGGCCGGGCAGTCCCTGGTCGAGCGGACCGATCGAAACCACGGCGACCTGGCCGACGAAGTCGGCCTCATCGACCGCATAGGTCTCGTCGCGCGGGATCACGCGTGAGATCGCGCGGCTGGTAACCCGGACTGCCGGAATGGCGCCGATGATGGCGCCGACGGCGGCGAGCGAAACCGGGAGAGAAATTCCAACACTGTGCGCGATGGCCTGCAGGAAAAATCCCACGATCGAAAACATGCCAAGCGTCAACATCAAAAGAATCAAAAGCGGAACGCGCCCCGCATTGATCCAGAGAAACAGGCCGGAGATGGCGCTGTGGCCGTCGGCCTCGATCTCGACATCCTTGCCGACGATGTGGCTGAGCGAAAACCCAACCATCGTCGACAGCAATTCGATCACGGCAAGCACTGCCACGATCGCCGCGGCGATCGTGAAGGGGCGGACGTCCGCCGCCAGCAGGAGGTCGATGACGGCGCTCATTGTGAGGATTTGATCCGCGCGAGGCGTTCGGTGATCGCCGTTTCGTGGGTCATGGCCTTCTCCGGTTGGGATTTGACGGCGATGTCGATCTCGTAAGCCGGGCCGTCTGAGACCAGGTGAGCCGGGAAGGGGCACTCCCAACCGGCAAGGTAGCCCGGAACTTCGAATGAAACCAAGACGCGTCCTCGGACTGTGCTGATGGTCATGGTTGTTGGTCCCTTGATCGCGATCTGTTTGTCGTCGAGCGGGATTCGCCGGTTCATGGTTCCAGCCACGTAAACTGGCGCGGTCGCGCAGGCCGAGGGTCACCAGACGTGCGCGCAGGCCGGTCTCGACGCGAATTTCTCGTCTGCCGGTATCATCTTAGGGTGATCACTAGATGCAGTTGCAAATGAGTTGCAATAAGGGCGAATTTCGACCATCTTGATGAGATGGATGCACGAACGCCCGAATTGGGCCGAAAGACTAATTCGGAGAGCTTGGCTGTGGCCTTGCAAGACGCCGACGCCGGCTGGCGCGCCGACGCCGCAGCGAACAGGCAGCGCAGTCTGGCCGAAGTCAACGCGACCATCGCGGTGCCGCTGGGTGGCCATTGGGCGCGCCGGCTGCTGGCGTTTCTTGGGCCCGGCTATCTGGTTTCCGTCGGCTATATGGATCCCGGCAATTGGGCGACCGACCTCGCCGGTGGATCGAAGTTCGGCTACACGCTGCTGTCGGTGATCCTGCTGTCGAACCTGATGGCGATCCTGCTGCAGGCGCTCGCCGCACGGCTCGGCATCGTCACCGACCGCGATCTCGCGCAGGCCTGCCGCGCCAGCTTTTCGCGTCCGGTCAATTTCATGCTGTGGCTGGCCTGCGAGGCCGCGATCATCGCCTGCGATCTGGCGGAAGTGATCGGCACCGCGATTGCGCTGAAGCTATTGTTCGGCATTCCCCTGATCGGCGGCGCGCTGATCACCGCGCTCGACGCCTTCCTGCTGCTGCTTCTGATGAACAAGGGTTTTCGCTTCCTCGAAGCCTTCGTCATCTCGCTTTTGATCGTCATCGCGGTCTGTTTTGCGATCCAGATCTTCGCGGCCGCGCCGCCGGTTGCCGCGGTGCTGCGCGGCTTCCTGCCGTCGACCGAGATCGTTACCAATCCGGAGATGCTGTACATCGCGATCGGCATCATCGGCGCCACCGTGATGCCGCATAACCTCTATCTGCACTCCTCGATCGTGCAGACCCGCGCCTATCCGCGCACCGACGAGGGCCGGCGCGATGCGATCAAATGGGCGACCACGGACTCGACCATCGCGCTGATGCTGGCGCTGTTCATCAATGCCGCGATCCTGATCGTGGCCGCCTCGACGTTCCATTCCAGCGGCCGTACCGATGTGGCCGAGATCGGGCAGGCGTATGAGCTGTTGTCGCCGCTATTGGGCCTCGGGATCGCCTCGACACTGTTCGCCGTCGCGCTGCTGGCGTCCGGCCTCAACTCGACGGTAACGGCCACGCTGGCCGGCCAGATCGTGATGGAAGGCTTTTTGCACCTGCGCCTGCCGAACTGGGCGCGGCGGCTGGTCACCCGCGGCGTCGCGATCGTCCCCGTCGTGATCGTCACCGCACTCTATGGCGAGAAGGGCACGTCCAACCTGCTGGTCTTCAGCCAGGTCATCCTGTCGATGCAATTGCCGTTCGCGGTGATCCCGCTGGTGCGATTCGTTTCCGACCGCCGCAAGATGGGTGATTTCGCGATTTCGCGTTCGGTCGCCACGCTGGCGTGGATCGTCGCCGGGATCATCGTGACGCTGAACGTCAAGCTGCTGTACGACACGCTGTTTGGCTGAAGAAGTCGCGAAGGGCGAGTAGCGAATGGAAGTTACCCTATTCGCCACTCCCTATTCGCCATTCGCCATCTTCAATCCTGCGGCTCGGTCAGTACTTCGCCTGACGCGTCGATGCGCAGCCAGCCTGAGGGGGCCAGCCGCTGCTGCGGCAGGAAGCGGCCCTTGTAGTCCATCTTCTTGGAGCCTTCGATCCAGTAGCCGAGATAGACGTAAGGCAGCCCCAGCCGCCTTGCGCGCGTGATATGGTCGAGGATCATGAAGGTGCCGAGCGAGCGGCTGTGCTCCGACGGCTCGAAGAACGAATACACCATCGACAGCCCGTCGCTGAGCACATCGGTCAGGGCGACGGCGATCAGCTCGTCGCCGCGGCCGGTGATGCCGGAATCGACGTTGCGCTTGCGGTATTCGATGATGCGGGTTTCGACGTGGCTGTCTTCCACCATCATGGCGTAGTCGAGCACGGTCATGTCGGCCATGCCGCCATGGCGGTGACGCCGGTCGAGATAGGCGCGGAACACCGAATATTGTTCCGAGGTCGGCACCGCGCTGCGCTGCTCGCCGATGATGTCGGCATTGCGCGCGAGAATTTTGCGGAAATTGCGCGAGGGCCGGAACTCGTTGGCGACGACGCGCACGGAAACGCAGGCGCGGCACTGGTCGCAGGCCGGCCGGTAGGCGATCGACTGGCTGCGCCGGAAGCCGCCATGGGTGAGGAGGTCGTTGAGGTCGCCGGCCTTGTCGCCGACCAGATGCGTGAACACCTTGCGCTCGTGCCGTCCCGGCAGATAGGGGCAGGGCGAGGGCGCCGTCAGGTAGAACTGCGGGGTATCACGCGAATGCTGGGTCACGTCGGGTCGTCAGGCCTCCGAAACACGAACAATAACGCTTTCCGGTGAACAATTGGTACCGGTGAGGGCAGTTCGGCCCCGATCCTGATCCGGGCCGAACAAACCTGAGCATCGCGCCGCGCGGGCTGACGGTCAATCAATTTGGAGTGTGACATCCCTTCAATAGGCGCGCGCCGGAGGTACAACCTGTGTGCGAACCGAGCTGTTGATGACGACGGTTCCCAGCACGATGTCATGCAGCAGCCGGCGGCGGCCGTTGAACAAGCCGATCAGGAGCACCAGCGGCGTCAGGAACGAGATCGACACCCAGAACAGCACGGCGTGGGTGGCGCCGAGCACGAAATAGCCCGGCGCGCCGTACCAGGTGCGCAGTTCCAGATCCATCACGCGCATGCCCACGGTCGCCGAATGCGGCCCGCCGAGGGAAGAGCCGTAATAGACGATGGCCCAGACGATCGTGGCCGGCCAGGCCAGCCAGAACAGCGCCCAGCCGAGCCCGAGTGTGATCAGGCCGAACACCGCGATGAAGATGTAGCCCAGGATCACCGGGACCGAGAGCACGACGAGGTCGATCAAAAAGGCGAACACCCGCCGCGTCAGCAGGCCGCGAAACAGTTCCGGCTGCAAATCGGGGTCGAACGCATGCGGCTGCACGCCGCCATCGTTACGCCAGCCGCCGCCACCGGTATTACCCGAACCGCTATACGACATGATCAGTCCTCCAGAACGTGCATATTCCCGCATGCCGAGACATCAAGCGGAGACATGGGAACCGCGCCTGCGCGCGCAAGGGCCGCGACGGTTACCAAACGGCAATATTCAGGCGATTCGGGGGCTGCGGACTTGAGGAACGCGTAGGGCAAAGGCGCTCTTGCGCCGTGCCCACCATTGTCTCCGCCGCTAAAGTTGGTGGGCACGGCGCTTTGCCCACCCTACGAAGGCTTCAGCTCTCCGCCTTGATCTTCTCCGCCGCGTTCGGCGCGAAGTACGTCAAAATACCGTCGGCGCCGGCGCGCTTGAAGGCGAGCAGGCTTTCCATCATCGCGCGTTCGCCGTCGATCCAGCCATTGCCGGCGGCTGCCGCGATCATCGCGTACTCGCCCGACACCTGGTACACGAAGGTCGGCATCGCAAAGGTGTCCTTTACCCGCCGCACGATGTCGAGATAGGGCATGCCGGGCTTGACCATCACCATGTCCGCGCCCTCGGCGATGTCGAGTTCGACCTCGCGCAGCGCTTCGTCGGAATTGGCGCTGTCCATCTGATAGGTGCGCTTGTCGCCGGTCAGCGTCTTTGCCGAACCGATGGCGTCGCGGAACGGGCCGTAGAAGGCGGAGGCGTATTTCGCCGCGTACGACATGATCTGCACGTCGGTAAAGCCTTCATCGTCCAGCGCCTCGCGGATCGCGCCGACGCGGCCGTCCATCATGTCGGAAGGCGCGATCACATCGCAGCCGGCTTCGGCCTGCACCAGCGCCTGGCGGACCAGCACGGCGACGGTTTCGTCGTTCAGGATCCGGCCGTCCTCGATCAGGCCGTCATGGCCGTGACTGGTGAAAGGATCCAGCGCCACGTCGCAGAGCACGCCTAGGCCCGGGAATTCCTTCTTGATCGCGCGCACCGACTGGCAGACGAGGTTGTCGGGGTTCAGCGCCTCGGAACCCTGTTCGTCGCGCAGTGAAGGGTCGGTATAGGGGAACAGCGCGATGCAGGGGATGTTGAGCTTCGCCGCGCGCTCGGCATCACGGACCGCCTGATCGACGGTGATGCGGTCGATGCCGGGCATCGAGGCGACCGCGGTGCGGGTATTGTGGCCGCCGACGATGAACAACGGCCAGATCAGATCGTCGGTCGTCAGCACGTTTTCCCGCACCATCCGCCGCGCCCATTCGGCCTTGCGGTTGCGCCGGGGGCGGATCGCGAGGTCGAGCGGGGCCGAGGTGAGGGCGGTCTGGTGCCGCGGAGCGTCGCGCATTTCGATCGGACGCCCGAATTTGATCGCCATATGATGGTACTCCCCGGCGGAAGGCTGATTTGGCCTGATTTGGACCTGGTCTAATTCTAGCATTCCGGAACGGCCGCGTCACCGCAGCTTGATTTGCGCCAGCGGCAATTGATTTTGCCGACGCGGCGGGCCAAGACTCTGCCTATACCAAGACTCCGCCTATAAGGACCCGTTTTCGCCTGTGAGCACCGATTCTCATGTCTGACACCTCCGCGCGCGACCCGTCGCGGGATAACAGGGACAATGCCCGGGACAATGCGATGTCGGTGGCGGCGATCTCGTCCGAGCGGATCGAGCCTGATGACAACGCTTGGACCCGGCGGCTGGTGCTGTTCCTGCGCATCATGGCGGTCATCTCGATCGCCAAGGGCCTTTACCATTGGGCGCAGGTGACCGGTTTCATCGGCGGCGAGGAAGAGGCGTTCGAAAATCAGTCGATGGCCTGGCAGACCGCGACGATCTATTTCGCCGTGATTGAACTCGTCGCCGCCGTAGGCCTGTGGCTTGCGACGCCCTGGGGCGCGGTGGTGTGGCTCACCACAGTCGTGTCGATGGCGGTGATCGAATTGATGTTTCCGGGCATCTACGGCGGCAGCCTGACGGTGGTCGGCGTCGAAGCCGTAATGCTGGCAGCCTATCTCGCACTCGCCTGGATGGCCGCGCGCGAACGGCCGCCATAGCAGTCGTGCGCACGTCCTCCGTTTTGCTGGAATCTTGCTGCGAATAGCCGGCCACATGGTTCGAGACGGGCGGCGTTGCCGCGCTCCTCACCATGAGGGTCCTAAGAGCGCATCCTGAACTGAACTGCTCGACCTCACCTTGAGGAGTCACGCAGTGGCGTCTCGAAGGATGAAGCCCGAACTGTTAATTGCGCCAGCGCACCTGCGTCCCAGAATGGGCCGCGCCATCCCGTAAGATTTTCGACGATTTTCGCGGTAACTTTTCAGTCACCGTAAAGGGTTCCCTCGCGTCGGTTACCCAGGCGTTTCGAATTCAAACGAACCTGTTTTGGAATGCGACAACCCTTCCAGACGAAGCGTGAACAGAGGCCCACCACCGTCAATGAAATCTTGCGAAAAGCCCTTTATCCATGGGCTTAATCCGCGATTCACTGTCTTAAATTCATGATCTCTTTATTGTCTTATTTAAGCGGATCTTCAAACGGCCCCCTTAAGTTGAAGCTATCAGGCGGGACAAAAGTTTCGTCGAATAAGTCGATAAAAACGACAACAGGGGAATGTCATGATGAAAGCCGTTGCAACGGCGGTGGAAACCGCTGAACGCTCTGCCGGTCAAGCTCCGGTGCAGCCGCTCTATCTTGAAGCATTGACTTTGGTGGAGCGGCTGCATCGCCGGCTGCTTGACGTGATCAAGGATGAATTCGATCGCCGCGGCCGCGCCGATATCAACTCGGTGCAGGCGCTGCTGCTCTATAACATCGGCGACAAGGAATTGACCGCAGGCGAGCTGCGCACGCGCGGCTATTACCTCGGCTCCAACGTCTCCTACAATCTGAAGAAGCTCGTCGAGCTCGGCTTCCTCGATCATCAGCGTTCGCGCGTTGATCGCCGCTCGGTCCGCATCCGTCTGACCTCGCAGGGCCAGGAAATCCGCAAGATCGTCGACGCGCTGTATCAGAAGCACGTCAAGACCGTGGAGCAGGTCGGCGGCATCTCGAACGAGGAGTTCGCGACGCTGAACAAGTCGCTGCATCGGCTCGAGCGGTTCTGGACCGACCAGATCCTGTATCGGCTCTGAGATTTACATAGCGTTTTCGAGCGAAGTGGACTTCCGGTTCGCGTGAAGAAAACGCGTAAAATAAGAATTCGAATCCGCGGCCAAGCCGGCCACGCAGAAGACCGGCAGCCAACAGCGGATCATGAACTGGCAAGGCAGTAAGCCCTGCCCAAGGCGCATCGGCTCCGGGTTACCGGATCCGGTGCGTTTTGCTTTTTGGGCCTGAGTGTCGAGTGCCGCGGCGTCATCCTTCGCGGCGCGCGCAAGACCGCTTCGGGCATGGCCGCTTCGAGTGGTGGCGGACACAGTTTCACCTGATAAAGCGCATCAAAACAACAAGCTGCACCTCGACTCTAAGGTCACGCGGGCATAGGCGCGCGCCCAGCAAACAGCCGGTTTCCCGCAATGGAACTTGTGCCGGGCTCGCGCATTATATCGCTGACACGGGGACCGAAGAACATGCTCGTCGAGCGCGGATTGCGGGTGATGAATGTCGAGGTGGTGGGCGACGCTTACGCCATCGCTTCGAATTATCTCCGCAGGACCGGCGCCATCCCGGATACTTTCGCCACCGACGAGCGGCTGCTCGAAATCATCGTGCAGATGTTTCAGCGCGGCGAACTCAACAAGATCCGCCTCGCCAACAAGGCGATCGCCAAATTCGAAGCCGAAACCTACATCGCCTGATCCCCACCGGAGAACTTCATGGAAGCCGCCATCGACCGCATCATGCACACCTATGACCTGCTGGTGAACCGTAGCTCTGCCGCGAACGATGAAGCGCGCGAGAAGGTGACCGACTATGTGAAGACGCTATTCGAGGCCGGCGAAAAGGACACCCACCGCCTGACCGTGTGCGGCCTGACCTATCTGCGCCAGCTCGACGGCTCCACCGATCCGGTGAAGGCAGGCTATACCGGGATGTGAGTTGGCTCAGCCCGCCTTGCGATCCGCTTCGAGCTTCCGCAACGAGGCCGACTTGAGACTGGCGCCGGCCAGCATGTAAGCGTGATCCGATCCCGTCAGGATGAACTGCGCGCCGAGATCGGCATAATGCTTCATGGCGTCCGGTTCGTAGACGCCGCCCATGCCGAGGAATTTGCCTGCCTTGCGGCACGCCGCGCCGACGCTGCGATAGGCTTCCTCGACGCGCGGATGCAGGATTTGACCGGAAATACCCATCTCCGCGGTCAGGTCGGAGGTTCCGATCAGCAAGCCGTCGATCCCGTCAACGGCGGCAATCCCGGCGGCATTGGCCACGCCTCCAGGGCTCTCGACCATCGCGACGACCAGGATTTCCTGGTTGATGGCGGCCTGGGCCTCGGCGGCGCCGGGCGGCTTGTAACCGAACAGCGCGGATGGTCCGCCCCAGCTCCGCGACCCCAACGGCGGATAACGAAAGGCGCTAGCAATGCGCCGGGCCTGATCGACCGTATCGACATGCGGTACGATGACGCCGGCGGCGCCGTTGTCGAGCGCCCGCGTGCCTTCATCAATCGCGCCTGCGCAAATCCGGACGATCGGCGTGATGCCGGTCGGCAACGCGGCGATGCAGATCTGCGCGACGTCATCCTGCGAAAATGCACCGTGCTCGACGTCGATGAAGATCCAGTCATGCCCGGTCGCCGCGGCGATCATGCCCGCTGCCGCGGTGCGCAAATGGTGCAGGCCGAATCCGAGGGCGAGCTCGCCCGCCCGCAATTTCCTGATCGTGGCGTTCTCGACAAGCGGCATATGCTTCTCCGTGATGTCGCGCATCGAGGCGCGTCGCAAAGTGGTGGCTACAGTGCCGAGATGTCCGGCGATGTAAAGGACATGGCGCCTCGCGCCTCAGCCCGGATTGCCCATGATGTACGGCTTCAGCATCGCATACATCAGGCTGTGCGTCGGCGTGGGCACGCCGAGCTTCTTGCCGAGTTCGACCACCTTACCGCCGAGCCAGGGCAGCTCCAGCCGGTTGCCGCGTTCGAGGTCGAGCGCCATCGACGGCTTTTGGTGCGCGGGCAGGCTGTCGGAATATCCTGATGTCGTCTCCACTGCGTTGTCCGGCAGCGCCACGCCATAGGCGCGGCCGACATCCATCACTTCGCGGTAGGCCGACATCAGCACCGGGCGAATATCAGGATCGTCGCGCAGCGCACCGATCGGCTGGCGCGCCAGCGCCACCGCGCTGGCGTTGGCGGCGAGCAGGATGAACTTCATCCAAAGTTCGGTGAGGATCGCGTCGCTCAGCTTCGCCTCGAAGCCGGCCTTCTGGCAGAGCGCAAGAAATGCTTCGCCGCGCGGGCTAGCCCTGCCGTCGAGTTCGCCGAACACGATGCGCATGAAGGTGCCGACCTGCTGGATCACGCCTGATGCTATGATGTTGGCGCTGATTTGCGCGACGCCGCCCATCACGGCGTTTTCGCCGAGTATCGGGATCAGCCTTTCTGCGGCATCGACGCCGTTCTGCAGCGGGATGACAGCCGTATCGGGGCCGATCAGCGGCTTGATGCTGATCCCGGCGCTTTCGACGTCCCACAGCTTGACGCAGAACAGCACGAAATCGACCTTGCCGATCTCGGCGGGATTGTCGGTCGCCTGTGTCGGCACCAGATGGATGTCGCCGCGCGGGCTTTGAACCTTCAATCCGTCGCGCTTCATGGCCGCCAGGTGCGCGCCGCGCGCGATGAAGGTGACATCCGCGCCGGCTTTCGCCAGCGCCGCCCCATAACCGGCGCCTACGCCGCCGGTGCCGACAATTGCGATACGCATCGTTCTCTCCTCGTTGGCAAAAACCTAGCACCGCAGGCCGATACCAGGCAAAGGTGTGTTTGCGCCTCGTCATTGCTTCGCGGAGCCTGTCATCGGGCGCGCATTCGCGCGACCCGTTGGTCGCAATGACGGCGTTAGAAATCTCTGGTAAACAACAACACCAACAAGAAACCTATTGAGGAAACTGCCATGCTCACGGTTCATCATCTCAACGACTCCCGCTCGCAGCGGATCCTGTGGCTGCTCGAAGAGCTTGGCACGCCCTATGAGATGAAGCGCTATCAGCGTGATGCCACGACGCGGCTGGCGCCGCCGGAACTGACGGCGATCCATCCGCTCGGCAAGTCGCCCGTCATCACCGATGGCGGCACCACGATCGCGGAGTCCGGTGCGATCGTCGACTACATCATCCGCAAATACGGAAAAGGCGCGATGATGCCGGCGCCCGGCAGCGCCGACTATGAGGCGTACAATGAGTGGCTGCATTATTCGGAAGGGTCCGCGATGCTGCCGCTGATGCTGAACCTCTATGTCGGCAGGCTGAAGGAGGCGGGCGCGCCGCTGCATCCGCGCATCGACAGCGAGTTGGCCAATCATCTCGGCTATGTCGACCGCGCGCTGAAGGGGCGCGAGTTCTTCATCGGCCCGTCATTGTCGGGTGCCGATATCCAGATGAGCTTTGTCGGCGAGATGGCAAAGGTGTTCGAAAAGCTTGGGCCGTATCCGAACCTGGCGGCCTGGCTGACGCGTATGCACGCGCGCCCGGCGTTCCAGCGCTCGATCGAAAAGGGCGGGGCGTACCGGTTTGCGAAATAGGCCGTCGTTCCGGCGAACGCCGGAACCCCAGCGTGAGCGCATTTGCGCTCATCGCGGCGCCGCGGCCCCTCGGTAGGACAAAGGTGTCTGAGACCTTCTTTTAACAATGGCGGCTGCGGCGTATGGGCCCCGGCTCAAGGCCGGGGCGACAGCGGGGGGAGTGGCGCCGGACTGGCATCCCCGCCATCCCCACCATATCTTGCATAACTATCAGACGGATACCGCAAGTGCTTGGCCGGCCCGGGCCGATGTGGTATCTCGCAAGCGCTTCTTTCGACCGCCACACGTAACCGACCGCTGTGCCGCTTAAGGCCTTGCGGCGGTGGAGATATTTCGGCCCATGACCTCCAGCAGCAAAACCGCCTCCGCGCCCGACTCGTTCTTCACGGCCACTCTCGCCGAGGCCGATCCGGAAATCGCCGCCGCCATCAAGGGTGAACTCGGCCGGCAGCGCCACGAGATCGAGCTGATCGCCTCGGAAAACATCGTCAGCCGCGCGGTGCTGGAAGCGCAGGGCTCGGTGATGACCAACAAATACGCGGAGGGCTATCCGGGCGCGCGCTATTATGGCGGTTGCGAATGGGTCGACGTCGCCGAGACATTGGCGATCGATCGCGCCAAGAAACTGTTCGGCGCCCAGTTTGCCAACGTTCAGCCGAATTCGGGCAGCCAGATGAACCAGGCGGTGTTCCTGGCGCTGCTGCAGCCCGGCGATACCTTCATGGGCCTTGATCTTGCCGCCGGCGGCCATCTCACCCACGGCGCGCCCGTCAACATGTCCGGCAAATGGTTCAAGGCGCAGCACTACACCGTGCGCCGCGACGACCAGATCATCGACATGGACGAGGTGGCGCGCCGCGCCGAGGAAGTGAAGCCGAAGCTGATCATCGCCGGCGGCTCCGCCTATTCACGCGCCTGGGACTTCAAGCGCTTCCGCGAGATCGCCGACAGCGTTGGGGCCTATCTGATGGTGGACATGGCGCATTTCGCCGGCCTCGTCGCCGGTGGCGTCCATGCCTCGCCGGTGCCGCATGCCCATGTCACGACCACGACCACGCACAAATCGCTGCGCGGCCCGCGCGGCGGGTTGATGCTGTGGAATGACGAGACGCTGACCAAGAAACTCAACTCGGCGATCTTCCCGGGCCTGCAGGGCGGTCCGTTGATGCACATCATCGCCGCCAAGGCGGTGGCATTTTCCGAGGCGCTGCGTCCGGACTTCAAGATCTACGCCAAGAACGTCGTCGAGAACGCCAAGGCGCTGGCGGAAGCGCTGCGTGCGCAGGGCCTCGACATCGTCTCAGGCGGTACCGACAACCATCTGATGCTGGTCGATCTTCGCCCCAAAGGCCTGAAGGGCAACGTCTCGGAGAAGGCGCTGGTTCGCGCTGCGATCACCTGCAACAAGAACGGCATTCCGTTCGATCCCGAAACGCCGTTCGTCACCTCGGGCCTGCGTCTGGGCACGCCGGCGGCGACCACGCGCGGTTTTGGCGTCGCCGAATTCCAGCAGGTCGCCTCCATGATCGCCGAAGTGCTGAACGCGCTGGCGCAATCGCCCGACGGCAAGGCGCCGCTGGTGGAAGCCGCGATCAAGGAACGCGTCAAGGCACTCACCGACCGCTTCCCGATTTATCAGTAAGGGTCACTAGTAAGGGATACTTGGGATGCGCTGCCCCAGCTGCAACAGTCTCGATACGCAGGTGAAGGATTCGCGCCCCACCGAGGATTCCGCCGTGATCCGGCGGCGGCGGGTCTGCATCGCCTGCAATTTCCGCTTCACCACCTTCGAGCGGGTGCAGCTCCGCGAACTGACCGTGATCAAGCGCAACGGCCGCCGCGTGCCGTTCGACCGCGACAAGCTGGTGCGCTCGTTGCAGATCTCCCTGCGCAAGCGCCCGGTCGATCCGGAGCGCGTCGAAAAGATGGTCTCCGCCATCGTGCGCGAGCTCGAAAGCGGCGGCGAGGCGGAGGTTTCCTCGGAAGCGATCGGCGAGATCGTGATGGAGCATCTGCGCCAGCTCGATGACGTCGCCTATGTGCGTTTTGCCTCGGTCTATCGCAACTTTCGCGAGGCCAAGGACTTTGAAGCCGTGCTCGGTGAGCTGTCCGGCGAGGAAGACGCACGGGTCACCGCGTTGCGCAAATGATCTTCCGTATCCTGGAAGACCAGTACGCGCAGAAATCCAGGGAATCCAAAGCCGCGGACGCGCGCTTCATGCAACTCGCGCTTGCGCTCGGCCGGCGCGGGCAGGGGCGCACCTGGCCGAACCCCGCCGTCGGTGCCGTCGTCGTCAAGGACGGCGTCATCGTTGGGCGCGGCTGGACCCAGCCCGGCGGTCGGCCGCATGCCGAGCCGGATGCGCTCAAGCGCGCCGGTGACGCCGCGCGCGGCGCCACGCTCTATGTGACGCTGGAGCCGTGCTCGCATTTCGGCAAATCGCCGCCTTGCGTCGATGCCGTGATCGCGTCGGGCATTGCCCGCGTGGTGTCGGCGATCGAGGATCCCAATCCGGAAGTGGCCGGACAGGGCCACGCCAAATTGCGCGCCGCCGGGATTATCGTCGATGTCGGCCTGAATTCCGCGGAAGCAGCATGCGACCATGCCGGGCATTTCCGACGCATCCGCGACAAGCGCCCGCATGTGATCCTCAAGCTGGCGGTCTCCGCCGACGACAAGATCGGCGCCGCCGGCAACAAGCCGGTCGCGATTACGGGTGAGGCAGCAAGGACACGCGTGCATCTGCTGCGCGCGCAGTGCGATGCGATCCTGGTCGGGATCGGCACCGTGCTGGCCGATGATCCGGTGCTGACCTGCCGGCTGCCGGGGATGGAGCATTTATCGCCGGTACGTGTGGTGCTGGATCGGAGCTTGCGGACTCCCGGCACCAGCCGTCTGGTGCAGACCGCGCGCGAGACGCCGCTCTGGGTCATGACGTCGGATCTCGCCGAAGCGCCGGCCGCCATGAAGCTCGGCGCCGCCGGAGCGCAGGTGATCCGCGTCGCCGCGTCAAGCGCGCCGCCGGGGCTGGATGTGACGGCGGTGCTGCGTGCACTGTCCGACAAGGGCGTTTCGCGGCTGATGGTCGAGGGCGGGGCGCGCGTCGCGTCGTCCTTTGTATCGGCGGGGCTGGTCGATGAGGCATGGCTGCTGCGCGGACCCGAGGCGGTCGGCGTGGGCGGCATTCCCGCGCTGGACGCATTGCCGCTGTCGGCTCTCACCGGGTCGCCCGCCCTAAAAGTCCGTGCTAGCGAAAGCCTTGGTCTAGATACTCTCACGATCTACGAGCGCCCCTAAATGTTCACCGGAATAGTCACCGATATCGGCGAAATCGTCAGCCTGACGCCGACGGCGCAGGGGCAGTTGCACCGCTTGCGCATCGCCTGCCGCTACGATCGCGCCACCATCGCCGATGGCGCCTCGATCGCCTGCAACGGCGTCTGTCTCACCGTGGTCGCCTCCGGCGTCGATGATGGCAAGACCTGGTTCGACGTCGATGCCGCGGCCGAGACGCTCGGCATGACCACGGCGAAGCACTGGGGCAAAGGCACAAACCTCAATCTCGAGCGCGCGCTGAAGATCGGCGACGAACTCGGCGGCCACATCGTGGCCGGCCATGCCGACGGCATCGCCAGCATCGTCAAGCGCGACGATCTGCCCGATATGGCCAGGTTCGAACTGCGCACGACGCGGGAACTGGCGCGCTTCATCGCCGTCAAGGGCTCGATCACCCTGGATGGCGTGTCGCTGACGGTGAATACGGTCGAAGACGTGGTGTTTTCGGTGCTGATCATTCCCCATACGCTCAGCGTCACGACGCTGGCGGACTGGAACGCGGGCAGCGAGGTCAATATCGAGGTCGATCTGATGGCCCGCTATGCGGCGCGGCTGTCGGAAATGAAATAGCAACAGCAACAATTGTGTCATACGCGGGCTTGACCCGCGTATCCATCCTCTTAACAGGATGGATTCCTGATAGGATGGATTGCCGGGGCCCCATCGGCAGACGCGCTCCGCGCTCTAGCCCGGCAATGACAAGAAGGTAGATAATGGCAGACGCACGACGCGCACCCCTGAAGGACCAGACCGACATCAAAGGCGCGCGCGCGCTGATCGTCGAAGCACGCTTCTACGACGACATCCAGGATGCGCTGCTGGAAGGCGCCGTCACCGAATTGAAGGCGGCCGGTGTCACGCATGACGTCATCACCGTGCCCGGCGCTTTAGAAATCCCCGCCGCGATCGCGATCGCGATCGACGCCGCCGAGAACAACGGAAGGCCCTATGACGCCGCGATCGCGCTCGGCTGCGTGGTGCGGGGCGACACCATTCATTTCGAGATCGTCTCGATGGAATCCTCACGCGCGCTGATGGACCTTGCGGTGGCCAGAAAGTTCCCGCTCGGCAACGGCATCATTACGGTCAACACCGAGGCGCAGGCCTGGGCGAGGGCGCGCGCCAGTGAACTCAACAAGGGCGGCGACGCCGCCCGCGCGGCGCTCGCAATGCTGCGGATCAAACGCCGGCTGGCAAAGGCCTGACGATGGCAGACACCAAGAAGCCCGCACTCAAAAATCCGGACAAGAAAGCCAACCGGCGCGGTGCCGCGCGACTCGCCGCCGTGCAGGCGCTGTACCAGATGGACATTGGCGGCGCCGGGATCAACGATATCTTCGCCGAGTTCGAGAGCCACTGGCTCGGCAACGAGGTCGAGGGCGACAAATACCTGCCGGCCGAAGCCGCGTTTTTCCGCGACGTCGTCTCGGGCGTGGTGCGGGATCAGGCCAAACTCGATCCGCTGATCGACGACGCGCTGTCGAAGGGCTGGCCCTTGAAGCGGATCGACGCGATTTTGCGCGCGGTGCTGCGGGCTGGGTCCTATGAACTGGAGCATCGCAAGGACGTGCCCGGCCGCGTCGTCGTGTCCGAATATGTCGATGTCGCGCACGCCTTTGTCGAAAAGGACGAGACCGGCATGGTGAACGCGGTGCTGGATCAGATCGCGCGCCAGTTCCGCGCCGACGAGTTCGCGCGTGGCTAGCGCGCCCATGTCCGGCGAGGATTCGCTGATCGCCCGCTATTTCAGGCCGATCGCGACCGACCCTGGCGCCTTCAATCTCGACGACGACGCGGCGGCCCTGAAGCCTGATGGCGACGACATCGTGGTGACGACGGACGCCATCGTCGAAGGCGTGCATTTCCTCCCCGACGATCCGCCTGATACCGTTGCGCGCAAGGCGTTGCGGGTGAACCTCTCGGATCTCGCCGCCAAGGGCGCGGTGCCGGCCGGTTTCGTGCTGACGCTGGCGCTCCGCGATACCGACGAAGCCTGGCTCAAGCCGTTCGCGGCCGCGCTCGGCGAGGACGCGGCGCAATTCGGCTGTCCGCTGCTGGGCGGCGATACGGTGTCGACATCAGGTCCGCTGATGGTCTCGGTCACCGCGTTCGGGCGCGTGCCGTCAGGCAAAATGGTCCATCGCAGCGGCGCCAAGCCTGGCGACCGGGTGCTGGTGACCGGCACGATCGGCGATGCCGCGCTCGGGCTTGCCGTGCTCGGCGGCGGCAAGGTCCATGCCGCGGTGAGCGATGCAGCAGCGCGCGATCTGCTGGTCGGGCGCTATCGGGTACCGCAGCCGCGCGTGGTGCTCGCGGAAATCGTTCGCGACCATGCCGGAGCGGCGATGGACGTGTCCGATGGGCTCGCCGGCGATCTCACCAAACTGTGCGGTGTGTCGGGTGTTTCCGCTGCGATCGATCTGGAGAAGGTTCCGCTGTCGGATACCGCGCGCGATCTGCTGTCGCGTGGCATCGTCGGAATCGAAACGTTGATCGCCGGTGGCGACGATTACGAAATCCTGTGCACGGTGGCGGAAGACCGCGTCGATGCGTTCGTGCAAGCCGCGCAGGGCGCTGGCGTGGCGGTAAGTTCCATCGGAACCGTGCTCGCCGGAAGTGGAGCGCCGAAATTCCTCGACGGGCAGGGCGGCGAAATCGTTCTGAAACGGCGCTCTTACAGCCATTTTTGAGCGTCGCAGCGCTGACTGCGGGCCTTTATTGGCGACCGGCCATTGCAATTTCCCGGAAAATCTATAGTTGTGCGCGCATTCGATTGCCGCCGTGCCTTGCTGAACGCGCCTGTTAGGGCATTTTCCAGAGACATCGTCGATTGGATTTGAATCCGTGCGATCGCCGTACGGAATGAAAGCCTACGTGCTTTGGAGAATAGAAAATGGCTACGGGAACTGTGAAGTGGTTCAACGGTCAAAAGGGTTTTGGATTCATTCAGCCGACCGACGGCAGCAAGGATGTGTTCGTTCACATCAGCGCCGTTGAGCGCGCAGGTCTGACCGGTCTGGCCGAAGGCCAAAAGGTCGAGTTCGAACTCAAGACCGACAAGATGCGGGGCAAGGTAAGCGCAGAGAACCTGTCGCTGGCCTGAGGCCTCGAAACGGTCGTTTCACGGATGTACTGAAATGGATCGCGGGCCCGCTCAATCCCTTCGAGGATTGGGCGGGCCCATGTATTTTCAGGCCTATGTATTTTCAGACCCATATCGTGGTCGCTATTTGGGTTACGGCACCTGCAGGATCGCTCTCAGCAGACGATTCGATGGTCCGCCCCGTGGGCGCCTGGCAGGCCTCGGATTTTCCGCCGGACGGTCCAGCCGCCAGCCAGCCCTCGGCACCAGCCGTCGTTCCCGGGGATTCCTTTCAAAAATAGACGGTTTCTGGCCTCCGCGGCGTTGCGCCGGGGAAACGATTTTGGCAAGGTCCCGGCGATTTGAGGGGCCACCCTTTTGGGCGGGGAAGGCCTCCTTTTTATGCGCTTGCCGCGCTCGCGGTGTGGCGGGGGAACATCAAGGTCTGAGGCGAGGCAAATTCAATGACAGCATTATGGGTGATTGTGCTCTGCGGAGCGCTTTCGATTGTTTACGCGATCTGGGCGACGGCTTCCGTGTTGAAGGCGGACGCCGGCAATCCGCGCATGCAGGAGATCGCAGCCGCGGTCGCCGAGGGCGCACAGGCCTACCTGAAGCGGCAGTACATGACGATCGGCATGGTCGGCGTCGTGATCTTCGCGCTGCTGGTCTGGTTCCTCGGCATGAAGGTCGGCGTGGGCTTTCTGATCGGCGCGGTGCTGTCGGGCGCTGCCGGCTTCATCGGCATGAACGTGTCGGTTCGCGCCAACGTGCGTACCGCGCAGGCCGCGACCACCTCGCTGGCCGGCGGACTTGAACTCGCCTTCAAGGCCGGTGCGATCACCGGCATGCTGGTGGCGGGCCTCGCACTGCTCGGCGTCACCATCTACTTTGCCTATCTGACCCAGATGCTGGGCCTCAAGGCCAACGACCGCGTCGTGGTCGACGCGCTGGTCGCACTCGGCTTCGGCGCCTCGCTGATCTCGATCTTCGCCCGTCTCGGCGGCGGCATCTTCACCAAGGGTGCTGATGTCGGCGGCGATCTCGTCGGCAAGGTTGAGGCCGGCATTCCCGAGGATGATCCGCGCAACCCCGCGACCATCGCCGACAACGTCGGCGACAACGTCGGTGACTGCGCCGGCATGGCCGCCGACCTGTTCGAGACCTATGCGGTGACCGCGGTCGCCACCATGGTGCTGGCTGCGATCTTCTTCGCGACCTCGCCGCTGCTGGTCAACATGATGACGCTGCCGCTCGCCATTGGCGGCGTCTGCATCATCACCTCGATCATCGGTACCTTCTTCGTCAAGCTCGGCGCCAGCCAGTCGATCATGGGTGCGCTCTACAAGGGCCTGATCGCGACCGGCATCCTGTCGCTGTTTGGCGTTGCTGCTGTCATCCATTGGCTGATCGGCTTCGGTCCGCTGGCGGGCGTGAAGTACACCGGCATGGCGCTGTTCCAGTGCGGCATCGTCGGCCTCGTCGTCACCGGCCTGATCATCTGGATCACCGAGTACTATACCGGCACCGACTACCGTCCGGTGAAGTCGATCGCGAAGTCCTCGGTCACCGGTCACGGCACCAACGTGATCCAGGGTCTGGCGATCTCGATGGAATCGACCGCGATGCCCGCGATCGTCATCATCGCCGGCATCCTCGTCACCTACAGCCTTGCCGGCCTGTTCGGCATCGCGATCGCGACCACCACCATGCTGGCGCTGGCCGGCATGATCGTGGCGCTCGACGCCTTCGGCCCCGTCACCGACAACGCCGGCGGCATCGCCGAAATGGCCGGCCTGCCGAAAGAAGTCCGCAAGTCGACCGACGCGCTCGACGCGGTCGGCAACACCACCAAGGCGGTCACCAAGGGTTACGCGATCGGCTCGGCCGGTCTCGGCGCGCTGGTGCTGTTCGCGGCCTACAATGAAGACCTCAAATTCTTCATCGCCAATGCCGCGAAGTATCCGTACTTCCAGGGCGTGCTGCCCGACTTCTCGCTGAACAACCCCTACGTCGTGGTCGGCCTCTTGTTCGGCGGCCTGCTGCCGTATCTGTTCGGCGCGATGGGCATGACGGCCGTCGGCCGTGCGGCCGGCGCGATCGTCGAGGAAGTGCGGCGTCAGTTCCGCGAAAAGCCTGGCATCATGCAGGGCACCGACAAGCCGGATTACGGCCGCGCGGTCGACCTTTTGACCAAGGCGGCGATCAAGGAAATGATCATTCCGTCGCTGCTGCCGGTGCTGTCGCCGATCTTCGTCTACTTCGTGATCTTCGCAATCGCGGGCGGCGGCGCGGCCGGCAAGTCGGCGGCGTTCTCGGCCGTCGGCGCCATGCTGCTCGGCGTGATCGTGACCGGCCTGTTCGTCGCGATCTCGATGACCTCGGGCGGCGGCGCCTGGGACAACGCCAAGAAGTACATCGAGGACGGCCATTACGGCGGCAAGGGCTCCGACGCGCACAAGGCGGCGGTGACCGGCGACACCGTCGGCGATCCCTACAAGGATACGGCCGGCCCCGCCGTCAACCCGATGATCAAGATCACCAACATCGTGGCGCTGTTGCTGCTGGCGATCCTGGCGCACTGAGCGGCGCTGAGCCGATCAAAATAAAACCCCGCGGTGCGAGCCGCGGGGTTTTTCTTTTTTGCCCGGCGTCATCCTGAGGTGCGAGCTCTTGCGAGCCTCGAAGGATGACTTGGCAGGTGTGTGTGGCCATCCTTCGAGACGCCGCAAGCGCGGCTCCTCTAGCGACAACGGCTTTGCCGTTGCGCGGGGATGACGGCTGCGTGCGCGGATCGAGCGCCGCGGGAGTTACGCCTCTCAGCCGGCGTCCATCTGCAGGCCTTCCTGCTTGATGATGGCGCCGAACTTGTCCGTCTCCGCCTGGATGAAGTCGGAAAACTGCTGCGGTGTGCCGTAGTCGGTGCGCGCGCCGATCTTGGCCATGCTTTCCTTGATGTCCTCGCGCTCCAGGAACACCTTGATTTCCTTGTTAAGGGCATCGAGGACGGGGGCGGGGGCGGCCTTCGGCAGGAAAATGCCGAACCAGGACGATACGTCGAACTTGGCGAGCTCCGGTGCGCTCTCGCGCATGGTCGGAATGTTGGGCGCCAGCGCGCTGCGCTCGGTCGTGGTCACCGCCAGCCCGGTGAGCTTGCCATCCTGCACCTGCGGCAGCGTCGGATAGAGATTGTCGAACAGCACCTGGATGTCGCCGGCGAGCGCGGCCTGCAGTGCCGGCCCGGCGCCGCGGAACGGCACATGCACCATCTTCAATTTCGTCAATTGCAGGAACCAGGCGCCGGTGAGGTGAGGGCTCTGCCCGATGCCGGAGGAGCCGTAGGTCAGCTTGTCCGGATTGGCCTTGATGTAGGCAATCAGGTCGCCGATCGACTTGACCGGCACCGAGGGGTGCGCCGAGATGATGTTGGGAATCCGGATCAGGTTGGAGACCGGCTGCAACTGGTCGGCCTTGTAGGTCATATTCCGGAAGATGGTGTAGGCGATGGCGTTAGGGCCGGGATTGCCGACCAGGATCGTGTGCCCGTCGCCCTTGCTGCGTACGGCTTCGGCGGTGCCGATGGTGCCGCCGCCGCCGGAGCGGTTTTCCACTACCGCGGACTGGCCCCAGGCCTTCTGCAAATGAGCCGCCAGCAAGCGCCCCATCACGTCCGTGGTGCCTCCCGGCGCGGCCGGCACGATCAGGCGGACGGTTTCGGTGGGCCGCCAGTCGGCGCCCAGGCTGCTGCGCGGCAGTATGGCCGCAGTGGAGAGCGCGGCGGCTCCGGTCAGAATATGGCGGCGGGAAAAAGATCGGCTGGTCACTAGGTCACTCCCTGCGGGGTTTTTATTTTGCAGGCGACCGTAGGCAGCGCGCACGCGCAGGGCAAGCGGACGACTTGGCGCAGGGCGCTGCGCTGATGCAGGGTCCACGAAGCGGCAGATGGGTCCCGGCTCTGCGGAGCAGCCCAAGGGTGCTGCACCGCGTCCGGGACACGGGAGGGCTTAGTTAAAGCTGAGCAGCTTGAACAGCGGCGTCAGGTAGCTGAGCTCCTGGCCTGAGGTCGGCGTGGTGCGGCTGATGAAGTCGAAGATCTTGCCGTCCTGCAGCCCGTAATTGGCGAGCCGCTGCACCTGGCGATTCTTGTCGAAATAGATCGCGATCACCCGCTGGTCGACGACCTGCTGGTTCATGAAGGCGACCTTGCGCTCGGAGCGCTGTGAAATGTAGTAGAACACCTCGCCGTTCAGGGTCGCGACCGTGGAGGGCGTGCCCATCACGATCAGCACCTGGTCCTGGCTGGCGCCGATCGGGATCTGTTCCAGCGCGCCGGGGGGCAGGATATAGCCCTTCTGGAATTGCTCGCCGGTGCAGCCGCCGAGCGCGGCGCAGAGCAGTGCCATGGCCGCAAAGCCGCGAAAACCGCGCCAGCGCGCGGTCTGGCGGCGCGGCGAGGGCGCGCATGAGCTTGGTTGGCCCGTCTCGGTCATTCCGGAATCGATCCCGTCCCCTTGCATCGCGCGAGGCGTTGACGTACCGGGCAGCACGCAGGATTGCAACATGCGCGGGCGCCCGAAGCTGAAACCCTGAAGGCCGAAACCTTCATGGCGGAAACCTTTGGGGCTCGCATGCGGAACCCACAATGCTTTGGCCGTTCAATCACTTCAGGAAACCCCGGTCCGCCCCGCGCGGCACCATTGAAGCCATCTATGGCATGATCGTGACGCAGGCGCGAGAACCGTTGTTTTATCGGGACTTGGGCGTCCCGGACACGGTTAACGGCCGTTTTGACCTGCTTCTGATGCATTTGTGGCTGGTGTTGCGGCGGCTCAAATCGGTCCCGGAGGGCAAGGGTCTGTCGCAGGCGCTGTTCGACCATTTTTGCAACGATATGGACGATAATCTGCGCGAACTGGGCGTCAGCGACCTCAAAGTGCCGAAAAAGATGCAGGCCTTCGGTGAGGCCTTCTATGGCCGCACCGCAGCCTATGATCTGGCGCTGACCGAGGGCCGCGAAGCCCTGGCACAGGCGCTGTGCAAGAACGTCCTCAACGGTGAGAACATCGAAAAGGCCCGCCAGCTCGCAGCCTATGCCGAGGCCGCCATGGCGGCGCTCGACCGGCAGGACGAGGCGGCGCTGGCCGACGGCACTTTCAAGTTTCCTTCGCCGGAGCAGGCCGGCGCACAAGCATGAGCAAACGGCGATGACCAAGAGTGCCATGATCGAGAAGCCGGACCCGTGGCGCGTTCCCGTCGCGGTGGAGAAAATTCCGGACACGGGTCTGCATCGCGACCTCGAGGCCGATCAGGCCACGCGTGTTGCGGTGGCGGATATGGGAAGCCTGCGCGAGGTGCTGATGCTGCAGGCCTCGTTCGACGTGATACCCAAAAGCGGCGGCCGCTTTCAGGTCGAGGGGCGCGTGCGGGCGCGGATCGGGCAGACCTGCGTGGTGACGCTGGAGGAGATGGAGAGCGATATCGACGAGCCGATCGATCTGATCTTCGCGCCGCCGGACCAGATTCCGCAGATGGCCGCGCTGGTCGACGAGGCTGAAGAGAGCGACGAGGACACGCCCGATCCGCCGGAGCCGATCGACAACGGCATCATCGATCTCGGCCGGCTTGCGACCGACGCGCTGTATCTCGCGGTCGATCCCTATCCGCGCAAACCGGACGCGGTTTTTGAACCCTTGGTCGAAGCCCCTGACCCCGAGGATCACCCATTTGCGGCGCTCAAGGCGCTAAAGGTTACGCCGAAAAAGTCGGGCTCAAAGAAGCCCAAAGACAAGTAACCGACACTTAAAGTGGCCGGTGAAGCAGGATTTCACTTGATGTGGCTCTGATGCCTCATCAGGAATCTTGCATAACATACTGAATTTGCTAATATTACATTGTATTCCCGATTGCGGGCGGTGCTGGGTCCCATTCCCCAAAGACCGTGGTCAAGAGGTTGTGTCAGAACGGGGACACGCTATTGTCGCGGCCCGGCGGGGGCGATAGCGATGCGCTCCGCCGAGCACCGCTATCGGCGGATGCTTCCAGCGCGCGGCCGGGCTCTAACAGGGCTGCAAGAGATCAGGTTTCCGGGACGTTCATGCCTCAAAAGGTTCGAATCGCGCTTGACGCCATGGGTGGCGATGTCGGCGCATCGGTCATCATTCCCGGCGCTGCAAGGGCATTGGCCCGGCATCCCGACATCGAGTTTCTGCTGTACGGCGACAGCGCGCTGATCGAGGCGGAGCTCGCCAAACATCCGGCCATGAAGAAGGCCTCGCGTGTCACCCATACCGACGTCACCGTCAGCATGCACGACAAGCCGAGCCAGGCACTGCGCCGCGGCCGCAAGAAGTCGTCGATGTGGTTTGCGATCGACGCAGTGAAAGAGGGCAAGGCCGACGTCGCGGTATCTGCCGGCAATACCGGCGCGCTGATGGCGATGGCGCGCTTTCATTTGCACACCATGCCGGGGATCGATCGGCCGGCCATTGCCGGCGTGTGGCCGACGATGCGCGGCGATTCCGTCGTGCTTGACCTCGGCGCCAGCATCGGCGGCGACCATCATCATCTGGTGGCGCTGGCGGTGATGGGCGGCGCGATGGCGAGCGTGCTGTTCGGCAAGCCGCGCCCGACCGTCGGCCTGCTCAATATCGGGACCGAGGAAGTGAAGGGCGGCGAGGAAATCCGCGCCGCCTCCGAACAGCTGCGCGCGATGAACCTGCCGGAGCTCGACTATATCGGCTTCGTCGAGGGCGACGGGATCGGCAAGGGCGCCGCCGACGTGATCGTGACCGAAGGCTTTTCCGGCAACATCGCGCTGAAGGCCGCCGAGGGAACCGCGCGCCAGATGTCGGAGTTCCTCCGCAGCGCCATGGCGTCGAGCTGGCGGTCCCGTATCGGCTATTTGTTCGCCCGCAACGCCTTCACGGCCTTGCGGCACAAGCTCGACCCCAATAAATCCAATGGCGGCGTGCTGCTCGGCCTCAAGGGCGTGGTGGTCAAAAGCCATGGTGGAACCAACGCCGAAGGCTTTGCTTACGCGGTCGATGTTGGCTATGAGATGGTCCGCTGCGATCTCCTCACCAAGATCAATCAGATGCTTAATCGCGACGGCAGTGCGCTGGCTCAAGCGCAAACCGCGCAGGAGGCTGTCTCGTGACTGCTAAACGTTCGGTCGTGCTAGGCTGCGGCTCCTATCTGCCGCGGAAGGTCCTGACCAATGCCGAACTGGCTGATCGGATCGATACGTCGGACGAGTGGATCGTGCAGCGCACCGGTATCCGGCAGCGCCATATCGCCGCGGACGGCGAGTTCACCTCGCATTTGGCGATCAACGCCGCGCGCGCCGCGCTCGACCATGCCGGCATCGACGCGCAGCAAATCGATCTGATCGTGCTGGCGACGTCGACGCCGGACAACACCTTTCCGGCGACCGCGGTTGCGGTCCAGCACGCGCTAGGCATCAATCACGGCGTCGCCTTCGACCTGCAGGCGGTCTGCTCCGGCTTCATCTTTGCGCTGGCGACCGCCGACAATTTCCTGCGCTCGGGCTCGCACAAGCGGGCGCTGGTGATCGGTGCGGAAACGTTCTCGCGCATTCTCGACTGGAGCGACCGCGGTACCTGCGTGCTGTTCGGCGACGGCGCCGGCGCCGTCGTGCTCGAGGCCCAGGACCAGCCCGGCAAGCCGACCGACCGTGGCATCCTGACCACGCATCTGCGTTCCGACGGACGGCATAAGTCAAAGCTGTTTGTCGATGGCGGGCCGTCTTCGACCCAGACCGTCGGCCACCTCCGCATGGAGGGCCGCGAAGTCTTCAAGCACGCGGTCGGCATGATCACCGATGTGATCGTCGATGCGTTCAACGCCACCGGGG
This sequence comes from Bradyrhizobium sp. AUGA SZCCT0158, assembly GCF_018130065.1. GTDB lineage: Bacteria > Pseudomonadota > Alphaproteobacteria > Rhizobiales > Xanthobacteraceae > Bradyrhizobium. Next base: position 30,034 of record NZ_JAFCME010000032.1, on the reverse strand, counting down.
CTTCCGCCGAGGAGATCGACTGGTTCGTCCCGCATCAGGCCAACAAGCGAATCATCGATGCTTCGGCGCATAAGCTGCATATTGCGCCGCAGAAGGTGGTTCTGACCGTCGATCTGCACGGCAATACGTCGGCGGCGTCGATCCCGCTGGCGCTCAACGTCGCGGTCAAGGACGGACGCGTCAAGAAGGGCGATCTGGTGCTGCTGGAAGCGATGGGTGGCGGCTTCACCTGGGGTTCCGCGCTCGTCCGCTGGTGAGCCTTAAGTAAAATACCCTACAAAGTGGTTGTGCTGTTTCATGCGTGTGCATGATGGTGGCTGTTGACCATTGCGTGCTAACCTCATAATTTCAGGGAATAAATTGTTCGCCGAGAGTGCGGGGCAGGCGATGACCGGGACAGGAAAAACAGTCACACGCGTTGATTTGTGCGAGGCGGTCTACCAGAAGGTGGGCTTGTCGCGAACGGAGTCGTCTGCGTTCGTCGAACTCGTTTTGAAAGAGATCACCGATTGTCTTGAGAAGGGCGAGACGGTGAAGCTGTCGTCGTTCGGCTCGTTCATGGTGCGCAAGAAGGGTCAACGGATCGGACGTAACCCGAAGACCGGCACCGAAGTACCAATCTCTCCGCGACGCGTGATGGTGTTCAAGCCGTCGGCTATTTTGAAGCAGCGCATCAATGGTCACGCGGTGACCAACGGTGATGCCAAGGACGATTGAGGCGTTTTCAGCGCGAGGCGAAGTTCAGTTCGCGTCAAGAATGCGCGTGAAGATAGTCATGTTAGGCGTTTAGAGTTTCTCTTCATTCTCTAGAGCTGAGAGGAGCTGGCATTTGGACAAGGCGCCGGATGCGTTCCGTACCATCAGCGAGGTCGCGGACGATCTCGATATTCCCCAGCATGTGCTGCGATTTTGGGAAACGCGATTCACTCAGATCAAGCCGATGAAGCGAAGCGGCGGGCGGCGCTATTACCGCCCCGACGACGTCGATCTGCTCAAGGGCATCCGCCGCCTGCTGTACGGCGAGGGCTACACCATCCGCGGTGTGCAGCGGATCCTGAAAGAACACGGCGTCAAATCGGTGCAGGGTCTGAGCGACCAGAACTCTGCCGTCTCGTTCGGCGCGGTCGAGGAGGCGATCGGCCTCAGCCTGCAGGAGCCCGAGGAGGGCGCAGGTGCGCTCGCCGGATCCGATGACGATGATTACGAGGGCGAAGCCACGGAAATCGACTACCGCTTCGTCGATACCGATGAGGACGGTTTCCTCGCCCCCTTCGGCAAGGGCAAGGCGGCTGCCGCGCCCGGCCCGGTAGGCGGCCCCGACCGCGAACGCCTCGAACGCGTGCTGCAGGACCTGGTGGCCTGCCGGCAATTGCTGGATAACGCGCTGAAGGATGGCTGAGGGCAGGGCCGGAACCGGCGTTAGGCGGGTGTTTTTTGGGGTCGAATGCAGCTCGTTTACGGTGCGGATCGCGCGCCTTGCGCGGGGCGCCGATCGCAGCTAATGGAACGGCATCGGAGCGTGGCGCAGCCCGGTTAGCGCACTAGTCTGGGAGACTAGGGGTCGGAGGTTCAAATCCTCTCGCTCCGACCATTAAAAGCCCCAACATGGGAGCTTTCTACTACCTGAAACCACCGGAGAGCTCCCAACACCTCCGTGGGTGGTATGATCTTGTAGACATCAAGAATTTATTTCTCTTAGGCGTATCTGGGCTAGTCTCATCCATCAACGTGGAGCGCTGGCTCATGCGTCGACCGATCGCCCGCCGCCGAATGCTGACGGCTTGTCTTGGTCTCTTGGTGGCCGGAGCGGCGAAGGCGGATCGTTCGCGGCAGTGGCGCGTGGCCTACGTCGGCTCTGGCAGAACCACTATAGCCGTACCGATCTTAAGGGAAGCGCTTCGGCAGCTGGGCTATGAAGAGGGTAAGAACCTCATCCTCGATGTCCGCGCCGCGAATGGGCACTACGCCATCCTACCCGATCTCCTGAAAGAGGTGGTTGGCCTGAGGCCAGATGTCATCGTTGCAGAGGCCACACCAGCCGTCGCGGCCGCACAGAAGGCGACGTCGACTATTCCGATTGTGATGTCCCCGGCGAGCGATCCTGTTGGCTCCGGATTCGTCGAGAGCTTTGCTCGGCCGGGTGGAAACATCACTGGCGTGGCAAACATGTTCGGCGATACCACGACGAAGACGCTGGACATAATCCGTCTGGTTCTTCCGAACGTAAAAATGATCGGAGTCTTGATCTCGAATAATCCAACCCATCCGCGCCTGTTGGAGGTCGCCAAACAGGCTGCCGCCTCAATGGCCATTTTCGCAGAGGGCTTTGTCGCGCCAAATCCTGACGACCTGGAAAGGGCATTTGCGGAAATGAAGTCCGCTAACTGCGACGCTGTGTATGTTCTAGCAGACCCAGTGCGTCCGGCCATTCCTGGTATCGCCCTTAAATCCGGATTGCCGACCATTTATCAGGTGAACACCTACGTGACGGAGGGCGGCTTGATGAGTTACGGCCCTGATGTCCCAGGTTTTTTCAGTTTAGCCGCCCGATACGTCGATCGTATTCTCAAGGGCGGGAAGCCAGCCGAGATACCCGTCGAGCAGCCCACAAAATTTCTGTTCGTCGTGAACCTCCGCACAGCCAAAGGGCTTGGATTGACCATTCCGGAGTCGGTGCTGCTCATGGCCGACAAGGTGATCGAGTAGCGGACTAATTGATATGAGGCCGCTCGGGCCGAGGCGTAATGCGGAAGTAACATCGGTGCATACGCGGACTTGGCAATGCTTTGACTGCTAGCCTAGACAGCCCCCATGACTTCAATTTCGGTGGTGGACTTATTCTCGCAGCCGGTCCGCGGATGAGGGCCGCCGTCCTCTGCCTCACTCGTCGTTGAAAGCAAGAAGCGGAACGTCCACGTCGAACACCAGTTCGAGCACCAATCCGACCGCGCAAACGACCACGGCCAGTTCGACGATCACAAAAGTGAAAATCGTGGTCAGTCCGACGACTGCGTTTCTGCGTCCGTTGATCATAATTCCCTCGTTAAGGAATCATTAGCACCGGGCCGTTCGGCGTGGTCGAGGATGTGATTTTAACGTAAACGGGGAACCGGCGCGCCCGATTGCGGGCCGCCGGGGTGGGAAGCGGAATCTCAACCCGACTTGTTCATCTTCTTCACTTTTGCATCGGTGGCTTCGATCGATGCCGCCAATTCCAGGATCGCCTTTGCCAGAAGGTCGGCGGCTTCCTTGGCGTCCTGACAGCGCTCCGCGCGCAGCGCATAATTCTTGGCTGATGATAATGACATTGGCGACGCCCTTCCGACGGAAAAACCCACCGGGTTGAGGCGGTGGGTTTCCCTACGCATTTACGTCTCGCGGGGGGTCTTGAGCCGTCCGCGATTGCCCGAACCATAGCGCTCGCTGGTTAATGAATTTTCTGGCCCTAAGGCGCGTCAACGCTGGTAAGCCCGCTGCTGCTAAAGAAATTCGCGCAGCCTCACCAACTCGGCGACGTGCTCGGCGGACAGGACCTCGGGGATCATTGGCGGCTGCGGCGCTGTCACAATCTCGTACAGGTGCCGGGTCGATTCAGGCTTGGCCATGAATTCCCTCATGCACTCATCGAGAGTGCCCTCGAACACCATATAGGGGCCGGAGCTGTCGAGGCGGCGGGCGTTGTGGAGCGACGGCCATTTCCGGATGATGGCAGGAACATCAAAACTCACTGGTACTTCGGCACCATCCATTCGTCGTCGAGCTCCGGTCACAGGAAAACGGCCCCCAGCCGCAAGATGATGATGGGCATCCCACCACGAAACTCATAATCCGCGACGTCGCCGTGGGTTCCCGGCCGATGCCCCGAAATTATTGCCGCCGCCGTCTGTTGGGAACAAATAACTGCCGGGGAGCTTAGTCGGGCACGTCCGGACACGAACCAGCCCCGTCGCGTCCGGCCAAAGGCGGCCTCAGCTCTCCCCCCGCGCTGGGGCCGCCTCTTTCAGCAGCGTTGCCGCGGCGCAAAGATCGCGCGCGAACGGCCGAAGCTGGTTCTTGATCGGGCTACTTCTTGAAGAAGCCGACAATGATCAGGAGGATCACCGCGCCAATGACGGCGTTGACGATCGCGGCCAGATAGCCTCCGACCAGGACAAACCCGATCATCGGCAACAGCCAGCCGGCAATGATGAGAGATTCAATCACGACCATCCTCCCCATTGCTGAGCGCCGCGGTTTCCCGCGGTCGCTGCCCTCGAAGCCAACACGTTCAGGAAGCAAGACGCTTAGGAATTCAAGACGCTTAGGGGCCGGGCCGCTTGACGTTGCGCCAGCTGCCGTTCGCCCGTTGTTCGATCTTAGGTAGTATTACGATCCGCTCTCGTTGGCTTGTCAACCAGTAGCTGGCTCCGGTTCGGTCAATCGCACGCAACAATTTCTTACCGAGTATTCCCGGCGATGGATTTGAGCGTCTCGTTCTGCGCTTTGAAAATATTGCTCAGGACTTCAAACCAGGACGTGCCGCCAATCACCGCATCCAGTTCGGTCGCGCAAAGTTCGCTGCTCATGGCGGCCCGTTGGTCGACGCTCGGCTGTTTCTGAAATGCGGTCATGATGCGCTCCGGTGACTGGATGATGCCAACCATCCTGACCCCGGTGAGAGGCTCGTGACTGTGATTGATGTCACAGCGACGGCGACGGCCGGGCGGCTAAATCCCCTTCATCAGCAATCATCCGACCTTGATCGAAAGGGAGCCGTCACCATGAGCACCGTCATCAATCGCGCTGAATCATGCGAGCGGGACCGTCAGACCGACGCGCTGTCCGATCGCGAACTCGCCAATGTCAGCGGCGGTAAGGGAAAAACCACGCCCAGCCCGTTTGTGTTTATCAAGCATTACGACAAGGCAAGCCCCGTCCTGGCCTGAATTCCGATCCTGCCTGCCACGGATTGCCGTCAGGCCGGCGTTCGCGCGTGCTTGGCCGCTTCAAAGGCGGCCAGCCGTTCGGCGAACTTGCCGTTCGCAGCGCCGGCGCGCGCGACGATGACGGGGGCCTGGATCGTCTCGAAGAAATGACAGGCGACGCGATGGCCGGGCGCGGCCTCGCGCAGCTTGGGCTCCTCGGCCGAGCAGCGTGGCTGGGCGTGCAGGCAGCGCGTGTGGAAGCGGCAGCCGGACGGCGGGTTGAACGGGCTCGGCACGTCGCCCTGCAGCATGACGCGCTTGGTGCGCAGGCTCGGGTCGGGCTTCGGGATCGCCGACAGCAGCGCGTGGGTATAGGGGTGCAACGGCTTTGCGTAGATCGTCTTCTTGTCAGCGATCTCGACCAGCTTGCCGAGATACATCACCGCGACGCGATCGCTGATGTGTTTTACGACCGCCAGATCATGCGCGATGAATAGATAGGACAGACCAAAACGCTGCTGCAAATTCTGCAGCAGGTTGACGATCTGCGCCTGGATCGAGACGTCGAGCGCCGATACCGGCTCGTCGCAGATGATCAGGTCGGGATTGACGGCCAGTGCCCGCGCAATCCCGATGCGCTGGCGTTGCCCGCCGGAGAATTGATGCGGATAGCGCCGTGCGTGTTCGGGCAGCAGGCCGACGATGTCGAGAAGCTCGCTCACCCGCGTCTCGCGCGAGGCGGGATCGCCGATGTCATGCACCCGCAGCGGTTCGGCCAAAATCTCGCCCACGGTCATGCGCGGATTGAGCGAGGCGTAGGGGTCCTGGAAGATGATCTGCATGTGCCGGCGCAGCCGCCGCAGTTCATCCTTGCCGAGGTCAGCGATTTCCTCGCCCTTGAAGCGGACCGAGCCCGCCGTCGGGTCCATCAGACGCAGCACCAGGCGTCCGGTCGTCGACTTGCCGCAGCCGGACTCGCCGACCAGCGCCAGCGTCTCGCCGCGGCCGATCTCGAAGCTGACGTCCTCGACGGCGCGCACAAGGCCCACTTGCCTGCGCAGGATGATGCCGCGGCTGAGCTGAAAATGCTTCACCAGGCCATCGACCTGCAGCACCGGGACCGCGCTCATGACGCCACCTCGACCGGGGCTTTCCAGCAGGCGACCATGTGACCCGGCGCGAGTTCGCGCAGCGGCGGCGGCGCCTCGCGGCAGCGCCGGTCGGCGAACGGGCAGCGCGGCGCGAAGCGGCAGCCCTTCGGCTGGTTGTTGGGGCTCGGCACCGTGCCTTCGATGGTGGCGAGCCGCGCGCGATCAACGTCAAGGCGCGGGATCGAGCCCAAGAGACCGATCGTGTAGGGGTGCTGCGGATCGGCAAACAGATCGGCGACGTCAGCGCTTTCGACGATCTGTCCGGCGTACATCACCAGCACCTGGTCGGCGACCTCGGCGATCACGCCGAGATCGTGGGTGATGATCAGGATCGCCATACCGAGCCGGCGCTGCAATTCGCCGAGCAGATCGAGGATCTGGGCCTGGATGGTGACGTCGAGCGCGGTGGTCGGCTCGTCGGCGATCAGAAGCGCCGGCTCGCAGGACAGCGCCATCGCGATCATGACGCGCTGACGCATGCCGCCCGACAGATTATGCGGAAAGTCGTCGATGCGCTGCTTCGCCGATGGAATCCGCACCAGTTCCAGCATCTCGATGGCACGCGCTTTCGCGGCCTGCGGCGACAGCTGGGTATGGGCGAGTATGGCTTCGACGATCTGCTGGCCGATGGTGTGCACCGGGTTCAGCGAGGTCATCGGCTCCTGGAAGATCATCGACATTTTGCCGCCGCGCAGCCGGCGGCGCTCGTCGGCCGACAGTTTCAGCACGTCGCGGTCGCCGAACATAACGGCGTCGGCCTCGACCTTGCCCGGGCTCGCCACCAGGCCCATCACCGAGAGCGACGTCACGCTCTTGCCGCAGCCGGATTCGCCGACCAGGCCAACGGTACGGCCGCGCGGTACGCTGAAGCTGATGCCGTCGACCGCGCGAAACAGGCCGCGGTCGGTGGCAAAATGGGTCTTCAAGCCGCGGACCTCGAGCAGGTTTTCCATCAGAACGAGTAATCCAGGCCTTTGTAGAACGTGTTCTGGTAGAGCATGTGCGGCCGCACGCCCTTCAGTTTTTTCTGGCTCGTCGTGTACATCGCGATGTTCATCACCGGCATCCACAGATGCTCCTCGGTGACCCGCTGCTGGGCCAGCGCGTAATATTTGGAGCGATCGGCCTCGGTCAGCGACGCGCGGCCCATCTTCAGATACTCGTCGGTCTTGGGGTCGTTCCAGTTCATCCGGTTCGGCGCCGGCATGTTCTTCGAATCGAAGTAGAAGTTCAGGAGGTCGCCTGCCGATATGTAGGGGAACGTCACCGTCCACAATTCGTAGTCCTGTTTCGCCATCTCGGCCGGCGCGATCGTGGAGTCGAAGCCGACGATCTTCCAGTCGATGCCGATCTTGCGCATGTAGCCCTGGATCGCCTCGGAGACGCGGCCGAAATAGGCGACCTGCGTGAACAGCACCTTCGGCGCGAGCTTGACGCCGTCCTTCTCGCGGATGCCGTCGGCGCCGACCTTCCAGCCGGCTTCGTCCAGCAGCTTTTTGGCGCGCTCGACATCTTCCTTGATGATGCCCTTGGTGGACGCGGCGAAGTCGAGCGCCTTGTCGTCGATGAAGGTGTAGGCCGGCTCGGCATTGCCGAGCATGATGCCCTTGACGATATCGGCGCGGTTGATCGCGATGTTCATCGCCTCGCGCACCCGCTTGTCTGATACCATCGGCCGCGTGGTCTTGTAGCCGTAGTACATCAGCTGAAAGTTCGGCTGCGCCTCCTGCACGTTGAGGGTGGGCGCGGCCTTGACCTGCTGGATGAACTGCAGCGGGATCTGATGGCTGACGTCGAATTGCCCGCCCAGCATCGCGGCGACACGGCTGGAATCCTCGGGCACGATCTTGATGCTGAGTTTTTCGAATTTGACCGGGCCCTTGTTCTGGTACATCGACGGGCCCCATTTGTAGGCGTCGTGGCGCTTGAGCACGATCTCGGTGCGCGGCTGCCAGCTCTCGAAGCACCACGGACCGGTGCCGTCGATCGCCTTGATGCCGTAATCCTTGCCGAGCGCCTCGACGCTCTCCTGGTTGTGGATCGCGGTGGTGAACATCGTGAGCTGGAGCAGCAAGTCGGCGAACGGCTCATTCAGTTCGTATTCGACGGTGTAGGGATCGGGGGCGCGCAACTCCTTGATGTTGCCGGCGCGCCAGGCCAGCGGCGCTTTCAGTTCGGTACTGGTCAGGCGCTTGAAGGAATAGATCACGTCGGCGGCGGTGAACTTCTTGCCGCTGCAGAATTGCACGTCATCGCGCAGCTTGAAGACGTAGGTCTTGCCGTCCTCGCTGATCGTCCACGATTTGGCGAGATAGGGGATCGGCGTCTTGCCGTCCCAGTCCATCGCGACCAGCGTATCCTGAATCATGTTGACGATGTCGGAGGAGGGCGACCAGGTGGTGCGCTGGCCGTCATAATGCGGCGCGTCGAGCGACTTCATCATCTTCAGGGTCTGCGCCTCCAGCGGAGACGCAGCGGTCAAACCCAGCAAAACTGCAACCGTAGCCAATATGCCGCGCATCGTTTGCTCCTTGTTGTTGCTTGCCTATAGCGACGCGTCCAACCCCTTGTAGAACGTGTTCTGGTAGATCATGTGCGGCCGCGCGCCCTTGATCTTCTTGTTGGCGACCTGGTCCATGTTGATGTTGAGGACCGGAATCCACAAATGCTCCTGCATGACCTTCTGCTGCACCATCGCGTAGTATTTGGCGCGATCGGGCTCGGTCAGCGCCGAGCGGCCGAGTTTCAGCCACTCGTCGGTCTCGGCGTCCTTCCAGTTCATCCGGTTGGGCGTCGGGATGTTGCGTGAATCGAAGTAGATGTTCATGAGGTCGCCGGCCGACAGATACGGCACCGTCACCGACCAGATTTCGTAATCCTGCTCGGCCATCTTGGCCGCCGCGATGGTCGAGTCCTGCGGGTTGAGCCGCCAGTCGACGCCGATCTTGCGCAAATAGCCCTGGATCGCGTCGGCGACCTTGGCCGAGTTGGCGTTCGCCGTGTAATAGACCTTTGGCGCCAGCTTGGTGCCGTCCTTTTCGCGCACGCCGTCGGCGCCGACTTTCCACCCCGCGTCGTCGAGCAGCTTCTTGGCGCGTTCGAGGTCTTCCTTGACGATTCCGGCCGTCTTCGGATCGTGGTCGAGCGCATCCTTGTCAACGATGGTGAAGGCCGCCGTGGCGTTGCCGAGCAAGATGCCCTTGGCGATCTCGGCGCGGTTGATGGCGATGCTCATGGCCTCGCGCACGCGCTTGTCTGATACCATCGGCCGGGTGGTCTTGAAGCCGAAATAGAGCAGCTGGAAATTCGGCTTCGCCTCGCTCACGTTGAGCATCGGAGCGGCCCGGGCCTGGGTGATGAACTGGTGCGGAAACTGGTGGGTGATGTCGAACTGGCCGGCCATCATCGCCGCAACCCGGCTGGATTCTTCGGGCACGATCTTGACCACCAGCTTCTCGAATTTCACCGGGCCCTTGTTCTGGTACATCGACGGGCCCCATTTGTAGGCGGCGTGGCGCTTCAGCACGATCTCGGTGCGCGGTTGCCATGAATCGAAACACCACGGCCCGGTGCCGTCGGCGCCCTTGATGCCGTAGTCCTTGCCCAGCGCCTCGACGCTTTCCTTGTTGTGGATCACGTTGGTGAACATGGTGAGCTGCAACAGCAGCTCGGAGTAGGGCTCCTCGAGTTCGTATTCGACGGTGTAGGGATCAGGCGCGCGCAGTTCCTTGATGCTGCCGGCGCGCCAGGCGTACGGGCCCTTGATCGCGGGATCCTTCAGCCGCTTGAAGCTGTAGATCACGTCCTCGGCGGTGAATTTCTTGCCGCTGCAGAACGAGACGTCGTCGCGCAGCTTGAACGTATAGGTCCGACCGTCCTCGCTGATGGTCCAGGATTTGGCCAGATAAGGGATCGGCGTGCGGCCGTCCCAGTCGAGCGCCACCAGCGTGTCCTGGAACATGTTGACGATATCTGACGTCGGACCCCAGGTGGTGCGCTGCGCGTCGTAATGCGGCGCGTCGATGCCCTTCATCAATGTCAGCGTCTGCCCCGATGCGGAGCCGGCGAGCGCAATTGCCAATGCTACACCCAGAACGGTTCTGATCATGTCTGCAGCCTCGGATCGAGGACGTCGCGGAACGCGTCGCCCAGAAGGTTGGCCGCCAGCACGATCACGAAGATCGCGCAGCTTGGGATCGTCGCGATGTGCGGCGCCATGAACAGGAAGTCGCGGCCCTGGGCCGCCATCATGCCGAGTTCGGCGGTTGGCGGTTGCGCGCCCATGCCGAGGAAGCCGAGCGCCGAGCCGATCAGGATGATCTGGCCGAAGCGCAAGGTGAGGAACACGAAGATCGTCGAGATGCAGTTGAGCGTCAGATAGCGCCAGATCAGTGCGCCGTCGGTGACGCCGACCGCGCGGCCGGCTTCCATGAATTCCTGTCCCATGACGCCGACCGCGGCCCCGCGCGCCACCCGCGCCACGTCGGGCACGGTGGCGACGACCAGCGCGATCACTACGGCGGTGAGGCCGGCGCCGAAGATCGCGGCGACCGCGAGCCCGATCAGGATGGCGGGGAACGCCAGCATGACGTCGACCAGCCGCATGATCCAGCCGTCGAGCCGCTTGTAGTAGGCGGCGAGAATGCCGAGCACGCCGCCGAACAGGCCGCCGATGATGACGCCGACCAGTCCGAGCATCAACGTGGCGCGGGTGCCGAAGATGACGCGGCTCAATACGTCGCGGCCGGTGTTGTCGGTGCCGAACCAGTGCTCGGCGCCCGGCGGCTGCATCACCTTGGTAAGGTCGGTGAAGTAGGGGTCGTAGGGCGCGATCCAGGGCGCGAAAACCGCCGCGGTGACGATGGTGGTCAGCGTCAACGCCGCACCGGCCGCGACCCGGTCGCGCGCGAGGCGCCGTAGCAGGCCGGCACGGGCGAATGCGCCGGTTTCGGGCTCGGCGACAAAGACGGGTTCGAGGGCCTGAACGCTCATCGGCGCGCCACCCTGGGATCGAGATAGACGTAGAGCACGTCGACGATGAGGTTGATCGACAGGAAGGCGATGGCGAGGATCATGATCGCGCCCTGCGCGGTCGGAAAATCGCTGGAGACGATGGCGCCGACCGCAAGCCGGCCGACGCCGGGCCAGGAAAACATCGTCTCGGTGACGACAGCGCCCCCGAGCAGGAAGGCCGCCTGCAGCCCGATCAGGGTGACGACCGGGATCATGGCGTTGCGCAGCGCGTGATGGACGATCACCACGGTCTCGCGCAGCCCCTTGGCGCGCGCCGTGCGCACGAAATCGGCGCCCAGCACTTCAAGTACGGCGGTGCGCGTCAGCCGCGCGATCGGTCCGATCAGCACGAGGCCGAGCGTGGTGGCGGGCAGGATCAGGCTCGGCAATCCGCCGTCCCAGATCGGCCCGGTGCGGCCGGTGAACGGCAACAGCGCCCATTTAAAGCCGACATACTGGATCAGGATCAGGCCGATGAAGAACACCGGCATCGAAACGCCGGCCACCGAGCAGGCCATGATGATGCGGTCGGCGAGCCGGCCACGATTGACGGCGGCCAGGGTTCCGAACGCAAGCCCGCTCGGCACCGCGATCAGCATCGCGCCGAGCATCAGTTCGACCGTCGGACCGATCGTCATCGCGAGTTCCTCGCTCACCATCCGGTTCGAGATGATCGAGCGGCCGAGATCGCCGCGCAGAACCCGCATGATGTATTCGAAGAACTGCACCGGGATCGAGCGGTCGAGGCCAAGCTCGAGCCTGATCGCCGCGATGGTCTCGGCCTTGGCGTCGGGACCGGCGATGATCATCGCCGGATCAGCCGGCACCACCTGCAACAGACAAAAACAGAGGAAGAGAACCCCGAGCAATGCGGGGAACGAAATCAGCAGACGATGGACAATCTGTTGTCCCATGCGGCGCCAACGGACCGTTAGGCCAACGGACGGCGCGCCCGCTTGCGCAGACGCTTGCAGCGCGTCCGCTTACGCGAACGCTTTGCAGTCCCCTCCCTGGCAGCGGCGCTTCGTCCGACGTGCGCGCGCTTTGATTATTCGACGATACTGGCATGCACCGCGCGCGCCGTCACGCCCATTTTGCCGAACCGTTTCCGCCTGCGCTCCCTTGTCGCGTACGGGCGTAATGCCTTGTCGCGGAATATGCGAGCGGCGATCGCTATGCGGATGTCGCCGCAATCAGCGCGTGGTCTCGCCGTCGTCGCGCTGATCGGCGGGTTTTTCATGATTGATTGCGACGAAGGGCAGCTGTCGCGTTGCCCTTGAAGGCCGTCCAATCCGCGCATCGTAGCTTTCTGCGAGCGCCAGCAGTCGTTTTTTCGTGAAGGGATCGGCCTTGTCCGCAATCGCGCGGACGCGCCGGGACTGCTCCTTGAAATACGCGTCGTTCATAAGGCACCAAAAATTAATAAATCCAATGGGCGCAAACATACTACGGACGCCCCGGCGCCGTCGCCCCGAGTTTTCGTATGGTTAAGCGCGCCAGGGCGTCGTTGTCGCATGGCACGAACGTGTCATCGATCTGATGACGGCATTCATGCTGCTCTTCACGGGGCGGCGCAGGTCAATTGAGGTCTTGTGCTTCCGCCAACAGCTTTACGGAGGCACGGATGGGGTCCATCGCCGATCCGCAGGAACTTTTCAACAGAGTTTCGGTTGCCGCCTCAGCGAGAGACAAGGAGGAGGCCGTTTTGCGATGATCCCGTTGAAGGACACGGTGCATCTTTGCGTCGATATGCAACGTATTTTCAGCAAGGGCGGCGTCTGGGAGACGCCGTGGATGGAGCGGGTGTTGCCGGTTGTGACCGAAATCGCGGCGCGGTACAGCGAGCGCACCATTTTTACCCGCTTCATCACGCCGCAAAGCTGGGAGCAGCGGCCGGGACAATGGCAACGATATTATCAGCGCTGGAAGGCCGCGACCCGGGAGCATCTGCAGCCCGATCAGCTAGAACTTGTCCCCGAACTCGCACGCTTCGTGCCGCCGGCGCACGTCATCGACAAGCGGGCCTATTCGGCGTTTTACCTTTCAGGGCTGGACGTCTTTCTGCAAGAGAAGGGCGTACGGTGCGTGGTCGTCACCGGAGCCGAGACCGACGTGTGCGTCCTTTCTACGGTGCTCGCCGCCGTCGACCGCGGCTTTCGAGTCGTGATTGTCGAGGATGCGCTCTGCAGTTCTTCCGACACCGGCCACGAGGCGCAGATGACGATGTACCGCACCCGCATGCAGGAGCAGATCGAGCTCATCAACTCGAGCGAGCTTGCGGCTATTTGGAGCGATCACTAGTTCACGCGTTGCGCCTGGCCGTGTCCGAGCCGGCTTCACGCCGCAAGCTAGCCTGCGTTCTCCGCGCCGGTCGCCGTTTCGGTGCCTGGCGCCGACACGCGGACCTCGTGACCCTGTCGAAGGGCCAGCGATGCGGCGGCCACGGCGGCCTCGAAAGCCGATTCCTTGGTCTGGTAGACATTCTCGGCATGTCCGTCATGCCGCACCCGCCATTCGCCGGCTGTGCCGATGATTTCGTAGCTCGCTAATCCCATGGAAGCCTCCTTTGCAAAGACAATGTTGGGCTTCCAATCCGGTTCCTGATGAGAGCGACCGCTGGCAAGCTGCGTCCGGTGTACCCGGCCGGTAAACGGCCCCGGCGCGGGAGGAGCGCGGGGCCGCCAACCGGAGGTTTTCTTCCGGAGGGCCTTGGGGGCTGGGACCGGAAGCAGCGATTCGACTCTCGGAAGTTGCGAAAGTTCCTGGTGGCCCGCTGCAAATCACGCGCTGATTGTTGTGGTCTGGCTGTCACCTGGGGAACAGCGCGGCCGGCGCCGATCCGCCATTGTCCCGGTCATGCCGATGCAATGTTGCACCGGGACAGCAACAGGAGAAGCACCATGGAACGCAGGACTGACAAGCCGGTCGAACTGACGACGCAGCAGCTGGATATCGTGACCGGCGGCAGGCTGGGCACCGGCCCCACGCTTCCGCCCCGCAACCCCTTCGGTCCGCCGAAGCCGCCCCGCTAAGCGAGCAAATAGCCCCGGCATGACTTGCCGGGGTTTTCGTGCAAAGATTCAGATGCTTGCTCCGCTCGAACTTGGAGCCGCGCCTTCCGTTATGACGCCGCTACGACCCAGCCCACCGATGTCTCAACTGGATTGCCCCTACGGCAGCGGTTAGGCTTCACCCGCCGATCGATAAGCTCAGCCAAGGAGCGGGGTCGGATTTGGGAAACGGAAACGCAAGGGGTCGATCATGAAATACGCCCGACAGGCGTGATACCGCCGATGACAACGCCGTTTCGCAAAGACGGCGAGATTGATTTCAAGCAGGTCGCCCCGCAAGTCGACTGGCTGATCGGCGCCGGCAGCCATGGCATGGCGGCGGGCGGTTCGACCGGCGAGGGGCATACGCTCGATCATGAAGAGTATCGCGACCTTGTGGCGGCAACGGTGGAGGCCGCCAGGGGCCGCGCGCCCGTGATCGCGGGCATCATCGTCGACTCCACGCGCGACGCGATCCGGCGCGGCAAACTGGTGCGCGACATGGATGTCGCGGCGCTGCAGGTGACGCCGGTGCATTATCTGTTCAAGCCGGACGATCAGGCGATGGTCGATCATTTCCGCCGGATGGCCGACGAGACCGGCATGCCGATCATCATCTACAATGTGGTGCCGTGGTCGTATCTGTCGCCCGCACTGCTGACGCGGATCATGAACGAGGTGCCGCTGGTGGTCGGCGTCAAGCAGAGCGCCGGCGATCTGAAACTGTTCGCCGATCTCATGATGATGGCGCCGGATAAATTGATCTACAGCGCAGTCGACGCGCTGATGTATCCGTCCTACGCGCTTGGCGCGCATGGCTCGATCGCCGCGATCCTCTCGGCCGCGCCGCATGCCTCCGTGGAGCTCTGGGATGCGGTCAAGGCCGGCGATCACGTCCGCGCGCTCGATCTGCACAAGAAACTGCTGACGCTGTGGAACGCGGTTGTCTCGGACAATCTGCCGGCCTGCACGCGCTACGCGCAGTCGCTGCAGGGACTGCCGAAGACGTTTTCGCGCGCGCCGATGCCGGAAGCGTCAGCGACGCAACAGGCCGCGATCAAGAAAGCGCTGGAGGGGTTGGGGGCATCTGCCGGCCAGCGCGTCGAGGCGGCGGAGTAGGGCAGATACTCAACGGATCGTCATGCCCGGGCTTGTCCCGGGCATCCACGTCTATACGGTCTAGCAGCAAGCAAGACGTGGATGGCCGGGACAAGCCCGGCCATGACCATCTATATTTTCGTCGGTAATGAAAAAGAAAAAAGGATCAACATCTCCATGAAGGAATTCGCCGGAAAGATCGCCGTCATCACCGGAGGCGGCACGGGCATGGGCCGCGAGCTGGCGCGGCAGCTCGTCGCCGAGGGCTGCAATGTCGCGATGTGCGACGTCTCCGCAGAGGCGATGGCCGAGACCAGGCAGCTGTGTGAAGCCGAGAAGCTGCCGCAGGGCCTGCGCATCACGACGCATATCGCCGACGTCGCGATCGAGGACCAGCTCAAGCGGTTTCGCGATGAGCTGATCGAGCAACAGGCGACCGACAAGATCCATCTCTTGTTCAACAATGCCGGCATCGGCGGTGGCGGCAGCCTGTTCACCAACACGCGCGAGCAATGGGAACGCACCTTCAACATCTGCTGGGGCGGCGTCTATCTTGGCGTCCGCACTTTCATGCCGTTGCTGCTGAAGGCCGATGAGGGCCACATCATCAATACGTCCAGCGTCAACGGTTTCTGGGCGTCGGTCGGCCCTGGTGTGTCGCACACCGCCTACGCTGCCGCCAAGTTCGCGGTGAAGGGATTTTCCGAGGCGCTGATGACGGACCTGCGGCTCAACGCGCCGCATATCAAGTGCTCGGTCGTGATGCCCGGCCACATCGGCACCTCGATCGTGGCCAACTCGCGCAAGATCCAGAGCGGCAGCGAGTCCGAGCGCCTGACCGATGTGGAAATCGGCGTGACCCGGAAGCGGTTGAAGGGCATGGGCACCGACACCTCTGCCATGTCGGATGAGGACATCCAGCAACTCGCGCTCGACCGCGCGCGATCGTTTCATGATGATGCGCCGACCACGGCGGCGGCCGCCGCGAAAATCATCCTCGACGGCGTCAAGGCCGGTTCCTGGCGCATCCTGGTCGGCGACGATGCCCACAAGCTCGACGAGCGCGTGCGCAAGACGCCGGAGGAGGCGTATACCCTCGATTTCTACCAGAGCTATCGGGATGAGGTTGGCTGGAAGCTGGCGTAGCACTTGATGAAGTTAAATGCTCAGGTCTGGCGGCAGACTCGCTGCACCTCTCACGCTTGCGGGGGAGGTCGACGCGCGAAGCGCGGCGGGTGGGGGCTCTCTCAACGAGTCGTATCGCGGATAGACCCTCACCCCAGCCCTCCCCCGCAAGTGCGGGAGAGGGAGCGCAGCTACGTCGCGGATGCAATTCGCTTTAGCCAGGCAGAGGCAAATCACGCCCGCGCCACTCGCTGGCGCGAGCCGGGCTTGTAGGCAAGGCGGGTGTGGCCGACGCAGTAAGGCATACCCTTGAGTGGCGTGTTGCCGCAAAAGCAGAAGTCTTCCGCGCCGGGCGTGCTGATCGGCCAGCGGCAGCGCTCATGGCTGAGTTCGAGCAGTGAGCAGGGCCGCTCGCTGGCGATCGGCGCGTCGGGCGCCGGTTGCCCGTTCTGGTAGACCACTTGCAGCATCCGGTACTGCGCGCGGGGAGCGGATTTCGGGCTGCGTTCCCTGGTGGCCCCCTGCAAATGCTGTTCGATATTGGTCGGGCCGCGGGTCAAGCCGAGCCGTGTCAGTTTGCCAATCACGGCGTTGCGGCTGACGCCGATGTGAGCGGCGATCTCGCGGCAGGAGAGGCCGGATTCGAAATGTTGCTTGAGGAGTTCGACGCGCTCGGTGGTCCAGGTCGGTATGTTGGCGAACATGCTGCGGTCCCAAATTCTTTGAGGAACCGCCGCGCTCCCTGAGCTTTCCGTCGTGCGTCTTCCAGTCAGGCAAATCCTGCCGTCAGGAGGGCCTGCCATTGTCACGGATCGACAGCAGCCCGTCCTTGATGGCGAGCCGGATGCCTTCCTCGATCAGGGTCTTCGCAACGCCGGGAACGCTAGTGCCGTGGGTGCCCTGTCTCACCAGTTTTTCGAGATAGCTGATGGTCGAGATCGCCAACGTCACGGGAATGCGGTCGGTTTCGGCTTTTTCTGTAGCCATGCAAGAACGCTAACTTTTAAACGCTGTACTGAAAAGTATCTATTTAGACTCTATTAAGTTTCATGGGGATAAGTCAATTGCCGCCTGCGTCGCACTCTATCTCATTGTAACGGCGTCGAAAAAGTCGACTGCTGCCACACAGGCTCTGACGTTGGACAGCGCTGCGCGACCATCGGGCAGAGCTGACGGCGCCAACGCAGCCGCGGCGAAACGATCCAGTTCCTCAACCCATTTCCCGATTGCTCAGGTGGTCTGCACGGTCGATGCTGCTTCGCAGAGGGACAATCCTGCGATGACGATGACCAACGGTCTCTACTCGATCCTGACCGAGATGATGGAGGGCGGGCATGGCCATGCCAGCGGCGTCATCGTGCTGCTGGACGGCAGGATCGCCGGCGGCGACTCGCATTTCTATTATACGGGCTCCTACACCGCCGATCGCGGCAAATGGCGCGGCGAACTGACCACGAACCAGCACACCAAATCGGCCGGCGTGTTGCCCCTGTTTGGCGGGCGCGAGGTGACCACCGGCTTCAGCGGCAGCTATGCCGCCGATCGCGCGGAAGTGCAGGGCGCGGCGCTGGTTGGAAAGACCAGCGTCAGGATTCGTTCCACGTTGGAGCTGCTTTCGCCACTGTGACGGCGCACCGCGCTGAAATCAGCCGTGCACGACGCTCTTTGCGATCATGCAATGGATACCCTTGGAGCCGTTGACCGTCTGCGTCACGCGCAGGTCGGCGGCGAGGCTGCAGAGCGTGTAGGCGTCCTCGCGCGACAGATTGCGCTTCTCGCCGAGCAGCACGATCATGTCGCGCAGCGCGCGCACCACGCATTGGTCGAGGTCGGGGTCCATCGCCATCGTCATGTAATGATCAGGCGTTTCCGCGCGCGGATATTCCAGCCGCAAATCCTTGCGCAGCGTCAGGCGGAAGCGGCCCTGCAGCGCGGTTTCGATCGCGGTGACGCAGACTTCGCCGTCGCCTTGCACGCCGTGGCCATCGCCGCAGGAAAACAGCGCGCCGGGCACGAACACCGGCAGATAGAGTTTGGCGCCGGCGCCTAACTCCTTATTGTCCAGATTGCCGCCCATCGCGCGCGGGATCAGCGAGGTGATGCGGCCCCAGGCCGGCGGCGGCGCCACGCCCATCACGCCGAAGAACGGCTTGAGCGGCAGGTCGAGCCCCCACGGCATCCGGCCAACCATCCGCTCGCGGTCAAGCGGAATGTTGAGCAGGCGCGTCTCGTGGAAATCGTCGGGCAGGGTGCCTGACAGCGGCTTGATCAGATTGTAACCCCAGTCCTGCCGGAGCTGGACGTCGAGAATATCGACCTCCAGCACGTCACCGGTCGCGGCGCCTTCAACCGCGATCGGGCCGGTCAGGATATGGCCCGGCACCATCCGCTCGTTCTGGGCGTGCACGTCGGCAAGCTCCGGCGGCACATGAAATTTGCTGCGGTCCGGGACCACGTCGGGGCCGCCGGTGATGGTATCGACCGTGACCTCATCGCCACTGGCGATGGTCAGGACCGGCTTCAATTTCGCTTCGAAAAAGCCCCAGTGGCAGGTTTTGGGGCTGGAATGCAGGTGATGATGGGTCATGGGGACCTTCTTGTCGGTGTTGTCGTGTCCTATTTGTCATTGCCGGGCTTGACCCGGCAATCCATCATTTTCGCATAACGCTTTTTGCGAAGAAGATGGATACGCGGGTCAAGCCCGCGTATGACGGACTAGAAATTCCAAGAGGCTTCCCCTTGTTTTTTGTTCTCTCCAAAACGCTCGGCTACATGCTGATGCCGACGAATTTCCTGATCGGCGTCGGTTTCGTTGGCGCCATCCTGCTGCTGACGCGTTTTGCATCGCTCGGCCGCAAGCTCGTGATGGCGGCGGTGCTGCTGCTGGTGATCTGCGGATTGTCGCCGCTCGGAAACCTGTTGCTCTATCCGCTGGAGCAGCGCTTTCCGCGATGGGAGGCCGGAGCGGGTGCGCCGCCGGACGGCATCGTCGTCCTCGGCGCATCGATCGACGCTGATCTATCGGCTGCGCGTGGTACGCCGGTGGTGCGCGGCGCGCCTGACCGTATCATCGCGGCGGCGGCGTTGGCGCATCGCTATCCGAATGCGCGCATCGTCTTCACCGGCGGCAGTGCCAATCTGATTTCGAATGACGCGCGCGAAGCCGATTTCGCCGGCGCCGTTTTTGAAAGCCTTGGCATCGCCAAATCACGTCTGATCATGGAAAGGGCGTCGCGCAACACGGTGGAGAACGCCCAGTTCTCGAAAGCCCTGGTGGCGCCAAAGGACGGCGAGCGCTGGTTGCTGGTGACCTCGGCCTTTCACATGCCGCGATCGGTCGGCCTGTTCCGAAAGGCCGGATTTGCGGTCGAGGCCTATCCGGTCGATTGGCGGGTCGGTGGCCGCGGCGATCTCATGAAGTTCTCGATCGCCATTCTTGATGGCCTCGGACGCACCGAAACCGCGGCGCGCGAATGGTTAGGCCTGATTGCGTACCGGGCCACCGGCAAGATCGACGATTTGTTGCCGGGACCAGCGCCGAAGTAGAGGTCGCAACAGCGGACCAGCCGGGCTAGAATTGACGCCAACAACAACATGCGCACGGTGACGCCAAGGGGCGCACCGGCAATTTGGGAGTTTACGCCATGCAACAGCATACGCCGCCGGAAGCGTTCGATTTGAACGGCATGGCTGCCGATCTCATCAGCCTGTTGCGGCTCCGGACCACCGTGATCGGCATCAAGATGTTCGCGACCGTCGAGGAGATGGCGGCGATCCCGAAAATTCGGCGCCCGTCCGCGGTCCACACCACCGACCAGATCGTCAGCATGGCTTCAAGGCTCGGCTGGACCGTCGGCATCACCGGCGAAGACCTCGTCGGCGCGCAATGCCGCGCCGTGATTGGCCTCGCACAAAGGGATGAAAAATTCCTTGAAGGCAAAAGCTATGTCGGCGTCTGGCACGGCACCGAAGAGGACGCGCGCAAGCGCCAGGAAGCGCTCGACGTCGTGCCGTATGGCCAGTACCAGGCGATGGCGGTGAGCCCGCTCACCAGTGGCCGGCTCAATCCGCCGGACATCTGTCTGGTGTATGCGACCCCGGGCCAGATGATCATCCTGATCAACGGGCTGCAATATACCGGCTACAAGAAGTTCGAATGGGGTGTGGTTGGCGAGACCGCCTGCGCGGATTCCTGGGGGCGGGCGCTCAAGACCGGCGAGCCGAGCCTGTCGCTGCCGTGCTTTGCCGAACGGCGCTATGGCGGCGTGCCTGACGAAGAGATGCTGATGGCGCTGCAGCCGGCGCATCTCGCCAAGGCCATTGTCGGCATGAAGCAACTGGCGAAAAACGGCCTGCGCTATCCGATCGCACCCTATGGCATCCAGGCCGACGTCCGCGCCGGCATGGGCGTTTCCTACGCGAAAAAATAGCGCTAGAAGCGGCCCGAACAGGCTGCTTCGGGCAGCAATGCACCTCAGGGATTCAAATATGTCTTCGTCGAAATTCGACATCGTTGTCTACGGCGCCACCGGCTTCACCGGCCAACTCGTCGCCGAATATCTCGCTGCGCATTATAAGGGCGACAGCAACCTGAAATGGGCGATGGCCGGGCGCAGCAAGGGCAAGCTCGCCACGGTGCGCGACGCGATCGGCGCGCCGTCGGATACGCCGTTGATCGTGGCTGACGCGTCTGATGCCGCATCGCTGAAGGCGATGGTGAATCAGACGAAATCGGTCATCACGACAGTTGGACCGTATCTGCTGTACGGCAACGAATTGGTAGCGGCATGCGCGGCCTCGGGTACGGACTACTTCGATCTGTGCGGCGAGACGCCATGGATGCGGCGCATCATCGATGCGCATCAGGCCGACGCAGAGCGCAGCGGGGCGCGGATCATGTTTTCCTGCGGCTATGATTCCCTGCCATTTGAACTCGGCGTGTTCTGCGCGCAGGAAGCCGCGAAGAAAGCGTTCGGGGCGCCGGTCTCCCGGGTCAAGGGTCGCATCCGCACGATGAAGGGGACCTTCTCGGGCGGGACGGCGGCCAGCAGCAAATCGCTGTTTGAGGCTGCGGCAAAAGATCAAGGCATCCTGGCATTGATGCGCGATCCGTTCGCGCTGACGCCGGGCTTTCAGGGACCGAAGCAGCCGCCCGGCAACAGGCCAATGCTGGATGAGGATTTGCAGGCCTGGGTAACGCCGTTCTTCATGGCGAACATCAACACCCGCAACGTGCATCGTTCGAACATGCTGCTGGGCTTCCCCTATGGCCGGGATTTTGTTTACGACGAGATGCAGGTCGCCGGCCCCGGCGCGGAGGGCGAGGCGTTGGCCAAAAGCATCCAGGCGGCCAACAACAAGATAGCGCTATCCGCTGTCCCGAAGCCGGGCGAGGGGCCGTCGAAAGAGGAACGCGAAAGCGGCTCTTACGATCTGCTGTTTGTCGCCGTCGCGCCCGACGGCCGGCAGGCCCGCGCGTCGGTCAAGGGCGACCGCGATCCCGGCTATGGCTCGACGTCGAAGATGATTTCGGAATGTGCAATCTGTCTGCTGCGAGATACACCTGAGGTGCCCGCCGGCATCTGGACGCCAGGGGCGGCGATGCAGCACAAGCTGATCAAGCGGCTCGAGGACCACGCCGGCCTGACGTTCGCCGTGGAGAAGTAGGTTCTTCTTCACCTCGCCCCGCTTGCGGTCCGCTTGCGGGGAGAGGTCGCCGGGCGAAGCGTAGCGCGTGCCGCGACCACTACGCCGCGCGGGGATCGTATCTGTACATCCAGTCCATGCCCTTGGATGTGACGGGCAGCAGCAGTTTCAGCATGCGGTCACGGATCCAGGCGCCGGTCGGGCTGAACTCGCGCTTGCTGTTGCCGTTGCGGCGGGCCAGCGCCACGATCTTTTCCGCGCGCGGGCGGCGCTCGGCCTCGAAATTCCTGCTGCAGCAGCTGCTGCGCTTCGCGAGCCAGGCCTATACATCGGTGCTGGGAGCGACGGAGGCGCTGAAGGGGCTGATCGACGCGCCGAAACAGAAGGCGCTCAAGAAGCCGGCGCGGGCGCGCCGTTGAAGGCTTGACCGGCGCGGGCCTTGTAGTGCTCGGCGGCGACGAACATGCCCCACATCAGCCCCAGCATCATCCAGAAATGCCGCCAATGGTCGGTGTCGATGATAAAACTCTCGCCGACGGTGCCGAGATAGGCGGCGAAGACGGCCAGATAGGCACGCTGCCAGGGCGCGCGGACGAAGATGTAGCGGAATCCGTTCAGCGCCGTGACGAACACCAGCGCCGGATAGCAGACCCCGGAGAGCCAGCCGCCCGACATGAACGCGTTCAAATAGGAGTTGTGGGTGTCTTCGGGAAAATAGCGGGTGAACTGCAGCGGACCTATTCCGAACGGCAGATCGAGCGCCATGTTGGCGCCGAGGACGTAGCGCCCGAACCGGCCGAAGCGGCCCGAGTCATAGCTTTGATCGAAACTGGCGCGCTGCTTGAACATTTGCGCGATCGAGTCGAACGACAGCAGCACCGCCACCAGCGCCGCCGCGAGGATCGCAGCGACAAGCGCGATCATGATGATGCGCGAGCGCTGCGCCTGCGACCGGCTGGTCAGCACCATCAGCGCCAGCATGAACATCGAGGTCAGGATCAGCCCGCCCCAGGCCGCGCGTGAAAACGCCAGCAGGATCGCCAGCGACATGATGCCGAAGGCGATGGTGTTGCGCAGCGACTTTCCGAGCTTGTCCGAGACGACGCTTTGCAGGCAAAACAGCGCCGGCAGGATCAGGAACGCGCCGAGCACGTTCGGGTCCTTGAAGGTGCCGCGGGCGCGATCGTACAGCGTCAGGAGGTCGCGTCCGCCCGGGACGAGGTTGAAATAGCCGGCGATACCGAGGCTCGCCGCGATCATCGCGCCGACGACGAGGCCGCGCCTGAGCATGTCGAGCCGGGCCGCGGTATCTTCCGCCACCACCATCGCGAACAGCATCACGGTGATGGCCATGTACCAGGACGTCGCGATCCACATGCTGACATTGGGCCGGTCGATCACGGCGATGGCGCTGATCGTGTAGCCGGTATTGAGCAGGAACAGCGCCAGCAGCAGCGGAATGAACACCAGCCGCATCCGCAGACCGCCGGTGGCAAAGAAGATCAGCGACGCCAGCAGCGTTGCGATCTCATAGGGGCTGGGTTCGATGAAGACGATGGCCCCGGACGCGCCGACCAGCCACACCATCGCGCGCTGCACCGCGAGCACGCCCGGCGCGGCCGTCAACGATGGAAGGGAGCCCTCGGCTGTCGCCGCATACGCCATTCGATACTCACGCACACACTAAACGCTACATTACGGCAACAACCGCGACTTCCGTCATTGCGAGCGAAGCGAAGCAATCCATCTAACCCCATGCCGCGCTATGGATTGCTTCGCTGCGCTCGCAATGACGGCTGATAAATCCCGCCAACTCAATACGCGTTCTCGTTCTTCGTCATCAGCGCCAGCGGCGTCTTCAGCAGAATGAACAGGTCGAACAGCACCGACCAGTTCTCGATGTAATAGAGGTCGAACTCGACGCGCTTCTGGATCTTCTCGTCGGTGTCGACTTCGCCGCGCCAGCCGTTGATCTGCGCCCAGCCGGTGATCCCGGGCTTGACGCGGTGGCGCGCGAAATAGCCGTCGACGGCCTCGTCGAACAGCCGGCTCTGCAATTTGCCCTGCACGGCGTGCGGGCGCGGGCCGACCAGCGACAAATTGCTCTTGAACATGACGTTGAACAGTTGCGGCAGTTCATCGAGGCTGGTCTTGCGGATGAAGCGCCCGACGCGGGTGACGCGGGCATCGTTCTTGGTCACGACCTTGGAGGCGGTGGGATCGGCAAGATGGTGGAACATCGAGCGGAACTTGAAGACGTCGATGCGCTCATTGTTGAAGCCGAAGCGCTTCTGGCGGAAGATCACCGGCCCCGGGCTGTCCAGCTTGATCGCGAGCGCGACCAGCCCCATCACCGGCAGCGCCAGCATCAGAATCAGAAAGCCGACGACGTGGTCGAACAGCCACTTCATCACGAGATCCCAGTCGGTGATCGGCGCCTCGAACACGTCGAGCGTCGGCACCTCGCCGAGGTAGGAATAGGAGCGGGGACGGAAGCGCAGCTTGTTGGTGTGCGCCGAAAGACGGATGTCGACCGGCAGCACCCACAGCTTCTTCAGCATTTCCAGGATGCGCGTCTCGGCCGAGATCGGCAGCGCGAACAGCACGAGGTCGACGCGGGTGCGGCGGGCGAATTCGACGATGTCGTCGACCTTGCCGAGCTTCGGGCTGCCGGCGCAGGTTTCCAGCGCGCGGCTGTCGTTGCGGTCGTCGAACACGCCGAGCACGTCAATATCCGAATCGTGCTGGGTCTTGAGCGCCTCGACCAGCTGTTCGCCGTTCTGGTCCGAGCCCACCACGATGGTGCGGCGGTCGAGCCGGCCCTGCCGCGCCCAGCTGCGCACCAGCGTGCGGAGGAAGGCGCGTTCGATCAGCAGGGCCACAAGGCCGACGAAGAAGAACGATGCGAGCCAGATCCGCGAAATCTCGCTGCCGAGCTTGACCAGGAAGGAGGCGCCGATGAACAGCAGGAACACGAAGGCCCAGGACGAAATCATCCTGGTCATCTGCCGCAGCTGGCCGCGGAACACCTGGACTTCGTAGATGTCGGCGGCCTGGAAGCAGATCACGGCGGTCGCCGTCATGCCGATGATCGCCGCGACATATTCCCAATGGAAACCCTTGAGGCGCACGACATAGGCGAAATAGAGCGCAAGGCCGATCAGGCTGAGCATGACGAAATCGACCAGGCGCACCGCACCCGCGATCACGATCGGCGAATAGGCGCGGCTGACTTTCTGGTTGGTGACGGCAAGGGCTGCCGGCGAGAGCCGGCGGCGCCGTTCGATCGGCGGGCGTTCACCGGTAGCGGTCGCCGCGGCCGTTGCTGCGGCGGCGTCTAACATCGAGCGAGCGTTAAGCGGTTCCACTGGTCCAAGTCCGATTCCAAGTCCGATTCTGATTCCGTTCTTAAGCCGGCACATAGGGATGCGCCTGCCGATGCGGAATTCCCTGCCATCCGGCTTAAGGGACAAATCGGAAGAAACAGTTACGTTGGTAAAGAACGGTTAACGATTGGCAAACGCGTCGCGATAGCCGGTCAATACGCCCTCGACCATCGCCTTCTGCGAGAAGTGCTGGAAAATCCGCTCGCGCAGGGATTTGGCCCGCTCCAGCGTCGCCGCCGGATTCTCCAGCGCAGTCTCGATCGCGTCCGCCATCGCCGCTGCATTGCTGGGGGCGAACAACGCCTCGGTATGGGCGCCGAAAATCTCCGGAATGCCGCCGACATTGGCGGCCACCATCGGAATTCCCGCGGCCGCGGCCTCGATCACGACATAGGGCATGGAATCGCCGCGCGAGGGAACCACCAGCAGCGAGCCCTTGGAGAAGCCGTAGCGCGCCTTGACGTGGCCGATGAAGCGGATGGCCTCGCCGAGGCCGAGCCGCTGCACCTGGGCCTTCAAGGCAGCGCTTTCCTCGCCGTCGCCGGCGAGCGTCAGCGTCACCGGCCGGCCGTCGGCGCGCAGCCGGGCCACCGCGTCGATCAGGAGGTCGGCGCCCTTGATGTGCCGAAACTCGCCGACATAGAGCACATCGGTGGCGTCCGCGGCCTTGACGACCGGGTCGAATTCATTGGCGGTGACGCCGTTGAACACGCAGCGCACCAGCCCCTTCGGGGTGCCGATGGTGCGCTGATAGGTGTTGCGCGCAAACGCGCTTTCGAACAGGAACAGGTCCGTCGAGTCCATCAGCGCGCGCTCGAGGCGGGCATAGAAGTTGCCCTTGAGCGTCGACAGCGGGTAATGCAGTGACCCGCCATGCGGCGTATAGACCCGGATCGTATCCCTGGCGGCGATCCCGGCGCGTATGAACACACCGGCCTTGGCGCCATGGCCGTGCAATACATCCGGCTTCAACTGCCGGACCAGGCGCAGGAAGCGCACCCATGCCAGGGTGTCGCTGGGGCGCGGTTCGCGGTGGATAGCGACGCGATGGACGCCGAGCTTGAGGCGGGGGGCGATTTCCGCCAGCGCCTGCTCGGCGCGCTCGCCACCGGTGAGGCTGTCGGCGATGATGCCGACGTGATGGCCTTTATCGGCCTGGCCGTTGGCGAGATCCAGGATATGACGAAAAATGCCGCCCACCGGGGCGCGCGTCGCGTGCAGGATACGAAGGGGCTGACCGTCGACGACAGGCATAATCAGAACCAGCGTTCGCCAACGAGCACCGTATCGCCCGGGCTGATGGACGTTCCCGGCGGCACCACGTAGCGCGCTGTTCCAGACCCGTCGGTGTGCGTGACCGTCACCCGGTCGCGCAGCGCGCGCGGCGAGAAGCCGCCGGCGATGGCAACGGCGCTTTCCACGGTCATGTTCGGTACATAAGGATATTGTCCGGGCGCCGCCACTTCGCCGAGGATGAAGAACGGCCGATAGGCCTCGACCTCGACGGCGACCGAGGGCTCGCGGATGAAACCGCGGCGCAGCCTGGCGCCGATGTCGGCGGCCAGGCCAGCGGGCGTGCTGCCGCGCGCCGGGACCGAACCGATCAGCGGCATCGTGATCGAGCCGCTGGCATCGATCGCATAGGTGTTGGTGAGACCTTCCTGGCCGTAGACCACGACGCGGAGCTTGTCGCCAGTATCCAGATGATAGGCCGCGTCGAAGCGCGGCGGCGCCGGTTCGGCATAGGCGACCGCCATCGGGGCAGGGCCCACGGCAACCGGCGTAGTCCGACCCATGCAGCCCGCAAGCGCCAGCGCAGCAACCAGACTTGGGATCGGGGCGAGCGCGCCTCGCATAGGGGAGAATCCTGAAAAAGTATCCGCCCGATTAAGGGCGTTCATGGTTAACAAAACATGACCGCAGCCCTGCGGGGCGGTCATTGCCGCCCGCAAATCGCGCGGATTAACCCAGCAGCAACCTTAATGGAGTGTAATCGCCGGGGTTGAGACAGGGTCGTGGCGTTTTCGAGCGAAAACGCGTCACGATTTTAAGTGGCGTCCGCGGGAGTGTGCGATGCGTTTTGCGTTTTGGCGTACGGGCCGGATCAAGGCCGTGTTGGAGCGGGCGCTTCCGAAGCCCGCACCGGCCGTCACCGAGGCCGTCGCCACAGAGCCCGTCGTCGTCAAATCTGTCGTCACCAAGCCTGCCGTTGCGAAGCAGGTTGCCGCGCCCGAATCCGGCGATCTCGACCTCCACGCGCTGGGTCAGGCCCTGATCCGCAAGCGCGCCTGGATCATCGTCCCGACGGTGCTGGCGCTGGTGCTGTCGATCGCCGCCGTCAACATGGTCACCCCGCGCTACAAATCCGAAGCCCGCATCCTGGTCGATGGCCGGGAGAACGTGTTCCTGCGGCCGAACGGCGAGCGCAATGAAGAGCGCAACACGGTCGACGCCGAGGCGGTGACGAGCCAGGTGCAGCTCTTGTTGTCGCGCGATCTGGCGCGCGAAATCATCAAGAAGAACAAATTGGCCGAGCGCCCGGAATTCGATCCGGTGCTGCAGGGCTTTTCTCCGCTGAAGTCGCTGCTGGCGCTGTTCGGTATAGGACGCGATCCGCTGTCGCTGACGCCGGAAGAGCGCGTACTGGACGCCTATTTCGAGCGCTACACGGCGTATGCGGTGGACAAGTCGCGCGTCATCGTCATCGAATTCCAGTCGCGCGATCCGGAGCTGGCCGCGCGCGTCGCCAATTCGATCGCGGAAGGGTATCTGGCGTTGCAGCAGGGCGCGCGCCAGGACCAGGCGAAATCCGCCAGCGGCTGGCTGTCGGGCGGTATAGACGATCTGCGCAAGAAGGTCGCGGAAGCCGAGCAGCGCGCGGAAGATTTCCGCTCGAAGTCGAGCCTGTTCATCGGCACCAACAACACCTCGCTGTCCAACCAGCAGATGGGCGAGATCAACACCCAGCTCAATAACGCCCGCGCGCTGAAATCGGACGCCGAGTCCAAGGCGCGCATGATCAAGGATATGCTTCAGAGCGGCAAGCCGATCGAGGCTTCCGAAGTGCTCAATTCCGAATTGATCCGCCGGCTGTCCGAACAGCGGGTGACGCTGCGCGCGCAGCTCGCCGAACAGTCGTCGACGCTGCTCGACGGTCACCCCCGCATCAAGGAATTGAAGGCGCAGCTCGGCGATCTCGATCGGCAGCTGCGCGAGGAGGCGAGCAAGATCTCGCGCTCGCTGGAGAATGACGCGCGCCTCGCCAGCGGTCGGGTCGATAGCCTGAGAAACGAACTTGAGCTGGTCAAGAAGCAGGCGTCCGCGTCCAACGGCCAGGACGTGCAGCTGCGCGCGCTGGAGCGCGAAGCCAAGGCGCAGCGCGATCTCTTGGAATCCTATCTGGCGAAATACCGCGAAGCTGCCGCCCGCGAAAACATCGACGCCGCGCCGGCGGATGGCCGGATCATCTCGCGCGCCACCGTTTCCAATACGCCGGCCTATCCGAAGAAGCTCCCGATCGTGCTGATCGCGACGCTGGCAACGTTGCTGCTGACCTCAGGCGCGATCGCGACCGGCGAGCTGCTGCGCATGACCGCGCCGCGCGCGGCCGCTGCAGCCGTGCCCGCTGCTGTGACTTCAGCCGCAGAACCGGCTCGCGTCTCCGCGCCTCCGACTGCACCGTATTTCGAGCCCCATGATGATTTCGGACCGGAACCTGAACATCCCGTGACGGACGACTCAAAGCCTGCCTTCAGCGAGCCTCGTGCCGAGCTTGCGGCAGGAATCGAAGAAATCGAGCAACTGGCCGACCGGCTCGGCCAGGCGGGTGAGGCGGCGCGCAAGGTAACGGTTCTCGGTACCGCGTCGAGCGAAGGCATCACGCTGACCGCGTTGACGCTGGCGCGCCTGATGGCGCGGCAGGCCAAGATCGTGGTGGTCGATCTGACCGCGGCTTCGCCGGCGATGACGGCGGTCTCGGTCGATCCGGCGGCCCCCGGGCTCGCCGAACTGATGCAGGGTGAAGCAACCTTTGCGCAGATTATCACCAAGGACCGGCTGTCGCGCGTCCATCTCGTCAGCGCCGGCCGCCCGGGCTTTGATCGCTCGCAGCTGCAGTCGCCGCGGCTGACGCTCGCGATCGACGCGCTGCTGCGGGTCTACGACCATGTGTTGCTCGATGCCGGCTCGGCCTCCGACCTGCCGGCGGAACTGTTGACCGCGCATGCCCGCGCGGTCGTTGTCCCTGACGCCTCGATGGATTCGGACGCCCGCAGCATCATGTGCGATCAGCTCCGGGCGGTCGGCTTCGCCGACGTCACGATGCTGCGCAAGCCGTGCCAGCCGTCGGATGTGGCCGAACGCAGCCCGCGCGTGGTGGCGGCGTAGGGGCGATAAAGTTCAAGCATGTAGGATGGGTAGAGCGAAGCGAAACCCATCATCTCTCCGCAATCGCAATTGATGGGTTTCGCTTCGCTCTACCCATCCTACGGGCGGGCTGCGGCGCCTCGCGCGCACGCGTAATCTTGCGGCCAGCATGCGACAAAGTAACACGACGGGCAAATCACTTCCGATTGTCAGAAATTATGTCAAGCCCCGAAATAAAAAATATTTCGCTTTCGCCGTCGGGCAAATCATCTCTACGAGTTTGCGTTATCCCGTCC
>NZ_JAFCME010000031.1 GCF_018130065.1 Bradyrhizobium sp. AUGA SZCCT0158 | reverse complement strand
TAACCCGACGGGCAAAATTCCACTTCCCTCGTCGGGCAAATCAGCGGTTTGAATCGTCGCGTCCCGCCCGACAAGAGGGGCGTGCGCACGTCACGAACGCGCGGCGGGATGCGGTGGACGTTTGTTGCGCCTGACGACGGCGTATACAGGCGTACGGCAAAACCGTGTGGTCCTGACGCCCGTTGCCGGCGTCAAGCTGTCGAAGAAGCGCGAGCGGAAACGGCAGCGACGGAGTCAACCAAGAACTCGTCTCCGGGGAGAGCACGATATAAGCCGTAAAGCCATTGCGCAGGGAAGGCCGGGTGTTCTCCGCTGCCCTGTATGCTCGTGTGCAGCCTACTTAGTGCAAACCGCACACGAGACCGCGGGTGCAGCGCGCACCCGGTCTTCCCTGCGCCCTCTCATTTGGAGGGCGGGAAGTTCCTGGCAAAGCTCGGGCGCAGTGCACCGCGAGAATGCGAAAGCGTGTTTGCGATGACCCATCCACGTCGTCCCGGGCTTGACCCGGGACCCATACGCCGCGGCCCATCGGTGAGAGCGCAGGCGTTGGATGCCTTCTATAACAACGAGCGCCGCGGAGTGGGTCCCGGCTCAAGGCCGGGACGACGAGTGTAGGTGCGCGGTGCACTTCCTACAGCAAATCCCCGCCCACAGCACTCGCCGTCGTGCCGTGCTCGCGGAACGCCTTGATGACGTTCTTGCCGATCTTCCACCGGTGCACTTCGTCCGGACCGTCGACCAGCCGCTGCGAGCGCACCTGCGTGTACCATTTGGCGAGCGGCGTATCCTGGCTGAAGCCGAGCGCGCCGTGGAGCTGGATCGCGGTGTCGATCACCTTGTGCACCATGTGCGCATGGTAGACCTTGGCGATCGAGTTCTCCTGCCGGATATCGAGGCCCTTCTCCGCCTTGTAGGCGATATGGAGGAGCATGAGCCGGCCGATATAGAGCTGCTCGGCGCAGTCGGCGAGCATGAACTGCACGGCCTGCCGGTCGGCGAGCAACTGGCCGAAGGTCGAGCGGTTGGTGATGTGGCCGACCGCCATGTCGAGCGCGCGCTGCGCCTTGGCGACGTTGTGCATGCCGTGGCGAAGGCGGCCATAGGCGAGGCGATGCTGGCCCATATTGAAACCGTTGCCTTCGCCGCCGAGCAGATTGTCGGCTGGCACTTTCAAATCCTTGATCTCGATCTCGGAGTGGCCGCCATGGATCGCGTCGGCATGCGGCCCCTCGATCGCCATGTTGGCGACGTTGCGCTTGATCTTGTAGCCGGGGTTCGGCAGTTCGACGATGAAGGTCGAGTGCTGCTTGTGGCGCGGCGCATTCGGATCGGTTCTGGCGACCACCAGCGCCATGTCGGCGACGCTGGCCGACGACGAAAACCATTTCTCGCCGTTGAGGATGTAGTTCTCGTTGCCGTCCTTCACCGCCGTGGTCTGCATGCCGGTGGCGTCGGCGCCGGCGGCCTTCTCGGTCATCGAGAAGCAGATGCGCTTGTCGCCGTTGAGGAGGGGTTTAAGGAACTTCTCCTTCTGATATTCCGTGCCATGGGCCAATATCGTCATCATCGAGGCGTCGTCGGGGCCCTGCGTGTTCATCGACAGCGCCCCGAGCATGCTCTCGCCGAGCTCCATCTGCACCAGCGCATTGGCGAGGGGCCCAAGGCCCATGCCGCCATACTCCTTCGGTACCCACGGGCACCACAGGCCCTGCGCCCGCGCCTTCTTGCGCAGCGGGCCCAGCACTTCAGCGAGCGGCTTGGTATCGAGTTCCTTCTCCGCCGGAATGCACTCTTCCTGCACCCATTTGCGGACCTTCTCGCGGATCGCCTTGGCTTCGGCCGGAATCTCGAAATCGATCGACATGGCACTTCCTCGCTTTTGCTTCTTGTTGGGCAGACTTGATGAATGGCATAAACCCGGGACGTGCCAGCGGCAACGCCAAACAATGTTTAAAGCAGCGGCCCGCCGCGAAGGGAGCGCTCACCATGCCTGATCTTGCCGACCTGTTTCCCGGCTACGCCTCCGAATGGATCAACACGTCAGCGGGCCGCATTTTCGCTCGCGTCGGCGGCAAGGGGCCGCCGCTGTTGCTGCTGCACGGCTTCTCGTCCACGCATGTGATGTGGCATCCGGTAGCATCACAGCTGGCTGACAAATTCACGCTGATCATCGCCGACCTGCCGGGCTACGGCTGGTCGGACATGCCGCGCACCGACGAACACCACACGCCCTACACCAAGCGCGCGATGGCCAAGGTGATGGTGGAGGCGATGGAGCAGCTCGGCCATGTGCATTTCGCGCTCGCCGGCCACGACCGCGGCGGGCGGGTGTCGTATCGTCTCGCGCTCGATCATCCCGGCCGGCTGTCGAAACTCGCCGTGCTCGATATCGCGCCGACTTATGACTACTGGGAGAAGCTGAACCGGCTCTCCGCGCTGAAAATTTATCATTGGGCGTTCCTGGCGCAGCCGCATCCGCTGCCGGAAACGCTGATCGACGGCCATGGCGAGTTTTTCCTCCGGCTGAAGATGGCGAGCCAGACCAAGAGCAAGACGCTTGACGCCATCGACCCGCGCGCGCTGGAGCATTACCTCGCGCCGTTCCGCGATCCCGCCCGCGTCCATGCGATGTGCGAGGATTACCGCGCCGGCGCCTATGCCGATTACGAGATCGACAAGGCCGATTTCGACACCGGCAAGAAGATCACGATCCCGATGCTGGCGCTGTGGGGCGACGCCGGCGTCGCCAGCGCCGCGACCACCCCGCTCGACACCTGGAAGAAGTGGGCGACCAACGTGCAGGGCGCACCGGTCGACAGCGGGCATTTTTTGCCGGAGGAGAATCCGGAGGTGACGGCGAGGTTGTTGAAGGAGTTTTTCACTGGCTAGTCATTCCCGTCATTGCCTGCGACAAACGCAAAGCGTTTGCGCAAGGGAGCGAAGCGACGAAGCAATCCATCCATCCGTTTTGCCGCGCGATGGATTGCTTCGCTTCGCTCGCAATGACGGGCGTGGGTGGCCGCTACCTCCTCACCCGGAAAAAATCCTTCAGCAGCGTCGCCGCCTCGGTCTCGCCGACCGACGAATACACTTCCGGCACGTGATGGCAGGTCGGCTGCGCAAAGAACCGCACGCCGGAATCGACCGCGCCGCCCTTCGGATCGGCGGCGCCGTAATAGAGCCGCCGGATCCGCGCGAACGAGATCGCGCCGGCGCACATCGTGCAGGGCTCGAGGGTGACATAGAGGTCGCAATCGACCAGCCGCTCGGTCCCGATGGCATCCGCGGCCTGCCGGATCGCCAAAACCTCGGCATGGGCGGTCGGATCGCGGTCGGTCAGGGTCCGGTTGCCGGCGGTGGCGATGACCTCATAACCCCGGACAATGACGCATCCGATCGGAACTTCGCCCGCCTTGGCGGCGTTTTTGGCCGTTTTGAGCGCCAAATCCATGAAAGAAGGGGCAGTCATCCCTCGTATCATCGGAAGAAACCTGCTACTAGAAGCGCCTTCAGCAAACGTGGATACCGGTTTTGCGTGAGATTGCGCCTTGAGCCAAGTGCGCGCGCGTTACCGCTATGTCAGCCGATCCACATCCGCCTGATCGCCATTTCAGCTACGAACGAGAGACTATTCATGCCCCGCGACAACGACAAAGACAACGATTCCCGCGGCCGGCGTGATCGCCCCGGTGGCGGCCAAGGCCGCGCCGGCGGAGGCAAAGGCCGCTCGGGCGCGGCCAGGGGTCCGGAGAAGAAATTCGCCAAGCGCGGCTTTGCCGGAAAAAGTGACGGCGACAAGCGCGACGGCGAGCGCCGTCCCTATGCCGGCAAATCCGACGGCGCGCGGTCGTTCGACAAGAAGCCCTATTCGGGCGGGGCTAAGCCCTACGCCGGCAAGCGTGACGGCGATCGTCCGCCGCGCCGCGATTTCGACGCGCCGCGCCCGCCGCGTGGCGACCGGCCGTTCCGCGATCGCAGCGAGGGCGGTGATCGTCCGCCGCGCTTCAACCGGGATGACCGTCCCCGTGGCGACCGGCCGTTTTCCAGCCGTCCGTCCCGTGGTGACGACGGCGAGAAGCGCTCGTTCAAGCCGCGCGAGGATCGTGGCGGCGAGAAGCGCCCGTACACGCCGCGCGGCGACCGGCCAAATTTCAATCGCGACGACCGTCCGCCGCGCCGGGACCGCGAGAGCGGCCCTCGGGATCGTGACGATGCGCGTCCGGCCTCGCGTTTCGGCGAGAAGAAATTCGGCGAGAAGCGTCCCTACACTCCGCGTGGTGAGGGTGGTGGTGAGAAGCGGCCGTATACGCCGCGTGGCGACGGCCCTCGCGGCGATCGTCCGGAACGAAAATTTGGCGGTGACAAGAAATTCTCCTCGCGCGGCGCGCCCGATCGCGGTCCGCGCAAAAGCTTTGGCGCTGATCGCAGCGATTCAAAGCCGTGGCAGAAGCGTGAAGATCGTGGCGGCCGGGATTCCCGCCCCGCCCGCGACGGTGCGCGCGGTTTCGACAAGCCGCGCTTCTCCCGCGACGATCGCGGCGGCGAAGAACGTCCGCGCTTCTCGCGTTCGCGCGAGGATCGTCCCGCTGGCGATCGCCCGAAATTCGACCGCCCGCGTCAGCGGCCCGAAGGCCGCACGGACTGGCAGGAACATCCGCGCAGCGACGCGCGTGACGAACGGCCGCGCCGCGAGAACGAGGACGACAGCAAGATCTTTGCAAAACGTCCGGCGTTCGGCGGCCGTGGCGCCTACCGTGAGCGCAAGACTGAATTTGAGAAACGGGGTCCGCAGCCACCGAAGGTGAAGAAGTCTGGCGAGCGAATTGCAAAAGTGGTGTCGCGCGCCGGCCTGGCCTCGCGCCGCGATGCCGAGGAATGGATCACGCAGGGCCGCGTCAGCGTCAACGGCCGCGTCATCAATTCGCCGGCGCTCGATGTCACCGTCAATGATGTAATCACCGTCGATGGCAAGCCGTTGCCGCCGCGCGAGCGCACGCGCCTGTTCATGTTCCACAAGCCGCGCGGCTTGATGACGACGCATGCCGATCCCGAAGGGCGGCCGACGGTATTCGATAATCTGCCCGAAGGCCTGCCGCGGCTGATCTCGATCGGGCGGCTCGATTTCAACACCGAGGGCCTGCTGCTGCTGACCAATGATGGCGGTCTGGCACGCGCGCTCGAACTGCCCGACACCGGCTGGCTGCGGCGCTACCGCGTCCGTGCCCATGGCGAAGTCACGCAGGCCCAGCTCGATGAACTGAAGAAGGGCGTCGAGGTCGACGGCGTCAAATACGGCTCGATCGATGCCACGCTGGAGCGCGACCAGGGCGCCAATGTCTGGCTGGTGTTTGCGATCCGCGAAGGCAAGAACCGCGAAGTGCGCAACGTGATGGCGCATCTCGGCCTCGAGGTGAACCGGCTGATCCGGGTCTCCTACGGCCCGTTCCAGCTCGGCGAACTCGCCGAAGGCGAGGTCGAAGAGGTCAAGACCCGCGTCCTGCGCGAGCAGCTCGGCGAGAAGATTGCGACGCTCGCAGGCGCCGACTTCAATCGGCCGATGCCGGGCGACAAGGAGCCAACGCCTCCCAAGCCCGTGACCCAGCGAGGCGTGATCGCCGACCGCAAGGGCCGCCGCGTGCTGGTGCAGCGCACCGGCAGCGAGGAAGCCCGCGCGCGCAACGAGGAAGAGGCCAATGGCTACGGCCCGCCGCGCCGCCCGCAGCGCGGCTATCACGGCAAGCGCGATCTGAAGCCGCGGGACGAGTAGTTGGGCTATGCGTGTCGTCGGCGGACGGTTGAAGGGTCGTAATCTGGCCTCGCCCTCATCGCGCGAGATCCGTCCCACCGCGGATCGCTTGCGCGAATCTGTGTTCAACATCCTCGCCCATGCCTATGACGATCCGATCGAAGGCGCGCGCGTGCTCGACCTGTTCGCGGGCACCGGCGCGCTCGGCATCGAGGCGACCTCGCGCGGTGCCGCGTTCACACTGTTCGTCGACAATGGCGCAGAAGCGCGGGCGCTGCTGCGCAACAATGTCGAGGCGCTCGGCCTCGGCGGCGTGACAAAAGTCTATCGCCGCGACGCCACCAATCTCGGCCCCGCGCATCCGATGGAGCCGTTCTCGCTGGTGTTCCTCGATCCGCCCTATGGCAAGGGACTCGCCGACAAAGCGCTGGCCTCGATGCGCGAAGGCGGCTGGCTGACGCCGGGCGCGCTGCTGATCGTCGAGGAGGCGAAGGCCGCGGCGTTCGCGGCACCCGAGGGATTCGAAGAGCTGGAGCGGCGGGCTTATGACGACACGGAGTTCGTGTTCTTGCGAGGTCCGTAGGGTGGGTTAGCGAAGCGTAACCCACCAACTTCGTGGCCGCACGGGCGGTGGGTATCGCTTCGCTCCACCCACCCTACAAATATCTACCTCCGCCCGAACAGCTTCTCGATATCCGACAGCTTCAATTCGACATAGGTCGGGCGGCCGTGGTTGCACTGGCCGGAGTTCGGCGTGTCTTCCATCTCGCGCAGCAGCGCGTTCATCTCTTCCGGCTTGAGGCGGCGGCCGGCGCGGACCGAGCCGTGACAGGCCATGGTGGCGGCGACATGCATCAGCCGGCGTTCCAAAGGCAGCGCCTCATCCCATTCCGCCATGTGCTCGGCGAGATCACGGAGCAGCCCCGCGGCATTAGCCTTGCCGAGCAGCGACGGCGTTTCGCGCACCGCAACCGCGCCGGGGCCGAAGGAATCGATCGCCAGTCCGAACGTTGCCAGCTCCAGAGAACGATCGAGCAGCTTCTCGACCGTCGCTTCGTCGAGTTCGACGATCTCGGGGATCAGCAATATCTGCCGCTGCACGCCATTGCGCGCCAGCGAGGCCTTGAGCTTCTCATAGACGATGCGCTCATGGGCGGCGTGCTGGTCCACGACGATCAGTCCATCGCGGGTCTGCGACACGATATAGGTCTCGTGGATCTGCGTTCGTGCCGCGCCGAGCGGGCGATCGAGCATGTCGGCAGCGGGCTGCGCTTCAAAACGCACATCGGCCGTCGGCGTGCCGACATCGAATGCGGCCTGTCCGGCTTCCGCGAACGCCGGCGCCGCCGAACCGGTGAAGGAGGGCGTCGGCCCCGTCGGATAGGAGGGCGAACTCCGCCAGTCCCAATTGGTCGGGCGCGGGGCGAAGGATGGGCGGAACGAGGCGAGCGCAGCCCCATCGGTATTAGCCGCGGTGCGCCGGCCTTCGCGGGCGAGGCCGTCCTTCAGCGCATGCACGATCAGCGCGCGGACCAGGCCGGCGTTGCGGAACCGGACCTCGGTCTTGGCGGGATGCACGTTGGCATCGACTTCCTGCGGCTCCAGCGTCACGAACAGCGCCACGACCGGATGGCGGTCGCGCGGCAGATAATCGGAATAGGCCGCGCGCACCGCGCCGAGGATCAGCTTGTCGCGCACCGGGCGGCCGTTGACGAACAGATATTGCCCGAGCGCATTGGCGCGCGTCAGCGAGGGGGCGGCGGCAAAGCCTTCGACCACCACGCCCTCGCGCTCGCTGCGCACTTCGATCGCGCTGGAACGGAAATCCGCGCCGAGGATATCGCCGAGCCGCGTCAGCCGGCCGGCAGCGCCGGGCAGTGCTGCGGCCCAGGTCATCGGTGCGCGCTCCTCGCCGGCCAGCGTGAAGGCGATGTCGGGGCGCGCCATTGCCAGCCTTCGCACCACTTCGCGGATCGCTTCGGCTTCGGTGCGGTCGGTCTTGAGAAACTTCAACCGCGCTGGTGTCGCATAAAAGAGATCGCTGACCTCGACGCGGGTGCCCTGGCTCAGCGCCGCCGGCATGATCGGCGACTTCGCGCCGCCTTCGACCGACAGCGACCAGGCGTGCGGCTCGCCTGCATGCCGCGTGGTGATGCCTAATCTGGCCACCGCGCCGATCGAGGGCAGCGCCTCGCCGCGGAATCCCAGCGTGCGAATCCGCAAAAGATCCTCGTCGTCGAGCTTGGAGGTGGCGTGGCGATCGACCGCCAGCGCCAGGTCGGCATGGGTCATGCCGCTGCCGTCGTCGGTGATGCCGATCCGCCGCCGGCCGCCGCCGTCGGTGAAGATATCGACCCTGGAGGCGCCGGCGTCGATGGCGTTCTCGACCAGTTCCTTGACCACGCTGGCAGGCCGTTCCACCACCTCGCCGGCGGCGATGCGGTTGACGACCTGTTCTGGGAGCTGGCGGACGGGCATGTCGTATGGGTAGCCGATTCAGGGGCGAGGCGGGACCCCATCGGCGCGGATGTTCCCGGAATTCTTGAGCGAAATATAGTTCGGGGCTCGCGAACCGAAAGCCCGGCGGCGCGGCTCTATGACACGAGAACGCATGAGTTCTCTCGTGAAATCAAAGGAGCTAGAATGTTCTATCGTAAGAATCTGCCGGGCTGGGAGCGGGCGATGCGGACCGTCGGGGGCATCATGATGATCGCGTATGGGCTGATGGCGATGTCAGGCACGACATCAGGCTATTTGATCGCCGGCGCCGGAGCCGTCGCGATCGCGACCGGATTCTTCGGATTCTGCCCGATGTGCGCCATGGTCGGCCGCCGGCTGCCCTCGCCATGAATGCGCTTGTCCGAACCAGCCGCTGCGATCCCGGGCAGATCGAGGCGGCGCGGGGCGGGGACGCCGATGCGCTGGTGTCGCTGATATCAGCGGCCCAGCCTGACGTCCGTCGCTACGCGGCGCGCAATTGCCGCGCAGCCGACATCGACGATGCGGTTCAGGAAACGCTGCTGCTGCTCTACCGGCGCGTCGGAACGCTGCGGGCGGTGACGTCGTTTTCGGCGTGGCTGTTCGCGGTCGCGCGGCGCGCTTGTCTGCGACTCTTGCGCCGGTCGATCGGAATGGCCGACGCGTCGGCGGCTGACACCGAGGCGCGTCTGGCGCATTGGCGTCCTGAAGACCTTCGCATCGATCTTTCGCGTGCCATCCAGTCGCTGCCCGAGCATTATCGCGAAGTGATCCTGCTGCGCGACATCGAGGAATTGTCGATCGACGAGATCGCCGGCGCGCTCGGCTTGTCTCGCGAAAGCGTCAAGGCCCGCATTCACCGCGCGCGGATCATGATCCGGGAATATTTGATTCGCGACTGACGGTTCCACGTGCCGCATATTGGGTCGACCCGTGGCCAAGTTTTCGCGAAATTGCCCCGAAATCCCTAAACGAAGACCACATGGCGCGGATTGTCTGGTGCGTGCGCCGTTCGCCACAAATTGCTCTGTGCGATGAGCAGGTCCGGACGGATGGCGCATGGAACAACCGAACCGCTCATCGCGAATCAAACCCAGGAGAACTGAATGAAGTTAGTGAAAACCTCGGCGATCGCGCTTGCCATCTCGGCCATGGTGGCCGGTCCCGTGCTGGCGCAGGGTGCCTCGTCCGATAGCAAGATCCGCGGCAGCGTGCAGGGCAAGAGCCAGATGCAGGGCGGGGCAGCGGCCACCGACGACGAGGAACTCAGCGCGCAGCCGGGTGCCGCCGGACAAAAGGCCGCGAAGACCGGTGCGAAGGGCACGGTCGGCGCCGGCAGTGGCGCGGCCAAGGGCACTGGCGGTGCTGCCGGCGACACCGCGACCGGCGGCAAGCGCTACTAGTACCGCGCGCCCTTCAGCAGGTTCCAGTCACAACTCGGAAACTCCGGTCGCATGTCGGCCGGAGTTTTTTTCTGACTCAATTAAGCGGAAGCTCTGGCGCAGCAGACCAATGCTCGCCGCCATATCGGTCAGTCGTCGAAGCGCACCGCGCCGCGCTTCGACTTGACGTCGCTGCGGCTCTTCTTGCCTTCCAGCCGCCGTTGCTTCGAGCCGAAAGTCGGCTTGGTGGCGCGCCGCGGCACCGGCCTCACCATGGCTTCGCGCAGCAGTTCGAGCAGGCGGTCGATGGCGTCGGCGCGGTTGCGCTCCTGGGTGCGGAAGCGCTGGGCGTGGATCACGATCACGCCTTCCTTGGTCATGCGCTGGCCGGCGAGCCGGTTGAGCCGCAGAGCGGCGTCTTCCGGCAGCGATATCTTGCGCGTGTCGAAACGCAATTGCGCGGCGGTCGAGAGCTTGTTGACGTTCTGCCCGCCCGGACCGGAGGCGCGGACAAAGCCGATCTCGATGTCGTTCTCTTCAATTGAAAGGTCGCGGGAGACCCGCAGCATGGCGTTCACCGGGCGTGGAAAGAATCGGTGCGCGCAAGATAGCGTTTTTGGACAGAAGTTGCTCTGTCAGTTCGCCTTCGGCGGCGGCGCGGCAACAGCCGGCTGGGCGGCGGCTTGCGGGGCGCGGCCGACGATGACGGTGAGCAGACCGTTGGCCCACAGCAGCTGGGCGGCCTTTTTGGCATCATCGAGCGTCACGGCATCGACGAGGGCGTTGCGCCGTTCGATGTAATCGATCGGAAGCCTGTCGAGCTGGTATTGCAGCAGTGCCGCGGCGAGCTTCGAGGAGGTGTCGAGCGCCAGCATCTGCGAGCCCTTCAGATAGGACTTGGCCTCATCCAGTTCCTTCTGGGTCGGGCCGTCCTCGGCGATACGGCGGATCTCCTTTTCAATGGCATCGACGGTTTCACCGGCGCGGTCGGCGCGGGTGCCGGTATTGCCTACGAACAAGGCAGAGCGTTCCATCCAGAGCAGGGATTCAGAAATCGAATAAGCCAGCCCGCGTTTCTCGCGGACTTCCCTGTAGAGCCGCGACGATGATCCGCTACCGAGGATATGGTTCACGACATAGCCGGCCATGAAATTCGGATCATGGCGGCGGATGCCGGGGCCGCCGAACATGACCACGGTCTGCGGCACGTCGAGCGGAACGAAGGCGCGCTGCGGCGGCTGGGCGGCCTGGATTTCGGCGACCGGCGTCAGGCTGGCTTTGGCCGGCAATCCGCCGAACGTCTTGTCGAGGAGTTTGCCGAGCGTGTCGGCGTCGACATCGCCCACCACGGATATCCGCAATGTGTCTTTGGCGATGATGCGGCCGGCATAGGCCTTCATGTCCGACACGTCGATCTTGGGCACGCCGTCCAGCGTGCCGTTGGACGGACGGCCATAGGGATGATTGCCGAACGCGACTTCCAGGAATTTGCGGCTCGCCAGCGAGGAGGGGTTGGTGGTCTCACGCCGCAGACCGGAGATCACCTGCGCGCGGATGCGCTCGACGTCGGCGGCGTCGAAACGTGCCGAGGTCAATGCCAGCTGCAGCAGGTTGAAGGCTTCGTCCTTGTTGTCCTTGAGCATGCGCAAGCTGCCGCGGAAGTAATCCCGCGTCGACGAGAAGCTCAGTTCGATGGCGCGGCGGTCAAGCCGCTCGTGAAAGGTCTTGGAGTCGAGATCGGCGGCACCTTCGTCGAGCAGACCGGCGACCAGATTGCCGGTGCCGGGCTTGTCGGCCGGGTCCTGGCTCGAGCCGCCGCGGAAGGCATATTCCATCGCGATCAGGGGCACGGTGGCGTCCTGCACGAACCAGGCTTCAATGCCGCCGGGTGACACCAGGTGCTGGATTTTTGCGGCGGCGTGCGATGGTGCCGAACTCAGCAACAGCAGTGCCGCGAGGGCGACAATGGTTGATGTGAAGCGCTGCGCGCCAATCGAAAAATGGATCACGAGCGCTTCTCGTCGCGTTTCGGTGCGGGGTCCTTGATCAGATAGCCCGTCACCGAACGCTTCTTGTCGAGCCATTTATGAGCGGCGTCACGGACCTGTTCGGCGGTGACGGCGCGGATGCGATCAGGCCAGCTGCGGATGTCCTCGATGCTCAGGCCCGTGGTGAGCGCGCCGCCATACCAGCGCGCCAGCGTCGCCTGGTTGTCCTGCGCGTAGATCGCCTCCGCGATCAGCTGGGTCTTGACCCGTTCGATATCCTCGGCGCGGGCGGGATTTTGGATGACGTCCGTTATCACGTCGTCGATCGCTTGCTCGATTGCCGAGAACTCCACGCCGGGTTTCGGCGAGACCGAGATCGAGAATTGCGACGGATCGAGCGAGGTGCCCTGATAGCCGGCACCGGCGTTGATCGCGAGCGGGCGGTCGATCACCAGCGCGCGGTAGAGATAGGAGTTGGAGCCGCCGCCCATCAGTTGCGCAAGCACGTCGAGCGCCGGGCTTTCGCCGGCAGCCGCGGTTGTGGAGGAGGGAACGAGGTAATAGCGCCGCAGGCCGGACTGTTCGACGCGCGGATCGGACAGCGTCACGGTGCGCGGAGCTGCAGGCACCGGCTCTTGCGGACGAATCCGCTGCGCGGGAATCGCCGGCTGCGCGGGGATCGCGCCATAGGCGCGCTCCACCATTGGGCGAATCTCCTTGGCATCGACATCGCCGGCAATCACCAGGGTGGCGTTGTTCGGCGCGTAGAAGCGCTTGTAGAACGCCAGCGCGTCCTCGCGGTCGAGCTTCTCGATCTCCTGTCGCCAGCCGATCACGGGGCGGCCATAGGGATGGTTGAGATACAGCGCGGCCATCATCTGTTCGTTCAGCCGCGCGTCCGGGTTGTTGGCGACCCGCATGTTGTATTCCTCCAGCACGACGTCGCGCTCGGGCAGAACATTTTCGTCCTTCAGAATGAGGCCGGTCATGCGGTCGGCCTCGAATTCCATCATCCGCCCCAGCTGGTCTCGCGGCACGCGCTGGAAATAGCCGGTATAGTCGACCGAGGTGAAGGCGTTTTCGTTGCCGCCGATCCGGCGCACGGTTTCGGAGAATTCACCGGCGGGATGCTTGGCGGTGCCCTTGAACATCAAATGCTCGAGGAAATGCGCCAGTCCCGATTTTCCCGGCGTCTCGTCGGCGGAGCCGACCTTGTACCAGATCATCTGCGTCACGACGGGGGTGCGGTGATCGGGGATCACCACCACCTGTAGGCCGTTGCCGAGCGTGAAGCTGGCGGGCCGCTCCGATGTCACCGTGGTCTGGGCCGGCGCGCCGCTGCTGGAAAAAGCGATTGTCGAAATAAAAGCGGCAACGAGCGAAACGGCAAAGCGATGTGGGGACATCATGACCTATCTGGAAGCCCGAACCCAAGCGTTCGGGACAAAGCCGCGGCATCGTATACCGCGCGTATCACGCCTGATGTCACGATGCAGAGAGCAAAACGCCTGGCGGTTCCAACAGCGGTCCTCGCAGGCGACGGCGCGGAGCCGAAATTGGCGTCAGCGTTCCTTGCCCGTCATGACGTCGTAGTTCTTGTTCAGCGATTCCTTGGGCCCGGTGCCGTAGGCAAAGTTCGGCGAGGGCGTCTGGTACCCAGCCGGAGGCTCGACCAGCGACTGTCGCGGCGGTTCGCCCTTGAACTCCGCCGACTCGGCCTTGTTGCCCTTGAACATGCCGAACAAACCGCCTTCATAGCCGAGCTGCGATGGGCTCAGTTGCGGGGCGTTGTTGGTGACGCCCGGCTGGACCGGATCGTTATTGGTGCGGGCGGGCGCGGCGGTTCTGCCGACGTTGAGTTCTGCCGGCGACAGGGCTCGAGCCGACTGGGAGTTGTCCTTGTTCTCTTTCTTGCGGGCCGCGATCGCAGCCTTGCGGCGTGCCTCGTCGGGATCCTTTGGCCAGTTCGGCGCATTTGCTGCGGCCGAAGAGGCCGGCTGCGGCAGATCGAGT
The DNA here is from genome assembly GCF_018130065.1 of Bradyrhizobium sp. AUGA SZCCT0158. Lineage (GTDB taxonomy): Bacteria > Pseudomonadota > Alphaproteobacteria > Rhizobiales > Xanthobacteraceae > Bradyrhizobium. The sequence goes on along the minus strand of NZ_JAFCME010000031.1, from coordinate 54,087 downwards.
TTCGGGGGCACCACCAGCGGGGAACGCTCGCGGTATTCGATGCCCTTGCTTTCCATGTTCTTGCCGCCGAGGCCGCTCATGATGTTGCCGATGATCTTTTCCTCGAAGGTCCTGTCGTCTTCGTCATCGTCATCGGCCGCGCGCACGGGACCGGCGGCCATCACGAGGCCGACGCCCAGGGCAATGGCGGCGAACCGCATCGCCCGCGTCAGCGAGGTTGTCTGCACCATCCAGAAGCTGGCTTCGGTCTCGCGCATCGCGCTCGTTCCCATTTCAAATTTCCGCACAACTTGCAAATTTCTACAAAACTTGCCGGCTGGCCTAGAGGCACAATCCCGAGTTTGCGAGGCAATATTACCGCCAAGGAGCCGCCAACGGCCCGTATCGACCGGGATCAGGGCGCTTTTGCGGCGGGTACCCCCAGGAAGGAATCATACAATAGGCCTGCTACCCCGGCAACAATGGCCACATCCGCAAGGTTAAACACGTACCAATTGAAGGTATTTCCCCCGATCTGGACGTGGAAAAGGGCAAAATCGACCACCGCGCCATAGGCGATCCGGTCGATGGCGTTACCAATAGCCCCGCCGATGATCAGGCCAAGCGCCACGGTGGCCAGCCAATTGCGCGAGTGGGCCATCCAGACCGCCAGAACGACCACGGCCACCGCCTTGATCGCGGTCAGGATAGCCTGGGCCAGAAAACCGTCGTTCTGGAACCAGCCGAAGCTGATCCCGACATTCCAGGCCAGCACCAGATCGAAAAACGGCGTCACCTTCACCGCGCCCCGCCGGCCGATATCGAACACGAACAGCAGCCAGAGTTTCGAAGCCTGGTCGAGCACCAGGGCTGCGACGGCGGCGATGATGCCGGGGCGGAGGTGAGGGCTCATGGCGACGTGCCCGACACAAACTCCGGTGTCGTCCCGGCGAAGGCCGGGACCCATACGCCGTGTCGGATTTTGTTGGAAAGACTTTGGGTCATCTTCCTTTGTCGATCTCAGACGCCGGTGGTTATGGGTCCCTGCGTTCGCAGGGACGACGATAGAATTTTAGACACTCACTCCGAGCGCTTTCCACTCCCGTAGCGCCTGCGCGTCGCGCGGCGAGACATCAGGGTATTCGGCGTCATCGCCCACGGTCGGCAGGATCCTCCACGACCGCGCGCATTTGATGCCCTGGGCCTTTTCGACCACGACCGCGACGCCGGGAACGTCGGCGAGGGTGAAGGCCGCGGCCGGCGCGTCGTCATTGGTCACCATCGCGTTCGAGGTGATGCACACTTCGGCCAGATCGACGTCGAACAGCGTGTTGAAGATCGCCTTGTCCGACACATAGACCAGGGGCGAAGCTTCCAGCGACGAGCCGATGTTCTTGGCGGCGCGTTCGAGTTCGAGCGCGCCGGTGACGACGCGCCTGACGTCGCGGATGGTTTCCCATTTCGCAGCCAGCGCACCGTCCTGGAATGAACCTAGATCGGTCGGGAACAGTGTCAGGTGCACCGACGGCGCGGCGCCCGGCCGGTACATCCGCCAGGCTTCGTCGGTGGTGAAGCTGAGCACCGGCGCCAGCCATTTCAGGATCGCGTCGCAGATGATGTCGATCGCGGTCAGCGCCGCCTTGCGCACCGGCGAGGACGGCGCATCGCAATACAGCACGTCTTTCCGGATGTCGAAATAGAACGCCGACAATTCGGTGTTCATGAACGCCGACAGGCTGGCGACAACCGTCTTGTAATCGAACTCGGCATAGGCCTGCCGCACGATCGCGGCTTGTCCCGCCAGTTGATGCAGCATCAGCCGCTCGAGTTCCGGCATCTCCTCATGCGCGACCGCGTCACTGGGCTTGAAGTGGTGCAGCGTGCCGAGCATCCAGCGGATCGAGTTGCGCAGCTTCTTGTAGGTCTCGATGGTATTTTTCAGGATTTCCGGCCCGATGCGCTGGTCGTCGGCATAGTCGGTCGAACTGACCCAGAGCCGCAGGATATCGGCGCCGGAATCCTTCATCACCTTCTGCGGCTCGACGGTGTTGCCGAGCGATTTCGACATCTTGCGGCCGTTCTCGTCCAGCGTGAAGCCGTGCGTCAGCACCACGTCGTAAGGCGCGCGGCCGCGGGTGCCGCAGCTTTCCAGCAGCGAGGAATGAAACCAGCCGCGATGCTGGTCTGAGCCTTCCAGATACATCACGGTATCCTCGCCGCCATCGACCTTGCGGACGATGTTGCCGAGCGTGGGAAAATTCTGGCGGTCTTCCAGCACGAAGGCATGCGTCGAGCCGGAATCGAACCAGACGTCGCAGATGTCGTCGACCTTCTTCCAGTCTTCGCTCGCACGGGACCCAAGAAAGCGTTCGCGGGCGCCTTCCATGTACCAGGCGTCGGCGCCTTCCTCCATGAAAGCCTCGGCGATGCGCTGGTTGACGATTTCATCCTGCAGGATTTCGGCGGAGCCGTCGCCCTTTTCGCGGACGAACACCGCGATCGGAACGCCCCAGGCGCGCTGGCGCGAGATCACCCAGTCGGGGCGGCCGGCGATCATGCCGTTGATGCGGTTTTGCCCGGCCGGCGGCACCCATTGCGTCACCGAGATCGCATGCAGCGCGCGGGCGCGCAGCGTGTCGCCGGGCTTGGCCTTGCCGTTGTCGGCGATGTCCTTGTCCATCGCGATGAACCATTGCGGCGTATTGCGGAAGATCACCGGCTTCTTCGAGCGCCAGGAATGCGGATACTGATGTTTGAGGCGGCCGCGCGCCAAGAGCTTGCCGCCTTCGACCAGAACCTTGATCACGGCCTCGTTGGCGTCGCCCTTTTCGCCCTTGTCGTTGATCACGCGCTTGCCGACAAAGCCCGGGGCGTGGTCGGTGAAGGCGCCGTTCTCGTCGACGGTATAGGGGATCGCGGTATTGATGCCGCGGCTGTCGAGTTCGCGCCCATTCGCCATCCAGGCGTCGAAGTCTTCGCGGCCGTGGCCGGGCGCGGTATGCACGAAGCCGGTGCCGGCATCGTCGGTGACGTGGTCGCCGGGCAGCAGCGGTACGGTGAACTCGTATCCGCCGCTGAAGCCTTTCAGCGGATGGGCGCATTCCACCGCGTCGAGCGTGTCGGCCGGCAGCTCGCGAACCTTCTTGTAGGCGGTGACGCGCGCCTGCTTGAACACGCTCTCGGCCAGCGCGTCGGCGAGGATCAGGAGGTCGCCGTTCTTGGCCCAATTGTCCGCCGGCGCATCGGTGACCTCAAACAGACCGTAGGCGATCTTGGGCGAGAAGCTGATGGCGCGGTTGCCGGGCAGCGTCCATGGCGTCGTGGTCCAGATCACGACGGATGCATTGGCCAGCGCCCCATGCGCCGGCGAGGTCACCGGAAATTTCACCCACACCGTATCCGAGGTGTAGTCCTCATATTCGACCTCGGCCTCGGCGAGCGCGGTCTTTTCCACCACGCTCCACATCACGGGCTTGGAGCCGCGATACAGCGTGCCGTTGGCGGCGAACTTCATCAGTTCGCGCGCGATCTGGGCTTCGGCGGGATAGCTCATGGTGGCGTAGGGATGGTCCCAGTCGCCGATGATGCCGAGCCGCTTGAATTCCTCGCGCTGCACGTTGAGCCAATGCGTGGCATAGGCGCGGCATTCCTTGCGGAACGCCACCATCGCCGTGGAGTCGCGGAAGTCGGGCTTCGGCTTGCCCTTGGAGCGGTAGTTCTCTTCCTCGATCTTCCATTCGATCGGCAGGCCGTGACAGTCCCAGCCCGGCACATAGTTGGAGTCGAAGCCGAGCATCTGCTGGCTCTTGGTCACGACGTCCTTGAGGATCTTGTTCAGCGCGTGCCCGATATGGATGTTGCCGTTGGCGTAGGGCGGGCCGTCATGCAGCACGAATTTCGGTCGCCCCTCGGCCGCCTCGCGCAGCTTCTCGTAGAGACCGATCTTGTTCCAGTGGTTGAGGATCTCAGGCTCGAGCTTGGGCAGGCCGGCGCGCATCGGGAATTCCGTCAGCGGCAGGAACAGGGTCTTGGAATAGTCTGGTCCTTCGGACTTTTCGGACTTTTGCGGTTTTTCGGACATGAATGCTCTGGTTTGGCTGAAAAGGCGCGAGATACGCTGGTCATTCGCGGGGTAAACGGGGAAATCCCGGTCTTGCGCCGAGCCAAAGCTCAGGCGGAAGCCGGGCCGCTAATGGGGATGGTGCGCCGCGCAAACATGGGCTTTCCATAGCAGCCGGAAGCGGAAATCGCAAAGGCCCGCCGGGCCCCGCATCTCAGGACGACCGTTTCGGCCTTGCCGGGTTTCCCGTGACGGTCACCTCAGCGCCGACGTCGCGCGTGACCACGCTGCCGGCGCCGATCACCGCACCGTCGCCGATGGTGACGCCCGGCAGGATGATGGCACCGCCGCCAATCCAGACGTCGCTGCCGATCCGGACCGGGCGCCCGAATTCGAGGCCTTCGCGCCGTGTCCTGGCGTCGCGGGGATGGTCGGCCGCGTAAATCTGCACCGCGGGTCCGATCTGGGTGCGGTCGCCGATCGAGACCTCGACGACATCGAGGATGACGCAGTTGAAGTTCATGAACACGCCGTCGCCGAGGCGGATGTTGTAGCCGTAGTCGCAAAAGAACGGCGGCCGGATCACGGCATCCTTGCCGACATGGCCCAGGCGTTCGCAGAGCAACGCGTGCCGTTCCGAGACCGGCTGCGCCAGCGCCGCATTGTAGCGCGCCAGCCAGGCCTTGTTGACCGCCTGTTCCGCGCCGAGTTCGGCGTCGGGGCGATACAGTTCGCCCGCAAGCATCTTTTGCTTTTCGCTTCTGCTCAATCGATCACTCCAAGCTTCGGAAACGCATCGGGCGCGGCTGCGAGCGCTGCCCGGGCCCGGGCGCTGTCGTCGTCCATCTGGCGGATCAACGCCTCGATGCCGTCGAATTTAAGTTCATCGCGGATGAAGGCGATGAAGGCGACGTCGAGCACCGAGCCATAGAGATCGCCTTTGAAGTCGAACAGGAACACTTCCAGCAGCGGCGCGCCATTGTCGAAGGTCGGACGGCGGCCATAGCTCGCCACGCCGTTGAGCCGCTCGGCTCCGCGGCCGACCCGCACCGCATAGATGCCGTGCTTGAGCGCGCAGTTCTTGTCGAGCCGGATGTTGGCGGTGGGATAGCCGAGGTCGCGGCCGCGCTTCTCGCCATGGATCACCTCGCCGGTCGCAAACCACGGTCCGCCCAGCATCGCGGTGGCGTCGTCGATCTGGCCCTCCGCCAGCGCCATGCGGATGGCGCTGGAGGACACCGGCCGCTCGGCGATGTCGACATGGGCCTGGACGTCGACCTCGATCCCGAGCCGCGGCGCCTCGCTGACCAGGAGGCTCGGCGAGCCGACCCGGCCTTTGCCGAAATGGAAGTCGTAGCCGACCGCGATGCCGCTGATGCCGAGCCGGCCGATCAGGTCATGGTGAATGAAATCTTGCGCCGACGTTCCGGCGCGGCCCTTGTCGAAGGTCATCACCACGGCGCCGGCGAGCCCGGTGGCGGCCAGGAGCCGCAGCTTGTTGGTCTCGTCCGTGAGACGGAATTGCGGGCTGTTCGGGCTGAAAAAGCTGCGCGGATGCGGCTCGAAGGTTACCGCAAAAGCGGGTTTGCCGTGGGCGTGCCCCATGTTCAGCGCAGCCGCAATCACGGCGCGGTGACCGAGATGGACGCCGTCGAAATTGCCCATGGCGACCACCGCCCCTTTGGGGATGTCGGCGGCGGGGGTGGTGTCTCGAATAACGGTAAAACCAGTTGTCATGTGACGGATTCTTGCAGGATTCTTGCGGATTCAAAAAGACCTTGGGTCGCGATGCGCGCGGCCGGACCGTGACGTGGGCGCGCGGGCGAAGTCAAGCCGGACGGCTTTGGTTCAAAACCGAGGCAATCCAGCCGCGCCCGATTAACGCGCTGTTTAACGCCTTGATGCTAGGGGTGGGGCGAGGACTGCGGGTCGCGCAGGCCTGCCGATATTTAGTGGCGTAAGCGTTAGTGGGGGAAGAGATGGCGGTTGATTTGTCGATGTCGGTTCTGGTGGTCGATGACTACAACACCATGATCCGGATCATCCGAAATCTTTTGAAGCAGCTTGGCTTTGAGAATATCGACGATGCCAGCGACGGTTCGGAAGCGCTGAACAAGATGCGCGGCAAGAAATACGGGCTCGTGATTTCCGACTGGAACATGGAGCCGATGACCGGCTACGACCTGCTCAAGGAAGTCCGTGCCGATCCCAATTTGGCCACCACGCCCTTCATCATGATCACGGCGGAATCCAAAACCGAGAACGTGATCGCGGCCAAGAAGGCCGGCGTGAACAATTACATCGTCAAGCCGTTCAACGCGGCGACGCTGAAGACCAAGATCGAGGCGGTCTTCCCGGACATGGCGACGGCGTAAAGTTGCTCTAGCTTCTTTCTTAACCTCGCCCCGCTTGCGGAGAGAGGTCGGCGCGTAGCGCCGGGTGAGGGGGTACCGCTCTCACCACATCTTCAGAATTCGCCGAGAGAGGCCCCTCATCCCAACCCTCTCCCCGCAAGAGCGGGGCGAGGGAGAAGAGGCGCGTGCCGCCACTACCACTTCAGTTCCCGCATCAACGCCTTTGGCGGATGGCCGAACAATTCCCTGACCGAGGCCGGGTCGAGCTGGTCGATGCCTTCGAATTCCTCGGAATGGATGCCGCGGGTCACGAACAGGCAGTCGATGCCGAAACCCAATGCACCGGTGAGGTCGGTGCGGACGGAATCGCCGATCGCCAGCACCCGGTCGAGCGGGGCGGCATGGCCGCGGTGCTCGGCGGCGAGCGCCATCGCGCGTTCATAGATCGGCCGGTGCGGCTTGCCGTAGAAGATCACCTCGCCGCCGAGTTCGCGATAGAGCTCGGCGATCGCGCCCGCGCAATAGACCAGCCGGTCGCCGCGTTCGACGACGATGTCAGGGTTGGCGCAGATCAGCGGCAGCTTGCGCTCGCGCGCCTGCAGCATCATCGCGCGATAATCTTCAGCCGATTCGGTTTCGTCGTCGAACGGTCCGGTGCAGACAATGTAATCAGCCTGTTCGAGCGGAGCCATCACCGGATCAAGGCCGCGGTAGATCGAATTGTCGCGCTCCGGACCGAGCCAGAAAACTTTCTGCCCCGGATGGTCGGCGACAAAGTGCCGGGTCAGATCGCCGGAAGAGACGATCGCGTCATAGGTCTCGTCGGCAACGCCGAGCTTGCGCAACTGCCGCTGCACCGAATCAGCGGGCCGCGGCGCGTTGGTGATGAGGATGACGGTGCCGCCGCGCTGGCGAAAGGTATGCAGCGCCGCGCAGGCCTCGGGAAATGCCTCGAGCCCGTTGTGCACCACGCCCCAGATATCGGACAGGATGACTTCCACGCCATCGACGAGGTCGCTCAGTTTTTCGACGAACCGGAGTGCGGTCATGACATCGGGCGCCGGTTAGCCCGGTCCGGCGGCGCGGCGGGCCAGCGCGGCATTGCCGGTCGCCCGCGTCGAAGGTTCGATCGCCGGGCTGGCGACGGGAGCGGGGGGGCTTGCAGGCGGGCTTGGGCCATTGGAACCATTGGTGCTGTTCGAAGTCGTCCCGCCGGTAGCAGATGCCCCCTCGGGCCGCAACGGCCGGGGCGGCGCGAACAGGAAGCCCTGGCCGAACCGCACGTCGAAATCCAAGAGATCGACCACCGCGCGCTCGCCCTCGATCTTTTCGGCAATCAGGTCGATGCCGAAGCGGCCGAGCAGATCCGACAGGTCAGAGGGGTGAATGTCCGACGTCGAGCTCTGCCTCGGATCGAGCAGCAGCGCCGCTGGAACCTTGATGAAGCGGACGCCGCGGTCGGCGAGTTCCCGCGGTTCGACCCGGAGGTCGCTGACATGGTCGATCGAGAAACGGTAGCCGCGCTGCGACAGCGCCGCGAGATGCTCGCTCTCGGTCGGGCCGAGGTTGCGGAACGTGGCCTGCTTGAACTCGAGCACGAAGGACGGCGCCAGCGCGCGATTGGCTTCGAGGAAGTCGAGGCATTGCGCGAAGGTGGTGGGATTGGCCAGCGTCGCCGCGGAGACGTTGCAGAACACGCCGACATCCTTGTTGCGCACCATCAGGCGGCGCAGCACCTGCACACAGCGCAGCATCACCATGTGGTCGATGCGCCCCATCAGGCCGCCGGCTTCGGCGGTGGCGATGAAATCGTCGGCGGCAAGAATCTGGTCGTTGTCGTCGCGCAGCCGCGTCACCGCCTCGTAGAAGCGCACCTTGCGCTGCGGCAGCGTCACCATCGGCTGCAGATAGATGTCGAGCCGGTTCTCCTCGATGGCGTTCTTCACCGCGGCGAGAAGCTGCGGCTGGCTGCGCGCGGCGGCTTCGGCCGGCGCGACGGGTGCCGGCCTGGCGATGACGGGCGGCGCTGCGGATTCGATGGACAATGGTGGTGAGATTTGCGGCCCGGCGACAGGCGCAGCCACGATCGGTGCCGGTGCCGGTGGCGCGGCAGCGGCGCCCGAGGCAATCAAATCCTCATGGCTGGCGACGGAGACCGCGAGCTGCTTGACCAGCACGCCGAGTTCATTGATCTCGCCGACCACGGCCTGGATGCGGTCGCTGCTGGCGGAATTCGCCGACACCACGCGGCCCTCGACGGCCGCGAGCCGGCGGCCGAATTCGGCGACCTGGCGGGCGAGGTCGGCGGTGCCGCGGGACAGGTCCGCGATCTGGCTGCCGACATCGGAGCGATCGCGCAGCCGCATCGAAACTGCGTTGTAGAGGATCAGGAAGGTCAGCGCCGTCAGCGCCACGATCGCGGATTCGGTTCCGCTGATACCGGCGACCGCATGCAGGACCAAGCCAAGCGAGGCTGCGACCAGCACCATGCAGATGGCGATAAAAATCGTCGAAATGCGAATCATGTCGCGCGCTACGCCTTCAGGTCCGAACTACCCCCGCCCGGGAAAACGCTGGTGTCGTCAGGCATCGTCCGGTTTGCGCTCCCCCAAGCGCAACGACCTTAGCATCAATGTTGATTCGCGGGTCTAGTGTTCTTTCAGGAGGCTGGAACCGCCGGTCCCAGCGTATCGGCCATGGTGGCGCCACGGTTGCCCATCGGCTTTGGGTGGCCGGCGGTGGTATCGACCGCGGTCTGGTGCTCGATTTCCGAATTCAGTTCCGCGCCGAACAGCACGATGATGGCCGACATCCACATCCACATCATCAGGCCGATGGCGGCGCCGAGCGAACCGTAGGTCGCATTGTAATTGCCGAAGTTCGACAGATACCAGGACAGCGCCGCGGAGCCGGCGATCCACAGCAGGGCGGCGAGCAGCGTGCCGACACTGAGCCATTTCCACTGCGCCGGGCGCCGGCTCGGTCCGAACCGGTAGAGAACGCCGAGCGCCGCCAGCAGCACCGCGAACAAGAACGGCCAACGCGCCAGGCTCACGATGAACAGGATGTCCGGAGGCAGGCCCAGATGATTGAGCGCCAAAGGAAACGCCACCACGGCCCCGACCATCAACAACAGCGCCGCGATCCCGCTGATCGTGAACGCCAGCGAAATCAGGTTCAACCTGATGAAGCTGCGCTTCTCCCGTTCTCCATCGACCGCGTTGAGGGCGTCGATCACGGCTTTGACCCCCGCGTTGGCACTCCAGATTGCAAGGGCGAGGCCGAACAGGAAGGCTCCGCCGAGCGCAGTGCTGCCCTTGTCGAGCACACGCGCAATCTGGTCCTGCACGATCTGGAACGAGCCTTCCGGCAGCATCAGCGCCAGCGTCTGCAGGTTGGCGCCGATGGTCGAGGGATCGGCGAACAGGCCATAGGAAGAAACCAGCGCCGTCACGGCTGGGAACACCGCGAGCAGGCCGAAGAAGACCACGCCTGCGGCCGTGGCGAGCAGGCGGTCGTCATTGGCCTGCTGATAGGTGCGCCACAGAATGTCTTTCCAGCCCGCCCAGGGAATGCTGAACGGGCTGCGCGCGCGCCGCCCGCGGCCGCGTTGGGAAAGTTCGGGGGTAAAGTCGTTGCCTTTGGTGACCGCCGGATCGGTCGCGGGATTGGCGTGTTCAGGCGCGGACGTCTGGAAATAGCGCTGCGCGGTCAGGATCACGAGGGTGGTGGCCGCAATCAGGATCAGATTGTCCGTATGGTCGGAGTGGGCGCGGGACATCAGATCCCCGCGTGTCGTGCCTGTTGCCGCCGCCGCACCGCCGCGTAGCCCAACAAGCTTGCCATCAGGATCAAGCCGATATTCGCGTTTCTATTGCCGTGCCCCGGCCGGCTTCGCCGCCTCCGATGTCCAACCGGCGCCGCAGGGGCTTGCAGGATCGCCGCGGCGGTATCCCGGACGGCCTCGATCTGATCGGGCTTCACGGGGCTGGCCTTGATCGCCACCCGCAAGCGGCTGGCGAGCGACGGGAACTGCGGCGGAGGGCGCTTGAGCTTGATGACGGCTACCGCGGCGCAGATGCCGGCGATGACCGCGAGCAGGCCGCCGATGGCGCCGAACGCCCAAAACTGTCCGTAGTTGATTTCAACCCAGCGAAACAGCGCTGCTGCGCCGACGAGGAGCGCCGCGATCAGAAAAATACCGGCGGCCGCGAAGAGACCGGCGGCGATCGCGTAGGAGGTGACGGTGCCGGTGGCCTGGTCGGTCCGGTCGCGCAGATAGGATTGCGTCGCGCGCTTGACCTGGTTGAGCTTCAGCGCAATGCCAGCGCGCAACAAGCCGCTCGAAGGCCCGGGCATGTCAGCTTTCCTCCGTCGGCAGAGGCATGATTGCCTCCGCCGGGAGTGAACGCGAGTTGGTTTCGAATGTTCCGACAGCGCGCGTGTCCCGGCCTTGAGCCGGGACCCGTGTTGCAGATCGGATGTGGAGAGATGGGTCCCGGCTCAAGGCCGGGACACGAGAGTAGGCCCCTTACGCCGTCGCGCGGATCACCTTGGCGACCTTGTCGATGACTTCGCCGATCTGGTCCTCGCTGATGATCAAGGGCGGGGTCAGCACCAAAGTATCGCCGGCGACCCGTATCATCAAATCGTTGTCGTGGAAGGCGCTGTTGAGCCCGTCAAAGCCGCGCTTGCCGGGCAGATCCGGACGCGGCGCGAGGTCGATGCCGGCAGTGAGGCCGACGGTGCGGATATCCACCACGCCGGGTTCCTTCCGCAGCGACATGACCGCTTCGGCGAACTTCGGTTCGAGCTTGCCCGCCCGCTCGAACAGTTTTTCGTCGCGGTAGATGTCGAGCGTGGCAAGCGCCGCGGCGCAAGCCAGCGGATGGGCCGAATAGGTATAGCCATGGGTCAGTTCCACGGCATGTTCCGGGCCGCTCATGAAGGCGTCGTGGATGGTGTCGCGCACCAGCACGCCACCCATCGGCGCCGCACCATTGGTGACGCCCTTGGCGAAGGTCAGCATGTCAGGCACCACGCCATAGCGTTCGGCGGAAAAGGCAAAGCCGAGCCGGCCAAAGCCGGTGATGACCTCGTCGAAGATCAGGAGGATGCCGTGCTTCTGGGTGATCTCGCGCAAGCGCTTGAGATAGCCCTTCGGCGCCGGCAGCACCCCGGTCGATCCCGCCATCGGCTCGACCATGACGGCGGCAATCGTGTTGGCGCCGTGCAGATTGACCAGCCGCTCCACATCGTCGGCGAAATGCGCGCCATATTCCGGCTCGCCCTTGCTGAAGGCCTGCTTCTCGCGGTCGTAGGTATGGGAAATATGATCGACACCGGTCAGCAAGGAGCCGTAGATCTTGCGGTTGCCGACAATGCCGCCGACGGACGTGCCGCCGAAGCCGACGCCGTGATAGCCGCGCTCGCGGCCGATCAGCCTGTTGCGGCCGCCCTGGCCGCCGATCTGGTGATAGGCCAGCGCAATCTTGAGTGCGGTGTCGGCCGCTTCCGAGCCGGAGTTGCAGAAGAACACATGGTCGAGGCCGGCAGGCGCAAGATCGGCGAGGCGGCTTGCGAGTTCGAAGGCCTGCGGGATGCCGAACTGGAACGGCGGCGCGTAATCGAGGTCGGCGGCCTGCTTGCCGATCGCCTCTGAAATCTGGCTGCGGCCGTGGCCGGCATTGCAGCACCACATGCCGGCGGCACCGTCGATGATCTTGCGGCCGTCGACGGTGAAGTAATGCATGTCCTTGGCGCCGGCGAGCAGCCGCGGGTTCTTCTTGAAGGCGCGGTTTGCGGTGAACGGCATCCAGTGCGCGGCGAGGTCGTTCGGAACGTTGACCTTGGTGGGGCTCTTGTCCAGCATGGCAGGCCTCTCTGGTATTGCGGAGTGGAATTACCGCCAAACTACCAGTTTCGCGCTGCGTCGGGAACGCCAATGGTGCGTGATATTTCCGCGCAATCCGGCGGTTCAAGCGCCAAAACGCGCTACAGATCGTCGGCCGTGATATAAAATACTTCGGCTTCCGAATCCTCGGTGTCGAGCCACATCAGCGGTAGTTGCGGATAGGCCGCTTCAAGCGCGGGCCGGCAGCGGCCGATCTCGCAGAGCAGCCCGCCATCCGGCGTCAGATGGTGTTTGGCCTCGTCGAGGATCCGCCTGACGATGTCGAGCCCGTCAGCGCCGCCGTCGAAGGCGAGTTTCGGTTCGGCGCGGCATTCGCGCGGCAGGGCGGCCATGCCTTGCGCATCGACATAGGGCGGGTTTGAAATGATGAGGTCGTAGCGCTTGTCGCCCAGCGGCTCGAACAGGTCGCCGCGGTGCAGCGTCAGGCGATCTTGCAGCCCGTAATCGGCAACATTGTGCGCGGCGACATCGAGCGCATCCTTGGAAATATCCACCGCGTCGATTTCGGCGTTGGGGAAACTCCGGCTCGCCAGGATGGCAAGGCAGCCCGAGCCGGTGCAGAGGTCGAGCACATTTTCCACCGCCGCCGAGTCCGGGATCAGCGAACCGCCGGTCACGTCGTCACCTTCGTTTTCCTGGCCAAAATGCGAGTCGAGCAGTTCGCCGATGAAAGAGCGTGGCACGATGGTGCGCTCGTCGACATAGAACGGCAGGCCGCGCATGTAGATCTTGTTGACGAGATAGGCGGTCGGTGTCCGCGTGGTGACGCGGCGCTCGATCAGGGCGAGGATCGCCTTGCCTTCGGCCGCCGTGACCCGGGCGGTGGCAAATGCCTCGAACTGGTCGGGGTGAAGGTGCAGCGATTCGCAGACCAGGAACGCGGCCTCGGCGACCGGATCGGTGGTGCCGTGCGCGAATACCAGGTCGGCTTCGATGAAGCGGCTTGCCGCAAAGCGAACGAAATCCAGGAGCGTCAGTAATTCGCCGGCGCGGACTTTTGGAAATCTCGGCTTGGTGTATTTCGGCAGACCGGGTTTGACGGGCGCCTTGCTCTGTTTGGCCATCAGGGTTTGGTCCAGCGCGCCGCGGCCTCGTCGTCATGGCCGCGCGCCTCGATCCAGCTGGTTCCTTTCGCGCTTTCCTCGCGCTTCCAGAACGGCGCATTGGCCTTCAGATAATCCATCAGGAACTCCGCCGCCTGAAACGCCGCCTGGCGGTGCGCCGACGCCGCCAGCACCAGCACGATGTTCTCGCCCGGCGCGATGCGCCCGACGCGATGCACCACGGTGAGGCCGGTCAACGGCCAGCGTGACATCGCTTCGTCGGTGTGCCGCTTGATTTCGGCCTCCGCCATGCCGGGATAGTGCTCGAGCGTCAGTGCCGCGATCGGTTCGCCATTCTCGCTGCCGCGGCAGATGCCGCTGAAGGTCACGACCGCGCCGACATCGTTGCGGCCCTTGGTCAGCGCCGCAATCTCCTGCGCGATGTCGAAATCGGCTTGCTGGATGCGGATGGTCGCGGTCATTGTAGAGATCAACCGCCGGTCATCGGCGGAAAGAACGCGATCTCGCGGGCGCCTGATATCATCGCATCGGGCTTGACATGGGTATGGTCGATCGCGGCGCGGATCACCTTCGGCTTCTCGAACGCGTAGGCATAGGTCTCGCCGCGCTGGGAGAGCCAGCCGATCAAATCGTCCACCGTACGCACGGCGGCCGGCGGCTCGACCATTTCTTCCGAAATGCCGATCCGTTCGCGCACCCAGGCGAAATATTTGACCTTCATCCCTCATCCTCCTTGATGAGGTGGTGGATGCCGGCGCGGAAATAGTCCCAGCCGGTGTAGATCGTGACAATCGCCGATGTCCACAGCAGGGCGATCCCGATCATGGTGGTCGGGGGGAAAATCTGTTCACCCGCTTCGCCGGCGATCAGAAAGCCGATCGCGACCAGCTGCACGGTGGTCTTCCATTTCGCGAGCTTGGTCACGGGGACGCTGACCCGGAGCGCCGCGAGATACTCCCGCAAGCCCGAGACCAGGATTTCGCGGCACAGGATCACGATGGCGGCCCACAGCGTCCAGCCATGGATGCTGTTGTCGGCGGCCAGCATCAACAGGCAGGACGCGACCAGCAATTTATCGGCGATCGGGTCGAGCATGCGGCCGAAGGCGGATTGCTGGTCCCACATCCGTGCATAATAGCCATCGAGAACGTCGGTCACGGCGGCGGCGATAAAGAGCGCCAGCGCCACCCAGCGCAGCCACAGCGGGCCGTCCATGATGGATTGGGCATAAACGCAGCCGACCACCACCGGGATGGCGGCGATGCGGGCATAGGTCAGGATATTCGGGAGGGACAGGCTCTTGGACTGGCCCTTTGTGGTCGCGATGTTCATCCGTCTTACCAATACCGCTCAGGCGTGAAGGTCAACCGTGCAGGCCCCAGATGATCTGTCGCAGGCGACGGCCAAATGAAACGTCCAGGTGAACGTCATGTGAATCGGCTCCCTTTAACCCGGTTGCGCATGGAAAAACTCGAAAATCTTGCGGGCGCTTTCGGCGCTGACCCCTGGAACCTTGCCAAGGTCGGTGATCGAGGCCCGCTCGATTTCCTTCAGCGTTCCAAAGTGATGCAGCAAGGCACGTTTGCGTGACGGGCCGATGCCCGGAATCTCCTGCAAACCCGCTTCGCGGATGTCCTTTTTGCGCAGTTTGCGGTGCGATCCGATTACGAAACGATGTGCCTCGTCGCGCAGCCGCTGGATGAAATACAGCACGGGGTCGCGCGGTTCGAGCTTGATCGCCTCGCGGTCCGGCATGAACAGGGTTTCCCGGCCGGCGTCGCGGTCCGGCCCCTTGGCCACCGCCAGCAGCGTGACTTGCGTTAGTCCCAGCGTCTGGAAGATCTCCCTCGCCGCGTTGAGCTGGCCGCGGCCGCCGTCGATAATGACCAGATCCGGCCATTGCGGAAACGAATCGTCGTCGGCCTTGATCGCGGCCTTTGCTTTGGCGGTATCGTCTTCCGGCGGTTTCAACAGCCGCTTGAAGCGACGCTCCAGCACCTCGCGCATCATCGCGTAATCGTCGCCGGGCGTCAGGCCTTCCGACTTGATGTTGAACTTGCGGTACTGGTTTTTGATAAATCCGTCGGGTCCCGCCACGATCATCGCGCCGACCGCATTGGTGCCCTGGATGTGGCTGTTGTCGTAGACCTCGATGCGCTTGGGCGCATGCGGCAGCCCGAGCGTCGTGACCATCCCCTGCAGCAGGCGGCCCTGGGTCGCGGTATCGCTGAGCTTGCGGCCGAGCGCCTCGCGCGCGTTGGTCAGCGCGTGCGCGATCAATTCCTTTTTCTCGCCGCGCTTCGGCGTCGAGACTTCCACCTTGTAGCCGGCCTTGACGGCGAGGGCATCCGCCAGCAGAGCGCTTTCCTCGATCTCGTGCGACAGCAGGATCAGTTTCGGCGGCGGCTTGTCGTCGTAGAATTGCGCTAGGAACGAGGCCAGCACTTCCTCCGGCGTGAAGGATTTCTCCGCGCGCGGGAAATAGGCGCGGTTGCCCCAGTTCTGGCCGGTGCGGAAGAAGAACACCTCGACGCAGGAATAGCCGCCCTCCTGGTGGATGGCGAACACATCGGCTTCTTCCACGGTGCGCGGATTGATGCCCTGCTGCGACTGGATCGCCGACAGTGCGGCGAGGCGGTCGCGGTAGAGTGCGGCAGTCTCGAATTCGAGTTCGGCGGACGCCTTCTCCATCTCGCCGGCCAGTTCTTTTTTGACCAGATGGCTACGGCCGGACAGGAAGTCGTTGGCCTCACGCACCAGTTCGGTATAGCCGGGGAAATCGATCTCGCGGGTGCAGGGTCCGGAGCAGCGGCGGATTTGATAGAGCAGGCAGGGCCGGGTGCGGCTCTCGAAGAAGCCGTCGGTGCAGGAGCGGATCAAAAACGCGCGCTGCAGTGCCGTGATGGTGCGGTTGACTGCGCCGGCGTTGGCGAACGGCCCGAAATACCGTCCCGGCCGCGACTGCGCACCGCGATGTTTGAGGATCTGCGGCGCCCAGTGGTCGCCGGTGATCAGGATATAGGGAAATGACTTGTCGTCGCGCAGCTGCACGTTGAAGCGCGGCCGCAGCTGCTTGATCAGATTGGCTTCGAGCAACAGCGCCTCGGTCTCCGTCGTGGTCGAGACGATCTCGACCGCAACGGTGGCCGCAATCATGCGCAGGATCCGCGCCGGCAGCGGCGCGTTGACGCGGGCGTAGGAGGCAAGCCGCTTGCGGACGTTCTTCGCCTTGCCGACGTAGAGTACGTCGTGGCCGGTGTTGAGCATGCGGTAGACACCGGCCGAGGTCGGCGCCAGGCGCACGGCATTTTCGATCGCGGCGTGGCCGACCGCGAGCGGGCCCTCGGCCACGGTCTCCATGGCGTCCTCGGCGGTCTCCTCCGCGGGTTCCGGCAGGCGGGCCTCATCCTCCTCCTCGGCCGCGGACGTCGCCGGATCGAGATCGGCGGAGCCAAGCTCCTGCGCGGGGTCCTTTGCAGGGTCCTTTGAAAGCAAATCCGGCTGGGAACCCCGCCGCGGCTTGCCCGGAGCTTTCGGATGGTCGGTAGAATCGTGATCCATGGGCCTAAATTAAGCGCTGCTGGCCGGCATCGCCAGCGTGCCGGCGGCGACCGAGGCCATGCCGGGTAACACATTCTTAAGACTGATGATCGGGCGGTAAGAGGGCTTAACAACCCTTTAACTTAAAACTCTCGATAAATCTTACAGGAAAAAAGTGGAATTCCGTAACCAAGCCGGCCTCGGCCGGAAGGGTGCGGCTGTTGCGTAGTGGAGTTGAGTGATGGGCAGCTTTGTTTTGCGAGCGCTGGCGGTAGTCGCCGCAGCCTGGACGATGTCGGCGCAGGCGGCCGATGTGAATTACGGATCGCGCGCGCCCTATACCGTCAATCAGCCGCTCAACGCCTATAGCTGGGCCGGTCCCTATCTCGGCGGCAATCTCGGCTATGCCTGGGGTTCGGTCGCCAACAACCCGACCAAGCCGTCGGGCTTCGCAGGCGGCGTGCAGGCCGGCTACAACTTTCAGAACGGGCCGTGGGTGTTCGGCCTCGAGGGCGATATCAACGCGAGCGGCGCGGCGGACACTTTCGCGCCGTGGAAGTTCTCCAACCCCTGGTTCGGCACGCTGCGCGGCCGGGTCGGCTACGCCTTCAACAACGTAATGTTCTACGGCACCGGCGGTCTCGCCTTCGGCGAACTGCGCGCCACCACGTTCGGCCTGTCGGAATCCCACACCACGGCGGGCTGGACCGCGGGCGTCGGCGCAGAAATGGGCTTTGCGCCGAACTGGAGCGCCAAGGTCGAATATCTCTATGTCGACCTCGCCAACACCAATTTTGTCATCACCGGAGCATCAAACGGCTACAGCTTCGGGCTGATCCGCGCCGGCGTGAACTATCGGTTCTGAGATCAAGAAAACGCAAAGAAACCGTCTGTTGCAGCCTCCCGGCGGCGCCAAGCCGCCGGGATTTTTTTGTCTCGTGGACAGTGCGCGGCGGCACGCCTAAAATTCGTCGATGCAGCCGGGGCAGCCAAGTCTGACCGCGTTGGGCGCCGCTCGCTTGCGCGCGGCGCATCAGGTGCTGGATAACGCATCGATCCTTTGGGATCCGCTGGCGTTACGCATTCTCGGCGACGATATCCAGGTCTCGCTCGACCATGCCCGGGCCCACACGTCCGGGCCACGGCTGCGCTGGTTCATCGCCGCGCGCTCGCGCATCTCGGAAGAAGCGCTGACGGAAGCGGTGAAAAATGGTGCGACGCAGCTCGTGGTGCTCGGCGCAGGGCTCGATACGCTGGCCTACCGGACGCCGCTCGCGGGTGGCCTGCGGATTTTCGAGGTCGATTTTCCCGCCACGCAAGCACGCAAGCGCGACATGCTGGCCGCTGCGACAATCGCCGTGCCGGACACGCTGACTTATGTCGGGATAGATTTCGAACGGCAGACATTGGCCGAAGCGCTGGACGCCGCAGGCTTTGTCGCCGCCAAACGCAGCTTCTTCAGCTGGCTCGGCGTGGTGCCCTATCTGACCGAGACGGCAATGTTCTCGACGCTCGGCTATATCGCGCAGCTCGAAGGCGGCGCTGAAGTGGTGTTCGACTATGTCAATCCCGCAAGCTCGGTCGCACCGGCCGGCCGCGCGGCGCATCAAGCGCTTGCCGAGCGGGTGGCCGCGGTTGGCGAAAGCCTTCAGAGCTATTTTGATACCGCATCGCTTTGCGCCCGCATGAGCGCGGCCGGCTTCCGGCATGTCGATGATGTCGGCCCTGACAGGATCGCGGCGCGGTTCTTCCCCGAGAGCGAACGCAACGCACCGGCGCTCGGCGGCCACATCATGCACGCGTCCACGTTCTGAGCCGCGCCTCGCGCTCAGCGGGATTTGGTGCAGGCAAAACTTCAGTCCGCTTTCACCGAGAAGCTTCAGCTCGCGCGTCAGCCTACGATGAAATCACCAGGTTGACCGCCTTGGGGCCCTTGCCCTTCTTGTCCGGTTCAACCTCGAATGTAATGCGCTGTCCTTCAGTCAAATCCTTCAATCCGGCCCGCTCAACGGCAGTGATGTGAACGAACACGTCGCGGCCGCCGTCATCTGGCTTGATGAAGCCGTAGCCGCGTTCTCCATTGAAGAACTTGACTGTACCAGTCATGGCCATCGGGAAAACTCCTCCCCCGCATTGCTGTGCCGCTACGCGCAATTCGCGTATCGGCCGACCGGATATTCGCTGCCGGAAGCTTGGCCACCTGAACTGATCGGGTCACGCACCGATCAGTCTGGATTTTTTTAGGCCTTGATCACTCCGCCGCAACCATTCGCGGAAGCGGAACGTAAAGCCAGTCATAACGGCCGAGCATAATACGGTTCCGCGCAAATTGACTATGGCTCAATCGCACTTTTCGGCCCAATGCCCTGCCTTGAAGGCTTACCTCGAAAGGCTTGCTTTCAAGGCTTGCTTTCAAGGATTGCGTTCAAGACGAGCCTTCAAGGTTTGGGCGTCTCAAGCCTGAACCGGCCGGCGCCGCCCTGGCCGAGCGGCTTTTCCAGTTCGGGTAAAATGGTCTTCAGCTCGCCCGCCAGCGTCCACGGCGGGTTGACGATCAGAAGCCCGGTGGAGGTGAGCGGACCGCCGGCCTGCTGCGGTGCGACGCTGAATTCGAGCCGCAGACATTTCCCGGCCGGCTTGCCGGTCTCAGCCACGGCGGCGACATGTCGCGCCAGGCCGTCGGTGATGCGCCGGCTCTTGACCGGATACCACAACAGATAGCTGCCGGTCGGCCATTTCGCATAGGCCTCCGCAAAGCCGTCGGCGAGCTTGTCGAACTCGTCCTTTTGCTCGAACGACGGGTCGATCAGCACCAGGCCGCGCCGCTCGTTCGGCGGCACGAAGGCCGGCAACGCCGTCCAGCCGTCGAGATCGACCACCCGGGCCTGGGTGTCGCGGCGCAGCGCATCGATCAATTGCTTGTGGGCTTTCGGCTCGATCTCGCACGCGGTGAGGCGGTCCTGCGGCCGCAGCAGCGCACGCGCGATCAAGGGCGATCCGGGATAGGCTTTCAGCTCGGCTTGCGCGTTGAAGGCCCTGACGATGTCGAGATAGGGCGCCACCAGCGGCAACGCATTTTCCGAGAACCGTGCCTGCATCACCCGTGCGATGCCGGTCAGCCATTCGCCGCTGCGGCTGGCCTCATCGCCGGACAGATCGTAGCGCCCGGCGCCGGCATGGGTGTCGATGACGCGAAAGGCGGCGGGCTTTTCCTGCAGATAGGTCAGCATCCGCACCAGCACGATGTGCTTGATGACATCGGCAAAGCCGCCGGCATGAAAGGCGTGTCGGTAGTTCATGATAAGGGGTTACGACATCGCGGCGAGGAAAGTAACCGTCATTGCGAGGAGCGAAGCGACGAAGCAATCCATTCTTCCTCTTGCGGGACCATGGATTGCTTCGCTGCGCTCGCAATGACGGTAGAGGGACCTCTAACTCCCGCGCACCGGCGGCATCACGACCTCGTCGCGGCGGCAGGCGCGGCGGTCGATTTCCTCGCAGGAGCGGAATTGCAGGTCCTTGCTCATGCAGACCCTGACTTCGCTGAGCCGCCGGCTGCTGCAGACGACCGAAATCGCCGAGCTGCTCAGGCCGGGATTGACCTTGATGAAGGCTGCCTCGAGCGCCTCGGGGGCGATCGTCTTCGATTCCGACAATTGCAGGAATTCCTCGGGGATCTTTACCGCGGCGCGGGCTTTGCGGATGTTCTCGAAATAGGCCCGCGCGCCAAGGCCGGAACAGGTGCCGTGCTTGTCCCATTCGTTGAAGATCAGCCCGGGCGCCGGCATCAGGTCGAGCATCGACGACATGACGTTGCGGTCGAGACGGGGCGACGGCCGCTGGCAATATTCGGGAAAGCCGCGCTCGTATTGCGGCCACAGGCCGTGAACCACGAAGGAAAACGGGCGCTCGCACTGGATCTGCGCAGAACGGCCGCTATTGCCGCGTTCGGAGGCGGCCTCGCAGAAGGAGGGCGACCATGACAGGGCCAGCACGTAGAAATCGAACTCGCCAGGGGCGTTCTGCCGGCGGTCCTGCGCGGCGGCGTGGCCCGCGGAGACCAAAACAAGTGCCAGGGAAATCAGCAGCCGCGAAACAATGACCGATGGAAACATCAAACGCTCCCTTAACTCGCAAAAGCATGACGGTACTCGATCACCCGAGCCTAGCAGGGAACCGGAACATTTCAAGAACAAAAATGGCGCTAGGTGCGAATCGGGTGGCGTCGGCCACCGCGATCGAAAAACTCAGGCAGGAAACTTAGGGTAAGCTTAAGGCCGTGCGGCCTTGCAGCCGGGGTTATAGGCCCAGTTGCGGTCCAGCCCGGTGACGCACCATTCGACACCCTGGCCGAAGCCGGCAAAGCCGCCATCCTCGAGGATCGAATAGTGCACGTTGCGCACCTTGCCGTCGCTCAGCATCACGTCGCCGGTGCAATAGCGGCGCGGAATGTTGTCGGATTGCCAGGGCCGGAACGTGGTTTCGTGGATCCGGCCATAGGCGGTGATGGTCAGGGGCGAATTCCAGAAGGTGCTTTCCTTCTCCCGGAACTGCGAAATGATGGTCGGCAGCGCCGATTCGCACGGCGCAACGCGTCCGTCATAGCGGGGACCGGACAGCCAGAAATTCAATTCCAGCGGATTGGCGGCCTGCGCCGACTGGCCGAATGCCAGGACGGCGAGTGCCGCGGCCAGGCCGAGGGTTTTCAACGATGTGAAGAGGGTGCGCATGGAAATTCCGCCGGTCATCCAACCGTCAGGACCGTGCCGTGAAGCCCG
Organism: Bradyrhizobium sp. AUGA SZCCT0158; assembly: GCF_018130065.1. GTDB lineage: Bacteria > Pseudomonadota > Alphaproteobacteria > Rhizobiales > Xanthobacteraceae > Bradyrhizobium. The sequence continues at coordinate 32,398 of NZ_JAFCME010000031.1, read as the reverse complement.
GACGAGGTCAAGTGCAGCGCGGCAACACCTTGCAGGCAAGTCGGGGTTTGGCCGTAACCCATTCTTTTCATGGCCGCCGGCGCACTCTATGGTGGCCCCAGCGAAATGGAGTCGGCGATGCAGAGAATTGGGGCCGCGTGCCTGGTTGCGATATGCGGGTTGCTGGCGGCTGCGCCGGCGCAGGCCGACTGGGTGCCGCCGTTCAAGGGCAATGATACCGGCGGCATTGTCGCCTATTCGCTGGCGAGACAGGCGGATGCGCGCCAGCTCGCGGTCGATCACTGCGCCGGTTACGGCAAGGTGGTGAAGTTCCTGGCGGTGCAGCCCTATGAGGGCGGATACCTCTCCTTTGCCTGCCGCTGGGTGCCCTATGGGACCGACGCCCGGCCGCTGCGCACGCTCTACTGAGCGGGACCTGAGCGCCTGAACCACGAATAAGGGGAGCGCGAGCATGGCGCGACAGCTTGATTCCGTTTGTTTGGCGCTTGGCCTGCTCGCGGTGTGGCCTGCGAGCCATGCCAGCGCCGTCGAGCTGCCGGTGCGCAAGGCCGGCCTGTGGGAAATGAAGGTGGTGCAGACCGGCTCGCCGGTGCCCGAGATGACGATGCAGCAGTGCACCGACGCGACCACCGACAAGGATATGAGCACCTCGTTCTCGCCGATGACCAAGGACGCCTGCTCGAAAAACGATATCCAGAAGACCGCGACCGGCTACGTCACCGATTCCGTCTGCGGCTTCGGCGGCATGTCGGTCAAATCGCGTGCCGAGATCACCGGCGACTTCAACTCCGCCTACACCGTGAAGTCGACTTCGAACAGCACCGGCGCTCCGGCCGGCGTGCCGCGTGATTCCACGGCCACGATCGAGGCGAAGTGGCTCGGCGCCTGCAAGGCCGATCAAAAGCCCGGCGACATCATCATGCCGGGCGGCATGAAGATAAACCTCAAGGACATGGAAAAGCTGAAGGGTTTGTTGCCGAAGCAGGCTCCGAAGTAATTCGCTTGAATCTCCCCGCCTAACCAATGCCGTCATGCCCGGGCCTGTCCCGGGCATCCACGACTTCCTTTGCCGCCAAGACGTGGATGGCCGGGCACAGGCGAGCGGAAGCGACGCCGTCCTTCAGACGGCTATGCCCGGCCATGACGAGATAGCGATCCAAGAAGTGGTGCGGGAGAAGTGCCCTACACCGGCACCCTGACCGCCGCCCTTAATCCGCCCATCGGACTGTCGCCGAGCGTGATGTCGCCGCCATGCGAACGGGCGATGTCGCGGGCGATCGCCAGCCCAAGGCCGGTGCCGCCTTCGTCCTGGTTGCGGGCGTCGTCGAGCCGCAGGAACGGCTTGAACACTTCCTCGCGCATGTTGGCCGGAATGCCCGGTCCGTCGTCGTCGATCGTGACCGTCAGATAGCGGTGGTCGCGATGGCCGGTGATCGAAATCGCATTGGCGTGCCGCGCGGCGTTGGAGACGAGGTTGGCAAGACAGCGCTTGAACGAGGCCGGTTTTACGGTCACCACCGGCAGGCCGTGGAAAGCCACCGTGGCGGTATGGCCGTGGCGCTCGGCATCGCTGCGCAATTCCTCCAGCGCCATCGACATGTCGGTCGGCTGCGCGACCTCGCCGCTGTCGCCGCGGGCAAAGGCGAGATAGGCCTCGAGCATCGCGGACATTTCGTCGACGTCCTTGCGCATGCCGTCGACCTCGGGAATGTCGCCGATCAGCGCGAGCTCGAGCTTGAAGCGGGTCAGGATGGTGCGCAGATCGTGGCTGACGCCGGCGAGCATCGCGGTGCGCTGCTCGATCGAGCGCTCGATGCGCGCCTTCATCTCCAGGAAAGCCTGCGCCGCGCGCCGCACTTCCCGCGCGCCGCGGGGACGGAAGTTCGGCGCCTCGCGGCCCTTGCCGAAACTTTCGGCGGCGTCGGCCAGCCGCAGGATCGGCCTGATCTGGTTGCGCAGGAACAGCACCGCGACGATCAACAGGATCGAGGACGTGCCCAGCATCCAGAAGATGAAGATCTCCGAATTGGAGGCGTAGGCCGCACTTCTTTGCGCAAAGATGCGCATGACAGCGTCATCGAGCTGGATGCGGATCTCGACGAGGTTGGATTTGCCGACGGTGTCGATCCAGAACGGGCGGCGGATCTGGCGGCCGATCTGTGCCGACAGGGTCTGGTCGAGCAGCGAGAAGAACGGCTTCGGCCCTGGCGGCGGCATGTCGCCGACCGGGAGAAAATCGACCACCAGCTGCAGCCGCTGCCCGACGAGGCGCAATTGCGCGCGGTCCTTGTCCTGCGGAAAGAACTTGTAGATGTCGATCAGGCTGGCGATATCCTGCACCACCGCGGCCGACAGGCGCCGCGTCACCGTGTTCCAGTGCCGCTCCATGAACACGAACGCGACCACGGTCTGCAGCACCACCATCGGCACGATCATGATCAAGAGCGCGCGGGCATAGAGGCCGGTCGGCATCCAGCCCTTGAAGGCGTTGCCCATCCAGCCATTGACCTTGGAGACCCGGCCGGCGGCGGTGCGGATCAGCGTGAGGCCGGTGTCGAGCGTGCTCATCGCGCTTGGTTCGTTTGGCTCACGGCGACGCCACCAGGCGATAGCCGATGCCGCGCACCGCCTGCAGGAACAACGGATTGGCCGGATCTTTTTCGATCTTGCGGCGCAGCCGGTTGATCTGCACGTCGACGGCGCGCTCGTTGACGGTGCCGCCGCCGGTCAGCGCCGCGCGCGGCACGGTCTCGCCGGGGCTCAGGCTCAGGATGCGCAGCATCTCGCGTTCGCGGTCCGTCAAATGGATGATCTCCTCGCCTTCGCGCAGCTCGCCGCGTTCGAGATGATAGACGTAGGGCCCGAACGCGATCTGCTCCAGCGTCTCCACCGGTGGCGTCGCGGTGCGCTTGAGGATGTTGCCGATCCGCAGGACCAGTTCGCGCGGCTCGAACGGCTTGGCCACATAATCGTCGGCGCCGATCTGCAGCCCTTCGATGCGGGCTTCCGCCTCATGGCGCGCCGTCAGCATGATGATCGGCACCGAGGAGGAGGTGCGGATGAAGCGGGCGAGATCGAAACCGGTTTCTCCGGGCATCATGACGTCGAGGATCAGGAGATCGAAATGCAGGCCGAGCAGCTTGGCGCGGGCGTCGGTGGCGCTCGCCGCGGTCGTGACGCGATAGCCCTCGCCGGACAGGAAGCGCGACAGCAAGTCGCGGATACGGCGGTCGTCATCGACCAGCAGCAGATGCGGGGCGTCGTCGGCCATTTGCCGCGGCGTCCGCACGGAGGCTGCGGCGATGGTCGGGTTGGCAGTTGCGTTTGGAATTCCGTTCGGGGTTCCGTTTGGGGTTCCTTGGGCCACAGTCACTCCCTTGGCTTCTTTCCGCTGCCGAAGATCGTCTCCAGCACCTTGTCCGGGTCGTCGCGATCGATCATCGCGCGCAGGAACTGCCGCACCGTTTCCTGGCCGGCAGGATCGATATCCTGCATGGCGCGGTTGATGCGATCGGTCTGCAGCCCGGCGAGCTTGCCCACCAGGGCCTCGCCCTTCGCCGTAGCGTAAAGAAGGCGCTGCCTGCGGTCGTTATTGCCGGTCTTCTGCACGATATAGCCTTCGTCCAGCAATTGCTTGAGCACCCGGCCCAGCGACTGCTTGGTGATGCGCAATACGTCCAGGAGGTCGGCGACCTTGAGGCCGGGGTAGCGGTGGACGAAATGCATCACCCGGTGATGGGCGCGACCGAATCCGAACGCCTCGAGCTCATGGTCGGCATCGCCGACGAAGTCGCGATAGGCGAAGAACAGGAGCTCGATGATATCCCAGCGCAATTCGCCCGCGCGCGGGGTTGGCGACACGCCGTCAGGCCCCCTCGAATCAGGGTCACCGGCAGGCCTTGAGAAATTTATGTCAGTCATGTTGACATATCTTGGGTTCAATGTTACAAAACTGCCAGCCACGACGAAACTTTAAGTCGTTTCGGCCTTGGCAACGTAAGGGGCGGCCGGAGTAAGCCAGCGATGGCGGCAACGGCCGCGAATTGGACTACCGTGCGATTGTCGAGCGGCATTTGCACAAACATACTGGACTTCGGCATTCCGCAAAAGCGTGTCCTCAAGGGACTTGCCAGCGATGGAAACCAGCGGCAAGGCCGGTGGTGGTGAAGTTCGGACCAATCAAGCAAGCAGGCTTGACGAAACAGGCCTGCACCAGGAAACGCACCGGTTTCGACAGCAGGAAGCAAGGGCGGGAAGCAAGACAATGAGTTTGAAATTCGAAATCCGGCCAACGCCTACTCCGACGTCCGAGCAGGACCGCGCGGCAAAGCTCGTGGACCCCGGCTTCGGCCGGGTCTTCACCGACCACATGGCGATCGTCCGCTACAACCAGGCCAAGGGCTGGCATGACGCGCGGGTCGAATCCCGCGCCAATTTTCCGCTCGATCCGGCGGCCGCCGTCCTGCACTACGCGCAGGAGATTTTCGAAGGCCTCAAGGCCTACAAGCGCGACAACGGCGTGAACCTGTTCCGCCCCGACGCCAATGCGAGGCGCTTCAGGAATTCGGCCGAGCGCATGGCGATGGCGCCGATCCCTGAGGACGTCTTCATCGAAGCGGTCGAGCAGCTCGTCCGCATCGACAGCGCCTGGATACCCGGCGGCGAGGGCAGCCTCTATTTGCGGCCCTTCATGATCGCGAGCGAGACCTTTCTCGGCGTCAAGCCTTCTTCCGAATACATCTTCGCCGTCATCGCCTCGCCGGTCGGCTCCTATTTCAAGGGCGGACCTGCTCCGGTGTCGATCTGGGTGTCGGAGAACTACACGCGCGCGGCGATCGGCGGCACCGGCGCCGTCAAATGCGGCGGCAATTACGCCGCCAGCCTGCGGGCGCAGGCCGAGGCGATCGAGCACGGCTGCGACCAGGTGGTGTTCCTCGATGCGGTCGAACGTCGCTACATCGAAGAACTGGGCGGCATGAACGTGTTCTTCGTGTTTGACGACGGCTCGCTGCTGACGCCGCCGCTCGGCACCATCCTGCCGGGTATCACCCGCGATTCGATCATTGCGCTGGCGAAGGACTCCGGCACCCGCGTGCGCGAGGAGCTCTACACGATCGACCAGTGGCGCAGCGACGCCGCCAGCGGAAAGCTGAAAGAAGCGTTCGCCTGTGGCACGGCCGCGGTGATCTCGCCGATCGGCAAGGTATGTTCGGCAAGCGGCGATTTCCTCATCAGCGGCGGCGCGGCCGGCCCGGTCGCGATGGGGATGCGCAAGAAGCTGGTCGACATCCAGTACGGCCGCGCGGAAGATCCGCACGAGTGGATCCGAAAGGTTCTCTAACCGGCGGCGGAATTATTCCGCCGCCTCTGAAACAACAAGCAGCGTTTCATTGAATGTGAGCGCGGGGCGTGCGCGCCCCGCGGAGCCGTGCGCCTGCGCGATTGACGAACTGCGTCCATAAAAGGAGAAAGCCCATGGGAGTTTCCTTCGACAAGATCGATGGTGTGATCTGGTACGATGGCGCGCTGGTGCCGTGGGCCGACGCCACAGTCCATGTGCTGACCCACGGGCTGCATTACGCGAGCTGCGTGTTCGAGGGCGAGCGCGCCTATGGCGGCAGGGTGTTCAAGAGCACGGAACATTCCGAGCGGCTGAAGAACTCGGCCAACATCCTCGATTTCGAGATTCCGTATTCGGTGGCCGAGATCGATGCCGCTAAGCAGCTCGTGATCGACAAGAACAATCTGCCTGACGCCTATCTCCGCCCGATCGCCTGGCGCGGTTCGGAGATGATGGGCGTGTCGGCGTCATCGAACACCATTCATCTGGCGATCGCCGCCTGGGATTGGCCGAGCTATTTCGATCCGGCCACCAAGATGAAGGGCATCCGCATGTGCCTTGCCGAATACCGGCGGCCCGATCCGATGACGATCCCGGCGATGGCGAAGGCCTCCGGTCTCTACATGATCTGCACCATCTCAAAGCACAGGGCGGAGCGTGCCGGCTATGCCGACGCCATGATGCTGGACTGGCAGGGGCGGGTCGCCGAATGCACCGGCGCCAACATCTTCTTCATCAAAGATGGCAAGATCCACACCCCGATTGCCGACTGCTTCCTCGCTGGCATCACCCGCGCCACCGCAATCGATCTCGCGCAGCGCCGCGGCATCGAAGTGATCGAACGCCGCATCATGCCGGAGGAGCTCTCTGGCTTTACGGAATGCTTCATCACCGGCACCGCCGCCGAAATCACCCCGGTGGCTGAGATCGCCGCGTGGAAGTTTACGCCCGGCCAGATTTCGGAACAGCTGATGGCGGATTTTGCGGTCGAAGTGCAGCCGAAGGGCAAGGCGGTCGCGGCGTAGGACGGGCACGCTTTCTCTATCTACCTCGTCCCGCTTGCTCGGTGCACCCTCTCCCCTTGTGGGAGAGGGTGGCTTCGCGAAGCGAAGACGGGTGAGGGGTCTGTCTCCTCGGACATAGACCTCTCCCTTGGATGGAGACCCCTCATCCGGCGCTTCGCGCCACCTTCTCCCACAAGGGGAGAAGGGAAGAACGGCCGCGTTCTCGCTCTTGGGTGTGCCCTTCCGCCGTGAACTGTTTCGCCCCCTTGCGCGACCAACTCCGGATTTGCGGATAGCGGTGCGTGAAATGGTTACAATGAGCTCAGCCCTCTCGACATGCTCGAAATGCGTCGTGGCGGCTGCCTTCGCGGCGGCGCTTGCGCTTCTCGGCTCCCCTACAACGAGTGTCAGGGCCGAGGACCGCTCCCCCGTGATCGACTTTCGCAACGGGGACCCGGAGATCATTGCAGCGATCGCACAGGCGCGTTCCACGCTGCCGAAATTCTGGGCCTCCTACGACGCGCCAAAACCATCGGAGACCGGTCACTCTCTCAAGGCGCGTTTTCCATATCCGAACAACAGCGGCGAACACATCTGGATGGCCGAGGTAAAGAAGATTGGAAACGGCCGCTATTCGGGCAGGTTCGCCAATGCGCCGGTCCATTTGCGCGGCAAGCGGGCCGGCGACCTGGCCGAGTTCAGGGAGGCCGACATCTCGGACTGGATGTTCTTGCGGAACGGCAAGATCGTCGGCGGCGAGACCATCCGGCCGATGCTGAAAAAGATGTCGAAGGCCGACGCCGATGCGCTGCAGCCAGGATGGAAACCCCTTAAACGCCGGGCAGGACGTTCTGGTCAAAACCGGCCCGGTGGGCTAAGTGCGAGGGATGGGCCGAGCAAAGAGCCCACCCTGTTTTTCCCGGTGAGCGCGGCGCCAGAAGCGGCTTTGCCCACCCTACACAAGTTGCAACGCCGCCCATGGCAGACAAATCCAAAAAACCCCAGAAGCTGAAGGCGCGCCTGCCGCGCGGGCTGGAGGATCGCGGTCCCGCTGCGATCTCGGCGACACGGCGGATGGTCGAGAAGATCCGCGAAGTCTATGAGCGCTACGGTTTTGAGCCGGTGGAAACCCCGGCGATGGAATTCACCGACGCGCTCGGCAAATTCCTGCCCGACCAGGATCGGCCCAACGAAGGCGTGTTCTCGTTCCAGGACGATGACGAGCAGTGGATCTCGCTGCGCTACGATTTGACCGCGCCGCTGGCGCGCTATGTCGCGGAGAATTTTGACTCACTGCCGAAGCCCTATCGTTCCTATCGTTTCGGGTGGGTGTTTCGCAACGAGAAGCCGGGTCCGGGTCGCTTCCGCCAGTTCATGCAGTTCGACGCCGATACCGTCGGCGCGCCGACGCCGGCCGCCGATGCCGAGATGTGCATGATGGCGGCGGACACCATGGAAGCGCTCGGCATTCCGCGCGGCAGCTATGTGGTGAAGGTCAACAACCGCAAGGTGCTCGACGGGGCGCTGGAAGCGATCGGTCTCGGCGGGGAGGAGAATGCCGGACGCCGCCTCACGGTGCTGCGCGCTATCGACAAGCTCGACAAATTTTCCGCCGACGAAGTTCGCAAGTTGCTCGGTCCCGGACGATGGGATGGAGGCGAAGAAGGCAAGGGCGACTTCACAAACGGAGCCGGCCTGAGCGCCGCGGACGCTGACATCGTTTTGGCCGTCACGCAAAAACGCGACGACTGGAAAGAGGCCATTGCCGCCGCCGATGTTTATCTCGCCAGGAGCGACGTGGGTCAGGCCGGCGTCAGCGAATTGGAAGAGATTGCCAAACTGGTCACAGCCTCCGGTTACGCATCGGATCGCATCCGGATCGATCCTTCCGTCGTGCGCGGTCTCGAATACTACACCGGCGCGGTCTACGAAGTTGAGCTGCTGCTGGAGACCAAAGACGAAAAGGGCCGTCCGGTGCGTTTCGGCTCGGTCGGCGGCGGCGGGCGTTACGATGGCCTGGTCTCGCGCTTTCGCGGCGAACCCGTTCCTGCAACTGGCTTCTCCATTGGCGTCTCGCGGCTGCAGGCGGCGCTGACACTGATCGGCAAGGTCGATACCAGGCCCGCTGTCGGGCCTGTTGTCGTCACCGTGTTCGGCGGCGAAATCGCCGATTACCAGAAAATGGTCGCGACGTTGCGCAACGCCGGTATCCGTGCGGAACTGTATCTTGGAAACCCGAAGCACAGCCTCGGCCAGCAGATGAAATATGCCGACCGCCGCAACGCGCCCTGCGCGATCATCCAGGGCTCGGACGAGCGGGCAAACGGCAAGGTTCAGCTCAAGGACCTCATCCTCGGGACGGGGCTGACCGAGATCAAGGACCGCGAGGAGTATCTGAAGAAGCAGTCCGAGGCCCAATACGAGGTCGATGCCAGCAAGCTCGTCGACGCCGTGCGCGAAGTCTTGGCGCGCCATGACGTGAAGTGGGGCTAGCCATTCATTTCAGACGTGGTGCCGGGCCTTGTGCCTGATATCCACGTCTTGTTTGATGCAAAGGATCGTGGATGGCCCGGGACAAGCCCGGCCATGACGAAGTAAAGAGGGAGAAAGAAAAAAATGCCCGAGATTACCGTGAGCATGGCCGCCGGCCGCACCGACGAGCAGAAGGCCGGCATGATGCGCGACATCACCCAGGCGCTGGTCAAGAACCTCGGCGTCGATGCCGATGCGGTCGTGATCCAGATCAACGAAGCCCCGCTCGCCCACAAGATGAAGGGCGGCAAGACGTTTGTGGAACGCGCGGCTGCCGCGAAGAAGTAATTTCATCCGTCGTCCGGCCCCGTGCGCAATTGCGCACCAGGAGCCGGGACCCATACCGCGTTGTGCTCTCGGTTGGAGCAAGGTGGCTGACACCTTCAGCAACAACAACGTTTTGTGGTTATGGGTCCCGGCTCAAGGCCGGGACGACGGCGAGTGATTTGGACCAGCCCCATGGACGCACGCGAAATCATAAAAATCGGCATGAGCGCCGAGCGCACGCTGGTGGTGCCGCCGGAGCGCACGGTCGGGCATTTCGTGCCTGATATGCCGATGGTCTATGCGACGCCGATGATGATCCTGGAGATGGAGATGGCATCGGGCGACGCCGTCCGGGACCATCTTCAGCCGGGCTGGATCACGGTCGGCACCGAGGTCGATATCCGCCATCTCGGCGCTTCGCTGGTCGGCGCGACCGTGCGGACCACGGCGAAAGTGGTCGCGGTGGAACGCCGCGTGATCCGCTTCGAGGTCGAGGCCTTTGAAGGCGAGCGCAAGATCGGCGACGGCCGCCACGCCCGCGGCCTCGTCAATGTCGAGATGTTTAACAAGCGGCTGGGCGTGAAGTAGCTGCACTCGCCACTAACTCGTCATGCGCGGGCTTGACCCGCGCATCCATCCCCTCTTCGGAAGAGTCGATCGAAGGGGATGGATTGCCGGGTCAAGCCCGGCAATGACAATAGAGTTCATTTCGCCAGATCCTTCGAGCGCTGCGTCGCCGCGGCCACCGCGCGCGTCATCAGCTTCTGCATTCCGTCAGGACCCATCAGCACTTCGAGCGCTGCCGCGGTGGTGCCGCCGGGCGAGGTGACGTTCTGGCGCAAGGTCGCCGACGACAGGTCCGAACGGTGCAGGAGCTCGCCGGAGCCGGCGACGGTTTCGCGCGCGAGCTTGGTCGCCAGTTCCTCCGGCAGTCCGGCCGCGACACCGGCGCGCGCGAGTTCTTCGGCGAGCAGGAACACGTAAGCTGGCCCCGAACCGGACACCGCCGTCACCGCGTCCATCAGGCTTTCCTTGTCGACCCATTCGACCGAGCCCGTCGCGCGCAGCAGCGCGTCCGCGATTCCGCGTTGCGCCGCGCTGACTTTCTTCGCCGCGACCGCGACCGTAATGCCGCGGCCGATCGCGGCCGGCGTGTTCGGCATGGCGCGAACCACGCTGCCGCCGACGATCGATTCAAGCACGGCGATCGTCGTGCCCGCCATGATCGAGACCACCAGCGTCGACGATCCTACGAAAGCCTTCAGCGCCGCACCGGCTTCGCGGAAGGATTGCGGCTTCACCGCCACCACCAGCGTATCGACCTCGCCGACATCCTTGGCCGTCGGGTTCAGCCGGATGCCCTGCGCCGCCAGCGCGTTGATCTCGCTGGCGGGATGCGGCTCGATCACCACGACGCGCTGGGGATCGAGCCCCTGCGCCAGCCAGCCGGTCAGCATCGCGCCGCCCATCTTGCCGGCGCCCGCGAGCGCGATGGTGCCGTGGACGTTTTTGAGTGCGTTGGTTGTGCTCAAGGTGCTCACCACGAATTCGCTGTCGTCCCGGCCCGGTGCGCAATTGCGCACCAGGAGCCGGGACCCATAACCACCAGCGGTTCTAGTGAAGCGAAGGACAGGCCACAAGCAGTTTGCTTTAGCCATTCACGTCACGGCGTATGGGTCCCGGGTCAAGCCCGGGACGACACCGAATATGTGGTGGCGGTTCGCGCTAAAGCGCCTACGCCTCGCCCTCGGTATCAAACATCGCGGCGCTCATGGCTTCCGCGGCGGTCTTGCCGGCCCAGACCACGAACTGGAACGCGGGGTAATAGCGTTCGCAGGCGTGGATGGCGCCGACCAGCATGGCTTCGCATTGCGCGGTCGAGGCGGTGAGCCCGTTCGGCAGCACCAGCGCCTGCCGGTACATGATCATGCCGGTATGGGTCCAGATGTCGAAATGGCCGATCCACAATTGCTCGTTGATCGCGGATATCAGCCGCTGCACCTCGGGCCGGCGCGCGGGTGGAATCTTCATGTCGAAGGCGCAGGCCAGATGCAGCGCCTCGATCTCGGCCATCCAGGTAAAGGAGAGCTGATAGTCGGTCCAGTCGCCCTTGGAGACGATCGTCACCTCGTCTTCGCCGGAACGCTCATACGCCCAGTTGTTATCGCTGGCGATGTCCTCGACAACCGCGAGCGGGTTGTTCGGGGAATCGATAATGCCTTCGAGGAGGGACATTCCGTCTCGACCTTGCCATTTCACGTGAGTTGATACGCACACGGGGACCGGCGCGCGCGGGAGCTGATGCGTCGCGGCCGACTGCAATCCCCTGATCGTTCCTGACCTTGTTCTTGATCGTTCCGAGGCTTGCCGGCTCAAGTGATGTGATTTGCGGAATCTGCGCAACCGACCCCTGAGTCCGTCCACAGCCAATGCGCGGGCCGTCCACAGCTCTTCGTGGTCGTAATTATTGATTTGAGAACAAATCGGAATCGGATTCTGTGGATTGGTGTCGGCGGCCACCGGAAGAGCACCGGCCCGCCACAATGGTTAATTTTTTCTTAACCTGAATTGACAGCCGCTTCCGCAGAGGCGCATATTTTTCCACAGGGTGGATACGACCCGCTGCTTGCGCCCCTTCGAGGGTACGGTGAACGTATCGAGCCGTTCGAGGCCTCCTTTGCCCAGCGAACGAGTCAGTAACGCAAGCGCCTGACATCATCTCGTTCGCCAATGCAGAGGATTCATCCTATGCGCGATTTTCGCGATGCCAAGGCTATGGCGCATTCGTTGCGCGAAGCTCTCAAGACCAAATCGGTTTCTCTCACCCACAGCGAGAGCCTGGAACTTGTCGCCAGGACACTAGGCCTGCCCGACTGGAATCATCTCGCGGCGCTAATTCAGTCGAGCCAGCCCCAACCCGTCCCGTCCGGGACCGCGGACACGACCATCGTTTCGGCTGGCGCGGCGATGCCGATCGTGCCGATGCGCGACCTCGTGATGTTTCCACAGATGGTCGTGCCGATTTTTGTCGGGCGCGAAAAAACCAAGCGTGCGATCGAGTGCGCGCTGGCGACGGATCGCCGCCTGCTCGTGGTCACGCAGCGACGCTCGGCCGACGACGATCCGCAACTGGACGCGCTGTATTCGGTGGGCGTTACCGCCGCCGTCATCAATCGCGTGAAGCTGACGGACGGAACGCTCAAGCTGGTGATATCTGGCCTGCAGCGTGCCGCTGTCGGCAAGCCCGCCGCGGACGAGTTTTTGGCGGCCGAAAGCGCGCCGATCGAAGAAAGCAATGGCCAGACGGATCAGGCGGTACTGCTGTCACGGCTCGTCCTCGACGCCTACCGGATGTTCGCCAACGTCGATTACTCCAACGTGCCGCCGCAAGTGCAGGCGCGCTTCCACCTTCCCGACATTGGCAATCCCAGCCTGCTGGCCGATACCGTCGCGCCGCTGCTGCCGGTCAGCATCGAGCAGCGGCAGCAACTCCTGGAAACCAGCGATGTCACCGCGCGGCTGGAAGCGATCCTTGAACTGATCAAGGCGGCTCAAAAGGCGGCGTAGAGTATGAAGAGATAGGACCAAACTGCGTCCACGGTGCGACTGCGCTCCTCTCCCGCGCTTGCGGGGGAGGGCTGGGGTGGGGGCGCCTCCGCGAGTCACGCTCTTCGAGTGGAGAGAGCCCCCACCCGCCGCGCTCTTCGAGCGCCGCGACCTCCCCCGCAAGCGGGAAAGGTGAAGCGAGACCGCGCAAATCCCGCTGCCCTGTCTCGCCGTCATGGGGATCATGCAGATTCCCGGTGCTGATGGCGCTTGCCGATGCCGCGGCCTTTGGTCATATTTGTCGTCAGGTCGTCCATTCCGGGCGGCCGATGTTCTCAGGGCGGGGTGAAAATCCCCACCGGCGGTAAGGGTGACGTAGCCCAAGCCCGCGAGCGCCTTCTTCTCCCGAAGAAGGGTCAGCAGATTCGGTGTGATTCCGAAGCCGACGGTTAAAGTCCGGATGAAAGAGAACGGTTGCGGCGGCCCGCGCGTTTGCGTGGGTCAATCGTCGTTCCGTGTGCCCTGATTCTGGTCCTGAAAGAGGAAAGCCATGAATCAGATGTTGCAAGAGCCTGAAGCCCAAACCCAGCTGGCCCAGCCCCAGGAAACGCAAGTCAGCGTTCCCGAACGCGCCAGCGTTCCCGAACGCACCGGCGTTCCCGACACGCCCGAGCGCCCGCCGGCGCCCGTGCATCCGCGTTTCGTCAAGCCGCAGCGGGTCGCCTTCGTGCAGGCGTCCTGGCACCGCGACGTGGTGGAGGAATGCCGTATCGCGTTCCTGGAAGAGATCGAGGCGCGCCATATCTCGCGCGCGCAGGTCGACCTGTTCGAGGTGCCCGGCTCGTTCGAGATCCCGCTGCATGCTCAGTTGCTCGCCAAGACGCGGCGCTACACCGCGATCGTGGCGGCGGGCCTCGTGGTCGATGGCGGCATCTACCGCCACGAATTCGTCGCCGACACCGTGATCAAGGCGTTGATGGACGTGCAGCTGAAGACCGAAGTGCCGATCTTCTCGGCGGTGCTGACGCCGCAGCAGTTCCATGAAAGCGCCGTGCACCACGATTTCTTCCGCAAGCATTTCGTCATCAAGGGCATCGAAGTCGCCGAAGCCTGCGCCAACACCCTGCACAGCCTGGAGCGGCTGCGCGGCCAGGTCGCCGCGGGAATTACGGGGTGAACCGTAGGATGGGTTGAGCTCTTCGCGAAACCCATCATCATCTCGATCGGCAACTGATGGGTTTCGCAAGAGCTCAACCCATCCTACGAACTACGAACAGGTCGCGGCGGCTATATTGCCGCCGCGGCCATGAGGAAATTTCGCAAATAGAAAAAACCACAGCAGGGAGCATCGCCATCATGACCGGACAAAATCCACCCGATTGGCTCGGCCTGACAGGCCGCGTGTGCGTGGTGACGGGCGGCGGCGGCGGCATCGGCCGCGCCACGGCGCTCAGCCTTGCGCAGGCCGGCGCCCGCGTCGCCGCGATCGATCTCGATGAGCGCGGCCTTGAGACCACGCGCAGTGAGCTGCGCCAGTTCGGCGCCGGGCATTTCGTCGGGCGCTGCGACACCGCGAATGCCGAGAGCGTTGCCGGCGTGTCCGAGGCGGTCGAGCAATCGCTCGGGCCATGCGGCGTGCTCGTCAACACCGCCGCCGTGCTGCGGCCGGGCGGCCTTGAGAATCTCACGCTGGCCGAATGGAACGCGGTGCTGTCGGTCAATCTCACCGGCTACTTCCTCTGCGCGCAAAGCTTCGGCCGGCAGATGCGCAAAACCGGGCGCGGCAGCATCGTTCACGTGTCGTCGATCGCCGGCAGCCATGCGCAGGGCCAGAGCGGCGCCTACAGCGTCAGCAAGGCCGGCGTCATCATGCTCTCGCGCCAGCTCGCCAGCGAGTGGGGACCGGCAGGCATCCGCAGCAACGTCGTCAGCCCCGGCATGGTGATCACGCCGATGAGCCAGGCGTTCTACGATACGCCCGGTGTCACCGAACGCCGCTCCGCCGTGGTGCCGTTACGGCGGGTCGGCTTGCCGCAGGACATCGCGGACGCCATCCTCTACCTCGCCAGCGACCGCTCGTCCTACGTCAATGGCGACGAGATCACCGTCGACGGCGGCTATGCCAACATGCTGATGAATTTGGTACCGCGGCCGGGCTTTGAGTGACGAAGAGGTGAATGTGTCGCTGACACGCGCCGGTGATGGCTCGGTCGGCGAGTTGCGCATTGAGGCCCTACCCGGGCGCGCGCTCCACGGCGTGACGGAGCCAGATCATGCCGCCCTCCAGCGTCTCGCAGTGGGTGAGCCGCAACGACTGACCCGCGCCGGGACGGTCGCCCTCCGGGCCGTCGTAATCGACGATGCTTTGCGTGCCGGCCACGCCGTCGACGGCGGGCCAGATCAATGTGCTGAACTCGTCGATCAGTCTGTGCTTGAGGAATGCGCCGTTGATCCTGCCGCCGCCTTCGAGCAGCAGCTTCTCGACGCCCAAAACAGCGGTCAGTTGCTCCATCCCGTGCAACAGATCATCGCCTTTCGCGCCGGCGAAGACATAGGAAACCCCGTCTTCGCGAAGTTCGGCGAGGTAAGCGTCGGCGACCTGCTCGCCGAGTACCGCAACTACGTGGTCGCCGCCGACATTGTCATTGCCGTAATGGACCCGCCCCGACGGGTCGATGGCAATAGCGAGCTTGCGGCCACGGCGTTCGCCGATATGCGCCTGACGTGGCGCTTTTGGCGCTTCGGCAAGGCGCCGTTCGGTTCCCTTGGCCATTTCACTCATGGTCTTGCGACCGACGATCCATCCCTCGGCTTCGAACCCTTCATGTATTTTTTCATAATGTCCTCGCAAAACATCCGCCGGGATGCCCGTGGCCGCCCGGGTGAAGCGGCTGGGATGCAGGCGTCCATCAATCGATGTGCTCATGTGGCAGATGATGTAAGGCCGCATCGCTGGTCTCTTTCCTGCTGATTGTATTGTCGCCGGACGTGTGTCGTTGCCGTGATGGCGGCGCGTGCGAGCCTGACCGAAATTTGCAAAGAAGCCGACAGGAAATTTTTTGCGGATCAGGCCATTCAGCTTAGGGTTGCCAAAGCCGACGGTGCTCCACAAAAAAACAACAATCCGGTCAGCTAATAGCGTGGCGCATCGAGGGACATGTCATGGTGCACCGCACCGACGTCGCCGGGGACCGTTTGGGGCAGGCAAGCCCCGGCCGTGACCGCGTGTGCCGCGCTGCGCTGAAATCGTCCCCGCCTCGACAACACTCCTTCGTTCGGACCATTGCCGCTTCTCGGTCAGGCGGCATGAAGTGCTGCGGTCTCCTCGACGGCAGTCCCGCCGGTCCACCCCTCCATCTCGAACTGCCGGCCCCATGAGGCTTTGATACCTGATGAGGCTTTGACACCAGAACATTCTGCACGAGTCGCGACGGAAATTCGGCCCAACAAACAAACACAAAGGGAGGATGCAGATGATTTTCTATGGACGATCTGTTGTCGGCTGCGCCGCGCTGGCGGTGGCTGCATTGGTCACCGTCTCGCCGGCGCGCGCGCAGAACCCTGCGGCGCTGAATGCCGAGGCGGCCATGAACGACTGGCCGACCTATCACGGCACCTACAAGTCCTACCATTACAGCGGCCTCGACCAGATCAATGCCGGCAACGTCAAGAATCTCGAAGTCGCCTGGATGCATTTCCCGGAGCGCGCCACCCGCGGCCTGCAGTCGACGCCGCTGGCGCTTGACGGCGTGCTGTATTATTCGGGCTCCTACAGCCGCGTCTACGCGCTTGATGGCGCGACCGGCAAGACGATCTGGGCCTATGCGCCGGAGCTCGACGAGGAGCTGGTCGCCAAGCAGACGCATTCGCCGTACAACCGCGGCATCGCCATCGGAGGCGGCAATCTCTATGTCGGCACCGTCGACGGGCGCCTGATCGCACTCGATCTGAAATCCGGCAAACCGGTGTGGGACACCAAGCTGCTGGATTCCAAGAAGGTAACCGTCGGCTTCACCGGTGCGCCGCTGGTGGTCAAGGACATGGTGATCATTGGTGCGCAGGGCGGCGAGTGGACCGGTCGCGGACCGATCTTCGGCGTGGACGGCAAGACCGGCCAGAAGAAATGGGAATTCTTCACGGTGGCCGGAACCGAAGAGGCCATGAAGACCTGGGGTGGTGACTCCTGGCGGACCGGCGGCGGCGGCGGCTGGATGCCCGGAACCTATGACCCGGAAACCAATTCGGTGTGGTGGGGCACCGCCAACCCGGCGCCGCTGTACGACTGGTCCGGCGCAGACTGGAAGAAGAGCGGGCCGCGGCCGGGCGACAATCTCCACACGACATCGGTCATCGCGCTCGATCCCGATACCGGCAAGCTCAAATTCTATCATCAGGAGCTGCCGCACGATGCCTGGGACTTCGACTCTTCCGTGGGCGAGTTCGTCATGATCGAGCGCGGCGGCAAGAAGCTCGTGGTGCATGCCAACAAGAGCGGATACATCTTCGTCTATGACCGTTCCAACGCCAAGGTCGAGAACGTCTGGCCGCTGGTAAAGAACATCAACTTCGTCAAGAGCATCGACCCGAAGACCGGCGAACTGATCGGTCGCCGCGACCTCGTAGAAGGCAAGGTGGACCCGCCATTGTGCCCGGCCATCGCCGGCGGCATCAGCTGGAACTCCGGCGCCTACAGCCCCAAGAACGGGCTGTTCTACCGGATCGGGCAGGAGTGGTGCATGGAGATGACGGTCGAGAAGACCACGCCGATCACGGAGCCGATGGCCCAGCTCAACCTCGGCGCCACGTTCAAGATCGTGGCGCCGCCGGACGGACCGGCCCGTGGCCATCTCAGCGCCCGCGATCCCGTCACCGGCGCCAAGAAGTGGGAGGTCAACTACAAGCAGCCGCCGCTCGCCAGCGTTCTCGCCACCGCGGGCAATCTGGTATTCGTGCCCGACGCCGAAGGCATCGTGCACGCCTACAATGCCGATACCGGCGAAGAGCTGTGGTCGCGCAACAACGGCATGGGACACAATGCCGGCATCATCAGCTACATGGCCGGCGGCAAGCAGTATGTCGCCGTACCGGCGGGCTGGGGCAGCCTGGTGGCCGACGAGTTCGTCGCGCTCTATGGCGAGCCCTTCAAGAGCATGTCGAAGAATACCGGCGCTCTGATTGTCTACGCACTCAGACAATGATGGTGGCGCGGGCGGCAGGGATCGATCTCCTTGCCGCCCTTGCGCTGCTGCTCCCGAGGTCAATACGGATGCTGGAATGCGAATACCGTTGCTGATTGTTGCGGCCATCATCTGGCCATTTCTGTCGACCGCCGCGTTGGCCCAGCAGGCTGCAAATCCGCTGCCCCAGGCCGAAGCCTCGCCTGACGACATCGAGGGCGGGAAAATGTTCGCCACCACCTGCGGCTTCTGTCACCAGGAGGGCGGCCGCCATGCGGGCAGGGGCCCGAAGCTGTCGAAGTCCGAGCGCAGCGACGAATACCTCATCGAGCGCATCAAGAAGGGCAAGGTAGGCGCCATGCCCGCCTATGGTTCGGTGTTCAGCGATGGCCAGATCATCGCGATCCTGGCCTACATTCGAGGGCTCGATGACTAAAGCGGCGTGGAAACCGCGATATCGCCACTCGCGATATACGGCAGGTCTCGCTCTGCTGATGATCTGGAGCGCGCCGGCGGATGCCCGCTCGCTCGAAGCCGTCATCGAGCGCGGCGCGTTGACGCTCTGCGCCAGCCCCAACGCGCTGCCGTTTGCCAGCAAGTCCGGACCGATTCCGGGATTCCAGATCGAGCTAGGCGAGAAGATTGCCGAGCAACTCGGGGTCAAGCTGACGCGGGAATGGGTGATCAGCGCAATCCAGTATCGCCGCGCCGATTGCGACCTCGTGCTCGACGTCATCGCCCGCAAGGATACGCCGCCCTCCGGCGGGGTGCGGACGTCGCGTCCTTACCACCGCAGCGGCGTCGTGCTCGCGGTGCGCGGCGATTCACAGGCGTCCTCGCTGGCCGGTCTCGGTCCCGATCAGCGGGTCGGGGTACCGGTCGGCTCGGTGGTCTCGATGACGCTCGCCAAGGGCGGCGCCGCCACGTCTCCGTTCGCCTTCGAGGACGATATCGTTGCGGCGCTCGCCAATCGCGAGATCGAGGCCGCCGCCGTCACCCCGATGACGGTCGGCTGGTTCAACCTGCAGCACGCCGACAAGCCGTTGCGCCTGATTCCGGCGTTCGGCGACGATCAGGACCTGAACTGGAATATTGCCGCCGGGCTGCTTCGGCCCGACGACCAGCTGCGCGCGCGTGTCGATGCGGCGATCGAGGCCCTGCTGGCCGATGGCACCATCGCGCGGATCTACGCCCGCTACGGCATCGAGCTGCGACCTCCGCAGTGAGGCGCGGTATCGCGCCAGATGCCCCGGGCTTGGCGACCGGAAAACACTCGCGCGCTGTTACGTATGGTGAGTCAAACGACGCTGCGGAAAATGCCTTGTTTTAGGACCACGGCGGCTCTTCGCTGGCCCCGGCTGCCTCGTGGTGGGTCGTGACACCTGCCGAACGCAATCCGGTCAGCAATACAGTTCTCACAGAGGCAGGATCAAATCCAATTTCCTTGGCGTTTGGTGGATGTGCTTCGCTGCCCTTCAATCGGAGCGCCAGGTGCAATTGCTCGCAAAGATGCTGAACGACGAGATTGACCTGATCGTCAGTCATGATCGGTTTCTCCTGCTGCCAGTTTGCTACCCATCTAAGTAGCACACATCAAAATAGGGTGGTACGCGATCGGACCGCCCAAGGATCAAGCCCGCCGACCTCCCGGTCGAACAACCAGATCGATACGAGATTCACACCAACCTCAAAACTGCCAGAACATTCGGTCTCGAAGTCCCGGCCCCTCTTCTTGCGCGCTGACGCCGTAATTGAATAGCCCTGCTCTTCGCTGCAGTGCACGAGCCTGCTATCGGCAGTTTTCAGGCCTGCCGAAGCGGCCGGACGACGTCCGTTCATACGCATTCCCGACAAAGGAACGCCGCTGGTTCAGGCGCGTTAAAAAAGGCGAAGCAAATCCATTTTGCCCGGTCGTGCTTGTGACGTCGCGGGGTGACGATTTGTCGGCTCAAGCCTTTTCCCTGACGGCGAGCGAATGTCACGCCCGGGGCCGGTCCGGTCGAACAGGTGGGAACAATGAGGGTCTGCGGAGTGGTGCGGGTCGGTTTGTTGACCGCATTCATTGCGGCGGCTTGGCTCGGCCAACCGGTCCGGGAGGGCCTCGCCCAAACCCGACCATCCACTTCTGCGAGTGAACCCGCCAAAGCATCTGCGCCCAAGGCAAGCGCTCCCCGGAAGGAAGCGGGAGCAGCTGTGAGCCCTTACACCGCGGGATTGGTAACCGGTCCGCCGCAAAGCACCGAGTTCGCCATCACTCAGGACATTGCGACCACGTTGGCCACCGGCCAGGAGACCGGTCCGCGCGGCGAGGTCGCATTACGGGTGCTCCCGATGGTGGGAAACGGCGGCATCCGCAACATCCTGGACGTGCTTACGCTGGCAGGTGCCGACATGGCGATCGCGCCTGTCGTCCTGGTCGACCGGCTGCGGGATGCAAGGACGATCCCGGACATCCAGAACAAGCTCATCTACATCACCCCGCTTTTTGTCGAAGAGTTCCATCTCCTCGCGCGCTCCGAGATCAAGAGCCTGGCGGATCTTGAGGGAAAGACGGTCAATCTCGGCGAAGAAGGCAGTGCTGCCGCGCTGCTTGGCCGTGAGGTGCTCAACCGTCTGGAGGTCAAGTTCAGCGAATTGAACCTGGGGCTGGACGCCGCGCTGGATGGCATGAGGAAGGGGCAAATCTTCGCCAGCCTGCTGGTTTCGGGCAAGCCGGTCAGCGCCCTGGCCCGCACCGTGCAAATGGATGGCATTCACCTGCTGCCGATTCCGTATTCCCGGGCGCTGCAGCAAGATTATCTGCCATCGACGTTCCGCCGCGAGGATTACCCAAACATCGTTGGGACCGGTGAAAGCGTCGACACGATCGCGATCAAATGCGCTCTTTTCGCCTACAACTGGCCGACCCGAAGCGAGCGGTTTCAGCTCCTGGAACATTTTGTCGAAACGCTGTTCTCGCGGTTTCCCGAATTTCTCGGTGACGCTCACCACCCCAAATGGCGGGAGGTGAATTTGCCCGAGGTGCTGCCGGGGTGGCGGCGATTTCGTCCGGCAGAGCGTTGGCTGCAGCGGCAATCGGGCGGAGAGGCTGCGCTTCGCAAGGCGTTCGGCCGGTTCCTCGAGCAGAAGCCAGCCAGCAATCCGCCGGACCGCGAAGAGTTGTTCCAGGACTTCATGCGGTGGCAGGAACGCAAGCAGGGCAGGTGAGATTGGGAGATCACGATGCGCAATGCGCTGGTGACCGCAGCTCTCGTCGCTTCGCTCGGATTGATCGCCGATGTGCGGCAGCCTGCCGCCCAGTTTGGCCAGCCGCAATCTGGTCAGGCCCCATTTGGCCAGCCCCAGTTTGGTCAACCGCAATTTGGTCAGCCCCCGTTTGGTCAACCCCAGTTTGCTCCGGCCCAACCCGTGCGCCCGCAAGTGCAAGCACCGACCAGGGTGCAAACGGCCGACAAGGTCAGAAAAGCCAAACCAGCCGTTCGCAGAGCAGCCAAAGCGCACAGGAGGCCCGCCGTCGTTCGTGCGCCGCCAAATCAGCGGAAGATGGCCGAGAAGGACGGATACAAGCGCGTCAGCGATCTCGTGAACTTCCCAAAGTTCTTTCCCAGCCTGGGCATCGTCTTTGTCAAACCCGAAACCTTGCCGCTCGGGCCATTCGTGACCTTCGACCGCAAGGATCGCTTGATGGCGACCGTGTATATGGTCCCGACAAAAGACATCGACGATCACAAGCCATTGGAGGCGCCGGGGTTCGCCGGTGCACCGCTTGACCACGTCAGCATCTATTTCAACCCTGGTCACCCCGGCGTGGACGTGCCGCACTACCACCTCGTGATCTGGCATGTGACCAGGAAGGAGGAAGCGCGTGTTGCGAAATGACGCGCGCTACGTACGCGTGGGAGGGGTTGGACATCAGAACCGGCATCCTGGCGGGGTCATTGCGGCCTTCCAAGGCCTGAGAGCGCAATCTCGTCAACCGCGGACACCGCAACGCTTCCTCATCGGAGTGGCTCGACGGTCAGCGGACGCAGGTGCTGAAGCTCACGACGTGCCGCCTTCAACAGACCAATTGCGGCCTCCCGCTCCTGACCGACCAGAAAACCGGACGCGAAGGCCTGGGCTCTTCGATTGGCCTGCGGAGCAGTCAGGGCGGCTTCTGTGGCCATCTTTCGGTGCGCCATAAAATCGTTCAACGCTCCGAGCGCCGACTGAACGTTTTTCAGCCGGCTTGACAGTTGCGCAATCTCCTTGCGATCGCTGTCATCGTAGAGACCTTCAAAGAAATCGAGGGCGTAACGGATCTTCTTGATCCTGATCCGCAATTTATGGCGTTGGTCGGGTGAGAGTTCGTCCAGGCGCTTGCCTTGCTTGCGCACCTTTCTGATGCGGCGATCGAGAAGTTCGGCGGCGTACGGCCCAATCGATCTGTCTTTGTCGGCTGGCGCTTTTCTGGTTTCGATCCATTCGAGCATATCGATCAGCAGGCGACGGAACCGGGGTGACCCGACGGCTTGACCGGCGCGCTTGAACGCCTTGGTGCGTTGCGCCGCAAACTTTTTCTCGATCGCGCGAGACCCTCGCTTGGGTGGGCCGGCTTTCACTACCGGGCCAACGCGCTCTTCCAGAAAGACGTCGATTTCACGAGCCCGTGCGAGTTGGCCTGTAAGCCACTTGAGCTCCTCCTTGATGCCGGCGGTACTCGCGCGCGGCAGCACGTCGTCAAAAAGCGAGATGGCTGCACGCGTTCGTCGCAGGCCTACCCGCATTTGATGGATGGCTTCTGCGTCCAGGTTGCGTATGGCGTCCGCATTGGCCGCGAAATGCCGGAACGTGGAGGAGGCAATTGCGGTGAACGCATCGTTGGCTGACAATTTCCTGTCGAGGTGGATCGGTTCGGCATGGCTGGCGCTTTCGCGACCGCCTCCGGCGAGCTGATAACCTTTTTCAGACTTTGATTGCAGATCAAGCTCGGCGCCGGTCTTGCGTTCGAAACTGCGAGCTATCCGAAACAGATCGGCGGAACTTCCGCCCTTCAGTTCGAGCTCAAATTCGGAGATCGGTCTCGAGCGACCGCCTGACGCGATTTTTCCGCGGTCAACCGCGAGTTCGATTTCGCTGCGCCGGGTGCGGATCGGCAGCGCCATCCGACGAACGGAGGTCCGGAAGACAGGTTTCAACTTTCGCTGCAACTTCCTGGTGATCAGCCTATCGAGCGGCGTGTCTTTGGCTTTGGTGAGATCGGGCGTCGCGCCATCCAGTTTCGTTTCCCACTCGCCGCGGGCGAGGGCTCCCGACGTTACCGCCTTTACCGTCTGCACATAGTCATCGCCGGCCTGGCGGACTCTCAGGGTAAGTCCGTTGCGTTTCAGCTTGTGCTTGGCCGTATCGAAATAGATTGTCACCAGATTTTGCTCGGACCGGCCGCCGCGGCGCGCGCCCGTCAGGCGGGTCTTCGCAACAGAGGACAGCTTTCGGGGCGCAACACGGAACTTCAGTTCGGCTTCAACGCTCATCGTGGACTCCGTCGGGCGTTGGTAAAAAACGGACGTTTCCCGAAAGGTTCCGTATTCAAGCCGAAGATTCGATATGCTTTTTGGCGTTGCCGTTCCGAATATCGGCAGTCGTCTCACTCGACAGGGGCGTGCGCACGTCACCAACGCCGAAATGCAGGGTTATTCATTACTCGCAACAGAAGGAAGCGACGACATGGCGGTTGGGATACGGGGCACGTTGAAGTCACGAAAATGAGCGTTCAAGCCGGAGCGCTATCTTGTCGACACCCGTGGACACCGCAACGCTTCCTCAGCCGAGAGAAGGAGAAGTTGAAGTGGAGCGCCGCATCAACAGGGAGCGCTCCACTGCATTGAATGAAGTCGCTAGCCTTACTTCCCGCCCCTGGGCTTTATGCCCTTCAGCGTGCCTTGCGGCTCTGCGATTCCCTCGGCGATCTTGTCAAGGCCCATCCGAATTCCCGTTCCAGCAAGGAACGAGCCTACAACGACGGCGATATAAACAAAGCCGCCTGATACAGCGTCAAGTTCGTGGTCAGCAAGAGGACGCATCGCGTTCAGATCTGCCGAATAGGTCTGCATGACTAGCTCCACCATTTTGGTTGGGGTCGGGATCATCCAGACCGTGCAACGATGCGTAAAGCAGGTGCGGGAAGGGTGCTGTGATTAAAGTCACACTCGCGCTTTGCAGGCGGTGATTGGCGAGGAATGCATTGGCGACATCGACAGGCTCAGCATGCGTTGCGTATTGGGTCGATCGCGCGTCAGCTGTTGCGATCTCCATCAACCATCCGCCGTTCGGACGTGCCCGATCGCCGACGATATTCCGTCCTTGTGATAGAAAGGATATGATGGAGCGGATATGATCCGGGACACTCAGTCCCCGCCGGCGCCGCCAGCCGCATGCCCTCATGGGTTCGCCTCTGGCGATGTCGAAGATGTCGGCGGACTGTGAAGTACTTTACATTCCTGTGTTCTTGGCCCGGGCTAGGATGGCGGAAGGCTTCTTTCTTGAAGGAGGCATCATGCTCGAGACATTCAAATGGAACTCCCGATATAACGCTCGCGGATGGGTGACGATGGCTGGCGCGCTCGTTGTGCTCCGCGCCCTGAATGCATTGCGACAGAAGGGTGAAAGCAAGCGAAGGCCGCCACTCTGGAAACACTTCGACGATACCCATCATTGGGACTCAAGCGCGGAGGAATGGGTCCCGAACGATGATCGTGATCGTGCAACGCATCATGCGTCCGTCACGCCGAATTCCGAGACTCAAGGTCCCTCTCGCTGACGAGCCCGTCGAGCGGTGCGGGCGCGAGAAGTAGCGGGACCGAGACGTGAGTTGCTGCTGGCCGCTTGACAGTGGTCAGCGATGCCCCGGCGCGGGCTCAAAGCCACCGACATCTTCGTTCGCATTCGAGGACGATATTGTTGCAGCGTTGGCCAATCGCGAGAGCAAGGCCACCGCTGTTGCTCCGATGACGGTCGGCTGGTTCAACCTGCAGCACGCCAACAAGCCGTTGCGCCTGGCTGCGCGCTGGCGAGTTCCGCGCAATATCGTTTGACCCGATTTCCCAAACCTGAAACAATCGTTTCATTGGTGAACCCCATGTATTGTAAAGAAAATCTACTGCACGCGGTCCGTGCATTGGTCGGCCTGTGGGCCGTGAATGCAGCCGTTATGTCAACATGATCGACCTGGAGGGCGTCTCAGCTCAAGCGCTGTCGGATACGATCGGCGCGATCTATGACTGCGCGCTCGATCCGCAGCTTTGGCCCGAGACCTGCCGGAAGATCGCCGATCTCTGTGAAAGCACAGGCGGCGGCATTTGCGTGCACGACATGCGGCACGTGCAGAACGATCAACTGTTCGTGTTCGGGTACCAACCGGAATTCCTTGAAAAGCTGGGAAGCCAGTATGCGCAAAGCCCTATGGCGGCGGCGGACATCGTCGCCAGCGTCGGCGACGTCAACATCCTCTCTACCGATCGCCAGGAGTTGCTCGAAAGCCGCTTCTACCGGGATGTGCTGGCGCCGTTCGCCCTGACGGACATGATCTGGTTTCCGGCGTTGCGGACCGGCGGCCGCATGGCCTCGATGCACGCGTCCCGGAAAGACCAGGCGCCGCATTACCAGCAGCTCGAGATCGGGCTGTTCAAGCTGTTGTCGCCGCACGTCTGTCGCGCGCTGACGATTTCGGACGCGCTCGATATCCGCACCCTGCGCTCGGAGATGCTGGAAAAGACGCTCGATGTCCTCGCCGCCGGCGTTTTCCTCGCGGCGCGCGATGGCCGTGTCGTGTACATGAATGAAGCGGCCGAGCGCCAGGTCAGAGCCGGCACCTCTATCCGTATCCTGAACAATCGCCTCGATCCCGTCGATCCGGCCGCAAGCGCCGCCTTGTCGATGGCGATCGACCGCGCGGCCCGCGAAGACGATGGTGGGGGCCAGCGTTCGCTCGCCATCCCCAGTGGAACCGGCGCGGGCTATATCGCGACCCTGCTGCCGGTTCAGCGCGGTCAGCGAGCCGACATCGTGGCGCCGTTCGCCGCTTCCGTCGCGATCTTCATGCAGGATCCGCTCGAAGCCCCGATGATGCCGGGGGAGGCCTTTGCCAGGCTGCACAAGCTGACTGGCGGAGAACTGCGCGTCCTGCTGGCGCTGGCCCAGGGACTGGGCGCCAAGGAGGCGGCCGACATGCTCGGCATCAGCGAGCCTACTGTGCGCACCCATCTGCAGCACATGTTCGCGAAAACCCACACGCTGCGGCAGGCCGACCTGCTGCGCCTGTTGCAGGCCTCGACGCCGGCGGTTCGCGCGCCGTAGCCGCTTGATCTGCAGGCGTCGGATCTTGCGCATCCCCGCCCCGACCCCGCCAACCAAATAATTCGAGCTGCAATTCGTCGACCTCATTGGTTCCGATGATGTGCCGCTGCGCCGGACGTTCCAACGTCCCCCGTCCGAATTTTTGGGCGCTGAACGCATTCCCCTGTCGAAAGATTTGAAATGACCACCGTCACCAACATTGCCCAGTTGAACGCCGCCATCGTGTCGGCCGCCGGCGTCACCGCACCCGGCACCGTCGTCACCATCACGCTGGGCAACAACATCAGCCTCGGCGCCACGGCGATGCAGGCGATCAACCTGCATGTCGGCGTCACGCTGGTCATCGAGGGCGGTGGCCATACGCTGAACGGCGGCGGCATCCAGCGCGGCTTTTTCGTCTACGCCGGAACGGTCGAGATCAACGACCTTCTCATCAACAACATGCTGGCGCAGGGCGGCGACGGCGGTACTTCGGATGTCGGCGGAGGCGGCGGTGGTGGAGCCGGGCTGGGCGGCGGGCTTTTCGTCGGCGCCAATGTGGCCGGCAACCCCGGAAACGTGACGCTGAGCAATGTCAATTTCTCCCAGAACGCGGCTGAGGGCGGTCTGGGCTCGCTCAATGCAATCATCGGATCCGCTGCGGGGGGCGGCGGCGGTCTCGGCGGCGACGGCGGCGCCGTGGACATTTTTAAAGGCGGCAGTGGAGGCGGCGGCATCGGGGGCGACGGCGGCACTGCCGATGATTTCCAGGGTGGCAGCGGCGAGACCGGCCTCGTTTCCGGCGCCGCCGGCGGTGCCAGTGGCGGAATAGGCGAACAGGGGAGTTACACCCCGGGGGCAGGCGGCCTGAACGGCGGTGGTGGTGGCGGTGGCGGCGGCGGCGATGGGACTTTTGCTGGCTGGTTGGTTGGTAATCAGCCCGGAGGCGTCGGCCCCGGCGGCGGCGGTGGCGGCGGCGTCGGCGGCGCTGCGGGCAGCCCATTTACCGGCGGCGACGGCGGGTACGGCGGTGGTGGTGGTGGCGGCGGCGGGGACGGCGGGTTTGGCGGCGGCGGCGGCGCCGGCCTCGGCAAGGGCGGATTTGGCGGCGGCGGCGGAGGAGGCTCCGTCACGAACGGCGCAGCCGGGTTTGGGGGCGGCGGGACGCTGACCGGGGGCTACGGCGGCGGCGGCCTTGGCGCGGGTGGCGCCGTCTTCGTGCAAGAAGGTGCCTCGCTGAGCTTCGCCGGCTCGACGGGCATCGTCTTCAATTCGGTCGCGGGCGGCGGCACCGCCAACCCCCCAGCTGTCGTCCAGACAGGCGAACCCGCGATCATCGCCGGCATTCCGACGGGCCAAGCCTTCGGCAGCGGCATCTACCTGCAAGGCAACAACACGCTGATCTTTCGGCCTGATGGCACCGGGGTCACACGCGATGCCAATGGCAACCTGACGGGCTTCCTCGGACAGTACATCTTCGACGTGATCGGTGACGATGCCGGCTCCGCCGCCGCCGCCGGCTATGCCGGTGCTGCCGGTTATACGATGGGCCAGACCGGTATCGTCGTCGACGGCACCGGCACGCTCGTGCTTCTTACGACCAACACCTATTCGGGCGCGACAACGGTCTTGCAGGGAACGCTGGACGTGGAGGGCTCGATCGCGAGATCCGCCGTCACCGTGCACAGCGGCGCCACACTGACGGGCGGCGGCACCACCGGCGCGGTCACGGTGCAGAGCGGCGGTGTGTTCGATCTCACGTTCGATGCCGTTGCAGGGGATATGAATACGGGTAGCCTGTCCTTTTCGTCCGGCGCGACCTTCGCGGTCCAGCTCGGTGGTGCCCAGGCCGGCGTTTTCGATCAGGTCGTCGTCAACGGCACCGTCGCGCTGGGCGGTGCGACGCTCAACCTGTTGCTATTCAGCGGGTTCGTGCCCGCTGTCGGCAACAGCTTCCGCATCATCGATAATAACGGCACCGCGGATGCGGTGACCGGCACCTTCGCGGGTCACGCCGAGGGCAGCACATTCTTCTCCGGCGCCGTCAGGTACGCGATCAGCTATCACGGCGGCGACGGCAACGATGTCGTTCTCACAGCGATTGCGGCGAACGATCCGCCGGTAGCCGTGGCTGATGTCGGGACCGTAACGGAAGACGCCGCACCCAACCTGATCATGGGAAATGTGCTGACGAACGACAGCGATCCCGACGGGAACGCCCTCACCGTAACAAGCTCCGGCACGTTCAATCTGAGCCATGGCACGTTGGTCATGCATGCCGACGGCAGCTACGCCTATACGCTGGACAACACCAATCCGGCTGTGGATGCGCTGAATACGGGCCAGACGCTCGTCGACAGCTTTACCTACGGCATCAGCGACGGACATGGCGGCACGAATTCGGCCAGCCTCAAAATCACCATCCAGGGAAGGACGAACAGCATTGCGCCTGACGTCGCCGGTGCGGTCACCCTGAGTGCGATTGCCGAGGACTCCGGCGCGCGGCTGATCACGCAGGCGGAGCTGTTGGTCAACGTCACGGATGTCGACGGTCCCTCCCTAACCGCAGCCAATCTTGCGATCATTGCCGGCGCGGGCACCCTGGTCGACAACAATGACGGGACCTGGAGCTTCACGCCCGCGCTGCACGATGACGCGTCGGCATCGTTTTCGTTTCAGGTCACCGACGGCTTTACCTCGGTAGCCAACAGCGCCTCACTCGACATCACGCCGGTGGACGATGCACCGGTCGTGACCGGCCTCGTGACGCTGAATGCGATCGCCGAGGACTCCGGCGTGCGGCTGATCACGCAGGCCGAGCTTCTGGGCAATGTCGGGGATGTCGACGGGCCGTCGCTGACCGCAGCCTTTCTTGCCATCGTTTCCGGCGCGGGCACGCTGGTCAACAACAACAACGGGACCTGGAGCTACGCGCCGGCGGCGAACGATGACAGTTCGGTGTCCTTCTCCTATTCGGTCACTGACGGCACGACTTCGGTGACCGACGGCGCGACGCTCGACATCACGCCGGTGAACGATGCGCCGGTGGTGAGCGCCGATGCGGCGCTCGCGGCGGTCAATGCGAACCCCGGCGCGCGGCTGATCACGCAGGCCGAACTGCTGGTCAACGCCAGCGATCCCGACGGTCCGTCGGCGCTGGTGGCCACCAATCTGCAAATCTTGGCCGGCCCGGGCGCGCTGCTCAATAACAACAATGGCACCTGGAGCTATACGCCGGCGGCGAATGACGGCGCTCCGGTCACGTTCTCCTACCAGGTGACCGACGGCCTGGAGTCCGTTGCGGCGGGCGCCAGGCTCAGTGTCAACGACGCGCCGGTCAACACCATGCCGGCGTCGCGGAATGTCGCAACCAACATGAACATCGCGATCTCGGGGCTATCAGTCAGCGACGCCGATGGCACGTCGTTGACCACCACGCTTCACGTCGATCATGGCACGCTGAGCGTCGGGGCATTTGCCGGCGCCACCGTCGTCGGCAGCGGGTCAGCCACGGTGACGCTGTCCGGCAGTGTGGCGCAGATCAATGCCGTGCTCGGCGTTGCCAACAATGTGCTCTACCACAGCGCGTTCGATTTCAGCGGCGTCGAACACCTGACCATGACCAGCAGCGACGGATCGCTCAGCGATACCGATGTCCTGGACCTCAGCGTCGTTCAGCATCCGCCGATGGCCGCCGATTTCTGGCTGGTGTGATGCGAGGCGCTTCGGAGCCTGATCTCGTCGAAGCCCCGCGGATGCCAGGTGAGCCTTTCCAAGGTGGCGGCCGACATGCCCGGCATCAGGGAACCCACCGCGCACCCTTATGCAACACATGTTCTCAATTCGTCGACCTCATTGGTTCCGATGATGCGCAGCGACGCCCGGTATACCAGCATCGCCCCGTCTGAATTCCTGGGCCACCGCCACGTTCAGTCGTTTCGCTGAACTTTCAGTTTTTACTTCGAGGTCTCGGCCCATGTCGTTCTCCCAAAAATCATCGTTTGCGGCTTCGCAGCTTCGCACAGCCCTGTTGAGAAGCACCGCGCTGGTGCGGTTGTCGCTTTTCATCACGGTGGTTGCTGTTGGCGTCGGTTGCGCTCCCGCGTTCGCGGACGGCGGCGCGGGCGGCGCCGGTGCAACGGGTGCCGGAGCGGGAAGCGGTGGCGCGGACATGATAACGGGAAACACGGGCGATGACGGGGTTGCGGGCGGGGCCGATCCGGGCGGCGGCGGTGGCGGCGGCGGCGGCGGCGCTGGTGGTGGCCTTGGCGGTGGGCGCGTTCCAGGGGGAGGTGGACCAGGAAGCGGCGGCGCTTCGGGCGGATCGGGAGCGGCCACTTTGATGCTGTCTGGTGACAATGGCGCGGCCGGTGGCCTTGTCGGAGATGGCGGCGGCGGAGGCGGCGGCGGATTCCAGAACTGGTTCCAGAACGCCACCCTCGTGACATCCAACACAAACTTCACTGGAAGCGCCGGCGGTAATGGCGGTGCAGGGAATGGCAGCGGCGGCGGTGGCGGGGGTGGCGCCGGCGGAGAACAAGCTGGGTTTAGACTCCCCAATGCTACCTTCAACGCCTCCAGCAACGTTCAGCTAACAGGTGGTGCTGGCGGAGCAGGCGGGTCGAGCGCAGCGGGGTTTGGTGGTTCAGGCGGCACAGGAGGGGTCGGGGTGCTATTTGTCGACCCCGGTGGAACCGTGAACGTGGGGACAGGAGCTCTGCTGAGCGGCGGGGCCGGTGGTGCCGGTGGCATGGGCGGGGCCGGCAATGGCGCTAACGGAGCGGGTGGTGTCGGTATTGTCGGAAGGGGACTGACGATCATCAACAACGGCACGATCAGCGGCGGACTGAATGGTGATGGCGTAACCAGGGCGGAAGCGATCCGCCTTACGGGCGGCGCTGCCGACGTCAACACCATAACGTTCGGCAATGCGACTGCGGGCATCATTGGAAATATTCACATCGGGGCCAGCATACTTACTTTCGCGCAATCAACCGATACAACGCTCGCCGCATCTATCACCGGCTTCGCGGGTGCAATAGAGAAGACAGGTGCCGGCACTCTGACCCTGTCCGGAGCCAGTACCTTTGGCAATTTCGTCAACATCAGGGCTGGCACGTTGTCCATCACAAACGACACCAACCTCGGCATTGGCAACAAGTCTATCTCAATTCTCGATGGCGCGAGATTGGCCGTTACGGGTAATGCCACGTTCGCCAATAACTTTGGATTTTTCATCAGCGGCAATCCCAACTTTGATATCGCGGGGGGCACCACCAGCACAATCCAGGGCGTGATCACAACCACGGGGCTGGTCGGAAGCGGCTTTACCAAGACCGGCGCCGGAACCCTCGAGTTGGCGGGGATGAATAATTATTCTGGTTTCACGATCGTGAACGCCGGCACGTTGCGTGCCGGATCCGCTCGCGCTTTTGGAATATTCAATGTACTCGCGGTTTCAGGCGGCGCGACCGTGGACTTGAACGGCTTCGACCAGACGTTCCTTCAGCTGAGTGGTGCCGGCACGGTGACGGGCGCCAACAGCACGATTTCCAGGGCATTTTTTGCTGGTGATTTCAACATGCCGGGCACATCGATGAGGATTGTCGGCAATCTCGCGTTCCAGTCCGGTGCGCTCTATGTAGTTTTCGTCAATCCGGCCACGACGTCATTTGCCAATGTCACCGGCACGGCTACCCTTGGTGGCGCGACCGCAGGCGTCGTGTTTGCTGACGGCGCGTATGTGCAAAAGAAGTACACGATCCTCACCGCGACCGGCGGCATCAATGGCACCTTCTCTTCGTTTCTCACCGAGAATGCGCCATCAAACGCCACATCGACGTTGAGCTACGACGCCAATAACGTCTATCTCGGTATGATCTTGGATTTCACCATTCCGGGCGGCCTCAACGGCAATCAGCAGAACGTCGCCAACGCGCTGACCAATTTCTTCAACACCACCGGCGGCATTCCCGCTGTTTTCGCCAACATGTCGGCCGACGGCCTGTCGCAGGCGGCCGGAGAGACCGCGACCGGATCGCAGCAGACGACGTTCAACGCCATGAACCAGTTCATGGGCGCGATGATGGACCCGTTCATTGCGGGGCGCGGTGACGCGGCAACCGCCGGCGGCAACGCATCCGGTTTCGCCGATGAGGAAGCGCTGGCCTATGCCGCGAAGAAGCGCAATCCGAATGACGCGCTGGCGGCGATCTACA
>NZ_JAFCME010000030.1 GCF_018130065.1 Bradyrhizobium sp. AUGA SZCCT0158 | reverse complement strand
CAACGTCCGTGACGACGGCCGACGCCCTTCTGACCAGGACGGGATGGCGATAGATGCGCACTG
Organism: Bradyrhizobium sp. AUGA SZCCT0158; assembly: GCF_018130065.1. GTDB lineage: Bacteria > Pseudomonadota > Alphaproteobacteria > Rhizobiales > Xanthobacteraceae > Bradyrhizobium. Next base: position 67,776 of record NZ_JAFCME010000030.1, on the reverse strand, counting down.
ATTTGGGTCGGCCGGCAACAGAAATATTTTTGATTTACAGAAACTTTCTACTTGACACGATTTCCGCAAATCAGAACTGATTTGCCCGTCGGGTCGTTTTGTCGCGGCCGGCGTCCGAGATTGTGCTTGCGCGAGGAGCGACGCAGCTCACGCCGGCAGCCCCGCCTCGGCGCAATTGACGAGCCGCGCCGGCATGCCGACGGCGGTGCATCCGGCCGGCACGTCTTGCTCGATGAGCGCGCCGGCGCCGATCTTGGCGAAGTCGCCGATGCTGACATCGCCCAGGATCGTGGCGCCGGTGCTGAGCAGCACGCCGCGGCCGATCCGAGGCGCACGGCCCGGCAGCGCCTGCTTCCGGCCGATGGTGACGTTTTGCAGGATCGTCACCTCGTCGCCGATGACAACGAAGGCACCGACGATGATGCCGGTCGCGTGATCGAGAAACACCGAGACGCCGATCGAGGCGGTGGGATGGATGCTGACCTGCAGGGAATCCGACGACAGGCTTTGCAGCAACAAGGCGAGATCGGTTCGCTCGTTACGCCAGAGCCAGTTGGACACGCGCCAGGCCTGCAGCGCGACGTAGCCCTTGAAGTTGAGCAGCGGCGGCAGCAGCCCTTTGGTCGCAGGATCGTGAACGGCAATGCTTTGCAGATCGCGGCTTGCCGCATCGATCAGGTCGGGCGCGGCATGAAAGGCCTCACGGGCCACACGTGCGAACAGCTCGCGGTCATCAGCGGTCTTGCCGAGCCGTTCGCCGATCTGATGGGCGAGCGCGCGACTGAAATCGGCATGATCGAGGATCGCTGATGACAGCGAAGCGCCGAACAGCGGATCGCTGGCGAGGACGCTTTCCGCCTCGCGGCGGAGGGATCGCCAGATCTGGTCGACTGGTAGAACCTGGTTCTGGATCATCGCCATCACCTCAGTTGCGCCGGCTCGAAATATAGGTCGTCCAGGGGACTGCGCCATGGTCGGATAGTTTTGGCGGATGTAGTCGCTGATATCATCGAGGTTGCGGAGCGCCTCCTCGGTGTAGACGACCTTCATGCACGACGAAACTTATCAAACGCGGCCCTAACTTGCTCGTCCGTTGCAAAGCGTCCTTCGCCAGCATCCTTCAGGCCACGCTCAATCTCTGCGCGGGGGGAGTGGCGCGATAGTCTTCCCCGGAAAATCCCGCGTCGATTTCCAGCGCAAGCTCGGCAAGCTCCACCTGGGCAGCCTCTGGCCAAGCCTCGACACGTCGCATTGCGTCCTGAAGTAATTTCGTGGTCATGAGGCGGAGTATGACATATCGGCCCTGTTTTCTTACAGTGGCATCTCTGCGAGATGGCCGCAACCAAACCCGGGCGACGCCGCGCCGGCGCATAGGGTAACCGCCGCTGAGCGCCTCAACGGCCAGATCAAGCGGCGGGCCGGCTGGTTGGCATACGCTGGACGCCATCGCGCCAGCGAGCGATCCCACCGCATTCATCCTGCAGCAGTTCGTTGCTATGGCCTGCGGGCCTACGCCACTGACTTTCGTCCGCGGGTTCGCGGCGGCGTGATCAGGGCTTCCGCAGGAATGTTCCACTCGTGATGCAGCTTCCAGGCCATCCGCATCGTGAGGGCACGCTTTCTGGTCAGGATGTCCGATGCGCGCTGCCGTGAGCCGAGCAGACGCCCGAGATCGGCTTGGGTATAGCCGCCCGTTTCCATGCGATAGCGGATCGCCTCAATCGTCCCGGGCGGGTCGATTGGCCAGCGCTTGCGTTCGTAGTCCTCGACGATCAGCGCGAGAAGATCGAAGCGATCCGCCTCCGGCGTGCCCGGCTTCGGTTCGTTTTCGAAGTACCGCTCGATTTCTTCGAGCGCCTCGTCGTATTCGGTTTCGGTACGAATCGGACGGATCATTTTCTTCGCCAAGACACGGTCTCCGGATCGATACGATCATATTCAGCATGTGTACCGATGAACTTCACGAGGACGCGTCCGAACGCAAAGGAAACGTGAACGATCAACCGGTATTTGTTGCCGCCGAGATCGAAGATGACCCGGTTGTCGCCCACGAAATCGACGGTAGCTCCGAACTGCCGCTTTATCTCGGCCGGCCCCTTCCATCGTGCCTTGGCGACAATCGCGAACCACGCTCGAATCGGGCCCTCCGCATGCGGGTAACGCGCCCAGAATTCCCTCAGCGTCCGACGGGCGATCACCTGCATCGCCAAGTCATATCATGTCACCAATTTGGTGACAACTCGCCCCGGTACCGGGGCGAAGGCGGCTGCAAGACGCCGCGTATCCGCATAAAGCAAACCGCCCGTCTGTGCTGATCACAAACGGGCGGCTCGTTAGCCTTCAGGCGCTATGGGGGCACATCGCCCGAGGCGTTAGCTCAAGTTCAGCTTTGCGGCTGATCGTTCGGCGGGGTCGGACGCGGCTTGTGCTGCGCCATGAACTGGTCGAACTCTTCCTTGTCCTTGGCGTGACGCAGGCGATCGAGGAAGTCGCGGAATTCGACCTGCTCTTCCTCGAGGCGCCGCAGCGTTTCGGTGCGGTATTCGTCGAAGGCGCGGTTACCGCTCGAGGGAGGGCCGAAACCGCCGAAGCCGAAACCACGGCGCTCCATGCGGCCGCGCATCCGGTCCATCTTGTACTGCATCCGCTCCATCTTGTTCTGCCAGCGATCCTGGTGACTCCAGCAACCCATTTTTCTGCTCCCGAGTGTGAAAAAGAGAAGGGCAAGCCCGATCGGCCACCAGATGATGAAGCCGAGGATGGTTACGGCGATCCAGCCAGGATGCCAGGGGCTATCCAGCATATGCGGGGGCCGACTGGTTTCTTCAGCGGGGCCGCGCCATCGATTGACATCTGCGGTGTAGGCCATTTCCCTCTCCATGACGGCGATCACGCCGTTGTGAATGTAAATAACATTTACATACCTAAACCATCCACGTTTTTTGTCAAGCGGGCGGCAAGTGGCCGCCGGTAAATTATTTTGGAGAGCCCCAGGGGCCGGCCGGCGGAACCGGCGGCGGGCCGGACGGCTTCTCGCTCGCCGGGTCTTTCGCTGCAGCCCTGCGATCGGTCGGGAAGCCGAGCCCGCGCAGATAAATCAGCACTTCGGCTTCCAGGAGATCCTCGGCCGACATCGGCAGCTTGCGGCGCGCCGCATCGCCCCGCGCAAACAGCGACGCCACGCCGTGCGACATCGACCAGATGTGCAGCGCCATCATCATCGCGGGCGGCCGCGGCATGCCCGGCGGCACCAGCGCGGCGAGACGCTCGGCTGCCGCCCTGATCACGGCGAAGGCGCGTTCGCTCGCCGCCTGCAGTGTCGGACTAAGATCGACCGGAAGGCCGGATTCGAACATCGCCGAGTAGAACGCCGGCTCATTGCGCGCGAATGCCAGATAGGCTTTGCCCAGCCGCTCGAACGCCGTGACGGTGTCGGGGCGACCGTCGTCCCAGGCTTGCAGCAAGAGCGCCTCGAACTGCTCGAAGCCGCGCTGCGCGATCGAGGACAGCAATTCGTCGCGATCGCGAAAATGCCGGTAGGGCGCCGCCGGGCTGACGCCGGCCATCCGCGCGGCGTCGGCAAAAGTGAAACCGGCCGCGCCCTTTTCGGCGATCAGGCCAAGCGCCGCCTGCAGCAACGCTTCTTTCAGATTGCCGTGATGATAGCCGCGCTCGGGGCGGCGGGGTTCTTTGCGCCAACTCATGTGAAAGGCTTTTACATGAGTTGGCTATAAAGGTCACTTATTTTGGGCGTTCAGGAAGGTTAACGGGCGGAAATGCGTGGCTCCACAAGCGGCGCAAGCCGAGGTTCCAGCGCCTCACCGCGCCTTGTGCGCATTTCCCTTCTGCAACTCTTCGAAGCCTTTGGCTGCCTGCTGCACTTCCTCCGAGAAATCGGACATCTCCTGCACCTGGCGGATTTCGATGATCTCGTTCTCGGAAGCCGGGCACTTCTTGGCCCAGGCGATCGCCTCCTCGCGCGATGCGACGTCGATCATCCAGTAGCCGCCAAGCACTTCCTTGGCCTCGGTGAAGGGACCGTCGGTGACGATGGGCTTGCCGGATGCAAACGACACCCGCGCGCCCATCGACGGCGGGTGCAACCCGTCGAGCGCGATCAGGACTCCGGCTTCACTCAGCGCCTCATTGTATTTCATCATCGCCGTGACGCGCTCGCGATCGAGCTGCACATCCGGCGCCGCGGTTTCATAGCCCAGGGGGATCATCAGCATCATGAATCGCATGGTGGGGTTTCCTGTTTTGGAAGCTGTCATTCCGGGGCGCGCGAAGCGCGAACTCCGATGTGCAATTGCACATCGGAGAATCTCGAGATTCCGGGTTCAGCCCTGCGGGCTGCCCCGGAATGACTTCGTCATTTCTTCCCCGCCTGCGCGCGCAGGCGATCTTCCTGCTCGCGCAGTTCGGGGGTGAAGGCCTCGCCAAAATCCTCGGCCGCGAACACCTGGCGGATTTCGATCTCGGCGCCGCCGTCGAACGGCGCGCGCTTCATCCACGCGATCGCCTCGTCGAGCGATTTGGCGTTGATCAGCCAGAAGCCGGCGACGAGATCGCTGGTCAGGGGGAACGGCCCTTTGACGGCGCTACCCTCTCCGCCCTGATATTTGACCCGTGCGCCTTTCGAAGATGGATGCAGCCCCTCGCCCGCCTCCATCATGCCGGCCTTGACCAGTTCCTCGTTGAACTTGCCCATGGCGGTCAGCATCTCCGTGCTCGGCATCACGCCGGCTTCGGTATCCTTGCTGGCCTTCACAATCACCATGAATCGCATCGTTTCGCTCCGTTTGTCTGTCTGGCCGGTCGGCCGGTACCATCGCTCGTCAACATGACGAACCGGGCTTTGCGGCACCGACATGTCGGTGAAAATTATTTTGCAGGCTTGCCCCGGGCGCTGCGCAGCAAGCCGCTTCGCTTGGTGCGCTGCCGACCCGGGGTCAATCCATCGCGTTGAGGGAATGGACCCCGAATCAGCGAAGCAGCGTTACACGCTGCATCGCGTTCGGGGAACGTCGCGGGGGCGCACGCTCAATCGCCGATCGCCTGTCCGGCGCCTCTAGCCCTGCTGCTTAACAAAAACGCCGTTCTGATAGGTCGCGCCGAAATAGACGTCGATGCGCCTGATCCTGTCGCCGGCGAAAGCGAAGGACTCCGTATTGCGGAAACTCTTGCCTTCCTTGGCGACGCATCGATAGGTCACAAACGCCGCCTCGCCCTCGACCATGATCCGCTCGAGATCCTGTCGTTCGATCCAGTCGCTGTTCTGCCAGCACCGCTCGAAATAGGTCGCCTTGTCGATTTCGTCGTCATAGGGGCTGGTGAAACGGAAATCGTCGGTGAAGGCGGCCTCGACCGCCGCGCGGTCGTTCGCCAAATAGGCGGCGAACAGGTTGCGGATGATCCCGGTCTTGCTTGCGGAGCTCATTCAGCCCTCCTTCGGCACCATGTTGAAATAGGGCTCGGCCTCCTTCAGCACCCGTGTGAAGGACGGCCGCGCCCTCAGACGCTCGAGATAGGCGGCAAGGTTTGTCTCGCTGTCGCCGAACGGCAGCGCCATGCCGCCGTAGAACAGCGACGGCGCCGCGGCGCAGTCGGCGAGGCTGAAATCTTCGCCCATTGCCCAGGCTCCGCCGGCCATCTGCCGTTCGATCATCGCGTATGACGTGCGCAGCTGCGTGCGCGCCTCCTCGACGCCGTGGGGGTCCTTCCTCCCTTCAGGGCGAAGCCGGTCGAGCATGATCTTCTGCATCGGCAAATGCACATAGAGATCGAAGAAGCGGTCGCGCAGCCGGGTCTGCAGGGCCCTGTCAGCGTCAGCCGGAATCAAACGCGTACGTCCGGGATAATGGCGATCGAGATATTCGATCACGATGCTCGATTCCGGGACGATCTCGCCCCTGGCATCGTCCTGCAGCACCGGAAATTTTCCGATTCCCCATAGTTGCAGCAGTGCGGCGCGTTCGGCCGGATTGCCGAGATCGACCAGCTTCGGCGTGAACGGGACGCCGTTCTCATAGAGCGCAATCAGCGCCTTCCAGCAGAACGACGCCAGCGGGTGGAAATGCAACGTCAGCGACATCTAAGCTCCGGATGTTGAGGCACGCCAGCAAGACGAACCAGGTTTTGGCCAACCGACATTTGCGGCGAACTATTTCGAAACTGCCGGCGCGTAGCGCAGGATCACGATGCCGGTCGACAACGCCCGGCTGTCCAGCAGCTTCAGCTTGGTCCGCGCGCCCTGCTTGAACAACGGCGTTCCGCCGCCAAAGATGATCGGGTTCAGCGCGATGCGGAATTCGTCGATCACGCCGTGCGGGATCAGGTGCGACGCCAGATCGGCGCTGCCGAACAGAAAGATATCCTTCGTCGCATCGCGCTTCAATTTGGTGACGGTATCAGCCGCATCCTCTGCGAACATCCGCGTGTTGTTCCAGGCGGATTGTTTCAGCGTGCGCGAGAACACGTATTTCGGCACCGCATTCATGAAGTCGGCGACCTCGCCGGTCGCCTTCGGCCAATGGTTCGCCATCAGCTCATAGGTGAAGCGGCCGAACAGCAATCCGCCGGCGGCGTTGAGCTGCTCGATCGACAATCGCTCGAGTTCTTCGCCCCAGACGTCTTCATGCCAGGAGATGTCCCGGTTCGGCCCTTCGACGAAGCCGTCCACCGTCATCAGGTTCCACATGATCAGCTTTGCCATCTCTGCGCTCCCTTAACTGATTGCAATTTGCAACTGGTTGCAGTCTGAGGCAACCAGTGCAATATTGCAAGCAGTTTTTCGGGGACGAATTCCATGACCGACGATCAACGCTCCGGCTGCCCGATCAACCTCACGCTGGAAGTGGTCGGCGACAAATGGAGCCTGCTCATCATCCGCGACATGATGTTCGGCAACCGGCGGCATTTTCGCGAGCTATTGACCAAGTCGGAGGAAGGCATCTCCTCCAACATCCTCGCCGACCGGCTGAAGACGTTGCTCGATGCCGACATCATCACCCGCGAGGACGATCCCAGCCACAAGCAGAAGGGAATCTATTCGCTGACCGAACAGGGCATCGAATTGCTGCCGGTCCTCGCGCAGATGGCGGCCTGGGGTTACCAATATCTCCCGGTCTCCGAAGAACTCGGCATCCGCGCCAGGCTGCTCAGCGAGGGCGGACCCAAAATGTGGTCAGAGTTCATGGACGAGTTGCGCGAGACACATCTCGGCATTGCCCGGCGCAAGAAGGGACCGACGGTCGGTGAGCGGCTCCAGGCGGCGTGTGAGAGTGTCGTGAACCGGACATAATGTTCAAAAATCTGAAGAATGCGCTCCGTATGAATACGTAGGCCAGCAGGCCACGTCAGAGGCATTCACTCTGCACATCAACGTGCACACGCGAAAAATTATCGCGATGAATGAAGGGCGCACATGAAGTTCACACCGAGCAGCGCATCGCACCAATTTCATCAGGCAAAACATTGGCGCGCGAGATGGTTTACCGTTGATAAACGGGTATCTGCAACTTTTCCCGGTGAATTATCAGCCATCCATTTTTTAAACTGCGCGGAGCCTCACGTGTTCAATTTGCAAAAGAAAGCAAACACCCAAAGCGCGCTTGCCCAAGCCGCTGCCATCAACAAGTCGCAGGCCGTGATCGAGTTCAAGCTCGACGGCACCATCGTCACGGCGAACCCGAATTTTCTCGGCGCCGTGGGCTACACGCTGGCCGAAATCCAGGGCAAGCATCACGGCATGTTCGTCGATCCGGCCGAGCGCGAGAGCGCGGCCTATCGCGAATTCTGGGCGCGGCTGAACCGGGGCGAATACCAGGCCGCGCAATACAAGCGGTTCGGCAAGGGCGGCCGCGAGATCTGGATCCAGGCGTCCTACAATCCGATCCTCGATAGTGGCGGCAAACCGGTCGGGGTCATCAAGTTCGCGACCGACATCACGGCGCAAAAGGTCCACAGCATGGAGGACGCCGGCAAGATCGCCGCGATCAGCCGGGCCCAGGCCGTGATCGAATTCAACATGGACGGCACCATCGTCACCGCCAACGAGAATTTCCTCGGCGCGGTCGGTTACGCGCTCGATGAGATCCAGGGCAAGCACCACAGCATGTTCGTGATCCCGGAAGATCGCGACAGCGCGGCCTATCGCGAGTTCTGGGCGCGGCTGAACCGCGGTCAGTACGAAGCCGCCGAATACAAACGGCTCGGCAAGGGCGGCAAGGAAATCTGGATCCTCGCCAGCTACAATCCGATCCTCAACGAGACCGGCAAGCCGTTCAAGGTGGTCAAGTTCGCCACCGACGTCACCGCGCAAAAGCTGAAAGCCGCCGACAATGACGGCCAGATCGCAGCGATCGTCAAATCGCAGGCCGTGATCGAATTCAACATGGACGGCACCATCCGCACCGCCAATCCGAATTTCTGCGCCGCGCTCGGCTATTCGCTGCCGGAAATCCAGGGCAAGCATCACGGCATGTTCGTCGAGCCGAACGAGCGCAATGCGCCGGCGTATCGCGAATTCTGGGAAAGCCTCAATCGCGGCCAGTACCAGGCGGCGGAATACAAGCGGATCGCCAAGGGCGGCCGCGAGATCTGGATCCAGGCGTCCTACAATCCGATCCTCGACCTCAACGGCAAGCCGTTCAAGGTGGTGAAATACGCGACCGACATCACCGCCCAGGCGATCGCGCGCAAGAAGGCCGAGAACGCCCGCGGCCTGATCGAGTCGGTGGCGGCGGGCAGCGAGGAGATGAGCGCCTCGATCCGCGAAATTTCCGAGACCATGACCAAGTCCAAGGCGAATGCCGCGAATGCGACCGCGCGGGTCGACGCCGCGGACGCGCAAGCTGTGAAGCTCAGCGCCGCTTCGCAGGCCATGAGCGGGATCGTCGAGCTGATCGGCAACATCACCGGACAGATCAATCTTCTGGCGCTGAATGCCACCATCGAATCGGCCCGTGCCGGCGAAGCGGGCCGCGGCTTTGCCGTGGTGGCCTCCGAGGTCAAGAACCTTGCCAATCAGGCCAAGCACGCCACCGACACGATCTCGAAGGAGATCGAACAGCTCAACGGCGTCGCCAGCGAAGTCGTGGGCTCGCTCACGGCCATCAAGGAGGCGATCGCCAGCGTCAACGAGTTCATCGCTTCCACGGCGGCTGCCGTGGAAGAACAGAGCGCCGTCACATCGGACATGTCGTCCAACATGCAGCGCGCCTCCGCGGAATTGGCCTGATACGGGACCGCCAGCCCCTCGTATCGGTTCAATCAGCCTTCGGGAGCCATCCCGAAGGCGAGCTTGACCGGCACCGCAGGCGCAGAAGCGCAGCGGTGCCGGATTTTTTCGGCATCGGCGGACGCTCAGACCGCTTCCCACCGCCGCGTCACTTCCGTCGCGCCCTCGACCGTGGCCTCGAAGATCGGCGACGCCAGCACGGCGTGGATGTGCAGCGTGGTAGTGCCGGAATTGCGGAAGCCGTGCAGTTGCCCAGCCGGCACGATCAGGGATTGCCCCGACGTGACGATGCTGCGTTCCGCGCCGAGCCACATCTCGGCCTCGCCCTCGCGCACGGTGAGCACCTCCTCTACGGGATGCGAATGCGTCGGGGCGCCGGCGCCGGGCGCTATCCATTGCTCGAAGATGCATAAATGCCTGGCGCCGTTGCGCGCCGAAACCAGCATGCGGGTCTCCACACCCAGCCGCCATTGCTCCGGTGGCATATCCCTGACGTCGACCACCATCATTGCCGGACCCTTTCGGTTGCCGTGACCTCGCGTGGTTCGAGAGCGTGCGCCGGATGCGGCGCAGAATGCAAGCGCGGGCTGCCGGCAGGTTCGAGACACAATGAACGGCGTGGGGTATAGAGCCAAAGAATCAATCACCAGCGGACCTCCTCCATGCCCTCTTCCCTGTCAAAAGTCGCACTCGTCACCGGCGCCGCGCGCGGCATCGGGCTTGCGACCGCAAAACGCTTTCTCGCCGATGGCTGGCGCGTGGCGCTGCTCGACATCGAGGGCGAATTGCTGCGTGGCGCGGTCGCCGCGCTGGCCAATCCGGACAACACGCAGGCGCTGCATTGCGACGTCAGCGATGCCGGCGCGGTGGCCTCGGCGATGACAAGTGTGATCGGGCGCTTTGGCCGGCTCGATGCGCTGGTGAACAACGCCGGCGTCGCGGTGTTCGCACCCCTGCTCGAGACATCGGACGAGGACTGGAACCGGATCCTCGCGGTCAATCTCACCGGGCCATTTATCTGCACCAAGGCCGCCGCGCCCCTGATGCGCGAACATGGCGGCGGCGCAGTGGTGAACATCACGTCGATCTCGGCGGTGCGCGCCTCGACGCTGCGTTCGGCCTACGGCACCAGCAAAGCGGGGCTTGCGCATTTGACAAAGCAGCTCGCGGTCGAACTGGCCTCGCTCGGCATCCGCGTCAACGCCGTCGCGCCCGGCCCGGTCGAGACCGCGATGGCGAAGGCGGTCCACACCCCGGAAATCCGCGCCGATTACCACGACGCCATTCCGCTCAATCGTTATGGCCTCGAAGAAGAACTGGCGGAAGCGGTGTTCTTCCTCTGCAGCGACCGCTCCAGCTACATCACCGGGCAGGTGCTGGCCGTCGACGGTGGCTTTGACGCCGCCGGCATCGGCTTGCCGACGCTGCGCGGGGAACGAAGGAATGGTTGACGCTATTCCCACCAGCGCTGGTTGACTGACCCGACGCGCCAGCCGGCATCGAGGCGATCGATCCTTGTCAGCGACAGCGGATCGATCACGAAGCGCAGTGCGTTGTCGGGCGCAAGATCCAGCGCGATGGCGAGCACCGCGCGGATGGTGCCGGAATGCACGACCAGCACCGCCTCGCCCGCGGGCAGACGCGAAAGTCCGTCCCGCGCGCGATCGATCTGATCGACAAAGCTTTCGCCGCCCGGCGGCCGGTTGCTGGCGGGCGATTTCCAGAACGCCTGATAGGCATCGCCGAGTTCGGTGGTGAGATCATTGTGCCGCCGCCCGGTCCACGCGCCAAAATCCTGTTCGCGGAAGGCTGCCTCCTCGACCGGATCGAGTCCGAGCGTGAGTGCGGTCTGCCGCGTTCGCCGCGCCGGGCTGCAGACCGCATGGGCGCCCGGCGGCAATCTTGTTTTGAGCGCCGCAAAGGCCGCAGCGTCACTGACATCGGCCGGCGCATCCGGGCCGTGAATCACGCCGCGCGGTCCGTCGACCGGCGCGTGCCGGATCAGCCAGAGATGCGTTTCGTCGCTCATGCGAGCCGCGCCGCCAACAGCACGAGGATAGCGGTCTCCGCCACCTGCTCGGCGCCACCCAGCACATCGCCGGTCTGGCCGCCGATCTGCCGCTGCGCCAGCCACGCCATGCCGAAACCGCTCAAGCCGGCCAGCAGCGCCGCGAACAGCGCGTTGCTCCAGGACAGCGACAGCAGCGCGACGATCACCGCCAGCACGACGGCGATCGTCGCCGTCGCCGCATCGGGCTGGCCGGCGTTGCGGGCGAGGCCGTCGTTGCGCGCATAGGGCAGCTTCACCGACATCCAGGGCAGGATGCCCCGGCCAAGCGCGTGCGCGGCGATCAGGCTCGGCACGACATAGCCGTCCGGAACCGCCGCCAGCGCGGAAAGCTTGGCGGCAAAGCTGACCAGCAGGATCAGCGCGCCGTAAGTGCCGAGCCGGCTGTCGCGCATGATCTCGAGTTTGGCGGCGCGGTCGCGGCCGCCGCCGAAACCGTCGGCGACGTCGGCGAGGCCATCCTCGTGCAGCGCGCCGGTCAGGATCGCGCCGGCGCCGAGCGCAAGCGCGGCGGCGGCGAGATCAGGCACACCGACGGACCGCAGGCCGAGACAGACCAGTCCCACCACCGCGCCGATCAAGGCGCCGACGACCGGAAACATCCGGTGCGCGCGCACGAAATTGGCCGGCATCGGGCCTTGCGGATGCGGCATCGGCAGTCGCGTCAGGAACGCGACGGCCGTTCTTAAATCGTCGAGCCATTCATTCATGGTGTAACCTGAAAAATCGTCTTAACCTGCGGCCCGTCCGACTCGTGCATGATCGCGCGCAATCATGCACATAGGGAATCGCATGCAGTTCGACAGTCTAGACGACATCCGCGCTTTCTGTCGCGACTTGCCCGAAGGCGACGTGCGGTTCGCGGAAGCCGCCGTGCGCCGTCAGCAGAACCTGACCAAGCCGCCGGGAAGCCTCGGCCGGCTCGAAGAGCTTGCGATCTGGCTGGCGCAATGGCAGGGCCGCGAATCGCCGCGGCTGGATCGCGTCACGATAACCGTGTTCGCCGGCAATCACGGCGTCGCCGCGCGCGGCGTCTCGGCCTATCCGCCTGAAGTCACCGCGCAGATGGTGGCGAATTTTGCCGCCGGGGGTGCCGCCATCAATCAGATCGCCAGGCTGGCCGGCGCCGATCTGCGCGTGGTGCCGATCGAGCTCGATCGGCCGACCCGCGACTTCACCATGGCCGCCGCGATGGATGCCGATGATTTCCTGAACGCGGTCGAGATCGGCTACCGCGCCGTGCCCGAAGATTGCGACCTGCTGGCGGTCGGCGAGATGGGCATCGCGAACACCACGTCGGCGGCGATGCTGTGCGCGGCGTTGATCGGCGGCGGCGCGGCGCGCTGGGCCGGCCGCGGCACCGGCGTCGATGATGAAGGGCTGGCGCGCAAGCGCGCGGTGATCGATGCGGCGCTGGACTATCACCGCGGCATTCTCTTGGATCCGCTGGCCGTGGCGGCGGCGCTCGGCGGCCGCGAGCTGGCTGGTATCGCCGGCGCCGTGCTGGCGGCGCGGCGGCACGGCATACCGGTGCTGCTCGACGGGTTCGTGGCGACATCGGCCGTGCTGCCGCTGGCGCATCTCGACGCGGGCGCGCTGGATCACTGCCGCGCCGGGCATGTCTCCGCCGAGTCAGGGCATCGCGATCTCTTGCGCGAACTCGGCCTGGCCCCGCTGCTCGATCTCGACATGCGGCTTGGCGAAGCCTCAGGCGCCGGTCTCGCAATCCTGCTGATGCGTGCGGCGCTGGCCTGCCACGCCGGGATGGCGACGTTCGCCGAGGCCGGGGTTTCCGGCGCGGATGATTAGAGCGTTTTCGAGCGAGCATGCCCTCGGCTTGATCCGGGGGTGGGTACCGGTTCGCGTCAAAAAAGAGAAGTTCGAGCCTCGATTCTGATGCAATCGGAACCGAGGCTCTAGCGAACCTTGCCGGCCGCGCCGAGGTTGACTGGTTCAACAGGTCCGGGACGAAGGAGCCGCACATGCGAATGGCGCTCATCAAGGCAATTGTTGTTGCGGCGGCGCTATGCGCGGCGGTTTCACCTGTTCGTGCCGAGGTGCGCATCCTCGCCAGCCCCGGCGGACAGGTCGGCCCGTTTCTCGACCTGTTCGAGCGCCTGCGCGCGTCCGGCGAGCGCGTCGTGATCGACGGGCCATGCCTGTCGGCCTGCACGCTGGTGCTGAGCACGGTACCGAACGAACGCATCTGCGTGACGCGCCGCGCGGTGCTCGGCTTCCACGGCGCGCGGTCGATCGACCGCCGCGGCCGGTTGTATGCCGAACCGGAAGCGTCGCAGGCGGTGCTGGAAGCCTATCCGGCGCCGGTCCGTAACTGGATCAGCCGCCGCGGCGGATTGACGTCGCGGATGTTGTTGCTGCGCGGGCGCGAACTCGCCGCGATTTACCCGTCGTGCAGGTGAAGGATCTGTAGGGTGGGTTAGGCGAAGCCGTAACCCACCGCCTTTGAGCGGGGAAAGTGGTGGGTTTCGCGGAGTTTATCATCGGGCGCGCATTCGCGCGACCCGGTGGCTCTACCCACCCTACGCAGCTACGCACCCACCGTCATGACTGCATATCTGCCGGGCAGTTGACCATCCAGGGCGTGCCGAACTTGTCGACGCACATGCCGAAACCATTGGAGAAAAAGGTCTTGGCAAACGGCATCTTCACGGTGCCGCCATCGGCCAGTGCATTGAAGCGGCGCTCGGCGTCGGCGGGATCATCGACCTGCAGCGCGACCGAAAAACCCTGCGGCTGATGGAAGTCGCCGGGAAATGCGTCGGAGGCCATCACCACCTCGCCATCGACCGTGAAACTGGCGTGCATGATCTTCTTCTTCCATTCCGCAGGGATCGGCATGTCGGCCGGCCCGCCTTCATAGAGCATCATCGCGTCAATCTTGGCGCCGAGCACTTTCTCATAATACTTCAGTGCTTCTTCGCAATTTCCGTTGAAGAACAGATAGGGATTGACCTGCATGGTTGGCTCCTTGGGTGGACAGATTTGACGTGAACGCATTCGCGGTGACCGTGCGCTACTTCTCGGTGAGCTTCTTCAGATTGGCAAGACCAGTCTCGAAATCCCTGCCGATCATGCGGTCCAGGTTCATGAACACCTGCATCACCTTGGACAGGAACACGGCGGGGCCGGTCATCGTCCAGGTCAGACGGGTAGCATCGCCCTGCGGCAGCATTGTGAATTCGGCGGTGTTGTGACCTTCGAACGGCTTGAAGAAATCGAGCTTGATGAGGATCCTCGAGGGCACTGACGTTTCGAGGATTTCCATGCGGCCGGACCCGACATTCTTGTTGCCGTCCCAGGCATAGACCGCGCCCTTGCCGCTGTCGGCGCCGCCATAGGTGCGCTTCAGCGCAGGATCCCTGTCCTCGTAGGGCGACCAGCTGCGCCATTGGCGAAAATCGTTGATCAGCGGAAATATCCGGTCCGCCGGCGCCTTGATGCTGATGGCGCGCTGGACCTGGAACGTATCCGGCTTGGTCGCGGCCAGAACCAGCACGGCGGCGATGGCAATCGCCAGTATGACGGCGATGATGGCAATGATGTCGAGCATGTCAGGCTCCGTACGGGCTGGTCATTATGATGGAAGTCGGCGGCGGAAAGGAATGAAATTGCGCAAGGCCGGATCGCGCAGCCACAGCCCGCCCCATACCATCAGGCCGAGATAAAGCCCGAACAGCGTGTGGGTGAACAGCGGGCTGTCGATCCGGACATGGGATGCCATCGCGCCGCCGAGGTAACCGGTCAACAGGATGGCGCCGAGGATCGAGGTCGGCGGCACCGAATACAGCACCGTGCAGACGATGGTGATGATGCCCAGGCTGCGCGCCAGCGTTTCGCTCGAACCATAACCCATCTTGTCCATCGTTTCCGTGACGACCGGCCACGGCACCAGCTTGATGGCGCCGTCGAACAGCAGGAACACGATGACCAGGCCGGAGAGAACACGGCCGGTCCAGCGGGCGGTTTTGGCGACCGGCGCGGTTTCGGCGATCGCAGACATGGTGGACATGGCTTTCTCCTGTCATTTGCACAATTCCAGGACGAACGAGCCTGACGCAAACAGACAGGACGGCCGAACTTTTTTCAGAGGCCGCCGCACCCCACGCCACACAAGCGGTGGGAGGTGGGCCGCATGAATCGACAGAGCACGCCGCCAACACGGTCTCCGGCGAAGACATCTCTGATCGAGATGGCACACATCACCATGGTCGATTTCATGCGTGCGATCAGCGGCATGCGATCGAGATAACCGCGCGCCTGGCACGAACCTTTCATCGCGAAGGCGCGACTAACGGCTGTCAATCGAAACAGCCGCCCCCGGCAAAACCCATCCATTCTGGAGCACGACCAATGTCCTGCGAACAAAAGACGCTTGTCCAAACCAACCGGCCTGAGGACTCGATGTCCTACGCCATGATCGTCATCGGCGGCGGTGTCGGAAATCTTGCCGCAGGGATTTATTCTGCTGTTGCATACGCCCTGCGTCGCGTCCTGGCTCCGCAATCGCCGGTTCGGGAACGCCGTCTCCCGGCTGCGTACACTCAGCGGGCTAATTGGGGGCCGCAGCTGGCGCGGCCTTTCACAGCGAAGCGCGACCAATGCCAAATTCATTGAAGACCAATCATTTAAATCATTCATTGCGGAGCACGACCATGACCCCCGACCAGAAGGCGCTTGTCAAAACTACCTGGGGCATGGTGGTCCCGATCGCCGATACCGCCGCGCAACTGTTCTACGGCAGGCTGTTCGAAATCGACCCGTCCACGCGCCCCATGTTTGAGAGCACCGACATGCCGGAGCAGCGCAAGAAGCTGATGCAGGCGCTGGCAACCGTGATCGGCGGTCTCGACAACCTCGCGCCGCTGATCCCGGTGCTGGAAACGCTCGGCAAGAAACACGTCGCTTACGGCGTCCTCGACAAGCATTACGACTCGGTCGGCGCCGCATTGCTGTGGACGCTCGAACAGGGCCTGCAAACCGCGTGGACACCGCCGGTGCAGGACGCCTGGATCGCGGCCTACACGGCCGTCGCCGGCGTGATGCGCAATGCGGCGAAGACGGTTCCGGACGCCGCATGACCGGCGCCGCCTGAAGCCCATTTGCGACAAGATTGATTCGGTGATGAGCGCGCCGTTTCCGGCGGCGCTTCAGCCCCGGCGGAAGCCGTCGTGAGGCGCTAATGGCGTGATGAGGTTATGTTGAATTGGTCTGGCGGCGGTCTCGCTGCACCTCTCCCGCTTGCGGGGTCGAGACGAGCGAAGCTCGCTCTTAGGTCGACGCGCGAAGCGCGGCGGGTGGGGGCTCTCTCCAATCGAAGAGTGCGAATCGCGGATAGACCCCCACCCCAGCCCTCTCCCGCAAGCGGGAGAGGGAGCGCGCTTCCTTCGCGGTTGCTATTTGACCTAACTTGATCAAGCTCTAGATGAGGAAGCTAGGCTACTTCCCCGCCTTGGCGCCGCGCGGCTTGCTGTCGCGCATCAGGCGGTCGAGGTGCATGCGGATGTGGGCGGCCTCGGCCGAGGTATTGGCCAGTGCGATGGCGCGGTCGAAGGCGACACGGGCTTCATCGTTGCGGCCGAGCTGCATCAGGAAGGCGCCGCGCACGCCGAAGTAATGAAAGTAATTCGACAGCCGCGCCGCCAGCGGCTCGATCATGTCAAGCGCGGCTTCGGGACCCTTCACCTTCGAAACAGCGACGGCGCGATTCAGCGTGACCACGGGCGATGGTTGCATGATCTCAAGCGCGCCGTACAGCAGATCGATCTGGGTCCAGTCGGTATCCTCAGGCTTTTCGGCGCGGGCATGCAGGGCGGATATCGCCGCCTGAATCTGATAGGGCCCGCTGCGGCGATGGCGCATCGCCTTGTCGATCAGCGCCAGCCCCTCGGCGATCATCTTGCTATTCCACAGCGTGCGATCCTGGTCGTCGAGCAGGATCACCGCGCCATCGGCATCGAACCGCGCCGCGGCGCGCGCGTGCTGCAGCAACAGCAGCGCGGTCAGCCCCATGATCTCGGGCTCACTCTGGAACAGCCGCAGCAACAGCCGCGCCAGCCGGATCGCTTCCTCGCACAGCGGGCTGCGGATCTCGGCGGTATCGCCGCTCGCCGAATAGCCCTCATTGAAGATCAGATAGATCATCGCGGCTACCGCAGCCAGCCGCTCGGTGCGCTCCACGGCCCCCGGTGTCTCGAACGGCACGTCGGCGTCAGCCACGCGCGCTTTTGCACGCGTGATGCGCTGCTCCATCGCGGCCTCCGAAACCAGGAAGGCGCGCGCGATCTGCTTGACGGAGAGGCCCGAGACGATGCGCAGCGCCAGCGCGATCTGCTGTGTCGCCGGCAAATCCGGATGGCAGCAGATGAACAGCAGCCGCAGAATGTCGTCGCGGTAATGCGAGCCGTCGAGTCGCTCGGCGAGTTGCTCCTCGGCATCGTCGGTATCCGAGATCGCGTGGTCGTCCTCGGGCAGCGGCTCCTGCTTGCGGCCCCGCCTGATGTCGTCGATCGCGACGTTGCGCCCGACCATGATCAGCCACGCCGCGGGGTCGCGCGGCGGGCCGTTCTGCGGCCAGCTTTTCAGCGCCCGCAGGCAGGCGTTCTGGAATGCTTCCTCGGCGGTGTCGAGGTTGCGGAAATAGCGCAGCAGCGCGCCGACCGCCTGGGGGCGCGCCGAGGTCAGCGCGTTATCGATCCAGGCGGTGTCGGTCATTTCGGTGCGCTCCCGGGTGTGAAATGGCCAACTGGGCGGATCTCATAGGCGCCGCCGGGATTGGCCTTGCCGAGATCGCGCGCGACGTCGAGCGCCGCGTCGAGATTCTCGCAATCGACGACATAGAAGCCGAGCAGTTGCTCCTTGGTTTCGGCATAGGGGCCGTCGATCACGACCGGCGGATCGTCCTTGCGCAAGGTGGTCGCCGCCGTGGTCGGCAGCAGCCGCGCCACCGGGCCGAGCCGGCCCTGCTTGGTGAGCTTGTCCTGCACGACCCGCAGTTTCGTCATGACCGCGGCGTCCTGTTCCTTGGTCCAGGAACCCGTTAAATCTTCGTCGTGGTAGCAAAGGATGGCGTACAGCATGCGACCGGCATCTCCGTTCTTTGTAATGACGAATGGTTATGCCCGCTGCCGACAGGGGAGCGAAAGAAATTTTCGAGTGTTCCGTGCCCTGTCAGAGACCGACAATCGAAATGCCGGCAGGTGCATGACAGCCATGACCGCAGCCGGAATTACGATGATTTGGCCATTTGGTATCTCCCTTGCTTGATGAAAGGAGGTTAGAGGAATGTTCAATCCTCAGAAGGTACCGGTCACGCTGCGTGGCGATACGAAGGGAAAATCAATGAAAAAAGGGGCGCTTGCGCTGCTGGTGCGTGGCGGGACCGATAACTGGGCAGCGTCGCGGTGGATGAAGCGGTTTGGCGACGTCTGCCCGGATCGCCTCGTGGTGGAGATGCCGGATCCATCGTTCGACCCGGCCGAGGTCCATTACGCCGCGGTATGGAAGCCGAAGCCGGGGGACCTCGCCGCGTTCAAGAATCTGCGCGTCATCTTCAACCTCGGCGCCGGCGTCGATGCGCTGATGGCTGACACCTCGCTGCCCGACCTGCCGCTGGTGCGGGTCGCGGTAAGCGACCTTACCGAGCGGATGACCGAATATGTCGTGCTGCACGCGCTGATGCACCATCGGCAGGAGCTTTATCTGCGCGAGAGCCAGCGGGTGAAACGCTGGTCGCCGCAGCCGCAATGGGCGGCGGGCGCGATCACCGTCGGCATCATGGGGTTGGGCGCGCTGGGTGCCCATGCGGCCGGGGTCCTCAAGCACGTCGGCTTCAAGGTCGTCGGCTGGAGCCGGAGCCCCAAGGAAATCGCCGGCGTCCCCTGCTTTCACGGCGAACAGCAATTGGAGGCCTTCCTGCGGCAGACCGACATTCTGGTCAGCCTACTGCCGCTCACGGCCGATACGCGGGGTATCCTCAATCGCGGGATGTTCGAGAAACTCAACCGCAGCAGCCCGATGGGCGCGCCGGTCCTGATCAATGCCGGCCGCGGCGCCTTGCAGAACGAAGCCGACATTCTGAGCTGCCTGGAAGACGGCACCCTCGGCGGCGCCTCGCTCGACGTCTACGTGACCGAACCGCTGCCCGCGGACAGCCCGTTCTGGACCCATCCAAAGGTGGTGCTGACCCCGCACAACGCCGCCGACACCGATCCCGAAGAGATTTCGAAATACGTCGCGCAGCAGATCGAACGTTTCGAGGCCGGCGGCGCGCTGGAGAATGTGGTGGACCGCGGACGGGGGTATTGAGTCCAATTTGAATGACGATGTCGTCCCGGCCTTGAGCCGGGGCCCATAGCCACCGGCGATTATTGGTTTGCACGCTGGTCGTTATCTTCCATTCAACAACATCCGCCGCGGCGTATGGGTCCCGGCTCAAGGCCGGGACGACAGTTACCCGCGCACCATCACATCGACAGCGCCGTTGACGAGCGCTTCCAGTTCCGCGCGCGGGATCTGGGCGCGGGCGCGGATCGCAATGGTGTGGATGGTCGCCGACGCGAGATTCGCCAGCACTTGCGGATCGGCGGAGGCGGCGAGTTCGCCGCGCTCCTGTGCGATCTTGAACAGCCGCGCAAAGAATCGATCCATCTCGCCGAGGCCGCTGACCACCAGGGCGCGGATGTCAGGGTCGAACACCGCTTCCGAGGTCGCGGTCATCACAGTGAAACAGCCGCGCGGTCCGCCCTCGCCCGACAGATACATGTCGAGCGCGATGCCATAGATTCGAAGCAGCATCGGCCGCAGCGGCATGTCGGCCGCGAAGGCCTCGCCCATCCGCGCGCGGGCGCGGTTGCGGTAGCTCTCATAGGTCTTCTTGTAGAGTTCGCGCTTGTCGCCGAACGCGCCATAGAGGCTCGGCCGGTTCATGCCGGTGGCGGCGCTGAGATCATCGAGCGAGGTCGCGGCAAAGCCGTCCTTCCAGAACACATCGAGCGCGCGCGACAGCGCCACGTCAGGCTCATAGGCGCGCGGCCGGCCGCGGCGTTTTGGCGGGATGCCGCCGGCCGGGGGTTGCGGCCTCGCAGGCTCGGGCATTGAAAGCTCAGCCTTCGCCTTGGCCCGGGCACGCGGCGGCGGTGGATTCCTTTTTTGTACCATCTTGCAAATAATCCTTGACGCTTATTTATACGAAGCGGTACATAAATCAAGCTCAGCCGTCGCGACCGTCTGAAGCCAAAGACCGAAACCCCAAAAGTGAACCCCACAGGGAGATTCGACCATGGACCTTTATTTCTCGCCCCTCGCCTGCTCGATGGCAACCAGGATCGCGCTGTATGAGGCCGGCAGCCAGGCCAACTTCATCGAGGTCGACCCCAAGACGAAACGCGTGTTGAAGGACGATTCGGATTTCTACGCGGTCAATCCGCTCGGCCTCGTGCCCGTGGTGCGGACCGACGACGGCGTGACGCTGACCGAGAACGCCGCGATCCTGCAGCACGTCGCCGAGCGCCTGTCCGATTCCAATATCGGCGCCGGACCCGGCATCGAACGCTCGAAGCTGCAGCAATGGCTGTGCTTCATCGGCACCGAACTGCACAAGGGCCTGTTCACGCCGCTGCTCGGCAAGACCGTGCCGGCGGAGGTCAAGGCCTATACGCTGGAGCGGTATCTGTCGCGCCTCGACTACCTCAACAAATATCTCGAGGGGCGTGAATTCGTGCTCGATCATTTCAGCGTGGCGGACGCCTATCTCACCACCGTGCTGAACTGGAGCATCGCGACCCCGATGATCGACTTTTCGAAATATCCAGCCGTGAAGGATTATCTCGACCGGATGAAGAAGCGGCCGAGCGTGGCGAAAGCGCTGGCGGAAGAGTTCGACCTCTACAAGGCCGAGATCGCCCGGCACAAGGCGGCGGCGTAATTCAGTTGTCGCCCCGGCGAACGCCGGGGCCCATACGCCGCGGCGTGCGTAATTTAGGCGGGTGTCTGCCGACTTTTTTCTACCGATAGATCACGCGGTATGGGTCCCGGCTCAAAGCCGGGACGACATCAATGGAAAGTGACGTACCTCATTTCGCCAGCAAACGCGCCTTCATATCCACCATCGCCTGCCCGAACACTTTTGTGTCGTCGAGCGCCCGCGCCAGCACCAGCGCGCCCTGAATGGTCAGCAGCGCATCGGCAGATCGCCGCCGCGCTACCCTTGCGCTGAAGCCGGCGCGCCGCAGTGTTTGTGCCAGCGCATCGTTCCAGCGGCTGAAATAATCCGCTACCTGCGAGCTGAAAATATCTCGCGATGCCCCGAGCGCGATGACGCCGACCAGGCAGACGCGGTGGCCCGAACGGAAATAGCGGTCGACACAAGCGGTCATGTCGGAAATCGCCTGTGCGGGATCATCGGAGTTGCGCAGGGCTGCGAAGATATTGACCTCAAACCAGTGATCAATCTCGGCCAGGACTTCCGCCGCCATCTGCGCTTTGCCGTCGGGGAAGAAATGATAGAGGCTGCCCTTCCCCAGACCCGTGGCCTTGCCGATCAGCGCCAGCGTCGCGCCTTCATAACCGTGGCTGCGGAACACCTCCGAGATCAGCGGCAATAGGTCGGCGCGTTCGGAAACGGTCTTGGCTATAGTTCCCTTGGCCATGGCTCCGCTAGAACGGGCTCTCGCTCAAGCCCGCGACATCCGCCGGACGCGGTCCGGGCGCGGCCCAATGAAAGCGCCGGTCTTTCTCGGCAATCTCGACATCGTTGATGCTGGCCTCGCGCCGGCGCATCAGGCCGTGCTCGTCGAACTCCCATTGCTCGTTGCCGTAGGAGCGGTGCCACTGCCCGGCACCGTCATGCCATTCATACTGGAAGCGCACCGCGATGCGGTTGGCGTCGAAGGCCCAGAGATCCTTGATCAAGCGGTATTCGTGCTCCTTCGCCCATTTGCGGGTGAGGAATTCAACGATCGCGGCGCGGCCTTCGAAAAATTCGGCGCGGTTCCGCCAGCGGCTGTCCTCGGTATAGGCCAGCGAGACCCGCACGGGATCGCGCGAATTCCAGGCGTCCTCCGCCATGCGCGCTTTCTGGGCAGCGGTCTCTCGCGTGAACGGCGGCAAGGGCGGGCGCGACATCGGGTATCTCCGGCTTCTGAACGAGCCGGAGACTGTACCGATCGGTACAGAGTGTCAAGTATTCGGCGAAATCAATCCAGATCGGCCTTCAGCAGCAACCGGAGCGATTTCGGGATCGGCTTCGCCCGCCCCTCGCAAATGAAGGCGACGCGCACCTTGGCCGTAACCAGAGCTTCCCCGCCGCGTCGCACTTCCTGCGCCAGCGTGATCGAGGCGCCCTTCACCGCGATCGGCCAGGTCACCACGTCGAGCAGATCGTCCATCCGCGCCGGCCGCAGGAAATCGATTTCCATCGAGCGGACCACGAAGGCAAAGCCCGGCGTCTCCGCCTGCGCCTGCTCGAACAGCGCATGCTGATCGGCACCCATCAGCCGCAGATGATTGGTGCGGCCGCGCTCCATGAAGCGCAGATAATTGGCGTGGTAGACGATGCCGGAGAAATCCGTGTCCTCGTAGTAGACGCGGACCTGCATGTGATGGCGGCCGTCGCGGACCGCGCCGTCGATGTGGGGTAAAGTCAATTGCGGCCCTCGATCGCCTGGAAAGCCATCGTTTTGCGCAAAATCCGCCTGCCGCGCAAGCGCGACAGATTACGCCACGACCGGGCCCTGCCCGCCCAGCGTCACCAGCACGATCTCCGGGGGAACGCCGATGCGGAGCGGCATGATGCTGCAGCCGAGGCCACCGGAGACGACGATGTCGTGCTTCATGCGGATATGGCCGTAGGCCAGTTTCTGTCCCGACGGCGACACCGGCGACCAGCCGAACAGGCGCACCTGACCGCCATGGGTATGACCGGAGAGCTGCAGTGACACCCGCGCCGGCACGCGCCTGGCGATGTCGGGCTCATGCGCCAGCAGAATAACCGGCGCGTCATCGCTGACTTTCGCCAGCGTGGCCCCGAGATCGTCGACGCCGATACGCCGCACCGGGCGGAAGCGGCGTGCCGGAAAATAGGCCAGTTGATCGCCAAGGCCGGCCAGCCAGAACGAACGCCCGTCCTTGGTGAGACGCTTGGCGTCGTTGTCGTAAACCGGAATACCTGACGCCTCCAGCGCGCGGCGGGCGATGGTGTGGCCCTTGCCTTCGCGCTGCACCTCCTTGTCTTCCCACCAGTCGTGATTGCCGAGAATGGCGTGCACGCCGAGCGGGGCCTTGAGCCCGGCCAGCACCGGCGCCCATTCATCGGCCGGGATGAAGCGCGTCACCTTGCGGTGCCCGGCCACGTAGTCGCCGAGCATGACGATGACGTCGGCCTTCAGTGCGTTGGTGCGCTCGACGATCCCCTGGATGCGGTCGAGCGACATCCAGGGATCGCAGGCGTGCAGGTCGGTGATGACGGCGATCTTGAGCTTGAGATCGGCGGGCCATTGCGGCGGCAGAAGGTTGTACCGCGTGACGCGAAGCTGCAGCGCGGGTTCGGAGAATCCGTAGGCCGTGGTCGTGACGCCGAGAGCGCCCAATCCACCAAAGAGTTTAAAGAAATGTCGGCGTGAAATCATGGCTGGTCAATCGTGATGCATCGCAAACATGGGCGGGTATTGAGCCGGAATTGGGGTGCGTTTGTGCAGATCGTCAGCAGTTGCATTAAGGTTACCACCTGTTCTCCCCGACCAGCGCGTCGAGCCGGGCCCTCAATTCGTCGGAGGCGCGGTAGTACCAGACGCCGCCCAAAAGATCTCGAAAACGGTCGCTGGCCTGCGCCTCGCGCTCGATGCGGTCGATGGTTTCCATGCTGATGACATCCTCGAGCGGACCGGCCGCGAGGAGCGACAGCAGCGCCGGATTGGTCTCGATCTCGAGGATCGCGACGATCAGATCGATCGCCCTGTCCGGATCCTCCTCCCGCAATTCGCTCTCATAATCCATCATCGCAAAGAAATTGTCATCGCGGTCGCTGTCGGATTTCGAATGTTGTTCGACCCAGGCGCGAGCCAACTCCGGCAGCGTCATGGCTTCGCAATCGAGCGGCTGTTTTGGGGTCCGTCGCGCGATGTCGTCGGCCTTCCAGCCCTTGAGGTCGGCGATCGCCTGGATGCGTTGCTTCAACGGCTTGTTTGGTCCGAGCAGAATGCCGCCGAGCAGCCAGCGCAGCCGGGCATTGTCCTTCGCCTCGGCCTCGATCCGATCGATCACGCTTTCGCCGTGGGCATACATCAGCGACATCATGAACTTTTCATTGAGCTGCATCACGGTCGGCTTGTCGGATTCACTGCGCAGCACTTCGAGCGCAAGATCGAGCGCGCGATCCGGCTTGCGGTGCGGCAGATGATCGAAATAGAGCTTGGCCGCCCAGGCGCCGGAGGTCTGGTCGCGCTTGCTCAGCCGCTGCAGCACAGCCCACAATGAGGCCAGTTCGTCGACAGGCATCGCGTTGAGGAAGTTGTCGGAATCGTCGGGCGTGCCCAGTTCCGGCGCTGCCGCGACAACGGCCAGCACCTTGGCGTCTTCGGTCGATTTCATCTGGCACTCCACGGCAAAAACAGCCGGTCCCGCGCGATGCGCGCGCCGCCGACTTGTTGATATTTTCTGTTAGTGCGTGATTGGGCCGATCCGGTTCGATGATCTCAGTCGTCGCGATGCTGGCCGCCGAAAAATCCGACTGGCTCGGATCACGCGCGCCGCTGTCGGGTTCACTTCATCGCGCGACTTCGGTCTCTGCTGACGAGGACAAGAGCCCAGATCGACTGGGTAAAGAGAAAGAACGGCCAAGCAAACCAACCCCAGAGCCAGCAGACCTGCGACCCGCACGCCTTGAACCCGACTTCAGGGTGAATGAGCAACCTTACGCTTTCGCCGGCAAGCTGTGGACCAACAGTTGTTACTTCGATACGCACGCTGTTCATACCGGACTGGAGAGCGAGACCGGGGTTTGTCGGCGGCCAATTCCATACCCCAAGAGCCTCATTCAATTCAGCAACCAAACCTCGGTAAATATGAGAACTGTCGTAGCCTGTCTTCGGTAACGCCGAATACGGGGTCGGGATTTCTGACGAGTCCGACGATGCCTTGAGAAGAATTTCCGCACCTGGGTTCGAGAATTCCAGACGATCCGAAGGACGTGATCGGGTCGTATACTCGCCGAGCTCGGGTCTGTCGGTATGCTCCCCGCGGAATTCCAATTCCATCCGCAAGCGATCGTCTCCGAATCGGAACAGCGTCTGGTTGGCGACGAAGCCGGGCGAGAGCGTGATCGGAACAGCCGCGCTTAGGCTGGCGACATAACCGGCCAGGAAGTAACCACTCAGGGGCACAGTCACCGCAAGCCAGATCAGCCATGCTGCGCGCAACGAAAGGCCTCCTCAGTCTTCGTCGTTCCCGCCGCCGAACAGGCCGAACTGCGCCGGATCGCGGGCGGGTTCGGCGAGGCCGAGATGTTTGAAGGCGTGCGAGGTCAACAGCCGGCCGCGCGGGGTGCGCTGCAGGTAGCCGCACTGGATCAGGAACGGCTCGATGATGTCCTCGATCGCATCGCGCGGCTCCGACAGCGCCGCCGCCATGGTCTCGACGCCGACCGGGCCGCCGCCATAGTTCAGCGCGATGGTCGAAAGATATCGCCGGTCCATCGCATCGAGGCCGGCGGCATCGACTTCCAGCGCGCTCAGCGCATGGTCGGCAATGGCGCGGTCGACAGAGGTGGCATCCGCGGCGGACGCAAAATCCCGCACCCGGCGCAGCAGCCGACCGGCGATGCGCGGCGTGCCGCGGGCGCGGCGCGCGATCTCGTTGGCGCCGTCCGGCGTCATGCCGATGTTGAGCACACGGGCGCCGCGGGTGACAATCTTCTCCAGCTCTTCCACGGTGTAGAAATTCAGCCGCACCGGAATGCCGAAGCGATCGCGCAGCGGATTGGTGAGCAGGCCCGCACGCGTCGTGGCGCCGACCAGGGTGAATTTCGCCAGCTCGATTTTTACCGATCGCGCCGCCGGGCCCTCGCCGATGATGAGATCGAGCTGAAAATCCTCCATCGCAGGATAGAGCACCTCCTCGACCGCCGGGCTGAGGCGATGGATTTCGTCGATGAACAGCACGTCGCGCTCTTCGAGATTGGTCAGGAGCGCGGCGAGGTCGCCGGCCTTGGCAATCACAGGTCCGGAGGTCGCGCGAAAGCCGACGCCGAGTTCACGCGCCACGATCTGCGCCAGCGTGGTCTTGCCGAGGCCGGGAGGCCCGACGAACAGCACGTGATCCAGCGCCTCGCCGCGCTTGCGCGCCGCCTCGATGAAGATCGAGAGATTCTTCCGCGCCTGCGCCTGGCCGACGAACTCCGCCAGCAATTGCGGGCGCAGCGCGGTATCGCCGACATCGTCGCTGCGGCGCTCGGGGGTGACGATGCGGGAGGGCGTGTTCATGCGGCTACTTGTATGTCTTTCTCACCTCTTGGCCCAGTCCTAGGCCGTTTTTGGAAACAACGGCCGGAAAAACGACCGTTCATACCGGATGAAGCAGCGAGTCCGTTTTGCGAAGGCGACCGCCTTCTGGCAGTCGGGATCGGTGCCGGCATCCTTGCGGTACTGTTCGTAGGCCGCAAGGCTCGGAAAGCTGAACATCGCCAACGCCACGTCGCTCTCGCCTTCGGATGGCAGAAAGTAGCCGTGATGGACGCCACCGAACCGCGGCAGCAGTTCAAGCCACATCGCGCCGTACGCCTCGAAGTCGGCGAGCTTGTCCGGATCGAGCTGGTAACGCAGATAACAGGTAATCATTTTGTGATGCTCCAGCGCAGTTCGTTCATTTCGCGAGTTCCTTCAGCCCCAACCGGATCAGTTGGGCCGTTTCCGCATTCTCGCCGGCGCTGCGCGAGGCGGACGCGATGGCGGCCGCCGCCTGCGGCTGGCCGTAGCCGAGATTGACCAGCGCCGAGATCGCGTCGGTGACCGGGCGTGGCGCGCGATCATTGTCGATCGCTCCAGAAAGATGCACCAGCGCCGGATCGACGCTGGCGAATGCCGGCGCCTTGTCCTTCAATTCGGTGACAATGCGTTCGGCGACTTTCGGCCCGACGCCGGGCGTGCGCGTCACCGCGGCCTTGTCGCGCAGCGCGATCGCGTTCGCAAGTTCAGCCGGCGGCAAGGTCGAGAGCACCGCCAGCGCCACCTTGGCGCCGACGCCCTGCACCGTCTGCAGCAGGCGGAACCATTCGCGCTCGATATCGCCGCGAAAGCCGAACAGCTTGATCTGGTCCTCGCGCACATAGGTCTCGATCGAGAGCACCGCGGCCTCGCCGGGCGCGGGCAGCGCCTGCAGCGTGCGCGATGAGCAATGTACCTGATAGCCGACACCACCGACGTCGAGGATCACGTAGTCCTCGCCGTAGGAGTCGATCAGGCCTTTCAGTTTGCCAATCATATCCCCGCCACCTTCAGCCGCAGCGCCGTGCCGGCGCGGTGATGGGCGTGCGTGATCGCGATCGCGAGCGCGTCGGCGGCGTCGGCGGATTTCGGCTCGGCCTTCGGCAGCAGGATTTTCAGCATCACCGCGATCTGGTTCTTGTCGGCATGACCGGCGCCGACCACGGTCTTCTTGACCTGGTTCGGCGCGTATTCGGCAACCGATATGCCGAACATTGCCGGCGCCAGCATGGCGACGCCGCGCGCCTGGCCGAGTTTTAGCGTCGCAACGCCGTCCTTGTTCACAAAGGTCTGTTCGACCGCAGCCTCCATCGGGCGGAAATCGCCGAGCACAGCGGCGAGGCCTTCATGGATCGCGAGCAGTCGGCTCGCCAGCGGCTGATCATCCGGCGGCTCCACCGAGCCGCAGCCGATGAAGACCAGCCGGTTGCCCTCGGTCTCGATCACGCCCCAGCCGGTGCGGCGCAGGCCGGGGTCGATGCCGATAATCCGGACGGGTTGGCGAATCGGAGGAGATGTCATGGCCTGTGATAACGCCAGAGCACCGTGAACGAAACATAAAGAGAACAGTCATCCCCTGCCCAGGTCGCGTACCCACCATCAATTGTCATCCCCGCGAAGGCGGGGATCCAGTACGCCGGGAAGCCTGTGATGAATCGCAACTGCCCGGAGTACTGGATCGCCCGGTCGTAGGCGAGCGGAAGCGACGCCGTCCTTCAGACGGCTATGCCGGGCGACGACAGCGGAGCGTGGGGCCGCGTTCGCAGGGACGACAAATCACCCGCCCATCTTCGCCATCAGCGCGTCCGAGACTTCGAAATTGGCGTAGACATTCTGCACGTCGTCGTGCTCGTTCAAATGGTCGATCAGCTTGAGCAGCTTCTCGCCGGTCTCGTCGTCCACCGGCACCGTGTTCTGCGGCTTCCAGGTCAGCGCCGCCTTGCGGGCTTCGCCGAACTTCGCTTCCAGCGCCTTGGCGACCTCGCGAAACGTTTCCTTGGAGGCATAGATTTCGTGGCCGTTCTCGCTCGAAATAACGTCGTCGGCGCCGGCTTCGATCGCCGCATCCAGCATCGCGTCATCGGAGGCCACCTTGGCGTCGTATTCGATGATGCCGGTGTGATCGAACATGAAGGAAACCGATCCGGTTTCGCCGAGGTTGCCGCCGGACTTGGTGAAGTAGGAGCGGATGTCGGAAGCCGCGCGGTTGCGGTTGTCGGTCAGCGCCTCGACGATGACGGCGACGCCGCCGGGTCCGTAGCCCTCGTAGCGAATCTCGTCGTAGTTCTCGCCCTCGCCGCCGCTCGCCTTCTTCACCGCGCGCTCGATCGAATCCTTCGACATATTCTCCTGGCGGGCGGAAATGATCGCCGCGCGCAGCCGCGCGTTCATCGCCGGATCAGGCTGGCCCATTTTGGCCGCGACCGTGATTTCCCGCGCCAGCTTGCCGAACAGTTTCGACTTCTGGGCATCCTGCCGCCCCTTGCGGTGCATGATGTTCTTGAACTGGGAATGGCCGGCCATGCGGGGGTCTCTTGGATTCGTTCGTGAGCGGATTTGAATGAAAACGCGGCCTTATAGGCCGTCAACCGGCCAAAATCAAAGATTCAAGGCCGTTCTGGTACTTAAGTAGTGCCCGTAAGATGGAATATGAGGCAGTTGTTAACCATGACTTCATGCCCGGATGAGAGGATGCGCCGCACCTACTCAACTTTTAAGAGACCCCAACCGTTAAGAGAGCCCATGGCGTTCGGTTTGTTTCGAAAGCGAGTGCCGGAGGCGTCCGCGCCTGCCGTTGAACCCAACAATCCGGGTGCGGTTCCGACGGCAGCAGCCGCGAGCGACGGCACCCTTGAAAGCGATTCGGCCAAGGAAATCCTTGAACTGCTCGAACTCGAACTCGGCGGCATGATCCGCCAGCTCGAGCGCGCGGCCCATTCGGTCGCTGGCGGCGCCGAGGCGACCGCGGCGACGCTGACCACCATCCGCCACCGCACTGACGCCCTGACCGGCCGCACCACCGCAGCCCAGAGCACCGCGACCACTTTCTCGCAGGCCGCCGACAAATTCACGCATTCGGCGCAGGGCATCGGCGAGCAGGTGCGCGATGCCGGCAAGCTCGCCGACCAGGCCAGCGAGGCCGCCCGCGAAGCCAGCGCCAATGTGGACCGGTTGCGCGAATCCTCCGCGGCGATTGGCAATGTCGTCAATCTGATCGCGCAGATCGCGCGGCAAACCACGCTGCTGGCGCTCAATTCGACGATCGAGGCCGCGCGCGCCGGCGAAGCCGGGCGCGGATTTGCCGTCGTCGCCACCGAGGTGAAGGCGCTTGCGGTGCAGACCCAGAACGCCACCGAGGAAATCACCAGGAAGATCGAAGCGCTGCAGCGTGACGCCGCCGGCTCGGTCGACGCCGTGCATCGGATTTCGCAGGCGATCGAATTGATCCGGCCGGTGTTCGACAACGTCAACGGCGCGGTTGCCGAGCAAAGCCAGACCACCGGCGAAATGTCCGACAATGCCGCCTCCGCATCGCGCTTCATCGTCTCGGTCGGCGAAAGCGCCACCGAGATCGATGTTGCGACCAAGGAAGCCGAAGCGCATGGCGAAAGCGTCGCCAGTGCCGGACGCGCGGTCACGACCTTTGCGCAGAAGCTCAAATCGCGCTGCGCGGTGCTGCTGCGCCAAAGCGAGCGCCAGGGCCAGCGCAAACAGGAAAAGCTGCCTTGCAGCCTCAAGGTCGAAATCCAGACCCCGCGCGGCCTGATCACGGCGCCGGTCTACGAGATTTCGATCGACGGCATCCTGATCAGCGGCGCAGACGCCGAAAAGCTGCCGCCCAACCAAAGCCTCGATGCCACGCTGCCGGATATCGGCGTCTGCAAAATTCGCATCAGCGAGCGTTCCAAGGCCGGCGCGCAGGCGCAGTTCGAGCGGCCGGATGCCGCGTTGCGCGAGGCGATCGAAGACAAATTGTGGGCGATCCACGACGAGAACACCGAGTTCGTCACCCGCGCCATGGAAGCAGGCGCGGCGTTGACGAAAATTTTCGAGCAGGGCGTCGCCAGCGGCGCGATCTCGATCGAGGACATGTTCGACACCAACTATGTCGAAATACCAGGCAGCAACCCGGTGCAGTACCGCACCAAAATTCTGGACTGGGCGGACCGCGCGCTGCCGCCATTCCAGGAAGCTTTCCTTGCCAAAGACAAGCGCATGACGTTCTGCGCGATGATTGACCAGAACGGCTACCTGCCGGTTCATAACAAGATCTATTCACACCCGCAGCGGCCCGGCGACGTCACCTGGAACACCGCCAACAGCCGCAACCGCCGCATCTTCAACGATCCCGCGGGCCTCGCCGCCGGCCGCAACCAGCGCGCCTATTTGGTGCAGAGCTACGCCCGCGACATGGGCAACGGCAACACCGTGATGATGCGCGAGATCGACGTGCCGATCCGCGTCAAGGGCCGGCACTGGGGCGGCTTCCGCACGGCCTATAGGCTGTAGATTCTCGATTGACGCGTTTTCTCGACGCGAACCAGTATCCACCTCGGATCAAGTCCGAGGACACGCTTCGCTCGAAAACGCTCCAGCAGTTCGCTCTCAGGCAAGACGCAAGGCGCGAATCGCATTCTAGACTTGAAACTGGAATGCGCTCGCCGCGGTGAGCCGATCGTCGGCTCTGACTGGAGAAAGCTTGAGCATGTCCTTTGTGCAGCGTGCAGTCCTGGACACTCAATCCAACCAGACACTTGCCGAACGACTGATTGACCAGCTTGCCGACCGCATCGGCGGGCTCGGCGTGGAGCTTGCCGACATCGCCGGCAACGTCCAGGAGGTCGCAAGCCGCGTCGCGAACCAGTCGGACCGGTTCCACCACTTGCAGAAGACGGCCCAGACGATGGTCTCGGCCAACCGCGACATCGCCAATGCATCGCAGGCGGTGCAATCGACCACGTCGGCCGCCGTCGGAGAGATCGTTCAGTCGCGCAGCGCGGTGGATACGGCCGTCCAGCACATCGCCGAACTCGTCGAAGCGGTCGGCCGCATCGAGGCCCGGCTCAGCACCGTCGGCTCGGCCCTGTCGCAGGTCGCAAAAGTTTCCGGCTCGATCGAGGCGATTGCGAAGCAGACCAACCTTCTGGCGCTCAATGCCACGATCGAGGCGGCGCGCGCCGGAACCGCCGGCCGCGGCTTTGCCGTGGTCGCGAACGAAGTGAAGAGTCTCGCGGAAGGAACTCGCCAGGCCACGCAGCAGATTTCCGATACCATGCGCGATCTCGACGGCCAGATCGGCAGCCTGATCGGCGAGAGCAGCGACGCCTCGCTCCGCGCCAAGAGCGCTAGTGAAGGCGCACAGCAGATCAGCGGCATCATCGCGCGCGTGCATCAGGGCATCGCGTCCGTAGGCTATGAGATCGACGGCGTCGCCAGGGCCGCGACGTCCAATCTCGGCCATTGCGACCGCGTGATCGAGGAACTCGGCCAACTTGCCCAGGGCGTCGATTTGTCTTCCAGCGAGCTGAAGCAGGCCGACGGACGGGTCGCGAAGCTGCTCGAACTGTCGGAAGGCCTGATCGTACTGATCGCCGACAGCGGCGTCGAGACGGCGGATGCGCCGTTGATCCGCGTGGTGATGGATACCGCAAAGCAGATTTCCGACGCGTTCGAGGCCGCCGTCGCGCGCGGCGAGATCACGGTCGAGCAGTTGATGGACGAGAAATACCGCGAAATATCAGGTACCGATCCGAAGCAATATCTGACCGACTATGTCGCCTTCACCGACCGCGTCCTGCCCTCCATCCAGGATCCGATCCAGAAGAGCGATCCGCGCATCGTGTTCTGCGTCGCCTGGGCCAAAGGCGGCTATCTGCCGACCCACAATCCGAACTACCGCCTGCCACAGGGGCACGACCCTGTCTGGAACAACGCCAATTGCCGCAACCGCCGCCTGTTCAGCGACCGCGCGGTGAAGAAGGTGGCGGCGAACACAAAACCGTTCCTGCTGCAGACCTACCGCCGCGACATGGGCGGCGGCAATTTCGTGCTGATGAAGGACCTCTCCTCCCCCATCCACGTGCGCGGCCGCCATTGGGGCGCCTTCCGCATGGGATTTCGGCAGAGCTAGATGTGGTCGTTCGGCGACCTCCGGGCGGTATACCGCAGGGCGCAGATACAAAATCGCACAACCCCTAGAAAAGCTCTGCTGTAACATACATTTCAGTAGGAAATGAATGCCATTGTTCGGGCTGAAAGCGGTCTCTGTCGAACAACGGTAGATATGTCTCTTTACGCTCTTAAGCCGCGCTTCCAGACATTTCTGCGTCCGCTGGTCGCGTGGCTCGCCGCAAATCGCATCACGGCGAATGCCGTCACCGTTGTGGCGACCGCGGGATCGGTGGCGATCGCTTGCATCGTCATGTGGAAAGCCGACGAAAGGCTCGTCTTCCTATTGATGCCACTGTGGCTGTTCGTTCGCATGGCGCTCAACGCCATCGACGGCATGTTAGCGCGCGAATTCGGTCAAAAGAGCAGGCTCGGCGCCTATCTCAATGAAATCGGCGATGTGGTCTCCGACGCTGCGCTCTATGCGCCGTTCGCGACCGTCGCGCCATTCGGTCCGATCGACGTTGTGACGGTGATCTTTCTTTCTATCCTGGCGGAGTTTGCTGGTGTGCTTGGTCCGCTGGCCGGCGCGTCGCGCCGCTATGACGGCCCGCTCGGCAAGAGCGACCGCGCTCTCGTCTTTGGTACGCTTGCTTGCTGGATCGGCTTTGGCGGAGCACTGCCGGGCCCGCTGTTCTGGCTGATGCCGGCGATCGGGCTTCTTCTGCTCGTCACAACGGTCAACCGCGTTCGCGCCGGCCTCGCCGAAGGCGGGTACGGCCGTATAGGGTAAGTGTCACGTAGCCGGCTTATCGGAGTTCTCGATGCGCGCCGTTCACGAAAATACATTTCAAACGCACGATGGCGTCTCGTTGTTTTACCGGCATTGGCCTGCCGTGTCCGAAAAGCCGCAAGGCGCGATCCTCCTCTTCCACCGCGGCCACGAGCATTCTGGCCGCATGGCCCATCTCGCCGATGAGTTCGACCTTCCCGACTTCGCCGTGTTTGCTTGGGACGCGCGCGGTCACGGGCGCTCACCCGGAGAACGCGGCTACAGCCCTAGTCTCGGCACCTCCGTGCGCGACGTGCAGACGTTCGTCGATCATATAGCGGCAACCTACAGCATCGCCGTCGAGGACATGGCGGTCATCGCACAGAGCGTTGGCGCGGTGCTGATTGCGGCGTGGGTGCACGACTATGCACCAAAGATCCGCTGCATGGTGCTGGCCTCGCCCGCCTTCAAGGTGAAGCTCTATGTGCCGTTCGCGCGCCTCGGCCTCAAGTTGCAGCACGCCTGGCGTGGAAAATTCTTCGTCAACTCCTACGTTAAGCCGCAATTCCTCACCCATGACCCCGCACGGATCGAGTCATACCGTGCCGATCCGCTGATTACGCGCCCAATTGCCGTCAATATCCTGCTGGGCCTTTATGAGACCGCAGAGCGTGTCGTGACCGACGCGCGTGCAATCACGGTGCCGACCCAATTGTTGATCTCCGGCGCCGACTGGGTCGTGCATCACGCGCCGCAACACCGCTTCTTCGAGCGGCTCGGAACGCCGATCAAAGAGCGCCATATCCTTCCGGGATTTTATCACGACACACTCGGCGAGTTCGGCCGTGCCACCGCGGTCACCAAGTTACGTCGTTTCATCCTCGATCGCTTCGCTGAACCCTTGAACCGGCCGATCCTGCTCGAATCCCACCGCATGGGCTATACCCGCGAAGAGGCCGACGCGTTGGCCTCGCCGTTGCCGATGATTTCGCCGCGCGGGCTATATTGGGCGCTGACGCGTCTAAGCATGCGGATCGGCGGATTGCTTTCGAATGGCATCGCGCTTGGCCATCGCACCGGCTTCGACTCCGGCTCGACCCTCGACTACGTCTACCGCAACGCGCCGCAGGGCAAGGGCGTACTCGGCCGCCTGATCGACCGCAACTATCTCGGTGCAATCGGCTGGCGCGGCATCCGCCAGCGCAAGCGGCACCTGGAAGAACTGCTGCGCGCCGCGATGGCGCGCCTTGGCGAGAACAATGTTCCGATTCGCGTGATTGACATTGCTGCCGGGCACGGGCGCTATGTGCTCGAAGCGCTCGATGGCGTGCGGACGAAACCGGCTTCAATTCTGTTGCGCGATTACAGCGACATCAATGTCGAGGCGGGCGCGAAGCTGATTGCCGAGAAAAGCCTCGTGGACGTCGCCACCTTCGTCAAGGGCGACGCTTTTGATCGCGACGATTTGGCCGCTGTGCAGCCGAAGCCGACGATGGGCATCGTATCTGGTCTCTACGAGCTGTTTCCTGATAACGAAATGGTCGGCCGTTCGCTGGCAGGACTTGCGGCGGCAATCGAACCCGGTGGTTATCTGCTCTACACCGGCCAACCCTGGCATCCGCAGATCGAACTGATCGCCCGGGCGCTCACCAGCCACCGAGAGGGGCAAGCGTGGATCATGCGTCGGCGTACCCAGGGCGAGATGGATCAACTCGTGGAGGCGGCGGGCTTCCGCAAGATCGAACAGCGCATCGACGAATGGGGCATCTTCACCGTGTCGCTTGCGCAGCGGGTCGGACCGTGACCGTTACGGAGAGCTCACCAACTACCACAACCCGGGAAAGCGTCCCGGAGCGGCCGTGGCGCCGCGCCTTCGCATGGTTGTGTTTTCTCACGCCGTTCTTCTACCTCACCTACGGTGCTGCCAACTGGCTCGCGTTGTTGCGTCCGGGGGTGCCTTCGATCGTCTTCGGCTGGGAGCACGCCATCCCGTTCCTTGGCTGGACGATTATTCCATACTGGTCGATCAACGCCTTCTACGGCCTGTCGTTGTTCGTCTGCGCGAGCCGGGACGAGCTTGACACGCATGGCCGCCGCCTCCTGACGGCACAGGTCGTTGCGGTTATCTGCTTCATCCTGCTTCCGTTGCGTTTTACCTTCACCCAACCCGAGACGGTCGGGCTGCCCGGCTTTCTGTTCGCAGCCTTGACGAGCTTCGACAAGCCGTTCAACCAGGCTCCTTCGCTGCATATCGCTCTGCTGGTTATCCTTTGGGTGCTTTATGCCCGCCATCTTCCGCGCTGGGCGCTATATCTGCTCCACCCATGGTTCGCCCTAGTCGGCGCTTCAGTGCTCACCACCTATCAGCATCACTTCATCGACGTTCCCACCGGCGCGCTGCTCGGGTTGTTCTGCCTCTGGCTTTGGCCGGATCGCGGGCCGACCCCGATCTCGGTTTTCGCGCTCACGCGCGATCCACAAAGGCGCCGGCTAGCAATCCACTACGCCGCCGGAGCTTTGGTTTTCGCCGGCGCGGCATTGCTTACCGGCGGGGCCGGTTGGTGGCTGTTCTGGCCAGCGCTCGCACTTGCCTTTGTGGCAGCAAATTACGCCGTCTTCGGCGCCGCTGGTTTCCAGAAAGGAGCGGATGGACGCATGAGCCTTGCGGTGCGCCTTCTGCTTGCACCGTATCTGGCGGGCGCCTGGATCAATTCCCGCATCTGGACGCGCAACGAGCCGACGCAGGCGGCGGTTGACGATGGCGTAGCGATCGGCCGAATGCCCTCCAGGGGCGATTCCAGGACGTTTGCGTCAATCGTGGACCTGAGCGCCGAGATGCCGGCGCTGCGCGCTCACGACGGCTGGCACGCATACCCGGCGCTCGATCTGGTGGCGCCGCCGCCGTCCACCCTGCGGGAAGCGGCTGCCATGATCGAGCGGACGCGCGCGAGCGGCGCGGTTCTCGTCTGCTGCGCGCTCGGCTATTCGCGCAGCGCATCGGCGGTAGCGGTTTGGCTGCTGGTCACAGGTCGTGCCTCAAGCATCCAGGATGCGGTCGAGCGCGTGCGCCGAGTGCGGCCGCGAATCGTCCTGGGCGCGGACGCGCTGCAGGCCATCGAGCACGCGGCACGAGGCAACACCCCATGAACAGCGGTGATTCAGGGGGCTATCCTGCTGTCCGCAGCAGCAGTGGCGCTCGTCTCTTGAAAATGCGGGCATGGTCGATGATCGACATGTTGTTTGGCACGGCCGTAACCCTCCTTGCGCGCGGGGTCACCGGCGTGCGAGCCGAGTGGCAGGGCTGCGCGCCAGACGCGCGCTCCCGCGTCTACTTCGCCAACCACACCAGTCATGGTGATTCGGTGCTGGTCTGGACGGTGCTGCCACCTGTCATGCGACGAAACACGCGGCCGGTTGCGGGATCGGGCTATTGGAACGCAAACGCGACCCGCCGCTTCTTCGCCGACCGCGTCTTCCATTCGGTGCTGATCGACCGCAATTGGGCGGCGCGCAACGGCGACCCTATGAAGCTGATGACGGATGCGCTCGATGCGGGCGCTTCGCTGATCATGTTTCCCGAGGGCACCCGCAACGTGACCGATGAGCGACTGCTGCCGTTCAAGAGTGGGCTCTACCATCTCGCGATGGCGCGGCCGCAGGTCGAGCTGGTGCCGGTATGGCTGGAAAACCTCAACCGGATGATGCCGAAGGGCGAGGTATTTCCTATCCCCTTGCTGTGCACGGTGACGTTCGGAGTCCCGCTCACGATTTCGGCGCAGGAGGACAAGTCCGCCTTTCTCCGGCGAGCGCGCGCGGCTCTGCTCGCCGCGGCTGCAGCGAGGGCGGCCGCGCAATGACGGTCACCGAGCAAACGCTTGCCTTGTTCGGCGGCATCGTCGTCGTCCTCATCGTCGCGTCCTTGATCGGCTTCCTGCTCCAGCGCCGGTACGCGGCCGAGGGCCCGAACGCCGTCATCGACAATCTCAACACCCGTATCAAGGCCTGGTGGGTCATGGTCTGCGTGATCAGCTTCGCCTTTGCCTTCGGCAAGGCGGGCCTGATCGCGCTCTTCGCATTCGCATCGTTCACGGCGCTGCGCGAATTTATAACGCTGCTGCCGACGCGCCGTGGCGATCACTATGCGCTGGGCGCGGCGTTCTTCATCGTGCTGCCGCTGCAATACTATCTTGTCTGGATCGAGTGGTACGGCCTCTATTCGATCCTCATCCCGGTCTACGCCTTCCTGCTGCTGCCAATCGTCGCGGCGCTGCGCGGCGACACGACGAACTTCATGCGACGGGTGGCGGAAGTGCAGTGGGCCCTGATGATCTGCGTCTTCTGTATCTCCCACGTACCGGCTCTGCTCACCCTGCCGATCCCGGACTATGAAGGGCGTCAGGTATTGCTGATCGCGTTCCTGGTACTGGTGGTGCAATCGAGCGATGTCCTTCAGTACGTCTGGGGAAAGCTGCTGGGCAGCCGCAAGATCGCACCGTTGCTCTCGCCCTCGAAGACCGTCGAGGGATTCGTCTGCGGAGTTGCGAGCGCGAGCTTGATCGGCGCCGCCCTGTGGTGGATCACGCCGTTCGAGCCTTGGCAGGCAGGGATTATGGCGCTGATTATCAACCTTATGGGGTTCCTCGGCGGTCTCGTCATGTCAGCGATCAAGCGTGACCGTGGAGTGAAGGACTGGGGGCACATGATCGAGGGCCACGGCGGCATGCTCGACCGTCTCGACTCGGTGATTTTTGCCGCACCGATCTTCTTCCACATCACCCGCTACTGGTGGACAATTTAAAAAAGCGGAAAACGACCAACCGCATCACTGGCTTTTGATTGGCGATTGGCAAAGGCCGGCGATGGATCATTCGCGTCGATTTTGCATGTCCGCAGTCACCCCCGCATCAAGAGGGCATGCTTCGCTCGAAAACGCTTTGCCCGGCGTGCGCTGTCACACCGCTGACATGCGCATTTGAAACTAACGGTGATGCTGTGCATTTCCTTTACGCTTTCTTGGGCGGAGTACCTCGATGACCGAAAAACCACTGAATGGCTCGATCCATGACCGCATCCACGCGGAAATGATGGACAGTTTCGATGAGGAACTGGAACTCGAGATCGACGACGACCTCCTCGACGCGCTGACCACCGAATTCGAGGGCGATACATCAGAGAAAACCGTCGACCGTCACCTTTATTTCAAGGAACTGTTCCGCCTGCAGGGTGAACTCGTCAAACTGCAGAGCTGGGTGCAGCACCAGAAGCTGAAGGTGGTTGTCATCTTCGAGGGACGCGATTCAGCCGGCAAGGGCGGCGTCATCAAGCGCATCACGCAGCGGCTGAATCCGCGGGTCTGCCGGGTCGCCGCGCTGCCGGCGCCGAACGAGCGCGAACGCACCCAATGGTATTTCCAGCGCTACGTCTCGCATCTGCCGGCCGGCGGCGAGATCGTGCTGTTCGACCGCAGCTGGTACAACCGCGCCGGCGTCGAGCGGGTGATGGGATTTTGCAGCGAAGCCGACGTCGAGGAGTTCTTCCGTTCGGTGCCGGAATTCGAACGCATGCTGGTGCGTTCCGGCATCATCCTGATCAAATACTGGTTCTCGATCACCGACGAGGTGCAGCATCTGCGTTTCACGATGCGGATCCGCGATCCCCTCAAGCAGTGGAAGCTGAGCCCGATGGACGTGGAGGCGCGCAGCCGCTGGGAGCAATACACCAAGGCCAAGGAGGCGATGCTGGAGCGCACCCATATTCCGGAAGCGCCGTGGCACCTGGTCGAGGCCGTCGACAAGAAGAGGGCGCGGCTGAACTGCATCGCCCATCTGCTTGAACAGATTCCCTACAGCGAGGTCCCGCAGGCCCCCGTCATCCTGCCAGCGCGCGTGCGCAATCCGGATTACCAGCGCGGCCCGGTCCCGCCGGAGATGTACGTGCCGGCGCGCTACTAAACGAGCTAGTCCGGCAAACCCGCGTCGCGCAGTGCTGCTGATATCTCGTCCTGCCGCTTGGCGCGGCGGACGGGATAGGCCTCCGCCACGTGAGACGTCCGAAAACCGGGTTGAATCTTCAAGAGCCGGCTGACCGCTTTTTGCGCTTCCTCGATCCGGCCGGCGCGCACCGCGTTGATGATCAACGCCCCCAGCGTATGGGCATTGACGTTGAACTGCATCGCCTTCATCGCCGCGACACAGCCTTCCTCATAGCGTTCGAGCGAGAACAGGGCGTGTGCGGCGCCGTCCCAGGCGCTGATCCGCAAGGGATCCAGCGGGCTCAACCTGATCATGCGGTCAAAGCTCTCGATCGCGCGCTCGGTCTCGTCGCACATCAGCGAGACCCATCCGCGCGAATACCACACGATGGCGAGATTCGGATTGAGCGCGACCGCCTGCTCGACCAGGGAAACGCCATAGTCATATTCGTGGCCGAGATAGGTCAGGACGTGACCGGCACGTGACAGCACGAACGCATCTTCTTCCGAGAGTCGCGCCGCCAGCCGTGCATGCCGGATGGCTTCGGCGCGATCTTCGGCGGCGAGCGGCAGGCCATCGACGGCCTGCCGGGCCATCCACGTCCAGGCCACCATGGCGTGCGCCGCCGCGTATTCCGGATCGAGTTCGATGGCTTTCCTGAAGAACCCGTATGCGTCGACCAGCGAAGAGCGGTGATGCAGCAGCGCCGCACCGCGCAGATAATGATCGTAGCTGTCGAGCTTCTCGGTCGGCTTGTGGCGCGCGCGCTCGAATTCGGCCTGTTCGAGCCGAGGCGCGATCAGGCCGACGACGCTGGTCGTCACCTGATCCTGCAGGCCGAATACGTCCTCCAGCCCGCCATCGAACCGGTCGGCCCAGATATGCGTGCCGGTCGCGGCCTCGATCAGCTGGCCGGAAATGCGAACCCTGTCGCCCGCCCGGCGGACGCTGCCTTCGAGGACATAGCGCACGCCGAGTTCGCGCCCGACGTGCTTGATATCGACGGATTTGCCCTTGTAAGTAAAGCTCGAATTGCGCGCGATCACGAACAGCGATTTGAAGCGCGACAGCGCGGTGATGATCTCTTCGACCATGCCGTCGGCGAAATACTCCTGCTCGGGATCGCCGCTCATGTTCTGGAACGGCAGCACCACGATCGACGGCATATCGGGAAGCGCAGGAGGCGGGCTGGACGGGACCGGATTGTTCGAGAGGGCGGCCACGGAAGGCGTCTCGCCGCCGATCCGGATTCGCCATGCCCGCATCGGCTCGGTGATGTTCTTGAGGGTCTGCGCGCCGAGGTCATCGAAGTTGGCGCCGACCTTGCCCCGGATTTGCCGGTGCGCGTCGTCGGAGATGCAGATGCCGCCGGGCTCGGCCAGCTTCTCAAGCCGCGCGGCGATGTTGACGCCGTCGCCGAAAATATCGCTCTCGTCGATCATGAGGTCGCCGAGATGAATGCCGATGCGGAATTCGATGCGCTTGTCCTGCGGCACGGCGGCGTTCTGCGTCGCCATGCCGCGCTGGACTTCGATCGCGCACTGCGCCGCGTCGACGGCACTGGCGAACTCGACCAGCATCTCGCCGCCGACGGTTTTCACGATGCGGCCGCGATGCGCCGTAACGGCCGGGTTGATCAGGGTCCTTCTGGCACTCTTCAGGTCGGTCAGCGTCCGCGCATCGTCCACGCGCATCAAACGGCCGTAGTCGGCGACATCAGCCGCCACCACCGCCGCCAACCGCCGTTCCAAGCGCTCGCTGGCCAAACAACCTCCACGATCGAAACGATCCGTCCGGTTGCATCAAAGCATGGCAAGGTAGCGCACGCCAGCTCACCAAAAGGCGGGCATCGCCGGAATCTAGCGCAGGCCTGCCGGCAATTCGAAGCCCTTGTACTCGCGCAGCAGCATCGCCTTGAGCACCGGCGTTTCCGGCCTGGCGTCGGGCCCGGGCACCGGATTGCTGTCCGCCTTGATGAAATCCGGTGGCGTCCCCGGCAATTTGTAGAGATTGAAGCCGTTCCGCCGCACCGCGAAATCGGCCTGCAGATAGCCGTCCGCCATCATGCTGCCGGCGGGCGCGAGGTAGAAGCCGTCCTCACGATAAGGCCCGAGCATCGAATAGGTCTTCGAGCCTTTCCGGACGCCGCTGAGCTGGCTGCTCAACCTTACCAGTTCGGTTTCGCGGCCGTCGATGTTGACATAGACCCGGCGCAGCGGCAGCTCGGCCTGGTCCTGCGTCACCACGCTGACGAGCACGAGCACATGCTTGGCCAGCGCGCGGTGTTCTTCCGCACTGGAGGCCCAGGAGAAATCCACCGAGGATCCTCGTGCCGCGCCCTTCGGCGCGACCTTCGCCGTGTCGATCGCGGACTTCTCCAGCCGCCCGGCCATGTCTTCGGGCGATACCGGGTTCTGCGATACCGGGCGCTGGGTGAGCTTTTGCGCGGACGCCGGCTGCGACAGCAACAACGCGAGCAGGAAGACCAGAAACCTTTGCATCACACCTTCTCGCACGCCCGTTCAGTGGCCGGTCCAAAATCCCGGCACCGCCGGCTCCAGCCTGCCGCCCGCCCGCACTGGCGCTATTCGCAGCGCCAGCCCGGTGGCATCG
The DNA here is from genome assembly GCF_018130065.1 of Bradyrhizobium sp. AUGA SZCCT0158. GTDB lineage: Bacteria > Pseudomonadota > Alphaproteobacteria > Rhizobiales > Xanthobacteraceae > Bradyrhizobium. The sequence continues at coordinate 25,508 of NZ_JAFCME010000030.1, read as the reverse complement.
TCGGTTTCGACCGCGACACCGCTTAGTGTCGCGACACCGAACGCCGGTTCGAAACGGCCCGAGGGAATGCCGGTGACGAACCGGTGCAGCGGCTCTTCCTTCTGCATGCCGATGATCGAATCGTAATCGCCGGTCATGCCGGCGTCGCTCATATAGGCGGTGCCGCCGGGCAGCACCTGGTGATCGGCGGTGGGCACATGGGTATGGGTGCCGACCACGAGGCTGGCGCGGCCGTCGCAGAAGAATCCCATACCCTGTTTCTCGCTGGTCGCCTCGCCATGGAAATCGACCACGATGGCGTCGGCGGCTTCACGCAGCGGACAGGCGTCGAGCTCCTTGCCGACCGCGTTGAACGGATCGTTGAGCGGCTCCATGAAGACGCGGCCCATGGCGTTGATGACCAGCGCGCGCTTGCCGTTCTTGGTGTCGATCAGTGCGGCGCCGCGGCCCGGCGTATGGCGCGGAAAGTTCAAGGGGCGGATCAGGCGCGGCGCGCGCTCGATGAACACCAGCGCCTCCTTCTGATTCCAGGCGTGGTTGCCGAGCGTGATCGCATCCGCGCCGGCGTCGAGGAATTCCTGGTAGATCGCCTCGGTGATGCCGAAGCCGCCGGCCGAATTCTCGCCATTGACGATGACGAGATCGAGCGACCAGTCTCTGACCATGCCCGGGAGATGTTCTGAAATGGCGGTGCGGCCGGTTTTGCCGACGACGTCACCGATGAAGAGGATGCGCAAAATTCAGCTCCGGAAATCGAACACTTTCTTTTCCGTTAGCACATAATCCAGCGCCACGTCGTGCGGCTGGGCCGGAACCGCCTTTATTTGCTGCACGGCAAACGCCGTGCCGACGGCGGTAACGGCCTTCGCCTTGCGCAAATGCTCCAGCGTGAAATCGTAATGTCCGGCGCCATAGCCGATCCGGTGCCCCTCGGCGTCGAACGCCGCCAGCGGGATCAACATGATGTCGGGAATGAGTTCAGCGGCGGCCGGCGAAGGCTCGGGAATGCCGAGTGGCCCGAGCATCAGCCGATCGTTCCCGGACCACGCACGGAAGGCCAGCGACTTGCCGCGCGCCATCACCGCCGGGAGCGCCAGCCTGGCGCCCGCTTCCGCGAGCTTGCGCATCAAGGGTGCCGGGTCGATCTCGTTGCGGATGGGCGAATAACCCGACACGACCATGCCCGGCGTGATCTCAAACGGCAGGCCGCGCTTGGCGAGGGCTTGCGCGGCCGCCGCGCGCTGCTCATCGCTCAATGCATCGCGCTTTGCCAAAGCGGCAGCGCGAAGGTCTGCTTTCGAAGCACTTGCCGTCATGCAGCGTTCTGTTCCGCCGAACATCGCCCGCGAAGACGGACGAAGCGAAAGTTGCAGGGCCTGGGTGGTGAAGCCGGTAGAGTAAAAGCTCGACGCAAAAATCAACCGAAACAAAGTGCGAAGCCGCAGAGGCCGTTGAAGCGCTCGATCCCGGAGTTCCCTACGAAAGTAGGTGGGCACCATATGACCGGATCCACGGACCCGGCCAGGGACAGTTCCCTGAAGGATCGATAAGGCCCCGGGGATATAATGGCTCCTGACGCGCGACGCAGCTTCGCCCACCCAATGTAGGCGTTAAAGGTCCAATCCGCCAGCGCTAACGCGCGATACACAAGCGAATGAGTTGGCACCCTCTCCCAGAGGGCCCCTCGGAATCGCACTGACATCTCGCTTCCGACCTTTGCCATTGACGCAGGATTATTTCGTATATACGATTTAATCAATGAAAATCATTTGGGACGAGCCGAAGCGCCTTGCAAACCTTGCCAAGCACGGAATGGACTTCGCAGACCTCAATGAGAGGTTCTTCGATCAGGCGTTTGTGCTTCCGGCGCTCGGGAATCGCCACCGCGCCATCGGCGTGAACATCCGCGGAGTCATCTGCGTCGTTTTCGCGTACTACGGCAAGGAGGCCATCAGCATCATCAGCATGCGCCCCGCCAGCAGCATTGAGAGGAAGGCATATGAAGAAAGCCGCCGCTAAGAAGCGCCCTTCCAAAAAGGGCTACACTGCGAGCGACATGCGCGCAGTCAGTGACAATCCGGAGTGGACGAAGGAAGACTTCGCGAAAGCCCGCCCCTTCTATGAGGTCTTTCCGGAGTTGCGCAGAGGGCGGGGCCCGAACAAGGCGCCGACCAAGAAGCCCGTCTCTATCCGACTAAGCCCGGAAGTGATCGATCACTTCAAGCGTGGCGGGCCGGGTTGGCAGAGCAGGATTGATGAGGCTCTGGTCAAGGTTGTGCGGCGCAAAGCCGCCGGCTAGGCCGAGCCCGGCAAGCCTTGCTAGAGAAAACCGTCACCCGATCGCGACGCCGCCGCCGATGGTGCGGTTCAGCATTTGCGTGGTCTTTTCGATGCGGTCGGCCGCGGCATTGAGCGCGTTGGCGACCGCAGTCTGCGTCGTCCTAGCGCGATCGGTGGCTGCTACGCGCACATTGCGCAAGGCTTCGAGTTCTTCCTCGAGCGCACGGATGCGATGGTTGGCGTCGAGCAGTTCGTCGCACACGGTCAGCGCCGCCATCACGGTAAGCCGCGCATCGCCGATCTCGCCGAACTTGCCGCGCAGCGATTCGACACGCGCTTCGAGGCTCTCGGCGAGCTTGAGCAGCCGCACCTCCTGCCCTTCCTCGCAGGCCATGCGGTACTGCCGGCCGTTGATGGTGACGTTGATGTGGCTCATGAGCTTTCTCCGGCGTCCAGCACGGCGCGGATGGTGCCGATCGCGGCGTCGAGTTTTTCCGATATCTCGCGGTTGGTGCGCTCCAGCCGCCGGGTCTTCACCAGCGAACCGTCGAGTTCGTCGGCGAGACGCGAGCGGTCGGCGCCGAGTGCCTGGATCCGGCTCGCAAGTTCATTCTCGTCACGGTCGGCATCGCGCCGCCGCTCGGCCGCAGCTTCCAGCGCATCCAGCGCCGCCATCAGCCGCCTTGTTGCAGCGTCGATGTCGGCAAAGGCGAGCTCGGGGTTGCCGGCCCCGTTGGCGGGACGATCGCTCATGAGAGACAGCGCGCACCTTCGGTTAAGCCGGCCGCTCAGCAAAATCTGCGGTTCGGCAAGCGGTTAGGCCGCTAAATTTACGTGGCAAGCGAGGACAGCGCAACGCCCGCGCGAAGCTATGCACCGGTAGATCGGGCGAGCTTCGCGCCGGTCCCGTGGAAACCCGGTATCCGCTCTTCCGGATCATACGGATAAGCAACCTTTCGCACCGGAAGTGCGTTTCCTGAGCCTTGGACTCCGGGAATTGAGGTGCTATCCAGCCCTTAAGTCCTTCTGCCGAAGGGCAGCCCCATCACTGCAGTTCGCCGGCGGGCGGACATCAACCTCCTCATTTCAAGCGGATTTTCATCATGACGCAGGTCGATCATTCCCGTATGGCCAATGCGATTCGTGGCCTCGCCATGGATGCCGTCGAGAAGGCGAAATCCGGCCATCCGGGCCTGCCGATGGGCGCCGCCGACATCGCGACCGTGCTGTTTACCCAGTTCCTGAAATTCGACGCCGCCGAACCAAAGTGGCCGGACCGCGACCGTTTTGTCCTCTCGGCCGGGCACGGCTCGATGCTGCTGTATGCGTTGCTGTACCTGACCGGCAACAAGGACATGACGCTCGACCAGATCCGGAATTTCCGTCAGCTCGGATCGCTGACGCCGGGTCACCCCGAGAACTTCCACACCAAGGGTATCGAGACCACGACGGGTCCGCTCGGCCAGGGCATCGCGACTTCGGTCGGCATGGCGCTGGCGGAGAAGATGCTCGCGGCCGAGTTCGGCAAGAAGGTGGTCGGCCATCACACCTATGTGCTCGCCTCCGACGGCGACCTGATGGAAGGCGTGTCGCAGGAAGCGATCGCGATGGCCGGGCACTGGAAGCTCAACAAGCTGATCGTGCTCTACGACGACAACGGCATTTCGATCGACGGCCCGACTTCGATTGCCGATTCGGTCGACCAGGTGAAGCGCTTCAAGTCGGCCGGCTGGGCCGCCGAACTGATCGACGGCCATGATCCGAAGGCAATCGCCGCCGCGATCACCCGCGCTCAGAAATCCAACAAGCCGTCGCTGATCGCCTGCAAGACCACGATCGGCTTCGGCGCGCCGACCCGCGCCGGCACCGCAAAAGCCCATGGCGAGGCGCTCGGCGCCGAAGAGCTGAAGGGCGCCAAGGAAAAGCTCGGCATTTCGCTCGAGCCGTTCTCGGTGCCTGACGACGTCCTCAAAGCGTGGCGCGCCGCCGGCAGCCGCGGCGCCGCTGCGCGCCAGGAATGGGAAAGTGTCTTCGGCGAACTGGGTCCGCGCAAGCGCGCCGAATTCGAGCGCCGGCTGCGCCATGAGCGCCCGGCCTCGCTCGCCAAGGCGCTGCGCGACCACAAGAAGAAGCTGCTCGAGACGCCGCAGAACGTCGCGACCCGGAAATCCTCGGAATCGGCGATCGAGGCGATCGCCGGCGCAATGCCGATGGAATTCCTCGCCGGCTCGGCCGATCTGACCGGCTCCAACAACAACAAGGCGAAATCGGCTGTGGCGTTTTCCGCCAAGACGCCGAAGGGTCGCTTCATCCATTACGGCATCCGCGAGCACGGCATGGCCGCGGCCATGAATGGCGTCTTCCTGCATGGCGGTTTTGCGCCCAATGGCGCCACCTTCCTGGTGTTCACCGATTACGCGCGGCCGGCGATGCGGATCGCGGCGCTGATGGGCGCTGGCGTCGTCTATGTCATGACCCATGATTCGATTGGGCTTGGCGAAGACGGACCGACGCATCAGCCGGTCGAGCATCTGGCGGCGCTGCGCGCGATTCCCAACATGCGCGTGTTCCGGCCCTGCGACGCCGTCGAGGTTGCCGAATGCTGGGAGCTCGCGCTCAACCGCATCGACGGCCCGACGGTGCTGGCGCTGACCCGCCAGAACCTGCCGCAATTGCGCACCACTGCCCCGAACGACAATCCCTGCAGCCACGGCGCCTATGAATTGGTCGCCGCGCAAGGCGAGGCAAAGGTCTCGCTGTTCGCCTCCGGATCCGAGGTCGAAATCGCGGTCACCGCCCAGAAGCAGCTGGCCGAACGCGGCATCGCGTCGCGGGTGGTTTCGGTGCCTTCGCTCGAATTGCTGCTGGCGCAGCCGGCGGACCGCCAGAAGTCCGTGATCGGCAACGCACCGGTCAAGATCGCGATCGAGGCCGCGGTACGCTGGGGCTGGGACGCCGTGATCGGCCAGGATGGTGAATTCGTAGGCATGCACGGTTTCGGCGCCAGCGCGCCCGCCAAGGACCTTTACAAGCACTTCGGCATTACTGCCGAGGCTGTAGTTAACGCTGCCCTGAAGCGCCTATAGGTGCCCGTTTCCGAAGTTCGCGCGCCATTTGCGGCCCTGCGAACTTCGGACACAAAAGGGCAGTAGACGACAGCTAACTTTGGTGTGCCGCTTATCGAAGTTCCTGACTGTGCTCTGCGCAACCATTGCAGGAACTTCAACTCGGCGGCGCGCTGCTGACGGTTGAGCTTGTTGGCAAAAAGGTCTACCTAAAAGCTCATCTTGACCGTTCTCGCCCGGCCGAACCGGGCGATCCGCCGTAAGCACCGCCGTGGAACCATTCCACGGGGGTGACACCAGCTATTAAAGGAGAAACGAGCATGGCAATCCGGGTCGCGATCAACGGATTTGGCCGCATCGGCCGCAATATCTTGCGGGCGATTGCGGAGTCCGGCCGCAAGGATATCGAAGTCGTAGGGATTAACGATCTCGGCCCGGTCGAGACCAACGCCCATCTGCTGCGTTTCGATTCCGTGCATGGCCGTTTCCCCGGCACCGTGACCGTCGACGGCGACTCGATCAACCTCGGCAACGGCAAGATCAAGGTTTCCTCCGAACGCGATCCGTCAAAACTGCCGTGGAAGGAACTCGGCGTCGACATCGCGATGGAATGCACCGGCATCTTCAGCGCCAAAGCAAAGGCTACTGCGCATCTGACCGCCGGCGCCAAGCGCGTGCTGGTTTCCGCGCCGTCGGATGGCGCCGACGCCACGATCGTCTACGGCGTCAATCACGACAAGCTGACCCGCGACCATCTCGTGGTCTCCAACGGTTCCTGCACCACCAACTGCCTGGCCCCGATCGCCAAGGTCCTGAACGACACCGTCGGTATCGAAACCGGCTTCATGACCACGATCCACGCCTATACCGGCGACCAGCCGACGCTCGATACCCTGCACAGCGACCTCTACCGCGGCCGGGCCGCCGCGATGTCGATGATCCCGACCTCCACCGGTGCGGCCAAGGCGATCGGCCTCGTGCTGCCCGAGCTTCAGGGCAAGCTCGACGGCGTCGCGATCCGCGTGCCGACCCCGAACGTCTCTGTGGTCGATCTCAAGATCGTCGCCAAGCGCGCCACCGACGTGAAGGAAATCAACGAAGCGATGAAGCGCGCCTCCGAGCAGGAGCTGAAGGGCATCCTGGGCTACACCACCGCGCCCAACGTCTCGATCGACTTCAACCACGATCCGCACTCGTCCACCTTCCATGTGGACCAGACCAAGGTGCAGAACGGCACGCTGGTGCGGGTGATGTCCTGGTACGACAATGAATGGGGTTTCTCCAACCGCATGGGCGACACCGCCGTGGCGATGGGGAAGCTGCTGTAAGCTAAAGTCTCGTGTCCCGGACGCGGTGCAGCGTTCTTCACGCTGCTCCGCAGAGCCGGGACCCATTTGCACCGCGACCAGCCCAACCATGGGTCCCGGTTCTGCACAGCGGCGCTTCACGCCGCAGTGTCCGGGACAAGAGACAGCCCCAATGACAAAATCATTCCGCACCCTCGATGACGTCGACGTGAAGGGCAAGCGCGTGCTGCTGCGCGTCGACCTCAACGTCCCCACCGACAATGGCCGCGTTACCGATGCCACCCGCCTGGAGCGCGTCGCCCCCACCATCATCGAGATTTCCAGCAAGGGCGGCAAAGTCATCCTGCTGGCGCATTTCGGCAGGCCGAAGGGACGCGACGTCAAGGAGTCGCTGAAGCCGGTCGCGGCGGCGCTGTCGGAGGTCATCAAGAAGCCGGTTGGCTTTGCCGATGACTGCATTGGCGAGGCTGCCGAGAAAGCCGTCGGCGCGATGAAGGATGGCGACATCCTCTGCCTGGAAAATACCCGCTTTCACAAGGAGGAAGAAAAGAACGATCCGGCCTTTGTCGGCGAGTTGGCAAAGCTCGGCGACATCTGGGTCAACGACGCGTTCTCGGCAGCGCATCGCGCCCACGCCTCGACCGAGGGTCTCGGCCACAAGCTGCCGGCCTATGCCGGCCGCACCATGCAGGCTGAGCTCGACGCGCTCGGCAAGGCGCTGGAAGCGCCGACCAAGCCCGTGATCGCGATCATCGGCGGCGCCAAAGTCTCGACCAAGATCGATCTGTTGGAAAACCTCGTCAGCAAGGTCGATGCGCTCGTCATCGGCGGCGGCATGGCCAACACCTTCCTGCACGCGCAGGGCGTCGGCGTCGGCAAATCGCTGGCGGAAAAGGATCTGGCAGCGACCGCGCTGCGGATCATGGAAAAGGCCGAGGCCGCGAACTGCGCCATCATCCTGCCCGTGGACGCCGTGGTCGCCTATCATTTCGCGGCCAATTCGCCCTCGCATGCCTATGGCCTCGACGCCATTCCGGCCGAAGGCATGATCCTCGACGTCGGCCCGCAATCGATCGCGCGGATCCACGCTGCGATCGACGACGCCGCGACGCTGGTCTGGAACGGCCCGCTCGGCGCCTTCGAAATGACGCCGTTCGACCGCGGCACCATGGTATCGGCCAGGCACGCCGCCGAGCGCACCAAGGCCAAGAAGCTGATCTCGGTCGCGGGCGGCGGCGACACCGTCGCGGCCCTGAACCAGGCCGGCGTGGCCGGCGATTTTTCCTATGTTTCGACCGCCGGCGGCGCGTTTCTTGAATGGATGGAGGGGAAACCCCTGCCCGGTGTCGAAGTTCTAAAAATTCGCTAGTACCTTCAACTGACAGCAGATCGAGCGCTTAGGCGCTGTAAATACAAGGAGAATTCGGATGGCTCGGATTACGTTGCGTCAACTGCTCGACCACGCGGCGGAGCATGATTACGGCGTGCCGGCCTTCAACATCAACAATATGGAGCAGGCGCTGGCCATCATGGAGGCCGCCTCCAGCGTCGATGCGCCCGTCATCATCCAGGCCTCGCGCGGCGCGCGCTCCTACGCCAACGACATCATGCTCAAGCACATGATGGACGCCGTCACCGAAATCTATCCGCAGATTCCGGTCTGCGTGCATCTCGATCACGGCAATGCTCCCGACACCTGCATGACCGCGATCCAGGCCGGATTCACCTCGGTCATGATGGACGGCTCGCTGAAGGCCGACGGCAAGACGCCCGGCGATTGGGATTACAATGTCGGCGTCACCAAGACCGTCACCGGCATGGCCCATCTCGGCGGCATCTCGGTGGAAGGCGAGCTCGGCGTGCTCGGCTCGCTCGAAACCGGCATGGGCGACAAGGAAGACGGCCACGGCGCCGAAGGTAAATTGTCGCACGACCAGCTGCTGACCAACCCGGACGAGGCTGTCAAATTCGTCCAGGAGACCAAGGTCGACGCGCTGGCGATCGCAATGGGCACCTCGCACGGCGCCTACAAGTTCACCCGCAAGCCCGACGGCGACATCCTCGCCATGAACGTGATCGAGGAGATCCACCGCAAGCTGCCGAACACGCATCTGGTGATGCATGGTTCGTCCTCGGTGCCGCAGGACCTGCAGGAGATCATCAACGCCAACGGCGGCAAGATGAAGCCGACCTGGGGCGTGCCGGTTTCCGAGATCCAGCGCGGCATCAAGCACGGCGTGCGCAAGATCAACATCGACACCGACAACCGCATGGCGATGACCGGGCAGATCCGCAAGGTTCTGAAGGACAATCCGGAAGAGTTCGACCCGCGCAAATATCTCAAGCCGGCGATGGAAGCGATGACCAAGCTGTGCAAGCAGCGGCTGCAGGAATTCAACACCGCGGGCCAGGCCAGCAAGATCAAGAAGGTGCTGACCACGGCCGAAATGGCCAAGCGCTACAGCAAGGGCGAGCTCGATCCCAAGGTCGCCTGACCCTCGCGCCAACCCGCCGCGGAGGCTGCCGGCCGCGACGAACGTTTTCTAGGCAATTGCCCGAGAACCGCCTATTTTGGTTTGCAAGGCAGGTGTCTGGAGAACGGATCGATGAATCTCGCTGACCTCAACAAGGTCGCCCTCGCCATGGTCACGCCGGGCAAGGGCATACTCGCCGCTGACGAGTCCTCAGGTACGATCAAGAAGCGGTTCGACGCCATCAGCGTCGAATCGACCGAGGAGACGCGCCGCGACTACCGGGAAATGCTGTTTCGCTCGCAGGAGGCGATGAGCAAATACGTCTCGGGCGTCATCCTCTATGACGAAACCATCTGGCAGAACGCCAAGGACGGCACGCCGCTGGTCAAGCTGATCGAGCAGTCCGGTGCCATCCCCGGCATCAAGGTGGATGAGGGGACCCAGGGCCTGCCCGGCTGCCCCGGCGAACTGATCACGGCCGGGCTCGACAAGCTCGCCGAGCGCCTGAAGAAATATTACGAGCGCGGCGCACGGTTCGCCAAATGGCGGGCGGTGATCGACATCGGCCACGGCACTGACGGCCGGAACATTCCCTCCATGACCGCGATCCATGTCAACGCGCATGCGCTCGCCCGCTACGCCGCGTTGTGCCAGCAGGCGCAGATCGTGCCGATCGTCGAGCCGGAAGTGTTGATGGACGGCGATCACGACATCGACCGCTGCTTTGAGGTGACCCAGCGCGTCCTGAACAAGACATTCCAGGAATTGCGGATCCAGCGCGTCGCGCTGGAGGGCATGATCCTGAAACCCAACATGGCGATCGCGGGCAAGAAAAGCCCGAAACCGTCGCCCGTTGAAGAGGTCGCGGAGAAGACCATCCTGCTGTTGAAGAGCTGCGTTCCGGCGGCCGTCCCCGGCATCGCCTTCCTTTCCGGCGGACAGTCCGACGAGGATGCGACTGCGCATCTCAATGCCATGAACCGGATCGGCGGCCTGCCCTGGCGGCTGACCTTCTCCTACGGCCGCGCGCTGCAGGCGGCGCCGCAAAAGGCGTGGTCGGGCAAGGCCGAGAACGTCGCGGCCGGCCAGCGCGCCTTCACGCACCGGGCGCGGATGAATGCGCTGGCGAGCAAGGGTGAGTGGGAAGCCGGCCTGGAAAAGAAGGTGGCATAGCATTGGCCGCTAAACCCGTTCCGCAGCGCCCGGTGCCGCGCCTCTATCTCGCGACATCGGTCGTGGACGACCCGTCGCAGCTCATCGCCAGCCTCCCCGGACTGCTCGCCGCGGCCGACGTCGCCGCCGTGCTGCTGCGGCTGCGCGAGACCGACCAGCGCACCATGATCTCGCGGATCAAGGCGCTGGCGGCCCCGGTCCAGGACGGCGGCGCGGCGCTGCTGCTTGATGGCCATGTCGAGCTGGTGGCCCGTGGCGGCGCCGATGGCGCGCACCTGACCGGGTTAGCTGCCATCGAAGACGCCTTCCCGTCCCTGAAGCCCGATCGCATCGCCGGCGTCGGCGGCCTCGCCACGCGGCACGATTCGATGGCCGCGGGCGAAGCGGGTGCGGACTACGTGCTGTTCGGTGAACCCGACGCCAAAGGCGAGCGCCCCTCGGCGGAAGCGATCGCCGAGCGCCTGCAATGGTGGGATGAATTGTTCGAACCGCCCTGCGTCGGCTATGCGGCCTCACGCGAGGAGGCCAGCGAATTTGCCGCCGCGGGTGCGGATTTCGTGCTTGTCGGCGATTTCATCTGGGCCGATCCGCGCGGGCCCGAGGCGGCGCTGGTCGATATCGAGCAGACGATCACGCAAGCACACGCCGACGCGTTTGGAAAAAACAAGAGCACGGACGACGCCACCGAGCCGACGACCGGACGGGGATAGCGCCGGACATGAGACTGCTGCGTCCGATATCGATCCTTGGCTGCTGCCTGATGGCGGCGACCGGCGCATCGGCGCAGATCTCGCTGACGCCGCCCGCTGCGCAAACGCCGGCGCCTGCCAGCAAGCCGGCCGCGAAGAAAGAGGCGCCCAAAGCGACGACCAAAGAGACTTCCAAGGATGCTTCCAAGGAGGCTCCGAAGCCGAAGGCGCCCGCTGTCGCCAAGAAGCCTCCGGCCACGCCCAAACCGGCCGCGACGCCCGCCCCGACAGCTTCACCCACGCCCAGCTTTGACGATCCCAATGTCGATCTCGTCTACGGCGCCTATCAGCGCGGCCTCTACAAGACCGCGCTCGATCTGGCGCTGACGCGGGCGCAATATGCCGGCGACGCCAAGGCGATGACGATGATCGGCGAGCTCTACTCCGGCGCCCTCGGCGTCAAGCGCGACTACGCGAAAGCCATCGAATGGTACCAGCGCGCCGCCGACGCCGGCGACCGCGAGGGCATGTTTGCGCTGGCGATGATGAAGCTTTCCGGCCGCGGCGGCCCGGTCAACCGCGAGCAAGCGGTCAAGCTGCTGGCTTCCGCCGCCAAGCTCGGCAGTCCCAAGGCGGCGTATAATTTGGCGCTGCTGTATCTCGACGGGCAGACGCTGCCGCAGGATGTGAAACGTTCAGCCGAATTGCTGCGGGTCGCGGCCGACGCAGGAAACCCGGAAGCGCAATACGCGCTTGCGACCTTCTACAAGGAAGGCACCGGCGTGCCCAAGGACATCGACAAGGCGGTGCGCCTGCTGCAGGCCGCGTCGCTGGCCGACAATGTCGATGCCGAGGTCGAATACGCGATCGCGCTCTATAACGGCACCGGCACGCCGAAGAACGAGGCCGCCGGGGTCGCGATGCTCCGCAAGGCGGCCCGGCAAAACAGCCCGATTGCGCAGAACCGCCTCGCCCGCGTGCTGGTCAGTGGACAGGGCGCGCCGGTGGACAAGGTCGAGGCCCTGAAATGGCACATTGTCGCCAAAACCGCCGGCAAGGGCGATCCGATGCTGGACGATGCGCTGGCGGACCTCAGTCCCGAGGACCGCACCAGGGCCCAGGAGGCCGCCCGCAAATGGATCGGCAACGACAAGAAATGACGCCTTGACGGCGACACATCGTCAGGGCACCCAGTCCCTCAACCCTTGCACTACCCTTGGCGGCATTGGCCGTTTCCCTCCTAACCCATAAGCCCCGCATCATGCTGCATTCAGCCCTTATCAACGTCATGGTGAAAGCCGCGCGCCACGCCGGCCGCAGCCTCAAGCGCGACCTCGGCGAGGTCGAGCATCTGCAGGTGTCGCTGAAGGGGCCTGCGAATTTCGTCACGATGGCCGACAAGCGCGCCGAGGAACTGCTCTATGCGGATCTGACCAAGTCGCGGCCGGGTTACGGCTTCATCGGCGAGGAAGGCGGCACGCGCGAAGGCGCCGACAAGAGCCATACCTGGATCGTCGATCCGCTGGACGGCACGACGAACTTCCTGCACGGCATTCCGCAATTCGCGATCTCGATCGGCCTGCAGCGCGAAGGCACCATCATCGCCGGCGTGATCTACAATCCGGCCAATGACGAACTCTACATCGCCGAGCGCGGCAAGGGCGCGTTCCTCAACGACCAGCGGCTGCGCGTCGCCGGCCGGCGCCAGCTCGACGAATGCGTGGTCGGCTGCGGTCTGCCGCATATCGGACGCGGCGATCATGACCAGTCGCGGCTGGAAATGACCGCGATCCAGCAGCGGGTTGCTGGCCTTCGAAGGTTCGGCGCCGCCTCGCTCGACATGGCCTTCGTCGCCGCCGGCCGCCTCGACGGCTATTGGGAGCGCAATCTTCAACCATGGGACATGGCAGCCGGACAGATCATGATCCGCGAAGCCGGCGGCGTCGTGTCAGGCATGGCGGGCGACGACGATCCGCTCACGACCGGTCACCTGATCTGCGGCAACGAGTTCGTGCACAAAGAGCTGGTGAAGATTCTGAAGCCGCTGTGACGGCGCCGCCGCCGCCGCGGCCACCACGCTCCTCTCCGCTCTTGTACTGGCGATCTACCTCTGGCGCATCGGACCCTCCCTGCCCGAACGCGGTGGCACGACCTGCTTTGCCGCGAACTATGATCCGCCACGTCCCATCGATCTGTCCTCGCCCAGAAATGACAAGCGCAGATCAGGCGAAGTGAGTTCGATGCGGATCGAGATTGATCTCGATCCCGACGAAAAAGCCCTACCGCAGCGGTCCATCGGGTGGCGGCTACGACTGGCGCTACAGCCTGCGCCTTGCTGCCGACCTCGCCAACGGCGAACGCCTGGCGAGCGGCGCCATCTACGAATGGCACGACACCTTCATCGACCGGATCATGCCCACCCTGTCCTGCTACATCGATTGTGAAGGCGGCAGCGTCACCGTCTGGCGCACGTTCGGGCGCAGCGCGCTCTCCGCCCGCTTCGAGGCGGGCGAGCGGCTCAGGACGGGCGGAAGTTGCGGTGCCGGCGGCAGCCTGTTTATCGGCGCGGAACGGGATGCCAGGAGCCTGCCGGTCGATGCGACGGGCCGGTGCGGTGAATGATCGCTACTCCGCCGGCCTCGGCGCCGCCTGCGCTTCCGCCACCACTTCCCGGTCTCCCGCAAAGAACCTTTGCACCACGACGAAGAACACCGGCACCATCAGCAGCGCCAGGATCACGACCGCGATCATGCCGCCCATCACGCTGGTGCCGAGCGCCTGCTGGCTGGCGCCGCCGGCGCCGGTCGCGATCACCATCGGCAGCACGCCGCAAACGAAGGCGAGACCGGTCATCAGGATCGGGCGGAAACGCAAGGTACAGGCTTCGATCGTCGCTTCGACCAGCGGCTTGCCTTGCGCGCGCAGCTCCTTGGCAAACTCGATGATCAGAATGGCATCTTTCGCAGCCAGTCCGATGATGGTGATCAGGGCGACGGTGAAGTAAACGTCGTTCGGCAAGCCGCGCAACGACGCGGCCAGCACCGAACCGCAGATGCCGAGCGGCACCGTCAGCAGCACGGCGAGCGGAATGGTCCAGCTTTCATAGAGCGCCGCCAGACACAGGAACACCACCAGCGCCGACAGGCCAAGCAGGAACGGCGCCTGCGAGCCCGAGAGCTTCTCCTGCAGCGATTGCCCGGTCCACTCAAAGCCGAAGCCGCGCGGCAGCTTGCCGGCGAGCCGCTCCATCTCGGCGATGGCATCGCCCGAGGTAAAGCCGGGCTTGGCTTCGCCGCTGATGCGTACCGCGGGATAGTAGTTGAAGCCGGCGATCTGCGTCGGCCCCTTCGACCATTCGACGGAGGCGAACGAGGACAGCGGCACCAGCTGGCCACGGCTGTTCTTGACGTTGTAGTTCAGGATGTCGTCGGCGTTCATGCGGCTGCCGCGGTCGGCCTGCACGATCACGCGCTGCATCCGGCCCCGGTTCGGGAAGTCGTTGATGTAGTTCGATCCGAGATTGGTCGAGATGGTGTTGTTGATGTCCTCGAAGGTGACGCCGAACGCGCCGGCCTTCTCGCGGTCGATCATCAGATTGACCTGCGGCCCCGGCGGCAGGCCTTCGACATAGACCTTTTGCAGCACGCGGCTGGCATTGGCTTCCGCGATCAGCTGCTCGGCGGCGCTCACCAGCGCCGGATAACCCTTCTGGCCGCGGTCCTGCAGGCGGAATGAGAAGCCCGAGGAGTTGCCGAGATTATCGATCGGCGGCGGCTGCAGCGCGGAAATCCGGGCGTCACGGATCGAGGACAGATCGCGGTTGATGTCGTTGACGATCGCCGCGGCCGAATCCTTCGGTCCGCGATCCGACCAGTCCTTCAGCGTGATGAAGGCCTGCGCGGTGTTGATGCCCTGGCCGAGGAAGCTGAAGCCGGTGAGGAAGGTGACGTTCTCGACGCCGGAACGCTTGGCCAGATATTGCTCGACCTTCTCGACCGCCGCCTCGGTGCGGGCGTAGGACGAGTCAGCCGGCGTCTGCACGTCGGTGGTGATGAAGCCCTGGTCATCGACCGGCAGGAAGCCGCCGGGCAGGCGAATAAAGGCCCAGCTCAGCCCGACGATCAGCGCCGCATAGATCAGCATCAGTCGGCCGGTTCGCTTTAAGGAGTGCCCGACGACGCGCGTATAACCATCCTTGGTGCCGTCGAGCGCGCGGTTGAACCAGCCGAAAACACCCCTCTTGGCATGGCCGTGGCCGGCCGTGACCGGCTTGAGCAAGGTCGCGCACAGCGCCGGCGTCAGCGACATCGCCAGCAGCGCGGAGAACGCGATCGCCGCGACCATCGTTACCGAGAACTGCCGGTAGATGACGCCGACCGATCCCGGAAAGAACGCCATCGGCACGAACACCGCGATCAGCACCAGCGTAATGCCGATGATGGCGCCTGTGATCTGCGACATCGCCTTGCGGGTGGCCTCCTTCGGCGGCAGGCCCTCCTCGGACATGATACGCTCGACGTTCTCGACCACCACGATGGCGTCGTCGACCAGAATGCCGACCGCCAGCACCATGCCGAACATCGTCAGCATGTTGATGGAGTAACCGGCCGCCAGCAGGATCGCGCAGGTGCCGAGCAGCGCCACCGGCACCACGATGGTCGGGATGATGGTGTAGCGGATGTTCTGCAGGAACAGGAACATCACGATGAAGACCAGCACGATGGCCTCGACCAGCGTCATCAGCACCTTTTCGATCGAGGCCTTCACGACGGGCGTGATGTTGTAGGGAATTTCATAGGCGATGTTGGCCGGGAAGAAGCGCGACAGCTCCTTCATCTTGGCTTCGACCGCGCTTGCGGTCGCCAGCGCATTGCCGGTCGGCGACATCAGCACCGACAGACCCGCCGTTGGTTTGCCGTTAAGCCGCGTGTTGAACTGATAGCTCAATCCGCCGATCTCGATCCGGGCCACGTCGCGCAGCCGCACCGTCGAGCCGTCCGCATTGGCACGCAGGATAATCGAGCCAAATTCGTCCGGCGACGAGAGCTGTCCCTTGACCAGCACCAGCGCCGAAATCTTCTGGTCATCCGTGCTCGGCTCGGCGCCGATGCTGCCGGAGGCTACCTGCGCGTTCTGCGCCGTGATCGCCTTGTTGACGTCATCGGCGGTCAGCCCGTAGCCGACCAGCCTGGCCGGATCGACCCAGATACGCAGACTGCGTTCAGTGGAGTAGAGCGTGGCGCGGCCGACGCCGGGAATGCGCCTGATTTCGCCGAGAACGCTGCGAATCATGAAGTCGCCGAGGCCGACCTCGTCGAGGCTTCCGTCGGTCGAGCGCAGCGTGATGATCTGCAGCACGGCGCTGGAAGCTTCCTCGATCAGGATGCCCTGCTGGATCACCGCGCGCGGCAGACGTGCCTCGACGCGCTTGATGCGATTCTGCACTTCCACCGACGCGGTGCCGGTGTCGGTGCCCGGCACGAAGTTGGCGATGATCTCGACCTGGCCGAGCGAGTCGCTGGTGGATTCGAAGTTCAGGATGCCGTTGGCGCCGTTGAGCTCTTCCTCGATCAACCGCGTGACGCTGTTGTAGAGGTTTTCCGGCGACGCGCCGGGATAGCTGGTCGATATCGAGATCGAGGGCGGTGCGATGATCGGGTATTGCGCGATCGCCAGCAACGGGATCGAGATCGCGCCGATCAGACAGATGAAAAGCGCGACGACCCAGGCGAAGATTGGCCTGTCGATGAAGAAACTCGGCATCTAATCTACCGTGTCGCTTGCGCGGACGGCTTGGCGCCAGCGAAATCGGCGGACGCGTCGGCCTCGGTCAGCAGCTGCGGCCGGACCTTATCGCCGGCGGCAAACTTCTGGAATCCCTCGACGATGACCCTGTCTCCGGCCTTCAAGCCCTCGGTGACGAACCACTGGCCGCTCTGCAGCGAGCCGGTGCGTACCGGCTGGACGGCGACGAGGTTGTCGCTCTTGACCACGAACACTTCGCTGCCGCCGCCGCCATTACGCTGGATCGCCTGCTGCGGCACCGCGATGGCGTCGGTATCGATGCCCTGCTCGATCAGCACGCGGACATACATGCCCGGCAGCAATTCGCGCCTCGGATTGGGAAACTCGCCGCGCAACGTCACCTGCCCGGTATGGGCATCGACCTTGGCGTCCGAGAACAGCAATCTGCCGGCAATCGGATAAACCGAGCCGTCGTCCAGCACCAGTCGAACCTTCATGGCGTCAGGCGCGATACGGTCGAGATCGCCGCTCTCCACCGCCCGGCGCAGCTGATTGAGCTCGTTCACCGATTGGGTGAAATCGGCATAGATCGGATCGAGCTGCTGGATGGTCGCAAGGCTCGTGGTTTCGTTCTGCACGACAAGCGCGCCTTCGCTCACCAGCGCGGCGCCGACGACGCCGTCGATCGGGGCGCGAATGGTCGCATAATCTAGATTGAGCTTGGCGCGGGCAACGTCGGCCTTGCGGCCTTCGACATCGGCGGCCGCCTGACGCTCGGCCGAGATGGCCTTTTCGTTCTCGGCTTCGGGGGCTGCGCGCTGGCTGGTCAGCGTGGCGATGCGGCGTGCATGCGATGCGGCCTGATCGAGCGTGGCTTTGGCGCGCGCCAGCGCGGCTTCGGTCGATTGCACTTCGACCTCGAACGGCCGCGGATCGATTCTGTAGAGGGCGTCGCCGGCCTTGACCTCGCTGCCCTGATGGAACAGGCGCTCGACGACAATCCCGGACACCCGCGGCCGCACTTCGGAAACACGGGTCGGCGCGATACGTCCCGGCAATTCGCGGATAATCGCACGCGCCTGAGGCCTCACGGTAACGACACTGACGTCTGGCTCGGAAGAATGTGGCACGGCAGCCGTTGCAGCGGTTGGCTCTTTGCATCCAGCCAACAGCGGCGCCATCGCAAGGAGCATGAGCGCGAGGCCAGCCGATTGCGCACGAATTCCAGACATCAGAAATATCGCCCCTTAGTCGAGTTGAAGCGCAAACAAATGTTTGCGCGATATGTCGCGAAGACACCGCGTTCTTGTTGAGATCAAGGATAGGATGAGTTTGCTGCGATGCAATGCGCATTCGCGGCGGCCCAATGTCACACGACGCTATCACACTGAACAAACAGCGGTTTTGTTGACTCACCGGATTGTGACAACGTCACGCTTCAGCGCGTCGGAATGGAACGCAACAAGTGTGAGCGGGAACCGGCGCTCCAAACGCGGCATCCCGCGAATTTGCGCAAAACTGGCGCGAATCACTGCTCCCCGTTAACCAGCCGTCTTCATCCGGTAGTGGCTGATACCCCATTCGCTGCCGT
This sequence comes from Bradyrhizobium sp. AUGA SZCCT0158, assembly GCF_018130065.1. Taxonomy (GTDB): domain Bacteria; phylum Pseudomonadota; class Alphaproteobacteria; order Rhizobiales; family Xanthobacteraceae; genus Bradyrhizobium. The sequence goes on along the minus strand of NZ_JAFCME010000030.1, from coordinate 7,184 downwards.
CGGCGTAGCCGAACAGGCCTGACGTTGCGAGGAAGAACCAGCGCCAGCGCCGCATCCACAACGCGGTCTCGCGGCCATAGACAGGACGCAACACCGCTTCGATCTCCTCGCGGTGCAGATCGAAATTGGCCAGCCAATCCTGCGCGGTGCGGTGATAATGCAGCCCGCTCCAGCGCCATTCCTTTTCGATTTCGAGCAGATCGGAATATTGCCGGATCAGATGGTGGCTCGGCATCATGCCGCCGGTGAAGAAATGCTGCGCGATCCAGTCCTCGCCATCGGCGCGGTCGAACAGGTAGGCGCCCGAGCGATGGGTGAAGATGTGCATGAAGAAGCGGCCGTCGGGCTTCAGCCACGAACGGATCCGCGACATCAATTCGCGCCAGTTCAGCAGGTGCTCGAACATCTCGACCGAGACGATGCGATCGAACTGCGTCTGCGGATCGAACAAATTCATCTCCGCGGTAACCACACGCAGATTCTTCAATCCGCGCTTGCCGGCTTCGCCCTCGATGAATTCGCGTTGTGAGGCGGAGTTCGATACTGCCGTCACTTCCGAATGCGGGAATTGCCGCGCCATCCACAGCGACAGCGAACCCCAGCCGCAGCCGAATTCGAGAATCGATTGGCCGTCGGCGATATCGGCATGCCCGACAGTCTGACGCAGCGCCTCCTCTTCGGCCTCCTGCAATGTCGTGGCCGGCTCCCGGTAGAAGCACGAGGAATATTTGCGGTGTGGCCCGAGGACAAGCGCGAAGAACGCCGACGGCACCTCGTGATGCTGCGCGGTGGCCTCGTCGCTGTATTCGGCGATGGCACGCGCGGCCATCTCGTCGGCAAACCAGGCGTCGCTTTCGGCGTTGCCGATGGCGAGTCTTGTTGCGGTGCGCGAACACAGCCGGTGGATCGCGGCACGGATGATGACGTCAGGCAGCGGCACCCGCTCAGCAGTGCCGATGATCGTGGAAACAAAGCTCATGTGACCACTCCCTTTCTGAGCACGATCCATTTTGGAAAACCGGCCTCCACTTTCGGGGATCATCTTGCGGCGACAGCGAGAAGAACTGACGGGCACGCAACGGATAGTCGCGATAGCGGTGATCGCGCGAGCGCAGCAGCTGCGGCTCCCGCGACGGAATGCCGGTTACACGGGCCAAACCGAGCGAAAGGGTCCAGATTGCATTCACCCAGCCGGCATTGCCGGTGCGTGGCTGCACCATCCGGGCGCCCGCCATCCGGACCGAGAGCAAAACGGCCATCGCCGCCGGCGCTTCGAGATGCAGGACCGTCATGAAAATCCCGGTTGGACAAAGAACGTTTCCAAAAATACGCTCAAGTCAAAGCCCGGTTTCGGCGTGAAGTTCCCCCTCGTTTGCCTGAAACAGCGCTTTCCGATCTTTTTTCTCAGCCGTGCTGTGCCATATTGGCCTCCCAAACGCGGCTTTTCGCAACGGAAGACCCCCGCAATGCCCCAAGGCCCCTCCGCCCGCTCCGAAATGGAGATCGAGCTCACCAAATTGTCGTCGCCACAGATCTTTCTAGTGCGGATGCTGGTGTTCCTGGTGCTGTGCGGCCTGGTCATGACCGTGCTCTACAAGCAGATCGTCACCGCGTTCTTCGCCAATCCCGGCCTCAACGCCCTGATCGGCGCGGTGCTTCTGATCGGCATCATCCTGTCGTTCCGGCAGGTGATCCGGCTCTACCCGGAAGTCTCCTGGGTCAACAATTTCCGCATCGCCGATCCCGGTCTCGCCATCGACCGGCGTCCCACGCTGCTGGCGCCGATGGCGGCGATACTCGGCGGCGAGCGCACCGGGCGGATGTCGATCTCGCAGCAGACCATGCGGCATTTGCTGGATTCGATCGCAACAAGGCTCGACGAAGCCCGCGACATCTCCCGCTACATGACCGGCTTGCTGGTCTTTCTCGGCCTGCTCGGCACCTTCTGGGGCCTGATCGAAACCGTAGGCTCCGTCGGCCAGGTGATCGAGGGGCTGAAGGTCGGTGGTGATTCGGGCTCGCTGTTCGATACCCTGAAGGAGGGTCTGGCGGCGCCGCTCAAGGGCATGGGCATCTCGTTCTCCTCCTCGCTGTTCGGCCTCGCCGGATCGCTGATCCTGGGTTTCCTCGACCTGCAATCGAGCCAGGCGCAGAACCGCTTCTATACCGACCTGGAAGACTGGCTCGCCTCGACCGTGCGCGAATATTCAGGCGACGGCACCACCGGTGTTTCCGGCGAGCTGCAGCACGCGATGGAGCGGCTGCGTGCGGTGGTCGAGGAAGGCGGCAGCAGCCGCAGCACCACGGCGGCGATGGCCAATCTCGCCGAAGCCATTCAGGGCCTGGTCGCGCATATGCGCACCGAGCAGCAGATGATCCGCGAATGGGCCGACGGCCAGGGCGAACAGAACCGCGAGATCAAGAAGCTGCTGGAGCGGATCGCGCGCCAACCCGAGAAGAGCTGAGATGGGTATCGTGCCCCGGACGCTGCGCAGCATGAAATGCTGCGCTGCTGAGCCGGGGCCCACAATAACGGCATCTGGGTCCCGGCTCTGCGGAGCAGCGTTAGCACGCTGCACCGCGTCCGGGACACGAGAGTAGCGGAGAAACAATAAATGGCCCTCGCGCGCGCACGCCGCAACGAATCGGGAATGAACTACTGGCCGGGCTTCGTCGACGCGCTGTCGACGCTGGTGCTCTCGATCGTGTTCCTGCTCTCGGTGTTTCTCGTTGTGCAGTTCTTCCTGTCGCAGGAAGTTACCGGCAAGGATAAGGCGCTGGAGGCGCTCAACGCCAAGATCGCGCAGTTGAACGATCTGCTGTCGCTGGAAAAACTCACCGGATTGAACCTCAGCGACCAGCTCTCGCAGGCGCGCGCCGGATTGACATCGGTGGAAGCGGAGCGCGATCGCATCAAGGGGCTTTATGAGGGGCTCGCCGGCGCCGGCAACGACGCCCAGGGCCGCGCCAACGAACTCAACAAGGCGCTGGATTCCGAGAAGGCGGTGACGTCGCGCGCGCTGGCGCAGATCGAGGTGCTGAACCAACAGATCAGCGCGCTGCGCCGGCAGCTCGCCGCGCTTGAAGAAGCGCTCGACGCCTCCGAAAAGCGCGACAAGGAATCGCAGGGCCGCATTGCCGATCTCGGGCAACGGCTCAACGTGGCGCTGGCGCAGCGGGTGCAGGAACTGACGCGCTACCGTTCCGAGTTCTTCGGGCGGCTGCGTGCGATTCTCGGCAATCGGCCGGATGTGCGGATCGTCGGCGATCGCTTCGTGTTCCAATCCGAGGTGTTCTTCGACACCGGACAAGCCTTGCTGCTGCCCGAAGGCCGCGCCGAGCTCGACAAGCTTGCTTCCGCGCTGGTCGAACTCGATAGCAAGATCCCGACTGAAATCGCCTGGGTGCTGCGGGTCGACGGCCACACCGACGTGCGGCCGATCATGAACAGCCCGGTGTTCAAGTCGAACTGGGAACTGTCATCGGCGCGCGCGATCTCGGTGGTGCAGTATCTGATCTCGCTCGGCGTCCCCGCGCAGCGGCTGGTCGCCGCAGGCTTTGCCGAATTCCAGCCGCTCGACACGGCGCCGACCGAGGAAGCCTACAAGCGCAACCGCCGCATCGAGCTGAAGCTGACGGAACGGTAAGGGTGCCAACATTGTCATTGCCGGGCTTGACCCGGCAATCCATCAAGAGAGATTCTTTCGAAGTGGGTGGATGCCCGGATCAAGTCCGGGCAGGACGAGCGGGGTTTAGATCCCCTCGAACTGCAGCCGCGCCAGCCTTGCATACAGCCCGTTCGCCGCAACCAGCTCGGCATGCGTGCCGTGCTCGACGATGCGGCCCTGATCCATCACCATGATGCGGTCGCAGGACAGGACGGTCGCGAGCCGGTGCGCGATCACCAGCGTGGTGCGGTGGCGCATCAATTCTTCCAGCGCGGTCTGCACCAGGGTCTCGCTTTCGGCATCGAGCGCGGAGGTTGCTTCGTCGAGCAGCAACAGCGGGGCATCGCGCAGTATGGCGCGGGCGATCGCGATGCGCTGGCGCTGGCCGCCCGACAGCGTCACGCCACGCTCGCCAAGCTGCGCCTCGAAACCGTCAGGCAGGCGGCGGATGAATTCGGTGGCATGCGCCTGATCAGCCGCGCGTTCGACCTCGGCATCGCTGGCACCAGGCCGGCCGAAGCGAATGTTTTCACGGGCGCTTGCCGCGAACACCACCGAGTCCTGCGGCACCAGCGCGATGCGCGCGCGTAACTCGCGCGGATCGGCCGACCTGATCGGCACGGCGTCGACCGAAATCGTTCCGCTGGCGGGATCGTAAAACCGCAGCAAGAGATGAAACAGCGTGCTCTTGCCGGCGCCTGACGGGCCGACGATCGCGACCTTCTCTCCGGCCCGCACCGACAGCGAGACGCTGTCGATCGCCCGCACATCCGGGCGCGTCGGGTAATTGAAGCTGACATTCTCAAACCCGACATCGCCGCGCGCCGGCGACGGCAGCGCGACCGGCGAGGCCGGCGCCGTAATCTGCGGCTTGACGCGCAGGATCTCGAACAGCCGTTCGGCGGCGCCCGAGGCGGCCGAGACTTCACCCCACACCTCGCTGAGCTGGCCGAGGCCCGTCGCGGCGAACGCCGCATAGAGCACGAACTGGCCGAGCCGGCCCGGGCTGATCGAACCGGTCAGCACGTCGTGCGAGCCGACCCACAGGATGACGACGACGCTGGAAAACACGATGAAGATGATGATCAAGGTCAGCACCGCGCGCGCCCGCGTCGAACTGCGCGCGGCGTCATAGGCCTGTTCGACCTCGCGGCCGAAGCGCGTCGCGGCCAGCCGCTCGCTGGTGTAGGCCTGCACCGTCCTGATAGCGCCGACCAGCTCGGAGGCATAGGCGCTGGCGTCGGCCAGCGTGTCCTGTGCGTTGCGCGACAGCCGCCGCACCCAGCGGCCGAACGCGACCAGCGGAATCACGATCACCGGAATTGCCAGCAGCACGAACAGCGAAAGTTTTGGGCTCGTGATCACCATCATGGTGGTGGCGCCGATGAACAGCATCAGGTTGCGCAGCGCGATCGACACCGACGCGCCCACCGCCGACTTGATCTGGGTGGTGTCAGCGGTGAGCCGCGACACCAGTTCGCCGCTGCGGGCGGAATCGAAGAACGAAGGCGACAGCGAGATCAGGTGCGCGAACACGTCGCGCCGCAGGTCCGCAACGATGCGCTCGCCGATGGTCATGACCAGGTAGAACCGCGACGCGCTGGCGCAGGCCAGCACCGCAACGACCGCGATCATCACGCTGAAATAGCTGTTGATCATCGCAATGCCTTCGGGGCTGAAGCCGAAGTCGATCATGCGCCGCACCGCGATCGGCACCACCAGGGTCGTCACCGCCGCGACGGTCAGCGAGATAAACGCCAATATCGCCCGGCCGCGGTAGCGCGCGACGTAGGGCGCCAGCGCCAGCAGGGGACGCAGTTTTGCGCCGGTTTTGGCCGGCGACTGCGTCAGCTGGGTTTCGATGAAGGCCTCTTCCTCGAGCAGCGCGTCGCGGCGCGGCGGCACGCCGCCGGGTGGGTCTTCAAGCTGTTCGGCTGCGCTCATGAAAAGGGACCAGTTTCGATGCCCCCAGATAGGCCCCGGAAGCGGCGCTGGCAAATCCGGCAGATCGACCCATCAGACGGCTCTGGCAGCTTGTTTTGGCGGCCTTGTTGCGTTATAGACCCGCCCAAATCCCGTACCCCTGACATTTCGAGACGGGCGCAGGCGCGCCGAAGGATATGCCATGAAAGCCGAAATTCATCCGAATTATCATACGATTACGGTCGTTATGACCGACGGTACGGAGTATCAGACCCGTTCCACCTGGGGCAAGGAAGGCGACAAGCTGAACCTCGACATCGACTCCAAGTCGCATCCGGCCTGGACCGGCGGCACCCAGCAGATGCTCGACCGCGGCGGCCGCGTGTCGCGCTTCCAGAAGAAGTTTTCGGGCTTCCTCAAGAAGGATTGAGGGTTTTTCGACCCCGCGCCCTGCGGCGCAGGAATGCAAAACGCCCCGGTTTCCCGGGGCGTTTTTTTGTTTCTGACCGTCATTGCGAGCGAAGCGAAGCAATCCATGCCCCAACTTGCGGCGCTATGGATTGCTTCGCGGAGCCTGTCATCGGGCGCGCATTCGCGCGACCCGTTGGCTCGCAATGACGGCGGAGAGAGTTTCCGAGCTTACCGCTCGAAGGCCGCCTTCAGGCGATTGAGCTGCGGCACCAGCGGATTGCCGATCGGGGCGCGTTCGGCCGCCGGCGCATGGATCGACGTGTCGAGCCGGCGCACTCGCGACTGCAAGTTCATCGAACGCTCGATCAGGTGCTGCAATTGCAGCGGCAGTTTGGCGATCATGTCTTCGGGACCGGGATCGGCGGCGGAGAGTTTGACCTTGGTCTTTTCGCGGTTGGCCTGGGTCAGCGTCATCTCGCCTTCCTTGACCGCGCGATGCAGCAGCAGCCAGGAGGCGAGCTGCATCAGGCGGGTGGTCAGCCGCATGCTTTCGGTCGCATAGGTGAGACTGACGGAGCGTTCGAGCGCCTTGGCTTCAGCGCGGCCGTCACCGTCGAGATAGGCCGCGGTCTCCTCGACCAGATCCATGCCCTCGCGGAACAGGGTTCCGAATGCCGCCGAATTAGTCAGCCGCTCGCTGAATTGAACGAGCGCGGAATCGCTGTGCAGCCGGTCCGCCATAGTTAACGCCCTCACGCCACTGATACGCTGCCGGCTTTTCAAACCGCCGACTTATGATGAACAAATCATTGCGCTTGCGAGGGCGAGAGTCCAGCCGCAACCGGAAATATGGTTTCCAGCCTTGCGGAGACAAAAAAGAGCCGCCGTTTCCGGCGGCTTTTGAAGTTGATAACAGGGAGGCGTCAAACAGAGTGGACAGGAGCCACTCGGTGTCCAAACGAGGACGATGCCAGTCATAAACGAGAAAGCTTAATTGATCGTAAACGAACGATTTTCTTCAGGCTTTGTTTGCCATGTCGGCCATTGGCCTAGTGTCGATGTTGACTCGGCTCTCCCCACACGTCGTCCCCGCGCAGGCGCTAGGGCATGCACACATCTGATGTCGGGGATTCCCGAATCGGCATTTTGTGTGATTCATATTGTGACACTTCGGCTTTGGCA
>NZ_JAFCME010000003.1:192500-402539 GCF_018130065.1 Bradyrhizobium sp. AUGA SZCCT0158 | reverse complement strand
CGATTTCGAGTCCGCTGAACTTCAGATTCGGGACACTAGAGCCCCGTTCCGATTCCATCGGAACGGAAAAGGCTCTAGCGGTACTATTCAATATCGATCGCAACGCCGCTGAGCTTCCACGTCCCTTCCGATTCGATGAAGCCAAGCTGGTATTTGACCTGCTTGGGCGCCGTCTGGAAACGGCCCTTCAGTTTCAACACGCCCTGTTCGTCGATCCTGGCGTCCTCGTCGATAATCATTTTTTGCGCCACCACGGCGTCGAACACCGCGTGCTTCTCGACCAGGTCCTTGAACACGGCCCGCAGCTTTTCCGGCGGGAACTGCTCGCGAAACGGTTTTGAGATCTTGGCGTGGAGGACGGTGAAATTGTCGGATCCGACCGCGTCGTTCAGCGTCACCAGAATGCTTTTCACCAGCACCTCCTGAGCGGCCGGGCCGGGCATGTCGAGCGCGAAGGTCTTGATGGGACACGCGGCCATCAACGCCATAACGGCCGCAGCCAACCCCTGATGTGCCCATCGACGCATCGGACGACCTCATCTGCCGGCGATGGCATCAGTGTCGGCCCGACCCCGCGTTCTCTCGAACCGAACCATCGCGCGTCCGATTGTCTCACAAAGATGAAGGCGCTGCCACCGTCCCTGGCCGATCTTCGCATCGGCGTCGCCGCACGTTCAGGCCAGATAGCGGATCGCTTCCGCGAGCAACCGATCCGCCGGCTCCGCCGAGGCGTCCAGCGTCAGCCTTGCATCGGTCCACGCCTCATATTCGGCGCGCCGTTGTTCGACCCTGGCCCAGTCGATCTCGGCCATCCCTTCGATATTGCGGATACGGGCGTCGATACGGCGGCGGTGGATCGCCTGGTCGACGCAGATGCATTCGATGATCTTCAAATCCGCGCGATATTTTGCCGCAAGCTTTCGCCACGCCGCGCGCGGGGACTCGACCGGATTGACCGCGTCGATCAGGACGGAATGATTGAGCCGCAATTGTTCTGCTGCCAGGGCTTGTGCGACCTCATAGGCCGCGATCCCCGTTTGATCCCGCAAGAGGCCGCCGCGCCACATCGCCGCCTCGATCGGATCGACCGACAATAGCGGCAGCGAAAAATGCCGGGAAAGCCCTTCCGCCAGCGTGCTCTTCCCGGAACCGGGAAGTCCGGCCATCACAATGAGCTTCAGCGTGGTCATCGGACGCTTACATCCGTGGCAGGGGTGATATAGTCAGCGGCCCGTAGTTTCCCCGGGTGCCTGCGCCTTGATCGCCAGCGCGTGCACGGACCCCTTGAGTTCCGCGTCGAGCGTCGCATTGACCATGCGATGGCGTTCGATCCGGCTCTTCCCTTCGAAGGCCGGCGACACAATATATACCCGGAAGTGTGTCTCGCCGCCCGGCCTGTGGCCGGCATGGCCCTCATGCAGATGTGATTCGTCTGTTACGTCGAGGCTTTCGGGTACGAAAGCTTCACGCAACTTGTTTATGATATCGTCCTTGGTGCTCATGACGGCGGCATTACGTCCGGGACCGTTTTTCGTCAATGCCAGATCGGAACAGAGGTATTCGCAATGTCAAGACTTGAAGCCTTGGGCATTGCGTAGTCAAAGTCAGCCATGCCAATCGATTCATCCAAATTCTTCGACTCCATTCGCATCAAGCCCAACAAGCTGAGCGCGAAGCAGCAGGCTGCGGCGCGCGAAGAATCCGCCATGTGCGAATGGCCGGAGTGCAAGAACAAGGGCCCGCACCGCGCGCCCAAGGGCCGTGAGAACTCGAAAGAGTACTGGCACTTCTGTCTCAACCACGTCCGCGAATACAACCAGGGCTACAATTTCTTCCAGGGCATGAGCGCCGACTCCGTCGCGCGCTACCAGAAGGATGCGCTGACCGGCCACCGCCCGACCTGGAAGATGGGCGCCAACGGCGGCAAGAAGGGCAAGGCCGGCGCCGAGCCCGATATCGACGCCGCTTCCGATCCGTTCAGTATGTTCTCGGAGCTCAACGGCCGCGGCCGTTGGCGGCCTGGTCCGGGAGGCGCTGCCGGCGAGACCAAGCCCGAAACCCGAAAAGTGATGAACGCCGAGCGCAAGGCACTGCAGGTGATGGGACTCGGGCCCGATGCGACGCTGGAAACGGTGAAGGCAAAATACAAGCTGCTGGTGAAGCAGCACCATCCCGACGCCAATGGCGGCGACCGCTCCACCGAGGACCGCCTGATCGAGATCATCAAGGCGTATAATTACCTCAAGACGGTAGTGCGCGGGGCGTAATTGTTTGTCGTCCCGGCCTAGTGCAATTGCGCACGGGGGGCCGGGACCCATAGCCACCGTCGGTCTTTGTCTTACACGCCGGTCGTGATCTTCTTTTTGCAACAATACAGGCCGCGGCGTATGGGCCCCGGCTCAAGGCCGGGGCGACACGCGCAGATATCTGCGTAGAGTCACTTAGGCATCGGGCCGATATACGCCGAGCTCGGCCGGATCAGCCGCCCCGTGCGCTGCTGTTCGCGGGCGTGTGCGGTCCAGCCGGCGGCGCGCGCCACCGCAAAGATCGGCGTAAACGCCTGGCGCGGGATTTTCAGCGCGTCGAGCAGGATCGCGGTGAAGAATTCCACATTGGTATCGAGCGGCCGGTCCGGATTTTTCCGCTTCAAGGCGTCGCGGATATAGGCCTCGACTTCGCCCGCGAACGGCAGATCCATGCCGCTGCCGGCGAGTCGCTCGATCGCGCCCTTGAGCACGTCGGCGCGGGGATCGCGCACCCGATAGACGCGATGGCCAAAGCCCATCAGCCGCTCGCCGCGCGCCAGTGCGCTGTCGACCCAGGGCTTGATGCGTTCGCTCGATCCGATGGCGTCGAGCATTTCCAGCACCGGCTCCGGCGCGCCGCCATGCAGCGGCCCCGTCAGCGCGCAATAGCCGCCCGTCACCGCCGCAAACAGATCGGCATGGGTCGAGGCAATGACGCGCGTCGTGAAGGTCGAGGCGTTCATGCCGTGGTCGCACACCGTGACGAAATAGGCGTCGAGCGCCGCCGCTTCGCGCCCGTCGGGCTTGCGGCCGAGCATCATCGACAGCGTGTCGGCTGCATGGCTCGCGGTCGGATCGGGCGGCACGGGATCGTTGCCCTTGGCGCGCTGCGCCAGCGCGCCTGCGATGACAGGAAATGCGCCGACAATGGTGGCCTCGTGCGTCAGTCCCGCTTCCGCGCGCAGCCCCGCGATCGCCGCGCGAAAACCATCGACGATCGACAGACCTCGCGTGCTTCTCAACAGTTCCGGCAGCCGGGCGAAGGCGCGTTCGCGCCCGGCGCCAAGCGCGGCGCGCACCGCGGCCTCGCCGACCGGCTGGCCGGTGCCGCCGCTCCATAGGCGGGCGGTAACGCCCTCGAACCCGGTCTTGCGCGCCAGTTCGCCGACGCGCTCGCCGGCAATGATCAATTCGCCGCGCTCGCCGTCGACATGGCTCAGCACGGTTTCCGCGGCGGGGACGCCGTCGAGGCCGATCGGGGTCTTTGAAAGCTGCATGTTCATGGTCGGATCTCCTTTGTGCACCGCAAAGGTCGGCCCTCTCGACAGATTGATCAATCTTGATTATGTAAATCAATATGAAAAAATCCGCCGGCCTTTATCTATCGGCCCGCGAGGCATCCGCCGAACTCGCGATCTCGCAGGCGACGCTCTACGCCTATGTCAGCCGCGGCCTGATCCGCTCCGAGCCGTCGGCCGATTCGCGCAGCCACCGCTACCGGGCCGAGGACGTCCGCACGCTGAAGGAGCGGCGGGCGCCGGCGCCGGAGCCGCGCGGGATGCGCAGTTTCGATGCGGATTTGCCGGTGATGGATTCGGCGATCGCGACCATCACCGAGGACGGCCCGATCTATCGCGGTGTCAACTGCGTCGATCTCGCCGAGCGCGATACGCTCGAACATGCCGCCACGCTGCTGTGGGACGTCACCGGCGTCGACCCGTTTGCATCAGATAATTGCCCGTCGATCTCGGATGAAATGCGCGCGGTGGCCGAGGCCGCCCGCGGCGCCAACGCGATCGATCGCGCCATTGCGGTGCTGGCGCTGGCGGCCGTTGCCGATCCGCGCGCCTTTACCCGCGCGCCCGAGGGACGCGCGATGGTCGGCGGCCGCATCCTGCGTCTGGTGGTCGCGACCATGCTGAACGCGAAGACCTCGCCGCAGCCGCTGCACCTGCAGATCGCCAGGGCCTGGGCGCCCGATCACAAGCACGCCGCCGATCTGATACGCCGCGCGCTGGTGCTGCTGGCGGATCATGAATTGAACGCTTCGACCTTCACCGTGCGCTGCGCGGCGTCGACCGGCCTGAACCTCTATGACGCGATGATCGCGGGCCTCGTCGCCCTGAAAGGTCCCAGGCATGGCGGCGCCGGCGTGCTGGCGGCGCAGCTGCTCAAGACGCTCGTGAAGGGCGACGTCGCGCCCCTGATTCGCGAACGGGTGGCGCTGGGCGAGCGTTTCGCGGGCTTCGGCCACGGCGTCTACAAGCTCGGGGATCCCCGCGCGCAGGCCTTGCTGGAGGCTTTGGCGCGCTCCGGCGCAGAGCGCAAACTGACCCACGAAATCCCGGAACGCATTGCGGAAGCGACCGGCGAATTCGTCAATATCGACTATGCGCTGGCGGTGCTGGTGCACACGCTGGGCCTGCCGCCGGGCCATGAGCTGGTGCTGTTTTCGATGGCCCGCACGGTCGGATGGATCGCGCATGCGAGCGAACAATTGCGCCAGGAGCGGCTGATTCGCCCGCGGGCGCGCTATGTTGGCCCTGCGCCTGGACGCGCCCGGATTACTTGACCGGCCTGGTCGGCTCGATCACGCCGCCGCCCTGGCGGCGGCGGATGATCCAAATCGCAAGCGCGATAACCAGCGCACCGACCAGCACCGCGAGCACCCAGAGATGCTTGGCCGTGCCGTGATGATGCCCGAAATATTCGTGCAGCACGGAGATTGCGAATACGCCCGGCAGCACATGGGCCATCGCCCAGAGCAGGATGGCCGGAATATTCACGCCGTAGAACCGCAGCGGCGGCATGCCCAGCGCGCCCGCCGTGACCGGTACGAAGGCGCGGATCGGCGGCACGAAACGCGCAAAGAACACCGCAAGCGCGCCACGGCTTTCGAAGAAGGCTTCGCTCTGCGCCACCACGGCGGGATAGTTCTTCAGCGGCCAGACGCTGAGAATCTCGCGCTGCGAGCGATGGCCAACCCAGAACGCGGTGCCGTCGCCGAGTGCGGCCCCGGCAATCGCCGCCGCCAGCACCGCCCACAATTTCAGTTCGCCGCCCGGCACCAGCGCGCTCAAGGCGAGGATGATGGTCGATCCCGGCACCAGCGAGCCGACCACCGGAACGGCTTCCAGCAGGGCGGCGAGGAACAGCGTCAGGTAGGCAAGCCACGGATGGGCCGAGACAAAAGCGATCAGAGGGTCGAGGAAGGAGGCCACAAATTCCCGTTGCGGTCGCGTGGTTTGCCTGACGGCCCAGACCTAACAACTCGCCAAGGGGCCGGGAAGAGCCGTCCCGAGGGGCCGGTTCCGGGGCGGCTTGCCCGGCCACCCGGCAAAAGTACGGCGTGATTCGCAGGGCTGCCCTCCAAAAATCGAGTTCAGTGCCTATCTCAATGATAAGGCAGCGGAACTTTCATTGCGCGGCGGGCTTCTTCCGGCCGTTGCTCTCTGCTAGGTTCGCAGCCAGCACCCATCCGCAGCCATTCAACAAATCTGGTTTCGGGAACGCCCGGGACCTCGGAGGATTGATGACGACCGCCGCCATGAGCAAGAATACGGAACCCGTCGGTCTGCCCGATATGAAGGTGTCGGTCCGGCAGGTCTTTGGAATCGATAGTGATCTCGAAGTGCCCGCCTATTCCGAAGTCGACCCGCACGTGCCGGAAGTCGATTCGGATTACCGCTTCGACCGCGCCACCACGCTTGCGATCCTCGCCGGTTTTGCCAAGAACCGCCGCGTCATGGTCACCGGCTATCACGGCACCGGTAAATCGACCCATATCGAGCAGGTCGCAGCGCGGCTGAACTGGCCCTGCGTGCGCGTCAACCTCGACAGCCATATCAGCCGTATCGACCTGGTCGGCAAGGACTCCATCGTCGTGCGGGACGGCAAGCAGGTCACGGAATTCCGCGACGGCATTCTGCCCTGGGCGCTGCAGCACAACATCGCGCTGGTGTTCGACGAATACGACGCCGGCCGTCCCGACGTGATGTTCGTGATCCAGCGCGTGCTGGAAGTCTCCGGCCGCCTGACGCTGCTCGACCAGAACAAGGTGATCAAGCCGCACCCGTCGTTCCGCCTGTTCTCGACCGCCAACACGGTCGGTCTCGGTGATACGTCGGGCCTCTATCACGGCACCCAGCAGATCAACCAGGGCCAGATGGACCGCTGGTCGATCGTCACCACGCTGAATTATCTGGCGCATGACGAGGAAGTCGAAATCGTGCTCGCCAAGGCGAAGCACTATCGCACGCAGGAAGGCCGCGACATCGTCAACAAGATGGTGCGGCTTGCCGATCTCACCCGAAACGCGTTCGCCAATGGCGACCTCTCGACGGTGATGAGCCCGCGCACGGTGATCACCTGGGCGGAGAACGCCGATATCTTCTCCGATATCGGCTTTGCGTTCCGCGTCACCTTCCTCAACAAGTGCGACGAACTGGAACGGCCGCTGGTGGCTGAATTCTATCAGCGCTGCTTCAACGCGGAGCTGGCCGAGAGTTCGGTCAACGTGGCGCTCAGCTAGCCCATGCCAACCATTTCCGTCGAGCGCACCATTGGAAAGACCAAGAAGGCGGTGCTCGGCGGATTGATCGGCTACAACACCGAGAAGATGGGGAAGCAGAAATACAAGCGCCTCGCCATCTCCTTGCGCGAAGGCGACAAGATCGTCGGCGGGATTGTCGGTGAGGTCTGGACCACGGTGCTGTTCATACAGTTGTTCTGGATGGAGCAGAAACTTCGCGGCAAGGATTTTGGAACAAAGCTGATCAAGGCGATTGAAGACGAAGCGAGACGGTTTGGGGCTACGCGGTCCTATCTCGATACGATGAGTTTTCAGGCGCCGGGTTTCTACCGCGCCTGCGGCTATGAGGAATTCGGTTCGATCGACGGTTATCCTGAAGGCGTGACGCGCCATTGGTTCACGAAAGCGCTATGAGCACATCCAACTCCAAATTCCGCACCGGATCCAAGGAAGCGCCGACCGAGCCGTTCAAGCGCGCGGTGACGTCGTGCCTGCGCGCGATCGCAAAGGCCCCCGAACTCGAAGTGACGTTCGCGGCCGAACGTCCGGGTCTCGCGCCGGGCAAGGCCCGGCTGCCCGAACCTGCGCGCAAAATGACGAAACGCGATGCCGCGATCGTGCGCGGCCATGCCGACTCGATCGCGCTGAAACTCGCCTGTCACGATCCAAAAGTTCACCGCAAGCTGATGCCGGGCAATCCGCAGGCGCGCGGCGTGTTCGAGGCGGTCGAGCAGGCGCGCGTCGAAGCGATCGGCTCGCGGCGGATGGCCGGTGTCGCGAAAAACCTCACCGCGATGCTCGACGATCATTTCCATCGCGGCAAGTTCGACGAGATCACCGACCGCGCCGACGCGCCGCTGTCGGATGCGCTGGCGATGCTGGTGCGCGAACGGCTGACCGGCATGGCGCCGCCGGCGGCGGCGAAGAAGATGGTCGACCTCTGGCGTCCGGTGCTGGAAGACAGGATCGGCGCGCGCCTCGATCAATTGAGCCGCGTTACCGAAGACCAGGCCAAGTTCGGCGACCTCGTGCACGATCTGCTGTCGGCGCTCGACCTTGGCGACGACCGCAACGCCGATGCCGACGACGACGAGAACAACGAGGAGAATCAGGACGGCGAGAACGATCAGTCCGGCGCCGAAGGTTCGCCCGACTCTGACGCCGCGCAGGAAATGAGCGCCGATCAGGCCCAGGCCTCGACCGACGAAATGTCTGAAAGTGCGATGGAAAGCGCGCAGGCTTCCACGTCGGACACCTTCGACGACGGCGAACTCGGCGACGACGAGACCCCGGGCGAGGCGACGCGGCCGAATTCGCGCGGCGCCAACGAACCGCGCGGGCCGGAATATCACGCCTTTGCGCCGAAGTTCGACGAGGTGATCGCGGCCGAAGATCTCTGCGACCATGACGAGCTGGAACGGCTGCGCAGCTATCTCGACAAGCAGCTCGCGCATCTGCAGGGCATCGTCGCGCGGCTGGCCAACCGGCTGCAGCGCCGCTTGATGGCGCAGCAGAACCGCGCCTGGGAGTTCGATCTCGAGGAAGGCATCCTTGATCCGGCGCGGCTGTCGCGCGTGGTCACCGATCCTTATCATCCGCTCTCGTTCATGCACGAGAAGGAAGCGACCTTCCGCGACACCGTGGTGACGTTGCTGCTGGACAATTCCGGTTCGATGCGCGGCCGTCCCATTACGGTGGCGGCGACCTGTGCGGACATTCTGGCGCGCACGCTGGAGCGGTGCGGCGTCAAGGTCGAGATCCTCGGCTTCACCACGCGGGCCTGGAAGGGCGGGCAGTCCCGCGAGGCGTGGCTTGCCGCCGGCAAGCCGGCCAATCCTGGCCGGCTGAACGACCTGCGCCACATCATCTACAAATCCGCCGACGCCCCCTGGCGCCGCGCGCGGAAAAATCTCGGGCTGATGATGCGCGAGGGGCTTTTGAAGGAAAACATCGACGGCGAGGCGCTGGATTGGGCGCACAAGCGCCTGCTCGGACGTCCTGAGCAGCGCAAGATCCTGATGATGATTTCCGACGGCGCGCCGGTCGACGATTCCACGCTGTCGGTCAACCCGGGCAATTACCTCGAGCGGCATCTGCGCCACATCATCGAAGAGATCGAAACCCGTTCGCCGGTCGAACTGATCGCGATCGGCATCGGTCACGACGTGACGCGGTATTATCGCCGTGCGGTTACCATCGTCGATGCCGAGGAACTCGGCGGCGCCATCACCGAAAAGCTTGCCGAGCTCTTCAGCGAGACCCACGGCGCCGCACCCACGACAACGCGCCGGCCACGCCGTCTGCATTCCTGAGAGTATGCGCGCACCGGTAAGCCGCCGTCGCTTCCTGAAAACTGCAGCGGCGGGGTTCTCGGCCGTGGCGCTGCCCGCCATCGCGCATGCGCAGACCGCAGTTCAGCGGCCGCCGAAGCCGGCTCCCCCGGATGAATATGCCGTCACCGCGCCGGTCTCGATCGAGGTCAATGCTAGGCCGCTGCCGTCGTTCGATACCCGCGACCGCTCCCACGTGCGGTTTGGCTCGCTGGAATATCGCAGCGGGTTGATCCTGACCTCCAGGTTTCGCGGCTTCGGCGGCCTGTCGGGGCTGCGGCTCGATGCCAAGGGCGAGCGCTTCATCGCCATCAGCGACAAGGGCGGCTGGTTCACCGGCCGCATCGTTTGCAAGGGCCGCGAGATGACCGGCCTCGATGATGTCGAGGCGTCGCCGATTCTCGGTCCCGATGGCAAGCCGATCACCGCGCGCGGCTGGTACGACACCGAGGCGATCGCACTCGATGGTTCTTACGTTTATGTCAGCCTGGAACGCGTCAATCAGATACTGCGGTTCGATTTCGCCAAGGGCTTTACGCGTTCGCTCGGCGAGGTGATGCCGTTGCCGCCGGCGACGCGCAAGCTGCCGTTCAACAAGGGGCTCGAAGCGCTGGTGATGGTGCCGAAGGGCTTTGCCCTGGCGGGGACGCTGATCGCGATCTCCGAACGCGGCCTCGACGCCGGCGGCAACATCATCGGCTTTCTGATCGGCGGCAAGACGCCCGGTCAGTTCGGCATCCGCCGCACCGAGAATTTCGACGTCAGCGACGCGGTGTTGCTGCCTTCCGGTCAATTGCTGTTGCTGGAGCGCAAGTTTTCCATGCTCGGCGGCATCGGCGTCCGGATCCGGCGCATCGCGCCCAACTCCATCGCCCCCGGCGCCGTGATCGACGGTCCCACGATCTTCACCGCCGATCTCGGCAGCGAGATCGACAATCTGGAAGGCATCGACGCCCATGTGACCGACGAGGGCGATACGGTGCTGACGCTGATCTCCGACGACAATTTCTCGATGATCCAGCGCAACCTGCTGCTGCAGTTCACGCTGGTGGATTGAGGCGGCTTTCCTCCAGCCCATGCCGCCTGGTATCGCGCCGGTATCAAACGGTAGGAGGAGGGTTGCGCTGGCGGCGGGTTGAGGGGAAGGGGGCAGCTCGCTACAGAGGAGGCCAGCATGCTTCCATTCGGTCCGGAAATTCCCCAGGAATCCCACATGAGCAACCTGTTTTCCCCGATCCAGCTGCGTGGCCTGAAACTCGCCAACCGCATCATGGTGGCGCCGATGTGCCAGTATTCTTCTGTCGATGGCGACGCCAATGACTGGCACTTCACGCACATCAACTCGCTGGCGCTGTCGGGCGCATCGATCTTCTGCATCGAGGCCACCGCCGTCGAGGCGATCGGCCGGATCACGCCGGGCTGCCTCGGCCTCTACAACGACGCCAACGAGGCCGCGCTGAAGCCGATCCTGGCCTCGGTGCGCAAGCGCTCCAAGGCGGCCGTGATGATCCAGCTCGCCCATGCCGGCCGCAAGGCGTCGAGCCACACGCCGTGGGACGGCGGCCAGCTGATCCCGGTTTCCGAAGGCGGCTGGCGGCCGGAAGGGCCGTCGGCGATTGCGCACAAGGAGAGCGAGACGCCGCCACTGGCGTTCGACGCGGCGGGGCTTGTCCGGGTGCGCGATGCGTTCGTCGCGGCCACCAGGCGCGCCGAGCGGCTCGGCATCGACGCCATCGAGGTGCACAGCGCCCATGGCTATCTGCTGCATCAGTTCCTGTCGCCGATCTCCAACCAGCGCACCGATCAATATGGCGGGTCGCTGGAGAATCGCATGCGCTTTCCGCTCGAAGTGTTCGACGCGGTGCGCGCGGCGTTCCCGCACGACAAGCCGGTGGGCTTGCGGCTGTCCTCGACCGACTGGGTCGAGGGCGGCTGGGATCTGGCGCAGACCCTCGAATATGCCAAGGCGCTGAAGCAGCGCGGCGTCGACTGGATCGACGCGTCCTCGGGCGGCGTCAGCCCGTTGCAAAAAATCCCGCTCGGCCCCGGCTATCAGGTGCCGTTCGCGCAAGCCATCAAGCAGGCGACCGGCCTCACGACGATTGCGGTCGGGCTGATCACCGAAGCCAGACAGGCCGAGGAGATCGTGGCGTCCGGTAAGGCCGACATGGTCGCGCTGGCCCGCGGCATGCTCTACGACCCGCGCTGGGGCTGGCACGCCGCCGCCGAACTCGGCGGCGAAGTGTTTGCACCGCCGCAATATTGGCGCTCGCAACCCTCGACGCAAAAGGCGCTGTTCGGCGCCACCACGTTCGGCACGCGGTAGCGGGAAATTTCGCGCGCCGCCTCGCGAATTTCTGCCCATTGGTTTCGTCATATCTCGGCCACACGCAAGGCGTGCTATGCTCTGGCTTGCGCGCGACAGACGCGTTTTGAAAAAACAGCGAGAGGACGCCCCATGGAGATCGGATATTTCACGATGCCGTCCCATCCGCCGGAGTGCGGGTTGAAGGAGGGTCACGACTGGGACTTGCAGACGCTGCGATGGCTCGATGAGCTCGGCTATCAGGAAGCCTGGATCGGCGAACACCACACCGCCCCCTGGGAGCCGCACCCCTCGCCGGACCTGATCCTCGCGCAGGCGTTCCTGCAGACCAAAAATATCCGCCTCGGCCCCGGCGGCTTTTTGCTGCCCTATCACCACCCCGCCGAACTCGCCAACCGCGTCGCCATGCTCGACCATCTCTCCGGCGGCAGGCTCAATTTCGGCGTCGCAGCCTCGGGCCTGCCGAGCGACTGGGCGATGTTCAACGTCGACGGCATGTCCGGCCAGAACCGCGACATGACCCGCGAGGCGCTGGAGATCATCCTCAAAATGTGGACCGAGGACGCGCCGTGGTCGTACCAAGGCAAGTTCTGGACGGTGAACAAGCCTGACGTGATGTTCGACTTCCTCAAGCCGCACCTCAAGCCGCTGCAGGCGCCGCATCCGCCGATCGGCGTTGCCGGCCTCTCCAAGGGATCGGATACGCTCAAGCTCGCGGGCGAGCGCGGCTATATCCCGATGAGCCTCAACCTCAACCCGGCCTATGTCGGCAGCCACTGGGAATCGGTGGAGATCGGCGCCGCCAAAACCGGCCGCAAGCCGAACCGGCAGGACTGGCGGCTGGTGCGCGAGGTGTTCATCGCCGACACCGACGAGGAGGCATGGCGGCTGTCGGTCGGCGACATGATGGGCCGGATGATGACCGAATACTTCCTCCCTCTGCTCGGGCATTTCGGTTTCAAGGACTACCTCAAGCACGCGCCCGACGTGCCTGACTCGGATGTGACAGCCGAATATTGCGCGAAGCGCAACTGGATCGTCGGCTCGCCCTCGACCTGCGCCGAGAAGATCGAGAAGATCTATCATGAGGTCGGCGGCTTTGGCACGCTTCTGGTCTTTGGCTTCGACTACAAGCACAAGCCGGAAGCGTGGCACCATTCGCTGCGGCTCCTGAAGCAGGAAGTGATGCCGCGCCTGAAGCATCTCGACGCGAGCTTGATCCGCGCGGCGTGATTGCTTCCCCTCTCCCCTTGTGGGAGAGGGTGGATCGACGGCGCGCAGCGACGGCGAGACGGGTGAGAGGTTCTATCCGCGAGTACAGACCTTGCGGTGAGAGACCCCTCATCCGGCGCTTCGCGCCACCTTCTCCCACAAGGGGAGAAGGGAAGGGAGTGCGCATCGCCGCGCAGCATCCGTCAATTCATTCCCGGTGCATCGGTCGCCTTCACCTGCCAGAACCGCAGCATGCGCTGCGCGTTGTCCAGCGTCAGCCTGCTGTATTGCGCCTTGGCCTGCGCCAGTTCGTGGGGGCCGAGATGGCCTGAGGTGAAGCGGCTGTCGAGCACGGCGGCCACCGTGTCCCAGCGCAGGCCGGCGACGCGGCAGGGAACCAGCAGGCCTTCATCGCGCAGGCTCTGCATCAAGGGGCGGATGACGTCGATGCCGGAGCGCGACAGTTCGGCGAGCGCCGCCACCGTCTCCTCGTATTTGCGCTGTTTGGCAAAACTCAACAGCGCGGCTTCGTTGAGCTGGCCGTTTTTCGCGAGCAGCGTCACGTAGCGCTTGGCGGCGGCGAAATCGCGCACGCGCGACATTTCGCGGCTGGCGCCGTCGGCGGCGGCCGCGATGGCGCCGCGGATTTCCTCGAACAGATGCGGCGGCGCGCGCGACAGCAGCCGCGTGCGCACCGCTTCAGTGGCGTCGCGCAGCAATTGCCGCCTGATATCCGCCGGCAGGTCGATGCGGATGCCGGTCTCGATCGCCAGTTCCGGATCGTGTTCGGCCTGCGCCAGCAGCACCGCAAAACCGTTCGTCGAAACCTTCGCGCCGGGATTGGCGACCAGCTTGCGGCTGACGCTCGGATAATGCCGCGCCAGCAGCGCGTCGGTGACGATCTCGGCGAGCCACCAGCGGCCGGATATCGCGAGCAGATGCGCCTCGCTTTTGCTCTGCGCCAGCTCGACCAGATCCTCCGCCGACAGCCGCGCGGACTCGGTCAGCACGGGCGCTGCGACCGAAATATCCTCGTTGTGGGCGAGGCGGCGGATCACGGCGTGCGGCGCCTGCTTCACCGATGCGAGCTGGCTGCTCATTTCGGCGAGCGCGATGCGCGCGCTGACGTCGGCGATGGCGCGCAGCTCGATGGTCCTGATCAGCCGTTCGAGCACGTCGCCGAACAGCTCGATCTGTTCGCCATTGAAGCCGTCGGCCGAGGTCAGGAACAGGTCCGTGACGCGGCGGAAAGTCTCGAGGTGTTTTTGCGCCGAGCCGGCCTTGATGGCCGCCTCGACCTCATCGGCGATGGATTGTTCTAGCATCGCTCGTCCTGAGCGTTCGAAGCCAATTCTGGCACAGGGGAAAAGGGTATGGGGAATAGCTGAACAGTCGGTAAAGTTCGGGCTGCCTGGCGGGCCTCTCACCGTCATTGCGAGCCAACGGGTCGGCGCGAAGCGCCGCCCGATGACAGGCTCCGCGAAGCAATCCATCGGGCGAGATACTCAGTGAAACTACGGAGATTTGGGTCGCCGCGTTTGGCGACGCACTGATGGGGAAGGTGGGGTAGGGATTTTTGCACTGCTGTCATCGCGAGCCCAACTGCGTTCCCTCCCCCCTTGCGGGGGAGGGTTAGGGAGAGGGGTGGCGTCATCGGGACTGCCCGTGTGGACCCCTCTCCCCAGCCCTCCCCCGCAAGGGGGGAGGGAGCCGACCGTTCGTGCCGCACGATTGGTGACCCACCATAAGAAGCAAACACACCTCCGCATTCCCGCGGCAGGTTTCACCCGAGTTATGCAATTTCGTTCCGCCCCCCAAATCCAGAGGGCGCAGGGAATGCCGGATGCGCGCTGCACCCGCGGTCTCATGTGCGTTCTGTGCTAAAAAAGCTGCACATGAGCATACAGGGCAGCGGAGAACATCCGACATTCCCTGCGCAGTGGCTTTACGGCTTATAGCGCGCTCTCCCCGGTGAGACGGCCTCTATTGCCACCGTCACCCCTCGAAGCGTTAGCTTCTTCGGAGCTTGACGCCGTTACGGGCGCCAGGACCACACGCTTTCACCGTACGCATCGGCCGCGACCGTCAATCGCAACCTCAGCGTCCACCGCATCCCCGCCCCTCGTCATGACGACGGCCGACGCCCCTCTGAGTGGGACGGGATGGCTATTGATGTGCAGGTGATTTGGGGGCGATGGAAAGCGAAATATTTTTGATTGTCGGAAAATTAGAGCTTGACATGGATTCTGAAAAGCGGAAGTCGCGGTTTCGGCTTGTTTGCGAGAAGCGAGCCGCCCGAACGGTCGCTCCCTCCCCCTTGCGGGGGAGGGCGGGGGAGAGGGGTGGCGTCATCGGCGGTGTGTGAAGGGATCGCCTCGTCACCGCGTGCGCGGATCGGGCAACGGTTACACCGGCAGTCCCGCTGCCGCCACCCCTCTCCCTAGCCCTCCCCCGCAAGGGGGGAGGGAACGCACCGTTCGTGTGGCGCCAGTGTGCCTCACACCTCCGCCGGCATCTCCACCGCTTCCGCCTTCACCGGCATCGGCCACGTCTCATACCTCTCCGGCAGATTCACCGGCCGATAATCCTTCACCTCGGCCATCCGCTTCACCACCGACTCATGAATGACAGCACCTTCCGGAATCACCCGCGGCTCCGCATCCGGAAAGTAAAACCCAAAATATACCTGCCGCTTCGGCCATTCCCTGTACTTCGCGCTCTTCGGCAGGAATTCGAGCAGCCACCACGCGCCAACAAGCGAATTATGCACCTCGCCGCGCACATCAGGCGCGACATAGGAGAACGGGCTGTTCTTGCGCGGAATGCCCCAGGCGAGCTGGTTGACATTGGCGTGGTTGAATTTGAGGCCGGCTTTCTCGGCCTCGTCGATCATCCAGAGCAGCGGATATTTGGAGAGGCCGGATTGCTTTTCGGGATAGCCGCCGCCGATATCGGCATGCACGCCTGAAAACCACACCTGCAAAATATCCTGCGGCGTGTTCTTGATGTCGTTGAAGCGGACCGGCTTGTAGGTCTGCGGCGCGTCCCACTTCTTCAGGCGGAACATGCAGCGCCGCTCGTCGATCGAGATCGCCTGGCGGAAAATCTGCACGCTCGGGTTCTGCAGCGTCCAGGCCAGTTCCTCGAGACTCGGCAGATAAAACCGGTCGGGCCGCGGCACGATCACGCTCGCCACCGTATCCCAGACGCCGACGAAGCGGATGACGGGCCAGCGCGCTGACGTGATGCGCGCGAACTGCGCGGCGTTGTCGAACGGCGAGGGCGGCTCGGCATCCTCAGCGGCGGCGGCGTCGACGCGCCCCCTGAATTTTTCGCGCAGCTTCGGCGCCTCGTCGCTGGAGAACGCCTTGTAGGCGATCAGGCCGCTGCCGGCGAGATTGGCCTGCTCTTCCGTGATCAGGCCGATCTTGTGGATCAGCCCCGCCAGCACCCGCACGGTGTAGGCGCCGCGGGAAAAGCCGAACAGATAGATCTGGTCGCCCTCGCGCCAGTTCTGCACCAGGAAGCAATAGGCCGCCAGCACGTTGTCATCGAGCCCATAGCCGGTGGCGAGCCCCAGGATGGCGTTGAAATTCTGCCTGAGCCGGTGCCACGTGTTCGGCCGCGCCAGCGTGCCGACCCCGGGATCGTAAAACACCAGCTGCCGCGGCTCGGTCTTCTCGGTCTTGCGCAGGCAGCGATAGAGCTTCAGCACATTGGAGATGTTTTCGGAAATCTCGTTGCCGGTGCCGTCGCAGCAGATGACGATGTTTCTGGATTCCATGAGGGTGCATCCCTGAATTAACTCTGCGGGCACATCGCGATTTTGGTAATTTCGACCATTGTGTATGTAAGCGTGTCGCTGCGTCCTCTTGGCAATTGCCCAGGGGACAGACTATTCGGATGATCCTTTCGAGGAGGTGCGTCTGCCGGACCTAGGTTTTGCATCGGGCGCTGCCGAAGTTTCCGTCGAAACAGTGGGTTCCGGCGCGGTCAGAGTTGCGATCCAGAATTGCGGTGGTATTGGCAATCGGTAGTGTCGACATGCTGTCAGGACCACGGGCCAATAGCCTGTTCTGTTCGCGCTTAGAGCCATGAAGCCTTCGTTCGCTTCACAGGCTTCGACGATGGACTGCAACAGCTCGGCCCCGTCACCCTCGACCGGCAGATCCGTCAGCGCGTCGCCATGCATCTCGTCGTTGAGATAGAGATGATTTTCACTTTCTCTTCCGGGCAACCAGAGTTGAAGCGTGCAGTCCTTAAAATAGTCCGCCTTCAGCGCCGTCAATCTGTCTAGCGCGACGCGGTCCTTCGCTGCTGCGAGCCAAGCTGCAAGTAGTGGAATGAGAATGCTCCCGGCCAGGGCATCGTTGCGATACTCATCGCTCCCATCCTTTGGATGCTCGATCAAATCTTCATAGTCCGCGAAGCGGCAAGGATAACGACTATTGAAATGGACGGCGAGCTGAAATCGTTGCGCCATTTCGTGAAGCCATGCGTGTATATCACGATCGAAGGCGCCGGTACGTACAGCGTACATCAAGAACAATGCCACCTCGATAGCCTGCTCGTCCTTGAGCGGTAGGAAGAGCGCCGGATTGTTTTGGATCATCTGCATGCCGGCTTGAGCTATTCGGTCCAAGGCCCTTGGTAAATCAGGATCGATGGGACCTCCCAAAGAGCTTACCCACACCATCCAGTGACCCGTCATCGCTATCCGGCCAAGCATGTCGAACATCTTAAGATTGATGTCGACATGTGTGCGCGTGGCGACGGCTGCAGAAAGAGCATTGCGGCGATCTACGTGAGGAAAAATCTTGCGCTCAATCAAGAGTGTGCCGATCTGAATATGGAGATTGATCGTATGCTGAACGACCGCTACCTGCGAGCGCGCCTGCACAGTTCCCTTGCCAATTGACGGCTTAACTATTTCCCACAAGTTGAGCAGCACAAGCTCGCTGCAACGATAGGGGGCGTCTAGATTATCGATGTCGCGCGCCCAAACGAACAGTACCCAAAGACAGATGTACATCTGTCGTGAGACGCGCACCGCGTCTTTACCAGTCGTTATACCATTTCTGAGTGCTGCCAAAAGGAGCGCGAAATGCTCATAAGCAATATCGGGCTGGTCTACCATCGCCACCGCTTTCTGGAAGCTCGATCGCAACGGCTTTGGCAGCAATTCCTCCCGTAGTACTCCGGTCAACAGCAATTCAGCGATCTTGTCGCCGTTCCATTCTTCAAATGAGATGCTCCTCGTCGTATGCCGCCGAGTAAATTGTGTTACCAGCGAGCGAGCGCTCTCGTGCACATCTCCCCCAAAGCAGAGAACAATGACGACCTTCAGTTTGCGATACGCTGCGGGAATCCGAGTTGGAATGTACTCGTCTATTATCTCATTTAGGGAGGATCGCACCTTCTGGGAGGTTCCGTCCCATTCCTGGCGGGTTAGATCGCCGGGCTTAATGGTGAAAAGATAAACTTTTTGCTTGCCCCTGGAGTCCTTGCCAACTGCCGCAACATCGACGCCGCGTTGGGCCGTACCGCGACCAGGACGTGAAATGACATGAAAGCCGAGTTCGCTTAAGAGGTCTGGCAGGATGGCATCCAATTCCTGTCGTTCCTTGAGTGATGCCACGTAGTCACGAATTAGCAGCTTCATTTTCGGGACGCGCTCCTCAAGCTGAGAATCGCAATGCTCAGGCCGACCGGATCGACAATCTCAGACCGTGGGAGCTCGATCGCATGGCTGAACGAATGCATGTCCATACTGACAGCACGACGCCTCCCGTCCGGCTCTCGCACAAAGGTTATCGAGCGCCGTCCGTATAAGATGATAGAACGATGTACCAAGCCGAAAAAAATTGAACGCTTCTCAGCATCCTTTCGTACGCCCCGCATCCAATCGTAGTCGTGTCGGCGCATGACGCTGAGTTGTTGTTCCGACGGACGCAGTTCCTTGATCGGCGGATCAATCCGTAATCCCTTTAGGAAGATGTCCGCTGCGTTGAGGGCTTTTTTGACCGACTGATAAGCAACATCGCCGCTCTTGATTGTATGAAGATAGTCTCGGGCCTTGCCACCGTAGTTCACCAATAGGGGGTCAAACAGAAGTCCGCTAATGACGGCTGCAGTCGCGGCATCGCAACCCCGCAAGCACGCAACCAAAATGGAGGCGGCAGCGACGTTGTTCATGAACAGCCAACCGACGGCTTTATGGACAAGAAAGATGTGATCAGGTTCACTAAGGCCGAGATCGGCGGTGGATGTATCGAATGGAATGGGTGGCTCGCCGGTAGACAATATCTTAGGCGAGCTTGCTTCGAGATTGGAATCGCCACTGGTAAGCCAGCGCACCAGCAACTTGAAAAGTCTGCCCCGATCGCCATTAGCAATGTTGTGCTTGGTGCTCGGGAATTTCTCTAAGTCGACACCGTTGCCCGATGCGATAACTTCAGTGAGAAAGTCTTGTGCTAAATCCTCATTAGAAGTAGCGAGAATTTTCTCTAGAGCGATATCGATCTGCTTAATGATACCTTCCATGGCGGGATCGGTTGCCTTGAGCGCATTGAGTGCACGCTCTAACGAAGTACGATCGAAGAGCTCGATGTAATCCCAAATGGCTCGAGCCATGTTGAACAGCAGGCCGGGCGTCGGGGTTACCGTGGCTGCTGCGATTGCCTTCGGCACCCAAACTGGCCCCAAATCCGGAAATCGTTTGCAGGTTTCCAAAAGTGACATCAGGGCATTGCAGCGCGGCGCTTCATCATTGGATGGGTCAACGAAGGGAAGCAGAACTCCGACGGTATTTTCTGCGTCCATCAGATCGACTGGTTTTATACGGCCGAGCGCAAACAGGGCCGACAAGCGCCTCTTGTCGGAAAAATCTTCGGCGAATGATCGTGCTAATGCCGAGTCGTCCAGAGCAGTCAGCGCAAAGGTGACGAAGGCAACAGCTTGGGGGTCGCCTGCTCGAGCACTGGCAACAATTGCATGTGCACGTGTGAGATCGGCAATGCACCAATTGCGAAAGGCTTCGTATGGGCGATTCGAAGCGAGATCATTTCCGCCCTTGCTAACTAGCGCCTCAACCGCCTCCATCAACGGAGGGGCAGTTGTTTCAAGTAGAGGGATCGCCCTGTAGAAAAAGTTCTGTCGTTCGAAAAATGCTGATCCACCGAGTGAATCAAACCGCGCCATAATGACAGCAAATCGATCTGCCTGGCATTGTGAAGGGCGATGCAGCGGTTCAGCAGCGAAGCCGGGTCAGCAATGTCTGCCTCCCGACGTCCAATATCATCGAGTAATTCCCCTGACTGGCAGCGAGCGATAATTTCGGCGTCGGTGAGCGCGGTGATTGGCACACTATTCTCCATACCCGTTTTCGAAGGTACCTGAGTCGCTACCTTGGAGCGATCCAACTTTAGATTGCGCGTGCGCCAAACAAAAACGGCCGGGTCTTTCGACCCAGCCGTTCAAAACTCTAAACCCGCCGATGAAGCGGAGCTAACCCTTAGCTCGCCTTCTTCTCGTACACCGGCTTGCCGACCTTCTTCTGGATCGCGCGCTTCAAGTCGAGCGCGCGGGGCGACAGCACGTCGGCCTTGGCCTTGAGGAGGTAGCCGTCGAGGCCGCCATTGTGGTCGACGCTCTTTAGCGCGTTGGTCGAGACGCGCAGGCGCACGTTGCGGCCGAGCGCGTCCGAGATGAAGGTGACGTTGACCAGGTTCGGCAGGAAGCGCCGCTTGGTCTTGATGTTCGAGTGGCTCACCTTGTTACCCACCAGCGGGCCCTTGGCCGTCAGTTCGCAGCGCCGAGACATCGCACAAAATCCTCTTCCATCCCCGCAATCAGCAAGCGCATCATGGCGCCGCGCGGGGGTCCAAAATCATGTCCATTTCCAGGAACCGCGGACGTATAGGGCTGTAGGCCCTAGGCGTCAAGGTTTTGCGGGGTTTCGCTTAAGATTTTGCGTACTCTCAAGAAGGCGGCATTGCCGGTTTGGAAGCCATTACAAGGGTTTAAGGATATCAAGACGTTAGGACCATATAAAGGGCGCAATCCCCACCGACATCTTCAGTTCCCTGCGGATTGAGCCACCGCGAGGGACCGCCACGCGTTGATTGCCGGATATTTCTGATTACATAAACAAGAGCTCGCGCCAGCAGGACCGTCAGTTACGTGACCACACGTGCCATTTCGCATCGTTTCGGCCTGATGGGCAGTCTTGCGGCCGGCGCGCTGCTGTGGCTTGCGCCGCTGGAAGCCTCCGCGCAGGGCCGGCTCGATGCCCATTATGAGGCGTCGCTGGCGGGCATTCCCGTCGGCAAGGGCACCTGGACCATCGAAATCGGCGATGACGCGTTTTCCGCCTCCGCGCAGGGCGGTTCCACCGGGCTATTACAGGCGTTTTCGGGCGGCAAGGGTTCCGGCGCCTCGCAGGGCCGCGTCGTGGGTGGCGCGCTGGTCGCCAACGCCTATACCGCGACCACCACGAGTTCGAAGAAATCCGAGACCATCCGCCTTTCGATCGCGAACGGGGGCGTGAAGGATTTCACCATCGATCCGGAACCGCCTGTTGATCCGGACCGTATCGTCGTGACCGAAGCGCATCGCAAAAACGTGCTCGATCCGATGACGGGCGCGATGATCCGCGTGCCTGGAACCGGCGATCCGCTGTCGCCGGAGGCCTGCCGCACCGGCACCGGCATTTTCGATGGCCGGCTGCGCTATGACCTCAAGCTCGACTACAAGCGCATGGAAAATGTGAAGGCCGAGCGCGGCTATCATGGGCCGGCCGTGGTCTGCGCGGTCTATTTCACGCC
Source organism: Bradyrhizobium sp. AUGA SZCCT0158 (assembly GCF_018130065.1). GTDB lineage: Bacteria > Pseudomonadota > Alphaproteobacteria > Rhizobiales > Xanthobacteraceae > Bradyrhizobium. The sequence continues at coordinate 381,069 of NZ_JAFCME010000003.1, read as the reverse complement.
GATCGCGGGCTATATCCCCGATCGTCCCGTGATCAAGCACCTCGCCAGCCAGCGCAACATCGAGATCGCCTTCGTGCCGATCGCCGGCACGCGCATCCTGGTTCCATTCCGCATGACGATCCCGACCCCGTTCGGCCCCGCGATGCTGGAAGCCACCAGTTTTGTCACCACAGCCGCGCCGCCAAGGGTGGCGAAGACGCAGTGATATAGCAACGCGCTCTATCGCTCCCTCCCCCCTTGCGGGGGAGGGTCGGGGAGAGGGGTTCTCACGGGCAGTCTCGCTTGTGGCTACCCCTCTCCCCCGCCCTCCCCCGCAAGGGGGGAGGGAGCGCACTGTCGCTCGCGGCGCGATCGATGCAACTCATGAAGATGAATCCCATTGACTCTTGACCGCTTCTGATTCGACTCCGAGCGCTCTCAATTTTAAGGAAACTCACCTGAAATCACCGCCTTGTGGACCCCAGGCAAACTTGATCTAGTGCCGCATCATGAGCGCTAACGCTGGATGTTGCGGTGAACGAAGCCAGTTTAAGTAAGAGTCAGCGATTCCTTCGCGATTCGTTCTAGACTCGTTCCAGAGCTTAAGCCGCGACCGCATCACCGTCGCAAAGTGACACACATAACAAACCGCGCGGCGCCGCTGAGAATCAAAGAAACACCTGCAAATTATGGCTTTCTCCTACTCGTCCACGTTTGGACATGAACGCGCTCCCGGCGCCGGCGTTACCGCGGTGCTGGGGCCGACCAACACCGGCAAGACGCATCTGGCGATCGAGCGGATGCTGGGGCATTCGTCCGGCATCATCGGCCTGCCGCTGCGGCTATTGGCGCGCGAGGTCTACAACAAGATCGCGGCGCGCGCGGGCACTGAGGCCGTCGCGCTGATCACCGGCGAGGAGAAGATCAAGCCGAAGAACCCGCGCTACTGGGTCTCGACGGTGGAAGCGATGCCGCGCGACATCGACGTGTCGTTCCTCGCGGTCGATGAAATCCAGATCGCGGCGGATCTCGAACGCGGGCACGTCTTCACCGATCGCATCCTGCACCGCCGCGGCCGCGACGAGACGCTGCTGCTGGGCGCTGCGACGATGCGGCCCATCATCGAGCGGCTGCTGCCGGGCGCGTCGATCGTCACGCGTCCCAGATTGTCGCAGCTCGAATTTGCCGGCGACCGCAAGATCACGCGCCAGCCGCGGCGCACTGCGATCGTCGCGTTCTCGGCCGATGAAGTCTACGCCATCGCCGAATTGATCCGCCGCCAGCATGGCGGCGCGGCAGTGGTGCTGGGCTCGCTGTCACCGCGCACGCGCAATGCGCAGGTCGAGATGTTCCAGAACGGCGACGTCGATTATCTCGTCGCGACCGACGCGGTGGGGATGGGCCTCAACCTCGACGTCGATCACGTCGCGTTCGCCTCCGACCGCAAATACGACGGCTATCAGTTCCGCCGCCTGAATCCGTCCGAGTTTGCGCAGATCGCGGGCCGCGCCGGCCGCGCCACGCGCAATGGCACCTTCGGCACCACGGGCCGCTGCGCGCCGTTCGAGCCGGAACTGGTGAACGCGCTGCAGAACCACACTTTTGATAGCGTCAAAATGCTGCAGTGGCGCAATTCGAAGCTGGATTTCGCCTCGCTCGGCAGCCTGCAGGTCTCGCTGGCGCTCTCGCCGCAGCATGAAGTGCTCACGCGCGCGCCAATTGCGGAGGATCTGCGCGTGCTCGATCATGCGGCCCGCGACGGCGATGTGCGGGAAATGGCCCATGGGCCGGCGGCCGTGGAACGGCTGTGGGACGCCTGCCAGATCCCGGATTACCGGCGCCTGGCGCCGGCCGCCCATGCCGAACTGGTGACCACGCTGTACGGATTCCTGATGAAAAAGGGCCGGATTCCTGATGAATGGTTCGCCGCCCAGGTCGACCAGGCCGACCGCGTCACCGGCGATATCGACACGCTGTCGGGCCGGATCGCGCAAATCCGCACCTGGACCTTCGTCGCCAACCGGCCGGACTGGCTGGGTGACCCCGATCACTGGCAGGGGATCACGCGCGAGGTCGAAAATAAATTGTCCGATGCGCTGCATGAACGGCTAACGGAGCGTTTCGTTGACCGCCGTACCAGTGTATTGATGCGCCGCCTGCGGGAGAACAGTGTTTTGAATACGGAAATCGGCAAGACCGGCGAAGTGATCGTTGAAGGCCATGTGATCGGCCGCCTCGACGGATTCACCTTTGCACCAGATGCGGCGGAGGCCGGAAGCGACGCCAAGGCGTTGCAGGCGGCAGCACAGCAGGTGCTGGCCGGCGAGATCGACACGCGCGCCGAAAAGCTTGCGGCTGCGCCCGACGACGCCTTCGTGCTGACGTCAGATGGCACCATCCGCTGGACCGGCGATGCGGTGGCGAAGCTGGTCGCCGCCGACGACGCGCTGCATCCGCGGCTGCGCATCATCTCCGACGATCGCCTCAATGGCGCGGCGCGCGAAGCCGTGCAGACGCGGCTCGATCTGTGGCTCAAAACGCATATCGAAAAGCTGCTGGGCCCGCTGTTCGGGCTTGCCAAGGCCGAGGACATCACCGGCATTGCGCGCGGCATCGCGTTCCAGTTGATCGAGGCGCTCGGCGTGCTCGAGCGTTCGAAGATTACCGCCGAGATGAAGGATCTCGACCAGCCCTCGCGCGCGACGCTGCGCAAATACGGCGTGCGCTTCGGCGCCTATCACATCTATTTCCCGGGCCTGTTGAAGCCTGCGGCGCGTTCTCTCGCCTCGCTGCTGTGGGCCGAGAAGCAGGACAATGTCGATATGTCGGCGCTGTCAGGCGCGCAGCATCTGGCGAGTAGCGGCCGGACCTCGTTCGCGGTCGACAAGGCGCTGGCGCGCGATGCCTATCGCGTGCTCGGCTATCGCCAGTGCGGCGAGCGCGCGGTGCGCGTCGATATCCTGGAGCGTCTTGCCGATCTGATCCGCCCCGCTTTGGCGTGGCGCGAAAGCTCGCCGGGCGAAAAGCCCGCCGGCGCGTTCGACGGCCGCAGCTTTGTGGTGACGCAGGCGATGACCTCGCTGACGGGATCGGCCGGCGAGGATTTCGCCTCGATCCTGCGCGCGCTCGGCTATCGCTCCGAGCGGCGTGCTCCGCTGCCGCCGAAGGCGGTCGCGGCGACTGAGCCGGTGGTGGTGGAAGCCGCGCCGGTTGAGGTCACGGATGCTGTAACCGATGCGGCCGCGCCGACCGACGTCGCGGCAGACGCGCCGCTGGAAGCTGCGGCAGAAGCGTCGTCCGAGGCGCCCGCGCAAACCGCTGACGAGACCATCGCCCAGCCGGTCTCCGGCGACCCCGCACCATCGGCCGCCTTGCTGCCCGAGGTCACCCTCGCGCCGGCGCCGGCCGAAGAGCCCGCGGTGAAAGCCGCGCCGGAGGTGGTCGAAGCCGAGGCCGTGGAGACACCGGTCGAGGAAGCCCAGGTGCTGACCGCATCGGAGGAGCCGGCCGCGCCTGACGTGACTGCCGCTGTTGAGGCGGCCACGGCTCCCGACGCGGTTGCTGTTGAAGCAACGACCGAAACCGTCGCCAGCGATGCTGCCCCGGCGGACGCTGCACCAACAGAAGCCGCCACTGAGGCCAAGCCCGATGCGCCTGTCGTGCCCGAAATGGTGGAAGTCTGGCGGCCCGGTGGCCGTTCGGAAGAACGCCGTCCGCACCACGACCGCAACCGCCAGCGTCGTCACGGCCATCAGCACGATCGCGCGCAGGCCTCGCAGGACGGTGCTGCGCCCGCGGCCGCTGCCGGCGAAGGTGGCGAGGCTGCGGGACGCGAGCAGCGTCATCGCCGCGGCCGTCGTCACAACGAGTTCCGCAAGCCGCGCGAGGGCGCGCCTGTTGACGCCAACGCCACGCCGCCCGCCGAGGGCGCACCGCAGGAGGCGCGTGCCGACAACCGTCCGCCGCGCGCGCGCTTCGAAGGCAAGGGCCGCGACAATGACAACCGCCGCGACAACAAGGGCGGTGGTCGTCCGGAGAAATTCGGCGGCGATCGCAACAAGGGTGACCGCAGCAAGGGTGGCGGGCGCGATAAAGGCGGCCGCGATTTCGGCGGGCGTGACAAGGGCGGCCGTGACAAGCGCGACTCCGGTCCGTCGCATCGGCAATACGCCACCAGCGCCGCGCCGCGCGAGCGTGACCGGCCAATCGATCCCAATTCGCCATTCGCCAAACTCGCGGCGCTGAAGGAACAGCTCGCCGGCAACAAGGATCGCTGATCCCTAAAAGGGTCCTCATTGGATCGACAGCGTCTCGATAAATGGCTGTGGCATGCGCGGGTGGTGAAGGCCCGCACAAGTGCCGCCGCATTGGTCGAGGCCGGCCACGTCCGCATCAACGGCGTGCGCGAGAAAGCGCCGGGACATGCCGTGAAGCTCGGCGACGTCGTCACCATCGGGCTCGACAATTCGGTGCGAGTGCTGAAAGTCGCAGGCTTCTCCGAGCGGCGGGGCGATGCCGCGGCCGCGCGCGTAACCTACGAGGATTTGCAGAACCGCAGGGAATGACTATCTGCAAACGAGCCCGTCAGGCGCTTGAAGACCCAAGCTTTCCGGCGCTGTGGCCTGCGTGTTGTTGCCTTGCTCTTCCCTTGCGGCTGCGCAGTTCATGCGCTACGCAAACCCCGGAAAAAGTTGACCGTTTCGGAGCCCTGGATGACTTACGTCGTCACTGATGCCTGCATCAAATGCAAATATACCGACTGCGTTGAAGTCTGCCCCGTGGACTGCTTCTACGAGGGCGAGAACATGCTGGTCATCCATCCCGACGAGTGCATCGACTGCGGCGTCTGTGAACCCGAATGTCCCGCCGACGCCATCAAGCCGGACACCGAGCCGGGTCTGGAGAAGTGGCTCGAGGTCAATACCGAATACGCCAAGGCCTGGCCCAACATCACCCAGAAGAAGGACCAGCCGCCCGACGCGAAAGAATTCGAGGGTGTGGAAGGCAAGTTCGAGAAATATTTTTCCAAGGAACCCGGTAGCGGGGACTGATTCGCCGGATCGCCCTTTCCGGACCAGTTGAGACCGCTCCGACCTAATTTGAACCTAATTCGGAGCCACCAGACCCATACACAGCCTGCCGATTTAACCTTGTTGACGGACTTATGACCGAAAGGTCCCTGCAAAGGTCCGAAACGGGGCGTAAATCATTGATTTTTGCGGAAAATGTGCTATATTGGGCACATTACAAGCCGGATCCGGCCTTGCGTAACTTTGGCCCTCCCGGTGGTTCCGTAAAAAACATCGAACAGGGGCGTGGCAGTTCCGCGCGCAGGCTGTGTCACAGAAAACGCGTAAAAAGAGTGTTTCAAAGACTTCGAAAAAAGCCGCCGCGGCCAGCCGCGGCGCAACCAAAGGCCGTGCCAAGGCGTCCGTAAAGGAAGCCAAGAAGGCTGCAGCCACAAAGTCCTCGAAAAACAAAAGAAGCTCAATGCCTGACAAGACTGCAAAAACTGCCGCGAAAGCGACGGCTTCGAAGACCACTGCTTCGAAGGCCGCTCCGAAGACTGCCCCTAAAGCCGCTGTTGCTCCGAAGGCTGCCGTTGCTGCGCCCAAGGCCGCTGTCGTGGCGCCGAAGGCTGCCGCCCCGCGCGTGGAGGAGCCGAAGAAGGTCGTGACCCAGCGTCAGGGCTTCAAGGCCAATGAATTCGTGGTCTATCCCGCTCACGGTGTCGGCCAGATCCTGGCGATCGAGGAGCAGGAGATCGCGGGCGCCAAGCTTGAGCTGTTCGTGATCAATTTCATGAAGGACAAGATGACGCTGCGGGTGCCGACCGCCAAGGTCGCCAATGTCGGCATGCGCAAGCTGTCCGATCCGGCGCTGGTCAAGAAGGCCCTCGAGACGCTCAAAGGCCGCGCGCGCGTCAAACGCACGATGTGGTCGCGCCGGGCGCAGGAATACGAAGCAAAGATCAATTCGGGCGACATCGTTGCGATCGCCGAAGTGGTGCGCGATCTCTATCGCTCGGAATCGCAGCCCGAACAGTCCTACAGCGAACGCCAGCTCTATGAAGCGGCGCTCGATCGCCTGTCGCGCGAAATCGCCGTCGTCCAGCATTCGACGGAGACCGAAGCGGTCAAGGAAATCGAAAGCCAGCTCGCCAAGAGCCCGCGCCGCGGCGCCAAGGCCGAAGCCGGTAGCGAAGCCGACGGTGAAGGCGATGACGCCGACGCCGACGGTGACGACGCGGCCGTTGCGGACGAGGCGGCGTAAGCTACGCTTCACAGTTTGAATTGCGAAAAGCCCGGTCGAGAGACCGGGCTTTTTGTTTGGGACAACCACCGTCATTGCGAGGAGCCAACGGGTCGCGCAAATGCGCGCCCGATGACAGGCTCCGCGACGAAGCAATCCACGCTTGCTTTGCGGCTCGATGGATTGCTTCGCTTCGGTCGCAATGACGGAGCACGATGGCGTGCATTTGCGGCGATGGCAGCGACGCCGGCATCACCTTGCGGAAACCCTATGTTGGCTCTGGCGTTGTCAATCAACGCAACCGATTGGAGCAAGAATGGCCACGGAACCCGCAACCTATGTTCCCCATAACGCGCTTATCCTCGTCGGCGACGGTCAAAAGGCACTCTTCCTGCGCAACAAAGGCCATGCCCAAAACGTCCGGCTGGTCGTCGAACAAGTCCTGGAGCGCGACAATCCGCCGACCCGCGAGCAGGGTACCGATCGTCCGGGGCGATCCAACGCAAGTGTTGGTGTGGCGAAGAGCGCCATGGAAGAAACAGACTGGCACCACATTGCCGAGGAGCGATTTGCCGGCGAGCTTGCCGACGCGCTGTATCGCCATGCCCATGCCAATCTTTTCAAGAAGCTTGTCATTATCGCCCCGCCGAAAGTGCTGGGTAATCTTCGCAAGGCCCTCCACGCGGAGGTCATCGCGTGTGTGACCGCGGAGATTCCAAAGGAACTGACGTCGCATCCGGTTGCCGAAATCGAGCGGCTTGTCGCGGCTTGAGCCGCTTGTCCGGATTCTTCGCAAACCGACTCACGGCGAAACGAGCGCCGCGCCGGGTCCGATCGAAGCCAGATAAAGTTTACCGCGATGATCGGGAACGTTTCCTGAGCGCAATCATTCGGAGCATGTGGTGGCCGCAATGCAGTGGCCGGCAAGCAGGGCTCCGGCTGCATCAATCCATGATTGGTGGTTGGCTTTTGCCATCGGATCCGCTTGCCACAAATGCGGCAACGGACAAACCCTCTAGCAAGAACGGTTCAACAAGCACGGAAGGTGTGTCGATGAGAGTGAGCGAAGCAATGACGCGCGACGTCTACGTCGCCAGTCCGGACGAAACCATCCAGCAGGCGGCGATCGCCATGGCGGGGCTTGATTCGGGAGTCCTGCCCGTCGGTGACGCCGACCGGCTCATTGGCATGGTCACCGATCGTGACATCGCCATTCGCGGTGTTGCAGACGGCAAGGGCCCGGATGCGAGAGTCCGTGACGTCATGACGACGGACGTCAAATACTGCTTTGACGACCAGGATATCGGAGAGGTGACCCTCAATATGGGTGAGATCCAGGTCCGGCGCATGCCGGTCCTCGATCGCGACAAGCGCCTCGTCGGCATTCTGTCGCTGGGAGACGTCGCCGTTGTCGACGGCGATGGCGTGGCCGGGGAAGCGTTGAGCCTGGTTTCGCGTCCGGGAGGCGAGCACACGCAGACCGGCTAGCACCGAAGACGTGCTTAACATCGAAAGTGGAGCAGATCATGAAGCTGAATTCGACACAGGTTAAACAAACCCTGAGCCAGTTCCAGGCCGAGGTTCTTCCCGACGATCATCCGGCGGTCGCCCAACTGAACAATCTGTTCGGCAACCACACGTTCTTTCTGGATACCCGCGGCCTCAAGGTTCTCGAACCTACCGGGGCGCCGGAGACGGAAGCCCAAAGCGGCGAAGTCGTCAGTCTCGCCGACTGGAGCGATGCGACGCTCACAAGCCTGAGGCCGCATGAACCGGAAATGACGGGTGTAGTCGTGGTGCTTGAGCCGAGCAGGCATTGATCTGCATCGTCATTGCGAGGAGCGAAGCGACGAAGCAATCCATGCTTGCTTTGCGGCTATGGATTGCTGCGCTTCGCTCGCAATGACGGTGGCTGATCGCCCCTCCGCCCAAGCAATTTCGCGCGTCAATCCACCACGATCTTGACGCGGTCGCGGGTCTTGACCTGGGCGTTGGCGTCGAGACCGTTGAGGATGCGGAAGCGCTGGGCCGGGCGGTCGACGCCGGACATGCGGTGCGAGAGCGATTCCACGGTGTCGCCGGGCTGCACGGTGATGACTTTTATGCGCAACGGACGTGCCGCCTGAATCTCCTCGAGCGTCAGGCGGCGGAACGAGTTGACGGTCTCGCGCGCGTTGCGCTCGCTTTCGGTGGTCTTCTGCTTGGCGGCAAAAATGAAGCGGTAGACGTCGCTGCCGAAGCGCAGCGCGTAGACCTTGAACTGCCACTGGTCGCCACTCGCCGAGGCCGACGCCGCCGGGAAGCCGTTGATGGTGAGGTCCTCGGTCGAGGCCTTCTCGACGCCTTCCATCCAGCCGGAATTGAGGTAGTCGCCGAGCGTCTGCTCGGCCGGCACCCGGACCACGTCGAAGCGCATCGCCTGCGTGCCGCCTTCGCGGACGCCGATCACGGCCTGCGCGGTGTTGTCGAGCGTGAACGTGTCGGGGGCGGCAAACGTGAAACCGAGCTTGGGATGCAGGAAGCGCCGGCCGCGCACAAAGCCTTCGCTGGGGTCTTCGCCATAGACGATGTTGTCGATCGCGGCGAGATAAGTCTCGCGGTCGCGCTCGCCGCCCTCCGGCGAAGAGAACTGCCGGGCCGAGTTCTGCGCATTCTGCACGCGCTCCGGGGTTGCCGGGTGCGACGACAGAAAGTCCTGCGCGCGAGGATCGAGCGAGGTCTTGCCGGCCTTCAGCGCTGCGTTGCGCTCCATCGCGCTCAGGAAGCGCGAGGCGCCATAGGGATCGAAATGCGCGCGCGCCGAAATACCGACGCCGATGCCGTCGGCCTCGAATTCCTGGGCGCGCGAGAAGCTCGCCATCGTCAGTTTTGTTTTCGCAAGCGCCAGCGCGGTCAGATCCGGATCGTTGCTCATATCGGTGACGACGCGGGTGACGACGGCCGCCTGCCTTGCCTTGTCGTCGCGGATCGAGGCGTGCTTGGCCAGCACATGCGCCATTTCGTGGCTCAGCACCGAAGACAATTCCGAGGTGTCGCTGGCGAGCGCGATCAGGCCGCGCGTCACATAGAGCTGGCCGGTCGGCAGTGCGAACGCGTTGACCGCGCCGGAATTCAGGATTGTCACCCGATAGGCCTGGTCGGGACGGTCGGAGGCCGCGACCAGCCGGTCGACGGTCTTGCCGATCAGCGCCTCCAGCTTCGGATCGTCATAGGCGCCGCCATAGGAGGAGAGGATGCGCTCATGCTCGCGCTCGCTCGCCGGCGTCTGCGCCACGGTGCGGTTCGGTTTGGCGGGCGAAGTGGCCGTCGTCGGCGCTGCGGTCTCGAACCGGCCGCCGACACTGCCGCAGGCCGACAGCGTCAAAGCAGCGCACAGCACGGCCGGCGCAGCCAAAAGGCGGCGGCCTGTACTTCCCTCGCGCCGTCCTGAACGCTTCGTCACGTCAGCCCACTCTTCTCTTCCGAACGAGCTAATTCCCGCCGAGTACTTCAATCTGTCCCACCCGAAGCACGTCGATCCGTGGCCCACCCCGCGCCTCGACATAGCCGCGGACACGAATCCGTCGATTTTCGAAGGACTTAGGCGACAGCCCGGCCGCCTCGAACGCCGGTATCATGCGCCTTGAAATAGTCACAGCAAAGTCCCGTGTCCAGTTCCGGCCAAAATTCAGATAGGTCGTTGCCCCTGCCTGCCGCACGGACAAAACCCTGCCCTCGACCACCGTAAAGCGCCCAATCCCGGCCAAAATATCGCCGGGACTTTCCGCGTTTTTTATGGCCGCCGGATCAGCCCAGGTTCCCCTTTTGGCCCGGCGCGCCTCGGCCTCGGCGGCCGCCAGTTCCGCGGCGCAGTCCTTGTCGGCCATTTCGGTCGAAACCAGCGCCTCCCCGCGGCGCAGCAGCTCGCTTTGTACCGGCGTCTCGGAACCCGGCAGGAACACGAAGGCGGACTGGCGGCCATAACGGTCCGGCGCGTCGTCGTCGCCGTGCAGTGTCACATCGCGCCCGGTAACGATCGAAGACAGGGCTGCCGCGCCCGCCGTTTTGGTTTTGTCCGAGGCGGCGGACACGATGCCGGCGAGACGGACTTCGCGGCCGTCATCGAGGCGAAAACTGCGCGCGTCGATCACGGCGGCGACGCGGCCTTCGCCTTGCGGTTCGAAGATGCAGCCGGCGGCGTTGGCGGGAGTGGTGGCCATGACGGCCGAGCCACATATCAGCATGACCGCGATGTGCGAACTGTGACGGTTGTGGTCCACGCGTCTCATATCGTTGGTGTCTGCTCCTTGTGATATCATCATACCGCATCATCAATCCTCATGGTGAGGAGGCGCGCATGCGCCGTCTCGAACCATGAGGCCTCCGGTGATCCTCTCTGGCTTCGTCCTTCGAGACGCTTGCTTTGTAAGCCCCTCAGAGTCTCTCTCAAAAAGAGATCCATGAAATAGCGCCTTGGTACCGAACGTCGTCATGCCCGGCCTTGTGCCGGGCATCCACGTCTTCTTTCTTTAGAGCGAGAAGGAAGACGTGGATGGCCGGAACAAACCCGGCCATGACGAACTCTACATGAGGCGCCATTCCGCTTAACGGAAAAACGCATGCGAGACGCGCTCCGCGCGCGCCTTGCCGCTGTGGGAGCCATGCGGCATGATCGCGCCGAGTGAAATTCGAAGCCGCTGGCAATGCGGCAGCCAAGAAAAGGGAGGCCTTCATGAAACGGTTTGTCACGGGCATTTTCGCCGCTGTCTCGGCGATCAGCCTGGCGATGTCGAGCACGGCTGCGCTGGCGCAGGCCAAACCGCCGCTCAAGCTCGGCGGCATCCTCGACATGTCGAGCCTGTATGCTGACATTACCGGCCCCGGCAGCGAGTATGCGGCCAAGATGGCGGTGGAGGATTTCGGCGGCGAGGTGCTCGGCCGCAAGATCGAGATCATCGCGGCCGATCATCAGAACAAGGCCGACCTTTCGGCCAACATCGCCCGCGACATGTTCGACAATCAGGGCGTCGAAATGCTGTTCGACGTCGCGGCGTCCGCCACCGCGCTGGCCGCCGGCGAGATCGCCAAGGCGCGCAACAAGATCGTGATCTTCAACGGCCCCGGCTCGATCCGCCTCACCAACGAAGCCTGCGGTCCCCTGACTGTCCATTATGTGTTCGACACCTACGGCCAGGCCAATGTGACCGGCCTGGCTTCCGTCAAGCAGGGTCTGGACAGCTGGTACTTCCTGACCGCGGACTATGCGTTCGGACATGATCTGGAAAAGGATACCGGCAATGTGGTGGCGAAGTCCGGCGGCAAGGTGCTCGGCAGCGTGCGGCATCCGCTCAACACGTCCGACTTCTCCTCGTTCCTGCTGCAGGCGCAGTCTTCCAAGGCCAAGGTGATCGGCCTCGCCAATGCCGGCGGCGACACCATCAACGCCATCAAGCAGGCAGCCGAGTTTGGATTGATGAAGAGCGGCCAGAAGGTCGCGCCGCTGCTCGCCTTCGTCACCGATATCGACAGCATCGGGCTGGAGACCGCGCAGGGCCTGCTGCTCGCCGAAGCGTTTTACTGGGACCTCAACGACGATACCCGCGCGTTCTCAAAACGCTTCATGGATCGCATCAAGCGCGTGCCGACGTCGGCGCAGGCCGGCGTCTATTCCTCCGTCACGCATTATCTGAAGGCGGTCAAGGCCGCGGGCACCACCGATTCGGCGGCCGTCATGAAAATCATGAAGGAGACGCCGATCAACGACATGTTCGCCAAGAACGGCAAGATCCGTGAAGACGGCCGCATGGTGCACGACATGTACCTGTTTGAAGTCAAGAAGCCGTCGGAATCGAAAGGCCGCTGGGACGACTACAAGCTGCTGGCGACCATTCCCGGTAACGAGGCGTTCCAGTCGCTGGAATTGTCGCGCTGCCCGCTGGTGAAGAAATAGAAATTGGGACCTCGTCATTGCGAGCGAAGCGAAGCAATCGATAGCGCGGCAAGAAGATAGAATGGATTGCTTCGTCGCTACGCTCCTCGCAATGACGTTGAGAGATTTCAACCAACAATAACCACGAAAGAACCCGCACATGAGCCAGAACGAAATGGTCCTCCAGCAGCTCGACCAGGGCTTGCTCACCATCATCATGAACCGTCCCGACCGGCGCAACGCGCTCAATCCGGACATGACGCGTGGTCTTGTCGAGGCGGCGCGGCGCGCGGCCGAGGATCACGAGGTGCGCGCGGTGCTGCTGAAGGGCGCCGGCGGCACGTTCTGCGTCGGCGGCGACGTCAAGTCGATGGCGGAGGGGCGGGCGCCGCTGTCGTTCGAAGCCAAGATGGTCAATCTCCGCCGCGGCATGGAAGTCTCGCGCATCCTGCACCAGATGCAAAAGCCCGTGGTGGCGCAGGTCGATGGCGCCGCGGCCGGCGCCGGGCTCTCGATCGCGCTCGCCTGCGATCTGCGGATCGCCAGCGCGTCCTGCAAGATCACGACGGCGTTTGCAAAGGTCGGACTGTCCGGCGACTACGGCGGCACGTATTTTCTCACCCAAATGCTCGGCAGCGCCAAGGCGCGCGAATTGTATCTGACCTCGCCGGTGCTCAGCGCGCAGGAGGCCTACAATCTCGGCATGGTGACCAAGGTGGTGCCCGACGCGGAAGTCGAGGCGGTCGCGTATGATCTGGCGCTGTCGCTGGCGCAGGGCCCGTCGATCACGCTCGGCTACATCAAGCGCAACATCAACAACGCCGAGACGATGTCGCTGGAAGAATGTTTTGACGCCGAGGCGATCCACCATTCGCGCTCCGGCGAGACCCTCGATCACAAGGAAGCGGCAAAGGCGTTTGTCGAGAAGCGCAAGCCCGTGTTCCAGAACCATTGAGGTAGTGACATGGCCGGGTATATGAGGTTGCGGCAGATCTGCCTGGTGGCGCCGAAGCTGGAGCCCGTGATTTCGGACATTGCCGCGATCATGGGGCTGAACGAGTGCTTCCGTGACGGCAACGTCGCCAAATACGGCCTGGAGAACGCGCTGCTGCCGGTCGACACCATCCTGCTCGAAGTGGTAGCGCCGTTCCAGCCGGGCACCGCGGCGGGGCGCTTCATCGACAAGAATGGCGGCCGCGGCGGTTATATGGCGATCTTCTGCTGCGATGACCCGGATGCCTACGGCAGGCGCGCCAACGAGATGGGCGTGCGCACCGCGAACGTGATCACGCACGCGCCCTATCACGGCGTGCAACTGCACCCGCGCGATTGCCGCGCCGCCTTCATCGAGTTCAACCACACCGAAGGCAGCGACGACATTCTGGGACCCTATCCGCCGGCCGGCCCCGACTGGCAGAAGTCGATCGCCAAGGATGTAACGCTGGCGCTGACCGACGTCGAGATGGAAAGCCCGGAACCGGAGGTGCTGGCCGCGCATTGGGGCCAGATCATCGGCGTCGCCGTGAGCAAGAACGCGAAGGGCGAGCCGGAGCTGAAACTGCCCAATGCCAGCTTCCATTTCGTCAAGGGTCCGGCCGATCTGATGAGCGGGCTGACGTTCAAGGTTGCCGATATCGCCAAGGTGCGGGATGCGGCCAGGGCGAAGGGCTGCAAGGTGACCGGGGACGGGTTTGATCTGTGCGGGGTGAGGTTTAATCTCACGGCGTGATTGACGCGCGTTCACCCAGTCGTCATGCCCGGGCTTGTCCCGGGCATCCACGTCTTTAAAGTCCAGCGGAAAGCAAGACGTGGATGGCCGGGTCAAGCCCGGCCATGACGGAGATAGGCGCATCCCCCATGCCGCATCCGCTCGACAGTTTCTTCGCGCCCGACAGCATCGCGCTGATCGGCGCCTCGCGCGATCATGAGAAGATTCCGGGGCGGCTGCTGTCGATGCTGCGCAAGAACGAGTATCCGGGCAGGATCTATCCGATCAATCCGAACTATCCCGATATCGACGGGCTGCGATGCTACAAGACAATCGCCGAGGTCGGCGCGCCGGTCGATCTCGCCATCATCATCATTCCCGCCCCCGCCGTGGTGGGCGCGCTGGAGCAGTGTGCCGCGGTCGGCGTCAAGAATGCCGTCATCATTTCCTCCGGCTTTGCGGAGGAAGGCGGCGACAGCGTTGTCATGCAGGACAAGATCGTCGCGATTGCGAAGCGCACCGGCATGCGGATTTCAGGTCCCAATGCCGAAGGTTTCCTGAGCGAAGTGCAGAAGGTCGCGGCGACCTTCAGCCCGACGGTCGACGTCAAGCCGGGTCATGTTCCGCTGGTCGCGACCACAAGGCGGATCGCCATTGTCGCGCAAAGCGGCGGCATCGGTTTTGCCATCAAGCATCGCGCCAAGGCGCTCGGCGTTGCGATCAGCTATTGCGTCAGCGCCGGCAATGAAAGCGATCTCGGCGCAGGCGAATTTCTGGATTACATGGTGCAGGATGCTTCCACCGACGTCATCCTGCTGTTCATCGAGGGCATCCGCGACGTCGACAAATTCCGCGCCGCGGCCCGCCGCGCCGCGGAAATGCGAAAGCCCGTCATCGTGACAAAAGTCGGCCGTTCCGGCGCGGGCGAGCGCGCCGCGGCCTCGCACACCGCCAGCATGGCCGGATGGTCGGCGGCCTATGACGCGGTGTTCGCCAAGTATGGCTTTATCGTCTCCAACGATCTCGACGAAGCGGTGACGATCGCCGCGGTGCTGACGACGAACCCGCTGCCGAAGGGCGACCGTGTCGCGGTGCTGACCGTGTCCGGTGGCGGCGGGATCTGGGGCGCCGACACCGTCTCAATGCAGGGGCTGAAGGTTCCGGAACTGTCGCAGGCCGTCCAGAATCAGATCAAGCAGTGGATGCCGTCCTATGGCGCCGCGGGCAATCCGATCGATGTTACCGCACAAGGCGTCAGCAGCGGCGGCCTGCAGAAGACCATCGATCTGCTCGCCGTCTCCGACGAAGTCGACGCCATCCTGGTGGTGCTGTCGCTGTCGAGCGAGGTGCGGATGTGGTTCAAGGAGGCCGAGCTGAAGCCGGTGATCTCGGCGCAGAACAAGCCGATCGTGTTCTATTCCTACACGCTGCCGTCGGCATTCGCGCGCGGAGAACTCGCAAAATCCGGCGTCGTGGTGCTGTCGGGCCTCACGCATGTCGGCGTCGCGATGCGGGCTCTGGTGGAGTATTCCAATTTCAAGCTGGCGGCGCTTGCGGATATGGCGACAGTGCCGTCACGCGATCTATCCGCGCATCTGACATCACCGGCGCTGTCGGAGTTCGACAGCAAGTCGCTGCTGCGGGATGCCGGCATTGCATTGCCGGACGAGATGCTGGTGACCGAGCGGGGCGAACTCGACGCCGCAATCGCCCGCGCGGGCTTTCCGCTGGTCATGAAGATCCAGTCGCGCGACATCCCGCACAAGAGCGAGGTCGGCGGCGTCCGCGTCAATATCACGACCAAGGGCGAAGCGTTTACGGCCTACGGCATGCTGCTCGACAGCGCGCGAAAACACCGGCCGGATGCCGCGATCCAGGGCGTGCTGGTCGGGCCGATGGCCAAAAAGGGCGTCGAGATCATCGTCGGCACGCTGACGGACAAGGTTTTCGGGCCGGTCATCATGGTCGGCCTCGGCGGCATCACCACGGAATTGTTTCGCGACGTGATCTACCGGCCGGCGCCGGTGAGTGCGGAAGAGGCGACGGTGATGCTGGGAGCTCTGAAGGCAGCGCCGCTGCTGAACGGGTTTCGTGGCGCTGCTAAGGCCGATGTGGCTGCATTGTCGCGGTTGATTTCAGAGCTGTCGGTGCTGGCGGCGCAACATGCGAGTGAGATTTCGGAGATGGAGATCAATCCGGTGCTGGTGCACCCGGAGGGGCAGGGCTTGACGGTTGTCGATGCGTTAGTCGTACGCAAGAACTAACAACACGTCGTCCCTGCGCTTGCTTCCCTCTCCCCTTGAGGGAGAGGGTGGACGCGATGCGCAGCATCGCGGACGGGTGAGGGGTTCTCTCCTCACGGTAAGACGCGGGTGAGGATAGAGACCCCTCATCCGGCGCTTCGCGCCACCTTCTCCCACAAGGGGAGAAGGAAGAAGAGACTACCGCCCCTTGAAGTTCGCGACCCTTCGCTCGGCCGTGGCCTTGACGCCTTCCTTGAAGTCTTCGGTGGCGCGCAGGCGGGATTGTTCGGCGAGTTCGTGGTTGGTCGCGGCCAGCACGCGGTCGGCGAGGCCGGCGCGCATGGTGGCGCGGGTCGAGAGCAGGCCGAGCGGCGAGCATTCGGCGATTTCAGCTGCGAGCTTCATGGCCTCAGTGCGCACCTGATCCTGCGGCACGCAGAGGTTGGCGAGGCCCATTTTGGTGGCCTCCTCGCCGGTGATGCGGCGGCTGGTGTAGAAGATCAGTTCCGCGTTGTTCTTGCCGACGAGTTCGGGAAGCGTCGTGGTCAGCCCGAAGCCGGGATGAAAACCGAGTTTGGTGAAGTTGGCGGCAAAGCGCGCTTCGGGGCAGGTGACGCGGAAGTCAGCCGATACCGCAAGACCAAGGCCGCCGCCGATGGCTGCGCCCTGGACCGCCGCGACGACCGGCTTCTTGGCGCGGAAGATGCGCACCGCGTGCAGATAAAGACTGTTGATCGAACCGAGGCTGTCGGCGGGGTCGCCCTTTTTGGCTGCTGCCGCCTCGGCCGCTTCCTGCTCCTGCCGCTTCGGATCGCTGAAATTAGCGCCGGCGCAAAACGCCTTGCCCTGGGCGGCGAGAACCGACGCGCGGATCTCGATATCCTGATCGAATTCCTCCAGCGCATCCGCGATCTGGTTGATCAGCGAAATGTCGAAGAAGTTCAGCGGCGGCCGCTGGATTTCGATCAGGCCGACGTGGCCGTGCTTCTCGACGCCGATATCCGTGTATTTTGCCATTTTGTTTCCTCGTTGAATGAACGCAAGCCAGGCCGCGCGCTAGCGCAAACCAAGCCCGCGGGCGATGATGCCGCGCAGCACTTCGGTGGTGCCGCCCTGGATCGTCAGTTTTGGTGCGGTCTTGATCGCGAACGAGAGCTGGTTCTCCAGCGTCTCGCGGTTGGTGGCGGTTTCCTCGACGAACGCCGCAAGGTCGCGCACCCGGTGCGGCAGCGCCTGTTCCCACACCGTGCCGATGTCTTTGACGATGGAGGCTTCCACCACCGGCTCCTTGCCGGCCTGCAGCATGCCCGCTACCGACACCGACATGCGCCGCATCGTGTGCAGCTGCGCCACCAGTCGGCCGATGCCTTCGGCGCTGCGGGTATCCGGGTTGTTGCCGACGGCGCGGACCAGTTCGGTCAGCACGTAATAGGTCTCGAGAAAACGTTCCGGGCCGCTCCGTTCATAGGCGAGCTCCGAGGTTGCCTGCTTCCAGGCGCCGTCGACTTCGCCGAGCACGTGATCTTCGGGGACGAAGAAGTCGGTGAAAACAACCTCGTTGAACTCGTACTGGCCGGTGATCTGCTGGATCGGGTTCACCTCGATGCCCGGCTGCTTCATCTTGACCAGAAACTGCGTCAGGCCGTGGCGGCGGTTTTCTTTCGTGGGCGGTGACGTCCGAAAGATCGCGATCATGTAGTCGGCGATATGCGCCGACGAGGTCCAGATCTTGGTGCCGTTGATCAGGTAGCCGCCGTCGGTCTTGGTGGCGCGGGTTTTGGCCGCGAACAAATCGGAGCCGGAGTTGGGCTCGCTCATGCCGATGGCAAAGCAGACCTCGCCGCGGCAGATGCGCGGCAGGATGTCCATCTTGATGTTCTCGGGCGCGTATTTCAGCAACACCGGGCCGCTCTGACGGTCGGCAACGAAGAAGCGCCGCGTCGGAGCGTTGGCGACGCGCATCTCTTCGGTGACCACATAGCGTTCGAGGAACGAGCGCTCATGGCCGCCATATTTCTTCGGCCAGGTCATGCCGAGCCAGCCCTTGGCGCCGACCCTTCGGGAAAATTCCGGCGCGTCGGTGTCTTCGCGGTTGGGCTGGTGCGGATCGAAGGTGCCGGCGGCGATTTCCTCGGCGAGAAAGGCGCGCACTTCCTTGCGAAGCTGTTCACATTCGGGCGGCAGGCGGATCGGATCGAAACGGAGGGCTGCGGTCATGGTGCGTCTCTATGCAGGCAAACGGTTGAGAAAATCAGCGCGAGGCCACCAGCGGCCACAATTCATCGGCGCCGCGGTTGGCCACCAGTCTGCCAAGCTCGACCGCCCAGTAGCTTTCCGAGCCGAAATCGTCGCGCCATCCCAGCGCCCGCAGCGAGTAGCGATGCAGAATGTGCTCGCTGGTGAAGCCGATCGCGCCATGCACCTGATGGGCGATGCCGCCGCCCTTTTCAGCTGCTTCCGAGCAGCGGATTTTGGCCGATACCGCTTCGAGGAACACTTCGTCGTTGAATGAAGTGGCGTTGGCGATGGCATCTGCGGCCGAAGTCGCTGCAGCCAGCGCCGCGGCCGACTCGCCCGCGAGCCGCGCCAAATTGTGCTGCACCGCCTGGAATTTCGAAATCTTCTTCTCGAAGGCGACACGCTCGTTGGAATAGCGCACGGAAATTTCCAGCATCGATTCCAGCGCGCCGGCGATCTGCAGGGAGCGGGCGACGCCGCCCATCAGCATCAGATGGGTCTGCTCAAAACCTTTCGGCGCCGGCTTGGTCGTCACCGGCTGCACCTTGTCGAAGGTCACGGTGTCGCTGTGATCGCCACCGAGGCCGAGGCCGGAATCGATCCGGCACTTGGCGGCTTCAACGAGCGCGATCGAGAGACCCTTGGCATCGCCGGCGACAACCGCGATGTGCTTGGCGGCTTTCGCAAACGGCACGCCGCGGGCCTTGCCCGACAGGCTGCCATCGGCATTGAGCGTGATGCGGTCCTTCGGGCTTGCGGGCGCGACCGTCATTTCGCCGTCGGGCGAGGAGATTTTCGCCTGCGCCAGCAGCCATCCCGCCAGCATGGTTTCGGCCAGCGGTACCGCGACCGCAAAACGTCCGGCGGCGCTGAGAACGGAAAAGCCCTCGGCAAGGCTCGCGCCCGAACCGCCGCAATCCTCCGGCACCCAGGACAGCGGCAGGCCGGATTCGCTCAGCGCCTGCCAGAGCGGGGCCTTCCACGCGCCGTTCTTGTCGCGATTGATGGTTTGGGCGTCGGCGAGATCGGCGAAGATCTTCTCCGCGGTCTCGGCAACGATGTTCTCACTCTCCGCCACAGCGTTCCTCATCTTGATTGGCTCAGTCTATTGGCACCGGGCCCGGCTGTTCCGCCGGCTTCAGGTGCGGTCTTTTCTTGCGCTTTATGATGCGGAAAAGCCATAGCCCTGACAAGCGCTGCCCGCAGGGCCGCCTGCGGCGGCGGCATACAGAGCGACAGGCGAAGAATAAATTCCGCGCGACGGATTTCCTCGATTTGCAGGGACTTTGCCCCGCGATATGGTAGACGCGGAAATAGGCTCGAACAAAGTTTCAAAACAAAAAGAGGAAATGCGGATGTCGAAGGATGGTTTGTGCGCGATCGTAACGGGTTCGGCATCCGGCCTTGGGGCTGCGACCGCGGCCATTCTGGCCAAGGGCGGTGCGCGTATCGTCGTCAATTACTCCAACAGCAAGACCGAGGCCGAAGCGACCGCTGACCTCTGCCGCACGGCGGGCGCCGAAGTCATCGTGGTGCAGGGCGATGTTTCGCGCGACGAGGACTGCAAAAAGATCGCCGCGGCTGCCGCATCCTGGGGACGGCTTGACGTCCTCGTCAATAATGCCGGCACCACCAAGCATGTGCCGCACGACAAGATGGATGATCTGACGGCGGAAGATTTCCAGCGCATCTATGCCGTCAACACCATCGGCCCGTTCCAGATGATCCGCGCCGCGCGCGCGCAGCTCGAAGCGGGCGCCAAGGCCGCCGGGCGGGCGTCCGCCGTGGTCAACGTGTCGTCGGTGGCCGGCATTTCCGGTGGCGGCTCGTCGGTCGCCTATGCCGCGAGCAAGGGCGCGCTCAACACCATGACGCAATCGCTGGGGCGCGCATTGGCGCCGTTGATCCGCGTCAATACGGTATGCCCGGGCTACATCGATACGCCCTGGTTCACCAAGGGCCGCGGCGAGGCCGGCGCCAAGGCGGTGCGGGATTCGGTGATTGCGAAGGTGCCGCTGAAGACGGCCTCAACGGCCGACGATATCGCGCAACTGGTCTGCTTCCTCGCCTCGCCGGCGTCGGGACAGATGACCGGCGAATTCGTGCGCATGGACGCGGGGATGCATTTGGTTTTGTGAGGATGCAATCATTTGTCGTCCCGGCCTTCGCCGGGACGACGGATAGTTTTTCTATCTGTTGCCCGGATCCGAAATCACGCGGCTGGCCACCAGCCGATTCCAGATGAACAGCACGATCAGCGCGCCGATGGTGGCGGTGACGAAGCCGGCGCCCTGGTTGGCGCTGTAATAGCCCATCGCCTGGCCGATGAAGGTCGCGAGAAACGCGCCGGCGATGCCGAGCACCGTGGTCAGGATGAAGCCGCTCGGGTTGTTGGGGCCGGGCGAAAGCAGGCGCGCGATAATTCCGGCGACAAAGCCGACGACGATGACCCAGATAATGCCACCCATGGCGATGGTCCTTTGCAATGTTCTATGAGGGAGAATGCGGCGCGCGAGCGCGCCGCGGTATCAAAGCCGGCCTGAGATTTCGTTCTCGTCCGGCAGCCTTCCGTCCGGCGTCAGGTGATTGATCACGTCGGGCAGATACTGGCTGAGACCCTGCAGCAGATCATCGCGCGACATGCCGGTCTGCGAGGACAGCGATTCGATCTGATCGGCGCCGAGCGCGCTGGCGAGATCGCCCGGTGCGATCTCCTTGTTGGGGCCGTTGCTGACCCATGAACTCGCCGCGTCGCCCTGGCCCTTTTCCTGAAACTGCTTGAGCAGGTCGCCGAGACCGCCACTGAGGATGCTGCCGGCGGCGCCGCCCGCGAGCAAGCCGCCGAGGCCGCCCTTCATCAGATCGCTGAGGCCGCCTCCGCCCATGGCGTTACCCAGGCCGTCGGGCAGGCCCGCAGTCACGTTACCGGGCAGTTTCGGCGGGGCAGAAGGCGTCGACGGCGCTGCACCGGGCTGACTGCCGCCGAAATGTTTCACGGCTTTCCAGGCCAGCAGGGCCAGGATCGCCATGGTCATCGGCGACATGCCCTCCTTGCTGTCCGATTGCGCGTTCGGGTTGCCGGGGCCGCGCGGGCCGTTCTGCATGCCGTTGAGTATGTCGAGTAAACCCATGGTGGTCTCCTGCAGCGTGGTCAGCCCCCGGGCGAAACATAACGGTGGCCCATGACGGTTACAAGGCGCGCCCGGATAAGCGTTTGCGCCTTCGATAGGCACCGGGTGCCGGTTCTGCTATCGAAGGGCCGGCAATAGAGACAATTGAAGATGAACGCAGGCCGAACGATTGGCGTGGCGGGCGCGGGCAGCATCGGCTGCTTCGTCGGCGGCATGCTGGCGGCCGGCGGCCGCCGTGTCGCCTTGCTGGCACGCCCGCGCGTGATCGCCGAGATCGAGGCCAGGGGCCTGCGGCCGACGAGCTTTGAAGGTTTCGATCAAACGCTTGATGCCAAGAAGCTCACGCTGTCGGATGATCCCGCGATCCTTGGGGATGCCGACGTCGTGCTGGTGTCTGTCAAAAGCGCCGATACCGCTGACATGGCGGATATCATCGCACGGCACGCTCCATCAGATGTCATTGTCGTCAGCCTGCAGAACGGCGTCGGCAATGTTGCGGTGCTGCGCAATCGCTTGCCCGGCCGGCGCGTGCTCGGCGGCATGGTGCCGTTCAATGTGATCACGGCAGGCGAGGGGCGGTTTCATCGTGCGACGTCGGGCGACATCGTGATCGAACAGGACGCCGCCGGTACCGCCGAAAAGCTTTCAGTGCCCGGATTGAACATGCGCCCCACCGGCAATATCGACGGCGTGCAATGGGGCAAGCTGCTGCTCAATCTCAACAACGCGCTCAATGCGCTGGCCGATCTGCCGCTGCGCCGCCAACTCGCACAACGGCCCTGGCGGCGATTGTTTGCCGAGCAGGTGACGGAAGGATTGGCGGCGATGCGCGCAGAGGGCATCAAGCCGGTTTCGCCGATGCCGCTGCCGGCGGGCTGGATGCCGCCTTTATTGCGTTTGCCGGATATGATCTTCGAAGCCGTGCTGGGGCGGACGATGAAGATCGATCCCGAAGCGCGCTCCTCGATGTGGGAAGATCTGCAACGCGGCCGCCGCACCGAGATCGACTATTTTCAGGGCGTCATCACCGAGATCGCCGAGCGGCGCGGGCTGGACGTGCCGCTGTCGCGCCGGGTCGTCGAACTGATCCGCAAAGCCGAGGCCGCCGGCCAGGGTTCGCCGGGGCTGACACCGGATCAGATCCGCAGATGAAGCGGTTGGTTGCCTTGAAACGGCGCCGATGCGCGCGAGTCTTGCCGGGGAGCGTTCACTGGGAGAAGCGGGATGACACCGACACGAACAGCCTCTCTGACGATCGCCGCCTTTCTTGGCTGGCTATCCGTGCTTCCCGCGTATGCCGTGCCGCCCGTTGCGACGCCGTCGCCGGGCTATGAGGCGCGGCTGCAGGAGCAGCGGGCCGCCGCGGCGCGTGCCCACAGATCGGTCGCGCCAGTGCCAAAGCCGCCGCGCCGGACCAAGCGCGTGCGGTGAACTGATCGGGTTGATGCGAGGGTGATTGCGGGTTGATGTTGTCGTCCCGGCGAAGGCCGGGACCCATACGCCGCGGCTCGTGTTATTGGAAAAGGAAGACAATAACCAGCCTGCAAAACAACGATCGCTGGTGGGTATGGGTCCCGGCCTTCGCCGGGACGACGGAATACATCAGCCCCGCTTCGGCTTGGCCGGCGGCGGGTTGCCCGGCGTCGGGTTGAACAGCTTCTTCAGATCGTCGATGCTTTGCGACAGTCGCGGCCATTCGCAGGAGAAGGAATCTTTCTTGCAGTTGGAAGCCTTGATGCGCGCGGCCTGCTTGACCGGGCTTGCCACCGGCACCGGGATTCTTTCGACCTCGGTTCGCAACGCCACCTGCTGCACGGCGCGCTGCGATTCTTGCTCTTGCTGCTGTTGTTGCTTGGCCGTCAAGGCCGCCGCGATGTTGCTGCGGCGCTGGCTTTCGAGATAGGCGGTATATTGCTGGTCGATCTTCTTCTGCTCTTCCGGCGTCGGGTTGGGCCCCGCGATGTCGAAGGTCCGGTCCTGCATGAAGTCGTAATAGGTGTAGCCGCCGCCAGGCTTGCGGCGGCCGGCGAACTTCGCGTTGCATTCGGCAAGCGCTGACGTCCTGTCTTCCTTGGTCTTCGCCTTCTCGGCGGCGTCAGCGCAAGATTCGAAATCGACCGGCGTGCCGCGCCACCACTGCGCATGCGCATGCACCGGGCCCAGCACGACGAGGCCGGCGACGGCTGCGATGGCGAGCAGCGATGATAGTGACGCAATCACGGACGGAGTTTCCTCAACAACGCGAGTTCCAAAGTTGATTTGCGGTCATGGATTAAACGGATTGTCGCCATTTTGACAGGGCTTGTCACCCCCGGAACCCGGTGATTTTCCAGCGCTGATTTCTTGCCTGTGATCGATGGAACCGACCGGCGGTGCGTTGGAATTTATTCTGGAAATTCAACGCGAAAGCGGTTTGGACCGTTGGGCGGAAGTCGGCCGGAGGCGGCTTGCGCCGCAGTCACCCCTGTTGACGCATTGTGGCAGGACTTTGCCATTTATTCCCAGCGCCGGCCCGGCGCGGTTTCGCCGAACATCGTGCACCAATGAAGGGCGAGTTCACATCTGATGAAAATCCGCTCGACCGGCCGCCCGATTTTTCGGCGATCTCCTGCGATGTCGATTCCGATACAGCCCAATGGAATAGAATTTGGGCATACCAATCTGTGCAAAAAGGTATTTGATTGCCTGAGTTTGGCGCTATCAAAGATGTCCGCGAACAAGAAGAAGCATCAGGGGAAACCAACTGCATGAGCGTCACCATTGCCATGGATAGCGTGCCAAAGCCGGCGTCTGAGTTGATCGAGGCATTCAGGAGCGCCTCGACGTCGATCATCAGCGACAACCTTGCCCGGCTGCCGGGCGCCGTGGGGTTGCGGCCGTTCCATCGCAGCGGCAGGCTCGTGGGCGTTGCCTTTACCGTCCGCACCCGGCCGGGCGACAATCTGGCCATTCACAAGGCGCTCGAACTGGTTGGACCCGGCGACGTGATCGTGGTCGATGGCGGCGGCGACGAGAGCCGGGCGCTGGTCGGCGAGATCATGAAGAACATCGCTGAGTATCGCGGCGCTGCCGGCTATGTGATCGACGGCGCGATCCGTGACGTTGCCGCGTTCGCCGCGTCCGACTTTCCGTGCTTTGCCCGTTCGGTCATTCATCGCGGCCCCTACAAGAGCGGCCCCGGCGAGATCAACGTGCCGGTCTCGATCGGCGGGTCGGTGATATCGCCGGGTGATATCGTGGTGGGAGACGAGGACGGCGTGGTGTCCTTTCCGGCCGCGATCGCACCTTCGTTGCTCGAGGCGGTGCGCGCCCAGACCAGGCGAGAAGAGGAAACGTTGGTAGCGATCCGCGAAGGGCGCTATCAGGGCTCCTACGGCAAATCATGATCGAGACGCAACGGACATTGGGACAACTGACGTTGGGGAAGCGACGATGAGTCAGAGGGACGAGTTTCACAATCTGGACAACCCGGATGACGGCCTGTTTCGCGATCTCGCGCCGGGTCTCACCACGCGCATTTTCGCCGGCGAGCAGGCCATGCTGTCGGTGGTGACGCTGGCGCCGCATTCGCAAGGCACCCTGCATCATCACCCCGAGGAGCAATGGGGCGTGCTGCTCGAGGGTTCGGCCATCCGCGTACAGGGCGAAGAGGAGATCGCGGTGAAGAAGGGCGATTTCTGGCGCACGCCGGGAAACGTGCCGCACACCATGCGCGCCGGGCCGGACGGTGCCCGCGTGCTCGATATCTTCAGCCCGCCGCGGCCGGAGTACAAAAAGCCGGGATCGGGTTTCGGTAATCAATAGCTCTGCGAAACAAAAAACAAACGCAGCAATAATCAGGGGGAGAGAAATGAAGAAGATCACGAGACGGTCGATGCTGGCGGCGTCGGCCGCATTCACTTTCGCGCCGTCGCTGGCCTTGGCACAATCGGCGAAGAACTTGACGCTGGTGGTGCCATTCCCGCCGGGAGGCTCCACCGACGCGCTGGCGCGGCTGCTGCAGTCTCATTTGCAGACCAAGCTCGGCCGTATCGTACTGGTGGAGAACAAGTCGGGCGCCGCCGGTTCGCTTGGCGCGACGCAGGTCGCGAAAAGCCCGCCGGACGGATCGTCGTTTCTGGTGACCTTCGATTCGCATGCGGTGATCCCGGCCATCCTCGAAAAGCCGCAGGTCGACGTCGAGCAGGATCTGGTGCCGGTGTTCCTCGTCGGCACCGCGCCCTATGTGATCGCGGCGAACGCGAGCCGGCCGTTCAAGAATTTTGCCGATGTCGTTGCAGCGTCGAAGAAAGAACCCGGCTCGATCAAATACGCCTCCGTCGGCATCGGCACCCTCGGCCATCTGGCGATGACGATGCTCGCCAAGCAGGCCGGCGTGGAGATCACGCATGTGCCGTATCGCGGCGGCGGACCGGCCATGAACGACGTGCTCGGCGGACACGTCGACCTGATCGCGGGATCGGCGGCGCTGATCATGGCGCAGTTGGGGACCAATACGCTTCGCCCCATCCTGCAGCTGGGGCGCGAGCGGATGCCATCGCTCCCGGACACGCAGACGGGAATCGAAGCCGGCTACCCCGATTCCGAGACGCTGGCCTGGTGGGGCATTTTTGCGCCCAAGGGTACGCCGCCTGATGTCATCGATGGCCTCGCAAAGCCGGTCCGCGAAATTCTGAGCGAGCCCGCGGTCGCGGCGCAGCTGCGCGAAACGCAGCAAATGACGCTGCTGCTGGCCGACGCCAAGGATTTCGGCACGTTCTTCGCCAAGCAGGTCAGCGCCTGGGGCAAGGTCGTGCGCGAGAACAACATCAAGGCGTAAGGCCCGGTATTCATCTTCCTGATTTTTCGGGACGCGATCCGGCGGCCCGCCTGGCAGGGGCGGCTGCGGCGGCTGCCGCAACGTGCCCGTATGATCCCGGACTATCCCAAAGACGCATAGGAAAAGCGGTCGACTCGTGGCGAAGTTCCGGGAACCGCGCCAACCTTTATGGCTTCCGCGCGTTGTCCGACTACGAAAGTCACCGTTTCGGAGATCGTTGTGAACAGCACACTCACGTTGAAGCCCCGTCCCAGCAATACGGCATTGATCGCCTGGCAGTTCACCGGGCAGCCGCTGTACGAATGGCCGAACTGGGTGCAGTCGAGCTGCTCGCTTCAACGCGGCGACGACGGGCAACTCGAGCTTCGACACGAGCGACGGAGCGGCGCGCAGATCGTCTATCTCGGAGAGTGGCTGGTCCACGATCTCGACGGCGGCATCTGCTTCTACACCGACGCCGAAATCCGCAAAGAGTTCGAAATCACCTGAGCGCTATTGACGCAGCAAACTTCGCGGCGAAGTGTGAACCACGCAACAATCAGCCACAATCTATGGGATTATAGCTGTTGTCACTCACCCAGAGGGGCAATGCTGAAATTTCGAATCGCATTTTAAGGAACTGAGACGACTCAACTGGCGCCCCTCTCCTCGCAGCATTTTCCTGATTGGAGAAACGTGATGGCAACAGAAGTGAATGTCCAGCCCGGCCATGGCAAAGCTGGCCGTCATCCGACAAGGCAATTTCTCGATACGCTTTCCGGGCACGACGATCCCGGCATGTTCGGTCGGATGTTTCCGACCCTCGATCCGCTGGCGGTCGATGACAAGCCGCTGCAGGAACTCGCCGACGCGATGAAAGACCCGAACCCCGGCGACCCCGCCGGGAACAACACCAAGGTGCCGGCCGGCTTCACCTATCTCGGGCAGTTCGTCGATCACGACATCACGCTCGATCTGACCTCATTCGGCGACAAGGAGGCCGATCCCAACGCGGTGGAAAATTTCCGCACGCCGGCGCTCGATCTGGACAACGTCTATGGTCTCGGTCCGGATGGCAGCCGGCAGCTTTACGCGCGCAATCCCGGCGACCTCGACGGCAAGAGGCCGGGTCCGAAACTCCTGATCGGCAAGACCATCAACGTGCCGCTCGGTGGCGTGACCGGCGATCTTCGCAACGATCTGCCGCGCAGTCCCGAAGGCTTTGCGCTGATCGGCGATCACCGCAATGATGAAAACCTCGTCGTTGCGCAGACGCATCTGGCGATGCTGAAATTCCACAACAAGGTGTGCGATCAGCTGGCGGCGAAGGGAACGCCGGTCGGCGAGATCTTTGCGGAGGCACGCCAGATCGTGACCTGGCACTATCAGTGGATGGTGCTGCACGATTTCGTCGAGCGCATCACCGAAAAAGGCATCGTCGCAAAAATCCTCGAGCAGGGCCGCCGCTTCTACCGCTTCAGGAAGACGCCCTACATGCCGGTCGAGTTTTCCGCGGCCGCCTACCGGATCGGCCACAGCATGGTGCGCGAGGTCTACAGCCACAACCGCATCTTCACGCCCGGCGGCGGCGGAATCCCGGCCACGCTCGACCTGCTGTTCAAGTTCACGGGACTGTCCGGCGGCATCATCGGCGATCTCGCGCCCAATCCGCCGACCCCGCCGCTACCGCTGCCACTGCTGTCCAGCAACTGGATCATCGACTGGCGGCGCTACTTTGAAGGGCTGGCCACCAATCCCGCTGACGTCAGGCTCAATCCCTCCCGCAAGCTCGATCCGTTCGTGGTGCCGCAACTGCATACGCTGCCGGGCGGCGGCGGCAGCCTGCCGTTCCGCAATTTGAAGCGCGGCGTGCTGCTCGGATTGCCGTCGGGACAGGATGTCGCCAAGGCGATGCGGATCAAAAACCCGCTGACTTCGGCCGAGATCGCCAAGGGCACCGACGGCGCGGTGGCCAAGAAGCATGGCCTGCACGAGCATACCCCGCTCTGGTACTACATCCTGAAAGAGGCCGAGCAACGCGGCGGCGGCGAAAAACTCGGACCGGTCGGCGCCACGATCATCGCCGAAGTCTTCGTCGGCCTCGTGCATGGCGACCGCCAGTCGTATCTGTGGCTCAAGGGCAAGAACTGGAAGCCGACGCTGCCTTCGAAGACGCCGGGCGATTTCACCATGGCCGATTTGCTGCGGTTCGTCGGCGATGTCAGCCCGATCGACGGCATTTCGACGGTGTAGCGGTAAAATCACCGATCAATCCTGCGATTGCGTTGTAAATCACGGCGCAATCGCAGGCTGGCGATCAGGCTTCCGCTCTGGTATGGAATCGCGATACCCGCCCGATTCAGCGGGTTCGCGGTCCCGTAGCTCAGCCGGATAGAGCGACGGTTTCCTAAACCGTAGGTCGCATGTTCGAGTCATGCCGGGATCGCCAGTTTTCAGAATCCAGCAACGCAAATTAAAGACGGCGTTTCGCGACGCGCGCATGTCAGGCGGTCGGCGGAACGCGCTCGAACAGGTGCTCGTAATGCAGCACCAGTCCGTTCTCGTCGACCACCAGATCGGCTTCAAAGCCGAGCGACAGCCCAAGATCGACGTAGCGTAGCCGTTCGGGGCCTTGCCGGTCGTAGCGCTGGCGCGACCGCGCCACCGCCAGCGCCGGGCCATCGATGAAGGCGGTATCAAGCGGCAGGCTTTCTCCGGCGCCAAGGGGCGTCCTGCGGATCGGGAAGCTGTTGCAGAATGGCGTGATCGACAGGTCCGGCTCCTCGGCCCCTTCGAGGTCCGGCCGCAGCACACCATCGACCCGCCAGCCGGTTCCGGCGCGTTCCAGATGCAGCAGACCATGGCCTTGCGCGTTCCAGCGCTCCACGGTGACGGTCAGCGCGTGCCATCCGGGATCGAGCCGCCAGCGGTGATCGATGCGATAGCCGCCGGCGTCGAGGCAGATCGTGGTGGCGGTGGCCGTGATCCGGTCAGGCTCGATTGCCAGTTCCAGGCGCTCGAGGCCCTCGATATCGGTCCGGCGCCAAAACAGCACGGATGTGCTCATGGCAAGTCTCCTTGCTTTCCCCAGCCTTTATCCTACGGGGGCAAGGATCATGCGTTACGCCGCCGCGGATCGAACACGCACACGTGTTCGAGGAGGGGCTGTCGGCGATCTCTGAAGGTTCAGCTGGTTCCTTGCAACATCAGCCGCCCTTGGCCATTCGCGCCCTCAGCGCTCGTAGCTTGCCGGGTCCGCGCTGTCCGACGGATTTGCGAATGCGCTCCGCAAAACCTTAGGCATCGGATTGCGGAAATTGAGGCCGTTCGGCGGCACCGGCGATTCGAACCACTTCTTGTAGATCACCTCGATCTCGGGGCTGCGGTACAGGTTCGCAGTCGCGCGATCCGCCACGGTCTTGAACGGCGCATCGTCCTTGCGCAGCATGATTCCGTAGGGTTAGGCCTTCGAAAAAGCCTCCTCGCTGATGATGTAGGCCGACGGGTCTTTTGACCGCGCGATCGCGACGGCGAGTTGCACGTCATCGAGGACGTAGGCGGCGGCGCGGCCGGTCTCCAGCATCAGAAACGCCTCCGCCTGGTCCTTGGCGACCAGCACCGCAACGCCGAGGTTTCGTGCGCTGCTGGCCTGGGTGAGCTGCACCATATTGGTCGAGCCTGAGATCGCAACGACACGATAAAAAAGTGATATTATCGAATGTAAATTCATTCCATGGAAGAATGAATGGAGCGCGCGACCGAAACGCTCCTGGGGAGCGGCGCGCATGGCCGCGGTTCAGCTCTCGCGCGATGGCTAGATCGAAACGGGGAACGCATGTTCAGTCTGAAGCAGGTCGAAGCACTGTATTGGATTGCGCGGCTCGGGACGTTCGAACGCGCCGCTGAACACCACCCAGTCAGCCATCTCGAAACGCATTCAAGAGCTCGAACTCGTTGCCGGCACGCCGTTGTTCGACCGGAGCCAGCGGAGCGCCCGCCTGACCGAGCAGGGCGAGCAGCTGCTCGCGCTCGCGCAGGAAATGCTGGCGTTGCAGCAACGCGTGCTTCATCTGAAAGACGGAAACGAGATACCGGTACGTCGGCTTCGGCTCGGCATAACCGAACTGACTGCCCTGACGTGGCTTCCGCGCCTCATCGCGAGTCTGCGCGCGAAATATCCAAGGGTCACGATCGAGACCGAGGTCGATATGAGCCGCGATCTCTGATCGGCTCCAGGAAGACAGGCTCGACGTCATCATCATTCCAGAAGCGTTTTCTGATGCACACATCACCGCGGTCGAGCTAGCCCAGAACCGAAACGTGTGGATGGGAAGTCCAAAGCTCGTACGTACGCGGCGCAAGCTCTCGATCGCGGAGTTGGCTGAGTACACGATACTGGTCCAGGGAAACCGATCGGGCACCGGCCTTTGGGTGAGCAAGTGGCTGAAGTCTGAAGGTGCAATGCTTCCCCGCCTGTTTTCCAGCGACAGTCTGATCGCGTTGCTCGGACTGACCGTCGCTGGCCTCGGCGTGACATATCTGCCGCTGCAATGCTTCAAGCCACTTGTCGCTGAGGGGAAGCTCAGGATCATCCGGACCGATCCGGAGCTGCCGGCGATTCCCTACGTCGCGATGCATCGCCACGACCGCCCCAGCGCCTTCACCGCTGGTGTCGCCGAACTCGCGCGGACTACCTGCGATTTCTCGCGCCAGCTACAGGGTTGATCGGTGGCTGACGATCCGCATTTTCGTGTTGCGGCGCCAGCAGCATGCGTGCTGCGAGACCGGATCGGCTTCTTCCCAGGTGATCGCTGCGGCCAAGTCGCTCTCCGGCGAAAGCAGTCGGCTCAAGCGCGAGGTCGGCCAGTTCCTGAGTCTTGGTCCGCGCCGCCTGAAGACACCACGGCCTCAGGACCTTTCGCCGAGCCGCGCGCCGCGGGCGATGGCTGCGGCCGTCTCCAGGCCGACGTGACGGACCAGCGGATCGGCATGGCGATGGACCAGCTGCCATTCCGAACCTTGCTTGCGATAGACCTGAGTGACGCGGAGTGACCAGTCCTGATCGGGCAGGCCGCCGACCTCGCCATGCTGGCGCTCGATCATCACGAGAACCACCAGGCCGTCGGATGCGTAGCTCTGCACCAGTTCGAGTTTCGCGTCGCCATTTTTGAAGTATTTGGCGAGCTGTACCAGACGTTCGGGGCTGGCATCGAAGCCGCGGCTGGCCGGGCCGCCGAACGGCTGCATCAGCGTGAAGTCATCGGCGATGCGGATCATGCGAGACCATTGCTCCATCTCGCCGCGCATGAAGGCGACCGCTTGCGCTTCGGTGCGCTGGACCAGCTCAACGGGCGGGTTTCCCGCGCTGGCGGCTGAATTGGCCAGGCATCCCGACGGCCGGAACGACAGGGATGCCGTCAGCGCGGCCGTTATCGCCGCGCGCCTCGACATGCCGGCGAGCGGGCAGGCAGTAGGTTTACCTTGGTCCAATGGCCGTCGTGTCCTGCGCAAGAATCCGAACATGTGAGCACTCCCGATTTGATTTCGGCCGGATCCAGGACGTCCGGCGGAGTGCATTTGCCACTTCATCACAGATGAATAAAATGATATGGTTTCACCGATATGATGAACAAAATTGATCTATCCAGGGCCGACCTGAACCTGCTGGTGCTGTTCGAAATCCTGATGGAGGAGCGCCACGCCGGGCGATCCGCCGAGCGGCTCAACCTGTCGCCATCGGCGGTCAGCCATGGCCTCGGACGCCTGCGTAAACTGCTTGACGATCCCTTGTTTCTCAGGACGCCCAAGGGCGTGGTGCCGACTGCGCGGGCCAGCGAACTCGCGGCGCCCGTTGCCGAAATCCTGACCCGCATCCGGGGCGTGGTGTCGAGCAGCGCGCCGTTCGATCCGGCGCGATCGGCGCGCCGCTTCGTCGTCGGCGCGCCGGACGGAACGTCGGCGGTGTTCCTGCCGCCATTGCTCGAAGCGTTACGGAAAACAGCCCCGGGAATCGATATCGGCATCCGCCAGATTCTGCCGACGCAGGGCCAGCCCACGCCCGACCTCGCCTGGAAGGAAGCGCTGGCCGATCTCGAAGCGCGCGGCATGGATATCGCCGTGATCCCGTTCGACGATGTGCCGGTGCGCTTCCACAAGCAAACGCTCTATCAGGAAGAGTTTGTCATCGCGGCACGTGCGGGGCACCGCTTCCGGAAAGCATCCAGCCTGCGGAGTTACTGCGAGATGCAGCATCTCGTCGTCTCGCATACCGGAGATGCTTATGGCTTCGTCGATGTCGAACTCGCCCGGCAAGGATTGTCGCGCCGTGTCGCATTGACGGTGCCGAACTTCACCTTTGCCCTCGGCGTGCTCGCTGAAACCGATCTGATCTCGGCGTTGCCGCGACGGTTCGTCGAGATGCATGGTCCGCGCTTTGGAATCGTCGCTGTCAAGGCGCCGATCGCGCTGCCCCACTTCGCCATCAACGCGGTTCTCCCAAGGGTTGC
Organism: Bradyrhizobium sp. AUGA SZCCT0158; assembly: GCF_018130065.1. Lineage (GTDB taxonomy): Bacteria > Pseudomonadota > Alphaproteobacteria > Rhizobiales > Xanthobacteraceae > Bradyrhizobium. The sequence goes on along the minus strand of NZ_JAFCME010000003.1, from coordinate 348,306 downwards.
AATGATGGATGCGGGCGTTGCCTGGCTTGTCGCGGCGCTCGACCAGATCAAGACGCCCAAAACGCCCGGTACACGCAAGCCAAAGCACTCCATTTGAGCGATCGGCGCGAAAACACGCCCCCTCACACCTGGCTGCCTGCGCGAGACGGTAACGCCGGCCGGGTACTCAGGTGTTCCAGGGCGACTACAAAGCTCAACAATATCAATACAACCGAGTCCCTGCCGCCGCCCAGTGCATGCTTAAAAGTTCGCTAACAAGTCCCGGCTATATTGAGACAGTCGTTTTCCCATCCCAGGCCCAGGATTTGACCCGATGTTCTTTTCCCGCATCAGCTTCAAGCTTGCCGTCATGATTGGTCTCAGTCTCGCCGGCATGGTCGTGATGGCTCCGATCGCGCTCTACACCATGCGCGCGCAGATGATGTCGGACCGTCAGGTCAAGACGCAGCAGATGGTCGACATCGGAAATGGAATCCTGACCCATTATCAGAAGCTCGAAACCGACGGAAAGCTGTCGCGCGACGACGCGCAGAAGGCGGCGATCCAGGAAATCAAAAGCCTGCGCTACGACAAAGTCGAGTATTTCTGGATCAACGACATGTCGCCGAAGATGATCATGCATCCGATCAGGGCCGAGCTTGACGGCAAGGATCTCGGAGAGATGAAGGATCCGAACGGCAACCGGCTGTTCATCGGATTCGTCGACGTCGTGAAGTCGAAGGGCGCCGGCTTCTACAGCTATCTGTGGCCGAAACCCGGCTTCGACCAACCGGTGCCGAAGATTTCCTATGTGAAGGGCTTCGCGCCCTGGGGCTGGATCATCGGCACCGGCATCTATCTCGACGACGTCGATGCGGTGTTCCGGCAAACCGCCCAGATGTTCGCGCTGGTGTGTCTGGCCGTGTTCGCGCTGGTGCTGATCAGCTCGTTCTTCATTGGCCGCAGCGTGACGCGGCCGCTCACGACCATCACCAACCTGACCGACCGGCTGGCGTCCGGCGATACCGCTTTCGAGGTGCCCTATACGCAGCGCAAGGATGAGGTCGGTGCGCTCGCCAAATCGCTGCGCGTCTTCAAGGACAATGCCGAGGCGGTGACCAAGATGCACGCCGAGCAGGCCCAGCTGAAGACCGATGCCGATGCCGAGAAGCGCAAATCGATGATGGATCTCGCCAGCAAGTTCGAAGCCAGCGTCCAGGCCGTCGTCGGCGACGTCATCAAGGATGCGAGCGAAATGCAGGGCACCGCGCAAGGGATGTCCCATACGGCCAGCCAGGCGAGCGACCGCTCCAAGGCGGTGGCGATGGCTTCCCAGGAGGCGTCGTCGAACGTGCAGACGGTGGCGTCGGCCGCCGAAGAGCTTTCCGCGTCGATTTCCGAGATCACCCAGCGCGTCGGTCACGCCGCCCAGATCGCCGACAAGGCTGCCGCCGACGGCCAGCGCACCAACGAAACCGTTCAGGGCCTCGCGACTGCCGCCCACAAGATCGGCGAAGTGATCGGCCTGATCAACGACATCGCGTCCCAAACCAATCTGCTGGCGCTCAACGCCACCATCGAAGCGGCGCGCGCCGGCGAGGCGGGCAAGGGCTTTGCGGTGGTCGCCAGCGAGGTCAAGTCGCTCGCCAGCCAGACCGCCAAGGCGACGGAAGAGATCAGCGCGCAGATCAACGCCATTCAGGCCGAGACCCAGCAGGTGGTCGAAAACATCCAGAGCATTCGCTCGACGATCATGGAAGTGAACGAGATTTCGTCCTCGATCGCGGCCGCTGTCGAGCAGCAGGGCGCGGCCACGCAGGAAATTGCGTCCAGCGTGCAGAAGGCCGCCGCCGGCACCAATCAGGTCTCGCAGAACATCTCGGACGTGACCGCGGCGACGACGGAAACCGGCGCCAAGGCGCACAGGGTGCTGGAGTCCAGCGACCGGCTCGGCCGCAAGCTGAAGGCACTGCAGGACGAAGTGTCGAGCTTCCTGGCCGGCGTGCGGGCGGCATAGGCGCGGGTACGGTTCGGCTGAATCAGGACCGCAGCTCTAGTTCAGGCTCAAGGGCAGGGCGTCCATGCGCCCTGCCCAAGCAGCGTTCTGCGGTCGCTCGATAAATCGCTATTTTTCGAAAGCGCCGTATACGATATTTTTCAGAGCGATGCGAAGCCTGCCGCGGTGCATGACCGTCTGCGACATGAAGACAGCGAACATGTTTTCCTTCGGATCGACCCAGAAAGTCGTCCCGCCAGCGCCTGACCAGTTCATCTCGCCGACCGATCCCTCGATCGGACTGACGCCAGCGTCGATGCGGACGGCGAAGCCGAGCCCGAATCCGAAACCGGGTCCCGGCGAATAGGCGGGTCCGGGAGTCACGCCCGATCCCGGCCCGATATGGTTCGAGCCCATATAGGCGACCGTCTTCGGGCTGAGATATCGCTTACCGTCGAGCGTGCCGCCATTGACCAGCATCGCGGCGAAGCGCGAATAATCGCCGATGGTTGAAACCAGGCCGGCACCGCCGGCCTCAAACTTGCGGGCGACGCGCGGGTCGCCCATTTCCGCACCGGGACCGATCTTGCGGTCGCTCGGAAACGGTTCGGCCACCAGCGATTGTTTGGCCGCATCGGTGACGAAAAAGCTCGTATTGGTCATGCCGAGCGGGTCGAACAGGCGCTCCTTCATGAACTGAAAGAGCGATTTTCCGGAGACCACCTCAATCACGCGGCCGAGGATATCGGTCGACTGGCTGTATTCCCATGTCGAGCCCGGTTGATAGACCAGCGGCAATTTGGCCAGACGTTCGGCAAACAGGGCGTTGTCAGGATCGCCCTCGAACAAGTTTGCCTCGCGATAGAGCTTCTTGACGGCGCCATCGCCGAAGACACCGTAGGTCAGGCCGGAGGTGTGGCGCATCAAATCCTGGATCGTCATCGGTCGCCTGGGAGCGACCAGATCGAGTCCGATCTTGCCGTCCTCGCCCTTCTTCTCGACGCCAACCTTCACGTCAGCGAAAGCCGGGATGTATTTGGACACGGGCTCATCGAGCTGCAGCTTGCCTTCCTCGACCAGCATCACCGCCGCCACCGTGGTGATCGGCTTCGTCATCGAATAGATGCGGAAAATGGTGTCCGGCGTCATCGGCGCCTTGGTGCCGGGATCGCGAACGCCAAAACTGTTGAAATAGGCGGTCTTGCCGTTGCGCTGGATCATCATGATCGCGCCCGGAATCTTCTCCGTGGCAATTTCGTTATTGAGATAGGCATCGATGCGCGCGAGCCCTGCGCTCGAGAAACCCGTCTCCTCCGGTTTGGCGATGATGGGGCCTTCGGCGAATGCGACGGAGACGGTCGCGAGCAACAATGCGGCGACGGCAACGCCGCGCAAGCGGATGGATGCGAGCATTTCTATCCCCCCTGGTCGGATCTTGACGTCCGAACGCCCCGGCCGCACTGACGGTGGCCCGATGATGCGGGATAGTTGCTTAGCTCGATGGCGCTGACAAGGCCCGCTGTGTCTATACGCCCTGCTCAAGCAGCGCCTTGAAATCGGCGCGGGCGCGTTGCGCTTCGCATTTAGCTGCCTCGGAGGCTTCTCCGAGCCCGAAATAGCCGTGGATCAGGCCTGGGCCGTCATAGTATTTGGTGGCGACGCCGGCGGCGATGAGCGCATCCGCATAGGCCTTGCCCTCGTCGCGGAGCGGATCGAACCATGCCGTGGTGACGATCGCCGGCGCGAGCCCGGCGAGGCTTCTTGCGCGTAGCGGCGAGACGCGCCAATCGGCGCCGTCGGCGGCGCTCTCGAGATAATGACCGCAGAACCATTCCATGACGGCGCGCGACAGGAAATAGCCCTCGGCGTTTTCAGTGCGGGAGGGAAAGCGCGCGTTCTCTTTGATATCCGCGAAATTGCCGAAAACATCGGTGACGGGATAGACCAGCAATTGCGCTGCGAGCTTGATGCCGGCGTCGCGGCAGGCGATTGCGGTCACCGCCGCCAGATTGCCGCCGGCGCTGTCACCGGCGACGCCGACGCGCTTGATGTCGCCGCCGAACTCGGCGATGCGTTCGACGATGTCCCTCAAGGCAGCGAACGCGTCCTCGAAGGCGCCGGGAAAGCGCACCTCGGGCGGCCGCCGGTAGTCGACTGAAATGACGACGGCGCTGGTCTCGATCGCAAGCAGGCGCGCTTGCCGGTCATGGGTTTCGAGATCGCCGGCGACCCAGCCGCCGCCATGGAAGAACACCACCGTCGGCGATTTTTCGTCTGTGTTGCGATAGACCCGCGCGGCGAGGAAACCGGCAGCACCCTTGACCTTGGTGTTTTCTGCGCTGGCGACCGGAGGCGGCGGCACCGCGGCACGGGCATCCGCCAGCGCGCGAAGCGCATCGCGCGCGCTCTGCGGCGTCATCGTCGTGGGGTCGCGCAGCGGCAACAGCGGAATGATCTGGGCGATGACGGGATCGAGCGGCGTAACCATGTAGAATGCCTCGCGTTGGACAGGGCCGCACCTTAGGTCGCGCGCAAAGCTGCCGCAATTAGGTTTGCCGCATGGCTCGAGGATGCCGCGCTGCTGCGCCCGCTCATCTTTGGCGACGCAACATCGAGCGGGGAATGCCGCCGAGTTTGCTAAATTGCGAAGAATTCCATCAAGCAGAATTTGCGCGTCGCTTGGTAGGCTGGTTCCTCGTTTACTCCTGATTATCCGTACCGGCGGAGCGCAGGGAACGGCCGGTCGGGCCGTTCATTGCTCCTTGGGAAGGAGGTGCGCGATGAAGGAAGTTGCCGCGATAGACCGTGCGATCGACGAAGTGCTGGTGCAACTCGGGCAAATGGTTCTGAGGCTCTCCAGCCCGCAGGTGACGAAACGGGCCGATGAGCGACGCGCGCTGGTGCGTTCGGTCAACCAATACTCGGTGTGTGCCGCGCGTTCCGACGATCCGCGCGTGCACGAGCTCAAGGCCGAACTCGACGAGACGATCAAGCCGCGGTTGCGGCTGGTGGTCTCCAGATAAGCGCTTCAGAGTAAGCGCCCCAAAGTAAGCGTTTCAAACCACGGGCACGCGCCGGGCGGCGACCGCCGCCGGCGAAATGACGTCGATGTCGAGCGGGACGCGCCAGCGCTCGGTCAGCCGCACGCGCGGTGCTTCGTTGTGCGGGTCGGCGCCGTCGATCACAAAGCCCTCAAAACCGTTGCTCATGACCTCGTTGCATTTCTGCACGTAGATCGGAAAGCCGCCGATATAGGGCATGAAGACGCGCGGCCGGCCGGGGATGTTGGCGCCGACATACCAGGAACTGCAGGTCGACCGCAGCGAGATCTTTGAGACCTCGTTGACGTGCTCGACCCATTCATCCTGATATTGCTCGATGGGCTCGATTGTATCAGCACCGATGTCGCGGATATGCGCCATGCAATCGGCCATCCAGTCGACATGCTGTTCGATCGCCTGGATCATGCTCGCCAGCACCGACGGGCTACCCGGCCCGGTGATGGTGAACAAATTGGGAAAGCCTACGGTCGCCACGCCGAGATAGGCGCGGGGACCGGCGCGCCATTTCTCAGAGAGCGTCTGCCCCTTGCGGCCGGTGATGCGGATCTTGTCGAACGAGCCCGTCATCGCCGCAAAACCGGTCGCGGAGACAATGGCGTCGAATTGATATTCTGACCCGTCGACCTCGATGCCATTGGCGGTGAAGCGCTCGATCGGCGTTTTGGACACGTCGACCAGTTTCACATGCGGCAGATTATAGGTTTCGAAATAGCCGGTATCGACGCAAAGACGCTTGCAGCCGAACACGTTGGAAGGGCACAGCAGCTCGGCGGTCGCGGGATCTTTCACGATGCCGCGGATCTTGTTGCGCGCGAATTCGGCGATGGTGTCGTTGGCTTCCTTCTCGAACAAGAGGTCGCCGAAGGCGCCGAGGAACGGCAGCCCGCCGCGCTCCCAGGCTTCTTCATATTGTCGCTCGCGTTCCTCCGGCGAGGCCTCCAGAGCCGGCTTCATGTTGAAGGGGAAATAGAAGCCGGTCGGCCGCGCCCGCGCTTTCGCCCGGAGCGCCGGATAATCGGCCTTGATCGATTGGCGGTATTCCGGCGTCAGTTTCGCATTCCAGGCCGGCACGGAATAGGTCGCGGTGCGCTGGAATACGGTAAGCGCGGAGGCTTGCTGCGCGATGATCGGGATCGACTGGATCGCCGATGAACCGGTGCCGATGATGCCGACGCGAAGCCCGGTGAAATCGACCCCTTCATGCGGCCATTCGCCGGTGTGATAGACCGGCCCCTTGAAATCCTCACGTCCTTTGAAGGGCGGATGGTTTGCCGCCGACAGGCAGCCGATCGCCATGATGCAGAACTTGGCGAACACCCTGTCGCCGTGGTCGGTTTCGATACGCCAGCCTTTTGCAATTTCGTCGAAGCTCGCATCCGTGACGCGGGTGTCGAACCGGATGTGCTGGCGCAGATCGAACCGGTCGGCGACATGGTTGGCGTAGGCGAGGATTTCCGGCTGCGGCGCGTATTTCTCCGACCAGTCCCATTGCTGATCGAGTTCTTCCGAGAACGAGAACGAATACTGCATGCTCTCGACGTCGCAGCGCGCGCCTGGATAGCGGTTCCAGTACCAGGTGCCGCCGACGCCGCCGCCGGCCTCATAGACCCGCGCAGTGAAGCCAAGCCCGCGCAGGCGGTGCAGCATGTACATGCCGGCGAAGCCGGCGCCGACAATGACGGCGTCAAACACCGCATCAACCTCGGCCGGACGCTGTTGTTGATCTTGCTTGCCCGCAGCCATGCGTTTTTCCCGATGAAGACGAAAGCTGCGCCTACATCAGACCAAAGCGCGCGAAGCGTCAATCGTGCCACCGCATGGGCGGGTTGCGCAGGGTCGCGGCCGTTCGTTTCCGCAAGCGTGTTGCATCGCGGCCGGAGCCAGCCCGGCCTGCGCGGCATCATGTCTCAGAGCGTTTTGAGGTACTCGATGATCGCCTTGCGCTCGTCGGGGGCCAGTTTCTTGCCGATCACGCCCTTGGTCTTCGGCGGCTTGTCGGCGAATTCGTGGCCTGTGTTCCAGTTTCCGCGGATCGAGGTGTCGAATTCGAAGCCGTTCGTGAGCTTGTCGTATTTGTAGCCGAGATTCACCGGGTCGTACTCGCGGTTGCCGAGATAGAATTTCTTCGGCCTTTCGTCGACCGGAGACAGCAGCGCGTAGACATTTGGAACCGAGCCGTTGTGGAGGTAGGGCGGGGTCGCCCAAACGCCGTTCAGTGGACGGACCTTGTATTCAAGCTTGCCCTGGATTTCGTTGGGCACGTTGCCGTTCAGGGCATTGCGTTGCTTCTCGTCCAGTTTCCGCTGGTCATAAATGACGTCGACGGTCTTTTGGACCAGTTTGCCGAGCGCGAATCCGAATCCGGTCTCCGTGATTCCGAGATGCGGGGGGATCGCGACCGTCCGGGCGATCATGTCCGCGGCCTGGGCAGGATCGGTGCCGATATGCTCGATCGGGATGTTTTCGATCTTGAGGATCGGCTGGCCGATCTCGTTTTTGGTCCACCAATCCTTGTTGTTGAAATCGAAGAACGCCTTGGTCGAAACCGGCGGACGGTGACATTCCTGACAATGCACCTTGTAGAGTTCGCCGCCCTGGGCCGCGAGCTTTTCGTCGATCGGCGGCAGGATGTCGCTCGGCCAGCGCGGTGACTTCAGGCCCGAGAAGCCTTTTTCAAGGCTCGGCGGATCGCCCGCGATCATTTGCTCCATTTCGTTGAGCCGGTCGATGTCGACGCTCGATTTGAACAGGCCCTTCGACGGGTCGAGCAGATTGAGTTCGGCCGATACGCCCAGCGCTTCACCGGCATTGCGCACCATCGGCTGCATGATGGAGCCGTTATACTGCACCCAATCGAACCACGGTGTGTTCCAGATCCGCGGGTAATGCACCGGCGCCGAGGAGCCCGCGTAGTTTTCCGGCTTCTTCAGGTCGATTGAAAACACCTGATTGCCGATCCGGTTCAGCGCGTCCAGCCGGCCATAGCCTTCGAGCACGCTCTGGGAAGCGACGGCCTCCTCGAGATTCTTGACGGCCTTCAATTGCGTGAGGACCTGGTCGATCTGGTATTTCAGGATCTCGCGATCCGCGACCGCCGAGTCCGGCCCCAGGATCCGTTCGGCGAACCGATCGAAGCGTGTGGGGATCAGCCGCGTATAGAGCAGCGCCACGCCCATTCCCTGCTTCAGCTTGAACAGATCGGTCAGCGCCGGCCCGCCATCGATGATGACAGCGGTGTCCTTGTAGGTGAACCGCCCGGTATGGCAGGCCGCGCAGGTCAGGCCGACGCCGGTCATGTCCTGCTTGTTGCGCGGGTTGCGCCAGGGCGCGCCCGACGGGTCGAGCATCGGGCCGCCCTGCGCAATGCCGATCGGGAGCGCCTTCTTGCCGGGGATAATGGTGTCCGGAATGAAGCCGTAGCGATCGAGATAGGCCGGGTCGCTTAACGGGTCGGCCTCGGTGAAGACCAGCCACGGAATCGTCGGCTGCTCCAGCGCCATGAACCATTCAAAGGGCATGCCGAAGGTCCGCGTTCCCTGGTCGGCGTGGTAGAACCAGCTGAGTTTTTCTTTGCTGATGCCCTGGTCGAGCCAGACAGTCTTCTTCGGCTGCGGGTACTCCGCGATCCTGACGTGAAGGTTTTCCCAGAGTTTTGCGATGTCGTCCTTGAAAGCGACGTAACCGGCGACGGCGATCAAGGCTGCGATAACAATTTTGGTCCTGCCCCGCATGATCAGCCCTTTGTTCAATTGCGCCGCCTGAGCGCGAAATATGCGTATCTCATTAAAAAATCGCCAAACACGTACTCAGCCTTGGCGTGCGATCAAATACATCGCCATCTTATAGTAGCATAAGCCGACTGTCCATAAAGCCGGCTTTGCGCGTTGTGCCGTTTTGCTGCAGCGGGAAGGTGCCGTTTCGAATCCGCCGGATGGGTTCGCCGAACGCGTTTGCACGCGCCGCCCCTGAATGTAGAATCAAGCGGCAGCATACCCCGGGATCGCCGATTTGAAAGCCGCCACAGCGCAACCGCTCAAAATCGAAATCACTGCTGCGGACCCGGTGTCCGCGTTGCTGATCCATCCGCCGCAGGCGCGCGCGTGTTACGTGTTCGCGCATGGGGCGGGCGCCGGCATGGCCCATGCTTCGATGGAGACGATTGCGACAGGTCTCGCTGACCGCGACATCGCGACGCTGCGCTATCAGTTTCCCTACATGGAAAAGGGCAGCAGGCGGCCCGATGCGCCGGCTGTTGCGCACGCCGCGGTGCGGGCCGCCGTGGCGGAAGCCGCGCGTTGCTGCGGCGGGCTGCCGCTGATCGCGGGCGGAAAATCGTTCGGCGGGCGCATGACCTCGCAGGCGCAGGCGATCGATGCCTTGCCGGGCGTTCGCGGGCTCGCCTTCTTCGCCTTTCCGTTGCACCCGGCCGGAAAGCCTTCCAGCGACCGCGCCAAGCATCTCGCCGCGGTCGAAATACCGATGCTGTTCCTGCAGGGGACGCGCGATGCGCTGGCCGAATTGAGCCTGCTCGAACCCGTGGTCAAGAAGCTGGGCAAGCAGGCGACGCTGCATCTCGTGAAGGAAGCCGATCATTCCTTCCACGTGTTGAAGAGTTCAGGCCGCAACGACCGCGAAGTGATGACCGAGGTGTTGGATGCGTTCGCGGCGTGGGCCGGGACGATCGGCGCAGGATAGCGTTGGCAGAACGGCGCAGCGGATGCTAATCAGGCCCCATGGCCAAGATCCTCATCGTTAATCCCAATACGACCGCGTCAATGACGAAAACCATCGGCGAGGCCGCGCGCGCGGTCGCGGCATCAGGCACCGAGATCGTCGACGTGACGTCGGCGATGGGGCCGGTCTCGATCGAGGGATTTTATGACGAAGCCTTCGCCGTTCCCGGCCTGATCCAGGCGCTGTTGAACGCAAGGGATGCCGATGCCGGCATCATCGCCTGCTTCGATGACACCGGCCTCGACGCCGCGCGATCGGTCGCGCCCTTTCCGGTGGTTGGGATTTGCGAGGCAGCCTTGGTGACGGCGGGGCAACTGGCAAAACGCATCGGAATAGTGACCACGCTGCCGCGTTCGATCGTGCCGCTGGAAGAACTGGTGCGGCGCTACGGCTTTGCGGAACGGGCGCATGTCACCGCCTGCAATGTCGCGGTGCTTGATCTCGAAAAGCCCGGCTCCGGCGCGGAAGAGAAACTCGACGCCGAGATTGCGCGCGCGCTCGACAAGGGCGCGGAAGCCATCGTGCTCGGTTGCGCCGGGATGGCCGACCTTGCAGCCAAGCTCTCGCAAAAATTCGGCGTTCCCGTCGTCGACGGCGTCGCGGCCGCGGTGAAGCAGGCCGAGGCACTGGTCGGCTTGAAGCTCACCACATCGCGGCGCGGTGCCTACGCGCTGCCGGGCGCCAAGGACTACACCGGCCTGCTGGCGCCGTTTGCGCCCAAGAGTTGAGCAGAACTGAGAAGGCTTCAGGCTGATTGCGGCGGGCCGTAGATCTTGTCGCGCAGCCGCCGCATGCCGGCCAGCCAGCGCTCGCGGCTGGAAGCCTTGCGCAGCATGTATTCGGCGACCTGCGGGTGCGACAGAATCAGAAACCGTTCGGCTTCCATCGCCTCGATCACCATGCGCGCGACTTCGGGCGCCTGCAGCACGCCATCGACCCGCGCGGCGCTCGGGCCGGGTGTCGTCATGCCTGTTTGCACCGACTGCGGGCAAAGCACCGACACGCGGATGCCGCGGTCGCCATATTGAATGGCGAGATGTTCGGCGAGCGCCACCGCGGCATTCTTGGTGACGCCGTAGGGCATCGAATTCAGCGACGCCAACAGGCCCGCGGCGGATGCGGTGTTGAGCAGATAGCCCGAGCCGCGCGCGAGCATGCCCGGCACCAGCACGCGTGCCGCGAACACGTGGCTCATGACATGGACCCGCCAGCTGACGTCCCAGTCGGCGTCGGACGCGCTTTCCTGTCCCTTGCGCGACAGGCCGGCGTTGGAAAAGAAAACGTCGATCGGGCCATATTTGTCCTCGGCTGCCGCGATCAGCGCCTTGACGTCTTCTTCAAGGCCGACGTCGGCGGTCACGGCCAATCCATCGATGTCGCCGGCGACATTCGCTAGCCGGTCGCGCGAGGTTTTCAGGTCGGCGACGACCACGCCGCGCGCGCCGGCGTCGGCATAAGCACGCGCCACCGCTTCGCCAATGCCGCTCGCGGCGCCGGTAACGACACAGACCTTGCCTTTGACGTTCATGCTGAAGCTTCCTTCTTTGTTCGGCGTGTCCCGCGTGTGGTGTTCAAGTCCGGTAAAGCCCCTTGTCGCGCGCCTGACGAATTGCAAGTCCCGCCATCAGATCGAGCATCGGCGTCGAAAGCCCGGCGGCCCGTGCGAATGCGGCGGGTGCGCGGACCAGTACGTCGATCTCCATGGCGCGGCCGAGCTCAAAGTCCTGCAGGATCGATGGCTTGTGGGCGGGCGCAGGTCCGGAGCGGGTGACGCGCTTGACCTCGGGGTAACAGCTCTGGGCGATGCTGTTGGCTTCATCCAGCAAACGCGGGATCACCTCGGCGAGCGCCGGTTCGTCCCGGACGCCGCGGGCGGTCTGGCCGGTGAGCAGACACAGCACCGACATCGACATGTTGGTCAAAAGCTTGGACCAGATCGCTTCCCTGATCTCGGCGACATCTGGCGATTCGATCGAAGCTTCATTGAGCGCTGTGCGCAGCCGCGCGATCCGCTCGCTGTGACGATTGTCGCATTCGCCGATCAGGAGCCGGTTCCGATCAGGTGAGAGATTCGCGACCACACCGGGTGCGACAATCTCGTTGGATGAATAGATCACGCCGCCGATAATCCGTTCTTTGGGTATCGCCGCGCGCAGCTTGCCGTTTGGATCGAGGAAGCCAAGATCGGGCGTCGGCGGATGTTTTGCGGGAAGCCCGATATCGTACCACCAGGGGATCCCGTTCTGGGCCAAGACCACGGCGGTATCGTCGCGCAACAGGGATTGCAGACCGGCGGCGAGCGCGCTCACCCCCGTCGCCTTCAGCGTGCTGATCACGACATCCTGCGGACCTAGATCAGCCGGGTCGTCCGAGGCGGTCACTTTGGCTTTGAACTCGGCCTCGCCGACACGCAGCGTCAGGCCGTTGGCCCTCACGGCTTCGAGGTGCGGGCCGCGCATCACGCAGGAAACGTCGTGTCCGGCCAGCGCGAGCCGCACCGCGAAATGGCTGCCGACGGCGCCCGTACCGAAAACGCATATCCGCATCGAGTTGATGTCCTGCTGAGGGGAACCGTGAGGCGACAGTTTCCACAAGCTTGCACCGCAGCGCAACCGGCGATGCCGTTTGCATCGCAGGCATCACGGAAAGGGATAGATCAATCGCCGCTGTGTCGGCATATTGCCTGTCGAAACTGCTGCAACCAAAAAGGACCGTCAATGTCTGCCAATCCAGTCTTGTGGGATCTCGATCAACGCGGCGTCGCGACGGTCACGCTGAATCGCCCGGAAGTGAACAACGCCTACGATGCCGGGCTCATCAACGGCGTGCTGGCGGCGATGGATGAACTCGGCCAGAAGTCTCACCTGCGCGTCGTGGTGCTGAAGGGCAACGGCAAGCATTTCCAGGCCGGCGCCGACCTGAAATGGATCAATGGCGTGCGGCCGAAATCGCCCGAAGAGAACGAGGCGGTCTCACGCGCCACCTTCGAGGCGGTGCAGCGGCTCAATACGCTGCCGATCCCGACCGTGGCGCTGGTGCAAGGTGGCTGCTTCGGCGGCGGCACCGGCGTGATTTCGGCGTGCGACGTGGTGATCGCCGCCGACAATGCGCTGTTCTCGATCACGGAAGTCCGCTGGGGCCTGACGGCCGCGATCATCATCCCGCAGCTTTGCGATTCCATCGGTGTCCGTCAGGTGCGCCGCTACGCGTTGACCGGTGAGCGCTTCGGCGCCGAAGACGCGCGCCGCATTGGTCTGGTGCATGAGGTGGTGCCGCTGGCGGAGCTTGAAGCGTCGGGCGCAAAGGTCGTGGAGCAATTGCTGGCCAACGGCCCCGAGGCGCTGGCCGAAACCAAGGCACTGGCGCTGGAAAGCTCCTTCGGCGGCATGAGTGTCGACGACGACGCTTATACACGCCTGGTCAAAATGCATTCGGACCGGCGGCGGACATCGGAGGCGTCCGAAGGGCTGGCCTCGTTCGCCGAAAAGCGCGCGGCGAATTGGGGCGGCAAGGGATAGTTTCACGACTCAGCAGCCCCGGCAGATGCCGCTCACACTCCGGTAGACCTCGGCATCGTCGCGCCGCATCTGCTGCAGCGATTCGATCATGCGTGCGTCGGTGCTGCGCGTGTCGGCAATGGCGGGCGCGGGCTTGCGCTTGGCGGCCAGCGCAGCCTCCTGACGCGTGTAACAGGCCTCGCGCTCGGGTTTGGCCTGGATGAACCGGCACTGCTCCACTTCCGCCAGCGCGGGGGAAGCGCCGAGCATCAGGGCGGGTACGAGGGCAGCGAGGATTTTCAAACCGGTCAGTCCTTTCGTCCCCACTTTCTCAATTCCGCGTAGCGGGAGCAATGTCTTCCGTCTCTATTTCAACCGTTTGACACGTAGCCAAAATCGCCTGTGAAGGGCATGATGCCGGCACTTCAGCCGGGAACCCCAAAATTGCCCTCCAAAACCATCACCGAGCCTGCGCGCCAAATTCCGCTCTATGGCGAATACGATGTCGCCGTGCTGGGCGGCGGGCCTGCAGGCATAGCGGCCGCCGTTGCTGCTGCGCGCGCGGGCCGTCGCACCCTGCTGATCGAACGCTATGGCTTCCTCGGCGGCATGGGCACGGCGGCGGGCGTCACCAATTTTTGCGGGCTGCACGCCAATGTCCATGGCGAGATGCACCGGGTGGTGCAGGGGATTGCGACCGAACTGCTGGATCGGATCGACCGGCTCGGCGGGCTGAACGCGCCGCATTTGATCCTGGGCAAGATCTTCGCACAGGCCTATGACACCGCGGCCTACAAGATCGCCGCCGACGATCTCCTCGCCGCGCACAAGGTTGACATTCTTTTTCACGCGCTCGGCGCCGGCGTGGTGATGCATGACGAGAGGCACATCGATGCGCTGATGGTCGAGACCAAGGCGGGTCGGCAGGCGGTGCGCGCCGGAATCTTCATCGATTGCTCCGGCGATGGCGATCTGGCCGCCTGGGCCGGCGCGCCGTTCGAGGTCGGCGATAACGCTGGCAGCACGATGTACCCGTCGATGATGTTCCGCCTCAACGGCATCGACCCCGAAAAGGCTGGCGACGCCTGGCGGACCATTCCGGCGCTGATGGAAAAGGCCGAGGCCGCAGGCACACACAAGTTTCCGCGCAAGGCCGCGATCGTCCGGCCACAGCGCCACGGAATCGAGTGGCGGGTGAATTTTACCCAGCTCGCGCGCGAAGACGGCACGGCGGTGAACGGCCTTGAGCCTGACGATATGACCCGGGGCGAGATCGAGGGCCGCCGCCAGGCGGTGCAGGCATTCGAGTTCCTGCGCACCGTGCCGGGCTTCGAACAATCCTACATCGTCGATCTTCCGCCGCAGCTCGGCATCCGCGAGACCCGCCGCGTCGTTGGCGGCTACATGCTCTCCGGCGAGGACGTGCTCGGCTGCGCCTCGTTCGAGGATTCCATCGGTGTCAATGGCTGGCCGATGGAATCCCATGTCGCGGGCGACGTGGTCTTCAAGTTCCCGCCGATCCCGGAATCACGCGGCTTCAACGAGCTGCCGTATCGGATGCTGGTGCCCGAGGGTATCGACAACCTCTTGATGGCCGGGCGCTGCGCCTCGATGACCCATGACGGCCAGTCGGCGGCGCGGGTTTCCGGCGCCTGCTTTGCGATGGGCGAGGCGGTTGGGATCGCTGCGGATTTGGCACTGTCCGGCAACACGATTCCACGCGACATTGCCGTTGAAAAGTTGCAACAAGCATTGCAACAACAGGGCGCCTTTATCGGCCGCGGCCAGAGCGTGCCCGAAGGGCTGTAAGAGAAGTTACGGAGGAAACGGTATGACGGGATTTGCTCGGCTCGCTGCGGCTGCCCTGCTGGCGATCGCGGCAAGCGGGATCGCACGGGCCGATGATGCGCTGAAGGCCAGGATCGGCGTGCTCAGGCTGTCCTCGTCGGCGCCGGTGTTCATCGCGCAGGACAAGGGCTACTTTCGCGAGGCCGGCCTCGACATCGAATTGAAATTCTTCGACGCGGCGCAGCCGATCGCGGTGGCGACGACGTCGGGCGATGTCGATTTCGGCGTCACCGCGTTCACCGCGGGGCTCTATAATCTCGCCGGCAAGGGCACGCTGAAGGTGATCGGCGGCATGAGCCGCGAGAAGGCCGGCTATCCCCTGATCGGTTATTTCGCCAGCAACAACGCCTATGCCGCCGGGCTGAAGACGCCGAAGGATCTCGCCGGAAAGCGCATCGCGGTGACGCAAGTCGGCTCCAGCTTCCATTATTCGCTGGGGCTGCTCGCCGACAAATACGGCTTCAAGCTCGCGGACATCAAGGTGCTGCCGCTGCAATCGCTGTCGAACGCTGCCGCGGCGCTGAAGGGCGAGACCGTCGATGCGGCGCTGCTGCCGGTGTCGACCGCGCGCACGCTGATGGATTCCGACGGTGCCAAATTGCTCGGCTGGGTCGGCGACGAGACGCCGTGGCAGCTCGGCGCGGCGTTCGCTTCGCCAAAAGCACTGACCAACAACGCGCTGGTGACGAAATTGCTGGGCGCACTGGTCCGCGCCGACCGCGAATATCATGACGTGATCCTGGCCTCCGTGAAGGACGGCAAGGCCGGGATCAACGACAAGACAAAGCCGCTGCTGGAAATCATCGCCAAATACACCAATCTGCCGGTCGAGCAGGTGGTCGGCAATTGCGCCTATATCGATCCCGACGGCAAACTCGACGTCAAGAACGTCGCCAACCAGATCAGCTGGCTGCAGGAACAGGGTTTCGTCGACAAGGGCTTTGGCGTGGATGCGATCATCGCCAAGGAATATGTGAAGGCGGATTGATTTGAGGTTTACCTCTCCCGCTTGCGGGCCCGCAAGCGGGAGAGGGAGCGCAGCGGTGCAAGGATTCGAACTGAGAACCCAATGGACCTGATCGCCGGCCATATCAGCCACCGCTTCGGTACGCTGGACGTGCTCGACAACGTCTCGTTCACCGTGCGTGCCGGCGAAGTGGTGGCGATCGTCGGACCCTCCGGCTGCGGCAAGAGCACGCTGCTATCGATCCTCGGCGGGCTGCTGCGGCCGAGCGGAGGCCAGGCCGAACTGCGCGGCGCGCCGCCGGCGGGCAGCCTCAACCCGCTGACCTTCGTGTTCCAGGATTTTGCGCTGCTGCCCTGGTGTACGGTGGAAGCCAATGTGGAATTCCCGCTGGTGCATACCGCGCTCGGCATAAGCGAACGCCGTGCCGTGATCGACGACGCGCTGCGCCGCACGGGGCTCACCGATTTTCGCGGCGCCTACCCGAAGCAATTGTCCGGCGGCATGCGCCAGCGTGTCGGCATTGCGCGCGCGCTCGCAGTGCGGCCGGCGATCCTGCTGATGGACGAGCCGCTCTCGGCGCTGGATTCGCAGACCCGCGAACTGCTGATGGAGGATTTTATCCGCCTGCTCGCCGACGGTTCGATGGGCGCGGTCTACGTGACGCATAATCTCGAAGAAGCCGTTCGCCTTGCCGACCGCATCGTGGTGCTGTCGCGCCGTCCCGGCCGCGTCCGCGAGGTCGTGACCATCCCGATGACGCGCGACGAGCGCGGCGATATCAATGCCCGCGGAAAACTGCTCGCGATACAAAATGATCTGTGGTCGCTGATCCGTGAGGAGGCGATCGACGCCGAGCGTGAGGTCCAGCATGCTTGACCGCGCGCCGCAGGGGACGCAGGACGAGATCACGCCGCGGCCGGTGGCGTTTCGCGGCGCCGGCTTTACGCCAAGCGCCGGCCGCTATTCCGGCTGGATCGCGCTTATCCTGGTGATTGCGTTCTGGCAGCTCGCCGGCAGCGCCGGCTGGGTCAATGCTCTGTTCCTGCCACCCCCCTCGGCGATCGCGGTTGCGATCTACAAGCTCGCGCTATCGGGCGCGCTCTGGCAGCATCTGTCCTGGTCGGTGATGCGGATCGGATCGGGCTGGATCCTCGGCACGGCTGCCGGCGTCATCGTCGGTTTCGGGATCGGGTTATCGACGCTGGCGCGCGGTGTCGGCATCACCTTCATCTCGGCGCTGTTTCCGATTCCGAAGATCGCGCTGCTGCCGCTGCTGATCCTGTGGCTCGGGATCGGCGAGGAGCCGAAGATCGCGACCATCGCGCTCGGCGTGTTCTTCTCCACCGCGATCTCGGTCTATAGCGGCGTCGACGCGGTGCCGCGCAATCTGATCCGGATGGCGCAGAGTTTTAACGTGCCGTTCCACCTGATCGTGCGCCGCGTGATCTGGCCGGGCGCGCTGCCCTCGATCCTCGCGGGTTTTCGCATCACGGCGTCGGTCGCGCTGCTGCTGGTGGTGAGTGCGGAAATGATCGGCGCCCAATACGGCATCGGCGCCTTCGTGCTGCAGGCCGGCAATCTGATGCAGACCGATCAGCTGCTGGCCGGCGTTGTGATCCTGTCGGTGTTCGGGCTGGTGGTGGGGAAGGGGATTAATTTGCTGGAGGCAAGGCTGCTGCACTGGCGGTGATGTGCGTCGGCGTGAGCGAGCCAAAATTGGCGCGACAAACAACACCGTCGTCCCGGCCTTGAGCCGGGACCCATACCGCGTGATCTATCGATGGCCCGAGGTAGCTAACGCTGTTCGCAAAATGAGCGTCGGTGGTTATGGGTCCCGGCTCAAGGCCGGGACGACAGCGGTGGTTGCCTCACGCATTCCCGCGGTCTTCGCGGAACAAATCGAGCTTCTGTTGCACCGGACGGTCGGAGAAGCTGAACAGCACCGAATCGACATCGGCTTCGTGGGTGACCCATTGCCAGCTCGGCACCACGAACAGATCGCGCGCGCCCCACTCAAACGTCTGATCGCCGACCCGCGTGCGGCCCTTGCCCTCGATCGCGGCGAACACGGTCGCGTCGGTGGAGCGATAGCGCGCTGTCTTAAAACCCTTCGGCAGCATCTGGATGAAAGTACCGATGGTCGGCATCGCGAATTCGCCGGTTTCGGGGTTGGAGAATTTCAGCTTCAGCCCGTGGCAGGCGTCCCACTCATTGCGGATCTTGGCCTGCTCCAGCGCCTCGCGGGTGTAGCTGTAGGGATAGTTGAAGATCGGTGATGTCTTCGACTTTCGCTTCTCGTCGACGGGGAGGAGGTTGCGTCCGTAGCGGGCAAAGCTGTCGCCGGAAGGCCGCGTGATCTTCTGCTGGTCCTCGTTCGAGCCTTCGGCAAAGGACGCATCGAAGAACTGCACCATCGGAATGTCGAGCCCGTCGAGCCAGAACATCGGCTCGGAGGTTTCGTTGGAATGATCATGCCAGGTCATCGATGGCGTGATGACGAAATCGCCGGGCTCCATCAGCGTCTTCTCGCCGTCGACCGCGGTTGCCGCCCCCTTGCCCTCGAGCACGAAACGCAACGCCGACTGGCTGTGGCGGTGCGCCGGGGCGACGTCGCCGGGGACCACCATCTGCACGCCGGCAAACAGCGAGGTCGTGATCTTCGACTGGCCGCGCAGGCCCGGATTTTCCAGCACCAGCACCCGCCGCTCGGCTTCCTTGGCGGTGATCAGCTTGCCGGCCTCGGTCATGTAGTCGCGGATCTGGTCGAACTTCCACAGATGCGGCCGGCAGGCGCTGCGCGGCTCCGGTGTGATCAGATCGCCCATCACGTTCCAGAGTGCGGAGAGGTTCTCGCCGTCGATCTTCTTGTAGAACGCCTCGCGTTCCGGGGTCTTCTGCACGGCTTCCATAGATAGCCTCCCGTTATTCTTGTCCGTCCATTTATTGACAGCATACTTACAATATGGGTAGCGTCAATGACGGCGTAGACCGCAACGATAGATTTACGGGGAGGTTCCGATGAAGCTGCACGGCTATTTCCGCAGTGCCGCGGCCTACCGGGTCAGGATCGCCTTGAATCTGAAGGGGCTGCGACCCGAACATTTGCCGCATCACCTTCGCAAGGGCGAACAATGCGCGCCGGCCTATCTCGCCATCAACCCGCAGGGGCTCGTGCCCGCACTGGAGGACGACGCCGGCGCCGTACTCACGCAATCGTTGGCGATCATTGAATGGCTGGATGAAACCTATCCCGAACCGGCGCTGCTGCCCGGCGATGCGCTGGGTCGCGCAAAAGTTCGCGCCTTCGCCATGGCGCTGGCCTGTGACACCCACCCGGTGCAGAACCTGAAAGTGTTGAACCGGCTTCGGCAACTCGGTTTACCCGAGGAAAAGGTGACGGAGTGGGCGGCCTGGGTCAACCGCGAGGGACTGACGGCTTGCGAAGCACTGGCCACCGGCGAAAAGGGGCCATTCTGTTTCGGTGCAACGCCGACGATCGCCGATCTCTGCCTGGTGCCGCAACTCGGCAACGCGCGGCGCTTCGGGGTGGATGTCTCGGTCTTCCCGCGCCTGCTCAAGGCTAAAGCCGCGGCGAAGGAAATCAAGGCGTTCGCCGACGCCGCACCGGACAAGCAGCCCGATGCCGAGTAAGCCCACGCCCATCACCATGGACGCCGTCTATGCGGCGCCGGGCTATTTGTTTCGGCGCATGCAGCAGATCGCGGTCGCGATCTTTGTCGAGGAATGCAAGGCCTTCGACCTGACGCCGGTGCAATATGCCGCGCTGGTTTCGATCCACACCCATCCCGGCATCGACGCGACGCGGCTGTCGGCGGTGATCGCGTTCGACCGCTCGACGCTCGGCAATGTGATCGAGCGGCTGGAGGCAAAGGCCTTTATCGAGCGCAGGGCCGGCCGCGAGGACAAGAGGGTAAAATTGCTCTATCTGACCAAAGCGGGTGCCGCCACGCTGCGCGAGATCATGCCATCGGTCGAGCGGGCGCAGGCGCGGATGCTGCAGCCGCTGAAGGCCGCCGACCGCAAGGTGTTGCTGACGCTGATGACGCAACTCGTCGATCTCAACAACGAGGCCTCGCGCGTGCCGCTGCGCGCCGAGGACGCGCTCGAGCATCTGGGTAAATCGGGTTGAGGCGGCCGGACAACTAGTTATTGTCGTCCCGGCCTTGAGCCGGGACCCTTAACCACCGGCAGGAATTATCTTGCACGCTGGTCGTTATCTTTTCTTTCCAGCAACGCGGGCCGCGGCGTATGGGTCCCGGCTCAAGGCCGGGACGACACGGAGTATGTCCTACATCCTCAACAGCGCCTGCCGGTCGATCTTGCCTGTTCCGGTCTTCGGCAGTTCATCGATGAATCGTACCTCGCGCGGGTATTTGTAAGGCAACAGCTTTGCCTTGACGAAATCCTGCAGCCGCTTGGTGGCATCGCCCGCGTCGAAGCCGCCCTGGTTCATCACCACCACCGCCTTCAGCGTCATGCGCCGGTCCGGCAGCTCGGCAGCGAAGACGGCGCATTCACGGACGTCGGGGTGCTCGGCAAGGCAGAGCTCGACTTCGAGCGGATAGACCCACTGGCCGGAAATCTTGATCAGGTCGTCGGCGCGGCCGCGGAAGAAATGGAAGCCGTCGGCATCGCGGACAAAACGGTCGCCGGTGTAGATCCAGCCGCCCTCGCGGATCGTCTCCGCTGATTTGTCCGGCCGGTTCCAGTACAGCGGCGTATTGGAATCGCCGCGCACCCACATGATCCCTTCCTCGTTGTCGCCGACGTCGCGTCCTTCCTTGTCCCGGAGCGCGATTTCATAACCGGGGACACGCAGCCCCGCCGCGCCGAGCTTCTTGTGATCGGGCCGGTTGGAAAGGTAGATGTGCAGTGCCTCGGTCGAACCCAGGCCCTCGATGATCTCGAGCCCGGTCAGCGTCTTCCAGCCGTTGAACACTTCACCCGACAGCACCTCGGCGGCGGACAGCGCCATCCGTAGCGACGAGAAGTCGGCTGCCGCCGCGCCATCGGCCTTGGTCAATGACGTATAAAGCGTCGGCAATCCGAAAAACACGCTCGGACGGTAGCGCCCGATCGCCTCGAAGATAGCGGCGGGCTTCGGCTGGCCGGGCAATAATAGCGTGGCGGCGCCGACCGAGAACGGGAAGGTGATGGAATTGCCGAAGCCGTAGGCGAAGAAAATCTTCGGCACCGAGAAGCAGATATCGTCGGGGGCGAGCTTGAGCACGCTACGTGCGAACGCGGCTTCGCTGTAGGCCATGTCGTGCTGCAGATGTACGATGCCTTTGGGCCGCCCGGTCGAGCCGGACGAGTACATCCAGAACGCCATCTCGTTGCGGTGCGTGTCGGCCTCCGCGAGTTCGGTTGGGAAGGCCTTCAGCCAGGTATCGGCGGCAAGCGTCTTCGGCACGGCGTGCTCGCCGGCGGTGCCGTTGACCACGATCAACGTGTGCAGTGGCGTGTCCTTGCAGGCGACCGCGTCGAATCGGGAAGTGAACTCGGCATCGGTCACCGCGACAGCGGCGCCGGCGTCCGAGAGATAAAACTGCAGCAGGTCCGGCGGCGTCAGGGTGTTGATCAACAGCGGCACGAAGCCGGAGCGGACCGCGCCGAAGAAGGCGGCCGGGTAAGCCGGCGTATCGTCGAGGAACAACAGGATGCGGTTGCCGCGCTTCAGCCCCAGCGACTGAAAGCCGTGACCCCATTGCGAGGCCTCGCGGCACAGCTCGACATAGCTGCGTGTGCCGGCGGGTCCGGTCAGGGCCAGGCGTTCACCGCGGCCGTGCACGAGGTTGTCGAACAGGATGCGGCTGGCGTTGTAGCGCTCCGGGATCGCGAAACCGATTTCGCGCGCGCCGGGATTTTCCAGAGGTACCTGATCGTCGATCATCATGACCGGCTCCGGCTGTTCTTTGCTGCTTCATAGCGCGCCATGAAGGCCGGCGACATCGCGCGTAGGCGCGCATCGTCGATCCGTCCGGAGCGGGTGATGTAGCTGTAGGCAAAATCCATCAGATCGAGCTTCATGTGTTCGGGGAAATGTTCGTACCAGTCGGCGCTGGTGCGCGCCGCCGTCACCAGTTTCTTCACGATCGGCTTGCGTTCGCTCTGGTAGCGGGCAAGGCCCGCCGGAATGTCCGCTTCCGCCTCCAGCGCCTTGGTCAGCGCGATGGCGTCCTCGATCGCCAGCCTTGTTCCCGAGCCGATCGAGAAATGCGCCGAATGCAGGGCATCGCCGATCAGCACCATGTTGCCGTGCGACCAGTTCTCGTTCCAGATCCAGGGAAAATTGCGCCATACCGATTTGTTCGACACCAGCGAATGGCCGTCGAGCGTGTCGGCAAAGACCTGTTCGCAGATAGCCTGCGATTGTTCGATGGTCTTGTGCTCGAAACCATAGGCCTGCCAGGTCGCCGCGTCGCATTCGACCAGGAAGGTGCTCATGGCGGGCGCATAACGGTAGTGATGCGCGTTGAAAGACCCGAGATCGGTCTTCACAAAGGTCTGCGACAGCGTGGCAAAACGTTTGCTGGTGCCATACCAGGCAAATTTGTTGGTCGAATGCGAGACCGAGGCGCCGAATTCCTTCTCAAAGTTGCGGCGCACCAGTGAGTTCAGCCCGTCGGCGGCGACGATCAGGTCATAACCCCTGAGTTCGTCCAGCGACTGGATGATGGTGTCGTATCGCGGCGTGATGCCGGCGGCGCGCACGCGCTGCTGCAGGATAGTCAGCAATTCGAGCCGGCCGATCGAGGAGAAGCCGACGCCGTCGATCTCGACGCTCTCGCCCCGCAAATTGAGCGTGATGTTCTTCCAGCTTTCCATCCGCGGCGTGATCGCATCGACCGTCTCGGGGTCGTCGGCACGCAAAAATTCCAGCGCCTGTTCGGAGAACACGACACCAAAACCCCAGGTCGCGCCTTCGGGATTCTGCTCGAACAGGTCGATCTCTGCGTCCGGATGACGGCGCTTCCAGAGATAGGCGAAGTAGAGACCGCCGGGGCCTCCGCCGATGACGGCGATACGCACAGGTTCCCTCCTGATTGACAGTATACTTACTATTTGAGCCACCCTAAACCGGACCGGGGAATGACGCTACCAAAAAAATTGCCAAAACGGGCCAGGCGGATGCTTGTCTGGGTGCAACCCGGGACTGGAACGTGATGAGCCGAGATTTAATACCACCACTCGCTCCGTATCGCGTCATCCTGAGGTGCGCGCTCTTGTGCGCCTCGAAGGATGAGAAGCGCCCGTAACCCATCCTTCGAGGCTCGCTTTGCTCGCACCTCAGAATGACGTGTGCCGATTCGATTCAATAGCGCCGGCAGGCTCCTCCGCCAGCATTTGCCGGCGGCGATAGATCGAATCTTCCAGCCGATGCGCCATTGAAACCAGCGTCGAAATATCCTGTGCGTTCTCGCTTCTGATCGCGCTCGCCATCTCGGCATCCAGCGCCTGGTCGACCTGGTTTTCGATCTCGGTCAGTTCGGCCTCGCTCTTCACTTCCCTGATCCGCCGCGGCAAGGCGAACAGGCTGCGCAACGTCGTCTCGGCTGGCTCCTGCCGGCCGCCAAGAAACCGCCATGCGGTTGCGAAGATCGAGGCCAGCGCGCCCAGCACCATCGGCGTCAGGTAAATCCAGTTGCCGTATTTATCCATGAAGCTTTGCTGGGTCCCGTTGTAGTAGGCAGCTGCCCCTGGATGGACCGGGATATAGGCGCCGGGGTCGGTATCGGGTGCCGTCAGCCCGGCCAGCAGCGGCTGGTCGCGCACGAGATCGTTGCGGGCGGTGACCAGCGCCTGGGTCAGCGTCGTGATCGTGTCCGGGTCGATCTTCTTGTTGGCCACCAGATAAGTCGCGACGCGGAGTGTGGTCAGGTCGGCGTCCGGCACCGGCGGATTGCCGCGCAGCGTGCCTTGCGGAATATCGAAGCTTTCATAGGCGCCTTCGACATCGGCGATGGCGCCGGCCGATTCCACCGGGATCAATGCGGGGAAGGAGTTATGCCCGCCCCGGAAGAAGCGCCTCACCAGGGAGATATACTTTTCGCTGAGCGGGACGACCAGCACGAACGCGCTCGCCGCTTTCGACTGTATCGCGCCCGGCGTATCCGCCGGCGCCATGTTCTTGAAGATCACCTTGTCGCCGAGGTCGTATTCCGCTTTCAGGGCCTCGACGATCTTCTGATTGATCTCGCCACCGACGACGCCGACGGTGTGGCCCTTCATCTTCTCGATGCTGGTCACCTGCGATCCCGGCAGGGCCAGGATCATCAGGACCGATTTGGTGATCAGCGCCACGCTCCGCGCCAGCGAGAGATCGCCGACATCGGCGCGCACGATGGCAAGGTCGGTCTTTCCCTCGGCAAAGATTTTTGCGGAATCGAGCACGTTGTCGGCCGGAACGATCTTCAAACGGACCGCGGATTTGGTGGCTTCCAGCCGGGCGGCGATGACGGACGCGACCTTGGCAGCTTCACCGTCGAACGACCCCACCGCGACGCTCAGCACCGTCGGCCTGTCGTAGTAACGATAGGCGATAAGGCCGGCGCCGAGGACAATGCCGGCAAGGCCCGCCAGCAGGAACGCCCGGGCCCAGAATGGCAATGCGATTGAATAATTCCTCATTCCGGATTCACAGCCATTGAACTTCGCAGCGTCCAATGCTGGCACATCATGCGCGATCCGGCAAAACAGGGAATGGCAAGTGCCGGCCGTGGCGCCGCCAATGACGGTAGCCGCGGCCGGCAAGTGCAGATGTCTTCAGTTCTGAGCCGGATCAGCTTCGATCAGGTGCAGCGGCGAACCTTCACGCCGTTCACGATCACGGTGCGGCACACGACCGCCGGCTTTGGCTTTTTGACGACGACCGCGCCTCGAGGTCCCGCACAGCCGGCGCGAACGACGCCGTCTGCGCAGACAGCCGCGTTGGCATCGGTCGACTCGAAGGTCATGGCAGTGCCGATGGCGAGCAAGGCGGCGGCAAGGAGCAGAAAAGCACGCATGTTGTTCTCCCTGGATTTATCTTGGTTGGTGTTCAGGTTTCTTCTGGAAGGTGCTGCGGATGCGTCTCAGGCCGCGCGTCTATTTCTTCTCCGCCGCCTGCAATACTTTCTTGCAAGCAGGTGTGAGCTTGTCGCTTTCCTTGGAGAGGCAGGCGATGATCCGCCCGCCGCCCGGGGTGACGCTCTTGCAGTATTTTTCGAAGTCGCCCATGCAGGCGTCGCGTTGCGCGGCAGTCAGCTCCTGCGCGAACGCTTGCGACGCAATCAACAAGGTGGATGCAGTCAGGATGGCACGTAGCATCTGTTTTTCCTCCTCGCGTTGGTTGATGATTGTTGTTCTCAAAGCGTCAGCCAGGCCGCCTGCTTGCTTCTCGATCTCGCTGTATTGAAGCTCCCTTTTTGTTGCGAAATCAGGAGAACCCATGGCGGAGATCAGAGCCGGATGGCTTTCATTCCGTGCCGATCATGTCGAGCCGGCTTCCAAGAAAATATTTCTGCACGTCGAAAAATTGATCATCGGAACGTTGATCGTATCGGCAGGGCAAAGGTCAATTGGCACACCGCGTGTCAGATCGCGATGACGATTTGTTATGTCGCGCGATCCGTGAGGTTGGTTCAATTGATCCTCGCGTTTCGTGGCGACTAGCGCGCCACAACCCTGCATCGAATGGCAGGACGTGTATCATTTGGACGTGAATCTGTCACCCAATGCAGCCTAATTCCAGGGCAGTCGATGATAAAATTAGGAGCAGTTCGAGGCATTGCCTGATGATTGAGCATCGGGCAGGGTCCCGCACTGCGAAGGGGATCCGAAGACATCGGCCAAACTGACCCGCCGGTGTTGCGATGCACAGGGGACAATAGGATGCTGATCAAGAAATCGATGCTTGCCGCGGCTTTCGCGCTCGTCACCGCCGCGCTGACCACGCCGGCACATGCCGACGCGCTGGACTCGATCATGGCGGCCAAGGTCATCAAGGTTGCAGTGCCGCAGGATTTTGCGCCGTTCGGCTCCGCCGGGCTCGATCTCAAGCCGCAGGGCTACGACATCGACATGGCCAACCTGATCGGCAAGGCGCTCGGGGTGAAGGTCGAGATCATCGCCGTCACTAGCGCCAACCGGATTCCCTATCTGCAGACCAAGAAGGCCGACATCGTCATTTCCAGCCTCGGCAAGAATGCCGAGCGCGAGAAGGTGATCGACTTTTCCGTCGCCTACGCGCCGTTCTTCTCCGGCGTGTTCGGTACCAAGGAAATCAAGGTGGCATCGGCCGACGAGCTCAAGGGCAAGACGATCGGCGCCACCCGCGGCGCCATCGAGGAGCAGGAGCTGACCAAGCTCGCGCCGGCTGACACCACGATCAAGCGTTTCGAGGATAACAACGCCACCATTGCCGCCTTCGTATCCGGACAGGTCGACCTGATCGCGACCGGCAATACGGTCGCCGCCGCCATCGCCGAGAAGGTCCCGGCCCGGGCGCCCGCGCTCAAATTCGTGATCAAGGACAGCCCGTGCTTCATCGGGCTCAACAAGGAAGAGCCAAAGCTGCTGGCCAAGCTCAACGACATCATCGCGCAGGCCAAGACGTCCGGCGACATCGCCAAACTGTCGGAGAAGTGGCTAAAGGCGCCCTTGCCGCCGGGCTTTTGACCTGGTCGCGGCGGTCAGCCCGTCATGAACTACAAGCTTCAATTCGGTGAATTGCTGCCCCACTGGGATGTGCTGCTGTGGGGGTTGCTGTTCACCGTCGTACTCACGGTCGTCTCGACCGTCGCCGGTATCGCCGTCGGCACCGCCGGCGCATCGGCGCGCACCTTCGGGCCGAAATGGCTGGGCAGCCTGGTTGCGGCCTATGTCGAGGTGATCCGCAACACGCCGTTCATCGTGCAGTTGTTCTTTATCTTCTTCGGCCTGCCGGCCGCCGGGCTGAAGCTCAGTGAATCGACCGCGGCATTCCTCGCCATGACCGTCAACCTCGGCGCCTATTCGACCGAGATCATCCGCGCCGGCATCGAGGCGGTGCCGAAAGGCCATATCGAGGCCGGTATCAGCCTTGCCATGACCAAATGGGAAGTGCTGCGCCACATCGTCCTCAAGCAGGCGTTCGAGAAGATCTATCCGGCGCTGTCGTCGCAGATCATCATCGTCATGCTGGGCTCGGCGGTGGTGTCGCAGATCTCGGCGCAGGACCTGACCTACGCCGCCAACCTCATCGCATCGCGCAATTTCCGCAACTTCGAGGTCTATCTGCTGGTGGCCTTGGCCTATCTCTTGCTCGCCATGCTGACGCGTTCGCTGCTGCGCGGCCTCGGCCGCATCCTGTTCAAGGCGAAGTGAGCATGTTGCAGTTCAGCCTCTGGGACATCCTGTCGAACCTCCTGATCGCCACACAGTGGACCATCGTGCTGTCGCTGATCGCCTTTGTCTGCGGCGGCGTTGTCGGGCTGGTCTTGCTGTTCATGCGGACCTCCCGGATCCCGGTGCTGGAATGGTCCACCAAGATCTACATCGAGCTGTTCCAGGGTACGCCGCTGCTGATGCAGCTGTTTCTGTTCTTCTTCGGCATCGCGCTGTTCGGCGTCGAGGTGAGCCCGTGGATGGCCGCGACCCTGGCGCTGACGTTCTGGACCAGCGCCTTTCTCGCCGAGATCTGGCGTGGCTGCGTCGAGTCGATTCCGAAGGGGCAGTGGGAAGCCTCTTCCAGCCTCGCCATGAGCTACATCGAGCAGATGCGTTACGTCATCCTGCCGCAGGCCTCGCGGATCGCGGTGGCGCCAACCGTCGGCTTCTCGGTGCAGGTGGTCAAAGGTACCGCGCTGGCTTCGATCATCGGCTTCGTCGAGCTGACCAAGGCCGGCACCATGCTCAACAATGCGACCTTCCGCCCGTTCGTGGTCTACTCGCTGGTCGCGCTGATTTATTTCTGCCTGTGTTTCCCGCTGTCCTGGTGGGCGAAAAAAATCGAGAGCCGCCTCAATGTCGCTCGTTAGCATTCGTGACGTCAGAAAGAGTTTTGGTCCGAACGAGGTGCTGAAGGGCGTCTCGCTCGAGGTCGCCAAGGGCGACGTGGTCGCCATCATCGGCCGCTCCGGATCGGGCAAGAGTACGCTGCTCCGCTGCATCAACGGCCTGGAGACCTATCAGTCCGGCGCGATCATCGCCGACAGCATCGAGGTCGGCGGCTCCACCACCAATCTGCGCGAACTGCGCCGCCATGTCGGCATGGTGTTCCAGCAGTTCAATCTGTTTCCGCATCTGACCGCCGCCGAGAACGTGATGCTGGCGCCGACCGTCGTCAACAAGGTGGCTTCCAAGGAAGCGCGTGCCATTGCGGCCGAGGTGCTGGCGAAGGTCGGGCTGTCCGAGAAGATGGATGCCTATCCGAACCAGCTCTCCGGCGGCCAGCAGCAGCGTGTCGCGATCGCACGTTCGCTGGCGATGCGGCCAAAAGTGCTGCTATGCGATGAAATCACTTCGGCGCTCGACCCGGAACTGGTCAACGAGGTGCTGCGCGTGGTCGAGCAGTTGGCGCGCGAAGGCATGACGCTGATCCTGGTCACGCACGAAATGCGTTTCGCCCGCGACGTCGGCACCAAGCTCGTCTTCATGCACCACGGCAAGGTGCATGAAGAGGGCGTTCCGAAAGAGGTGTTTGCCGCACCGCGGACGCCGGAATTGCAGCAGTTCGTCGGTACCGTTGCGCATGCGTAGTCCGATCGCGCCGTTTTCACGGCGCGAACCGGGTAGCGCGGCCTGCTACTGCGCCTTGAACTGGGCCAGCACGTCCTGGCAAGCCGGCGACAGCCTGCCCGCGTTGGTCGCGAGACACTGCACGATACGGCCGCCACCCGGTGCCACGCCGCCGCAGATCGTGCGGACATCGGCGCCGCAAGCCGAGCGTAGCACGAGCAGTTCTTCGCGCGGCCGCAGCGGCCGCAGCACGATCACGGTGGGTGCGGCCGCGCCTGCCGCTGCCGGAGCCGCCGCCGCGCCAGGAGCGGCGCCGGCCGCCGATGCTGCGCCACCGCCGACAGCCGCAGTGACCGCCTTCTCGCAAGCCGGCGAAAGTTTTGCTTTGTTCTTGTCCAGGCATTGCAGCGCCGGCGCACCGCCGGTCGGCACGCCGGCGCAGACTTTTGGATAGTCGGAGCGGCAGGCGCTGCGGACCGCGGAAACCTGCGCGCTCGACGGCTGCCCCGCGGCTGCGGCCGCGGGCTTGGCATCGGCCTTGGGCGCCGCGGTCGTGGTGGCAGGCTTTGCGCCGGCCGCGGTCGGAGCGGATTCGGGCTTGGCCGCGGGCGCGGCGGCAGCCGGCGCTGCCACGGCGCGCACCGCGCTTTGACAGCTCGATGATAGGCTCGACATGTTCTTCTGCAGGCATTGCAGCGAAGCTTCGCCGCCCGGCGGAATGCTGGAGCAATGCGCGATATAATCCGACCGGCATTGGGTCTTGATCGCGTCGCGCTGCGCCTGGCTCGGCGCCTGCGCAAAAGCTGGTGCTGCACTTGCGAATATCACTGCCGTCATCAACGCCCCGAGCGTTGCCGCACGTGTCAACGTGTTGAACATTTGAATAAATCCTTTTGTCGTCGCTGGAGTCGCCGCTTCAACAGAAGTGAAATCATGAACGAGAAAGCGAAGAAAATTTCGCGCGCGACATCATTTTCGGTTTCCGGTTCCCCTGCAAGTGGATTGTTGCTATTTTTATGGGATGGTCGAACGCCATAATTTGAATAGAACGCCCTTTGCAAGAACAAACGTATTGAGGCACGCAAATGAAATCTGCGCGTTCGCTGGCATGCAGCAGACCACATGACACCTTCAGACAGAGAGGCGCCATTGCGTGTCGCGCGGTCGTCGCCATTGCCGCATTCGGCGCCTTAAGTGCCTGCGAACAGAATACTTTTGTACCGCCGCCGCCGCCGAAAGTTGAGGTCGCCGTGCCGGTGCAGCGCAGCATCACGCGCTATCTGGAGGCGACCGGCAATACTGCGCCGATCAAGAACGTCGATCTGGTCGCGCGCGTGCAGGGCTTCCTGCAATCGATCAACTACAAGGACGGCACCTTCGTGAAAGAAGGCACCACGCTGTTCACGATCGAGCCGGAAACCTACAAATTGAAGCTCGATCAAGCGCAGGCTGCCGAAACCGGCATGCAGGCGTCGATGAAGCAGGCCGAAGCCGATTTCAAACGGCAGTCGGAGCTGGTGCAACGACAGGCGGTCTCGCAGGCCACGCTCGATACTTCAACGGCGGCGCGCGAGAACGCGCAGGCGAACCTGCAGCAGGCCCAGGTCAACACCAAGATTGCGGCCGTCAACTACGGCTATACCAACGTCACGGCGCCGTTCGACGGCATCGTCAGCGCGCATCTGGTGTCGGTCGGCGAACTGGTCGGCGTCTCGTCGCCGACGCAGCTTGCCAACATCGTGGCGCTCGATCCGATCTATGTGAACTTCAACGTCAACGAACAGGATGTGCAGCGGATCCGGGAAGAGGCAAGACGGCGGGGCATAACCGTCGAGGAAATCCGCCAGTTGCCGGTCGAGGTCGGATTGCAGACCGAGAGCGGCTTTCCGCACAAGGGCAAGCTCGACTACGTCTCGCCGACCCTCAATCAATCAACCGGCACGCTCGCGGTGCGCGGCCTATTGCCGAATCCCGATCGGGCGTTGCTGCCGGGATTCTTCGTCCGGGTCCGCGTGCCCTTTGACGAGCAGTCGAATGCGCTGCTGGTGCCCGATGTCGCGCTCGGCAGCGACCAGGCCGGCCGCTACGTGCTGGTTGTCAACGGCGAGAACGTGGTCGAACAGCGCAAGGTACAAACCGGGCCGCTCGAGGGCGCTTTGCGCGTGATCGAAAGCGGTTTGAAGGGCGACGATCGCGTCGTCACCGCCGGGCTCCTCCGCGCGATCCCCGGTCAGAAGGTCGACCCGCAGATCAAGAAAATCGAAGCGTCGCCGGCACCAACCAAATAGGGACCGGCCATGATTTCGAAATTCTTCATCGAGCGGCCCGTCCTTTCCAACGTCATCGCGATCCTGATGATCCTGATCGGCGGGGTATGCCTGTTTCGCCTCGCGGTGGCGCAATACCCTGATGTGGTGCCGCCGACGGTGCAGGTGACGACGCGCTATCCCGGCGCCAGTGCCAAGACCGTGATCGATACCGTGGCGCTGCCGATCGAGCAGCAGGTCAACGGCGTCGAGGACATGCTGTACATGCAGTCCTACAGCGGCGCCGACGGCACCTATTCGCTGACGGTGACGTTCAAGATCGGCACCGACCTCAACTTCGCGCAGGTGTTGGTGCAGAACCGGGTGTCGAGCGCGCTGGCGCAGCTGCCGCAATCGGTGCAGAACCAGGGCGTCACCGTGCAGAAGAAGTCGACGGCGGTCCTGCTGTTCGTGACGCTGACGTCGCCGAATGCGACCTATGACAGCCTGTTCCTGAGCAATTACGCTACCATCAACATCAGAGACGAGCTGTCGCGGCTGCCCGGCGTCGGCAACGTCACGGTGTTCGGCGCTGGCCAGTATTCGATGCGGGTCTGGCTCGATCCGAACAAGCTGCAGGTCCGCAACCTGATGCCGCAGGATGTCGTCACCTCGATCCAGCAGCAGAGCCAGCAGGTCACGGCAGGGCAGGTCGGCGCCCCGCCGGCGCCTTCGGGTCAGGCGTTCCAGTACACGCTGAACGTCAGCGGGCGGCTCAGCGACAAGAGCGAGTTCGAGGACATCATCGTCAAGACCGGCAGCAACGGCGATGTCACCCGCGTCCGCGACGTCGGCTGGGTCGAACTCGGCGCCCAGACCTACAGCCAGGCGTTCTCGCTCAACAACAAGCCCGCCACCGGCATCGGCGTGTTCCAGTCGCCCGGCGCCAACGCGCTCGAGGTCGAGAAGGCCGTCAGGGAAAAGATGACGGTGCTCGCCAAGGCGTTTCCGCAGGACGTGAAACATGACACGCCGTTCGACACCACGAAATTCGTCTCGGAATCGATCAAGGAGGTCTACAAGACGCTGATCGAGGCGGGCTTCCTCGTCCTGATCGTGATCCTGATCTTCCTGCAGGACTGGCGCGCGATGCTGGTGCCGGCAACCACCGTGCCGGTGACGATCATCGGCGCCTTCGCCGCGATGGCGGCGCTCGGCTTTACCGTCAACATCTCGACCCTGTTCGCGATCGTGCTGGCGATCGGCATCGTGGTCGACGACGCCATCGTTGTGGTCGAGGGCGCCGCGCATAACATCGAGAAGGGCATGTCCGGCCATGACGCCGCGATATCGGCGATGGACGCGCTGTTCGCGCCAATCGTCGGCATCACGCTGGTGCTGATCTCGGTGTTCCTGCCGTCGGCCTTCCTGCCGGGATTGACCGGGCGCATGTATTCGCAATTCGCGCTGGTGATTGCGGCGACCGCGCTGCTCAGCGCCATCAATGCCGCGACGCTGAAGCCGACCCAATGCGCGCTGTGGCTGCGCCGACCGGCGCCGCCGGAACAGCGCAATTTCTTCTACCGCGGCTTCAACGCGGTCTACGACCGGCTCGAGCGCGGCTATGCCCGGCTGATCGGCCGCCTGGTCGCGCACAGCAACGTCTCGGTGATCGCAGCGCTCATCCTGATCTGTGGCGCCGGCTATGGCCTGTCGCGGGTGCCGACCGGGTTTATTCCCATTGAAGATCAGGGCTATCTCCTGGTCGCCGTGCAACTGCCCGACGGGGCCTCGCTCGACCGCACCCAGCAAGTGCTTACCCGCGTCAGCGACATCGCCGGCAAGCACCCCGGCGTCGATCAGGTCATCAGCATTTCCGGCATCTCGGCGCTGGATAGTTCGTCGAGCCTGGCCAATGCCGGCGTCGCCTACCTGATTTTGAAGGAGTGGAGCGCGCGCGGCGAGGGCGAGGATCTGCGCTCGCTGTTCGTCGGCCTGAACGATAAGATGTCTGCCATCGAGGAGGCGCGAATCCTGGTGATCCCGCCGCCGCCGATCCAGGGCATCGGCAACGCTGCCGGTTTTGCGATGCAGGTTCAGTTGCGCGACGGCAATGCCGACTACGGCAAACTGCAGGCGATTGCCGGCGCCATCGTCTCCAACGCGCAGACGCAGAGCGCGCTGCAGCGCGTCAGCTCGTCGTTCCGCTCGATGGTGCCGCAATTCGACGTCGAGGTCGACCGGGTCAAGACCCAGACCCTGCATGTCACGACCGACCAGATCTTCTCGACGCTGTCGTCCTACATGGGTTCGACCTACGTCAACCAGTTCAACAAGTTCGGCCGCACCTTCCAGGTCTATGCCCAGGCGGATGCGCAGTATCGCCTGACCTTGCGCGACATGGCGAACATGATGGTGCGCAACAGCAATGGCGACATGATCCCGCTCGGCACGGTCGCCAAGATCACGCCCTCGGTCGGCCCCTCGCTGATCAGCCTGTACAATCTCTATCCGTCCGCAAGCATCATCGGCCTGCCCGCCACGGGCTACAGCTCGGGCCAGTCGATGAAACTGATGGAGGAGATCGCCGGAAAGACCCTGCCGCAGGGCACCGGCTTTGAATGGACGGCAATGTCGTACCAGGAGAAGGTCGTCGGCGGCCAGATCTACTGGGCGTTCGGGCTCGCGCTGCTATTGGTCTATCTCGTGCTGGCCGGACAGTATGAAAGCTGGTTCGCGCCGATCTCGGTGATATTAGCGGTGCCGTTGTCGCTGCTCGGTCCGATGATCGTGCTGACGGGGCTGCGGATCGAGAACAACCTCTATACCCAGATCGGCATCATCCTGCTGATCGCGCTGTCGGCGAAGAACGCCATTCTGATTGTCGAGGTCGCGCTCGAACTTCATGTGCGCGACCGCAAGCCGCTGCTGGAATCCGCGGTTGAGGCGGCGCGAGCCCGGTTCCGCCCGATCCTGATGACCTCGTTTGCCTTCATCCTCGGCGTGGTGCCGCTGGTGCTGGCGACCGGCGCCGGCGCCAACGCCCGCAAATCGATCGGCATCACCGTGTTCTCGGGCATGCTGGCCTCGACCTGTCTCGCGGTGCTGTTCGTGCCGACGTTCTTTGTCGTGGTGCAGCGGTTCGAGAACTGGCTCAGTGAGCGGAAGCGGAAGAAAGCGGGCGCGCAGGCGGCGCCGGGTGCGCGTTAGACTCACGGTGTCGTCCCGGCCTTGAGCCGGGACCCATACGCCGCAGCCTATCGGCGAGAACGCTGGCGTTAGATACCTTCCGTAACAATAACCGCCGCGGCGTATGGGTCCCCGCGTTCGCGGGGACGACGGTTGATGGAGTTGCGCCTACACCTTCACCATCCGCTTGCCGCGGTTCTCGCCGGCGAGCAATCCGATCAGCGCCTGCGGCGTGTTCTCCAGGCCGTTGATGACGTCTTCCTGCACCTTCAGTTTGCCGGAAGCGACCCAGGACTGCAGGTCCTTCAACGCAGAATCGCGCTCGTTCATGTAGTCCATCACGATGAAGCCTTGCATGATCAGGCGCTTTACCACGATCAGGCCGGGCACGCCGCGCGGGCCGGTCGCCGACGGCACGCCGTCATACTGCGAGATCGCGCCGCAGCAGGAGATGCGGCCGCGGTTGTTCATCAGCGCGATGCAGGCCTCCAGAATGTCGCCGCCGACATTGTCGAAATAGACGTCGATGCCCTTCGGCGCCGCCGCCCGCAGCGCCTTGTAGGTCGCGCCGTCCTTGTAATCGACCGCGGCGTCGAAGCCGAGCTCGCTGGTGAGCCAGTTGCATTTGTCCTTGCCGCCGGCGATGCCGACGACGTGGCAGCCTTTTATCTTCGCAATCTGGCCGACGATCGAGCCGACCGAGCCGGCGGCGGCCGAGACCACGACGGTTTCACCTTCCTTAGGCTTGCCGACATGGAGCAGGCCGAAATAGGCGGTGAGGCCGGCAATGCCGTAGACGCTGAGCAGATGCGTCATCGGCTCCATCCGGGGCATCTTGGTCAAATGCTTTGCGGGCACCGCCGCGTAATCCTGCCAGCCGGTGTCGCCGAACACGATGTCACCCGGGCTGAGGCCAGGTGCCTTCGAGGACACGACCTCGGCGATGCCGCCGCCGGCCATCACGGTGTTGGCTTCGACCGCGGCGCGATAGGTGGCGCCGTGCATCCATGCGCGGTTGGCGGCGTCGAGCGAGATATAGCGCGCCCGCACCAGCACCTCGCCGTCCTTCGGCTCCGGCACTGCACCCTCCGACATCTTGAAATGCTCGGGTCCGAGCTTGCCGGTCGGCTTTTCCACCAGCAGGATCTGGCGATTGACGGTGGCGTTCATGGCGTTTTCTCCCTCGGCTTGATCGTTCTTGATGCAGTTGATCGCATATCAGGCGGCCAATTGCACTCGCTGTGTTGCGTCTCCCTCCAGAGCTGTAAGAATCCAGGCTTCAGAAGAATTGCAAATCCTGCGCGCGTCCGCCGCGGGCGGTCGTGGCGTATTCGATCGCCAGGAACAGTCCGCCCGCGACATATACTTTGCGCTTCTGCGACGCCGCCAACGCACCGGCCAGCCGCACCGCTTCTTCGATCGTATCCGCGACACGAATATCCGCGGCTGGATTGGCGAACCGCGCCGCGGCAGCGATGTCGTGCGGCTTGGCGCCCTTGTGGTACGCCGCCGTGCAGATGATCGTGTCGAAAGCCGGCGCCAGGCTGCCTACGATCTCGTTCGCCTTCTTGTCGCCGGAGGCGCCGGTGACGAGGATCCAGTCGTCGGCGCCGTGGATCGCCTTCAGGCTCGCCAGCGATTGTCGGATGCCGTCGGGGGTATGGCCGACATCGATCACCGTCAGTGGGGCCTGCGCGATGATTTCGAGACGGCCGGGCCATTGCGTCTGGCGCAGGCCGGTGCGGATAGCTTGCTCGATCCGCTCAGGCGCCTTGCTCGCCTGCGCGCCCTGCAGCCAGAGCAGGAACAGCGTGACGGCGATCGCGGCGTTGTTGAACTGAACCGCGCCGAGCAGGCGCATCTCGAGGTGGCGATAGTGGTGATGGCCGAACCGGTAATCGAACCGCTGTCCTGACGGGGACGCGGACTCGCCGTCGATACCGATCTCATCGCGGACGAACAGCGACGTGACTCCACGATGGCGATTATATTCGAGCAGATGCCGCCGCAGGCCGCGGCAATTCTCGCCATAGATGATGGTGCCGCCGTCGGCGCAGGCGTCGCTCTTGTCGGAAGCGATCAGCGCCAGCGTGTTGCCGAGCAATTCGACGTGTTCGAAATCGACCGACGTCACGCAGGTTTCGCGTGCGCCGACCAGGCGGACGGGATCGTAGCGGCCGCCGATGCCGGCCTCGAACACCGTGAATTCGCAATCGTTTTCCTGGAAATGCAGGCAGGCGAGGGCGAACAACGCTTCGAACGCGCCGAACTGTTCGCCGCGCTGCTGCGAGATTTCGGCGATGGCGGTCTCAACCCTTTGCTTGCACCGGGCGAAATCATCATCACCGATCTCGGCATCATCGATCCGGATGCGTTCGTTGAAGCGCAGCAAGTGAGGGGAAGTAAAAAGACCGGTTCGCAGGCCACAGGCGCGGCCGATCGCGGCGCACACCGCAGCCGTGCTGCCTTTGCCGTTCGAGCCGGTCACCACGACCGAGTTTCGCTGCAGCCGCGCGCGATCGATCTTGAGCGCGTCGAGCAATTCGGCCAGGCGCGCGAGGCAGATGCCGTCGCCGTATTTTGGCAGGTCAAACACCGAGCAGTCCCATCGCGTGAAACGTGTGCTGCCAGATCTTCAGGATCAGATCGCCGCGGTCGGATTCTTCCAGCAGCCGGATCGACGGGTTGGAATTGACTTCGATCACCGCCATGGCGCCGGGATCGCCGCCGATCCCGACGAACAGATCGACGGCGGCGACGCGAAGCCCAAGTGCGCTTGCGGCTTTTTTCGCCAGCGTGGCTGCTTCGGAAGGCGCAGCTTCGAGCACCATCGTTCCGCCGGCGCTCAGATTCATCCGCCCGGGAATGTCGCGGCGCTCGCCTTGCGGCAGCACGGCGTCGAGCGAGGGGTCGCGCTCCCCGGGGGAGGCCGGCGAGAGACCGCGGGCGCGAAGGGCATCGTTATGGGCGGTAAATAATTCGCGCAACGTGTGCACGCCGTCGCCGCGGACGAAGGGCGGATTTTTGCGCGCGCAATACAGCGCGTCGTCGTCGAGCAGAAAGACCCTGTACTCGGTGCCCTCGACGATCGGCTGGATCAGCACCGCGTCGTAATATTTCGCGACGTCGTCGAGATATCCAATGAGCGCAGCTTCGCCGTGAATCCTTTGCGCGAAATCGCCGCGCGATCCCGTCAGCGGCTTGACGAAGGCGGATGCGCCCAATTCGCGAAAGTGTGTCAACGCGTCCTCGCGCTCATGCCCTGGGGGGCGATGTGCGCGATAGCGTTCATGGAGGAAGAAGTACTTGCTGCTAATCGTCGATATCCCGGCCTCTTCAAGAACTTTGCCGGTGAAGTATTTATCGGACGCCAGCGTCGAGGCGGTGGCATTGTTCTGCGGATACCAGGAGCAGCGGCCGGCGCCGAAATGCAGCAATTTGTTCGGCGAAGCGACGCTGAAGAGCAGCCCGGAGCCGCCGTCGAGATCGCGAAAGGCGAGCCCGAATTCAGCGCAGGCGAATTCGGCGTAGATCGACTGGTCCGGATAAAAGCCCGGTTTACCTTGTCGAAATTCTTTCACGCTTCGCATGCGGTCTCTTTTGACGCGTTCTAAAATTCGCGTAGCAATTTATTGCCAGATCGGCGTCAATTTCAGCAAGTTAATTGCGTGTGAGATCTCCATTAACGAAGACCAATCGAACCTTTCCGCAAAATAAACCGACTGCCATTCCGAGTTCTCAATTGTACGCCAATTGATCTTGACTATCTCTGTCATTGGCGCAATTGAAACGTCAAATCGCCAATGATTTCGCGGGTTTTTAGCTCTTTGAGCCCCGAAAAACCGGCAAGAAACTGATTTGTTCTACACCAAGACGTCAGGAAAAACGAAAACACATGAGCGCGTTCTATAGAGAGAAAGTTCTTTCTGTCCGTCATTGGACCGATACGCTTTTCAGCTTCACCGCCACCCGCGATTCCGGCTTCCGTTTCCAGAATGGGCAGTTCGCGATGATCGGCCTCGAGGTCGAGGGCCGCCCGCTGCTGCGTGCCTACAGCATGGCGAGCGCCAATCACGAGGAGGAACTCGAGTTCTTCTCGATCAAGGTTGCGGACGGGCCGCTGACCTCGAAGCTGCAGAAGATCCGCGAAGGCGACACCATCCTGGTCGGCCGCAAGGCGACGGGAACGCTGATCACCGACAATCTGATTCCGGGCAAGCGCCTGCTGCTGCTGTCGACCGGCACCGGGCTTGCGCCGTTCGCGAGCCTGATCAAGGACCCGGATGTCTATGAGCGCTATGAAACCATCGTGCTGGTTCATGGCTGCCGGCAGGTTTCCGAACTCGCTTATGGCGAGGAGCTGGTCGCGAAGCTGCGCGACGACGAATTGTTCGGGCCGCTACTGTCCGAGAAACTGCTGTATTATCCGACCGTGACCCGCGAGCCGTTCCGCAATCGCGGCCGCATCACCGACCTGATCACCTCGGAACAGCTGTTCAACGACATCCACCAGCCGCCGCTCGATATCGCGACCGACCGCATCATGATGTGCGGCAGCCCCGGCATGCTGGAAGAACTGCGCCAGCTGTTCGAGACCCGCGACTTCCTCGAAGGCAGCCACAGCCAGCCCGGTCACTTCGTGATCGAAAAGGCGTTCGTGGAACGCTAACGATGTCGTCCCGGCCTTGAGCCGGGACCCATAGCCACCGGCGGCAATTGGTCTGCACGCTGGTTGTTATCTTCTTTTTCCAACAACGCGGGCCGCGGCGTATGGGTCCCCCGATGCGCAATTGCGCATCTGAGCTCGAGGCCGGGACGACGTGGGGAAAGAGCGTCGCTCTCCCAGTAGCCCATCCCATTCCCCCGCTGCTATAACCCTCCCAACGCCATGCGGCCTGTGCCGACGCGGCGATCAGGGAGCCAGGCGTTGTCGGTACGCGATCAGATCGGCCCGGTGAAGACCGCCTTTGTGTTCGCCGGCGGCGGCAGCTTTGGCGCCATTCAGGTCGGCATGTTGCATTCGCTCGCCGCGCACGGAATTTCCGCCGATATGGTGGTCGGCTCCAGCGTCGGCGCCCTCAACGGCGCCTTTTATGCCGGCGATCCGACGCTCAAGGGCGTGGAGCGGCTGGGCGACATCTGGCGCGGATTAACCCGGCACGACGTGTTTCCGATGAGTTGGCGCACGGTGCTGAGCTTTCTGTGGCGCCGCGATTTCCTGATTTCCCACGACGGCATCCGCAAACTGATCGACGACCACATTCCCTATCGCAATCTGCAGGATGCCAAGGTGCCGGTGCATATCGTCACCACCGACATCATTTCCGGCGACAGCGTTGTGCTGTCGGAAGGCTCGACTTCGGAGGCGATCGTCGCTTCGACCGCGATCCCCGGCGCTTTCGCGCCGATCCCCTACAAGAATTACTATCTCGCCGATGGTGCGATCTCCAGCAACACGCCGATCCAGGTCGCGGTTCAGAAAGGCGCCAAGCGGTTGATCATCCTGCCAACCGGGCACGCCTGCGCCACGCAGGCTCCACCCGTCGGCGCGGTCGCCAATGCGCTGCATGCGCTGACGCTGCTGATCGCGCGGCAATTGGTCATTGAGCTGGAGGGCCTCGATCCCGGCATCGAATATTTCGTGGTGCCGCCGCTATGCCCACTGGTGGGATCACCTTACGATTTTTCGCGCACCGCCGATCACATCGACCGCGCGATTGCCACGACAGATGCGTGGCTCGCCCACCATGGCCTGCAGCAGGGCAAGATTCCCGGGGAAATGCGGCTGCACAGCCACTGAGGCGCGACGGTTACGCTGCACTGCAAAAGCAGCTTCCGATCAATTGATTCAACCACCACGAGCTTGTGCAAATATTTTGCGATCCCCTGTCACGTCGGCGACGGCTGGACCGTATATCGTATGGTGCTTATGCCAATGGTTGGATTAAGCTGCTGGCGGACAAGAATAATTCCGCAAGAATATTCCGGCTGAGGGGTTGTCATGGAAACGCTGTTGATGCCGTTCTCGCCACGCTACATCGTGCTGACGATCTGCGCGGTCGTCACGGCACTGCTGATCGGCATCGGCATCTTCGATCAAAATTTGAAGGTGTGGGAAATATTGCTGGTTCCCATCGTGATCTTCGGCGGGCTCACCGTTCTCGGCATTCGCGACCTCACGCAAGAGAGCCACGCGGTGCTGCGGAATTATCCGATCTCCGCGCACATCCGTTTTCTGCTGGAAGAGATCCGGCCGGAGATGCGGCAGTATTTCTTCGAGAGCGAGAAGGACGGCATGCCGTTCTCCCGCGATACCCGCGCGCTGGTCTATCAGCGCGCCAAGATGCAGCTCGACAAGCGGCCGTTCGGCACCCAGGAAGACGTCTATCGCGACGGTTATGAATGGATGCATCATTCGATGGCACCGAAGGCTCGCGCCGTCGAGCAGTTTCGCGTCACCATCGGCGGTCCGGATTGCACCAAGCCGTATTCGGCCTCGGTGTTCAACATTTCGGCGATGAGTTTTGGCGCGCTTAGTCCAAATGCCGTACGCGCGTTGAATGCGGGCGCCAAAAAAGGTGATTTCGCGCATGACACCGGCGAGGGCGGCGTCAGTCCCTACCACCGCGAGAACGGCGGCGACATCATCTGGGAAATCGGATCCGGCTATTTCGGCTGCCGCAACCGGGACGGCGGCTTCAATCCCGAATTGTTCGCGCGCATTGCTTCCGACGACCAGATCAAGATGGTCGAACTCAAGATCAGCCAGGGCGCCAAGCCCGGACACGGCGGCGTGTTGCCGGCGGCCAAGGTCTCGGAAGAGATTTCAAAGATCCGGGGCGTGCCGATGGGCGAAGACTGCATCTCGCCGGCCAGCCACCGCGCGTTTTCGACGCCGCTCGAAATGATGGCCTTCATCGGTGAAATGCGGCGGTTGTCCGGCGGCAAGCCCGCCGGATTCAAGCTGTGCGTCGGCCATCCCTGGGAGTTCCTGGCCATCTGCAAGGCGATGCTGCAGACCGGGATCTATCCTGATTTCATCGTGGTCGACGGCAATGAAGGCGGCACCGGCGCCGCTCCGCTGGAATTCATGGACCATCTGGGCATGCCGATGCGCGAGGGCGTCAATTTCGTCCATAACGCGCTGGTGGGCATCAACGCGCGCGACCGCATCCGCATCGGCGCCGCCGGCAAGATCGCGACCGCCTTCGACATGGCGCGCGCGATGGCGATCGGCGCCGATTGGTGCAATTCGGCGCGCGGCTTCATGTTCGCGCTGGGCTGCATCCAATCGCTGAGCTGCCATACCGACCGTTGCCCGACCGGGGTGACTACGCAGGACCCGTCGCGCGCGCGCGCGCTGGTGGTGCCGCACAAGATCGATCGCGTCTACAACTATCATCACGCCACCTTGCATGCGTTGGCCGAGCTGCTCGCCGCTGCTGGCCTCGACCATCCGCAGCAGTTACGGCCGATCCACTTCTCGCAGCGATCCTCCACGAACGACACATTGACGTTCGCGAAACTTTATCCGCCGCTGCGCCCGGGCGAGCTGATCGACGGCACCAGCGATGCACGCTTCCGCGACGCCTGGGATATGGCCCGGGCGGATTCGTTCCAGCCGGCGGGGTGAGCCTTCACGCTTACGTCATCCCGGCTCGAGGCCGGGACGACAAGCTATCGCCGCAGGGCCGCTGCTCTGATAAAGCCTCTCTCTGGAATGACTGCCCGTAAAAAAGGGAGACAATGCTTTATCTGGAACTCGGGATCGTGACGGTCCTGATCATCACCAATGGCCTGCTTGCAATGTCGGAGCTTGCCATTGTCTCGTCGCGGCCGGCACGGCTCGCCGCGCTCGTCGAAAAGAACGTCACGGGTTCCCGCCGTGCACTCGCGCTGGCGTCTGATCCCGGCAAGTTCCTGTCGACGGTCCAGATCGGGATCACGCTGATCGGCGTGCTGTCGGGTGCGTTTTCCGGCGCCACGCTGGGCCAGCGCCTGACCAACCTGCTGGTCGAATCGGGATTGTCGAAAGGCCTGGCTGACGCGATCGGCGTCGGCGTCGTGGTGAGCGTCATCACCTACGCCTCACTCATCATTGGCGAATTGGTCCCCAAGCAGATCGCCTTG
Organism: Bradyrhizobium sp. AUGA SZCCT0158; assembly: GCF_018130065.1. Lineage (GTDB taxonomy): Bacteria > Pseudomonadota > Alphaproteobacteria > Rhizobiales > Xanthobacteraceae > Bradyrhizobium. Next base: position 305,938 of record NZ_JAFCME010000003.1, on the reverse strand, counting down.
CGCGACCCGGAATCGGTGGCGGTGCGCGTCGCGCCCTACATGATGTTGCTCTCGAAGATTTCGTCGCCCCTGGTGTGGCTGCTGGATCGCTCCGGCAAGGGGCTGTTGTGGCTGCTCGGCCATCGGGGTGAAGCCGAAGACAAGGTCAGTGAGGACGAAATCCGCACATTGGTGGTCGAGGCCGAGAACGCCGGGGTACTCGAGCCCGGCGAAAAGGAAATGATCGCGGGCGTCATGCGTCTTGGCGATCTTCCGGTCGGCGCCGTCATGACGCCCCGCCCCGAAGTCAGCATGATCAATCTGGCGGATCCGCCTGAAATTATCTTTGCTGCGCTTGCCGGCAGCAACCATTCCCGCTTTGTGGTGTTCGACAAGGATCCGGATGCGGCGCTCGGCATTGTCCAGTCCAAGGACATGCTGGACAGCTATTTGTCAGGGCAGGCACCCGATATTCGCACGCTGGTCCGGGATGCGCCGATCATTCCGGAATTCCTCGATGCCAGGGACGTCGTCGCGGTGCTTCGTGACTCCCCCGTGCATATGGGGCTGGTGCATGATGAATACGGCGCCTTCCAGGGCGTCGTGACCAGTGCCGACATTCTCGAATCGATCGTCGGCGGTTTCCATACCGAAGAGGGGCCGCCCGAAGCGGCGGTGGTGAAACGGGACGACGGCTCGTATCTGATCTCGGGCTGGATGCCTGCCGTCGAATTTGCGAATCTGCTCCAGATCGTCCTGCCGTCGTCGCGGCAGTATCAAACCATGGCCGGCTTCCTGCTCCAGCAGTTCGGCGCGATACCTGGCGTCGGCGATCACGTGGAGGCGCAGGGCTGGCGCTTCGAGATCGTCGATCTCGACGGCCGGCGTATCGACAAGGCGCTGGCGACGCGCATCGACGATGCCGCCACGACGCCAGCGTGATGCCGAAGCTTCTGACGCCGAGGCTCAGAACTCGCCGTGCAAGCGACCCGAGAAGATATGGACGGGGCCGCGGTCGCCATTATAGGCGGGGTTTGCGATCCGCTGATAATCAGCGGTCAACGTGAAATTCTTGTCGAGCGCGAACGCATAGAAGGTCTCGAAGATACTTTCATTGCGGTAGTTGAGCCGGCCGTCGCCGATCAAAAGGCCGAGGCCGCCCGCCGCCAGGAAGTCGCGATGGCCAGATGAAAGTCCATTGACGGCGCCGCCGATGCCGAACGTATCGCTCGGCCGGCCCCAATAACTGCCCTTGACCGATAACCCGGCGGAAACGCTGCGATCCACGTCGGTGAAGGACAGGATTTCGTTGCGCCCGTCGTTCCAACTCGCGCGGGCGAACATCCCGACATCCCTAATGATCTGCTGTTCGGCGTTGATGTAGAATCCGTATTTGGTGTTTTCGCGCCGGATGCCGACGATGACGTCGTTGATGTCAAGCGTCGGGTCCGCCGCTGCTATCCCCAGCGCGTTCCGGTAGCTGCCGGTGTTGCCGCGATTGCCGAAAATGCCGAGCCTGAGCTTGCCGGGCTGATCGAAGATCGTGTGGCGCTCCTCGAATTCAACCACCGCGCCGCCGGACTTGAACACCAGGACGTCGCTGTTGGGCGCGTTGGGGACCTGGAACAGGCCGGCGCGAATTGCCCAGTCCTTGCGGTTGAGTTCGACCACGGCGCCACGGGTGAAGCCGGGGAGGTCGGCGGGGAAATCGTAGGCCGCAGATGACCACATCGCCCAGTTCATGAAGTCGACGCGGGGATCCTTGGCGTAGGAGTTGCCGTCAAAATAGTCGCCGACGGCAAAACGGCCGACCGTGACCGTAACGCGGTCGATGTCGCGCTTGCCCGCGAGTTGCATCGGACCGTCGGCGACGTCTTCCTGTTCGCCGCCGAGGCCGAAGGTCTGGCGAAAGACGTAGCGCTGCGGGCGATATTTCGGATAGGGCGCGCCGCCTTTCTGGGCTTCGCCGTTGGAGAAGCCGGCAAGTCCCAGCGTGCTGTTGAGGCCAAAACCCTGCGCCAGTTCGGGGTTGAAATAGAACTCGCCGCCCTGCCACAGCCGCCAGCCGAGAAACACGTCCGCGGTCCAGGTCTGGCGGCCCTGGCCGCCGCCCGGAAGACTGTTGGTGCCCTCATAGGGCGAGCGCATGCGGGGATAGGCTTGCGCGATAACCGTGGTCTGACCGTGCACATTCCAGTTTTTCGGCTCGGCAAGCGCGGTGCGTCCATCGACCGGTGTGGGACCCGCCCAAGGCGGCGTCTCCCACAGCCGGTAATTCAGTCCGAGCTTGAGCAGATGAATGTTGGGATCGACGTTGACGCGCGGCAATCCGACATCGGTCAGGTCATAGGTCCGCGGCGCCAGGTCGACATAGTTGTATTCGGCCTTGGCAGTCCAGTTGCCGCCGACCGCCACCTCGATGCCGAGGCCCGCGGTCCAGCCGACATGCGTGAGGTACCGCTTCGGCGGGATGATGACCCCGGTGTCGTTGAGGTTGACATGGGTGCTTCCCCAAGCGAGGCCGCCCGTGACGTAGGGCATCCACGTTCCCATCGCGTAGCCGACCCGGCCGCGCGCGGTTGCGATGTAATCGATGGTGCTGTTGAACGGCACCGGCGCGAGCCGCGGAATGTCCACCGGACTGCCGAACGAAACGTCAGCCTCCACACCGAGCACGACCCTGTTGGCCAGCTGGTGGTTGTAGCCGGCCTGATAGCCGCCGGTCAGTCCCGTGACGCTGTGGGGAAGGAACACGCCCTGCAAGGGCTCGGTGTTGGTGTTCGGGCCCAGGCTGCCGGCGCCATAACCGGCATGGCCGCCCACATAGAAACCAGTCCAGTTATAGACGGCCTTGAGTGCAGGCGCCTTGAGAGACAGATCAGCCGCCAGGACGGGACTGGCGAGCGTCATGGCACCGACGGCGGCGCCAGCCAAAACATGCTGCAGGGAATGGCGGTACGAACCCATGGTGCGGCCTGGTCCAGCGCGAAGCGGGCTGCGGTCTCGCACCATCACTGCAGATTTGAACGCCGGCCGCCACCCAAGAAATGAAGTCATCAACCCCGCCGCCCCCGGTCGGCTTCTTCCCGATTCGTCCGCTCAAAGCCAGATCGGAAAAACGCACCATACACCCCAATCCCAGTTGCAATTAACTCGCAACAATAAGGCGATGGAGTCCGTCTTGGATGGCATTGCTGCATGACGGTTTTGCAACAGCGGTGGGGCAGGGATGGCTGGCCCAAAAAAATGACCCGCCCGGGGGGACAACCGGGCGGGTCTGGTTCGGCACAGGGTGGATGAGGCGCCATGCCGGACAGGGAACCACGAGAGCAGCCGTAAGGCGGTCAACGTGGTCCGCACCCAGTTGGACGGAGCCATCCCGATTCCGGTTCGAACGAAGTTTGGGCAATCCGGATGGTAGATTATTCGGCAGTCTATACAGTCGCTTAGAGGATGTAATCGGGCCCGGTCGCCAGGCGCTTCACGTCGAATTTATCGACATCGTCAAGCAATTCGCAGAACGCGCGGGCGCCGTGATCGAGCAGCTTTTCGCCCTTTTCGGCGGAGGCCTGGGTAGCGTCGCCGATGGCGCCGCTGCCGTGCAGGTCCTGAGCCTGCCAGGCGAATGGCGCGGGCCGATGCGCCGACAACCAGTGGTGATCCTTTTCCATGGCGATGCTGCTCGGGCGAAAATCGATGATCGCCTGCTCGCGCACGGTTTGCGGATATCGCGCCAGCATGATCGAGGTCTCAATCGCGCCGCCATGGATGCCGTGGCGCAGTTCTTCCGCCGAAAACAGTCCGTCCGGGACACCGAAGCGCGACCAGCTGGTGGTGACCACGAACAGTCCATGTTGTGCGCGCAGATCCTGCGCGACCAGCGTCATCGCCGCGCTGTTGCCGCCATGGCTCGTCACCATGACGAACTTCCTGACGCCGGCGCGCGCGACGCTTTCGCCGAGCGCCATCCAGCTCTTCAGCGCGATTTCAGTGGGTAGCGTCAGCGTGCCCGGATAATCGATATGTTCGGTGGAAATCCCGACCGGCTGCAGTGGCAGGAACGTGACCGGAACGCTCGCCGGCAGCAGCTCGCGGACCCGCGCCAGATAGGCCTCGCCGATCATGACGTCGGTGCCGACAGGCAAATGCGGGCCGTGCTGTTCGGTTGCCGCCAGCGGCAGCACCGCGATCCAGCGCTCGGGGCCGCTGGCTGCGATATCGGGCCAGTGGATGTCGGTCCAGTTGCGGGGCGGAACGGGCGAAGTCATCGAGCCAAGCGTTTCTTTGAATGGATTTGCAGGGTAGTTTGTTAGCCAACCAGGGACGATATCTCCCTCCTTGGGGGCGTGATCCACGTCCACACCCTCCTTATCATGGGCCAGAATGATCGACGGAGTCCAACCATGAACCCGGCCTTTTTGCCGCGAACGTTAACCGCAGCCCTATTGGCGCTGGTGGCCGCGCTGGTGCCTGCGCGCGGGCAGACCCTCGACAAGGTCTCGTTTGGAACCAACTGGGTCGCGGAAGCCGAGCATGGCGGCTTCTTCCAGGCGGTCGCCGACGGCACCTACAAGAATTACGGGCTTGACGTCACCATCGTGCCGGGCGGCCCCAACACCAACAACCGCATGCTGCTGATCGCCGGCAAGCTCGATTTCTTCATGAGCGCGAACACGCTGCAATCCTTCGATGCGGTCACGAACAAGGTGCCGCTGGTGGCGGTCGCCGCCATCTTCCAGAAGGATCCGCAGGTCTTTCTGACCCATCCGGAATTCAAGATCAGCAAACTGGAGGATCTCAAACCGTTGACGCTGCTGGTGTCGAAGGAAGGCATTACGAGCTATTTCCAGTGGCTGAAGTCCGAGTATGGGTTCAGCGAGAGCAAGGTCAAACCCTACACTTTCAACTCGCAGCCTTTCATCGTGAACAAGCAAAGCGCGATGCAGGGATATGTCACCTCCGAGCCGTACGCGGTCGAAAAGGCCGCCGGCTTCAAGCCGAACGTCGTGCTGCTGGCCGATTACGGTTTCAACGCCTATTCGACCCTGATCGAGACCCGTACCGAGATCGTCGACAAGAAGCCCGACCTGGTGCAGCGCTTCGTCGATGCGTCCATGATCGGCTGGTACAATTATCTCTACGGCGACAACACGCCGGGCAATGCCATGATCAAGAAGCTCAATCCGGAAATGACCGATGAACTCTTGAAATATTCCACGGCCAAGATGAAGGAATACGGCATCGTCGATTCCGGCGACACCTTGAAGGATGGCATCGGCGCCATGACCGATGCCCGCGTCGCCAGCTTCTTCGACAAGATGGTGCGCGCCGGCGTGGTTCGCCGCGATATCGACTACCGCCAGGCCTATACGCTGCGCTTCATCAACAAGGGCATCGGCCTCAATCTGCGGCCGAAGAACTAGGCGTGATGGCCGGTCCCGCTTTGTCTGATGCGATGGCGGTGAGCCTTGGTGACGTCACCAAGGTCTATGACAATGGCGTGGCCGCGCTTGGACCGTTCGACCTCGACGTCAAGCGTGGCGAATTCGTCTCCTTGCTAGGCCCCTCCGGCTGCGGCAAATCCACCGCCTTGCGGCTGATTGCGGGACTGACCACGCCGAGTTCGGGTGTGGTTGCCGTTTCGCACCACGCGAAGGAAACCCGCGCGGGTCATGACATCGGCTTCGTGTTTCAGGAGCCGACCCTGATGCCGTGGGCCAGCGTGCAGGACAATGTCCGGCTGCCGCTGAAGCTTGCCGGCATGGCGACGACGGAAGCGGACCGGCGGATCAGCGAGGCGCTGGCGCAGGTCGCCCTGTCGGAGTTCGCCGCTGCATACCCGCGCGAATTGTCCGGCGGCATGAAGATGCGGGTATCGCTGGCGCGGGCGCTGGTCACCCGTCCGGATATCCTGCTGATGGACGAGCCGTTCGCCGCACTCGACGAGATCACGCGCTTCCGTCTCAACAACGATCTCCTGGAGTTGTGGCGCAAGCTGAATATGACGGTCATCTTCGTCACCCATTCGGTGTTCGAGTCGGTGTATCTGTCGCAGCGCGTGGTCGTGATGTCGTCACGGCCGGGGCGCGTCAGCGCTGAATTTCGTATCGACACGCCGGAGCCGCGGGTCGAGGACTTCCGGATGTCGGCTTCCTATGCCGCCTATTGCCGCGAGGTCTCACAAGCGCTGGTGCCCTCCTATTCGGGGCGAACAAGCGCATGAGTTCTTCACGGGATTTTGTTCGGTTCTTGCTACCCGTCGTGGTGCTCGCCGCCGGCATCGCGTTGTGGGAGCTGGTGGTGCGCGTCAACGACATCCAGCCTTATGTGCTGCCGGGGCCATCGGCGGTGTTCCAGACGCTGGTCGCGGACTGGCCGGTGCTATCGGAATCCCTCGGCGTCACCTTGCTGACCACGCTGGAAGGCTTCATCGCCGCCGCGATCGGCGGCGTCGCGCTGGCGCTGTTGTTCAATCAATCGAAATGGCTGGAATATTCGCTGTTTCCCTATGCGGTAATCCTGCAGGTCACGCCTGTGATCGCGATCGCACCGTTGCTGCTGATCTATTTGCAGCAACAAACCGCGGTCATCGTTTGCGCCTGGATCGTCGCCTTCTTTCCGGTGCTGTCCAACACCACGCTCGGGCTCAATTCGGTCGACCGCAATCTGGCCGGCCTGTTCAGCCTCTATGGCGCGTCGCGGCTGCAGACGCTGCGGTACCTGAAGTTGCCAGCAGCATTGCCCTATATTCTCGGTGGATTGCGGATCGCAGGCGGACTATCCCTGATTGGCGCAGTGGTCGCCGAAATCGCGGCCGGCACGGCGGGCGCAGGCTCGGGCCTTGCGTTCCGTATTGCCGAGTCCGGTTACCGTCTCAACATTCCCCGAATGTTCGCCGCTCTGCTGTTGCTCTCCGTCGCCGGGATTGTCATCTATGGGCTGCTGGCGCTAATTTCGCATCTGGTACTGCGGCGCTGGCATGAAAGCGCGCTTCGAAAGGAAAACTGATGGCTGCCGGGAATATTTCGTCCGAAAAGATCGATTTGCTGGTCTATGGGCCAATCAGGCCGATCCTCGAAAACGGCTTCTCCGACCAATATGTACTGCACAAGGCGGAGAGCCGGGCGGATCTCGAACGGCTGACGCCCGACGTGCTGGCCAAGACCCGTGGCATGGCGGTGACCTATCATTCGGTGCCGGCCGATGCCAAGGCACTGTCGCATTTTCCGAAGCTCGAGCTCATTGCCAGCTTCGGCGTCGGCTACGACCACGTCGATTGCAACTATTCGCGCGAACACAATGTGGTGGTCACCAACACACCCGATGTGCTGACCGAAGAGGTCGCCGACGTCGCGATGGGGCTGTTGATCTCGACCTTGCGCGAATTCGTCAAGGCCGACCGCTATCTGCGTTCGGGCCTGTGGCAGACGCAGAATTATCCCCTGAGCGTCGGCTCGCTGCGCGACCGCAAGGTCGGCATTGTCGGTATGGGCCGCATTGGCCAGGCGATCGGCCGCCGGCTGGAGGCTTCGCTGGTGCCGGTCTCCTATCATTCGCGCAACCCGTCATCGGCGGTCTCCTACAAGCATTACCCCGACCTGCTGGAAATGGCGAAGGCGGTCGACACCCTGATCGTGATCGTGCCGGGCGGCGCCTCTACCGCAAAAATGATCAATGCCGATGTTCTCAAGGCGCTTGGGCCGCGCGGTGTATTGATCAACGTGGCGCGCGGCTCGGTCGTCGACGAAGAGGCGCTGGTCGCGGCGCTGAAGTCGGGGACGATCCTGGCGGCGGGGCTCGACGTGTTTGCCAACGAGCCGAGCGTGCCGGACGATCTGAAAGCCATGCAAAACGTCGTGCTGCTGCCACATATCGGCTCGGCCTCGGTGGTCACGCGCAATGCCATGGACCAGCTCGTGGTCGATAACATCAAGAACTGGTTTGCCGGCAAGGCGCCGCTGACGCCGGTGCCGGAAACGCCGGTGAAGGGGCGCTGATGCCTCGCGTAGCGTTTTCCAGCGAAGTGGTCCCGGTTCGCGGCAAGAAAACGCGTCAAAATAAGGAATCTAGTGCCCCGTTTCGATTCAATCGAAACGGAAAAGGCTCTGGCCGCCCAGGTGTCGCGGTTGCAGTGCTATGGGCGCTGCTTGCCGTTCTGCTTGCTTCCGGGTCACCGGCGCGGTCGCAGGGCGGCCCGAACCTGCAGAAGGACATGGTCGGCCAGTGGGAGCTTGCGACCACCGAGCGCAGCAAGACCTGCGTCGTCACGTTCAAGGGCGATGCGACGCCGCAGGGATTGAAACTGGAACTCGAGCCCGGCTGCGCGGCGGCGCTGCCCTTCACCAAGGATATCATCGCCTGGAATATCAAGGGCCTCGGCGACATCGTGCGGCTGCAGGATGCCGCCGGCCAGCCGGTAATCGATTTCACCGAAGTCGAGAGCGGCATTTTCGAAGGACTGCGGACCGGCGAAGGCGTCTACATCCTGCAGAATCTCGCAGCCGCCCGCTCGCTCGCCAAATCGATGGACCAGATGATCGGCGACTGGTCGATGGTGCGCGGCAATGGCAAGGCGATCTGCGGCCTGACGCTCACCAACACCGAGGCGACCGGCGATAATTTCCAGGTGTTTTTGAAGCCGCGCTGTGATCCCGCGGTGGCTGCGTTCGCGCCCAACCAGTGGCGGCTCGATCACGGCCGGATGATATTGCTGTCGGCCAGCGGCCAGACCTGGCAGTTCGAGGCCGACGACAATGCGCAATGGCGGCGGGTGCCCGACAGCGCCGATCCCCTGATCATGATCCGGGGGCAGTAGGCACCATCCGCGCCGGCCCCGACCACAGGAGGGCCCGGCGGAACCTTTTTCGCTGTCGCAGCCTTTCTTCTAAGCCGCAGCGATCACCAATTGGTGTCGCCAGGTCACGCGCACGCGGTTCGGTCGCGTCGAAGCTGAACGGCAGCGGGACAGGAACCGTAGGAATTCGGTCATGTCGCTCTTGGGCTGTTTGCAGCGCATGTTGATTGCGCCCATTGCCTTCCTGGCTTTGACGGCTGCGGGATCGGCTTCGGCGCAGTCATCGGTTCCACCCCACCTTGCGGGCTGGTGGATCGCGGTCGACAACGTCGCCTTTCCGCCGCTGTGGCGGGACGGCACCATCGTGCCGATGGAGGAGCTTCTCATCATCGAGAGCGACGGGCGGTTCGAGAACCGCATGATGGGATTTTACGGTATCGATCCCGGCTATTGCGCCAAGGAAAATCTCTGCAGCGATGCACCGCTGGTGGCCACCGGACGGCTCGCGCTTTCAGGTTCGGCCCCTGCCACCGGCAAGGAACAGATCCTTGCATCCGGAAGCAAACTCCTTTTCAGCGATATCAGTACCGCGGCGAACCGAATTGATTCGCCGCGCGGCGATCCGATCATCCGCGCGCGCAGCGTGAGCGCAACAAGTGCCTGGATGGTCGAGGGTCGGGTGGATGTGGACGACGGTACCCTCTTCTTGCGTCAGGCCGCAGGTGAAGAACCGCGTGTCTTCGTCAAGATAGAGCCCGAAAAATTGCGCCGGCTGCGCGCGGGCATCATGGTGTCCGAGCTCTCCGCCCTGCAGCATTGGCGCTGCTATCTCGCTTCCGCCACCGGCGGAGACGTCAGGTTGATGCCGCTGCGCAATGACAAGCCGATGCTGCCCGCGGTCCGCGACTACATCGCGGCTGCGCACTATTATCTGACCGCACTGACCTATGCGGGCCGGCCGACGGTCGACGATCCCGATACCAACCAGCGCCGGCTTGCCTGGGTCGCGCTCGAGGACCTGATGGCCGGGTCGTCGGCAAAGCTGCCGCAGCCCAGGACCGTTCAGGAGCGGCGCGAGGTCAAGGCGGTTGCCAGATATCTCACCGTGGTGGTCAAGGGCGAGCAGCCCGAGGCGGCAAAGGCCATGATGGCACGGGAATTCCCCGGCGTCCCCTTGCGCCAGGACTTGACCGAACCGGAAATATTGGCGTTGACGACCTATTTGCGCGGTGGCGCGGATCGAAACCGGCTGTTTTGCACCGGATGAGGCCAGGATTATTGCCGAGGCTGTGCTGATCCCGGATCAGCCTGCGCTGATCCCGGATTGCCGCGTCCATTGGTCCCCTCGAAAAATTGTCAAAACCCCTGTCGATTCCCGGCAATCCCGTTCGTCGTCTGAAATAGCGGGACAGTTCCGCGGGCTCGGTGCCTGCAGCTCGCCTCAAACAGGAGTTTTTCATGCGCTTCATGTCGATCGTCATGTCGTCCCATCCGCCCGCGGAGCCGCCGGCAGCAATGATGGAGGCGATGAACAAGCTCGCCGACAGGGAAATCAAGGCCGGCCGCATGCTGGACACCGGCGGGTTGATGCCGCTGGCGATGGGCGCGCAGGTGCGCATCACCGACGGCAAGCTCAGCGTCGTCGATGGCCCGTTCGTGGAGGCCAAGGAAGTGATCGGCGGCTACGCGATATCAGAACTGCGCAGCAAGGAAGAGGCGGTGGCGCTGGCGAAGGAATTCATGCAGCTCCACGTCGATCACATGCCGGGCTGGGAAGGGACGTGCGAGATTCGCGCATTCTTCGACGGCGCGCCGGGCGAGTGTTCCTGATCATCGCCGTTCGCCATCCCGGCCGCCGCTAGCCAGCGATAGTGGTGGCTGGCTCACAAGGGAGTTCTTCACATGCGCTTCATGTATATCGTTACGCCTGTCCACCCCACACCGCCGACGCCCGAACTGATGGCGGCCGTGCACAAGCTCGCCGAACGCGAAATCAAGGCGGGCCGCATGGTCACCAGTGGTGCGCTACAACCGCGCACATCGGGCGCGCAGGTGCGGATCACGGACGGCAGGCTCGGTGTCGTGGACGGGCCGTTCGTGGAAGCCAAGGAAGTGATCGGCGGCTATGCGATCTTCGAACTCCGCGACAAGCAGGAGGCGATCGAGAAGGCGGTCGAGTTCATGCAGGTCCACCGCGACTACATGCCGGGTTGGGAAGGCACGTGCGAAGTCCGCGCTTTTGTGACGGCGGATTGGGAGGCGGCCTGCTCGGTCAGTGCGCGGGCCGCCTCTTGAGGCTCTCGCCATGCAAGCAGCGTCGGCGGCGATGACCGCCGCCGACATCCATCGCACCGTCGTCGCCGTCTGGCGCATCGAGCAGCCGCGGCTGCTCACCAGCCTGTCGCGGATGCTGCGCGACGTGCCGCTGGCCGAGGACCTGACACAGGAAGCGCTGCTGGCGGCGATCGAGCACTGGCCTGTCACGGGCGTTCCGGAAAAGCCCGGCGCCTGGCTGATGGCGATCGCCAAGCGGCGCGCGCTGGATCATCTGCGCCGCCGCCAGATGCTCACCCGCAAGCACGAGATCGTGGCGCGGGACATGGAGCAGGAACAGCAGGCCATGCCCGATTTCGACAGCGCACTCGACGACGATATCGGCGATGAATTGCTGCGGCTGATCTTCACTGCCTGCCATCCGCGCCTGTCGCGCGAAGCCCGCGCCGCGCTGGCGCTGCGGATGATCTGCGGCCTGACCACGGACGAGATCGCGCGCGCCTTCCTGCTGCCGGAGGCGACCATTGCCCAAAGGATCGTGCGGGCAAAGCGGACGCTGTCGGAATCAGGTCTCGCTTACGAGACCCCGCGCGGCGAGGAGCTTTCCGATCGGCTCGCCTCGGTGCTGGAGGTCGTCTACCTCATCTTCAACGAAGGCTATACCGCGGCCCGCGGCGACGAATGGCTGCGGCCGCAGCTGTGCAACGATGCGCTGCGGATGGGGCGCGTGCTGACCTCGATCGCGCCTCAGGAATCCGAGGCGCATGGCCTGCTGGCGCTGATGGAATTGAATGCCTCGCGCATCGCCGCGCGCACCGACAAAGCCGGCGATCCGATCCTGCTGATGGACCAGAACCGCGGGCTGTGGGACCAACTCCAGATCCGCCGCGGCATGTCGGCACTGGCGCGGGCGCACGAACTTGGCGGCGCCGCCGGTTTCTATGCCTTGCAGGCGGCGATCATCGCCTGCCACGCTCAGGCGTCGGCGCCCGATGAGACGCCCTGGCCGCGCATTGCAGAACTCTACGCTGAATTGGCCGCGTTGGTTCGCTCGCCCATCATCGAACTCAACCGCGCCGTTGCGGTCGGCATGGCCGAGGGACCAGCGGCAGCGCTTGCGATCGTGGACCGTCTTGCGCACGAGCCGGCGCTGAAGACCTACCACCTGCTGGGAAGCGTTCGCGGCGATCTGCTGCACAAACTCGGGCGCTTCGAAGAAGCGCGCGCCGCGTTCGAGGCCGCCGCCAGTCTCGCTGGCAACAAGCGCGAGCAGGAATTGTTGAAGCGGCGCGCCGCCGAAGCAGGCAGCGGCGCGCCGGCTTGAGCCTAAATGAAGCGGAACTGCGAGCGTTCGCGCTTCGCAAGTTTTGGAATCGCCTGGCCGACGATGATGTTCTTGAAGTGCGGCGTTTGCTGATGATCGGCGAAGGCTGCTTCGCCCGCGAACACCTCGTAGAAGAAGTATTTCCGCGGCTCGGCCAGGTTCTGATGGATCTGGAATTCCTTCACGCCGGGCTCGCGCTGCGCCTGCGGCAGGAAATCTTTCAGTAGACTGGCGACCGCCGCTTCCTCGCCCGGATTGACCTCCCAGAACGCGGTGACGACCAGGCTTTGGTTGGCGTTGTCGATTGCTGCCATGTTGTTCTCCTGTGAAACATCCAGCGCCGATACCGGCGACTGACGTCCATCCTAGTCGGGATCACGACATCGATGCTTCGGTGTCAGTCGAATTGTCATATCAAGACGGGATTTGGAACCGGCGCGAGGATCCACGCGTTTGGTCCGCGAGCGCTTCACCCGATATGGAACCAACGCATGGCGAAAAAGACCGTGCTCGCGATCGGCATCGAGCCTTCGTTTGTGGATTTCAACGCCTTTCCGGGGCTGACACCCGAACTCGTCAGGAATTTCATCGAGGCGCAAATCGAAATACTGCGCGCGCTCGGCTACGACGCGGAGAGCTGTCTGATCGATCCCGGCGAAACCGCCGAGGCGGTGACCGTTGCCGCGCTCAAATCGAGACATCTGGATTGCGTGGTGATCGGCGCCGGCCTGCGCGAGCCCCCGGAACGACTGCTGCTGTTCGAGAAGATCATCAATCTCGTCCTGATCCACGTGCCGCATGTCCGGATCTGCTTCAACACTACGCCGGCGGATACGGCAGAAGCGGTGCAGCGCTGGGTCAGGCCGTGAGGCGCGGAAGCTATCTTCCTCGTTCGGTCGTGGTAACGAGGTCAATCGCCAGCGAGACGGTGACAGCGTCCGCGCCGATCACGAACAGGGCGGCGTAGTCCCTGTCCGTATTTCGAGCATCCTTCCCGCTAGCCTGCGGAGCCCGTGCGCGCGCTCGCACGCTTCTTTCGGTAGTCGAGCACGGGAAGCCCACCCCAACCCCAATTGCCGGTGTCGACTTCGTCGATGACGACGAATGTCGACTCCAGCGGCTTCTTGAGCACGTCGAGCAGCAGCTGGCTGACGCCCTTGATCAGGGCGGCCTTTTCTTCGGGCGTGGCCGCGTCGGCACCGGGGTGGGTGCCTTCGCGGGTGATCTGGATGGTAACGATGGGCATGTTCATTATCCTTGCTGGAGTTGTTCCGAATGGCTGTCAGTGACCGGCGCTCTGGCCGCCATCGACATGCAGGATCTCGCCGGTGACGAAGGCGGCTCCTTCCAGGAACAGCACGGCGTCGACGATGTCCTTGGCTTCGCCCATGCGCCCGACCGGATGCAGATTGGCCAGGAATTCGTGCGTTTCAGGTTTGTGCATCGGAGTCTTGATGACTCCCGGGGAGACAGCGTTGACGCGGATGCCTCGCTTTGCGTACTCGATCGCCAGGGATTTGGTGGCGGCGTTCAAACCGCCCTTGGTCAGCGAGGCCAGCACCGAGGGAACGTTGCTGTTGGCATGGTCGACCAGGCTGGTCGTGATCTGCACGATGTGACCCGAACCCTGCTTCAGCATCTCGGCCGCGGCGAGTTTTGTCAGGTAGAAGAAGCTCCCAACATTGGTTGCAATGACCGACGCAAAATCCTCGGCGGTATAGCTGGTGAACGGCTTGGCGACGAAGATGCCGGCATTGTTGACCAGGGAATCGATGCGGCCGAAACGCTCCAGCGCCTGCGACACGATTTTCTGCGCGGTCGCCGGGTCGGAAACGTCGCCCGCGACGGTCAGAACATCCGGATCGCTGGACGGCCTGATCGAACGGGAATTGGCGACGACGCGGTAGTTGCGATCGCGATATCCCTTCACCAGATCCGCGCCGATACCCTGCGATGCGCCGGTGATGATGACGACTTTCTGTTCCTTACCCATGGTAGCCTCCTGATCTCTGTGAAGCGGCAGGTTTGCCGCCGGGCCGTGTGCGCCGATGGAGATCAGGCTAGTTCTTCCAGGTTTCGGTGCGAATGCCCGCTATTCGGAAGGCACTCTTCCGCCGCGCGCACGAATGGCGCTGGCGTTCTTGTCGGCCTCGCTCGAAAGCCGAGTGAAATACCGCTTCAGGCGCGGCGCGGCAAAGTCGACAAAGGCGCGCACCTTCGGTACCGACAAGCGCCCCTGCGGCGCCAGCAGGTGGACCGGCAGCGGCGGGTGTTCGTCCTTGCCGAGCAGCAGTTGCAGCCGTCCGTCGCGGATTTCGTCGGCGATGTGATAGGAAAAAAGCCGCGTGACCCCGTGCCCTTCCGTCGCGGAGGCGATCGCCGCGCGAACCGTGTTGACGACCAGCCGCGGCGCGAACTGGACCACCCGTGGAACGGAGGATCCCTTCAGCGGCGGGAAGCTCCAGGAATCCAGTCCGAAATGGGTCATGGCGACAATACGGTGCTTTGCCAGATCGGCCGGTTCGCGGATGACGGGATGCCGCGCCAGATATCCCGGTGACGCCGCGATCACGCGGCGAACTTCGCCGACACGCACTGCGACGAAATTCGAATCGGCGAGATGTGCGATGCGGAGCGCAACGTCGATGCCCTCGTCGATCAGATTCACCGGCCGGTCGAGCAGAACGAGGCGCGCGGTCACCGCCTGATATTCGTTCATGAAGGCTTCGAGGATCGACCGCAAAATATCTTCACCGGTGATGATGGGCGCGGTCAGGGTCAGCGTGCCGCGTGGCGCCGAGCGTTCGCTGCCGGCGACGAGATCGGCCTCCTCGAGTTCGACGAGGACGCGGCGGCACGCCGCGACATAGCGCTCGCCGGCCTCACTCAGCTTCAGCGACCGCGTCGTGCGATGCAGCAGTTCAGCCCCGACATGGTTCTCGAGGAAGGCGATCGCGCGGCTCACGGCGGCGGGTGACCGGCGCAGGCGCCGGCCGGCACCGGCGAGGCTGCCCTCGTCGACGGCGGAGACAAAGACTTTCATCGCGTCGATGCGGTCCATTTGTTCTTCCGCCTAAGGGAACACTGGGCCGTCCGGTCATAGGCATTCTTCCGCGGGGCGGCAAGGTGGCCTACCTGGGCTGCCAAATCTAGCTTCCAAGCCGCGCTGGACATGTTCGTCAGGCCTGATCGCGATGATATCCGATGAATCCCGCTGACCTGACTAATCCCCTATGGCGCTGCACCCGGCGCGGCAAATCCGTGCTTGGCGAGCAATTGCTGGCCCTCGGTGGAAAGAATGAACAACGCGAATTTGTAGGCAGGGGCCGACGCATCGTTGATCACGGTCAATCCGTAGTCGGCGCCGACCGCCAGCGCATCGGGAAGGCCGACGATCTGCTGCGCCGGATTTTCCTTCTGCGCCGCCAGCGCGCCGGTGCAATAGGTCAGGAAGATGTCGGCGGCGCGCTGTGCGAGCAAATTGCCATAGATCGAACGGTCCGGAGGTGCCGGCGGGCTGGTCGGTCCACCGGTGAGCTGCAGCGCTTTCTTGTCGAGCAGGGCGTAGGCGCCCGGTTTGATCCTGTCGGCCTTGCGAAACACTTCCCAAGCATAGTCGCCCGACGGGTCGGCGCGCGGCGTCGAGGTGCCGAGCTTGATCTCGGCGTCGAGCATCCGGTCGAGGAGCGTCGCGGGCTCGATCGCGAGCCCCGGCCTCGCCAATGCGCACAGCTTGTTGCGCGCGAACAGCACCGCCGGGCCGCTGCGTTTGGCGAACGCCAATGCGCGGGGGTGCTCCATGTTGGCGGAAGCGAACACTTCAGCCTTGGCGCTGCCGGCGATCTCGTCCTTCAGCAAACCGGATGCGCCGAACTTTGCCTTCACCTGGGTCCCGGTGGCCGCCTCGAAACCAGCTGCAATGTCAGTTAGCGCGCCGCGCAGGCTGCCGGCGGCATGGAGCAGCACCGGATCTTCTGCGGTGGCTGGCACTGACATCGATATGAGAACCACAAGGCTTGCAAGAGGGCGAATGCGCATCAGGCGCCGGGATCGCTGGCATTGGGATAGAACAGCTGCTCGCCGTTGATCTTGAAATCGGCGATCGCCTTCTGGCCCTCGCTTGAGACCAGCCAGTCAATGAATTGCTGGCCGAACTCCTGCTTGACGTTCGGATGCTTCGCCGGGTTCACCAGCATGACGCCATACTGGTTGAACAGCCGCTTGTCGCCTTCGACCTCGATGACGAGTTCGCCCTTGTTCTTGAACGAAAGCCAGGTGGCGCGATCGGTCAGCACATAGGCGTTTGAAGCCGCCGCGGTGTTGAGCGCGGCGCCCATGCCCTGGCCGATTTCCTTGTACCAGGGGCCCTTGTCCGTCGCGATGTCGATGCCGGCGACCTTCCAGAGATTGAGCTCGGCCTGGTGCGTGCCGGACTTGTCGCCGCGCGAAATGAAGTCGATGCCCTTGTCCTTGAGCGTCTTGAACGCGGCGACGATGTCCTTTGATCCCTTGATGCCGGCAGGATCGCTTTTCGGGCCAACCAGGACGAAGTCGTTGTACATGACAGGGTAACGCTTGACGCCAAAGCCTTCGCTGAGGAATTTTTCTTCCGCCGCCTTGGCGTGGACGAACAGCACGTCGGCGTCGCCGCGGCGGCCGGTATCGATCGCCTGGCCGGTGCCCTGTGCAACCACCTTCACGTCGATGCCCGTCTTGTCTTTGAACATCGGCAGCAGGTGACCGAACAGGCCGGAATCCTGCGTCGAGGTGGTCGACGCCACCAGGATCGATTTGTCCTGCGCGAAAGCGGAGCCGGCGAAAACGGCGCTGACGGCGATCGCCATCAGCAAGCGGCGAGTAAACATTTCATGTCCTCCAAAAGATCAGTCAAACGAGCAGTTCGCCGGCGAGGAACGTTTTCGCTTCGCCGGTTTGTGGTGTGCTGAAAAACGACGCGGCCGGGCCGGTTTCGACCACGCGGCCGCGGTGAAGCATGACGATGTCGCCCGCCAGCCGCCGGGCTTCGCCGAGGTCATGGGTCGCCATGACGATTTTGATGCCGCGCTGGCTCACCGCGTGGACGATGTCCTCGATCGCCTTGGTGGCGGCGGGATCGAGGCTCGCGGTCGGCTCGTCCAGAAAAAGGATGGCGGGATCGCGCGCGAGCGCGCGCGCCAGCGCAAGCCGCTGCTGTTCGCCGCCCGACAGCCGGCGCGCGGGACGATCGGCCAGTTGGCCGAGGCCGACCAGCGCCAGCAATTCATCGATCCGGCTTTGCTGCTCCGTCCGCGCGACATCAGACGCGCGCAGGGCGTAGCGGATGTTGCCGCTTGCGCTACGCCGCAGCATGGCCGGGCGCTGCAGCACGATGGCGCGCCGCGTCGGCGGGACATCTTCCCGTCCTCCCCACGTCACGAGCCCCTGTGATGGCCGCACCAGACCCATCGCCGTGCGCAGCAGCGTGCTCTTCCCCGAGCCGTTCGGGCCGATCAGAATGGTCGGCCTCCCCGGGTTCAGCGTGAGGCTGATGCCGTCGAGGAGCGTCACCGCCCCGGCGGCGACGGTGACGTTCTCGAACCTGATCGGCAGATCGGAAATTGGTGCGCGCATGGTCACCCCGCCATTCGCTCGCCCGCGCGCCGGGCGGTCCAGGCGAGCGCGTTGACCGCGATCACTATCACGATCAGCACCATGCCGAGTCCGACGGCCAGCGGCAGGTCGCCCTTGGACGTTTCCAGCGCGATTGCGGTCGTCATGGTGCGGGTGAAGCCGTCGATATTGCCGCCGACAATGATGATCGCGCCGACCTCGGCCGCTGCCCGGCCAAACCCGGCGAGGAGTGCGGTGACCAGGCTGAACCGCGCGTCCCAGATCAGCGTCGCCACCCGGCCGACCGGGCCGACATTCATCGCATTGAGTTCGTCGCGGTATTCGAGCCACAGATCTTCGATGGTCTGGCGCGTCAGGGCCGCGATGATCGGAGCCACCAGCACCGTTTGTGCGATCACCATCGCCTTCGGCGTGAACAGCAGGCCCCATGAGCCGAGCGGGCCCGCACGCGACAGCGCCAGGAAAACCGCCAGCCCGACCACCACCGGCGGCAGGCCCATCAGCGCGTTGAGCACGACGATGACGGCCTGACGGCCGGGAAACTGGATCAGTGCCAGCGCTGCCCCGAAGGGGATTCCAATCAGGGCGGCAAGGACAACGGCGGAAAGGCTCACGATCAACGACAGCCGCACGATGGCCAGCAGCGCTGGGTCACCGGTCAGCACCAGTTGAAGCGCAGAAACATCGCCCGGCATCGAAATCCATCCTTCTGCGCATCTTGTGCAGAAGCCGCGGTTATGGTCAAATTTCGTAACCTATTCATATTAATGCATGTCCGTGCTTATTTGCCGATGGCCGATCTGCTCACCACCGACGAGGCCGCGATCTACCTGCGTCTGTCCGAGCGCAAGCTCTACGAGCTGGTCGCGCAAGGCGTCGTGCCGTGCACCAAGGTGACGGGACGATGGCTGTTTCCGCGCGCGGCGCTTGACCGCTGGGTGACGGCCGGCCTGATCGCGCCGGCGGCGCTCACCCATGTCGCAGCCCCTCCGATCCTTGGCGGCAGTCATGATCCCCTGCTGGAATGGGCGCTGCGCGAGAGCGGCTGCGGTCTCGCGAGCCTGCCGGAAGGCAGCGAAGAAGGATTGCGGCGGCTGACGCGCGGCGAGGTAATGGCCGCGGCGATCCATTTGCACGCCCAGGAAGATGGTGCGGATGATGAGCAGGTGAATATCGCAACCGTTGCCGGCGCACCGGGGTTGCACGATGCCGTCGTGATTTCGTTTGCGCGGCGCGAGCAAGGCATCCTGGTCGCACCTGATAATCCACTGAAGTTGAGCGATATTGCATCGGTCGCGCGCACCGGCGCGCGCATGGCGCAGCGTCCGCTCGGTGCCGGCGCGCAACTGCTGCTGCTCGCGCTGCTGGCCCGCGCCGGCCTCGCAGCCCACGATGTCAGCTTGTTGAAGCCGGTGTGCCCGACCGGGACCGACATCGCGCAGGCGGTGCGCTCGCGCCGCGCCGATTGCGGGATCGCAACAAGGTCGGTCGCGCTCGCCGCCGCGCTCGAATTCCTGCCGCTGACATGGGAGAATTTTGACCTGGTGCTGCGGCAGCGCGATTACTTCCTGCCCGGGCCGCAGCGCCTGTTCGGCTTCCTGCGCTCGGCGGCGTTCCGCGAGCATGCGACAGAACTTGCAGGCTACGACATCGACCGTGTCGGCGAGGTTCTGCTGGTGAATTAGTTTCTGCCGGGCCGGGCCCAATGCTCCCTTGTCAATATCAGACGCATGAGTTCGGCCTGACGCGTCGTGCCGGTTTTCGCAAAGATCCGATGAAGACGGGTCCGTGCCGTCGCAATCTTGATCCCAAGCCGGTCCGCGGCGGTCTGAAGGCTGCTGCCCTGGATTAATTCGTGAATGAGTCCGACTTCCGCCGGCGTAAGCCCGAACTTCTTCTGCAGTTGCCGTGGCGCTGTTCGATGGCAGACGCGTTCATGGCTCGATCAATTTTCGCTGGATCAGGACGGCGTTCACGGTGGAGGATTTTGCAGCCCGGCACCTTGCCGATCTGCAGAATGCCGCGCGCGAGATCGTGAGCTCTGTGCAGAGGCCGACAAGGTAGCTGATTGGCTTCGCGCCTGAAGGCCGTCTTGCTAGATCAGCCGCATCCCCTTCAAGCTCGCATGGCCGTTCTTGCCGACGATGATGTGGTCGTGCACGGAGATGCCGAGCGGGGCGGCGATGTCGACGATCGCCTTGGTCATCTCGATATCCGCCTGCGAGGGCGTCGGATCGCCGGACGGGTGGTTGTGCACCAGGATCAGCGCGGTCGCCGATAATTCCAGCGCGCGCTTGATCACCTCGCGCGGATAGACCGGGGTGTGGTCGACGGTGCCGGTCTGCTGCACCTCGTCCGCAATCAGCTGGTTGCGTTTGTCGAGGAACAGCAGGCGAAACTGTTCCTTGTCGGCGAATGCCATGCTGCTGCGGCAATAGCCGATCACGTCGTTCCAGGACGACAGCGCGATGCTGCGCTTGATCTCGCCTTTTGCCACCCGGCTTGCGGCGGCGGCGAGCAGCTTGATCTGCTGGATGGACGCATCGCCGATCCCCTCGACTTCGCGCAGGCGCGCTTCCGGCGCGTGGACGACTTCGGCAAAGGAGCCGAACTTCTTCAGCAGCAGTTTGGCCAGCGGCTTGGTGTCGCGCCGGGGCAGGGCTGGGAATAGCGCCATCTCCAGCAGCTCATAATCGCTGAGCGCGTCCGGCCCGGCGCTGTAGAAGCGCTCGCGCAGCCGCTCGCGATGGCCGTGGTAATGCGGCGTCTCGGCGGGTTCGGCATTGGGATCGCTATTCTTGGCGGGCATCGGCATCAAGCATGCCGTGCCGGCCAGCTTTTGCAACTCTGAAGTGCGGGGCGGCGGCGGATTTCGGATAGAGAAAAGGCGCCGCACGCCATGCGGCGCCTTCCAGGTGTTTCGGACCAGGGCGCGCGATCAGGCCTTCACGGCCGCGAACGCATAGCCGTTGCCGTCCTTCGACAGGGTGCCGACATTCGGGAAGCCGAAATGATAGCCGGCGATCATGCCCTTCTCGGCGATGATACGATCGAACAGAGCGCGGCGCGTGGCTTCCGCCTTCGGGCCATCGGCATCGAAGCTGGAGAACCAGCCGGGATTCCTGACGAACAGCTGGTGCATGCCGGTGACGTCGCTCTGGATGTAGAGCTGCTGTCCACCGGAGGCCACCAGGAAGGACATGTGTCCGACAGTATGGCCAGGCGTGGCGATCGCCTTGACGCCGGGCGCGAGGTCGGCGCCGTCATTATATTGCTTGATGTTCTTCCAGGTCGGGAACGTTGCCTGGATGCGCTTGACGATCGGACGGTTGGCTTCCGGCAACTTCTCGACCAGCGCCGGATCGGTCCAGAACTTGTACTCGGCCTCTGGCATCATGATTTCCGCGTTCGGAAATACCGGCGCGCTGGTCTCCTTCACCCACAGGCCGGAGATGTGGTCGCCATGGAAATGCGAGATCACGACCGTGGAGACGGTCGCGGGATCGAGGCCGGCAGCCTTCATATTGTCGGCGAGCTTGCCCACGGTGGCCGGACCGTTGCCGCCAAATCCGGTATCGAACAGCACGACCTTGCCACCGGTCCGGATCGCCGTGACGGTAAAGGGGTTGTCGATCTTGTCTGGCCCGATGCCCGCCGCGCTCAGCGCCTTCTTGACGTCGTCGAGCGAGGCATTCTTGACCATCGCTTCAGTGACGGTGCGCTCGACGGAGCCCTCATGCAGGCTGAACACCTCGATGTCGCCGACCTTGTATTTGAGGCTGTCCGCGGCGCGCTGCGCGTGTGCCGCATCGATAAACGAAACCGGCCCCTTGAGGCCGAATACGAGCGCAGCCCCCGTGCTCCCGAGAATCAGATCACGACGTGAAATCTCGAACATTGTTCTTGCTCCCTTGGTTGATCGCCCGTCGGAGGCCCCGACTGAGAGCGTCCGCGTCGAGTTCTACCCCGTCGCGCGCGGCGTATTCCGCATGGATTCAACTCAAGGGATCGGCATCTTGCCGCAGGAGCGCAGACGGCTGCATTGGTATTAAGAACCATTTGCAACAAGCGGCGTCGGCCGTCGTTCTCACGGCATCGGCATCCAGCGTCCCGTGCCGTTGCAATCATGACTAACCGGAACGGCAGGAATTAGTTGGCCGGGGCTTCCATCCTCCCGATGATCTCCCCGACCTGATGCAGGTCGGCGGCCACCAGCGTGCAAAGCGCTGCGATCTCCGGCGTCGGCGCCACGACATCCGGTACCATGATCACCATGGCGCCGGTCGCGTGCGCTGCGCGCACGCCGTTGAAGGAATCTTCGAGGACCAGGCAATCGCGGACCTCGAACCCCAGCGCTGACATCGCCTTCAGGTGAACGTCCGGATGCGGCTTGCCGCGGGCCACGTCGTCTCGCGCGGCGACGGTGCGGAAGAAATGTTCGACCTCGCAGCGGTTCAGATGATGAAGCGCTTCCTTCCGCGTCATCGAGGTCCCGACCGCCATTGGCATGTCCGCCCGTGCCAGTGCTGCCAGCAATTCTGATGCGCCGGTCTTCAAGGGAACGCCGGCATCCAGGATCGGACCAAGCCGTGCCGAGACTGCGGCCATATAGGCAGGAAGCGGAAATGCCGTGCCATGATCGGTGCGAAGCTGCGCTTCCAGTTCAAGGCCGAGCAGCCCGACCAGCGACAGCACATAGTCTTTCGAGACGACGTGTCCGACATCATGGCCGGCCTCCACCATGGCGCTGACATAGGCGGGAATAGTGTCGATCAGCAGGCCGTCCATATCGAAGACGACGGCCTTCGGCTTGCGAGGTAGGGTTACGCGCCGGTCCAATTATGCCTTGACCAGCGGCTTCTCGGCGTGGCGTTGCGACAGCGTGAAGATTTCGACGCCATCGGCGGTTACGCCGACCGAGTGCTCGAACTGCGCCGACAGCGAGCGGTCGCGCGTCACCGCGGTCCAGCCGTCGGACAGGATCTTCACATGCGGCTTGCCGAGATTGATCATCGGCTCGATGGTGAAGAACATGCCGGGCTTCAGCGCCACGCCTTCGCCGGGCCTGCCGATATGGATGATGTTCGGCTCGTCGTGGAACATGCGTCCCAAACCATGGCCGCAGAAATCGCGCACCACGCTCATGCCTTGCGGCTCGACAAAACTCTGGATGGCGTGGCCGATGTCGCCCGTGGTGGCGCCGGGTTTTACGGCGGCAATGCCGCGCATCATCGCCTCATAGGTGATCTCGATCAGCCGTTCAGCCTTGCGGGCGATCGGGCCGATCGCATACATGCGGCTGGAATCGCCGTACCAGCCGTCGACGATGAAGGTGACGTCGATATTGACGATGTCGCCTTCCTTCAGCGCGCGGTCGCCGGGCATGCCGTGGCAGACCACGTGATTGATCGAGGTACAGGTCGAATAGCGGTAGCCGCGATACATCAGCGTCGCCGGGTAGGCGCCGTGGCTGAAAGCGAAATCGCGGACGAATTCGTCGATCCGCGAGGTAGGAATACCTTCCTTGACGATGTCGGTGAGCTCGTCGAGGCATTTGGCGACCAGCGCGCCGGCCTTGCGCATGCCGGCGAAACCGCTCGCGCCATGCAGCTTGATCTGTCCGGTCTTTCGCAAGGAGGTATCTGTCGCTTCGATATAGCTCATGGGCGGGTCATGCTTCGGAATTGAGGGCGTCAAAGGCTGATTTGCAGCCTAATTTAATGATCGCAGCTTGCAGTGCAAGCCAAGGTTCGGGGCCGGGGGGCATCTAAACGCTTGATTTCAGCTGGAAACCTCAACCACGGATTCGACAGGCAGCGCGCCGCCCCGGACCCGGATTTCACGCACCGGGTAGGGAACCCGGATGCCCTCGCGCTTGAAGGCATCCCACAGCGCCAGCATAACGTCGCTCTTTACGGTGTCCATGCCGTCGGGGTCGGCGATCCAGAAGGTCAGGGAGAATTTCATCCCGGCCTCGGCAAACTCGGTCAGGATGCAGTTCGGCGGCTTGTTCTTGATGGCGCGCGGCGCCGCCGCGGCGATCTCGATGGCCAGCTTGCAGACCAGCCGCGGATCGGCGTCGTAATTGGCGCCGAACAGCACCTTCACCAGCGTATTCTTGTCGGTATAGGTCCAGTTCACCACCTTCTGGGTCACCAGATCCTCGTTCGGGATCAGGAATTCGCGGCCGTCGCCGGCGGCGACCGAAATGTAGCGCGTCTTCATCGCGCTGATCCGCCCCGAACTGTCGCCGATGGTGACGAGATCGCCGGGCTTCACCGACTTGTCTGCCAGCAGGATGATGCCCGAGATGAAATTGGCGACGATCTTCTGCAGGCCGATACCGATACCGACGCCGACCGCGCCGGAAAATACCGCGAGCGCGGACAGATTGATGCCGACGGCGCTGAGCGCGATGATGACCGCCAGCACCATCAGGCCCATCCGGATCATCTTCACCAGCAGCACCTGGATCGACGGCGTCAAATCCGCGGAGCGGGTGATCCGGCTTTCGACGAAGTTGCTGGCGATGTTGGTCAGCCATAGCGCCACGATCAGCAAGGCGCCGAGCTTGATCAGGACCAGCGGCGTCAGCCGCAATCCGCCGAGCACGATCGAGGCCGCATCCGAATCCAGCAAGTCCAGGGTCGGTTGAAGCTGGCCGACGACGCTGAGCGCGGCGACCAGCCACGCCGACAGCGACACCAGGCGGACGATGAACTCGTTGCGAATGACCGATGTCACGAGGCGAATGACCAGCCAGGCCAGCGCCAGCTTGGCGGAGACCGCCAAGAGATAGCTGCGGCTCGGCCAGGTCGAGTGGACCATTGCGATGCGGGCGGCGATCATCAGAACGGCGAACACCGCGGTGGAAGCGCTGAAGATCAGCACGCGGGCGAAGTGCCGAAGCGGCAGCGGCAAGCCCATCGCGAACGAGGTCATGTCGATGCGCGAACGAATCGCCGCGTCGCAAGCATAGGCGATGCCTGCGCCGGCGAGGATCAGGCCAAACTGCAGATAGAACCACGGCGAGGTGACTTCCGCGCCGAGCGACCGTGCGGTGGTGAGCAGCAACTCGATAATCTCTTTCGGATCCATCGGCAAAATCTCGTTCGGGGCAAGTTGCTTATCCAGCTGCCCCATCATGCAAAATTGATTCGAAGCGCTGGCAGATTCCCACAAGCCCGCTGCGGATGCCATCGATACAAGACGTCCGCAAGGGCAAGTTAGGCCGATAAACCGGGCACATTGCCGCTATCCGGAGAAATGGGTTGGCGTTCAACTGTGGCGACGATAAGGATGCAATTGCAAGTATTTGCCCAACATTGCAGCGGTGCAAACCTTCTCTAGATTCGAGGCTTACCTGGATTCATGGCTTCTCTCGATTCAGTAAGTCTGGCGATTTTGCTCGGAGCCGTCCTGATCATGGCCGGAATTCTCTCGAGCCTGCTGGCGCTGCGCTTCGGCGCGCCATTGCTGCTGGTCTTCTTGATGATCGGCATGCTGGCGGGCGATTCCGGGCCCGGCCAGCTCAGCTTCGACGACGTACGCTCGACCTATCTGGTGGGGTCGGTGGCGCTGGCGCTGATCCTGTTCGACGGCGGTCTGAAAACGCGGTTTCAAAGCATCCGTGCGGTGCTGGCGCCGTCCACGGTGCTGGCGACGGTCGGCGTGTTGCTCACCGCCCTGGTCACCGCGCCATTCGCCAAATACGTGCTCGATCTGAACTGGAGCGAGTCGCTGCTGGTCGGCGCCGTCGTCGCTTCGACCGATGCGGCGGCGGTATTCCTGCTGGTGCATGCGCAGGGCCTGCGGCTGCGCCCCAGGGTCGGTGCGACACTGGAAGCCGAATCCGGCACCAACGATCCGTTCGCGGTCTTCCTTACGCTGATGCTGGTGCAGTACATTTCGCTCGGTCAAAGCTCGGCCGCGCATATCGCGTTGGAATTCGTGCGTGAAGCCGGGCTCGGCGCCGTCGTCGGCGTGATCGGCGGCCGTCTGGTGGTGGTCGGGCTCAATCGCGTGGCGCTGCCGCAAGGCCTGCATGCGCCCTTTGTCGCCACCGCGGCGCTGGTGATTTTCGGGGCGGCGCAGATCGCGCACGCCAGCGGCTTTCTCGCGGTCTATCTCGCCGGCATCATCATCGGCAACCGGCCGACGCGCGCGCATAATTCGGTGGTGACGTTCCTCGATGCCGCGACCTGGCTGGCGCAGATCGTGATGTTCGTGATGCTCGGCCTCTTGGTGTCGCCGCAGCGGCTGGTGAGCAGCATCGGTCCGGCCGTGCTGGTGGCGCTGGTGCTGATGCTGCTGGCGCGGCCGCTGGCGGTGTTTCTCTGCCTCGCGCCGTTTCGCTTCAACTGGCGGGAAAAGCTCTTCATTGCCTGGACCGGCCTGCGCGGCGCGGTAGCGATCTTCCTGGCGTCGATCCCGATGCTGGTGGGGCTGTCGAAAGCCTATCTCTATTTCGACGTCGCCTTTGTCGTCGTCTTCATCTCGCTGCTGCTGCAGGGCTGGACGCTGGCGCCGGCGGCGCGGCTGCTGCATGTGGCGTTGCCCCGCGCGGACCGTGGCCCGCGCCGCGTGGAGCTCGATCTGCCGGGCCAGCTCGAGCAGCAACTGGTCGGCTACCCCGTGCGCTCCAAGAGCCTGTATTTCCGGCGTGGGCTGATCCCGTCCTGGTCGAAGCCGACGCTGGTGATCCGCGATGAGCGGATCCTCTCGCCGATCGAGGCCGATCCGATCGCGCCCGGGGACTACATCTATCTGCTGGCGCCGCCGGAAAAGGCCGAGGCGCTGGATCGGTTCTTCGTCGACATGGCGCCGAGTTCGGCGCCCGATCCGCATCTGCTCGGCGATTTCACGGTGTCGGGCGAGCACACGCTGGGCGAACTCGCTGCGATCTACGGCGTTGCGGTCGGTGAAGAGCAGGCCAAGCTGACGCTGGCGGATCATTTCGACATCCATCTCGACCACGCGCCAAAGGAAGGCGCCGAGCTGGTGCTGGATCCCATCGTCCTGGTCGCGCGCAGCATCAGTGGCGGCCGGGTCAGTGTCATCGGCCTTCGACTGCCCGAGGAAGAGGAAGTGGCCGTGCCCCTGACGCGCATGCAGCGGTTCAGGCGCAAGCTCGCCGAGATATGGTCGCAGGTCGCGGGGGTTTGAGGTGTCGTCTCGAAAAGACACAACCCGTTAATCAAACATGGCCGGGATCGCGCGACTTTTAGTCTGGTACTCAAAAAAGCCTTTCAACCTCTCCGTGTAAGTTCGGTCCGTAAGGTCGCGTTCCCTCCGGCGGCCATCGGGGCCGTTGATGAGTGTGACGCAGACAGATCCGCCGCCGCGACCGCCGCTGCTTGACCAGGTCATTCGCTTCTTTGTCTGGTTCACGGTGCTCGGTTTTATCGCCACGCCGATTGTCGTGCTGACGATGACGTATGGGCACGTGCTCGGCTCGGTCGTCGGTCGCAACAATAACAGGTTTCAGCAGATTCTGGAGCACGCCGGTCCCCGCGACGAGCCAGCATCGAAGCCAGGCATCGTCACCTCGGTACTGGATAAGGAACGCGGGCGGCAGATAGCGAGGCTCAGGGCGCTGACCGGCAGGCCGGAAATGGCCTCCGGCGCGACCGCATCGCTTCAGGTTATTGCGGTCGCATTCGACAGCGCAAAACCGGATGGCGGGGGAACGTCGTCGCAGGCGCGACTGGCCGTCGATCAGGACGGCTATCGGATGCTGCAACTCGACCTCAAGCAGGTCCCGCGTGATGGGGTCGTCATCATCGCCGATCAACCGATCCGCTGGCGCCTGCAAGGCTTGACGCCTGGATCGGCGCCACGCGTCGGATTTGAAGGCTATGCAGCCTTTGACGTTCTCGACGCGCAACCGGGCTCGCTGGCGGGCTTCCGGATCGGCACGTTTGGCGCCCCCAGTTTTGCGCGCCCCGTGGACCCGACCGGCGACGAAGTCAGCAGCCGTCAGGGATTGTGTACGTCGTTGCAGAACTGGGCCGATCATTTTGGTCTGCCGTTCGATGCTGTCCGCTACACTCTGTTGCTCAATCCATCCCGCATCACGCCGACTTCGGGTCTGGCGCAGAGCGACGGCGCTGCCAACAAAACCATGTACGCCGGCGACCTGGATCGCCTGTGCAAGCAGCGCGCGCGCCGCTGACCGAAAGGAAGAACCCATGAGTCGACAGAATGGCGATTTCGGCCGGCGCGGGATGCAGCCGGCGCCCGAGGCGCGGCGACCGATCCCGGCGTCTTCCGACGGCGGGATGCCGCCGCTGGTCAAGCAGGTCGGCGGCATGGCGCTCGGGGTCGCACTGGCATTCGCAATCGGCGGCGCCGGTGTCTACTCCATGAAGCAGGTGGGCAAGTCGCTCGACCGGGGTTTCGTCGAAACCGCAAACCCCGGCAATCCGGCTGCGGCGATCGAGCAGGTCGGCGGCGGTGACGCACAACTGAAGAGAGTTCATCGCATCTGCACCGACCGCGCCGCTACGGTCGAACTGACCGCTGTGCAGAGGAACGCAGCTTTCGATAGCCTCTATGTCGTCGAGCACCGGGTCGTGCGCGGCGGCGCCTATGTGGCGTGCCTGACCAGGGAACAGCCGCAGCGCTTCTGTCAGAAGCCGCACCGGGATCATTTGTACGAGGCAATTCGGCAGTATGCCAAGCTGGTCGTTCAGGCGCGTGAAGAATGGCAATTGCAGGTGGGCAGCCCGGCGGCAATGGTTGCCGGGGGGCCGATCGATTACAATCAACGCGCGACCGGCATGCCCAGCGCCCGGATCGACCCGCAACTCCAGGAAGGTCTGGTCGCGCTCGAAACCGACGGTTACATCCCGGCCAGCGATGTTGCCCGGCTCATGTCGAACCGAACGCCGGGAGTCTTCGGAAGTCCGCCGCCGCCGCGCGGGATGCCCCCGATGCCTGTCGTAGGCCCCGCTCGGCCCAGCAAGAACGCATGCGGATGAGCATGCTCGAACAAGGCTTGCCCTCGGGCTTCTTCACCCGCTGGCGCGCGGTTGCCACGGGTCTGGCCATCGGCGGCGTCGCGATGGTCGGCTTCGGTGTTTTCGCCCGCGTGGAAAGATACATGTCCGAGCCGAAGACGGCGCCGGCCTGCTACGGCCGCCAGCACGTCGCTGGAACGAAAGCCATTCCCTCGCGCGGCTCGCGCGACCGCGGCGGGCGCTCGATCGATGATCGTTTCCCCAACTTTGACCCCGACAAGATCACGCTGGCTTTGCGTGTCTGTACGCCGCAGTCCTGCCCGAAAGACGCCTTGAAGGAATACCGCTCGGCGATGTTCTGGTATCTGTCCTCGCGCTTGCAGCACACCTCGACTCTGTACCGCGACCATGGCGATTTGGGTTTGTTGCGTGCGCGCGAGATATTCCGTGATCCGATCGACGCCAGGGTGGAACAAGGCCTGCGCGAACGCTACGCCGCCGGAATCTTCCGCCTCAACGATTTCCGGCAGAATCATGCGGCGGTCTCGATCATCGTGCTCAAGGGCGGCGATGCTTTGCGCCCGTGCAGAATGGGTGAGCCGGCCGAGGAGGACGACTAGGTCGCGCCGTTGCCGGCACCCGCACCGGCAAAACAAGATACCAGCCTGCGGTTAAGGCCTGCCGTCCGGCCGTGGCGCGCATGGTCATGGGTCTTGGCTCGTGCAATATCCGCTGTTGAGGAACAGGCGGACTATCACTAGCTTAGGCTCAAGATCAGCGCCCTCACGGTGGAAACGCAGGAGACACAACAATGTCCGGCCCGTCCGACGATCAACTGGGCTTTGCGCCCGACTACGATTCCGCGGTCCCGTATATGCAGCGGACCCGCGATTATTACGCTGCGATCGGCTACACCACGCCCTACCGCTGGGCGCATTACGTCGATGCGCCGTTCCAGCCTTTGAAAAAGCCGCTGGCGCAATCGCGGGTGACCATCGTTACCACAGCCGCGCAATATGATCCCACCAAGGGCGATCAGGGTCCGGGTGCTGCGTATAATGGCGGCGCGAAATTCTACACGGTGTATGACGGCGATACCTCGAAACAGCACGATCTGCGCATCTCGCATATCGGCTATGACCGCAAGCACACCACAGCAACCGACAGCGGCACCTGGTTTCCGCTGCCGCAGCTCCTGAAGGCGCAAGCCGCGGGGCGGATCGGCGAGGTGGCGCCGCGTTTCTTCGGCGCGCCGACCAATCGCAGCCATCGCGTCACCATCGACACCGACGCGCCTGACATCCTCGCGCGTTGTCTTGCCGACAAGGTCGACGTCGCCGTGCTGGTGCCGAACTGCCCGGTGTGCCACCAGACCTCGGCATTGGTCGCGCGCCACCTCGAAGCCAACGGCATCGCCACCGTGGTGATGGGCTGCGCCAAGGACATCGTCGAACACGCCGCCGTGCCGCGCTTCCTGTTTTCGGACTTTCCGCTCGGCAACTCCTCCGGCAAGCCGCAGGATGTGGCCTCGCAGGCGCAGACGCTCGAACTGGCGCTGCGCTTGTTGGAAACCGCGTCCGGCGCGCGCACCACGATGCAATCGCCGCTGCGCTGGAGCGACGATGCCTCCTGGAAGCTCGACTACAACAACATCGCGCAGATGAGCCCGGAAGAACTGGCACGGCGCCGCGCCGAATTCGACAAGCAGAAAGAAATCGCGCGCGGCAACCGCGCGGCGTGAGGCGGTGCCTTCCTTCTCCCCTTGTGGGAGAAGGTGGCGCGAAGCGCCGGATGAGGGGTCTCTATCCTCATCTCGAAATGTTGCCGTGAGGAGAGAACCCCTCACCCGTCGCCTCACTTCGTGAGGCGCCACCCTCTCCCACAAGGGGAGAGGGAAGAAAACGAGGAGGACCTCCATTGACCCGACCGTTCGAAGGCGTGAAGATTCTCGACTTCACGCAGGTGCTGGCCGGCCCCTATGCGAGCTACCAGCTCGCGCTGCTCGGCGCCGATGTCATCAAGGTGGAGCGGCGCGAGGGCGAGGACATGCGCCGCACGCCGCTCTCCCGCGAATGGGCCGAGCGCGGTCTGGCCCCGGGTTGGCAGGCGATCAACGGCAACAAGCGCAGCCTGACGCTCGACCTGCAAAAGCCGGAGGCGATCGCGATCGTCAAGGAGCTCGCGGCGCAGGCCGACGTAGTGATGGAGAATTTCCGTCCCGGCGTGATGGACAAGCTCGGCATCGGCTATGCGGCGCTCTCGGCGATCAACCCGCGGCTGATCTATTGCGCGATTTCGGGGTTTGGCCAGACCGGTCCGGCGCGGCTTGGCGCCGGCTATGACGGCAAGATCCAGGCTCTATCAGGCATCATGTCCATTACGGGCCACGCCGAGACCGGACCGACCCGCGCCGGCTTTGCGGTCTGCGACGTGTTGTCCGGCTCGACCGCGGCGTTCGGTGTCTCCAGCGCGCTGTTCCAGCGTACCCATACCGGCAAGGGACAGATGGTCGACGTCTCCATGCTGGAAGCGACGCTGGCGTTTCTTTCAGGTCAGGTGGCGGATTACGCGGTTGCCGGTCATCGCCAGCAACTCTCCGGGAATCAGGCCGTCAGCCGCCGGCCGACCGCCAATCTGTTCAAGGCCGGCGACGGTTATCTCCTGCTCGCCGTCAACAGCGAGAAGCAGTACCAGTCGCTGATGAAGGCGCTCGGCCGCACTGACGCGCTGGAAGACCCGCGCTTCGTCGACTGGTTCGCGAGGCAGGAAAACGAGCCGGCCTTGCGCGCCATCATCGAGGAGGCGCTGTCGAAGAAGGATCCGCGCGAGTGGGAGACCGTCCTGGAGGCGGCCGGCGCGCCCTGCGCCAGCATCTGGAAGGTCGAGGAAGTGATCGATCATCCGCAGATCGCAGCGCGCGGCGCCATTCAGGAAATCGACACGCCCTATGGCCGGCTTCGTTTTGCCGGCAGCGGTTTTCAGCTCGCCCATGGCGGCGGCAAGCTCGACCGCATGGCGCCTGAATTGGGTGCCCATACCGATGAGGTGCTGGCCTCGATCGGTTACGACGCGGGCGCGATCGCGGATTTGCGGGCGCGCGAAATTGTTTAGGTGAGTTGACGCAACCCTGCAAAAGGGAGAAGGCCCCAGCCTTCGACTGAGACCTTCTTGCGACGGCCGTCAGCTTACAGATAGCGGCCGCAGACGTAGATGCGACGCGGTCCGAAGTCGGTCCACACCGTCCGCCAGCAGCTTCCGCCGATGTAGAACGAGCCGAAGTGGTGGTGGCCGTGGTGATGATGACCGTGGTGGTGATGATGGCCATGACCGTGATGATGATGACCATGATGATGGCCGTGATGGCCATGACCGTGATGACCACCATGACCGTGGCCACCCTTGCCACCAGCCGAAGCCGGGGCAACAGCAGCAGCGGTCAGTGCGATCGCGGCAGCAGCTGCAAGAGCGATTTTACGGAACATAGTTGTAGTCTCCATTGTGCTAGGCGTGATTGCCTGATGCGCTTATGAGACGCGTCGCCCGCGAAAATAGTTCGAAGGATTTTTCTGAACGGGTGTTCAGGAAGTGCCTATAAACACTGGATTTCTTGGATTCTGCGCCGATCGAACGTGATCTGGATCACGGACGATATCAAGCAGGCGTGCTGCCCGTCAGCACCTTGACGCCGCCGAGCGCGGTGACGCGTCCGTTGCGCAACATCACGATCTGCGTCGCGAGCTGGCGCAGCTCCGCGGCATCGTGGCTGACATAGACCATCGGGATGCCTTCGTCGCGCAGCCGGATCAGATAGGGCAGGATTTCGACCTTGCGTCCCTCGTCGAGCGATCCCAGCGGCTCATCGAGCAGCAGCAATCGTGGCTTCGACAACAGCGCGCGGCCGAGCGCGACGCGCTGACGCTCGCCGCCGGAGAGTTTTCCGGGCCGGCGATCCAGCAGGCCGCCGATGTCGAGCAGATCGGTGATGCGCGCATGCTGCGCGGGATCTTCAGTGAGGCGGTTCATGCGCCGGCCGTAGTCGAGATTTTGCCGCACGGTAAGATGCGGAAACAGCCGGGCATCCTGGAACACATAGCCGATGCGGCGGCGGTGCGGCGGCACGTGCGCGCCCGTCGAGGTGTCGTCGAGCGTTTCGCCGTCGAGGGTGATGACGCCGCGGTCGGGCCGCAGCAAGCCCGCGATCATGTTGATCAGCGAGCTCTTGCCGGCGCCGGACGCGCCGAACAGGCCGGTGACGCGGCCCTCGCTGGTGAACGAGGCTTCCAGCGAGAACTCGCCAAGCTGCTTTGTGACCTCGACGCGCAGCATGGTCAGTTCCCGTGCAGGCGCTGCGTGGCGCGCCGTGCGAACCACTCGGATGCGATCAGCGCGCCCATCGCGATCACGATGGAGATCAGCACCAGCCGTCCCGCCGCGCGGTCGCCGTCGGGTGTCTGGATCAGCGAATAGATCGCCGAGGAAATCGTCTGGGTTTCACCGGGAATGTTCGACACGAACGTAATGGTGGCGCCGAACTCGCCGATCGCCTTGGCAAAGCCGAGCACCATGCCGGCCAGTATGCCCGGCAGCGCCAGCGGCAGGGTCACGGTGACAAACACCTGCCACGGTGCCGCGCCGAGCGTGCTCGATGCCTGTTCCAGCCGGCGGTCGATCGCCTCGATCGACAGCCGGATCGGCCGCACCAGCAGCGGAAACGACATCACGCCGCAGGCCAGCGCAGCTCCGGTCCAGCGAAACGCGAACACGATGCCGAGATTGTCGGCCAGCCACGCGCCGACCATGCCGCGGCGGCCGAAGGTGAGCAGCAGCAGATAGCCGGTCACGACCGGCGGAAGCACCAGCGGCAGATGGACCAACGCATCGAGGATCGACTTGCCCCAGAAATTGTGCCGCGCCAGCAGCCACGCCAGCGCGATGCCGAACGGCGTCGCCACCAGCGTTGCGATGATGGCGACCCGCAGAGAGAGCAGGATCGCCGTCCATTCCGTCGGCGAGATATCGAACATCAGGTCGAGGGGCTGACCAGGAACTTGAAGCCGTATTTTTCGAGGATGTTCTTGGCCGCGGTCGAGCGCAGGAAGGCAAGATAATCCGAGGTCTCCGGCTTGGCGGTCGTGGTCGCTGCGACCGGATAAATGATCGCGGGATGGGAATCGCCCGGGAAGGTGCCGACGACCTTGACGCCGGGCTCGACCCTGGCGTCGGTGGAGTAGACGATGCCGAGTGTGGCTTCACCGCGCGCCACCAGCGTCAGCGCCGCGCGCACGCTGTCGGCCATCGCGAATTTCGGCTCGGCCGCCTGCCAGGCGCCGAGTTTCTCCAGTGCCGCCTTGGCGTATTTTCCGACCGGCACGGATTTGACGTCGCCGGTCGCGATCTTGCCGTCACCCGCGAGCTTGGCGAGATCGAAGCCCGCGCCGATGCTGACATTGTCGATCTTCGAATCCTTCGGAGCGATCAGCACGATGGAATTGCCGAGCAGGTTGACCCGGGTCGGCTCGTTGAGGGTTTTCTTTCCGATCGCATAATCCATCCAGTCGGTGTCGGCGGATATGAACACGTCGGCCGGCGCGCCCTGTTCGATCTGTTTTGCCAGTGCCGAGCTCGCAGCGTAGCTTACCGTGATCTTGACGCCGGTCCTGGCGGTATAGGCGGCGTCGATGTCATCGAGCGCATTCTTCATCGAGGCGGCGGCGAACACCGTAACCGTCTTGTCCTGTGCGGCAGCGGGCGATTGGATCGCGCCAAACAGAATGAAAAAGGCGGCAAAAATTCCGGCGGGACGATGCATGTTGGCGCTCCGTGCGAGTCTGCGGCGCGGCTCGCGCGCGCAAATCAGGTATTGGTTGGGTCAGGGATGCGACAGGCGGAAGCGCCGTTCCGGCAATCCCGATGACTTACGGTCGGTCGGGATATCGCGCGGCCGAGCTTACAGCATTGTTGGGGCGGCGCAAAGGCTCCGCGCCGCCAGCTATTGCTTTGCATCCGGTGCGGTCAGCACCGCTTTGCAGGCCGGGGGAAGCTGCGCCATCGTCATCGGCGGTTTTGGTTTCGGCGGAATGAGCGGCGGTTTCGGATGGAGAACCGAGTCCTTGAACCAGAAGGCGAGGTCGCCGGCGCTGCAGCCTTCGCCTTCGGTCGGATCGGGCTGGCTCTCGCATTCGCCGGCGCCGGGCGGGCATTTGATGCGGATGTGGAAATGATAGTCGTGGCCGTACATCGGCCGCACCTTGTGCAGCCAGCTGCGATCGCCCTTGGCTTCGCGGCACAGCGCCTTCTTGATCGCGGCATTGACGAAGATGCGCTGCACCGTCGGCTCCTGCGCGGCGGCGCGGATCACCACCAGATGACCTGGTGTGAACACTTTGGGATCGATGTCGAGCCGGTCGGAGCGCACCATCATGACTGCCGACATTTCCTCGCGTTCGTTGCGCGACAACCGGCGGTTCGGCATCGGCGTCAGCCAGATGTCGGCATCTAACCCCACCTGATGGCTGGCATGGCCTGTCAACATCGGGCCACCGCGCGGCTGCGACATGTCGCCGACCAGAATGCCGGGCCAGCCGGCATCTCTGTGCGCCTTGTTGGCCAGCCGCCTCACCAGCGCGACCATGTCGGGATGCCCCCAGTAGCGATTGCGCGACAGCCGCATCACCTGCCAGGTGTCGCCGTTGATCGGCAGTCCCTCCGCGCCCGCGATGCAGCCATGGGCGTAAAAGCCCAGCACCCGCGTCGGCGTCGCTGCCGGCAGCAGCTTGCGGCCGAACAACTCCTTGGCGGCGATGTTGGGATCGTTGGGGTTGGCCAGCGGCGGCAGCGGCTTGGGATCAACGCTGCCTTTGTCCTGCGCCCATGCCAGGGTGGCATTGGCGAGACCGATCAAAACCAGGAGCGAGATCAGAATCAGGCGGGGTGTCATCGGATCACTCTAGCTGCCCAAGACGTAACATGGAATCGGCCGCGCGGGACAACCGTACCAATCGCAAT
Organism: Bradyrhizobium sp. AUGA SZCCT0158; assembly: GCF_018130065.1. Lineage (GTDB taxonomy): Bacteria > Pseudomonadota > Alphaproteobacteria > Rhizobiales > Xanthobacteraceae > Bradyrhizobium. The sequence goes on along the minus strand of NZ_JAFCME010000003.1, from coordinate 269,991 downwards.
TGTTTAATCTCCCACAGCATCTGCACGCAGCATTTCCACGCTATTCCGGTCGCCCCGGGTTAAGATTAATTCGGACCCTTTGCGCCCGGCCGGGCCGCCGCTCTTTACAGGGGCGCGTTTCCAAAACACATCATGCCGCCATTAGAGAGCTTTTTTTGACGGCAGGGCGTCATTATGAAATTTCGATTGGGTTTGCGGCTGTCATGTATGGCCGCGATTTTCATGTCGGCATTGGCACTGAGCCCGGCACGCGCCGCGGTCGTGGTCCAGATCGACAAATCATCCCAGCGCATGGCCGTCAGCATCGACGGCGCGACGCGGTACAGCTGGCCGGTCTCGACCGGCCGCAGCGGCTATGGCACGCCGAGCGGCGTATTCCGTCCGCAATCGATGCATCGACATTACTTCTCGCGCAAATACTACAATTCGCCGATGCCGCACGCGATCTTCTTCCATTACGGATTCGCCATTCACGGCACCACGGATATCAAGCGGCTCGGCGGCCGCGCCTCGCATGGCTGCGTCAGGCTGCACCCGTCGCATGCGGCGGCGCTGTTCGCGCTGGTACAGCGCAACGGCCAACGCAATACGCGGATTCAGATCAACTAAGCTATCGTGTCGAAGAACAATCGGGACTGCGTCGCACGGACAGGCGATCAGCTTAACCCTTCGATAACCTTGCCGGTCCCCGCTGGAATTCCGGACACTTGTCGCTGATCCGCGCAAGTGGCGATTCACGCTCGGGTATTCCCTGCCAATTTTGATTGGGCCACGATCGCCTTGTGCGGGCTGCGTGTTCACGGCTGCAACTCCGCCGCGAACCTCGCCTCGATCGCGCAACCGTACAAATACGCACCGCTCAAATCATTAATCTGTTCTGAAGCTATCTGGCTCACAATCGCAACGCAGTGTTGCTGTGTCGTCATGCCAACGATGACCGGGCCAGCAGATCCGTTCGACCATTACACCCGCCAAAGGACAATCATATGCGAGCTACTCCGTTCAACGCCTTCCTTGCTGCGTCGGCTGTTCTCCTCGCGACCAGCATTCCCGCATCCGCCGAAAACGGCGTGTCGGCCGACAAGATCGTGTTTGGTCAAGCCGCGGCGCTTGACGGTCCGGCCTCGGCCTTGGGCCAGGGCATGAAGATCGGGCTGGAAGCGGCCTTCGCCGAGATCAACAAGGCCGGCGGCGTCAAGGGCCGCAAGCTCGAGCTCAAGAGCGTCGACGACGGCTATGAGCCGACCAGGTCGATCGAAGCGGCCAAGAAGCTGCTGGAAGAAGACAAGGTGTTCGCGCTCGTCGGTGCGGTTGGCACCCCGACCTCAGCCGCCACCCAGCCGATCGCAACGGCGGCAGGCGCGCCCTTCATCGGTGCCTTCACCGGCGCCGAATTCCTGCGCGAGCCGCACAAGCCGCTGGTGATGAATATTCGCGCCAGCTACTTCCAGGAAACCGAAGCCATGGTCGAACGGGTGACCAAGGACCTCGGCGCGACCAAGATCGCGATCATGTACCAGGACGACGCTTTCGGTCAGGCCGGCCTTGCCGGCGTCAAGAAGGCGCTCGAAAAGCGGCAGATGCAGCTTGCCGGCGAAGGCACCTTCGAGCGCAACACCGTGGCCGTGAAAGCCGCGCTGCTGGCCATCAAGAAGGTCGAGCCCCAGGCCGTGATCATGATCAGCCCCTACAAGCCCGCGGCTGAGTTCATCAAGCTGGCCAAGCAGATCAAGCTCGACGCCACTTTCGTGAACATCTCCTTTGTCGGGTCCGATGCGCTTGCAAAGGAACTCGGCGCTGCCGGCACCGGCGTCGTGATCACGCAGGTCGTTCCGTTCCCGAAGGATGCGGCGATCCCGGTGGTCGGGCGCTACCATGCTTCGCTCAAGGCCAGCGCGCCCGACGCGCAGCCCGGCTTCGTTTCGCTCGAGGGTTACCTCGTCGGCCGTGCGATTGCCGCAGCGCTCGAGAAGGTTGATGGCGACCTCACCCGCCAGGCCATGATCGACGCCGTGCAAAAAGCCGGCAGCCTCGATCTCGGCGGCTTCAAGCTCTCCTACAGCCCCACCAGCAACCGCGGCTCGAATGAAGTGTTCCTGACCGTGATCCAGGCGGACGGCAGCTTCAAGGCGGTCGACCGGCTCGAGAAGTCCGGATCGTAAGTTCAGAAAGTCGCGAGCACCGGGTAACACCCGGCTGCTCGCGGGCACGATTTTGCTTTGTTGATTGGAGTTTTGCGATGAACGCTGGCATGTCGTGGTATCGCCTCGGCCTTCGCGGTCGCCTGTTTATGGCCTTTGGCGTCGTCGCCGCACTCACGGTGCTGGCGAGCGGCAGTGCGATCATCTCCTACGACAGCCTCGGGCGTTCGCTGGGCGCGATCTCCGAGAAGAGCCTGCCTGAGATCACGCGGGCCTCCGAGGTCGCCAGGGCCGCCGGCGACGTCGCCGCCGCGGCACCCCGCCTTCTCGCCGCGACCGATCAGGCCGAGCGCGATCACGCCTCCAGAATCTTGACCGCGGCGCGTCAGGAGCTCAAGCAGAGCATCGGCGCGCTCGCCGCCGACGACGTCGCCAAAGTCAGCAAGACCGCCGATCGCATCCTGGTCAATCTCGACCGGCTGTTGCAATCCGTCACCGAGCGCCAGACCATTGCCGCCTCGCGCGACGCGCTGGTCGCGAGCTTGCGCAAATCGCATCAGAAGCTTGCCGAAAAACTGGCGCCGATGGCCGATGACGCCGGGTTCAGCCTGACGATGGGCCTGCAGACCGCGGCCGACAACAAGGATCTGGAAGTCGTTCAGAAGACGCTGTCGGCGCTGGCCGACAACGAACTGGCATCGCTGCAAGCCATTCTGGAGTTGCGTGCGGAATCCAATTTGATACTGGGAATCCTGGTGGAGGCCGCCGACCTGCCGTCCGCCGATCTGCTGCCGCCGGTCAAGGACCGCTTCACGGCGACCGCGGGCCGCCTTGGCAAGGCAGCCGCGACCTTCAAGAATCCCGAAGCGTCGAAACTGGTCGACGAACTGGTCAAGACCGGCAAGGATGCCGGCAACATTTTCGAGCTCAAGCAACGCGAACTGGTGGCCGCGAAGGCCGGCGCCAACGTGGTGACGGAGAACCGCACGCTCGCCCTGGAGTTCGAGAAGGAAGTCGCCAGCCTGCGAAAGCGCAGCGAAGCGGGCGCCGCCACCGCGGTCCGTGAATCGGAGGCGGAGATCGGGCAGGGACGCATCATCCTGATCAGTCTTGCGCTCGTCAGCCTTTTAACGGCGCTGGTCATTGGCTGGTACTATGTCGGGCGCGGCGTCGTGCGCCGTCTGGTGCATCTGCAGAACAGCATGAAGTCGATTGCCGCGGGCGATCTGGCGGCCAATATCGCGACCGGCGGCTCGGACGAGATCGCCGACATGGCAGGCGCGCTGCAGGTCTTCAAGGACAACATGCTGGAATCGAACCGGCTGCGCGCCGAACGTTCGGAAACCGAAAAGCAAGCGCATGCCCAGCGCAAGGCGGAAATGCAGAAACTGGCGGCCGAATTCGAGGCCGCGGTCGGCGAGATCGTGCAGACGGTATCCTCGGCCTCAACGGAGCTGGAAGCCTCGGCGACCAGTCTGACCCGGACCGCCGAGGAGACGCAGCAGCTCTCCGGCAGGGTGGAGGCAGCGTCCGAGGAGGCCTCCTCAAACGTCAGGTCGGTCGCCGCCGCGACGGAAGAAATGACCGCATCGGTCGCCGAAATCAGCCGCCAGGTCGAGGAGTCGAACCGGATCGCCGGCGAAGCCGTCACTCAGGCTGAAATGACCGACGCCCGCATCAACGAGCTGTCGAAGGCCGCCTTGCGGATCGGCGACGTCGTCAATCTGATCACCACGATCGCCGAACAGACCAATCTCCTGGCGCTCAACGCCACCATCGAGGCGGCGCGCGCGGGTGATTCGGGACGGGGCTTTGCGGTGGTCGCGCAGGAAGTCAAAGCGCTCGCCGCGCAGACCGCCAATGCAACCAAGGAAATCAGCAGCCAGATTGCCGGGATGCAGGTGGCGACCCAGGAATCGGTTCTGGCGATCAAGCAGATCGGCACCACCATCGGCCGGATCTCGCAAATCGCGGCGACGATCTCGAACTCCGTGGATCAGCAGGGTAGCGCCACGCAGGAGATTGCGCGCAATGTCGAGCAGGCGGCAGTGGGCACCTCCGATGTCGCCACCAACATTGTCGATGTGAACCAGGGTGCCCGCCGGACCGGCTCCGCTTCCGCGCAGGTTCTTTCCTCGGCCCAGTCGCTGTCCGGCGAAAGCAACCGCCTCCGGCTGGAAGTCGGCAAATTCCTCGACACGGTGCGCGAGGCTTAATCCCTTTGGACAGCTTGCATTGTGCGGCGATCAGCGCCGGCTTAACGCTTCAATAACCGTCCCGACCATTGGCGCATATTGATGCGCCGGCGCAGATTTCGCGCATTCCGTGTACAATCCGAATGCGTGTCGCGTGCTTTTCGTGCGCTGGATGAGATTCTGCGTGTGCATCTGCGTTTGGTCTCGCGCACCTGTTGCAGCGGCACACGCATAGCGTGAACCAGCCTTTTTAGCGGGCACCGGAGAGCCGGGCGCGGGGCGCTTCGAACCGGCAAGAGATACCATTTTTTCAGACACTTATCGGAGAACGTTGCACGCAGAAGGCGGATGAGACGCAGCAATGCCGAAGATAAGGCCAAAGACAATCAAGAAACCAAAGCGAACCTCGATTGCTCGCCTGTTCGGTCGACCGGTAAAACCCAGCCCAAAGCTTTCAGCTGATCGCCGCCAAGGTCCCACCGAGCGCAGCGAAATCGTGCGCACGCGCGCCGAGGCGGAGGCCGCGATTGCTGACGCGCGCAAATCGCACGAACGGCTGCGCGAGGCGATCGACATCCTGCCCCAGGGCATCGTGTTTCTCGACGCCGAAGGCCGCTACATTCTCTGGAACAAGAAATATGCGGAGATCTACAACCGCAGCTCGGATCTGTTCGAGCCGGGCGCGCGGCTGGCGGACACCATCCGCGTCGGCGTCGAGCGCGGCGATTATCCGGAAGCGATTGGCCGCGAGGAGGAATGGCTCACCGAGCGTCTGACCAGGCTTCACCAGCCGGGCGATCGTCACGAGCAGACACTGGCCGATGGCCGCGTCATCCTGATCGACGAGCGGCTGACCGAAGACGGCGGCGTCATCGGCCTGCGCGTCGATATTACCGAGTTGAAACAGCGGGAGGCGTCATTCCGCCTGCTGTTCGACAGCAACCCGGTGCCGATGATCGTTTGTTCGCTCGATGGCGAGCGCATTCTCGGCGTCAACGACGCCGCGGTCCAGCACTACAGCTATAGCCGCACCGAGTTCGAGCGACTGACGATCCGCAGTCTGCAGGCGTTCGATCCGGAATTGCCGTGGGCGGGCGATCGCAGCAGCGACGAACAGGCGGCCCGGACCTGGAAGCATGTCAGGGCCGACGGCGCCTTGATCGATCTGGCGATCTATTCGCGCCAGCTGGTTTACGGCGACCAGCCAGCCGTGCTGCTGGCGTTGATGGACATCACCGAACGCAAGCGCGCCGAAGCGCGGCTGGCCTTCATGGCCCAGCACGACGGCCTGACCGGATTGCCGAACCGCACCCTGCTGCGTCAGCAGATGGACGATCTGCTGCTGCATACGCGGCGCAGCGCCGAAAAGGTCGCCGTGCTGGTGCTCGGCCTCGACAATTTCAAGGCGGTCAACGATACGCTCGGCCACGGCATCGGCGACAAGCTGCTGCGCGGCGTCGCCAAGCGCCTGCGATCGACGCTGCGTGAGGAAGACGTGCTGGCGCGCCTCAACTCCGACGAGTTCGCGATCGTCCAGAGCGGGGCGACGCGCCCCGAAGACGCCGTGCTGCTGGCCAGGCGTCTGCTGGAGGCGATCGGCGATCCTTATCTGCTCGACGGCCATTCGGTGGTGATCGGCGCCAGCATCGGCATCGCGATGTCGCCCGGCGATGGCGACGAATCCGAGAGATTGCTGAAGAACGCCGACATGGCGCTGTCGCGCGCCAAGAACGAGTTCCGCGGTACGTTCAGCTTCTTCGAAGCCGAAATGGACGCCCGCGCGCAGTCCCGCCGCAAGATCGAGATCGAGCTGCGCCATGCGATCGAGAACGATCTGCTGCGGCCGCATTATCAGCCGCTGGTCGATCTTTCGACCGGGCGCATCACCGGTTTCGAGGCGCTGGTGCGCTGGCCGCATCCCGAACGCGGCATGGTCTCGCCCGGCGAGTTCATCCCCGTCGCCGAAGAGACCGGCCTGATCAACGCCGTCGGCGGCTTGATGCTGCGCCGCGCCTGCATGGATGCCGCGCAATGGCCCGACGACGTCCGCGTCGCGGTCAATCTGTCGCCGCTGCAGTTCCGCGTCGGCAATCTGCTGTCGATGGTGATGGAAACGTTGAAGCAAACCGGTCTGGCGGCGACGCGGCTCGAACTCGAGATCACCGAGACCCTGGTGCTGGAAAAGAGCAGCCAGGTGCTGGCGACGCTGCATGCGCTGCGCTCGCTCGGCGTCCGCATCTCGATGGACGATTTCGGCACCGGCTATTCCAGCCTGAGTTACCTCCGCAGCTTTCCGTTCGACAAGATCAAGATCGACCAGTCGTTCGTGCGCGATCTCGGCTCCAACCGCGATGCGCAGGCGATCGTGCGTTCCATCATCAGCCTCGGCAAGGGCCTCGGCGTCACCATCACCGCCGAAGGCGTCGAGACCGAAGCCGAACTGAGCTGCCTGCGCAACGAAGGCTGCCACGAAGGCCAGGGCTTTCTGTTCAGCCGTGCCCGCCCCAATGCCGAGATCATCAGCCTGCTGAAGGCGCAGCGGGGCGAGGGGGCCGAGGTGGATGCGGCGCTGGTGGCGTAGGCCCGCGTCTAACCACCCGTCATTGCGAGCGCAGCGAAGCAATCCATAGCCAGCCCCGGGAGGGATGGATTGCTTCGCTTCGCTCGCAATGACGGCTGAGTGCGGCAAATTGACCCGACGGGCAAATCAGTTCTGGTTTACGGAAATCGTGTCAAGTAGAAAACTTCTGTAAATCAAAAATATTTTGTTGCCGGCCGACCCAAATCAGTGCGCATCTATCGCCATCCCGTCCTGGTCAGAAGGGCGTCGGCCGTCGTCACGGACGTTGGGCGGGTTGCGGTGGACGCTGGTTTACGCTGAGACGATGGCGTGGATAAGCGTACGGCAAAACCGTGTGGTCCTGGCGCCCGTTGCAGGTGTCAAGCTGTCGGGTAGGCGAGAGCCGAACGGCAGCGACGGAGTCAACCAAGAACTCGTCTCCGGGGAGAGCACGGCATAAGCCGTAAAGCCATTGCGCAGGGAAGGCCGGGTGTTCTCCGCTGCCCTGTATGCTCGTGTGCAGCTTTCTTTGCACTATTCGCACACGAGACCGCGGGTGCAGCGCGCACCCGGTCTTCCCTGCGCCCTCTCAATGAGTGGGCGAGATTTCCAGCAAAGCTCGGGCGCATCGCGCCGCGAGGTTGCAGGCGCATATTCATCGCGTCGGCCGCATGGCAGGTCACCCGCCCGGCGCTAGGCCGCGTCAGGCGAAGCTGATACGATTTCATCCAAACAACGATTGGGGACCGTAGCATGGACAATCGCAGCGACATCTGGCGGGGCATTGACGTCATCAAGCCGCGCTTCATCGATTTGGCCGACAGGGTCTGGGCGATGCCCGAGGTCTGCTACACCGAGGCGCGCTCTGCCGCCGAACATCTGGCCGAACTGCGCCATCAGGGTTTCCGCATCACCGAGAATGTCGCCGATATTCCCACCGCCCTGATGGGCGAATGGGGAGAAGGCGGTCCCGTCATCGCCTTCCTTGGCGAATATGATGCGCTGCCCGGCCTCAGCCAGGAGGCGGGCGTCGCGGAACACCGCCCCATCGAGGCCGGCGGCCATGGCCATGGCTGCGGCCACAACCTGTTGGGCTCGGCGGCACTGCTCGCCGCTACCGCCGTGAAGGATTGGCTTGCCGCGAGCAAGATTCCGGGCCGCGTGCGCTATTACGGCTGCCCCGCCGAAGAAGGTGGTGCGGCGAAAACCTTCATGGTGCGCTCGGGCGCCTTCGATGATGCCGACATCGCCATCACCTGGCACCCCAACAGTTTCTGGGAGGTCGCGGTGACGCCGTCGCTTGCCAACACGCGCGCCGATTTCATCTTCACCGGGCGCGCGTCGCATGCCGCGGTCTCGCCGCATCTTGGCCGCAGCGCGCTCGATGCGGTGGAACTGATGAATGTCGGCGTCAACTACATGCGCGAGCACATGCCGAGCGAAGCCCGCGTCCATTACGCGCTGCTCGACACCGGCGGCATTGCCCCCAACGTGGTGCAGGCCCACGCCCGCGTGCGCTATTCGATCCGCGACCGCGATCTGCCCGGGATGAACGCGTTGGTTGGGCGCGTGCACAAGATCGCGCAAGGCGCCGCGCTGATGACCGAAACGAGTGTGGAGATGCGGATCATTTCCGCCGTCTCCAATGTTCTGGACAACACCCCGCTCGAGCAAACCCTGCACCGCATCATGGAAGAACTTGGTCCCCCGCATTTCGACGAAGCGGACAAGGAATTCGCCACGAAGATCCGCGCCACTTTGACCGACAAGGACATCGCCTCCGTCTATCATTCGATCGGCATGGATCCGACCGACCGCCCACTGGCCGATTTCATCGTGCCGCTAAATGCAAAACGCAATCCGCAGATCGGCTCGACCGATGTCGGCGATGTCAGCTGGGTGGTCCCGACCGTTCAGGTCCACGCCCCCACGGTCGCCATCGGAACGCCGTTTCACACCTGGCAGATCGTCGCCCAGGGCAAGAGCCCGCATGCCCACAAGGCCATGGTGCAGGCCGCCAAGGCGATGGCCGCGCTCGGCGTCCAGGCGCTGGGCGAGCCGGAGCTGATCGCCGCCGCGAAAGCCGACCTCAACAAGCGCACCGCCCGCACGCCCTATGTCTGTCCGTTGCCGGATAACGTCGCGCCGCCGCTGGATATGTCGCTGGGTTGAGTTGGGACGAGGTACAGCACATGGGTGAACTCGCGACCATCAATATTGACCGTGCGGTCGCGACGGCAGCCGCCAACCGCGCTAAACAGCAGGGTTTGACGACCGAAGAATATGTGTCGCAGCTCCTCCTTCGGGATATGGAACGCGAACCCGGCGAAATGAGCATTCTCGCCTACAATCATGTCGACCTCGAAGCTGAGTTCGTTCTCGATCGGGAGGAAGGGGAGAGCGACGAAAGCTACGACGACCGCTCAGCTCATTTCAGCAAATTGTTTAAGCGCGAAAAGATCGGAACAACCTCGTAGCATGATTGATTCCGAGTACGACACGATCATCATCGGCGGCGGCTCCGCCGGTGCCACGCTGGCCGCGCGCCTCAGCGAGGATCCCTTGCACCGCGTGCTGCTGCTCGAGGCCGGGCAGGATTTTCGCACCGCCGACACGCCGGAGCACATCCAGATCCCGAACCCGATGCGCGCCATCGGCGATGACAATTTCCGCTGGCCCAAGCTCTTGGCAAGGCGAACCGAGCGGCAGGCGCCGCGCCTGCTGTGGCGCGGGCGTGCCATGGGCGGCAGTTCCACGATCAACGGCCAGATCGCCATCCGCGCGGTGCCCGACGATCTCGACCGCTGGGAGAGAAGCGGCTGCGAGGGGTGGGGCTGGGACGCGATGCTGCCCTGGTTCTGCAAGCTCGAGACCGACAAGAATTTTCCCGACGCGCCCTATCACGGCGATCGCGGCCCGATCCCGGTGTATCGCGCGCCGGTGCCGGATTGGGGAAATGTGGACCGGGCGCTGCGCCAGTCCGCGCTCGGGCTCGGCTATGGCTGGTGCGACGACCACAACGCGCCTGATGGCACCGGTGTGTCGCCCTACGCCATCAACAGCGAGGCCGGGCGCCGCGTCTCCACCAATGACGGCTATCTGGAGCCGGCGCGCGGCCGCGAGAATCTGCGGATCGTCGGTGATGCCCTGGTCGAAGGAATCGAGTTCGAAGGCAACCGGCTGCACGCCCGCGCGGTCCGGGTGCGCATCGGCGGCAAATCATATGCACCCGCGGCGAAGCATGAGGTGATCCTCTGCGCCGGTGCCATTCACTCGCCCGCGATTCTGCAGCGCTCCGGCATCGGTCCTGCGCCATTGCTGGAAGGGTTGGGCATCCCTGTTCTGGCCGACCTGCCGGTGGGCGAAAACCTGCTCGATCATCCGATCATGGATGCGCTGCTGCACTTACGCGAGCACGGCCAGGTCAACACGCTGATGCACCGGCACACCAATTGCTGCCTGCGCTACAGCTCCGGCCTCGCAGACGCCGGTGAGAACGATATGATCATGATCGCCGGCAACCTCGCTCGCGACGACAATCAGACGGCCAGCACCGCGCGCGGCCGCATCGCGGTGTCGGTCTATCAGGCGTTCAGCCAGGGCCACGTCCGCATCACCACGACAGACCCGACCATCGATCCGGCGGTGGAGGAGCGCATGCTGTCCGATCGCAGCGATCTCATTCGGATGCGCGACGGCGTGCGCCGCCTGCGCGAGATCTGCCTGCAGCCCGCCATCACCGACATCGCCCACCGGGTCGAGTATGGCGCGACCGGACGCTCGATGGACGAGGCGCTCAGCGCCACTGAGCTCGACGACTGGCTGTTCACTGAGTGCAGCGACGCCCAGCACGCCAGCGGCACCTGCCGCATGGGCGCCGCCGACGACCCTCGCGCCGTGGTTGATCCCGAATGCCGCGTGATCGGCTGCACTGGTTTGCGCGTCATCGACGCCTCCATCATGCCCGAAGTCCCGCGCGCCAACACGCATCTGACGACGGTCGCGATCGCCGAGCGAATGGCGGATCGGTTGAAAGCTGAGAGATGAGGAAGACCGACGCTAGCCGGGCGTCAGGTGAACTGCCGGCAGGATGCATTCCCGGGTTGCGCATCGGCGGAAAACTGGCTATTGGGACGGCTCCGCAACGCCATCGATGGAGGCGACCATGTTTACGTCTGCGCGCTTCCCGGGTTCGATACGCGATATTTGACGCGCGTCCCGGGATTCAAACCCCGGGTGAAATATCCAAATCCTCAACGCGATCGAATCTTGGCTGCGGACCTCTGAGTCCGCGCTGCGGAATTGTTGTCATGACCTCGAATCTGTTGCTGGCCCCTCGCCGGGAGGCCGCGCGCTCCGACCTGCTTGAACGTCGGCTCCGGAGATATCATCCCCGGTTCCAGGGAGAGGTGCGTGTTCTGGCAATGCGGCACTCGCGCATTGCGGACCTTGCCGCGAGCTTTCCCGCGCTTCTCTTCGCGCTGGCCGTCCCGCGGCCCGGGCTCGATCCCGCGCCGGCGCTCGCGCACGTCGTCGATGGCCTCGGTCTAGCTGAGGCGGCGGTGGCGGCCGATGTGCCGATGTGGCTGCGAAAGGTGCCGCCGGAAGCGCTCACGCGTCCGATCGGGAGATTGCCTGACGGCGAGCTGTTTCGCCGGCAGATCGCGAACCATTTTCCGCGCTCGCCCAAGCTCGCCCCAACTTGGCTGCAGGTCGTGGCTGATGTTGCCGATCTCGCGCATGAGGCGGCGGCGGTGTGGATCGCGCGCGAGCTCGTCCGCGAGCAGCGGCGCGTGAATCCGGCCCGATTGCGGCTGATCAGTCTCTGGTCATGGTTTTCCAGCCAGCCGGCAACGTACGCGCACGGGCTGATCGGCAAGCCGTGGACGCCGGACATGCGCATCGGTCCGGCCCTTGCGGCTGCTGACAACTGGCGAATGCTCATCGCATTGCAGGTGAATCTCGGTCACCTGCCGATCAGCGACATGTGGCTCCGGACCGGTCGCGTGGCCGGTTATGATTTCCTGCCCTTGGACACCATCGTCGCTATCGCCGAAGAAGCGGACGCCATGCGGAATTGCCTGCACACCTATGGCTACAACCTGGCGCATAATCGCTCGCGGCTCTGGAGCGTTCGGCGCGACGGGGAGCGCGTTGCCACGCTGCGCGTTGCTTCGCGTTATCGCGATCCGCTGCCGAATATCGTCGAGCTCAAAGCCGCTGGGAACGCAGAGGTGCCGCGTGAGCTGTGGTGGGCGGCGCGCCAGTGGCTGCACATGCATGACCTGTCGCAGGTCGAAATGGGGTGGCGTGACTGGGGCACGGCGCCGCTCGACCGCGCCGCTTGGCAATCGCTCTGGCGACCATATTGGATCGCGAAGCGCCGTATCCCGGAATGGCTGCCGATGGCACCATCGCGCAGCACGCTTGAAGCGTTGTGAAATAAACCGCGTGAGCCTACGGATCGAGCTCGGTGTCCCAATACAAATAATCCAGCCAGCTATCGTGCAGATAGTTCGGCGGGAACAGGCGGCCGTTGCGGTGCAGTTGATGCACGGTCGGCGCGAACGGGTGTTGCCGCGGGAACATCCGCGCCTGCTGTGGCGTCAGATTGCCCTTGCGCAGATTGCACGGCGAGCAGGCCGCGACGACGTTCTCCCAGGTGGTCTGGCCGCCCTTGCTGCGCGGGATGATGTGATCGAAGGTGAGGTCGTCATGCGCCAGGCAATATTGGCAGCTGAACCGGTCGCGCAGGAAGACGTTGAACCGGGTGAAGGCGGGATGCGTGGTCGGCTTGACGAAGGATTTGAGCGACACCACGCTCGGCAGCTGGATCTCGAAGCTCGGGCTGTGCACCGCGCGGTCGTAATGCTCGACGATGTTGACGCGGTCGAGGAACACCGCCTTGATCGCGTCCTGCCACGACCAGAGAGACAGCGGGTAGTAACTCAGCGGCCGGAAATCCGCGTTCAGCACCAGTACCGGCCATCCGCCTTGCGAGACGTGTGCGTTCAAGAAACGCTCCTGACTCCCATGTTAGCTGCGAAGCAGCATGCGCCCTGCATACTACAGGCAGCGTGACGGGATTGTGAAGAGCGTTCCGGGCCTTATCCAGCATATGCCGCCCACGAATCGCCATGATTTCGCGGGCCTCCAGGGCATCTCCAAGGCACCTGCAGGGGCGGGCATCCGCGGTCAATCCATCGTGATCGGGCGTGCCAACCCCCGGAGCCGCGCGGCCGGTCCTAAACCTTCTCGAGCTTCTGCAGACAGCGGCCGACGCCGACCTCTGAGGGCATCGGCGTGTCGGGAAAGCTGGTCTTCCAGTTGGTGACGCCGACCTCGCCGACATAGATGTCGCCTCTGGAATCCAGCGCCAGGCCGTGGGGCGCGAGGAATTTGCCGGTGTCTATCCCCGGGCCGTCCTCGCCACCGAGCCGGGCGATCCGCTGGCCCTTGGCGTCGACGATGGAGAGCCGCGGCCCGAGATTCGGCACGTTCAGGTTGACCGGCATGCCCGGGCCGAGCTCGCCGACGATGAAATGCGGCTGCTTGCCGCCGCAGCAATGCAGCGCGCAGGGCCGGTGCAGATTGTTCCACTGGGTCTCGTATTTGCCGTTGCCGTCGAACACCTGCACGCGATGGTTCTCGCGGTCGGCGACGTAGACGAAGCCGTCGACATCGGTAGCGATATTGTGGACGATGTTGAACTGGCCGGGATCGGAACCCGGCTCGCCCCAGCTCTTCAGCAGCTTGCCGTCGGGCGTGTATTTATGGACGCAGGCATTGCCGTAGCCGTCCGAGACGTAGATCTCGCCCTTCGGCGACAGCGCCGTATGGGTGCAGCGGTGGAACGGCTCGCCGCTCATATACGGCTTCGGGCGGTTCGGGATGCCGATCGTCAGCAGCACCTTGCCGTCGACCGAGCACTTGCGCACGGTGTGGTCGCCGTCATCGGTGCAATAGAGATTGTCGTCGGCGTCGATGTGCAGCCCGTGGGCGCGGTTGAACAGGCCTTCGCCCCAGCTCCTGAGGAAATTCCCCTCGCGATCCAGCACCACCATCGGATGGGCGCCGCGGTTGAAGACGTAGATGCGGTCGCGGCTGTCGACCGCGACGGAAGCGACGTCGGAGAGGCTCCAGCCATCGGGCAGCTTCGCCCAGTTCTCCACCACGCGATAGCGATGTTCGCCCGAGCCGAGAATCGACGGCATGTTTATTCCCCCATGATGTTAGCTGTGATTCACGCGACGCCCGCCGCCGGCTTCGCGCCGCGCGGCAGCAACCCTTCCTCGATCGCCTTGATCTGCAGCGCCAGATGCTTCGATCCGATGCGGCATTGCGCAAGGCCGCCGGCGATGAACCACAGGCCGGGCTGGCCGGTGCGGGTGTACATGTTGCGCAGTTCCTGGCCCTCGCCAAAACCCCAGATGGTGCCGACGCGGTTCATGACGGCTTCGCCGAACAACAGCCGCACCAGCTCTTCCTGCCGCTTGTAGCCGGTCGCCAGCACGACGAGATCGGCGGCGATGGTCTCGCCGTCCTTCATCTTGACGCCGTCAGTTACAAAACCGTCGACATCGGCGAATTGCTTCAGAGCGATATCGCCTTTGACGATCAAATCGGAGCAGCCGACGTTGAAGTAATAACCGCCGCCACGGGTGAGGTACTTGAACTGCCAGCCGGTATTGTCCTCGCCGAAATCGAGCTTGAAGCCGGCGCGTTGCAGCCCGTCGAGCAGGTCCTTGTCGAGATCTTTCGACTTCGCGCAGGTCAGCGCGTGGCTCTTCCGCGCGACTTGCAACGGCATCGAGGTCGCGATCAGATCGTTGTCCTCGAGCGTGCCCTCATTATAGGGCGCGTACACCAGCTGCGCCGAGGGTTCGATGCTGACGACCAGCGTCGATGAGCGCTGAAACAGCGTGACATGGGCGCCGCTCGAATGCAGGTCTTGCGCGATGTCGTGGCCGCTGTTGCCGGTGCCGACCACGATCGCGCGCTTGCCCTTCCAGTTCTCGCCATCGTCGTACTGGCTGGAATGCATCACGCTGCCCTTGAAATCCTTCAGGCCGGCAATGTCGGGCTTGCTCGGGATGCCGCTGACGCCGGTCGCAAGCACCACGTGGCGCGGCTGCATGGTGCGCTTGCTGCCGTCGGCGCGGCGCAGCGTCACGGTCCAGCGTTGTTCCTTCTCGTCGTAGCTGCCGCCCTCGAATTCGGTCTCGGTCCAGAAGTTCAACTCCATGGCTTCGACATAGGCCTCGAACCAGTTGGCGAGCTTGTCCTTCGGGATGTAGGTCGGCCAGTTCGGCGGGAAAAGCATGTAGGGCAGGTGGTTGACCTGCACTTGATTATGCAGCGTCAGCGCGTGGTAGCGCTTGCGCCAGTTGTCGCCGATGCGTTTCTCGCGATCGACGATCAGCGTATCGACGTTCAATTGCTTCAGCCGCGCCGCGATCGAGAGGCCGGATTGTCCGCCGCCGATCACCAGCACGGTCGGATCGTGTTCGGCATAGCCGGCGGAGGCCTTGCGCAGGTCGAGCCAGTTGGGGCCGCGGAAGTCGCGCGAATAGGCGTTGCCACGTGGCCGCGCGACGCCGATCTGCTCTTCAAAGCCCTTGAGCTCGCCAAGCTCGGTCAGCAGCGTCCAGGCCTTCAGGACATTGTCGGCATCCGGAATCAGGCGGATGATGCCGCTGCCGCGCCCGACCCTGGTCTCGAACTTGAAGATTGCCTCGATTGCGTTGGTGCCCGCGCGCATCACCTTGCGGGGGGCGGCGCGGTTGGGATCCACCGTAAATCCAACAGGGCCGGCGGCCGGTGCGTGCACGCTCAACTCTTTCAGGATCGCGTCCGCGCCGTTGACGGTCTGGATGTTCCAGCTCAACGCCAGCACGTCGCGCCAATGGCTGTCGGCGTGAAACAGCGTCTTCAGCAGGCCGCTATCGGATTTCGCCAGCGCCTCCTCGAACTGCGCAAGCCAGTTGTCGGCGGCCACCGAAATATCGTCCGTCTTGTCGAGCATGCGCGTTTCTCGTCACCGGCCGTCTGTGCGGCGTTTCCCTGTTCCGCGAGCCTATACCCATTCGGGAGGCTGCAGAAAGGGCGCGAGGAGATAGCGGTTATCTCTAAATCGACAGGATATGCCCCTGGTCCGGCGGCACACGGCCGTTGAGGGTGTCGAGATAGACCCGTTGCACCGCCGCCGGGCCGCGGCCTTCGGTCACGGTGAGCCACCCGTCCAGCTTCGGCGCAAAACCCGACCATGCCGCGCCGAACCGCGTGCCGACGCCGCCCGAGCCCCATTCCTTGGCGCGTTTGCGAATCTGGACGGGCGCGGAGTACCAGGTGGGCTTGGCGCCGGGCAATTCCGGCTCGTCGGGCGACGAACTGCGATGGGTAAGTCCGATGCGTCCGGAATATTTCATCTGGTCGCCGAAATGGTTATGCAGCGTCGCGCGCAATTCGCTGTTCCCCGCCATGTCCACCAACGCGACAGGTGAATCCGGCGGCAACGATGTCACGGCGTCATAGGTCACGACCTCGTCGTAACAGCCGAGCGATTTCACGAAGTCGACATTGGGTGCCGAGGTGAGCCCGATTACCTTGATTCCATTGCGCCTTGTGTGCAGCAGATGCGCAAGCCCGAACGCGGTCTTGCTGGAGGCCGAGGAGAGCATCACGCTCTGCGCGCCGAAGAAATCGTTCTCGGCGAGGAAATCATCGACCAGAAAGGACAGCATGAACAGCGGTCGTAGCAGCGCCTGAAAATCGCCCCGACGTCCGGCGAAGGAGGGATCGCCGCTGACACGGGCATAGGCGTTGTAGACCGGCGCAGCGACTTGTCGATGCGCGACGGCATCGCGCAGGCCGTGCTTGCTAACGTCAGCCGCTTCGATCACCACGTGCGTCGCCATCGGGAAATAGCCGAACAGGCGTTCGCCCTCGGCAATATCAGGATGCTTCGACGCGATCACGTCGCCGAATCCCCACACCGGAATATTGCCGAAACCCTTTGGCGCAGGAAACAGCTGCCAGTAATTGAACTGGTCGCCAAGCACGGCGTAGGTGATGTTGTTGGCGGTGAAGGCGAAACTGACAACTTTGACCAGCAACGACTCACCCGGCAATGTGCCCGCGTTGGGTAGCTCTGTCTCGATCACTTTGTATTGCTGCAGATCATGGCGGGCGACGATAAAATCAGTGGCGTGCATGTGTCAGGTCCCTACGCTTGATATGCCCTGATCTTTGCGCTCTCCAATGACCATTTTGCAACAGCAAGTATGTTCAACAAGGACGTTTAAAACACTGTCCGTTTGAAACGCCGTTTGCTTTTCTGCGCCGCCGTCACCTAGCCGCGCGCAGGCGGCCTTCCGCATGCAGATCGCGCAGCTTGCGCTTGAAAATCTTGCCGGTGGCTTCGCGCGGCATCGAGTCCATGAACTGGATGTCCTTTGGCACCTTGAAATTGGCGAGGCGGGTGCGCAGGAATTCCTGCACTGCCGCCGGCGAAAGCGTGGCATCGGTGTCGGGCTCGATGCAGGCAAACAGCCGCTCGCCGAACTCGTCGTCGGGAATGCCGAACACCGCGCAGTCGCGCACGCCGTCCATGCCGATCAGTGCGTTCTCGATCTCGGCGGGATAGATGTTGACGCCGCCCGAGATCACCATGTCGCGTTTGCGGTCGCACAGGAACAGATAGCCGTCTTCGTCGAGATAGCCGACGTCACCGACGCTGACGAGGCCGTCGCGCCCGGCCTCGGCGCGCGCCTCGGCCTTGCCGTGGTAATCGAAGTCCGGCACCGACATCTGTCGCATGAAGATCTCGCCGGGTTCGTTGACGCCGCACAGTTCGCCGTCGGGGCGGAAGATCTTGACGACACCGCCTTCGATGGCGCGGCCGACGGTGCCGGGCTTGGCCAGCGCCTCCCCGGCCGAATGCCACACCGGGATTCCAGTTTCAGTCGAGCCGAAATATTCGCTGATGACCGGTCCCCACCAGTCGATCATGGCGCGCTTGACCTGCGGCGGGCAGGGGGCCGCGCCGTGGACGACGAAGCGCAGCGACGACAGGTCGTAACGTTGTTTCACCTCGTCCGGCAGGCGCAGCAGCCGCACGAACATCGTCGGCACCATATGCATGTGGGTGACGCGATGGCGCGCGATCAGTTGCAGCATGTCCTCTGGATCGAAACGCGGTTCGAGCACGATTGTGCAGCCGCTGCGAAACGCCAGCATGCCGTAGGAGCTTGGCGCCGAATGATACATCGGGCCGTTCATCAGGATGACTTGATCCTCGTTCGGCTTGACGCCATAGGCGATGCCACCGACTCGTGCCGAGGCCGCCTGCTGCTCCGGCTTCATCGGCTTGCGCCGCACGCCCTTGGGCAGGCCCGTGGTGCCTGACGTATAGAACATTGGCGCGCTGCCGATCGGCGGCTCCTGCGATGGCGCATGGGTGTCGCGCCAGACGTCCCAGTCGGTCATGCCGTCCGGAACCTTCGTCAGCGCAGCCGGAACATTGAACGCCGTGGCGATCTCCAGCGGTGTGGTTACGATCAGCAGCTTGATATGGGCTGGTAGCCCGTCCCTGATCTGCGGCAACAGGTCCGCATGGCAGACCAGGATCTCGGCGCCGCTGTCGGCAAGGATATAGGCGACCTCCTCGGCCTTCAGGTGCCAGTTGATCGGCACCACCGGGCTGCCGAGCGCGGCGGCTGCGCCGGTAACTTCGAACAACGCAAAATCATTGCGCAGCATCATCGCGACCGGCGTGTCGCCACCAAGGCCGAGGCTTTGAAATCCGGTCGCCGCGCGTGCGATGCGGTCATGGATTTCCGGATAGGTAATTGTGCGTTCGCCGCCGATGATCACCGTCACGTGCTCCCTAAAGCATGATGAGTTAGTTTGAAGCCGCCAGCTCGCACCCTATCGCGTCATCCTGAGGTGCGAGCCTCTTCGGCGAGCCTCGAAGGATGAGAAGCGCCCGTGGTCCATCCTTCGAGGCTCGCCCAGCGGTGCAAGTGCACCGCAAGGCTCGCACCTCCAGCGACAACGGCAAAGCCGTTGCGCGGGGATGACGTCTGCCGATTTGGTTCGCACTCAACGCACTCCCTTATCGGTCGTCCAGGATTTCACCGAAACCGACCCAGCTCTTGCCGTCGAAGCGCCGCAGCCGCAATTGCTGGAACGGCAGATAATCCTCGGCATCGGTCGACACCGTTATATCAGGCAACAGCAGCGGCAGCGAAACCTGGCGCAGCGAAGCGGCCTGCCGCATGATATTCTCCCGGCTGAGATCGTCCTTGCAGGCCGTCAGCACCTTCGTCATCAGGTTGGCATAATGATAGCCCGCCGCGTAATTCGAATTGTTCAGGTCGGCATTGGGCAGATACTTCTTCATGAACGCGAAATACTCCTTCACGCCGGCATCATTGGCCCATTGCGCGTCCATCGTGTCCTTCTGGTTGCTCGACGAAATCAGCCCGACCGCGTTTTCCAGTCCGCCGGGCTCCAGGAACGAGATCGATGACGCCGATGTCGGCACGAACAACAGGTCCGGCTTCCAGTTCAGTTCGGCAACGCCCTTGATCATCTGCGAGGTGAACTTCCCGAGCACGACGCCGAACATCACATTGGCGCCGGAGGCTTTCAGCGTCGCAAGCTGCGAAGCGATGGTCGGCGCACTGGTCTCATAGCTCGCCTCGGAGACGATCATGGTCGCGGCCTTGTCTCCCAGCGCGCGCTTGAAGCCGGCGACATAGTCGCGGCCGAAATCGTCGTTTTGCGCCAGGATGGCGATCTTCGCGTCCGGCTTGGTCTGCAAGATGTACTTGGCATAGACGACGCCCTCGGACTGATAGGTCGCCATGCCCGGCATGGTCCATGGGTAATGCTTCGGGTCGGCCCACTTGGTGGCGCCGCTCAGCACGAACAGCTGCGGAACCTTCTTGTTGTTAAGGTAGCGGTGCACGGCGTTGTTGGTTGCGGTGCCCAGCGAGCCGAACATGACAAGCACTTCTTCCTGCTCGACCAGCTTTCGGGTCTGCTCGACGGTCTTGGGCGGCGAGTAGGCATCGTCGAGAGTGATGAACTTGACCTTGCGGCCGTTGATGCCGCCGTCCGCGTTGACCTTGTCGAAATAGGCCTCTTGCGCCCGGCCGATGGTGCCGAAGCCGGACACCGGCCCGCTATAGGGCAGCGTCTGGCCGATGCGGATTTCGCCCTTGTCATCGGCGGCGACGGCTCCGGTCGCCATCAATGCGAACACCATGCTCAATGCAGTGCGTGACACGCTCATCGTTCCCATCCCTCTGTTTTCATTTGTTGTCGAAGCCGAGAGTGCGCCGCCTAAGCGCGCGCTCGCCTGAGAAAGTCGCTGCCGGCGTCGTCGAATTCGGCTTTCAGGCGCGCGACGAGTTCGGCGACCGGCGGTGCATCATTGATCTGGCCGATGCCCTGGCCCGAGCCCCAGATGTCGCGCCATGCCTTGGACTTGGTGTTGCCGCCGGAGCCGAAATTCATCTTGGTCTTGTCAGCGACCGGCAAATTGTCGGGATCGAGGCCCGCGGCCACGATCGACGGGCCGAGATAATTGCCGTGCACGCCGGTGAACAGGTTCGAATAGACGATGTCATGGGCGGCGTGCTCGGTCAGCGCCTTCTTGTAGGCGAGGTCGGCATTCGCCTCTTCGGTGGCGATGAAGCGCGTCCCCATGTAGGCGAGGTCGGCGCCGAGCGCGAGCGCGGAGGCAATGCTCCAGCCGTCGGAGATCGCACCCGACAGCAGGATGGTGCCCTTGAACCATTGTTTGACCTCGCGCAGCAGCGCGAACGGCGACAGCGTGCCGGCATGCCCGCCGGCGCCGGCGCAGACCAGAATGAGCCCGTCGACGCCCTGTTCGGCGGCCTTGCGTGCATGCTTGACGTTGATCACGTCGTGGAACACGACGCCGCCATAGGAATGCGCGGCTTCGACGATCTCCAGCGGCGGCCGCAGCGAGGTGATGATGATCGGAACCTGGTGCTTGACGCAGGTTTCCATGTCTTTCATCAGCCGGTCGTTGGAGGCGTGGCAGATCTGGTTGACCGCATAGGGCGCGACCTTCTTCGTGGGGTGCAGCGCCTTGTACTCGCCGAGTTCATTCTTGATCCGGCTCAGCCATTCGTCGAGTTTTTCGACCGGCCGCGCGTTCAGCGCCGGAAACGATCCGACGATGCCGGCCTTGCACTGGGCGATCACGAGTTCCGGCCCGGACACGATGAAGAGCGGCGAGCCGACCACGGGCAGTTCAAGCGAATTGGCAAGCGACGCGGGCAACGGCATTCAATCCTCCCTCTGGGTTTCGAGGCCGGCGAGCGGTTCCGCTCCAGCCGGCTTGCTTATGCGCTGCATTATAGGGCTGGACGGGTCGTCTCCGACGTTCAATATTGAACAGCTGACCATTCAGTAATGAACATCTAGGCCTGATCGCCAATGGACTGGGACCTGTGCAAGACCTTTGTCGCGGTGGCCGAAACCCGCAGCTTCGCCGCGGCCGCGCGCCAGCTCCGCTCCAGCCATCCGACGGTCGGCCGCAAGATCGCCGAACTGGAAGGCCAGCTCGGCATACCCCTGTTCGCGCGCTCCAACGAAGGCCTGTCGCTGACCGCGCAGGGCCGCAAATTCCGTGAGCATGTCGACGCCATGGCGGCGGCGGCGCTGCGCGCCGAGGCCGCGGTCTCCGCGACCGGTGCGGACGCCCGCGGCGTGGTCAAGCTCTCGATCGGAGCGACCTTTGCCTCGCACTGGCTGATGCCGCGGCTGGGTCCGTTCCTGCGCGCGCACGACCACATCCAGATCGAGATCATCACCCATCCGTTTCCGGCCAGCGTGCGCCGCCGCGAGGCTGATGTCGTGCTGCGTCCGGTGGACAGTGGCGAGGAGAATTTGATCGGCCGCCGGATCGGCCGGCTCGGCACCGGCTTTTACGCTTCGCGCGCCTATGCGGCGCGGCGTCGTTTGCCGGAGCGGCGCGACGAATGGAAGGGGCACAGCGTGATCGGCTTTGCCGACCGGGCCTCGAACGAACGCCTGGCGCGCTGGAGCGATCTCATCACCCGCCAGGGATCGGTGGTGCTGCGCTGTTCGTCGCAGGGCGACATGCTGGCCGCGGCGAAGGCCGGCCTCGGAATCTCGGCGCTGTCCTGCTTCGTCGCCGCCATCGACCCCGATCTGGTGCGGGTCGCGCCGCAAAAACTCGTCAGCGTGGCCGATCTCTGGCTGCTGGCGCATCCGGATCTGGTCGAACTCCCCGCGGTGCGCGCGGTGATCGACTTCGTCACGGCATGCGCGCGCGAGGACCGGGTCAGGCTGCGGGGCTGACTTGTCTCGGTCTGCGTTCCCCGGATGCTGCGCAGCGCGAAGCGGTGCGCTGCTGATCCGGGGTCCATGCCTCCGAGACAATGTCTACTTCGTGATCACGCCCTCGCGATTCTTCACGACGCGATAGTAGCTCCACCAAAGATGCGCTGCGGCACCGCGCATGGGGCGCCACGGCTCGGCCAGCGGCGCCATCTGCTTGGCGGTCGGACGCGCCTTCAGGCCGAGCCCGACCTTGATCGCCTCCTGGATCGCGATGTCGCCGGCCGGCCAGGCATCGCCATGGCCGAGGCAGAACAGCAGATAGACGTCGGCGGTCCACGGGCCGATACCATGCAGCGCGGTCAACGTGTGGTGTGCGGCGTCGGCGTCCTCTTCTGCCAGTACCTCGAGGTTCAATCGTTCGGCGGCCAGTTCGCGCGCGATGTTTTTCAGCGTCTTGATCTTGGCGGCCGAAAGGCCGAGCCGTCCGAGGCGTTCGGCGCGGGCCTTGCGGATGGGCTCGGGATCGAACGGATCGAACGCGGCGGTGAGGCGTCCCCAGATCGCCCCGGCGCTCGCGGTGGACAATTGCTGACCGCACACGATATGCGCCAGCCCGGCAAAGCCCGGTTCGCGCTGGCGCAGCGCCGGCATGCCCGTGAGTTCGAGAATCGGTTTGAGCCGCTTGTCCTGTACGACGAGGGCCGCAATCGCGTCTTCGAGGTCGGCCTGGGAGTTGAGGTGAATGGTCATTGCCCGTTAAAACCATCATGTCCCGCGAAAGAGATCAATGCCGTCACCTGTGTTCCGATTTGCGCCAAGCCCCAATGGCTACCTCCATCTCGGCCACGCTTTTTCGGCGCTGTTGAATTTCGAGCTGGCGCGCGCGAGCGGTGGAAGATTTCTGCTCCGCATCGAGGATATCGACGCGACGCGGTGCCGGCCGGAATTCGAGGCTGCGATATTTGAAGACCTCGAATGGCTCGGCCTGTCCTGGGAAGCGCCGGTGCGGCGGCAGTCCGAACACCTTTCCGATTTTCGCGAAGCGGTGGAAAAACTGTCAGGCCGAGGCCTGATCTATCCCGCCTTCGAAAGCCGCGCGGAAATCGCCCGCATGGTCGCCGAACGGGAATCCGCCGCGAAGGCCGGAGCGCCCTGGCCGCGTGATCCCGATGGCGCGCCGCTCTATCCCGGCGCCGCGAAGTCGTTTTCCGCGCCGGCGCGGCGGCGATTGATCGACCAGGGCCTGCCTTACGCGTTGCGGCTCGATATGGCGGCGGCCATGGCACAGGCGCCCGATCTCGCCTGGGTCGAGCGCGGCGAGGGCGCAGGCGGCGAAACCGGGCTCGTGGCCGCCCGACCGGAAGCCTGGGGCGACGTCATCCTGGCGCGTAAGGAGACGCCGACCAGCTATCACCTGTCGGTTGTGATCGACGATGCCTTGCAGGGCGTCACCGACGTGGTGCGCGGCCAGGACCTGTTCTGGTCGACCAGCGTGCACCGGCTGCTGCAATCGCTGCTTGGTATTCCGCAACCGGTCTACCGGCATCACCGGCTGGTCCTCGACGACGCCGGACAGAAACTGTCGAAGTCGACCAAGGCCACCGCCTTGCGCGAATTGCGTGGGCAGGGCGCCACGCCGGCCGACATCCGCCGTCTGGCAGGACTTGCGTAATTACTGAGGGTTGCCCCAAAGGCCATCGTGACTCCGGCTGCCGTGGCATGCCATGCTTGGTTCCAGGATGGGTCAGGGGATCATGGCGGCATCACCGCGTTCACGGCGTACAACACGGCTGACCAGGAAGCAGCCGAAGAAGAAGCGCGTATCGCGCGTTGGCGCGAAGAAACGCGGTTCGCCGAAAGCTAAGGCCGGGCCCGGCGTGGTCGAAGTGGCATTGGCGGCCTTTGCCCACGAGGTGCGCACGCCGCTGACCGGCATTCTGGCGATCAGCAACCTCCTGGCGACATCCGACCTTGATGAGCGCGAACGGCGCTGGGTCGACACCATCAAGGCCGGCGCGGAACATCTGGCGAGCCTTGCGACCTTGTTCGTCGATGCCGCGCGTAGCAGCGGTCCCGGGCTCACCGTGCGCCACGATTTCTTCGATCTGCGCACGCTGGCGCGCAACGCCGGCGATTCGCTGACCGGGCGGGCGGCGGCGAAGGGTCTGCAGTCGTCGGTCGAGATTTCCGAAAAGCTGCCGGCATTTGCCGTCGGCGATCCCGTAAGGCTGCGGGCGGCGCTGGAGAACCTGATCGACAATGCGGTGAAATTCACCGAACAGGGCAGCGTCACGCTTGTCGTGTCGCCGCTGCGCGCTCCAAGGGGTAAAATCGGCGTCGCCTTTGCGGTCTCCGACAGCGGCATCGGCCTCACGCTCAGCGAGATCAAGCGCCTGTTCCGCCCGTTCTCGCAGGCCAATGTCTCGATCGCCTCAAAGTTCGGCGGCACCGGGCTTGGGCTGTCGTCGGTCAGGCAACTCGCGCGCGCCATGGGCGGCGACATCGTGGTGACGCAACGGCGCGGCGGCGGCACCACCTTCACGCTCAGCGTCGTGATGTCGCCGGCCAAGGGCCCGATTACGATCATGACGGGGGCCGATGGCGAGCCGTCGACCGGGGCGCTGCGGTCCTTGCGCCTGCTCAGCGTCGAGGACAATCCGTTCGGCCGCGTCGTGCTGAACGCCATCTTGACCGAGCTCGGCCACCAGACCGAGTTCATCGGCCAGGGCGAGGCCGCGCCGGAGCGGATCGCGCAGGGCGGTTTCGACGCGGTGCTGATGGACATGGTGCTGCCGGGCATCGACGGCATCGAGGCTATCCGGCGCATTCGGGCGCTCGATCCGCCGCTCGGCCGCATCGCCATCATCGGCGTGTCGGGGCGCGGCGAGGACGAGGCGGCCTCGCGCGCTGCGGGGGCCGACGCCTTCCTGATCAAGCCTGTCAGTCCACGTGCGCTAGCGACTGCGCTGCTTGAAGCGACACGCCGCGCGGCAGCCGCGACTTGATGATCGCCGCGTTGAGTTCGCCGCCATAGACGAAGATCGCGGCGAGGAAATACAAAAACACCAGCGCGATGATGACCGATGCGAGGCCGGCATACATCGTCACGTAATTATTGGCGAAGCGCGCCAGATACTGGCCGAACACGATGCCCGATACCAGCGACGCCACCATGGTGAAGATGATGCCGGGCAGGATCTGCAGAAACCCCCTGCGTCCCGCCGGCAGCCAGGCGTGCAGGATGAACAGCGCCACGATCAGCGCGCCGATCGTGATGCTGTAGCGGGTGATGTTGAGGAAGTGTTCGTTCGTCTCGACGAAAAACGGAATGTGGCGCCGTGCCGCCTCCAGCATCAGGGGAAACAGCACGATCAGGAACGCCATCGCCAGCGCCGTGAAGGCGGCGACCAGCGTGTAGCCGATCGACTCCAGCCGCAGCCAGTACCAGCTGCGCGGCTCGATAACGGAATAGGCGCGGTTCAGCGCCACCCGCAGCGCCTCGACGCCGTTCGAGGCGAAATAAAGTGCCAGCACCGCGCCGATGGTCAGGATATCGCCGCGGGACGTGGTCAGCACGTCGTGGATTTCGCCTGACAGCGTGTCGGCGACCTGTTGCGGCCACACCTGGAGCAATAGGCTGACTGATTGGTCGGCGAGTTGCTTGGAGCCGAAAAAGCCGGCCAGCGACGTCAGCACGATCAGGAACGGAAACAGCGCCATCAGCGTCGACAACGCGATATGGCTGGCGATCGCCCAGCCATCGTCGACGAGGAACTCGTAAAAGGCATCCACCACGACGTGATAGACGTACTTGACCTGCCTCACATGCCACCCTGGCTGGCGATTGACGGTTCGATGCGAGATACTAGAGCGTTTTCAAGCGAAGTGGGACCGGTTCGCGTGAATAAAACGCGTCAAAAAAAGAATCTGATATTATTATTGGGCTAAGAGCCAGATCGATCAGGCATCTGTGCGGCTGTCTGTGAACGTATAGCGGCCGGCCCGGCGCGGTGTTATGTAGCGCCGATGGCATCCTTTTTTGGTTCGATTGTTCTGCCCATCGCGGTCGCTGCCGTTGCGATCGTGCTGTTTTTGGGTCTCATCAACATGATGCGGGGCGGCTCGCCCAGCCGCTCGCAGAATCTGATGCGGCTGCGGGTGTTGCTGCAATTCATCGCCATCGTCATCACGATGGCCGTGGTCTGGGCGATGGGCAAATAGGGCAAGCAGGAGGGGGACCCGCCAATGGTCGTGCTTAATCGAATCTACACGCGGACCGGCGATGACGGCACCACCGCGCTCGGCAGCGGCGAACGCCGCCCGAAATATGATCTGCGCATCAGCGCCTATGGAACCGTGGACGAGACCAACGCCGCGATCGGCGTGGCGCGGCTGCATCTGGCGCAGGCGCGCGAACTCGATGCGATGCTGGGCCTGATCCAGAACGACCTGTTCGATCTCGGCGCCGATCTCGCCGTGCCCCAGCGCGAGGGCAAGGCGGAGCGGCTGCGCATGCTGTCCAGCCAGGTGGAACGGCTCGAGCGCGATATCGATACGCTCAACGCCCATCTGGCGCCCCTGACCTCCTTTGTGCTGCCCGGCGGCACCCCCGCTGCGGCATACCTGCATCTCGCCCGCACCATATGTCGCAGAGCGGAACGGATCATGGTGGAACTGGGGGCCAGGCCGGACGAGCCGGTCAGCGAGCCTGCCGTACACTATATGAACCGGCTGTCGGATTTCCTGTTCGTCGCCAGCCGCTCCATGAACGATAATGGCGCCGGGGACGTGTTGTGGGTGCCCGGCCAGAACCGCTAAAGTGGTCGTCTGAAGGGCGCGATTTTTGGCTTTCGCGCGTTGACCGCCGATAGCGGGACCTTTAGGTTCCGCGCCCAAGCTAATAGAGAGCTCACCAAACCCCAGAATTCAAGCGAAAGAGGATCGATGAAGGTTCTTGTGCCGGTAAAACGGGTGGTCGATTACAACGTCAAGGTCCGCGTCAAGAGCGACGGAACGGGCGTGGAACTCGCCAACGTGAAGATGTCGATGAATCCGTTCGACGAAATCGCCGTCGAGGAAGCGCTGCGGCTGAAGGAAGCCGGCAAGGCGACCGAAGTGGTGGTGGTATCGATCGGGCCCGCACAGGCCTCCGAGACGATCCGGACTGGACTTGCGATGGGCGCCGACCGCGGCATCCTGGTCAAGGCCGAAGGCAATGTCGAACCGCTGGCGGTCGCCAAGATTCTCAAAGCCATCGTCGACGAAGAGAAGCCCGGCCTCGTCATCCTCGGCAAGCAGGCGATCGACGACGACTCGAACCAGACCGGCCAGATGCTGGCCGCACTTCTCGGCTGGTCTCAGGCGACCTTTGCCTCCAAGCTCGAAGTCGACGGCTCCGATTTCAAGGTGACGCGCGAAGTCGACGGCGGCCTGCAGACCCTGAAGCTGAAGGGACCGGCCATCGTCACCACCGATCTGCGCCTCAACGAGCCGCGCTACGCCTCGCTGCCCAACATCATGAAGGCGAAGAAGAAGCCGATCGCCGACAAGAGCGCGGCCGACTACGGCGTCGATCTCACGCCGCATCTCGAAGTGCTGAAAACCACCGAACCGCCGGGCCGCAAGGGAGGCGTCAAGGTCAAGGACGTCGCCGAACTGATTTCGAAGCTCAAGACCGAAGCCGGGGTTCTCTGATGACCACGCTGTTGATTGCCGAACACGACCACGAGGCCCTCAAGGACTCCACCAACAAGGCGCTGACCGCGGCCACCCAGCTGGGTGCCGAAGTTCACGTGCTGGTCGCCGGTGGCGGCCAGGGCACCAAGGCGGCGGCCGAGGCGGCGGCGAAGCTCGCCGGCGTCACCAAGGTGCTGGTTGCCGAGGGTGACGCCTATGCCCACGACCTCGCCGAGCCGCTGGCGGCGCTGATCGTGGCGCTGGCGCCGTCCTACGACGCCTTCGTCGCGCCCGCGACTTCGCGCTTCAAGAACGTGATGCCGCGCGTCGCCGCCTTGCTCGACGTGATGCAGGTGTCCGAGATCATCAAGGTGGTCTCGCCGGATACGTTCGAGCGGCCGATCTATGCCGGCAACGCGATCCAGACCGTGAAGTCCAAGGACGCCAAGAAGGTCATCACGGTGCGGACCTCGACCTTCGCCGCGGCAGGCGACGGCGGCAGTGCTGCGATCGAGAACGCCGCTGCCGCGGCCGATCCGGGCCTCGCCACCTTCGTCGGTGAGGAAGTCGCCAAAAGCGACCGCCCCGAACTGACGTCCGCAAAAATCATCGTCTCCGGCGGCCGTGCCATGCAGAGCCGCGAGAACTTTGCCAAGTACATCGAGCCGCTCGCCGACAAGTTAGGCGCCGGCGTCGGCGCCTCGCGCGCCGCCGTCGATGCCGGCTATGCGCCGAACGACTGGCAGGTCGGGCAGACCGGCAAGGTGGTGGCGCCGGAGCTCTATGTCGCGATCGGCATTTCCGGCGCGATCCAGCATCTCGCCGGCATGAAGGATTCCAAGGTGATCGTTGCGATCAACAAGGATGAGGACGCGCCGATTTTCCAGGTTGCCGATTACGGCCTGGTTGCGGATTTGTACCAGGCGGTTCCGGAATTGACCGAGGCGCTCGGCAAGCTCGGAAAATAACGGCAGTCAAACAGCGGCCGGACGCGTAAGCTCCGGCCGGTGTTAATCTAGGGACAGCGTTTTCAAGCGAAGTGGCTACCGGGTTCGCTTGAAGAAAACGCGTCGAAAACAGGTTTAAGCCTCGGTTCGGACCGGGGCCTAACGGGATGAACTGGCGCGAGATGCGTGCCGTTCGGGTGGATGACAAGATGGCGGTGACAATCAAGAAGGTCGGCGTGATCGGCTCGGGCCAGATGGGCAATGGCATCGCCCATGTGGCGGCGCTGGCCGGCCTCGACGTGGTGCTCAACGACGTGTCCGCTGACCGGTTGAAATCGGCGATGGCGACCATCAACGGCCATTTGTCGCGCCAGGTCGCCAAGAAGGGTATCACCGAGGACGCCCGCAAGCAGGCGCTTGAGCGCATCACCACAAGCGAGACGCTCGACGGCCTGTCGGACTGCGATCTCGTCATCGAGACCGCGGTTGAAAAGGAAGAGACCAAGCGCAAGATCTTCCACGACGTCTGCGCGGTGCTGAAACCCGAGGCGATCGTCGCCACCAACTCCTCGTCGATCTCGATCACGCGGCTTGCCGCCTCGACCGACCGCCCCGAGAAATTCATCGGCATTCATTTCATGAATCCGGTGCCGGCGATGGAACTGGTCGAACTGATCCGCGGCATCGCCACCGATGACGAGACCTTCGATACCGCCAAGGCCTTTGTCACCAAGGTCGGCAAGCAGATTGCGGTGTCCGAGGATTTCCCGGCCTTCATCGTCAACCGCATCCTGCTGCCGATGATCAACGAGGCGATCTACACGCTGTATGAAGGCGTCGGCAACGTCGAGGCGATCGATGCGGCGATGAAGCTCGGCGCGCACCATCCGATGGGCCCGCTGGAGCTGGCCGATTTCATCGGCCTCGATACCTGCCTGTCGATCATGCAGGTGCTGCATGAGGGGCTGGCGGATTCGAAATACCGGCCGTGCCCGCTGTTGGTGAAATACGTCGAAGCCGGCTGGCTCGGCCGCAAGACCCAGCGCGGTTTCTACGACTACCGCGGCGACAAGCCGGTGCCGACGCGCTAGCCTCAATTTCTCGTTAACCAGCCTCCGCTAGGGTCTCCCCGCGTTTCGGGAGTCTTGCGTATGGACATGATGGCTATGGTGTCGAGCATGCTCGCCATGCAGGCGGGTGGTCTGCAGCAGCAGATTCAGACCTCGATCATCAAACAGAACAACGACGCCGAGAAATTCGCGGTCCAGACCCTGCTTAGCATCCCGTCGACCGCCAACCTTGCGCCGGGCGTTGGCGGCAATCTCAACGCGATCGCCTAAAACCTTCAGAATCCCGCCGCCACCGGCTTCACAGCCGCCTTGATCAGCTTGATCGCGTCGTCGCTGGCCCATTCGGCGGGACCGGCCAGATTGGCGATTTCGCAGCCCTGGCCGTCGACCAGAATAGAGGTCGGCATCCCCAGCGCCTTGCCTATACCCTTAAGATCTTGAAAAACCTTGGCTTTCGCGTCGCTGAAATAGGCCAGTCTGGTCAGATTGGCTTCTTTCAGGAAGTTTTTGGGCTTTTCGGGGTCGCGGGTGTCGATGTTGATCGCGACCACCTCGAAATCCTTGCCGCCGAGTTTGGTCTGCAGGCTGTCGAGCGCCGGCATCTCTTTCCGGCAGGGCACGCACCAGGTGGCCCACAGATTGACCAGCACGGTCTTGCCGCGCCAGTCGGAGAGTTTTCGGGGCTTGCCCTCCGCATCCTCGAACGCGAGGTCAGGGAGCCGGAGCGGGCTGGTGGCCATGGTCAGCGCGGCGACCTCGCCATGCGCCAGAGGTCCGATCTTGCGCGCCAGCTCGACCGCGCCTGCACAGGCGGCATCGCCGCCCGCACCGCGCTTCAGGCCGCCGAACCCGTAGACCCCGGCAAAGCCGATCGCCGCCCCAATCAGGACCGCGCCGACGGCGATGGGGATCCGGCGCGTGGCGGCCGGGCGAGGGGCAGGCGTTTCGGGCATATCGTTTGTCATCCTGTATCAGATACGGCTATGCAGTGCTCATGTTACGGGCGAAACCGGCACGGCGTTTCGCCGGTTTCGACGATAAATGCCAGACCTGAATAGCCAGCACCTGAATAAGAAGTCGTGAGCGAGAAGTCATGAGCAACAAGATGTGGGGCGGCCGGTTCACCGAGCGTCCCGATGCGATCATGGAGGAAATCAACGTCTCCATCGACGTCGATCGTCACATGTATTCCCAGGACATCGCCGCGTCCAAGGCCCACGCCGCGATGCTCGCTGCGCAGGGCATTATCACGGCCGGTGATGCGAAAAATATCGGTAAAGGTCTAGACACGATTCTGTCAGAAATCGAAAAAGGCTCGTTCGATTTCAAGCGCGCGCTCGAAGACATCCATATGAACGTCGAGAGCCGGTTGACCGATCTGATCGGGCCCGCCGCCGGCCGGCTGCACACCGCGCGTTCGCGCAACGACCAGGTCGCGACCGATTTTCGTCTGTTTGTGCGCGACACCATCGATGAGCTAGATGCGGCGCTGGCCGCGTTTCAATATGTCCTGGTGGAGCGGGCGCTGGAACATGCCGGCACGGTCATGCCGGGCTTCACCCATCTGCAGACCGCCCAGCCCGTGACGCTCGGGCATCATCTCCTGGCCTATGTCGAGATGGCCGCGCGCGACCGCGGCCGCTTTGCGGATGCGCGCAAGCGGTTGAACGAATCGCCGCTGGGCGCGGCCGCGCTCGCCGGCACCTCGTTTCCGATCGACCGTCACGCCACCGCCAAGGCGCTCGGCTTCGACCGGCCGATGGCCAACTCGTTGGACGCGGTATCGGACCGCGACTTCGTTTTGGAAACCCTGTCGGCGGCGTCGATCGCAGCGGTGCATATGTCGCGCTTCGCCGAGGAGATCGTGATCTGGACCTCGCCGCTGGTCGGCCTCATCAGGCTGAGCGACAAGTTCACCACCGGATCCTCGATCATGCCGCAAAAGCGCAACCCCGATGCGGCCGAACTGGTGCGCGCCAAGACCGGGCGGGTGATCGGGGCGCTGACGGCGCTCCTGATCGTGATGAAGGGGCTGCCGCTCGCCTATCAAAAGGACATGCAGGAGGACAAGCAGGGCGCGATGGAAGCGTTCGCAGCCCTCTCGCTGGCGATCCGGGCGATGACCGGCATGGTTGCCGACCTCGTACCGGACGAGAGCAGGATGAAGGCGGCCGCGGGCGAGGGCTATGCCACCGCCACCGATCTTGCCGACTGGCTGGTGCGGACGCTGAAAATGCCGTTCCGCGACGCCCATCACGTCACCGGACGCATCGTCGGGCTTGCCTCGAAACAGGGCGTGGCGCTGCACGAACTGCCGCTGAAGGCGATGCAGGAGGTCGAGCCGAAGATTACGGCCGAGGCGCTGCGCGTGCTGTCGGTGGAAGCGTCGGTCAAGAGCCGCACCAGCTATGGCGGCACCGCGCCGAAGAATGTGGCGGCTCAGGCCAAGTCCTGGCTGAAGCGGTTGGAAAAAGAGCGAAAATTGGGCTGAGGCCAAGAATTTCGCTGCAATTTCTTGGGTTTTTCTTGGGTTTCATGGGGGCGTCGGGCCTCGCCATCGCAAGGCAATCTTTGTATGGTGCGGCGCGTATTGGGGATTTTCGTCGTGACACGTAACTACCGGCCGACATCGTCGGGATGGGCCATCATCCTGCTGAGCGTGAGCGCGCTTGCGCTCGGCGGCTGCGGCCGCAAGGGCGGCCTCGATCTGCCGCCGAACGCCTCGAATGCGTCGGCGCAATCCGCGGCCACCGATTCGGAGGCCGAGCGCGCGGCCCAGCCGGGCGTATACAATCCGGGCTTCGGGTCCGACGCCCAGCCGGAGGCGGCCAGGGGCAAAAAGAAACCGTTCATACTCGACCCGCTGCTGGGTAATTGAGCGCACCATGAATCACTTCGACTATCGCAACGGCGTGCTTCACGCCGAGGCGGTCAATCTTTCCGATCTCGCGGATGCCGTGGGCACGCCGTTCTATTGCTATTCGACCGCGACGCTGGAGCGCCACTACCGGGTGTTCGCCGAGGCCTTCGCCGGCGAGAAGACGCTGGTCTGCTACGCCATGAAGGCCAATTCCAACCAGTCGGTGCTGCGCACGCTGGCGAAACTCGGCGCCGGCGCCGACGTGGTTTCCGGCGGCGAGTTGAAGCGGGCGCTGGCGGCGGGAATACCCGCAAACAAGATCCTGTTTTCCGGCGTCGGCAAGACCGAGGCGGAACTTCGCGCGGCACTGGCGGCGGATATCCTCTGCATCAACGTCGAGTCGGAGCCTGAACTGGAACTGTTGTCGCGGCTCGCGGTCGAAATGGGCCGGACCGCGCGGATTTCGGTGCGCGTCAATCCCGACGTCGATGCCGGCACCCACGCCAAGATCGCCACCGGGAAATCCGAGAACAAGTTCGGCGTGCCGATTGCGCGCGCCCGCGAGGTCTATGCCCGTGCCGCACGGCTGCCCGGGATCGAGGTCACGGGCACCGACATGCATATCGGCAGCCAGATCACGGATCTGAGCCGCATGGAGACCGCGTTCCGGATTCTCTCCGACTTCGTGCGGACCTTGCGCGCCGACGGCCACAACATCTCGCATATCGATTTCGGCGGCGGGCTCGGCATTCCCTATCACATGGACCGCGAAGCGCCGCCGCTGCCGTCAGCCTATGCCGCGATGGTCAAGCGGGTGACGCATAATCTCGGCTGCACGCTGATGTTCGAGCCGGGCCGGATGATCGTCGGCAATGCCGGCATCCTCGTTGCGCGCGTGATCTATGTGAAGCCGGGTGACGCCAAGAATTTCGTCGTCATCGATGCCGCGATGAACGATCTGATCCGCCCCACGCTGTATGAGGCCCATCACGACATCCTGCCGGTCCGCGAAGCTATGCCAGGCACGCCGACGATTACCGCCGATGTGGTCGGGCCGGTCTGCGAAACCGGTGATTATTTGGCACTCGACCGCCAGATCCCCGAGCCCAAGGCCGGCGATCTCCTGGCGATCATGACCGCCGGCGCCTATGGCGCGGTGCAGTCAGGCTTTTACAACACCCGCGCGCTGGTGCCGGAAGTGCTGGTCAAGGACAATCAATTCGCGGTGGTGCGTCCGCGTATCGAAGTCGACGAACTGATCGCGATGGACCGGCAGGCGCCGTGGCTGTGACCCCAGGCATATCTGTCAGCGCGCGCTGACACTGTGCCGATTTCAAAGGAGATTCCGATGCGCATTCTGGCTTTGGCTGTCTTGACGATGGCGGCGGTTTCGGCGACGTCGCCAGCGCGCGCCCAGACCTATAATCCGAGGTATCCAGTCTGCATCAAGCAGATCCAGACTTTCGGTGGTGAACGCATTGAGTGCGCCTACACCTCGCTGGAGCAGTGCAACGCGACGGCACTGGGCCTTCCTGCCCAGTGCATCGAGAATCCGTATTACGGCGGTCGGCCGGAAGGCGGCCGGCGTTACCGCCAGGGCTATTGAGCGGATCGGGCGCGTAGGTGGGTGGAGCACGTAGCTCCACCTCTCCACGCGATGCCTCACTTCGCGGCGTGGCTGCCGCCCTTTGCGCCGCCGACGATCACACCCGCGGCCTTTTCGATCGGCTTGATCGCCTCGGTGAAATCCGACTCCGCGCCCTGATCGCGGATCACGACTTCCCACAGGCGCCCGACCGCTTCGGCGACTTCCATCGACAGCCCCAGCGACTTCATCTCGTCCAGCGCGAGCCGCACGTCTTTCACCATCAGTCCGGTGGCGAAGCCGAAGTCGAACGTCCGCGGCAATACCGCACGCGGAAACTTGTCGCGGCTTGCGGTGTTGAGCCCCGAGCCGGCGTTGATCACGTCGACCATCACGGCCGGATCAAGACCCGATTTGACGCCCATCACCACCGCTTCCGACGTCGCCACCATCGCGGTGGCTGACAGGAAATTATTGGCGAGCTTCATGGTCTGAGCGGAACCCGGTTTCTCGCCAATGAAGAACACCTTGCCGATGACACCGAGCGCGGGCTTCAACATGTCGCAATCGGCGCGCGGGCCCGACACCATCACGGCGAGCGTGCCCTTTTCGGCACCGCCGACGCCGCCGCTGACGGGGGAGTCTATCTGCACGATGTTCTTCGCGGCCAGGAGGCCGTGGATCCGCGTTGCCATTTGCGAGCCGACGGTGGAGAGGTCGACGAAGCGTTTGACGCGTTTGCCTTCGATCACGCCGCCGGTGCCGGTTGCGACGTCGAGCGAGGCCTGCAGTGACGGCAGGCTCGCCAGCACCGTTTCGCAGCGATCGGCGATATCCTTTGGCGATGACGCCACTTGCGCGCCGAGCGCCACAAGCTTGTCGGTGGCTTCCGTCCGCGTATCGAACACGGTGAGCTGGTGGCCTGCCTCGATCAGGCGGCGCGCCATCGGGAAGCCCATCTTGCCGAGGCCGATGAATCCGATTTCCATGGTGTTGTTTTCCTGAGTTTCTGGAGACGCTCCTCATCCTGAGGAGCGCGTCTTCGCGCGTCTCGAAGGATGAGTTTGTTGATTAATCTTTCGGGCCTCATGGTTCGAGACGGCGCAAGCGCGCCTCCTCACCATGAGACTTCAACCCTTGTCCATTTCCGCGAACACTTCGCGCGCGATGCGAAAGCTGTCGACGCCGGCGGGCGCGCCGGCATAGATCGCGACCTGCATGAAGATTTCGCGGATCTCGTCTTTGGTCACGCCGTTGGTCAGCGCGCCCTTGATGTGGGTGCGCAACTCATGCGGCCGGTTCAGGATCGAGATCATCGCGAGGTTGAGCATGCTTCGGGTCTTGCGCGGCAGTTCCTCGCGGCCCCACACCGCGCCCCAGCAATATTCGGTGAGCAGTTCCTGGAACGGGCGGTTGAAATCGTCGACGTTCTTCAGGGCGTTGTCGACATAGGCCTCGCCGAGCACGGCTTTGCGCACTTCCAGGCCCTTGTCGTAGGTCTTCTTGTCCATGACGTTTCCTCCGGCATTCTTGCGGTATTTTGCGGGTTCGGGCGGACGTTAGGGGGTCGAAGCCCTGCAGTCACGCCTTCGTGTTATGCGTATTTCCGGGTGTGGGTTGGCCCTGGAAACGGGTGCCTCATTGCCGCCGCTGTGCTAGGCTGATTTGTCGGCAACCCGGAGAGTTTATTGAACGGCGCCAACCCTGACCCCACGGAGCCAGCGCGCGAGCCTGATGCGGTGGCGCGGCTTCAACTGACGCAGGCCCTGCAGCGGGCCCAGTATGCGATCGCGTGGGAGCGCGGGTGGCCGATTCTGGCCCGGCTGTTGACCGTCGTCGGACTGTTTCTGGTGGCGTCCTGGGCCGGATTGTGGCTGGCGCTGCCCTTTGTCGCCCGTGTCGTCGGCATCGCCTTGTTCGCAGGCCTGGCGCTCGGCGCGTTGTACCCGATCTTGCGCTATCGCTGGCCGACCCGTGAAGAGAGCCTGGGCCGGCTCGACCGCGGCACCGGCATTCGCCATCGCCCGGCGACCGCGCTCACCGACACGCTGGCCAGCAAGGATCCGATCGCGCTGGCCCTCTGGAACGAGCAGCGCGAGCGGACGCTGGCCTCGATCAAGCGGATCCGCGCCGGCCTGCCGTCGCCGCGGCTGCCGATCCACGATCCCTGGGCGCTACGTGCGCTGGTCATGGTAATGGCGGTGGCGGCCTATTTTGCCGCCGGTGACGAACGCGCGATGCGCATCGCCGCGGCGTTCGACTGGAACGGCGTGCTGGCGCCGGCCAATGTCCGGGTCGATGCCTGGGTGACACCGCCGGTCTACACCAGCAAGCCGCCGATCATTCTGTCCGCCGCGAACAAGGACGCTGGACCCAATAGCGGGCCGCTGGCGGTTCCGGCCGGCAGTACGCTGCTGGTGCGCTCCAGCGGCGGTTCGATCGATGTCGTGGTGGGCGGCGGCGTCACGGAAGTCGCGCCCAGCGAACAGGCGCCGAAGGGCACCA
The DNA here is from genome assembly GCF_018130065.1 of Bradyrhizobium sp. AUGA SZCCT0158. Lineage (GTDB taxonomy): Bacteria > Pseudomonadota > Alphaproteobacteria > Rhizobiales > Xanthobacteraceae > Bradyrhizobium. The sequence goes on along the minus strand of NZ_JAFCME010000003.1, from coordinate 233,107 downwards.
ACGAGCGCCATTTCAAGATCGCCGGCGACGGCACAGCCCATGTCCGCGCACCGGCCGGCCAGCCGCAATGGCGGTTCGCCGCGACGCCCGACCGTACCCCGACCATTTCGCTGGCGAAGGATCCCGAGCGCCAGGCCCGCGGCTCGCTGCAGATGTCCTACAAGCTCGAGGATGATTACGGCGTTACCGAAGCGCGCGCCTCGTTCGCGGTCCGGCCCGCCGATCCCGGCAAGGAAGCAGTCAAGGAAATCGGCAAGGAAATCGGTAAGGAACCGGCAAAGGGCGCCAAAGGCGGAGACAAGGCGGCCGAGAAGACTGCCGAAAAAACGGCCGAGGCGCGGCCGTTGTTCCCGGCGCCGCAGTTTCCGCTGGCCCTGCCGAACGCGCGGACCCGCAATGGTGTCGGCCAGACCGTCAAGGATCTCAGCGAGGATCCCTATGCCGGTGCCGACGTCACGCTGACGCTGACGGCCAAGGACGAGGCCGGCAATGAAGGCCGCAGCGAGCCGTTCAACATGCGGCTGCCGGAGCGGCTGTTCACCAAGCCCTTAGCCCGCGCGCTGATCGAGCAGCGCCGTATCCTGGCGCTCGACGCCAACCAGAATGGCCCGGTCTATGCCGCGCTTGCCGCGCTGATGATCGCGCCGGAACTATTTACGCCGCAGGCCGGCCATTATCTCGGCCTCTACAGCGTCTCGCGCCAGCTCGAGGCGGCGCGCACCGACGACGCCATGCGAGAGGTGGTGGCGAGCCTGTGGTCGCTCGCGGTCACGATCGAGGACGGCAACATCACCGATGTCGACAAGGCGTTGCGTGCGGCGCAGGAGGCGCTGAAGCAGGCGCTGGAGCGCGGGGCCAGCGACGAGGAGATCAAGAAGCTCACCGACAATCTGCGCGCCGCGCTGGATAATTTCCTGCGCCAGCTCGCCGAACAGCTCAAGAACAATCCGCAGCAACTGGCGCGGCCGCTCGATCCCAATACCAAGATGCTGAGCCAGCAGGATCTCAAGAGCATGCTCGACCGGATGGAGCGGCTGTCACGCTCCGGCGACAAGGATGCGGCAAAGCAATTGCTGGAACAGCTGCAGCAGATGCTGGAAAACCTGCAGATGGCGCAGCCCGGCCAGTCCGGCGACGGCGACATGGAGCAGGCGCTGAACGAGCTCGGCGACATGATCCGCAAGCAGCAGCAATTGCGCGACAAGACCTACAAGCAGGGCCAGGATTCGCGGCGCGATCGCATGCGCGGCAAGCAGGGCGAGCAGAGCATGGGCGACCTGCAGCAGGACCAGCAGGGCCTGCGCGACCGCTTGAAGAAATTGCAGGAAGAACTCGCCAAGCGCGGCATGGGTCCGGGTCAGCGCGGCGAGAAGGGCCAGCGCGGCGAAAAAGGTCAGCAGGGTCAGCAAGGCCAGCCGGGCGGCGACCAAGGCGACGGCGAGGACGGGCTGGAGCAGGCCGATGGAGCGATGGGTGACGCCTCAGGCCGGCTCGGCGAAGGCAACGCCGATGGCGCGGTGGATTCGCAAGGCCGCGCGCTGGATGCGCTGCGCAAGGGCGCGCAGAGTCTCGCCGAGGCGATGCAGCAGGGCGATGGCGACCAGCCGGGCGACGGCCCGGGCAATCCGAACGGCCGGCAGCAGGGCGCGCAAAGGAATACCGATCCGCTCGGGCGGCCGATGCGCAACAACGAGTTCAACGATGATTATTCAGTGAAGATCCCCGGCGAGATCGACGTACAGCGCGTGCGCCGCATTCTGGAAGAACTGCGCCGGCGCCTCGCCGATCCGGCCCGCCCGCAGATCGAACTCGATTACATCGAGCGGCTGCTGAAGGATTATTGAGCCGTCGCGCTCAGTCGTCATCGCATAATACACTTGTCATACGCGGGCTTGACCCGCGTATCCATCTTCTTCGCGAGAGTCTTTCGAGCGGGATGGATGGCCGGGTCAAGCCCGGCCATGACAGGTTAAACTACCCCTTCCGCGCCGCCAGCGCATCGGCGACTGCGGTGCGGATATCGGCCACCGAAAACGGCTTTGTCACCACGTCGTGCACGATCGCATTGAGGCCGGAGGCGCGTTCGCGCTGATCGGCAAAGCCGGTCATCAGCAAGATCTTCAGGTCGGGAAAATCGCGTGCCGCCGCCAGCGCCAGCGCGATCCCGTCCATTACGGGCATCTGGATGTCGGTGAGCAGCAGGTCGAACGCACCCTTTTCGCGCGCCAGGATATCAAGCGCCTCGGCGCCGTCCTCGGCGGTTACGGTGTCATGGCCGTCCATGGCGATGGCGCGCGCCACCAGGGAGCGCATCGAGTCTTCGTCGTCGGCAATCAATACACGCGGCATGGCAACAGCTCATTTGCGAGCGGGACGTCCGGCCAATTTTACGCGCGGCCGGCGGCCAGATCCCGCTTGTTGAAGAAGCGTACGTCAATATTGCGGCCTTCGGGCGGCGGCGACGCCAGCCGCGACTTGAAGTAGGCGCGCTCGCCCGGCTTCAGCACCGGCTGCTCGAGCACCGCGTTCCAGGCATAGATCTCCGCGCCTTGTTCGTCGCGAACGCTAAAGCGCAGCCGCGGCAATTCGACCGGCTTCCTGGTCTCGCCGACGATCACGCCTTCGATGACCAGCACCGGCTTGCCGTCGACGGTCTCGTTGGTGATCTTGATGTCCTTGAACGACAGCCCGCGCAAATTCACATCTAACCCGACCATCTTGTAGAACGTCGCGGTCTGCGGCAGCAGGCGCACCACGTCGGTGCGCCAGAACATCAGCGCCACGACCAGTGCGCCCATCGCGGCGCAGGCGACGGGAGCGCTGACGGACGGCATCCGCATGGACGGCAGTTTGGGCAGCCGGAACAGCTTGGCCAACCGCGAGCGGTGGGTGGAAAGCGCCTCCTGATGCGCCTCGGCATCCTGCTGGGCGACCGACGGCCAGTCGGCTTCATTTCCCCGGGAACCTTCGCCTTCGGCCGGCCAATCGGCCGAAATCGACGGGCTGTCGACCACGGGGGGCTCCTGGGCCTCTTCCTGGCGGGCCATGGCCTCCCACTCGGCGGCGGCGTCCGCCTCGGCATTTCCGGTTCCCTGGCCGGCTTCCGCCATCGCCGGCACGGCAGGCGCGATCTCGACTGCGTCCTCGGGGCGTGCCAGCCAGGTTTCCTTGCAGCGGGAACAACGGACCGTCCGGCCGGCGGCACCCAGGGTGGCCAGCTTGATCGCGTAGGATGTTGTACAATGGGGGCAGACGATGTGCATGGAGCCCGTTTCCACAGTGTCTTTGGGCCGATGCTACCTAGCGACCGTTAACGAATCGGAAACCATAACGGTCGCACAACCGTTTTGTCCGGCTCGCGCCCAAAAACTGGGCTGCGAGCCCAAGGGTACTGTCAAGGGTACTGGTAGGTACGGGTTTCCGGTCGAGGCCCAGGCAAACGTCGAAGCCGAGGCAGAAGCCGAGGCCCATCTCGAGCGGAGCTGAGCTTGGTTCGGTTCGAAAATGTTGGATTGCGCTACGGGCTCGGCCCGGAGATTTTGCGCGACCTGTCGTTCCTGATCCCGGCCCATTCCTTCCAGTTCCTCACCGGCCCGTCGGGCGCCGGCAAGACCTCGCTGCTGCGGCTGCTATTCCTTTCGATGCGGCCGACGCGCGGTCTGGTCAATCTGTTCGGCCACGACGTCTCGCTGCTCGGCAAGGACCAGATTGCGGATTTGCGCAAACGCATCGGCATCGTGCTGCAGGATTTCCGCCTGCTCGATCACATGACGACTTATGAGAACGTGGCGCTGCCGTTCCGCGTCATGGGGCGGGATGAATCCAGCTACCGGCGCGAAGTGATCGATCTGTTGAAATGGGTCGGGCTCGGCGAGCGCATGGATGCGCTGCCGCCGATCCTGTCCGGCGGTGAAAAACAACGCGCGGCGATCGCGCGCGCGGTGATCTCGCGGCCGCAATTATTGCTCGCGGACGAGCCGACCGGCAGCGTCGATCCGACGCTGGGCCGGCGCTTGTTGCGGCTGTTCATCGAGCTCAACAAGTCGGGCACCGCCGTGATCATCGCGACCCACGACATCACGCTGATGGATCAGTACGAGGCGCGGCGTCTGGTGCTGCATCAGGGACGGCTGCATATCTATGAGTAGATCCGGTGACGAGCATGGTCCGCTGGTCGATCTCGGGCACGAACGCCCGCAGGTCCCGGCGCGGGCGCGCAACATGTCGCCGATCGTGCCGCGCGCCTCGATCTCCGGCCGCGCGCTGGTCGCGGTGGTCGCGATCATGACGTTCCTCGCCTCGATCACCACGGGCACCGTGCTGCTGGTGAGCGCGTCGGCGGCGGAGTGGCAATCGGAAGTCGCCAGCGAAATCACCATCCAGGTGCGCCCCTCGGCAGGCCGCGATCTCGACCGCGATGCGATCGCGGCCGTTGAGGCGATGCGGGCGCAGCCCGGCATCGTCGAGGTCCGGCCCTTCACCAAGGACGAGTCGGCCAGATTGCTGGAGCCGTGGCTCGGCACCGGACTGTCGATCGAGCAACTGCCGGTGCCGCGCGTCATCGTCGCGCGCGTCCAGCCCGGCACCTCGCCCGACCTTGCCGCGTTGCGCGCCCGGATCATGCAGGTGGCGCCGTCAGCCAGCGTTGACGATCATCGCGCATGGATCGAGCGCATGCGCTCGATGACCGGGGCGACGGTGTTCGCCGGCATCGGCATCCTGGCGCTGGTGATCGTAGCGACCATCATTTCGGTGTCGTTTGCGACGCGTGGCGCGATGGCGGCGAACCGCCCGATCGTCGAGGTGCTGCATTTCGTCGGCGCCGGCGACAGCTACATCGCCAACCGTTTCCTGCGGCATTTCCTCAGGCTCGGCCTCGAGGGCGGGTTGATCGGCGGCGGCGCTGCAATGCTGGGTTTTGGTTTCTCGGAATCGATCGCGAGCTGGTTCTCGGGCACGCCGGTCGGCGATCAATTTGCCGCGCTGCTGGGCACGTTCTCGTTGCGTCCGTCCGGCTATCTGGCGCTTGCGGCGCAGGCGGTGCTGATCGCGGCGATCACGGCCTGGGCCTCGCGGCGGACGCTGTTCGCGACGCTGGACGACATTGATTGAAGCGTTTTCGAGCGAAGCAATGGCCGGGGACTTGATCCGGGGGAGGGCACCGGACCAGACTCCACTTCGCCCAAAAAACTTCTAGAATTGCGCGGGGAGAGGACAGCAAGAACTGCATGCGTGTGCAACCCGACGATACGTCGCGACAAGCGCCGGCCGTGCGGCCGCGAGGGTGGCTGCGTGCGACCATCGTCGCCACGCTGGCGCTCGGCTTCGTCGGCGCGGCGGTGGGCTTCATCGGCTTCCTGTCGCAACTGCGCGGCGTCGAAATCAAGCCGGCCCGCAATGCCGACGGCATCGTGGTGCTGACTGGCGGCTCGTCGCGGGTGTCCGATGCGATGGAATTGCTGGCCGGTGGCTATGGCAAGCGGCTCTTGATTTCGGGCGTGCACCCGACCAACGCCGCCAGCGACATTTCCCGCACGCTGCCCGACAACCATTCGCTGCTGCGCTGCTGCGTCGATCTCGACCGCTCGGCCGTCAATACGCGAAGCAACGCGGCGGAGACGCGGCGCTGGGTGAAAGACCGCGGTTTCAAGTCGCTGATCGTGGTGACTTCGAACTACCATATGCCGCGGGCGATCGTCGAATTGTCGCATGCGATGCCTGATATCGCGCTGATCCCGTTTGCGGTGGTCGGCGAAAAATGGCGCGACGAGCCATGGTGGACCTCAGGTACGACCTTCCGTCTGCTGCTGTCGGAATATGTGAAATACGTTGCGGCGGAGGTGCGGGTCCGGCTCGCCGATATCGGCATCGAAGTTTTGCCCGACGATCAGCCGCCCGGTTCGACGGCACCGCGCCGGCCGGCCACCGCGCAGGCGAATTGACCGCAGGCGCTGCTTAAGCCGCGCAGATCAGTTTCAGCTCGGCTTCGAACCGGATGCTTCGCTTGCCCGCAAGCGCAGTCCCCTCGAGGGTGCCGCCCTCCGCATCGCATGTCCCGGAAAACCCGATTCCGATTTCATGCCCGCCAAAGACCGGGTCTTCACCCCGCGCCGGCGTGTGTTCCTGATTGACCATCTGGCCTTTCCAGCGGCCGTTCGATGATGAATACGACCCGAGATAATAGAAGAAGGCATCGCCGCCGAGGATGCGGCCGTTGCTGAGCAGCATGACGCCGGTCAAGCCGCCGGGCATGCCGTCCAGGATCTTGAGGTGAATCGAATACAGGCCGTTGGAAATGCCGCCTGCGCCGATCGCGCCGGGGGCTGCGAGTTCGCTCTCGTCGAGCGGCGTCATCACGGATCGAAACGTCGCGCTGGGCATCTGCGGTGAGCCGCCCTCGAAGCAAAACGCGTTTCCGACCGCCCGTCCGGTGACCGCAATGGTCGACACATCGGAGCCGAGCAGCGATTGGTGAGCGGCACCAAAATTGTGCCGGCGGCTGGTCACCTCGACGGCGATCTCCTCGCCGTCGAAACGATAGGTGCCGATATGGGCGAACCCCGAATTGCCCCCCAGGAGCTTGCCGTCCCGGACGTAGCTGACGCTGCGTCCGACGGCTTCGTTGACCCTGAATTCGCTTTTGAAGAAGCCGTCGAAACGGCGTGATGTCGTGCCCATGCGGGACACCTAGCCCAGAACGCCATTTGCGTCACCCCGTTTTCCACCCTGTCAATGCAGGGGGGCGAAAATGCCGCAAACGCCTATTCCGCAGGCGGTTTCCGATGCACCACCGGGTGCGAATCGTGCAGCATCAGTGCCAGCTGGTGCAATTGCGTATCGCGAAAGCCTTCGGCCTCGATCGCTTTCACGGTCGCCAGCACATAGTCGCGGTTGACGCCGGACTGGCCGTGACCCTGCAGCACGTGACGCAACTGGTCCGCCAGCGACAGCCGTCCGGCGTACTGCACATGGCCGCGATCGACCACATAGGCCAGCGCGCTGACGCGCTGCCGCGCCTCGTTCTCCAGCCACAGCGAGCGCTTCACCTCGCGGTAGACGGACGTCACCTGTTCGCGCTCGCGTAGGTAGGCGACGGTGGCGGCGCGGTTCTGCTCCGCGACCCGGAATGCGATGCCGCGGCAGGCGCCGCCGCGATCGAGCCCGAGCACCAGACCGGGCTTCTCCGGGGTGCCGCGATGGACAAAGGAATAGACGCAGAGCGCGCGGTGCTCGCCGATCAGCCGGGCCGGCACCCGCTCGACGAATTCGAAGCCCGGCCGCCACATCAGCGAGCCATAGCCGAACACCCAGAGGTCGCCGCTGGAGAATTCCGAATCTTGCAGGGTCATTGCGGACATCGGCACAAGCGTTTTCGAGCGAGCATGCCCTCGGACTTGATCCGGGGGAGAGACCGGTTCGCGTAAAGAAAACGCGTCCAAACGAGGAACGGCTACCAGAAGGGGAGAAGCGAAGCAAATTCAGCGGCTTTTGCCGGGGCCGGTACTCGCTTACATTTGACAAAATCATCAGCCAAAGGTCGCCGCATGCCTGACATCACCCCTGCGCCGCGCCGGCGCCCGCTTTGGCGCCTTTTCATCTTGCCCGCATTGCTGGTGGTCGCAGCCATCGCCTGGAGCGGTTTCTGGTTCTATGCGGCGTCCGAGGTCGGCGTGCGCGCCGATGCGTGGCGCGCGCAGGAAGCGAAGGCCGGCCGGATCTATGATTGCGGCAAGCGCTCGGTCGCGGGCTATCCGTTCCGCCTCGAAGTCCGCTGCGAGGACGCCAGCGTGACGCTGGTCTCGCAGACCGCGGGCGCGGGCGCGCCGTTCACGGCGCGGCTCGGCGAGATCATGGTGATCGCCTCGATCTACCAGCCGAAACTCCTGATCGCCGAATTCAAGGCGCCGGCGACGATTGCCGATCGCGGCCAGCCGCCGTCGCTGAAGGTGAGCTGGAGCGTTGGCCGCAGCAGCGTGGCGGGGCTGCCGGCCGTTCCGGAGCGCGCCTCGATCGTATTCGAGAATCCCTCGATTGAGCGCGTCAACGGACCGGTGCAGACGCCGCTGGCGCGCGCCAACCGTGTTGAACTGCACGGCAGGCTCGCGGAGGGATCATCGATTGCAGATCCGGTGATCCAGACCGCGCTGCAGATATCAGGGGGCAGCATTCAGGAATTGCATCCGCTGCTGGCGACGCCGTTCGAATCAGATGTGCAGACCAAGCTCAGCGGCCTGAAGGATTTCTCGCCGAAGCCGTGGCCCGAGCGCTTCCGCGAAATGCAGGCCGCCGGCGGCAAGGTCGAGATCGTGCGCTCGCGGATTCAGCAGGGCGAGCTGGTCGCCGTGGCCGCGGGAACGCTGGGCCTCAACGCGCAGGGGCAGATCGAGGGCGAGCTGCAGATGACGGTGACGGGTCTGGAGCGGGTGATCCCGGCGCTGGGTATCGACAAGATGCTGGAGCAGGGCGTACCGCAGGCCACGCTCGATCGCGTGGCGCCCGGCGTCAAGAGCCAGGACCTCACCAATCTGTTCGGCGCGCTCGACAAGGCTATTCCGGGTCTAGGCAAGGTCGTCAAGCAGAACACCAATGTCGGCGTCGCCGTCGGCATCAATTCGCTCGGCACCGCAGCCGAACTTGAAGGCAAGAAGGCCCGCAGCTTCCCGCTGCGCTTCGTCGACGGCGCGGTGTTCCTGGGGCCCCTGAAGGTGGGCCAGATTCCGCCGCTGTTTTGATTCCGCTTTGCCCATCCCCGTCGTCATCCCCGAGTGAACGCTAGCGTCCATCCGAGGTGCGCGTTCTTGCGTGTCCGATTTTCGATCGAATAGTTCCTCCTCTGGAACAACCTTCAATCATCGAGGTGAAGTTCACGATGCGTGATTTCTGTCACGGCGATCGCTGAACCGTTCGGACATCCTGACGGTGGTTGCGGGATGATCCCGCACCTCAACAGATGGATGGAGAACTGGAATGACGAACGTCACGAAAAACGATGCAGCCAATCATGAGCTTTCGATCGATGAACTCGACGCTGCGGCTGGCGGCTTCTGGAAGGAACTGGGCGTCGCGATGGGTGCCGGCGGCGTGACCGGCGGCATGGGCGGTGCGGCGGTCGGCGGCATCGGCGCGGTGCCGGGCGCCATTGGCGGCGCGCTCCTCGGCGGCATCGGATATTGCATCAGCGCACTCTTTTGAGCTGATTGCGCAAGGCAAGGCGAGACTGTCGGATCGTTCTCGATTCAGCAGTCTCGCCTTGGCGATGGCCTTCGCGACGTCATGAGAGGGCGTCGCTTTTTTTGACGCGGCCGCCGGTTTGCATCGGCGCGCCACGTCGGTGCGCTGAGCCGGGATCGAGCTGGCGAAAAATGACCTCGCGTCATTAATCGCCTTGGATATATATCGTTCAAGTGATCTGCTCGGCGCAAATGGAGTACTCCGTGAAAGGAGTGCTTTACCCCCGAGGAAATGTTGCGCCCGGAAGCACTTTGGTGCTCGGCTAAGGCAGCTTCCGAAATCGAGTCCAGGGAGAGGTAAGGCCCGTGACGGCCGCCAGACGTCTCTAACAGCATGGCAAATTGCAAGTTCGGAACTCACCACAAGAGAGGTTGTCCGCAGGAGGAGCAGATGACGCAGCGCCCCTCAGGAGCAATGAAAATCTTGGGTGATCAAAGCCCACCGACAGGCAACTCGGTGAGAGCGTATGAATGGGAGCTGTCGCTGCTGAAATTTCATCGCCAGGCAGAAAGCGATGCGCTCTCAATACCTGATCCCGGTCCAGCGGGCTTTGACTTCGTCCTGCCGGACGACCCCGAGGCCGAAACGCTGTGGGCTCTGGCCAAAGATGTCATGTGGCGGCGAGCTTTGATGAAAGATGGCTAGTAGCGAACGACTGCTGATGGCCCTGCAATTCCACCGTGCCGTCGATAGTTTGGAAATATGGAGCGCGAGCAGCGACGGCTTTTCGTTCGTGATCACCCACGAGAGCCGTGCCGGCCCCGGCTTTCACGGACGGCCCGGCTACGTAGCGTCGTGGCGTCCGCTTTATCAGGGCAGCGGGGCGATCAAGATCGGCGGATCGCCTTTTGCAACGTTCGAGGAGACCGAGGAAGCGTGCAACCAGATGCTGAAGCATCTGACGAGTGAAAGCTGATGTGGAGGCTTTAGATAAATTACGATGAGGCCGGTCGCTAAACCGTTCCGGATCTCATGAGGCTTCCAAACAGGTGGGGTGGTCAGAATTGACCAGCCTCCAGGACGCAAATGTCGTTTGGTAATGTACGAGCGTTGCGCCAGGGCCGCCCCTGCGCCGCGCTCAAGACGGCCCCAGTGCTCTCCAGCCCCCGCGCTGGGGCCGTTCATTTCCAGGCCGCTAACCCGGTCGCAGGCGGGTTCAGTCCTGAGCAGCGGTCGTTGCGCCACCGCATTTTCGCCTAACAATGATGGGTATGTGAACGCAGGGCAGGGTTAAAAAGCCGGAGCCCTGTCATGTTGAGACTAGTATTCGTTGCGTCCGTACTCGTTGCCATTTCTTCAACCGCATCCGAAGCACGTCCGCCCCGCATCGTTGCTCAAGCGCCGGGATGCAACGTAACCATGCCGTGCGACTTTTCGAATTCGCCAACACGACGCGTTGGTCCGAACGCTTACGGCCGGGAATCGCAGAGCACAGAACGGCCGGCAATTCTGCCGCGTAATGCAAGGGCGGAAGCAAATAGCGGGCGTGGTCAGATCGTCGGTGGGCGCCCAGCCGGTTGTCCCCGCTCATTCTGCGGCTGCGGCGCATCCATGCGGGTGTTCGGCCGTATCGTGCCCGGATTAAATCTTGCCTCCAACTGGCTGCGGTTCCCGCGGACGGCGCCGGCGCCGGGAATGGTTGCCGCGCGACGCGGGCACGTCTTCGTCCTGGAGCAGCATGTCGGAGGTGATATGTGGATGGCGTACGACGCCAACTCGGGTGGCCGCGCAACGAGAATCCATGCGCGCTCGTTGCGCGGGTACACAGTCGTCAATCCGCGCGCGTAATCCAACAACTCTTGTGTCGACAAAATGAAGTTCGCGGGCTGTTGCCCGCGATACCTCGATTCAGAGGTCCGTTGCGCCACCGTCTGCAAAGTGTCTTCCGGAAAACAGAACTTTCCGAAAGGGGCTTGCAGTACTTTCAACGGGTGATCTTGTGAACCAGCGACTCGATCGCAACGCGGAAGGCAATGGCGACCACGATGAGCGGCTGGTAGAGAGTGCCGCCCGAAGCCGCATCGAGTTCGTCGATGGTCAGTTCGTGCTCTTCGGCGTTCAGCTTTTCCATTCTAGTCTCTCCAATTGCAACGAGACGTATTGCGAGCGCCTTCCGAAGAAATCATGACTTTCCGAAAGGCGCTCCGAGACTTTACTTGGTGACTTTTTCGACGATCTTGTCGATGCCCATTCGGATCCCGGTGCCGACAAAAAATGAACCCACAACGACGGGAATCCAGATGAAGCCGCCCGAGACGGCGTCAAGCTCGTTGGTCTTCAGTTCGTCGGCTTTGGTGTTCAGCTGTTCCATTTGAGTCTCTCCTGTTGTCGGGGGGAGGGACAATTCCCGCCATCCGTCGAGGAGGTGTATGCGCTGCAGGTTCAGTTGGCTGTGATGATCGTCACATCCGGACGTCGTCGGTCCGAAATCTCGACGCGCGCCTAACTGACGAACACCACCCGCGTCTCCAGCGAAACCCGGCGGTACAGATCCTCGACGTCGTCATTGACGAGCCGGATGCATCCGGAAGCCACGAGGTGGCCGATGGTCTTGGGCGAGTTGGTGCCGTGGATCAGCAGCCCGGGCTTGTCCAATAGCAGCGCGCGGGCGCCGAGCGGGCTGCCGGGCCGGCCGGCGGAGGCGGCCAGCGCGTCGGCGTCCCGGGCGTTTTGCGCCGAAGACCGCCAATCCGGCCATTCCAGCTTGTTGGTGACGCGGAAGAAGCTGCCGCCCTTGAGGCATTCCTGCGCAATCCCGATGCCGTAGCGGCGCGCGGAATTGTTGGAATCGATCAGATAAAGAAAGCGGTTTTCCCGGTCGATCACGATCGAGCCGGGAACCACGGTGGTGCGGTAGAACACCACTTGCCGCTGCAGCGAGAACGGCAGGCCTTCGCCGGTGGAGCCGCCGTCCTCGCCGGCCTTCAGATCGGCCATCACGACGTCCTCGCGCGTGCGTGCCGCTTTCGGCGGTGGCGGCGCAGTCACGCTGGTGGCGATGTTGGCCGGGCCTTTGGTCGCGACATATCCGTACATGAAGGCCGCCAAAGCGATGGCGAGTGCAAGCGCACCGGCGCCGAACGCCCATGGCTTCCAGTTCGCGCCCTCCGACAACACTTCGTTGATTTGAGCGGCGTCGCGGCCTTCCTCGATGGCGACCTCATCCTCGATGCGCCGGATCGCGGCCTCAAGGGCGGCGACGTTTGAGGCGGCGGCTTCGCGGGTGAGGTGGGACGACCTCGTTATGAGGTCATAGGCGTCCTTGTAGATCTTGTCGCGGCCGAGGGTGTCCTTGCCGGCAACGGCCTTGGTCAGCAATGCATAATAATCCACGGTCATGGCCTGACCCCTGAAGAATTATCTGACGGGAGGCGCGTACTGGATGCCGCCCTGGGTCCAGAGCGCATTCAGCCCGCGCGGAATGCTGAGTTGCGACTGCGTGCCGACGTTTCTCTCATAGACCTCGCCGTAATTGCCGACGGCGCGCACGGCGCGCGCGGCCCACTCATTGGCAACGCCCAACTGCGCGCCGAACTCGCCCTCGGTGCCGAGCAGGCGCTTTATGTTGGGATTGGCTGATTTCACCGCATCGTCGATGCCAGCCTGTTTGACGCCAAGCTCCTCGGCATTGATCAATGAATAGAGCGTCCACTTGACCAGGTTGAACCATTGGTCGTCGCCTTGCCGCACCGCGGGTCCCAGCGGCTCCTTTGAGATGACTTCCGGCAGGATGATGTGGCTGTCGGGCGCAGAAAGTTTTAGACGCTCGGCGTAAAGCTGTGAGACGTCGCTGGTCAGCACGTCGCATTTGCGATCGTCATAGGCCTTGAGGCTTTCCTCGGCGGTGGCGAGCGCCAGCACCTTGAGCGGCATATCGTTGGCGCGGAAATAATCCGCCAGATTCAGCTCGGTCGTGGTGCCGGTCTGGGTGCACACGGTCTTGCCGCCGAGCTGCAGGGCGGTGTCGATTTTGGCGTCGCGGCGCAGCAGAAAGCCCTGGCCGTCGTAATAGGCGACGCCGGCAAACATCAGGCCGAGCGAACTTTCCCGCGACATCGTCCAGGTCGAGTTGCGCGACAGCATGTCGATCGTCTTCGACTGCAACGCGGAAAAGCGCGTGGCGGCATCGAGCGGCGTGAACGTCACTTTTGCAGGGTCGCCGAAGATCGCAGCGGCCACGGCGCGGCAGATATCGACGTCGAAGCCGCTCCAGACGTTCTTGTCGTCCACGCTGGAAAAGCCGAGCAGTCCCTGGCCGACGCCGCAATTCAGCGTGCCGCGTTCCTTGACGGCAGTAAGTGTCTGGGCCCGTGCCGGATCGCCGCTCGCAAACAGCAGGGCCAGCAACGCGATGACGGGAAAGATGATGGGTCGCTTCTTGGAGCCGGACATTTCTTCCCCGCGATCGGTGGCTGCAGCTTCTTCAAGTGGCGGCAAGTTCTTTGGCGGAAGTGATGTTGGCAAGCTAACACAAGTGGCAGCGTTACCAATGTGTTTCCGGAATGGGGGAACTGCGCCGGCGACCGTCATCGTGACGCGTTCCGGATCAGCCGGATGTCCGTGCCACGGGAATAACGCTGGCGACGATGGCGGTGCCAAGCCGGTTTGCGACCGCAAAACTTTCTCCGGCATCGATGCGCATGGCGTGGCCGGCCGAGATCTCGCGGGCCTTGTCGTCGATCGACAGTTCGCAAGAACCTGTCGCGGCATAGATGATGTGAACGCCGGCCGGGCAGGCGTGCGTTGCGCCGCCCAAAAGGCAGCAGAGGTCAATCGCCACGCGCGACCGGTCGCCGATCAGATTGACGACTTCGACGGCTCCGGCTTCGAGCCGGCTGACAATACTGGTTTCTCCGGTAAACCGGACCGGCCTGAACGGCTGCCGGACATCGATCTCTCCAACAGGTGTCCCGAGCACGAGCCCCTCGCCGGAAACCAGCACCAGCTGGCGGTCATAGCCGCTGAGGTCCGAGAACGCGCCCGGCGTCACGATGGCGGTCCGGCTGAAACGCCAAATGATTCCTTCCCAACTTCCGGCTGCGAATCCGGGGAGCATGGAGACGGCGATATCGATCGTGACTCCGCCGCCGTTCTTCCAGGGCATATGCCGGTAGCCGGCGGGATCGAGCGCCGTTAGCTGAATCCTGCCGGCAGAAGATGTCATTGGATTCGCCCGAACGGTTGCTCAGCTATCGATCCGGATCTGATAGCGCTGGGCGATATCGGACAATTGGCCCCAGGTCGTGTCGTCGATCTCGATACCCTCGGCGATCCGCGCGGCCCGCGCCAGCCGCTCGGGTTCACCGGCGACCAGCACCGGCAGATCCTGCTCCGCGGGCTTGGCGGATTTTACCCAAGAAATCATGTCGTCGATCTCGGCCATCATGCTGTCGCGCGTCGATAGCCTGATAGGGTCGATCACGATGCTCAGCATGCCGTTGATGATGCCGCGCTCGGGCGGCGTCGATGTGGTGACGCTTGGCGAGCCGACAATGGCGCCGGCCAATAGTTCGCACACCAGCGCCAGGCCGGAGCCCTTGTGCTCGCCGAACGGCAGCACCACGCCGCGCGGGTCGGTGTACATGACGGAAGGGTCGGTGGTGGGCTGGCCCGCATGGTCGAGCAACGCGCCGTCGAGCATCGGCTTGCCGGCATTATGCGCCACCCGCACTTTTCCCAGCGCCACGCGGCTGGTGGCGAAATCGAGCAGGATAGGCTCGTTGTTGTCGGTGCCGGGAATCGCAATGCAGACCGGGTTGGTCAGGAATCTTCCTTCGCGGCCGCGGAACGGCGCAACGCCGGGTGAACCCGAAGCGACATTCACAAAATGCAGCGCCACCATGCCGGCGCGGGCGGCGATCTCGCCATAGGTGCCGACGCGGCCGATATGGTGCGCGTTGCGCAAGCCGTTGACGGCGACGCCATGTTTCCTGGCCGCCTCGATCGCCCATTCCACCGCCTGGCGCGCGACCACCTGGCCGTAGCCGGCGCGGGCATCCCATACCGAGATGGTGCCGGTGTCGGAGACGATCTCGGGCGCCTGGTTGATCCTGAGCGTGCCGGCGTCGAGGTCGCGCACATAGGCGACCAGCATGCCGACGCCATGGCTGTCATGGCCGCGCAGATTGGCCTCGACCAGATGCTCGGCCACGATGGCCGCTTCCGTCGGCGAACTGCCGCCTGCCGTGACAATTCGGTTGGTAAGGGCAAGCAGCTTCGAATGGTCGATGATCATGCTTCACTCCGTCGTGAGCCGGTCTACTCCGGCTTCTTCGTTAAATTCGCGTGCGGGCGGCCGAAGTCGGGCGCCGCTGAATCCTGGCCGATCTCGACGATGCCGCGGCGGATGGCGCGGGTGCGGGTAAAATGCTCGAACAGCGCCTCGCCGTCGTTGCGGCGGATCGCCCGCGTGAGTTTTGAGAGGTCCTCGTTGAAGGTGCCAAGCATTTCCAGCACCGCTTCCTTGTTGGCAAGGAACACATCGCGCCACATCGTCGGGTCCGAGGCCGCGATGCGGGTGAAATCGCGAAAACCGCCGGCGGAGAACTTGATCACTTCCGACGACGTCACCTGCGCCAGTTCGTCGGCGGTGCCGACGATGGTGTAGGCGATCAGATGCGGCAGATGGCTGGTGATCGCGAGCACGAGGTCGTGATGATCCGGCGTCATGATCTCGACCTTGGCGCCGAGGCCGGCCCAGAACTCGCGCAGCTTTTCCACCGCCGCCGCATCCGTGCCTTCCGGCGGCGTGAGAATGCACCAGCGGTTGATAAAGAGTTCGGCGAAGCCGGAATCGGGACCGGAGTGCTCGGTGCCGGCGACGGGATGGGCGGGAACGAAGTGGACGCCCTGCGGAATATGCGGACCCATGTCGCGCGCGATGGCGCCTTTGACCGAGCCGACGTCGGAGACGATCGCGTCTTGTTCGAGGAACGGCGCGATCTCCTCGGCGACCGGTCCGCAGGCGCCGACGGGGATGCAGAGGATCACGAGGTCGGCGCCCTTGACCGCTTCTGCGTTGGTCTCCAGCACGCGATCGACCACGCGCAATTCTTCCACCCGCGCGCGGGTCTTGGCCGAACGCGCCGAGGTGACGATCTCGCCGGCGAGCCCTTGCGCGCGCGCCGCGCGGGCGATCGAACCGCCGATCAGGCCGAAGCCGATCAGCGCGACGCGTTTGAACAGAGGTTCAGTACTCACTTGATGCTCACTTGCCCGCCATAAAGTCTTTGAGGCCATCGACGACGAGGCGGTTGGCCTCTTCGGTGCCGATGGTCATGCGCAGCGCATGCGGCAGGCCGTAATTGTTCAGCGCCCGCAGCACCAGCCCGCGTCTGGTCAGATACGCATCGGCATCCGCCGAGGTCTTGCCCTTTTCCTGCGGAAAATGGATCAGCACAAAATTCGCCACGCTCGGCGTCACCTTGAGGCCGAGCTTGGAAATTTCTTCGGTCAGCCAGTTGCGCCAGTGCTCCGTGAATGTCTTCGACATCTGGACATGCGCGGTGTCCTCGATCGCGGCGACCGCCGCCAGCATCGCCGGCGTCGAGACGTTGAAGGGCCCGCGAATCCGGTTGACGGCGTCGACGATGTTGGCCGGGCCGAACATCCAGCCGATCCGCAAGGACGCCAGCCCGTGAATCTTGGAGAAGGTATGCGTCACCACGGTGTTTTCGGTGGTCGCCACCAGCTCGATGCCGAGCTCGTAATCGTTGCGCGAGACGTAATCGGCATAGGCGGCGTCGAGCACCAGCAACACGTGATCAGGCAAGCCGGCGCGCAGCCGCTTGACCTCGTCGAACGGAATGTAGGTTCCGGTCGGGTTGTTCGGATTGGCGAGCCAAACCATTTTGGTGCGCGGCGTTACCAGCTTCAGGATCGCGTCGACGTCGGCGGTGAAATTGGTTTCGGGCGCGATCACGTTCTTGGCGCCGTTGGCCATGGTCGCGATCGGGTACACCAGGAAGCCGTGGCTGGTCGAGATCGCCTCGTCGCCCTGCTTGAGATAGGTGTGCGCCAGCAAATTGAGGATTTCGTCCGAACCGGCGCCGCAGATGATGCGGTTCGGATCGAGCCCGAAGACGCGGCCGATCGCCTCACGCAGCACGCGCGATGTGCCTTCCGGATAATCCTCCAGATGACCGGCCGCTTCCCTGTAGACCGCCATCGCCTTCGGCGACGGGCCGAACGGAGTCTCGTTGGCGGAGAGCTTGAACACCTTGCGGCCGGGCTCGGCCACCGGGCTCTTGCCGGGGGTGTAGGGCGCAATATCGAGAATGCCGGGGTTCGGCACGGGGCGGGACATCTTCTGGCTCCGGATCGTAGGGCGTCTATTTTAGGATTTGGCCGCCCCGTTCGGGGGCACCGTATAGCGTGTTGCGTGGCTGCCGACGAGGGCCGAGGAGCGCACCGACGCGCCGGCCTCGATCAGGGCGGTTTTGATCTTCTCCAGTCCGATGCCAGATATCGACACCAAGAGCGCGGCGCCGTCGAAGGCGGTATCGGGCACGGCGACGATGTCGGCAAGCGGCGCCAGCGCGCGCGCAATCTCGGCGTTCCAGCCGGAGACGCGCACGCTCCAGGTCTCGACTTCGATCACCATGGCGTTGTCGGCGACGCGCGAAACCAAGAACACCGGCAACGCCGCCGGATGGTCGGCGCGTTCGAGGAACGGCACCCGCGCGATGATCTTCGGCGCGCCGGCGGCCTCGAGTTCGATCCACCACGGCGTGCGGCTCGACGTCGCCGAGACCAGCGCCAGGTCGCCTTTCGATTTCGCCACCGCTTCGACCGCGGCCTGCGCGCTGAAATGCGCCACATAAGGCACCACGAAGCCGAAATGAAACCGCGCCGAATCCCGCATCGCGGATTCGCCGACCGACACGTCCGCATGCACCGAGAACGGCGCCTGGACGTAGGTGAACGTCGAGATGATGACGCGCCAGATGCTCTCGATGGTGTCGATCGGCAGGATGCCGCGGTGACGCTCCACCAGCCGCCGCATCATGTCGGCCTCGCGCGCCGGGCGGAACGCGGAGCCGACCTCCTGGGTCTCCTTGACCTGGATCAGCCGATCGATGATGTCGCCGCGCGCCATCAGCAAGCGGTGAACCTGCTCGTCGATGCTGTCGATCTCTTTGCGCAGCACCGCGAGGGAGGGCGGGGCGGGGGGTGCCTTCGAGGGTCCCTTGGACATGTTCTAGCCTTTAGCGCCGGGGGCCGAAATCACCGGCAAATACAAGGGCATTGATTAGGAAAGACGGCCGCCGAAAGCAAAGAGAAACATCGGCAATGATGGCGCGCCCGGCCGGTTAACCACGGCCCGCCTTGACGAAAAGCTCCCTTCGGACTAGCTTTAGCCCATTCCGTGGTCATTTGAGCCGGCCGGCTTGCAGCCACGTTAAACAACTCGCTAAACAGGCCGGGGACAGAAGTGATCCCGGTCGAACCTTTGTTCAGGCCGGGTTTTTTTATGGCCTGATTTCTGTCCGGGAGGACCTCAGCTTTCGAGGTCGGTGGCCGAGATGACAAACGTTCAGTCGATACCAAGCCCCTCCATCCACAATGAGGATCGGGCACATGAGGCGGATCATCCGACCTCGCAGGTCGCGAAGTTCGGCGCTGACCAGCCGCTCAAGCTCGATTGCGGCGTCGACCTGGCGCCGTTCCAGATCGCCTACCAGACCTATGGCGAGCTGAATGCGGACCGCTCCAACGCCATCCTGGTTTGCCATGCGCTGACCGGCGATCAGCATGTCAACAATGCGCACCCGGTCACCGGCAAGCATGGCTGGTGGGACACCATGGTCGGCCCCGGCAAGCCGCTAGACACCAACCTCTACTTCATCATTTGCAGCAACGTGATCGGCGGCTGCATGGGCTCGACCGGCCCGGCCTCGACCAACCCGGCGTCAGGCAAATTGTGGGGCCTCGATTTCCCGATCATCACCCTTCCCGATATGGTGCGCGCGCAGACCATGCTGATCGATCGTCTCGGCATCGAGACGCTGTTCTGCGTGGTCGGCGGCTCGATGGGCGGCATGCAGGCGCTGCAATGGACCGCGGCGTATCCGGCGCGCGTGTTCTCGACACTGGCGATCGCATGTTCGACGCGCCACTCGGCGCAGAACATCGCATTCCATGAGCTTGGCCGGCAGGCCGTGATGGCCGATCCGGATTGGCGCGGCGGCCGCTATTTCGAACATGGCACGCATCCGCATCGCGGCCTCGGCGTCGCGCGGATGGCCGCGCATATCACCTATCTCTCCGACGCCGCCCTGCACCGCAAGTTCGGGCGGCGGATGCAGGACCGCGAGCTGCCGACGTTTTCGTTCGACGCGGATTTCCAGGTCGAAAGCTATCTGCGCTATCAAGGCTCGTCGTTCGTCGAGCGCTTCGACGCCAACTCCTATCTCTATCTGACGCGCGCGATGGATTATTTCGACATCGCCGCCGACCATGGCGGCGTGCTGGCCAAAGCGTTCAGCGGCATCCAGACCCGCTTCTGCGTGGTGTCGTTCACGTCGGACTGGCTGTTCCCGACCGCGGAATCGCGCGCGCTGGTGCATGCGCTCAACGCGTCGAGCGCGCGGGTGTCGTTCGCCGAAATCGAAACCGACCGCGGCCATGACGCCTTCCTGCTCGACGTGCCCGAATTCTTCGACATTTCCCGCGCTTTCCTGCGATCCGCAGGCACCGCGCGGGGCCTGAAAACGGCGGGTGGTTGATATGTCGCTGCAGCAACAGACGTTACCTTTCACCGGCGTGGAGCCGCATCGCACCGAAAACCTTCGCAGCGATCATTTGCTGGTCGCCGAGATGGTGCAGCGCGGCTCCAAAGTGCTCGACGTCGGCTGCGGCGATGGCGAACTGCTGCAGCTATTGGAAAGCCGCGGCATCGACGGGCGCGGCATCGAGCTGTCGCGCGAGGGCGTCAACCGCTGCGTCGCCAAGGGCCTTGCGGTGGTGCAGGGCGACGCCGACACCGACCTCGTCAATTATCCCGACGACGCCTTCGACTACGTGATCCTGTCGCAGACGCTGCAGGCGACCCGGCAACCGAAAGTGGTGCTAGAAAACCTGCTGCGGATCGGCCATCGCGCCATCGTCTCGTTCCCGAATTTCGGGTTCTGGCGGATGCGGCTGCAATTATTGGTCGGCGGCCACATGCCGCGCACCGAAAACCTGCCCGCGACCTGGTACGACACGCCGAACATCCATTTCTGCACCATCAAGGATTTCGTGCAGCTTTGCGACGAGATCAACGTCAAGATGGAGCGCGCGGTGGCGCTGGATCTCTACGGCCGCCCGCTGCGGCTGAATTTGCCGTGGTGGTTCTGGAACATGTTCGGCGAGCAGGGTGTGTTCTTGCTGAGCCGGGCGGAGAAGGGGAGATGACGCCGTAGGCGTCATCCCGGGATGGTCCGAAGGACCGGACCCGGGATCTCGAGATTCCGGGCTCGATGCTTCGCATCGCCCCGGAATGACATTTACGTTTGAGGCACCATCGACCTCGCATCCCGCACCGGCCACCTCCCGGCCTCGACCAGCGCGATAAACCGCTCGACCATTTCGTTGAACAGCGCGGGCTCTTCCAGGTTGAGCACGTGGCCTGATTTCGGGAAGAACGTCAGCCCCGCCGCCGGCAGATGCTGCTTCAGGAACAGGCTCGGCTCGATGCAATTGTCGTCCTCGTCGCCGCAGATGATCAGCGCCGGTGTCGGCACGTTGCGGATCGCTTCCGTGAGGGTGTAGATCGAGGGCCGGCCGCCCTGGAAACTGCGCATGGTTTTGGCCGAGCCTTTGGCGTCATGGCGCGCCAGCGCGGCATAGAAATCGGCGTGGCCGCGCGGGTCTTTCACCAGGAACGGAATCCGGCTCGGCGCCTCGCGCGTCACCTTGGCGACCTCGACCGAGCCGATCCTTTCGTACTGCTCGGCATTGGCCAGGCATTGCTTGCGGAAGGCTTCGAGATTTTCGATTGCAGAGCCGGAGCCGACGCCGGCCAGCGTCATCGACAGCGCGCGCTCGGGGGCGTTGAGGCCGATCTGCAGGGATGAATAGGCGCCCATCGACAGACCGACGAAATGTGCCTTGGCGATCCCGAGATGATCGAGCACGGCGAGCGCGTCGGTGTAGAAATGCTTGTAGGTGTAGACGTCCGACGTCG
This sequence comes from Bradyrhizobium sp. AUGA SZCCT0158, assembly GCF_018130065.1. Taxonomy (GTDB): domain Bacteria; phylum Pseudomonadota; class Alphaproteobacteria; order Rhizobiales; family Xanthobacteraceae; genus Bradyrhizobium. The sequence continues at coordinate 211,707 of NZ_JAFCME010000003.1, read as the reverse complement.
GCGGCACGTCGGAAGGCGTATAGCCCCGCGCGGAATAGGCGATGCAGCGGTGGCCGCGCGAGAAGTAGCGCATCTGCGGCTCCCAATTGGTGTGGTCGGCCGCGAATTCATGCAGGAAGATGATCGGCGTCCCGGAGCCCGCCTCTTCGAAATACAGGCGGACATTATCGCTGGTGACGGCATAGGGCATTTAGGGTTCCTCTTGGTTTTGGCGCGTTCTCCGGCCCCGAAAATTGCAGTTAATGCTCTGGGCCGCAATGCGGCAGCCCGGTTTGTTTTTGGCCATAAAATGACCGCGGAATCACCCCGGAATCGTTTCCGCACCGCCGCATGAAATCTTCCTCTCGCCACAGCCAAAAATTCAAACCGGTCGCCGCGTTCGTTTGTCTACGAACGTTGCGGGATTTCGGGTCTGTCATCGAGGATCAAAGATGCTTCAGTTGTTTGCGTTCCGCCGGTCGCTCCGTGTCCTTGCGCTGGCGTTGTGTTCGGTCTCCATCGCCGTCATTGCCACGCCGGCCTCCGCCCGGCCCCACCATGGCGCAGGGCGCCACGTCCGCGGCTACCACGCCGGGCACCATGCACGGCATTACGCCCGCCACCATCACCGGAAGATCGCGCGCCTGTCGCGCTGGGAACGCAGCGTCGCGAAAATGCAGGCCGGCGGCTTTGCCGATGCCAACGCCAACGCCGATATCAACGTCACTTTCACGGATCAGAACTCAACCCTCACGCCGCCCGGCGGCGTGATGGCGCCGGTGAGCTTCGGCTCTTCCAATGTCGTCGCTGAGGCGCGCCGGTATCTTGGCGGCAATCCGACCGGGCGCGGCAGCCTGTGGTGCGCCCGCTTCATGAACATGGTGCTGCAACATTCCGGCTATCGCGGCACCGGCTCGGACATGGCGAAATCGTTCGCCAGCTACGGCCAGCGCGTCTCCGGCCCGCAGGTCGGCGCCATCGCCGTGATGACAAGGGGCCGCGGCGGCGGCCATGTCGGAGTCATCACCGGCATCGACGCCAAGGGCAACCCGATCATGATCTCCGGCAACAACGGCAACCGGGTCCGGGAAGCGCCGGTCTCGCGCGGCCGGATCTACGCCTACGTGATGCCGACGAGCTGAAATCGCCATTGGGAACGAACCACCGGATGGGCACAGGCGCGTCGGCGCCGTGCCCATCATGGCCTCGCCGAAGCAAGCCGGCGGACCGCCTCCGCCCTCGCTGAGCAGCCCGTCGGGCCTGGCCCGCTTGCCGCCGCCGGGCGCGCGGGTATATTGGCCCGATGGCTGTCAGCTCCCCAGATCTGAAAGCGTTCCTGCTCGCCACGCCTTTCTTCGGTGGCCTCTCGGACGCAAGCCTCGATCTCCTGATCTCAATGCTGGCCGAGCGCCGCTTCGACGCCGGCGCCACGGTGGTCGCGGAAGGCGAGCCGGGCCGCTCGATGTTCATCGTTCACGCCGGCCAGCTGGTGGTGAGCAAGCTGCTGGAGTCCGGGCGCGTCCTACGCATGACGGGTCTCGAGCCCGGGGACTTTTTCGGCGAAATGACGCTGATCGAAATGCAGAACCGCTCGGCCACCGTCGTCGCGGAGAGCCCGACCTTGCTGTACGAGCTCACGGCCCGGCAACTCTACGCGTGCTACAAGGCCGACATCCACGCCTATGTGATGGTGATGCAGAATATCAACCGCGAGCTTTGCCGGCGGCTCCGCCGTGCCGACAGTCGCATTGCCGAGTTGCAGATGCTTCGCGCCAGTGAATGACGCAGCCTCGCGTGCATCAGGTGGGCTGAGCTAGCTACAGGGCGCAACATCAAGCCTGACGGTCAAATTAAGACTCTCATTTGGTCCGACGGGCAAATCAGGATCCTCGTTTTAGCCCGACGGGAACATCGGAACCTTCGGTCGATCAGAGCGGGAACCGGCGGGCTTGGGCCTGCGCATTGCAGCCGCATTGGTTTCACTGAATGGCCACATCGGAATCAGACCCCAACCAAACTTCGTGGATAAGGAGTCCCTTCAGTCAAACTGAAAAAAGGAGTGAGCATGCGCATCGTTACGGCATCCGTCATCATTGCCGCCCTCTCTCTGGGCGCGCCAGCTTTCGTGCAGGCACAGGGAAGCCCCTCGCAATCCCAGGCAAGTCCCTCGCAATCCGAGGCACAGCCTTCGCAGTCCAGCACGGTCATCCGGAGCATCCAGGTCGTCGACGTCAAGGATCTGCAGCCGGCGGTGCGCTCGAAAGTCGATGAACTCGTGGCGCAGACCCGCGAGGAAGACATTCAGTCGCTTCGCAAGTCCATCGACGCGACGCCGGAAGCGGCATCGGTGCTCAAGGCCAAGGGCCTGACTTCGTCACAAGTCGTGGCCATCAACATCGCCGACGGCGTTCTCACGATGTTTGCCAAGACGGCCTGACCGAGACGATCTGCGTAGGATGGGTTGAGCACTTCGCGAAACCCATCAACTGCACTAACGCAGTTTGCGAGTAGGTGATGGATTTCGCTGCGCTCTACCCATCCTACGAACTCGAACTCGCGCCCTGAGAAAGCCCGCCGGGCGTGAATCCGGCGGGTTTAATGGCGCCATCCTGGTTGAAGCACGCCAGTTATCAAATACGGTCGCGCAACCCGGTGACCCCGTCGTTTTGAGCGCAATGGTCGCAGCAATAGAAGGTGCCGGCCTTTTCGAGTCCATGCCCGACGATGCGCGTTCCGCACCGCTTGCAGGTTGGTGCAAGGGCAAAAATGGCGCACTCAAAGCTATCGAAAGTGTGCGATTTGCCGTTCATCACGACCTGAAAAGCCTTGTCGTACGAATTTCCGCAGGTCTCGCAACTGGCCATCTCTCGCCTCCTTAAGCTGCACGTCGTTTACGGGTCTGTGCCGCCTTCTTCGCCGACCGGGAGCGTTCTGCCGCCGGGCGTTTCGCGGCGGCCTTTCCACCGAGCTTGCCGCCCTTGCGGGACGGGGCGTGGTCCACCTTCTTGCCCCGCCCGGACCCGCTCTTTTTGCCGCCATGGGTTTCCGCGTTCACGGTAGCCCAGGCCCGCCGCTCGGCTTCGTCGTGGGAAACGCCGCGCTGCTCGTAGCCGTCCTCGATGTGCTCGGCCTGACGCTTTTGCTTGTCGGTATAGGCAGATTTGTCGCCGCGAGGCATGAATCCCTCCTTCGTTGGTTGATGCAAAAACACCATCGGTGCTGGAGAGTTCCTATCGATGCTTCCGTGCTTAATGCCGCTTGAAATACTGAACGTCGCGTTCATGCTTTTCAGCCGCGGCGCGGGACTTGAACGTGCCGAGGTTGCGTCTCTTCCCGGTCTTGGGATTGATCTTGCGGGAATAGAGCCGGTATTCACCCGAAGCTAATTTACGGATCATGACGTTTCTCCAGAGCCCCCAAAGCACACTTGTGCGATGAACGCTTTGCGCACATGGCAACAAACGGCCTCCCGATTCCCTGGTTCCCCGCTCGCTGTCCGTCAATCCGGCCGCAAAAAAATCGGCAGGAAATAGGAACGACTTTTCGCCGGGCACGTTGATTGTTCGAGTGATACAACGAGGGAGAAATCCACCGGAAATATCATCTCAAAAGCCCCGTCAGTTACACCTGTAGCTGGCGGGGTTTTGGTTAGGAGGCCCGATGTATGCGCTATTTGAAGGCGACAAGCAGATCGGAAGTGCCTTCGCCACCGAGAAAGAGGTCTGGGAAGCCGCTCTGATAGAGGGGCTTGTGACGGACGTTCCGGTTGCGGATGAGGAAGGCGGTCAGGTGATTCCCAGCGGTTATCACGTCGCCAGGGTCGAGGAGCCCTGCGACCCGCGGCCCGATTGGAAACTTCCGCGCGATATTTCCTGACGCCGGCGCTTTGTGAAATCCACGAGAGCGTTTTCCAGCGAAGTGGACACCGGTTCGGTTAAAGAAAACGCGTCAAAGCAAGAATCTGGAGCCCCGTTCCGATTCCATCGGAACGGAAAAGGCTCTAGGCTCTACGCAATCCAGTAGATTGCCATTCCGACAGCCACGAGGGCCATAACCCCAGCGGCCAACATCCCGTAGTTCCGCTCTGCCTCGCTCGGCAACGCTTCTCTCACGGCGTCCTCATGAATCAGATCGTGTTTCATAACGCACCTCCAGGTTAAAAACCGAAAGCACGAGTCGCTCCGGCCCTCGAAGCGGGCTAACCAGAAACTCCCACCCGACGGCCCAGGCCGTTCACGTCACCAGATCGACAAACACGTTGAGGATCGACACGATCAGCCCGGCTGAAGCAACCGCCGTGCCGAGGTCGACGACCTCGATGAGCGCCTGCCGCTGTTCGTCGTCCAACAGTGAGAAGACTTTGCGCATGATGGTCCTCCACCCCATGCCAACTTTCTGAGCGGCCGCCGGTTCCTTTTGGGAGGCACTATGCCCGCGAACGGGCAGAGCAGGCGACAGAACGACCGACGGCCGCGCCCGGCGTAGCCTTGGCACCCTGTCCGCCGTAGCTCAGCGAGCGAAGGCGGAAGCCGGGACAGATCAATTCTGAGTTTCGGAAATCGTGTCAAATAGAAAAGTTCTGCAAATCAAAAATATTTCTATTGTCGGCCGACCCAAATCAGTGCGCATCTATCGCCATCCCGTCCTGGTCAGAAGGGCGTCGGCCGTCGTCACGGACGTTGGGCGGGTTGCGATGGACGCTTGTTTACGCTGAGACGATGGCGTGGATTAAGCGTACGGCAAAACCGTGTGGTCCTGGCGCCCGTTGCAGGCGTCAAGCTGTCGGAGAAGCGCAAGCTGAACCGGCAGCGACGGAGTCAACCAAGAACTCGTCTCCGGGGAGATCACGGCATAAGCCGTAAAGCCATTGCGCAGGGAAGGCCGGGTGTTCTCCGCTGCCCTGTATGCTCGTGTGCAGCATTTCTTGTGCTAACCGCACACGGGACCGCGGGTGCAGCGCGCACCCGGTCTTCCCTGCGCCCTCAGTTTTCGAGGGCAAGGAATTTCTGGCAAAGCTCGGGCGCAATGCGTCGCGAGGATGCGAAAATGCGTTTTGTATGATGGTGGCACAACAAACACCGCCGTCGTCCCGGCCTTGACCACAGATGCGCAATTGCGCATCGGGGGACCCATAACCACAGGAAGCAGTTTTGCGAATGGTCTCTGCTACTGAGCTTCACAGAGGGATCACGCGGTATGGGTCCCTGCGTTCGCAGGGACGACAGCAATCACAACAATTCCGGCTGTTCCGCCATGATGGCATCGCCGACCGCAATGCTGCCGCCCGCCGTCACTTCGGCATAGATGCCGCAATCGCCATGGCCGAGCCTGCGCTGCAGCGCCTGCGGGATGGCGAGGTCGCGCTCCGCGGTATCAGGGTCGACGTTGACGGCGGCGCAGCGGACGATCCGCTTCACCACCTTGAGCCTGACGTCGCCGATCGCGATGGTGCGGTCGAGCAGGTCGAACTCGTGCCAGGCCGGCCAGCCCTCGACATAGAGGTTGGCGCGGAAGCGCAGGGGATGGACGGGGTGATCGACCATGTTCTCGATGGCGCGCAGGCTCGCCAGGTTGATGATCGAGACCACCTTGCGGGCGACGTCGGAGAAACTGTGGCCGGGGCTGGTCAGAATCTTCGGCGGACCCTTGATCTGGCCGGCATAGCTGGTGGCGAAGAACTGCTCGATGGCGGCCCGGCCCTCGGCGGTTTCGAGGTTACCCTGCGCCGCGATCGCGCCGTTGTGGCGGATGGTCAGCACATGGCTGGCATCGTCGAAATGGGTCTGCAGCGCCGCCAGCCAGCCGTCCCGCTGCAGCATCAGGAAATGCGGTTTTGGCAGCCATTTCGGCTCAGCCGGATCGAAGCCGGATGGGCCGTTTTCGATGGCGTAGCGGCGGTCGGCCAGCAGGGTCTCGCCAGGGGTCAAGGCCGCGCGGGCGAGCGGCTCCGGGGTCAGGCCCTTGACGGGATAGCGGTAGATGCCGGTGATCTCGGGGGTTTTTGATGAGGTCATCCGGCCTTTTAAGAGATTCTTTTGCAGCCTGCCACTACGCTGAAATTGCAAAATCGGCCTCTTCCGTTTCTGGCCTGACATGCCCACATTTGCGTCAAGCCTGAAATGACGGCGACGACCGCCGGCTGGTTGAGGAATGTCAACGCGGCCGCGCGGAAACCCAATGAAGATGCCGCTTTCATGCCTTCGGGGTGAGGGCGGCAGGCCGAGGGAAGTGAAGCATGAATATTGAGAAATACACCGAGCGGGCGCGCGGTTTCATCCAGTCTGCGCAATCGCTGGCCGTGCGCGACGGCCACCAGCAATTCTCGCCGCTGCACGTGCTCAAGGTGCTGCTGGACGACAGCGAGGGCCTCGCCGGCAGCCTGATCGACCGCGCCGGCGGCAACTCCCGCGCTATCCTCAAAGCCACCGAGGATGCGCTGGGCAAACTCCCGAAAGTATCCGGAAGCGGCGCTGGGCAGGTCTATCTTGCCCCCGAACTGGCGCGCGCCTTCGATGCGTCCGAAAAGGCCGCCGAAAAGGCCGGCGACAGTTTTGTTACCGTGGAGCGGCTGCTGCTCGGGCTCACGCTCGAGAAGGGCAGCGAGGCTGCGACCATCCTGAGCAAGGGCGGCGTCACGCCACAAAACCTCAACGCGGCGATCGAAAGCCTGCGCAAGGGCCGCACCGCTGACTCGGCGACCGCCGAGAACGCCTATGACGCATTGAAAAAGTATGCCCGCGACCTCACCCAGGCCGCGCGCGACGGCAAGCTCGATCCGGTGATTGGCCGCGACGAGGAAATCCGCCGCACCATTCAGGTGCTGTCCCGCCGCACCAAGAACAATCCCGTGCTGATCGGCGAACCCGGCGTCGGCAAGACCGCGATCGTCGAGGGCCTGGCGCTGCGGATTCTCAACGGCGACGTCCCGGAGAGCCTGAAAGACAAGAAGCTGCTGGTGCTTGACCTCGGCTCGCTGATTGCGGGCGCTAAATACCGCGGCGAGTTCGAGGAGCGGCTGAAGGCCGTGCTGGCCGAGGTCACCTCGGCCGAAGGCAGCATCATCCTGTTCATCGACGAGATGCACACGCTGATCGGCGCCGGCAAGGCCGACGGCGCGATGGACGCGTCCAATCTCTTGAAACCCGCGCTGGCGCGCGGCGAACTGCATTGCATCGGCGCCACCACGCTCGACGAATACCGCAAGCATGTCGAAAAGGACGCCGCATTGGCGCGCCGGTTCCAGCCGATCTTCGTCTCCGAGCCGACGGTCGAGGACACGATCTCGATTTTGCGCGGCCTGAAGGACAAATACGAGCAGCACCACGGCGTGCGGATCACCGATTCGGCGCTGGTGGCCGCCACCACGCTGTCGAACCGCTACATCACTGACCGCTTCCTGCCCGACAAGGCCATCGACCTGATGGACGAGGCCTCGGCGCGGCTCAAGATGCAGGTCGATTCCAAGCCGGAAGAGCTCGATACGATGGATCGGGAGATCATCCGTCTGAAGATCGAGCAGGAGGCGCTCCGGAAGGAAAGCGATGCCGGCTCCAAGAGCCGCCTGCAGACGCTGGAAAAGGAACTCGCCGAGCTCGAGGAGAAGTCGGCGGCGCTGACCGCGCGCTGGAGTGCGGAGAAGAACAAGCTCTCCGACGCCCAGAAGCTGAAGAGCGAACTCGATGCCTTGCGCATCGAGCTTGCCAACGCGCAGCGCCGCGGCGAATTCCAGCGCGCGGGCGAGTTGGCCTATGGCCGGATTCCCGAACTGGAGAAGAAGCTTGCCGACATCGAAGCCAAGGAGAACCCCGGCGAGATGATGGAGGAGGCGGTTACCGCCGACCACATCGCGCAGGTGGTGTCGCGCTGGACCGGTGTGCCCGTCGACAAGATGCTGGAGGGCGAAAAGGACAAGCTGCTGAAGATGGAGGGCAGTCTCGGCCAGCGGGTGGTCGGCCAGGCCGAAGCCGTGCGCGCGGTCGCGACCGCCGTGCGCCGTTCGCGTGCCGGCCTGCAGGACCCCAACCGCCCGATGGGCTCGTTCATGTTCCTGGGGCCGACCGGCGTCGGCAAGACCGAGCTGACCAAGGCGCTGGCCGAATATCTGTTCAACGACGAGACCGCGATGGTCCGCCTCGACATGTCCGAATACATGGAGAAGCACTCGGTCTCGCGGCTGATCGGCGCGCCTCCCGGCTATGTCGGCTATGACGAGGGCGGCGCGCTGACCGAAGCGGTGCGGCGGCGGCCCTATCAGGTGGTGCTGTTCGACGAGATCGAAAAGGCCCACCCCGATGTCTTCAACGTGCTACTGCAGGTGCTCGATGATGGCCGCCTGACCGATGGCCAGGGCCGCACGGTCGATTTCCGCAACACGCTGATCATCATGACTTCGAACCTCGGTTCGGAATTCCTGGTGAACCAGCCGGAAGGCGAGGATACCTCCGAGGTGCGTGAGCAGGTGATGGCGATGGTGCGGGCGCATTTCCGCCCCGAATTCCTCAACCGGGTCGACGAGATCATCCTGTTCCACCGCTTGCAGAAGAGCGAGATGGGCTGGATCGTCGAGATCCAGTTCGCGCGGCTGCAGAAGCTGCTGGAAGAGCGCAAGATCACGCTCACGCTGGATGCCGCGGCGCGCGACTGGCTCGCCGCCAAGGGATGGGATCCCGCCTATGGCGCCCGTCCCCTGAAGCGGGTGATCCAACGCAATTTGCAGGATCCGCTGGCCGAAATGATCCTCGCCGGTGAGGTCGCGGACGGCGACCGCGTGGTGATCTCCAGTGAAGGCAACGTGCTGACCTTCAACGGCAAGGCGCCGCAGACCGCCGAGATCGCGACGTTCGAGGCGCCGATCCCAAAGCGTAAGCTGAACTGAGTTGCTTGGCCGGCGCAGCAGCCGTTCCGGCAATGCACGCAAAGCGACATAGAACTTAAAACAGCCTGCCTCGCGCAGGCTGTTTTTTTAGTGATTGCAGCAGCGGTAAAATCTCCCGAACCGCTTGATTCCACTATGCAACTTTGACGTGAGGTGTCGTCACACCCAAAGGAGGTGTGGTGCAAAAGCGACACGCATAGCGATTTAGCGCTCTGGGCGTAGAATCTCCTTGTGCAACCTGTGGACTCGTCTTCACAATCTCAAACAAAAGTTGTGGGGGCGTGCGATGCGTGCGGGTATCGTTGCTTGGTGTATGGGTCGTGAGCGGCTGCGATCCGAACGACCGGGCTTATGTTCGTGATGGGGTCGGCACTCAGCTCTATACAGCGGCAACGGCCTCATCCATCGAGCTCCAGAATATCTATCTGGAATACCTGTGCCGTAGCGCAAGCAATTATGTCGGCGCCGGCGTGCCGGGTTGCTCGGAGGTTCCGCCCAATTACTGGCCGATCACCGTTCAAGCCGGTTTGAATGATATTGATGCCCGCTGCGATTCATATCTGGCATGGCTTGACCTGAAAAGGCGCGAGAAGGCGGCCGTCCTTGCCGAGATCGGCGCGATCCGATTCGCAGTGGACGCGCTCACCAATCCAAACATCACGGGCGTCAGTGGAGTTGGCTTGGCCGCGATATCGGCGGCTTTTGGATTGGCCAATGACTCAGTCAAGAACTTCCATTCTTTGCTGCTTCAGGTCGATCAGACGACGGTCCAGAGTGTCGTGATCCCAAATCGTGACCTTTTTCGCAGGGATTTGCTCAAGTACTCCTCATCGATCGATAACAAGCCCTCTGCAGTCCACACGCTGCGAACGTACCTTTCGATTTGCATGCCGATGACGATTTCGGCGAACATCAATTCGACGGTGACCGTGTTCAAGCAAACCGGGATTGCCCCCGGATCCGGTCCTGTGCTTCCCACGATTGCCGCGCCGTTCACACCGCGCGACAAGTTTGTTGCAAGACCGACACCGCATGTTGACGTGATCAAAACCGTGCCCGGAGCCCAGACCATTATTGACGGATATCCGGCTAACCGGCTGACCTATACCCCCGAAATCATCGAGACGATGCTGGCAGCACTCTGTGTGCCCGCGGGCGAGCGGACCCAGGTTACGGGCACGACGAAAACGTTGCTGGAGATCTGGGAGCAGGCCGATCTCAGGAACGCGGCCCCGAATGGCAAGATCGACGACCGGGAACGCCGGGTGCTTCTTGGTCTGACGGAATGTCCAACCGACAAGGTGCTGAACGGTTTTGAGCGGCAGTCGTTCATGAATCCCAATGGCACGATGAAAAGTACGAAGCGCCTGATTACACTCCTTGATACGGCGCCGCCTGCTGCAGGTGTGACAGGCGGTGGCATATTCAACCGCGCCGCGACGCTGCAGGAAGCGCGCCCCAGAATCATGCAACTGAGGCGTGATTGCTTCCGGGGGTTGAAGCAGCTTCCCAACGGAATGACCAATCAACTCACGCGCGACTTCATGGAAGCATTGCAGGACTACTCAGATAAGCGTGACGCTATTGCCGCGCCGGCCGCTGGTCAGCCGGCCTCGCCGTTGCCGGCCTGCTGAACCCGGAGTACCGAGATGGTTTACGTCGTCAAGGAAGATGTGGTCGCCCGCTTGCGGGAGGAACCGCGCGCGACGTCGAGGAACAAGAAAACAATGCAGCAGGGAGATGAACTTGGCGACCCCGTTCGGGAGTCCGACGGTTTTCTCTTCTTTGAGATCAACGCCAACCTGAACGGCTGGATGCTCAAGGACGATTGCGAAGAATTACCTGATGCGGCCAGGCTGCCGATAAATGAGAAAGGCTTTGTTCAGGAATGCGTCAACGTCCAATTTCTCTTCAACGATGAGACGAAGCCCGTGGAGGGAGCGCCGCCCGCGGTCACAATCCGGCCCTGGGTGGTTTCCGCCGATTTTCTGATCGCGCGGGCGCTTTATGAAACGGACATCAGGAATTTGGGAAAGAATATTCCTGGCTCCGACGGCGTTGGAGCACTCCAGGTCACCGTCGCCGAATGGAAGGATTTTACCGATAACGGCGGTGCGCTCGCCAAAGATGTCCGCGCGAGTGATCGCGACCATTCGGTGCTGCAGATCCCCGGCGCGGCCTGGCGGCAGCACGTCCATGGAAAGGCGATGAGTAAAATTCGCCTCGACGCCGGAAAGGCCACGGCGGAGGACCCGTTCATTCCGAGCTTCCTCGACATGTTCTTTGCGCATGTGACGGAATAGCCCGGCCGCGGCGATCGCCATTCTCGACGCGCAGGATGCAGGTACTGCGCCGGAGACCTCGATCAAGGACGTCCTCAAGGCCGTCATGACGGCCGAAGAACTGGCAGCGTTGTTCAAGGCGCGGGAGAAGCTTTCCGGCCTGCCGACGGTCTTCTTCGGCACAGAGGCCAATCCGAGCACGCTCAAGTCGGTTGTCGACATCGCGGAAGATACGCTCAAGAAGCTGCTGGTCGCCGCATTGGGCAGAATTGAAAAGCACCGACCGGAGATGATCCCGGTCGTGACCGCCGGAGGGGCTCCCTGGATGGCCGTCGCCGAGAAGGCCGAGGCTGAGGGCGTCAAGGAAGGTACGCACAATGCTGAAATCAGCGGATATTTCAAGCACACGGATTTTGGTGGCGACCCTAACACCAACCCACCCCCGGCATGGTGCGGAGCGTTCGCTGCGCATTGCATGAAGGGGTGTGACAACCCGATCATCAAGGAGAGTGTGCCGAGAGAAGCGGCGGCGGCGATCAGCTGGAGGAAATGGGGAGTCAACTTTTCGTTGCAGTCGGCCACGATCCCGCGCGGAGCCGTCGTCGTTCTTTCGCTCGAGCCGGGAGCGACCAGCGGAACCGGGCATGTCGGCTTCTTCCTCGAGTTCTCTGCGGACAAGAAGAAAGTCATTTTGCTCGGCGGCAACCAGAGCAGGAGAGTGGGCAAGACACCGTTCCTGGTGAGCCGGATCGCAGAGGTACGATGGCTTGACCAGCCTGGCGCAGTTGGAGCGGTCTCGATCGATGGAATCACGTTGCCGACAGATATCGCTGCCGCTAACCGGCAGTTTGCCGGTTTGATCTTGAAAGCTTTCGCCGACGAGGGTTATGGGCGGCATCACCAGATCGCCGCTCTTGCGAATGCAATCGGTGAGTCCAAACTCAATCCCAGGGCGCATAATACGCAGGGCGAGGATAGCGTGGGGCTGTTCCAGCTAAACCGCGATGGCGGCGTTGGAACCGGTCACACTGTGGAGCGGCTGATGGATCCGGCCTTCAACACGCATTTGATCATCGCGGAAGCCAACGGGGTTCCCTCCTTTAGAAGCGCCACGGATCTCCACACGGCTGTGGAAGTATTTGTGCGCCGCGTGGAGAGGCCCGCGGATCCGGCGGGTCAGACCACAAAGCGCTTCAAGATCGCGCAAGCCCTGATCGCTTGAGGTTGATCCTCGATTCACGAGCAATGAAAGCAGTCGCCGACTATTGGAGGAGTAAGTGATGGCCGCGTCAGCAGCTTCATCCGCACCTGTCGACTTCGACTTGGCCGCCGTGCCCAACGGCCGCGAAGAAATCGCGCGCCTGATCGTCAAATGATTCGCCGACGGTGGCCAACCGCAACAATTGGCCGCCCTGGCGAATGCGATCGCTCAGCCTGCGTGGAGATGACAGGCGACCGCGCGTCCCGGACCGAGTTCGCGGAGCGGCGGCTGATCGGTCTTGCACACTGCCATGGCGCGGGGGCAGCGGGTGTGAAAGCTGCATCCGGGCGGCGGCCGCAGCGCGCTCGGCACTTCGCCTGAAATCACCGCACGCGGCCGGCGCGCCTCCACCTCGGGGTCGGCGACGGGCACCGCCGCCATCAGGGCTTCGGTGTAGGGGTGCAGCGGATTGCGATAGAGATCGTCGCGGTCGGCGATTTCGACGAGGCGGCCGAGATACATCACCGCGATCCGCGTCGAGATGTGGCGGACGACCGCCAGATCATGCGCGATGAACAGATAGGTCAGCCCGAGCCGCTCCTGCAGGTCCATGAACAAATTGATGACCTGGGCCTGGATCGAGACGTCGAGCGCGGACACCGGCTCGTCGGCGATCAAGAGGCTCGGCTCCAGCGCCAGCGCGCGGGCGATGCCGATGCGCTGGCGCTGGCCGCCGGAGAATTCATGCGGATAGCGATCGGCCATGTCGGGCAACAGGCCGACGGAAGCGATCAGGGAAGCGATCTTGTCGCGGGTCGCCGCCTTGTCGCCATCGAGGCCGTGAACCGCCAGCGGCTCGCCGACGATGTTGCGGATCGTCATCCGCGGATTGAGCGAGCCATAAGGGTCCTGATAGACCATCTGCATCCGGCGCCGCACACCCAACAGTTCGGCGCCGCGGTGCGGGGCGATGTCCTGTCCCTCGAACACGATCCGCCCAGCGGTCGGCGTCAGCATCCGCAGCACCGCAAGTCCCGTGGTCGATTTGCCGGAGCCGCTTTCGCCGACGAGGCCGAGCGTCTCGCCGCGCCGGATCGTGAACGAAACGCCGTCGACGGCTTTGACGGTCGCGACCTGGCGCTGAAGGATGATGCCCTTGGTGACCGGGAAATGAACCTTCAGATCCTCGACCCGGAGGATGGTATCGACGGATGGGGGCAGCGCGTCAGACATGGGCGAAACACGCTTTGGCGTGACGGTCGGCGACCTGAAGCAGCTCAGGCTTCGCGGTTCGGCATTGATCCAGGATCGCGCGGCAGCGCGGCGCGAAGGAACAGCCGGGCGGCAGGCTGGCCAGATCAGGCGGTTGGCCCTCGATCGGCATCAGGCGTCGGCCGCCGCCGCCATCGAGGCGAGGGACAGAGGCCATCAGGCCCGACGTATAGGGATGCTGCGGCCGGGCGTAGAGCTCGCGCGCCGGAGCGACCTCGACGATGCGGCCTCCATACATGACCGCGACGCGGTCGGCGTAGCGGGCGACGACGCCGAGATCGTGGGTGATCAGGATCAGCGATGAGCCGGTCTCACGCGTGACTTCCTTCAAGAGGTCCAGGATCTGCGCCTGCACCGTGACGTCGAGCGCCGTGGTCGGCTCATCGGCGATAATCAGGCGCGGCGCGCAGGCCAGCGCCATTGCGATCATGACGCGCTGGCGCATGCCGCCGGAATATTGGTGCGGATAGGAGCCGAGCCGGCTCGCGGCATCGCCGATGCGGACGCGGCCGATCAGTTCGGTCGCGGCTTCATAGGCCTTCTCCCACGGCGTGCCCCGATGCACGTTGATCGGCTCGGCGACCTGGAGGCCGACGGTCAGCGCCGGGTTGAGCGAGGACATCGGCTCCTGGAAGATCATCGCGATCTTGTTGCCGCGGACCGCGCGGATGCCGGGATCGTCGAGCTTCAACAGATCCGTGCCGTCAAACAGGATTTCGCCGTTCTCGATCCGGCCGGGCGGATTCGGGATCAGGCGCAGCACGGAGAGCGCGGTCACGCTCTTGCCGGATCCGGACTCGCCGACGATCGCGAGCGTCTCGCCGGGATCGACATGAAACGAGACGCCATCGACCGCGGTCACGGTTCCGCGCTCGGTGCGGAACCGCGTGGTCAGGTTTTTGACTTCCAGCAGTGGACGCGTCATCGCCGCGGTCCCGCTCAATGGCCCATCTTCTTCTTGAGGTCCTGATCGACCCAAATGCGGGCATAGATCGGTCCCGGACGAACGGCACCGGCGCGGAGTTCGCCAGCGTAGTTCTTCACCCAGGGCCACCAGGCCGTGAAGATGTACGGGGTGGGAAGCCACACATAGGGAGCCTTGTCCAGAATCTCCCGCGTCATCTCCTTCAGCATGGCCTGGCGCTTGCTCTCGTCCGGCTCCAGATAAACCGCATCCATCTTCTTGTCGTATTCGGGATCGGACCATTGCGACGGGTTCCAGACCTGGCCCTTGACGAAGCTCTTGCGAATGGTCGTCGTCGGATTGGTGTGCCCGTTGTTCATGAGATAGCCCGGTGCATTGGTCTTGGTGGTCATGGCCGAAAGGAACGCACCGTATTCCATGGTTTGAATGTCCAGCTTGACGCCGACCTGCTCATAATAGGCCGCCAGGAGCGGTATCAGGTCGATATGGTCGGGCACGCACGCACATACCTGAACCTTGAGGGTAAACCCCTTCGGAACGCCGGCCTCGGCGAGCAGCTTCTTGGCTTTCTCGGGGTTGTAGGTGAAGAGTTCCTTGATCGAGTCCGGCATCGCCTCGAGCGGCTCGAAATAGCCGAGATAATCGGGGTGCTGCGGGTAGGCGAACAACTCGGCGTTGCCGCCGTAATATTCCTTGACGATCTCCTGCTTGTTGACGGCGAGATTGAGGGCGCGCCGGACGCGAACATCGTCGAACGGCTTGGTATCGACGCGCATGGCGAGGAACTGGCCGCTCATCGAGAGCCATTTCGACCACTTTAGCTGCGGTGCGCTCTTCTTGAGCTCATCGACCGCGGACCATCTGATGTTTTCGAGAATGTCGAGTTTGCCGGTTCGCAATGCCGTGAGGAAGGTCGCCTCGTCCTTGATCGTGCGGTAGACCACCTTGTCGACCAGCGGGAGCTTGGTTTCGACGCCGTTGATCTTCTCCGTGCCCCAGTAGTTCGGATTCTTGACATAGGTGTTCGAGTTGCCTTGCACGAACTCGGCAAGCTGGAACGGGCCGGTCCCGTTGATGTTCTTCCAGTTGCCGGCGCCGGCGTCGACGACTTCCTTCGGGATGATGCCGGAATAATAGCCCCAGCCGAAGCGATAGTCCCATTCCGCGTTGTAGTTCTTGAAGGTGAAAAGCACGGTGTGCTTGTCGGTGGCTTCGACCTTGTCGATGTGATCGAAATAAGTGGCGATTTTCTTGGGGCTCTTGTCGCGGTGGTTGAAGGAGAACACCACGTCATCGGCGACCAGTTCGCGCGCCGCCATCACCCCGGGCTTGTCGGGAAACATCACCCCCTTGCGCAAATTGATCTCGAGGCGGAGCGGATTTTGCTTCCACTCCCATTTTTCGGCAAGTTCGCCGCGGATCGCATCCGAAGGAATCCAGGCATCGGCGTAGAACGAATGCTTGCCGCCAAGCCGTTTGGACTTGGAGAGGTCCGCGGCGAAAAGTTGCTCGTAGACCTGGCCGGTATCGTGGTTCTGCTTCCAGTTCCAGTCGGCCAGATCCCAGGAGAGCGCCGAGAGCGTGACATAAACTGTCCCAATCTCCAGCGTGCCGCCGGGTTTTGGCGGCGCTTCGGATTGCGAGAATGCGGGGGTTGCAAGCGACAGCGCGACGGCGACTGACACGGCGGCGAGACGTGATGCGGCGCGTGAATGGGGCATGACTTCCTCCTGGATATTATTTTCTGGTTATCTTGATCCGCGCATGCGTGGGTCGAGCAGATCCCGCAGGGCATCTCCGAACACGTTGGTGGAATAAACGACGATCGTCAGACAAAGACCCGGCGCCAGCGCAAGCCACGGTCCCTGGAACATGAAGGTGCGGCCCGAGCCCGACAGCATGCCGCCCCAGGTCGGGGTCGGCGGCGGCACGCCAAGGCCGAGGAACGACAGGCCCGACTCGGCGAGGATCACGGTGCCGACACGCGTCGTAAACAGCACGATGATCGGCGGCATGATGTTGGGCAGGATGTGCCGCCACAGGATGCGGCCGGTCGAGGCGCCGATCGATTGGGCGGCGTGCACATACATGTTCTCGCGCACCGACACCACGGCGGAACGGATGATGCGCGACCCGGCGATGCCGAGCAGCAGACCGAGCGTGCCGATGATCTGCGGCAGGCCGGGGCCGAGCACCGAGACCACGACCAGCAGGATGATGAGATCGGGAAAGCTCATCCAGGCATCGACGAAGCGCTGCGTGACGAGATCGAACTTGCCGCCGAGATAACCGGTGATGATGCCGATCACGATCGAGATGATGGTCGCCAGCGTCGCGGCGGTAAAGGCGATGATCACCGAAATCTGGGCGCCATAGAGACAGCGCGAGAGCATGTCGCGGCCGAGATTGTCGGTTCCGAACGGATAGGCCCATGACGGCGCCATCAGGCGGTTGCGCGGGCTGATCTGGTTCATGCCATAGGGCGCCAGGACATCGGCGAAGATCCCGCACAGCAGGAACAGGATAAAGATGACGCCGCCGGCGGCGCCGAGCGGCTTCTCGCGGAACAGGCGAATGACGAAGCGGAGGACGCCGTTGCGCTCGGTCTTGCCGCTCGTGGCCGGAATATCGATCGCCAGCGTCATCAGCGGTATCTCACCTTGGGATCGAGCAGGCCGTAGCTCAGGTCGACGGCGAGATTGATCAGCATCACGCAAAGACCGATCACGAGGCTGACGCCGGTAATGATCGGATAGTCGCGCTGGCTGATGGCGTCGAGCAGCAACAGCCCCATGCCGGGAATGACGAAGATCTGCTCGACGATGACGGCGCCGCCGATCAGGATCGGCGCCTGCAAGCCGATCAGCGTGACCACCGGGATCAGCGCGTTGCGCAGCGCATGCCGGATGACGACCAGCTGTTCCGACAGGCCCTTGGCCCAGGCGGTACGGATATAGTCCTGGCGCAGCACCTCCAGCATCATGGTGCGAGTCAGGCGCATGGTGATGGCCGACAGCGCGGTGCCCAGAATGATCGCCGGCAGAATCATCTGCTTGAGATTTTGCAGGGGATTATCGGTGAACGCGACGAAGTTCACCTGCGGCGACCAGCCCCACCAGATCGACGGAAACACCATCACCATGGTGCCCATCCAGAAGCTCGGCACCGCCAGCATCAGGATCGAGAACGAACGGGTGAGATAGTCACCGGCGGTGTCCTGCCGGATCGCAGAATAGATGCCGATAGGCAGCGCGATGCAGAGCGCGATGATCAGCGCCATGAAGCCGAGCTGGAACGTCACCGGCAGCCGTGCGCCGAGCAGTTCGCGCACCGGCGTGTTCTGCCAGAGCGAGCGGCCGAAATCGCCGTGAAAGAGAATGCCGCCGATCCAGTGAAAATACTGCAGCCACATCGGGCGATCGAGGCCGAGCGTTGCGATCAGCTGGTCACGCGAGAGCTTGTCGGCACCGACGTCGTTCTGGGCGAGCATCATGTCGATGACGTTGCCCGGCACCAGCCGCACGATGACGAAGACAATCAGGCTGGCAAAGAACAGCGCCGGGACAAGCGCCAACAATCGCCGTGCTAGATATGCCTGCATCCTTCGCTGCCCCCCATCGTCTTCTTGCAACAAGAGTGGACCGCGTACGAAATGCTCGCAAGCATTATCGCGACGCGCGCGATGCGATTTTGTCGCGGAGGAACTTGAGTGAAGTACGTGTGCGCGCAAAACATTCCGCGTCGCGGAACAGCAACGCATCCAACTTCACGCTGACGAAGATGAGAAGTGAAAAGATGAAAAGATGAGAAGCCGAGAAGCGCTGCGGCTCAGCGACTGACTTGCCGCACCGATGGCGCAGCGGTGCTGCCGGCGGCGTCGGAGACACGCGCGCCGCCGCGATTGTTCATCTGGATATCGAGGCGATCGCGTTCCTTCTCGAAGCCCGCCATGACCGCGCCTTCGAGCGAGCGGCCACGCGGCAGCTTCACACGCATCGGATCGACGAAGCGGCCGTTGACCAGGATTTCGTAGTGCACGTGAGCGCCGGTCGACATGCCCGTCGATCCGACGAAGCCGATCACCTGGCCCTGTCGCACCCGCTTGCCGGGCTCCATGCCCTTGGCAAACGCCGACATGTGGCCGTAGGCGGTCTCGTAACCGTTGTTGTGCTTCAGCTTGACGTATTTGCCGTAGCCGCCTTCCCAGCCGACTTTCTCGACGACGCCGTTGCCGGAAGCGAAGATCGGCGTGCCGTAGGGCGTGGCCCAGTCGACGCCGGTGTGCATCTTGGTGTAGCCGAGGATCGGATGGCGGCGTCCGCCGAAGCCCGAGCGCATGATCGCGTTGTTGACGGGTTTGCGCACCAGGAACTTCTTCGCGCTCTTGCCGGTCTCGTCGTAGTAATCGACGACCGAGTCGTCCGGGGTCTGGAAGCGGTAATATTTCTTGGTTTCACCGCCGACCGTGAGCGAAGCGAACAGCACCTCGGTCTTTTCGGTGATGGTCGCGCCGTCGTCTTCGCCGGCGAAGAACACGTCGAAGGAATCGCCGGGCTGCACCTTGCGCTGGAAGTCGACGTCGTAGGAATAGATCTTGACCATGTCCTCGATGACGGTGGCCGGCACCTTGTTGCGCAACGCGGTCTCGTAAATGCTCTGGTAGAGCCGGACGC
>NZ_JAFCME010000003.1:0-182500 GCF_018130065.1 Bradyrhizobium sp. AUGA SZCCT0158 | reverse complement strand
GCAATAAGTTTACGCAATGGCCGCCCCCTCAATTGCCCGCCTTCACACGACGAAAGGCTAAGACGTAAACTGACGCGACGGGCCTTCGTCTGATAGGAAGGCCGGTAATCGCCGCTGGGAGCCGGAAATGGCAGAGAAGAAGGTCGTGATCGCGGGCGCCACGGGATTGGTGGGAAATGCCGCATTGCGGCACTTCGGCGCCGCCGGGGGATGCGACGTTCTGGCGCTGTCGCGGCGCAGGCCGCGCGAGCTCTATCGAGCCCGGCACGTTCCGATCGACCTCACCGATCCCGTGCAGTGCCGGCGCGCCGCAACCGAATTGCAGGGCGCCACCCATCTTGTCTACGCCGCGCTCTATGAAGCGCCCAATCTGGTCGACGGCTGGCGCGATCAGGATCAGATCCGCACCAACGATTTGATGCTGCGCAATCTGATGGCCGCGCTCGAACCGGTCGCGCCGGAGCTTCGGCATGTCGCACTTCTGCAAGGCACCAAGGCCTATGGCGTCCACGTCCGCCCGCTCACCGTGCCGGCGCGCGAGGGCCGCTCGGAAATGTACGAGCAGCCGAATTTCTACTGGGCGCAGGAGAATTTCCTGCGTGAGCTGCAGCAGGGCAAAGCCTGGCACTGGAGCATTCTGCGGCCGGTCCTGATCGTCGGTGAGACGATCGGCGGCGCGATGGACCTGATCCCGCCGCTCGGCGTCTATGCCGTCATGTTGCGCGAGCAGGGCCGCCCGCTCGATTATCCCGGCGGCGCCGCGCGGGTGTCGCAAGCGGTCGACGTCGATCTTTTGGCGCGCGCGATTGCCTGGGCCGGCGAGGCGGCCGCCGCGCGCAACGAAGCCTTCAACGTCACCAATGGCGATGTCTTCACCTGGGAGAATGTCTGGCCGGCGATTGCAGACGCGCTTGAGATGAAGCCGGGCAATGCCGTGGCGCTGTCGCTGGCGCGCGAGTATCCCAAATGGATCGCGCCGTGGGACGAGCTGCGACGCAAGCACAATCTGATTTCGCCCGGCCTTGAAGAATTTGTCGGCCTTTCATTCCAGTACGCCGATTACAGCATGCGCTATGGCCACACCCAGTCGGGCCCGCCCTCAATCGTCTCGACCGTGAAGATCAACCAGGCCGGTTTTACGGAGATGATGGATACCGAGGCGATGTTCCGGAAATGGTTCGCCCTGGCGCGATCGAGCCGTTTGCTGCCGTAGCAAATTCGGAGACTGCGCCGATCCGCGCCAGATGCCGTCATGAATCGTCGAGATAATCAGGAGGCTGCAATGCTGGATCACGTCTCGCTGGGCGTCAGCGATATCGAGCGGTCAAGGAAATTCTATGATCACGCGCTTCGCCCGCTCGGCATCGAGCGCTTGTACGCTGACGGTCCAACCGCCGCCGGCTATGGAGCCGATCGCAAGGCATTCTTCTGGATCGGCGAGAAAAACGCGTCGCAAACCGGCAGCCACGTCGCCTTTGTGGCCCAGGACAGGGAAACCGTGGACCGATTTCACCAGGCCGCGCTCGCAGCCGGGGGACGCGACAACGGGCAGCCGGGGCTGCGCCCGCATTATCATGAAGATTACTACGGCGCGTTCGTGCTCGATCCCGACGGCCACAACATCGAGGCGGTTTGCCGGCGGAGCAGGCGTGACCCAATCTACGTATTACCCGCCGTCCCGAACTTCGCTTCCATCGCCTTCCGCGTCTTGATGGTGTCATTGCCTTCATCGACCTCGACATCGCTCCAGCGCACCACCGCGCCATGGGCGACGTTGTTCTTCAGCTTGACGCGATGGGCGAGACCAATCGGCAGCGCGCCGGCTTTGAGGCTGGCGGCTGCCGGCATCAATTTGCCCCATACCGTGTAGCCACCTTCGCCGTCGAGCATTTCGCCGGCGCGCAAGTTCCGCTTTGCCACCGCCGCGACATCGCCGCGAAAACCGTGCGGTTGTCCGGTCGGCTCATTGCGCAACGCCGCCGACAGGATCGAGATGTTCAGCTCCAGTCCGATCAGGTGATACGGCTTGTACATCGCAGCAAACCGCCCCGATGCGTCGGTCTTCAGGCCGTACTGCTTGAAACAATCCGCGGCATAGTCGTTCGGTGCTTCCAGCACGACGTAGACGCCCCAGCGCAGATCGCGAAACACCGCCCTGCCGTCACGCTCCAGCGAGGACACCACTTCCACCACGCCGGATTTCTCGAGCACGCCGCCTTTGTCGCGCGGCCGCATCACATGCGGCAGGTCGTCGACGCCGCAAGGCGGAAACTTTAGGCCGTCGGTGGGCACGTCGAGCTGGCACGCATTGGCGATCGCCGCCATCTCGATGGCGGATTTGGTGCCGTCGAGAAACGAGTTGAACATCTGCGGATTCATGCCCGCCGATTGCGCCTCATCCGCGGTGAGGCCGTAATGGCCCCAGACGCCTTCCGGCGTCACGTGGTGATAGGCCGGCAGATATTTTGTACCCTTGCCGGCGGCGACGACGCGAAACCCCGTGGCGCGCGCCCAGTCCACCATCTCTGATGTGAGCGCCGGCTGATCGCCATAGGCCAGCGAATAGACCACGCCAGCCTTGCGGGCTTCCTCCGCCAGCAGCGGACCTGCCAGCACATCGGCCTCGACATTGACCATTACGACATGCTTGCCGGCCGCAATCGCCGCGCGGGCATGCCGGATGCCGACGGCGGGATTGCCGGTCGCCTCCACCACGACATCCATCGCGCCGCCGGCGATCGCGCGCAGGCCGTCATCGGTGAAGGCGGTCCGTGCGATCCGTTCCTGGTCCCAGCCGACGGTACGGCACGCCTCGCGCGCGCGGTCGCGGTCGAGATCGATAATCAGCGGCACCTCGAGTCCCGGCGTGTGCGGCACCTGTGCCAGGAACATCGAGCCGAACTTGCCGGCGCCGATCAGCGCGACGCGAACCGGTTTGCCGGCGGCATGGCGGGCCTGGAGGAGGTGGTGGAGATTCATGGCAAATCCGAAAGTTGGCGTGTCCCGGACGCGGTGCAGCGTTCTTCACGCTGCTCCGCAGAGCCGGGACCCATGGAGATAATCGAGCGCGGTTCAAGCATGGGCCCCGGCTCAGCAGCGCAACGTTACACGCTGCGCTGCGTCCGGGGCACGAGAGTGACCTACTCCGCCGCCTGGCGATGGGCTCGCGCCAATCGCAGCAACGCGTCGTCGTCCACGGTCTGGATCGGCGTGAAATCGCGATGGGCGATATATTCCGGCCGCGTCGGGGTGCGGATGTAATTGGAGACCGCATTCAGCGTCAGATAGACGATCTTGCGCGGGTAGGGCGTGATGTTGCCGGCCGAACCGTGCACCAGATTGCCGTGGAACATCAGCATGCCGCCGGCCTTGCCGGTCGGCGCGACGATGCCGCCTTCCTTCACCAGCCTCGTCACCGTGGCCTCGTCCAGCGTCCACAGCGGATAGGAGGTGGTCTCGAGATCGTGCGAGGCCTGCAAGTCGCCGGCGTGCTGGCTCTTGGGCACCAGCATCAGGGGACCGTTGATCGGCATCACCTCGTCGAGGAAGATCGCGATATTCATCGCGCGGGGTTGCGGCATGCCGTCGTCGCGCTTCCAGGTGCCGTAATCCTGATGCCATTGCCAGACATCGCCGGTGAAGGCGGATTTGGCGTTGATCTTGTATTGATGCATGTAGACTTTTTCACCGAACACCTGCTCGACCGGCTCGATCATGCGCGGATGCGCACCGAGCGCGCCGAACGCCTCGTTGTAGAGATGCGCCGCAAAGGCGGTGCGCGGCGCACCGCTCTTCTCGCGCCACACCTCGGGCCGGTCGGCGTCATAGATGCTGACAGCCTCGCGGGCGAGATAGGCCACTTCCTCGGGGCTGAACAGCTCGGGCAGGAACAGCCAGCCTTCGCGGTTGAAATAGTCGATCTGCTCTTGCGTGAGTTTCATGTCGTCTCTCCCTTTGTTTTGTTTCTCTCCCTCATGGTGAGGAGCGCGTCTTCGCGCGTCTCGAACCATGAGGCTGCCGGCCCATCCTTCGAGACGCGTCTTTGCCGCTCCTCAGGACGAGGACTTCCAATCGTCACGCCGCCTTATCCGTCGCCCTCAGTCTTTCCTCCGTCATCCGTCCTGCCGTCTGCGCATGCGCCAACGCCGCAGCCTCGGCTTCCCCAGCATTGCCGGCCAGAATCTGCACGGCGATCGCCTCGTGTTCGCTCCAGGCGCTGTCGCGGTAATCGAGTTCGGCCAGCACGGTGGCCATCGAGCGGCGCATGTGCGGCCATTGCGGCGCGATCATTTCCTCGATCGCAGGGTTCCCTGCGAGGCGGTAGATCGCGCTGTGAAAGTCGACGTCGAGCGCAATCAGCCGCGCCAGCGGGGTGCCTTGGCCGATGGTCCGGCCGGCCTCCAAGGCCGCTTCCAGCGCCGCCCGTCCGGCCGTGTCGGTCTTCACGCGTCCGGCGGCAAGCCGTGCTGCCAGGGCGTCGATGGCCCCGCGGACCTCGTAGAGCTGGCGGATACGCGCCGGGTCGAGTTCGGTGACCTCAAAGCCGCGGCGGCCGCTCTCGGCCACTAGGCCCTGACGGTGCAGCAGATGAAGGGCGTGGGAAACCGGCTGGCGCGATACGCCAAGCTTCTCGGCCAGCTCGTTCTGGGTGATGCGCTGCCCCGGCGGCAGCGTGCGGTCGATGATCGCCTCGAGGATCCGGGCATAGACCTGGTCGATCAGGTTGGGGAGCGGATCTAACGGGATCATGCCGGCTGTCCAAAGAGGAATACGGAATTCCGTATTCGGTATGGATACTCCCGGCAGGTGACCAGGTCAAGAGGGCCGCTGGCCTTGCCGAAAGCCGCGCAGATTGCGTGGACTACCGGTATCCGGTACTGTCTCCTGTGTGCAGTATGAATGGGACGATGGCAAAGCCGCTGAGAACCTTCGCAAGCACGGCGTGGACTTTGCGGATGCGATTGCTGCCCTCGAAGATGCGAACCGTTTGGAAGAAGTCGACACCCGGTTCGTATACGAAGAGGAGCGAGTTCAGGTCATCGGAATGGCTCGTAGCAACGTCCTGTTTGTGATCGTCACACTGCGTGGCGAAGATAGCTACAGAATTATATCGGCCCGAAAGGCCACACGACATGAACAAGACCGGTACTACGCGGGTGACCACGAAGCCTGGTAGCACATCGCCTCGGAGCGATACCGATTGGACGCGACTCGATGCCGTGACCGATGAGGAAGTCGTGGCCGCTGCACTGTCCGATCCCGACGCCCAGCCGCTCACGCCAGAGCAACTGTCCGGGATGCGCCGGGTGTCGCGCGTAAAGGTGCTTCGACAACGCCTCGGCATGACGCAGATGCAATTTGCTGAGGCCTTCCACCTTCCGATCACCACGCTGCGCGATTGGGAGCAGCGTCGAAGCACGCCGGATGCACCGGCCCGGGCGCTGTTGTTGGCAATCGAACGTGACCCGGAGGTCATGCGCCGGTTGCTGGCAGAAGGAATAGCGTAGAAGGGGCGGCGCAGGTCCGAACCGCTCCTTCCGGTAGGTAGTTGCTCGGACTTAGAGCACCTCCACATCAAACGCGCCGATCGCTTCCGCGTCCGCCACCGCGTCCACCGCCGATATCCGCTCGCCGCTGATGGTCAGCCGCAGCACGATGCGCATTTCGCCGCCGAGGACGACGGCGACCCCCAGCGCACCATCGACCAGCGCAGGCCTTGCGGCTTGGGCACGGCCCTTGAAGGTTTCGGCAACCGCCGCAGCGCCGCGGATCTCCGACAATGAACCCAGCCGCTGCGCGGCCTGGTCGGCACGGAACACCACGTCAGGATCCAGCACCGCGAGCAGCCCCTCAAAATCGCCGCTGCGCGAGGCGGCCAGGAACGCATCGACGATCTGTTTCTGCCGGCTGAAATCGGCGTCCGGCGCGGGCGGGGTGCCCTGCACCCGGCGGCGGGCGCGGCTGGCGAGTTGCCTCGCTGCGGCGGGCGTGCGGCCGACGATCGGCGCGATCTCCTCAAAGGGCACGGCGAACATGTCGTGCAGCACGAAGGCCAGCCGTTCGGCCGGCGCCAGCGTCTCCAGCACCACGAGCAGCGCCGCGCCGACGGAATCGGCCATATCAGCATCGCGCTCGTGTTCGTCATTGGCCGCAGGTTCCGCCACATCCGGGCCCATCGGTTCCTCGCGCCGCGATTTGCGCGACCGCAGCATGTCGAGGCAGACGCGGGCGACCACCGTGGTGAGCCAGCCGCCGAGGTTTTCGACCGCACCGGTATCGGTGCGACTCAAACGTAACCAGGTCTCCTGCACGGCATCGTCGACCTCGGCGGTCGATCCCAGCATGCGGTAGGCCACCGCCCTCAGATGGGCCCGGTTGGCCTCGAATTTCTCAGCCAGAAACTTTTTCTCGTCCATCGGTCACATTCCCATGTCGTGTCTCGTCATGGCTATGACGAACGAAACCCCGCTGGTGTGACAGAAAATCGGCGCGGTCACGTCAAAACCGAACCAACGGATGGAGAAGCAATGATGATGCAGGCTCGAATGAACCACCCCGTCATGGTCGTTCCCGACGCCATGAAGGCGCTGCACGCGCTCGGTGAACTGACCAAGAACAGCTTGCCGGAAAAGCTGCTCGAACTGGTACATCTGCGCGCCAGCCAGATCAACGGCTGCAGCGTCTGCGTCGACATGCACCCGAAGATCGCCAAGAAAGCCGGCGAGACCGATGAGCGGCTGTTCGCGGTCGCGGCCTGGCACGACACGCCCTACTTCACGGAAGCCGAGCGGGCCGCATTGGCGCTGACGGAAGCACTGACCCGCATCAGCGACCGCGCCGACCCGGTGCCGGATGCGATCTGGAATGAGGCCGACAAGCATTTCGACGAGCAGGAGCTTGCAGCGCTGGTCCTGGCGATCGCCAACATCAATGTCTGGAACAGGCTCAACGTCGCCGTGCGCCAGCCCGTGGGTGTCTGGAAGGTCTGAGGGGCGGTTACGCCGGGGGCCGGCCCGGAATCCCCGGACATTGGCCTCAATTCCAGTGCGCCTGCTCGTGCTTAATTTACCTGCGCGAGCTAAAGAACAAGCCTGGCCGATCCCGATCGGCCGGGCTTTTTCGTTTGCCTCAGTCATCCATTCCGGTGCCCGTTATGTCAGAGCCCCGAGCCATGTTGCGACCGTCGATCAGGAAGCGAATCCTTGCCATCGCGGTCGGGCTGATCGTCCTGATGGCGATCACATCGGTTTTGTCGACGGTGATGACGCGAAAGGTCGCCCATCAGCTCGACGAACTCTCAACCAAATATGTCGAGGCCTACGGACATCTGGCGCGGATGAATGTCCGCTCGCTGGAGCAGGCGCTGGCGTTGCGCCGCATGGTGATCGCCCGGATGCAGACGCCGCCGGATGAGGCCGGCTTTGCCGAGCGCCAGAAGACCTATGAGGCGAAAGGACAGGATATTGACGAGGAGGCGAAGGCCGCGCGCAAGCTGATCAACGCTATCATCGAAGATACCTCCACGGCTTCCGACAACGCCGGACTTGGCCGGATCGACACTCGCATCGAAAATGCCAACGGCGATCTGCGCCGCTACATGCGGGAGGAATATCTGCGCCTGCTGCCGCTGCTGGAGGCACGCAAATTCACCGAGGCCCAGGCCATCGTGGCACGGGCCGATCAGCTGCGCGACGAGTTCAATCAGAAGGTCGAGGACATCAGGAAGGACATGCTGACGCAAGTTCGCAGCGATGCCGTGGTGACGATGCGCGACCAGCAAAAGACGATCGTGATCTCCGCGATCCTGACCGGGCTTGCAGCTATACTGGGATTGATGTTCGCGATCTTCATCAGCACCGGGATTACCCGGCCCGTGCGGCGGTTGCTGGAGGGCACCCGCGCCGTCGAGGCCGGCCGTCTCGATGGATCGATCGATGTCACCACGCGCGACGAGATCGGCCAGCTCACGTCCGCGTTCAACAACATGGTCGAACAATTGCGCCACAAGGAGAAGATGCGCGAAACCTTCGGCCGCTATATCGACCCGCGCGTTGTCGCGGGGTTGATCGACCGGCAGGCGCAGACCGTAACCGACGGCGAGCGCCGCGTGATGACGGTGCTGTTCTGCGACATGAAGGGATTCACCAGCCTCAGCACGGGCATGACGCCGCAGGGGCTGGTCAAGGTGATGAACCATTACCTGTCGACGATGTCGGGGCCGATCCGCAACCATCACGGCATCATCGATAAATATATCGGCGACGCGATCATGGCCTATTGGGGTCCTCCGTTCAACGAAGACGGCGAGCAGGCGCGGCTGGCCTGTCTGGCCGCGATCGACATGGCCCGCCGCGGGACGGCGTTGCGGACGGAGCTTCCCGAATTGCTCGGCGTGCGCACGGTGCCGAGCGACTGCGACGTCCGTATCGGCGTTGCGACCGGCGAGGTGCTGGTCGGCAGCATCGGTTCGGAATTCATGATGAGCTACACGGTCATGGGCGACGCGGTGAATCTGGCGTCGCGGCTGGAGGGCGCCAACAAGGCCTATGGCAGCCATTGCCTGGTCTCGGCGCCGACCATCGCCGCAGCCGGTGACGGATTGGCGTTTCGCGAGATCGACCGCCTGGTCGTGGTCGGCCAGAGCCAGCCGGAGACGGTGTTCGAGATCATCGGGCGCGAGGACGAACTCACGTCGGAGCAGGTGTCGCTGCTGGACAGCTATTCGAAAGGGCTCGCCGCCTATCGCGAGCGCCGTTGGGACGACGCGCGCCACGCCTTCAGCGCCGGGCTCGAAGCGGTCCCCGCCGACGGTCCGTCCGGGGTATTCATCAAACGCATCGGTGAACTTCAGGCCAGCCCGCCGGCCGCCGATTGGGACGGCGCATGGCGTCTCGATGAAAAGTGATCAACTGGCAGCGCTCACGCCGCCAGGAACTCCATCACAGCCTCGGAGTATTCCTGCGGCGCCTGATCGAAGATCCAGTGGCGGGCGCCGGGGATCACGGCGGTTTTGGCGCCCGGAATATGCTGCGCCAGCACGCGCCAGATCTGCGCCAGCGAGCCCTGGGTGTCGCCGCCGCCGATCAGCAAGGTCGGCATCCCAATCGATTCCGCTTCGCTGCGTGAAAACGGCCGGCGCCTCTCGCCGACCTGGCCGATCAGCGTGAACGCATTGTCGCGGAGCTGCTGTTTGGGCGCAGCCGGCAGCCGCTTCCAGGTGCCCTCGCCATCGATCATGTCGACGATCAGGTCAAGCGCGCCGTCGATATCGCCGCTTTTGACTTTCTCCACCGCGGCCGGAATCCGCGCCGCAATCGCCGACGAACCCGGGCCCGCACCGACTGAACTGAGCGTGGCGTCGAGGTCGCCGCCGGGCTCGGCGAGCACCAGCTTGCGCAATAGATCCGGCCGCTGCTCGGCGACGCGAAAGGCGATATGTCCGCCGCGGGAATGTCCCATCAGGTCAACGGGACCGAGTTTCAGTTGCTCGATGAAGCCGATGACGTCGGAGACGTGCTGCGCCATCAGATAGTCGTTGCCGACGCCGTCCCAGTGCTCCGGGAAGAAGTGCCGCAGGCTGAGCGAGATCACGCGGTGTTTTTTCGACAGCGGCCCGAGCACCGGATACCAGGTGCGGAAATCGCCGAGCGTGCCGTGGACGCAGACGAGCGGCCGGCCCTTTCCGACGTCGAGATAGGCGATGTCATAGCCGTTGACGGGAAGCGTCTGCATGGGATCAAGCCTCTGCCAGGAACGCGAGCACGATCTCGCAATATTTCTGTGGCGCCTGTTCGAACATCGGATGCGTGGTGCGGGGGATCATCTCGGTGCGCGACCCCGCAACGTTCGCGGCGAGCGCGCACAGCACCAGCGGAATCGCGCCCCGGGTGTTGGCGCCGCCGATGAACAGCGTCGGTGTCTTGATGGCTTCGGCGTCGGCCTTGGAGAAGGGCGGGCGAGAGTCGCGCATCTGGCCGATCAGCGTGGTGGCGTTGTCGCGCAGCAATTGCTTCGGCGTCGCCGGCAGGCGCTTCCAGGCTCCCGGGCCTTCCAGCGCATCGATGAAGATGGCCAGCCCGCCATCGATATCGCCCCTGGCGATGACTTCCGCGGATGCCGCAATCCGGGCCGCGATCGGCGAGGGGCCGGGCTTGTAGGCCGGATCGAGCGTGCCGTCGAGTTCGCCGCCGGGCTCGGCCAGGATTAACTTTCTCAACAGGTCCGGCCGGCGCTGTGCGACGCGAAACGTGATGTGCCCGCCGCGGGAATGGCCCATCAGATCGACCGGCCCGATGTCGAGCTGCTCGATGAAGCCGATCACGTCATCGACATGCTGCGCGATCGAATAGGTGTCGCCGACGCCGTCCCAATGATCCGGGAAGAAATGCCGCAGCGACGGCGCGATCACGCGGTGTTTTTTCGACAGCAGCCCCATCACCGACGACCAGATCCGGAAGTCGCACAGCGAGCCATGCACGCAGACCAGCGGCGGGCCGTCACCGGCCGCGATATAGGCCATGTCAAAGCCATTGACGGGAAGGGTCTGCATACGGGCTCGGTGTGCGGGGCGGGGCCATTGAATGGCGCGGTGAATATCCCACATCATCGGAAGTTGTTTATGCCGTCAAGTTCCCTCAGGTTTCGGGTGGATAGCAACAATCTCCAAGCCTAGATTTGGGACCAGCATCAAGCTCAAACTATCGGAGCGAGAGGATCTGGAGCGAGATCATGACCGAACAGCAATTTGCGATATTCGACACCCCGATCGGCCGCTGCGGCATCGTGTGGGGCGAGCGCGGCATTGTGTCAGTGCAACTGCCGATGGGCGACGAGAAGAAGACCCGCACCCGCCTGCAGCAGCGCCATGGCGACATCGACGAGGCGCAGCCGCCGGCCAAAGTGCAGGCCGCCATCGAAGGGATTGTCGAGCTGTTGGCCGGCAAGCCGAACGACCTGGCGGACGTCGTGCTCGATCTCGACGGCGTGCCCGAGTTCAACCGCGGCGTCTACGACATCGCGCGCACCATTCCGCCGGGCAAGACCATGACCTATGGCGATATCGCGAAAAAGCTCGGCGGCGTCGAACTGTCGCGCGACGTCGGCCAGGCGCTCGGCCGCAACCCCTGTCCGATCGTGGTGCCCTGTCACCGCGTGCTGGCGGCGGGCAACAAGCCGGGCGGCTTCTCCGCCAATGGCGGCGTGGTGACGAAATTGAAGATGCTGGCGATCGAAGGCGCTGTCGTGAACCACACGCCGAACCTGTTCGATTGAGAATAGCTGTTAGCGTCGCTCTTGGGCAGTGCCCGGTGCTCGGGGTGCTCGGGGGGCCACGCCGAAAGTTGCTGCGTACAGCGACCTCAATTAAGGCTGCTTTGCGTGCTTCTCCATCCATGCAATCGCCAATGGTGGATCAGTCCTCAGCTTGCCTATGAGGTTTCTAATCTCCTCAATTCCATCCTTCTGGTAGACGGTTTCGATTGTCTCTGCTCCGGCATAGGGCCATTCAGGATAGGAGCCGGCGCTGACGTACTGCCCGATCATTGAGGACAACGGCTGATTGTCGCGGGCCATGTGGACCTGCATCCAGGCAGCGAGAGCTTCGTTAACGGGCTTCGCGGCATTCCATTGCTCCAGAAAATTCGGTCCGGGAGGCGGCTTCCCATTGCTCATGGGCGCGGTCTCCAGGAACGCATGGAAGTGTTCGTGGACGAGAATGCTGCGAAGAAACAGTCGGGCGACGTTCTGTTTTTGGTGCTTCGTGAGCGTAGCACGAAAATCGTCGAGCGCATTGCCGCAAAGCAGAACGCGGTCGGTGTTTGGTAACATCAGTTCGCTGCGTAAGCCCCATTCCAGCATCCTGGCTTGCAAGTCTGCGTCAACCTTTGCAACCTTGGCTGGAGCAAAAATGCCGTAGGTCGGCACGTCGCTCGCGATGAAGCGATCGACCCGGATTCGACCGCTGAGAATGGCTCTTGCCCGGGCCCATGCAACGTTTAGCAATTCGATGAAACCACTGATCGGACCGTTGAGCTTGGCATCTTTGCCACCCTCCATGTCGTAAGATTCGGTTTCCGAGGCGGTTACGTTGTTGCGCAGGCCCAGGGCCTCTATTCGCCGCCATGCCGGCATTGGAATGGTATAGCCGACCTGAACGGTTTCATCCCCGGCCTCTCGGATTCGCTGTTTCAACACCGTAGTTATTGCACCGAAGAAGACGTCTGCGAATGCGAAGAATTTTTGCTCCGGCTCAACACCCGGCAAATCGAGGTTCAGCAACTCTGCGTGAGCGGAGCGCCATCCCACGCCTGCGTCCAGCTCGCGCAAGATAAAATCGATCGTTGTTGCGAACTGCCCCTTTAGCGCGTGGATTATTGCGTCGGCAATGTGGACGGCGGACTGGAAACGGCTGGGTAGGGCTGGAGGTTCGAGGCGATCCGTACAGCCGACCAAAACCGGCTCTATGAACCTCCATAGTTTAAGAAGGGCGTTGCGGAACGCAACGCCGCTGGCATCCAGATATTGGAACGAAAACTTCAACCCCATTGGCTCGAGTTCGGCTTGCCAATCCATCCAGATTTCGGAACTCCACAGATAGCTTTTTAGATTCGTACTGCTGCTCGCGGTGTCCGCAGCCAGGGCCGCCTCGACGACAGACGCTGCGGCGTCATGAAGGGACAGGATCTCGTTGAGTTTGTTGCGATTGCCAGGGCTCACCCAGGCGGGTTGAAGCCAGGAGCGCGGGTGTCCCTCGGAAATCCGGCGCAAGGCCTCAAATGAGGTGCTGTTCAGTCCAGCGCGTTGCGCGATTGCGACACCCGCGTCCGAGCCATCCCAGAAGGTGTTCACGTGGAAGGCAACTGTGATGCTGCCGATGATGCTCGACCAATCAAGCAGGGCTTTCTGGCGCTGATGGTCGAGAGGTTCATAGTCGACAGTTTGTGTCGCTCGGATACTGCGGACCGTGTATTCGTCCACAAGCAATGTCGGTACCGGATAATATCGCGCCGCTGTGGTCTGTTCGATGAAATCGACGGCGAAGGAGGTGTCCGCCGTGATTTCGTGACAGACATTGATTGAGGTTCCCGGCAAAAGGGGCAGAACGGCAACGGGTATTTTAGCTGCACCGGTAAGCGGGACGTCGCGGTCGCTTCGCGACGGAAGGTCAGTGGATGGGTTTTTCAGCCAATCGAGATCCAGAAACGTGAAGTTTAGCGAAGCCAGTTGCGGAGGCAGAGGGGGCGGTGGCGCGATCCAATAAGTTGGCCGTATGAAGCCTTCCCCCCGGTCGCCTTGAAGCGAGATGGCTTCCACAATTTCGTCCTGAACAGGCCGCGAAACGCTCGAGTCGTTGGACCAAAAAAGCTGGAACGCGTCTGCGCGAGCCATCAAGGCGCGGATCGCGGGACGCCAGGCTTGTCCTGCAATCAAAGCGTCCTTGTCGATTACCGTGTAGATGCCGAGGCCGGAATACACGCTGGCGCAGGCCTTGACGACATCCAAGTTCGTTCGGGCGTATGACGCGAAAACAGTCTTGAACGGCCCGCAAACACTTGTTTTTGATTCACTATTGCCTGGCCGCGGGTCGGAGGTTGGACGAACGAGGATCGACAGTGGTACCCGCGCAATGGGAAGGCCCCTGACCGCGACTTCGACCTCGCCGAGGATTGGCCCCGACGTTGCACGGCCTGGAC
The DNA here is from genome assembly GCF_018130065.1 of Bradyrhizobium sp. AUGA SZCCT0158. Lineage (GTDB taxonomy): Bacteria > Pseudomonadota > Alphaproteobacteria > Rhizobiales > Xanthobacteraceae > Bradyrhizobium. The sequence continues at coordinate 168,809 of NZ_JAFCME010000003.1, read as the reverse complement.
GAATCCGAAACTCGTGGCTCTCAATGTCCTCGTACCAATTGATTGTTGCGGCGGGTGGATTGATAACGAAGTCTTCGATCCGAGGCGTGAGTGTGAGGGTGGTACCGCGTGGGAAACGGCTTGACCCAGGCATGGACGGACTAAGCACCTCGGACCCCTTGAGCCGGCCCAGACCCAGAGCGCGACTGCGAGCCTCGTCTCCCAGCGCCGACAGATGTACATACACCAACAAGGAGGCCCAATTGTCCTGGGCGAGCTCGCCTGGATAGGCTGCGGTGAAACTGACATCCTCCGCTGGGGCCACGGACGGTGTTGCCTGCATCGCGGTATCGAGGTTGGTTTGGGCTTGAGCCGCAGCCGCGACGTCGGACCGCATCTCCTCGCCGATATCGCCAATTGCCTTGCCCAGTTCGGACACGGAAGTCACTCCGGAAACACTGCCGAGTCCCCCGATCACACGCCGGATCAGTTCTTCACCTGGTTCACTCGGATCGATGAGAATGGCGTCGATTGGGACTCGTCGCTTCCTGAGTTCGGCGGCCGCGGACTCGGCTGCGTCGACGCTTGATAAGCCGTCCGAAATCAATAGTACCCGGATAAGGGGTTGGTCGGGATGAGCATCCACGTGGCGGCTCACAGCGGTAAGCGCTGCCGCAATATCCGTGCCGCCCCCGGCTTTGACGGTCGCGAGCGTCGCTTCTATTCTGCTGTTTTGAGACGATAGGCCTTCGTAGATTAGTTCGGCTTCATCTCTGAAGACGAAGATCGCGGTTTCGGTCGCCTGACCCAATCCTCGCATGTGAAGAATAAGCGATTCTTTTGCGGCATCAATCTTCACAGTGCTCTTGCTTTGCCGCGTGCGGGCCGCGAACTCGCTGGTGCTGCTGAATGGATCCGCCATCGAACCAGATGCGTCGAGAAGTATGAGCCACATGTCCGTCGCCCTCGCTGTGAAATCAGCTTCAAAGCTCCTATCCGATTACGACGAACATGATAACCGCTCCACTCGCACAACGCGACGAGTATTTGTCTTACAACTCGCTTTTCATCAGGGTCGAGGGGCAGATTGGTTCTGGATTCTTTGCCATCAACACAATTTGAAGAAGCCTATCCACGAAGTTTTGGTAGGTTTGATCGACAACCGCTGACTGCTGACGATCGGATTGTCCAAACAGCGTGGCGCCACAAAGTATGGCTGACCTGATCACAGGATTAATCGGCGCGCTGTTCGAAGAGTTGTTTGCCGCTACTGGAAGAAGGCTGCTCGGTCCGTTTGGATGGCGGCGCCCTCCCGACATCATGTGTGTCTTTACCGGCTTGTTGTTCTGGATCGTAGCCGGGGTGCTCGCATACGCCATGCTGTACCGGTGAAGCGAAAGCAGGCTAAGATCAAAGCGACGCGATGCTGGCTCTTTGAGATCCTGGTCTACCGCCCCTTGAAATTCGGCGGCCGCTTCTCGTTGAACGCCAGCACGCCTTCGCGGCGGTCCTCGGTCGGCACCATCCGGTTATAGGCCTCGATCTCGAGTGCGAGGCCGTCGCGCAGCGATGACTGCAGGCCGCGGTGGATCGCAAGCTTTGCTTGACGGACCGAGATCGGCGCGTTGCGGGCAATGTGCGACGCGGTCGCCAGCGCTTCCGGCAATAGATCGGCTTGCGGAAACACTTCGTTCACAAGCCCCCAGTCGCGCGCCTGCGCTGCCGTAAACGGTTTGCCGGTCAATATCAATTCCTTGGCGCGGCGCTCGCCGACCGCGCGGGGCAGGGTTTGCGTGCCGCCGCCGCCGGGCATGATGCCGAGCGTGACCTCCGTGAGCGCAAAGCGCGCGGTCTCGGCCGCGTAGAGGAAATCACAACAACCCGCGATCTCGCAGCCGCCACCATAGGCCGCGCCATTGACGGCGCCGATGATCGGGACCGGGCAGTCGATCAGCGCCCGCACCATCCGCTCGAAGATCACGTGCTGGCGCGTCCATTGCTCGTCGGTCATGCCGCGGCGCTCTTTCAGGTCGCCGCCCGCACAAAAGGCCTTGTCGCCGGAGCCGGTCAGGACGATGCAGCGCAGATTGGCCGGATCGAGCGCGACATCCTCGAAACAGCGCACGAGATCGCGGCCCATCTGGGTGTTGAGCGCATTGGAGGCGTCCGGCCGGTTCAGCCGTACGATCGTCACGTGCTCGTCCACTCGCTCCAGCGCGAGGGTTTCGAAGGCTGGTGTTTCGATGGCCGCGGTCATATCGCCTCGCAGGTAAACCCGTTGCCGGCGCGGCGGATTTTCCCCACGGACGGTGAGGGGAAATGCGCGGTGCAGCACAGCGTGTCGGTGTCGCAATAGCGTTCGAGGAAACTGCGGCGCGTGACGCCCGCCTGCGCCTGGTCGACGTCGAACTTGACCGACATCTCCGGGTAGCGCGTCTGCAGCGGCGAGTGCATCAGATCGCCCGAGAATACCGCATCGTCCTTGCCGCGGCCGAAGGTGAAGGCGAGATGGCCGGGGGTGTGTCCCGGCGTCGGCAGCAGGCGGGCGTGGTCGCCGATCGCAAAATCGTCGCGCACGATTTCAGACTGTCTGGCTTCGACCACCGGCAACACGCTGTCGCCGAACGGCGGCACGGGTGTTTTTGAATTTGTCTCGGTCCAGTAGTCGAACTCGGCCTTGCCGAACACGTAACGCGCCTTCGGGAAGGTCGGCACCCAGCGGCCGTTTTCCAGCCGCGTGTTCCAGCCGACATGGTCGACATGCAGATGCGTGCACATGACATAATCGATATCGCCGACTGAAAAACCCGCCGCAGCGAGCGCGAGCGCGTACGTGTCGTCGGTCTTCATGTTCCATTTCGGACGCAGCGGCCTCGGCTTGTCGTTGCCGATGCAGCTGTCGATCAGGATGGTGTGGTGCGGTGTCTTCACGATGTAGGACTGGAAACACAGGATCAGCACGTCTTCGGCATCGAGCGCGCCGGCCTTCTGCATCCAGCCGCGGTTCTCCGCCAGCACTTCCGGCGTCAGTCCCGGCAGCATCTCCAGCGCCGGCACGAAAGTGGTTTCCTGCTCGATGATGCGGTGGATGGTGAGATCGCCGACGGTGAATTTCAGGCTCATGGCTTTTCCTTGTTCTTGCTGTCGCGAACGGCGGGAAGGATGTAGTTCGCCATCATGTCGAGCGCCCCGTTGCCCTGGCCCGGTTGCCAGTAAAGCCCGGAAGTCGTCATCACCACAAGATGGCGGTCGGGCACGATGAAAAGCCGCTGGCCGCCGAGGCCCATCGCGGCAATCCACTTCACTTCCGTCTCCAGCGCGATCGAGCGTCCCATCCACCATTGCTGGCCGTAGAAAAACAGCCCGCTGAAATAGCCGATCGCCTGAAAGCGTGGCCGGACCGATTGCTCGATCCATCCCGGCGAGACGATTGTCTTGCCATCCCAGGCGCCGCGATTGAGCACGAGCTGTCCGATCCTGGCGGCATCGCGCGGCCGCATCCGCAGGCCGACGGCGGAGGCGACTTTCCCGTTCTTGGGATAATTCTTCCATTCCAAATCGGTAATGCCGATCGGCCCAAACAGTGCCTCGCGCGCGAACGCTTGCAGCGGCTTGCCGGCAACGCGCTCGAGGATGTTGCCGAGCAGATCGGTCCCGCCGCCATTATAGGTCCACACATTGTCGGGCGGCTTTACGATCGGCTTCGACAGGATGTAGCGGATCGGCTCGGCCTCGCTGCTCAAATGCGGTTCGTCGTTCTTCGGATCATTCCAGGCGCGGTTCTCGTCCCACTGCATGCCGGACGACATTGTGAGCAGATGACGGAGCGTGACGTGGTCCCAGCCCGGCGATTTCAGGTCAGAATATTCCGGATAGAATTTGACGACGGGCTCGTCCGCGCTCGCGATCAGCTTGCGATCGATCGCGATGCCGACCAAAAGCGAGATCACGCTCTTCGAGGCCGAGCGCATGTCGTGCCTGGTCGTAGCGTCGAACGCGTGCTGGCCGCCGCCCTGGCCCCAGGACTCGTCATAGCCCGCGAAATATTGTTCGAACGCGAGCTTGCCGTGGCGGACGATGACCACGGCATGGACGTTGGCCTGAGTTTCCTTCAGGCGCGCCGCGATAGTGCAAAGCCGCGCGCCATCGAGGCCGACGCTTTCGGGGGAGGCGATGGTCCAGCCATCGTCGAGGGCCGTGGGCGTTCCGCAAGCCATGCCGGTCTGTCCCCGCGCGGTCACGGACGCCGACAGCAGGAGCGCGGCGGCGATGCCGAGGCGCCGCAATTTCCTGCCGCCCTCACGCATGCCGCCGTCTCCATTGTTACGCCGGCGGCGGTACCGAGATTTTCACCGACGGCCGCTCCAGCATGCGCTGATGGAAGGCATCGAGCTTCGGAAACGCCTTGCGCCAGCCGCAATCGGCAAAGCGGAAATCGGCGTAACCGAGCACGCAGACGAGGCCGATCTGCACGATGTCGAACGGCCGCGACAACACGTCGGGCTTGTTCTCGAACCGCGCCATGCCGGTCCAGGCCCGGTTCCAGTGGTCGTCCGACCAAGCCTTCCACCGCAATTCCTGCGGACGCACCATGCCCTCGTAGCGGCACAGCAGCATGGCATCGAGCATGCCCTGCAGCAGGGAATGATCCGACTTGACCTGCCAGCGCGTCGGGCCGGAGGCCGGGATCAGTTTGTTGCCGCCGGCGAGTTCGTCGAGATATTCGACGATGACGTAGGAATCCAAGATGACGTCGCCGTTATCGAGGATCAGCACCGGCAGCTTCTTCAGCGGCGTGATCTTCGAATATTCCTCGTTGGCTGTGCCGGGCGCCACCGTCGCCGAAATGAATTCGATCTTGTCGATCAGCCCGGTCTCGATCGCGGCGATGCGGACCTTGCGGGCGAATGGCGAGGCGGGAGAGAAGCTGAGTTTCATTTTTGGAATCCTCTTTGTCTTATTCACCGTCATGGCCGGGCAGAAGCGCGAAGCGCGTCTTCGCGCTAGATGTCCCGGCCATCCACGTCTTTTTATCCGTTAGACCGTCAAGACGTGGATGCCCGGGTCAAGCCCGGGCATGACGACGAGTGAGCAAGCGCTACGTGTCGCCCAAAGCCTCACGCCTCGATGACTTGCTGCCGCTGTTCGCCGAGGCCCTCAATGCCGAGGGTGACGACGTCGCCGACATTGAGGAATTGCGGCGGCTTCATGCCGGCGCCGACGCCGGGGGGCGTGCCTGTCGTGATGATGTCGCCGGGCAGCAGCGTGAGGAACGTCGAGACATAGGCGATGCACTTCGCCATGGTGAAGATCATGGTCGAGGTCGATCCGGTCTGGCAGCGCTTGCCGTTGACGTCGAGCCACATCGATAGCTTCTGCACGTCGGCGATTTCATCCTTGGTCACCAGCCACGGGCCGACCGGGCCGAACGTGTCGTGCGACTTGCCCTTGGTCCATTGGCCGCCGCGCTCCTGCTGGAAGTAGCGCTCGGAGACGTCGTTGCAGACGCAGTAGCCGGCGACGTGGTTGAGCGCGTCGGCCTCGCTGACATATTTGGCGCGGGTGCCGATGATGGCGGCGATCTCGACTTCCCAGTCGAGCTTCTTGGACTCGCGCGGCTTCTCGATCGCGTCGTTCGGACCGCTCAGCGAAGTGTTGGCCTTGAGGAAGAAGATCGGCTCGGGCGGAATCGGATTGCCGGTTTCCTTGGCGTGATCGACATAGTTGAGGCCGATCGCGACGAATTTCGAGATGCCGGTGACCGGCGCGCCGAAGCGCGGCTTGCCATCGACGGCGGGAAGTTTTGAGGGGTCCAGCGCGGCAAGCTTGGCCAGCGAAGCGGGCGCATAGGCCTCGCCGTTGAGATCTTTCACATGCGCGGAAAGATCGCGCAGCTGGCCGGATTTATCGATCAGGCCGGGCTTTTCCTGGCCAAGCGCGCCGTAACGAACAAGCTTCATTGTACTGCTCCCTCAGGGGTTTATTTACTTGGAATGCTTCATGGAACAGCGGGCGGGGAAATTCAACTGCGGAAGCGTCCCGCATTGCAGGTCTCTTAATTCGTAGGGTGGGTGGAGCGCAGCGATACCCACCAGCTTTCCTGCCTCCTGAGGCGGTGGGTATCGCTTCGCTCCACCCACCCTACTATCCCGGCTCACCCCAGCGCGATGAACTTGAAGGCGTCCCCCTCGCGCTTGATATGGCCGGCATTGAAATGCCCGCCGATCACCAGCGTCGGCGTGTCGGCAAAGCGCCCGAACAGCTCGCGCCGCGTCACGGCCGACTGTTTGGGGTCGGAATCCGCCGTCGACGACCAGTCGAGATGGGCCATCTGGCAGGGGTGATGGGCGACGTCGCCGGTGAGCAGGCCGACCTCGCCGTCCGATTTGATGTGAATGCTCATATGGCCGGGGCTGTGGCCGGGCGTCGGGATCAGGGTGATCTCGTCCGAAAGCCTGGCGTCGCTGGCCACGAGGTCGGCCTTGCCGGCATCCGCGATCGGTTTGACGGAATCGCCGAAGACCGCCTTTTTGTCGGGCTCGTCGCTGTGGTCGCGCCAGTGCTCGAACTCGGTCTTGCCGAACACGTAGCGGGCGTTGGCAAAGGTCGGCACCCACTGGCCGCCGACCAGCCGGGTGTTCCAGCCGACATGGTCGACATGCAGGTGGGTGCAAAGCACCGTGTCGATGCTGTCAGGCGCAAAGCCCGCCGCGGTCAATCTGTCGAGAAACGGGTCCTGGCGGTTGTTCCAGGTCGGTACGTTGCGGCCCTGCTTGTCGTTTCCCAATCCGGTGTCGACGATGATCCGCCGCGATGGCGTCTCCACCAGCAGCGAATGGATCGACATTTTGAGGCGGCCCTCTTCGTTGGCGAAATGCGGGATCAGCCAGGGCAGCTTCTGGATCTCTTCGTTGGTCGCGAGCGGCAGGATGAAGCGGGTGCTGCCGACGGTCTCGAGCTCGACGACCTTGGTGATTTTGACCTTGCCTATCGTCCAGTGCATTCGGCGCTTCCCTTATGATTTGGCGTTCTTCACCGCGCGCAATCGACGATGACGGTGCCGAGCTTGTCGCCCTTTTCCACCGCGAGATGCGCCTGCGCGGTATCCGCGAGCGCAAACTCCCCGGCCACATTGTGAATGCGCTTGCCCGCCGTGAGCCATTTTGTGATGTCGGCCTGCGCTGCGGCCAGCAGCGGTGTCGGCAGCGCGAACAGCACCAGTGCGCGCAGCGCGATGCACTTCTCCATCAGGTCGCGCATCGGGACCAGCGGCGTGCGGTTGCCGTTGGTGGCATAGACCGCGATGGTTGAATTCATTGCCATCAATTTCAGGGTGATGGCGATGTTGCCGCCGAAATCGACATCGACCACGCGGTCGACGCCGCGCTGCCCGGTAAAGGCCAGCACCTTGGCGATGACGTCATCATTGCGGTAGTTGATGACGAGATCGGCGCCGGCCAGCCGCGCCTGTTCGGCCTTCGCTTCCGAACTGACGGTTGCGATCACTTTTGCGCCGCCCCATTTGGCAAATTGCACCGCGTAATGGCCGACCGCGCCGGCGCCGCCGGTGACCAGCACGGTTTTTCCCGTGATCGGACCATCGCAGAACAGGCAGCACCACGCCGTCATGCCGGGAATCCCGAGCGTGGCGCCGGCGGCGTAGGAAACGCTGTCCGGCAGCGGCGTCACCAGATGCTCGGCAAGCGCGATGTATTCCGCCGCCGTGCCGAAGGCGCGGCCGTTGCGCTGGCCGTTGAACAGCCAGACGCGCTGGCCGACCCTCAATTGCGTGACGTCTTCGCCGACCTGGTCGACGATCCCGGCGCCATCGCTGTTGGGGATCACGCGCGGATATTCCATCGCGCGATAGCTGCCGCTGCGGCGGCCGACATCGGCGGGATTGACGCCGGACGCCTTCAGCCGCACCCGGACTTCGCCCGGGCCGGCCTCTGGTGTCGGCATCTCGCCATAGGTCAGCACCTCGGGCGCGGGGCCCGTTCGATCGTACCAGACCGCTTTCATCCAGCGCCCCTTACACTACAGCGTGCCCGGGAACGCACCGCCGTCGAGCAGGATGTTCTGGCCGGTGATGAAGCCGGCCTTGGCGCTGCACAGGAACGCGCAGGCCTCGCCGAATTCCTCGGGAGTGCCGAAGCGCCCGGCGGGATTGAGCTTGGCACGCTCCGCCAGCACCTGCTCGACGTCGATCTTGCGCTTCTCGGCTTCGCCCTTGGCGGTGCCGCGCAGGCGGTCGGTGTCGAAGGGACCCGGCAACAGGCCGTTGATGGTGACGTTGTTGATCACGGTCTTGCGCGAGATACCGGCGATAAAGCCGGTGAGCCCGGCGCGGGCGCCGTTGGAAAGGCCCAATATGTCGATCGGCGATTTCACCGCGGCGGAGGTGATGTTGACGATGCGGCCGAACTTGCGCGCCATCATGCCGTCCACGGTGGCCTTGATCAGTTCGATCGGGGTCAGCATGTTGGCGTCGACAGCCTTGATCCAGTCATCGCGGGTCCAGTTGCGGAAATCGCCGGGCGGCGGGCCGCCGGCGTTGTTGATCAAAATGTCCGGATCGGGACAGGCTTTGAGCACGTCCGCGCGTCCCTGGGGCGTGGTGATGTCGCCGGCGACTTCCGTCACCGTGACGCCGGGATGCGCTTTGCGGATTTCATCGGCGGTCTTTTTCAGCGCCTCGGCGCCGCGCGCCGTCAAGGTGACGTGCACGCCTTCATTGGCCAGTTGCATCGCGCAGGCTCGTCCCAAACCCTTGCTGGAGGCACATACGATGGCGCGGCGGCCTTTGATCCCAAGATCCACTGTCTCACTCCCGTTATGTCAGGTGATTTTCTAGATTTCGATAGCGACACTGTAGCCAATCGCGACGGCCATGATAAGTGGCTCGTCGCTGCGCGAAATGCATATCAGTCGGTCATTGCCTGCTAAATTCGCTGCTCTCGCTTCAGCCGGTCGATGGTCAGCCCGGATGAGCCAACGGGTCGCGCGAATGCACGCCCGATGACAGGCCCCGCGACATCCGGTAATCCTTCTACCTGCAACTGCACACCGGCTGAAAGATGGAACAGAAACAAATGACCCCGTCAGGCCCTGCACGGGAGTCGATTGGGCAACTTCTTTCCCGGTTAGGCGTATTCCTTGTGACCGCAGCTATCGTTGCAGTGGCAATGGAAACCGCTTGGCGCGATTGGACGGTGTTTGCTCTCGGTTGGGCCGCAGCATTTTATGGGCGGAGCGAGATGGTTTCCTTGGGGGACACCAATTCGAAAGGCGTTCTCGATCGGCGTATTTGTGGGGACGTCACTGCCGACGATCGAATGGGTCTACAAACTGTATCACTGATCTCCCGAAACTATGGCTGCGTAGCGAGATGGCGGGTTAAAGAGAACCCGCCCTACGAACTGGCGTTAGCCAGGGGGTGGGGAGTTCGCGCGGGTGTTGCCGACGCATGGTGCTGACCGCGCTCTGATGGTTGGACAAGAAAGCGCCTCCGCCTGGGAGTACCTCCTAATGGCAGGCACCCGATCTACCGTTTGTTCGCGACCATTGGCATGATGCAAGCCTATGCGCCGTGAGGTAGAGACCATGCCCAACGATCGCCTCGTGCAACCACCGCCAATCCTTCACATCCGTAAAATCGGCATCGTCGGAACCGCAATCCTGCTGCTCGGGCCTATGGCCGCTTTTACAGCTCTTGGAGCAGGATCGCGCATCTCTGAAGGTTTCGAACCATTCGAGAAATCAGCGAGTGAGCGTGTCGCTCAGGCGTTCGAAGACGTCAGGGACATCGCATCCATCTCTGACGAGCTGAAGACTGCGCTGGCGTCGCTGAGCCAGAGCGTTCAGAGCGCACAGAAGCCGCCGGTCAAGGCTGAAGGCAATGATTGACCTGATCTGACTTCAGAGCTTCTACGATGAGAGGCAGCAAGATTGTCGCCTCTTGATATACTGGTCGCGGCTTCCGTGATGCGCCTGCAAAAACTCACTTTTGATGATTGGCTGGAACACTCATTTGGACGCGAAGTTCGCCTTCAGCAAGCGCCTTGGTACTTCGATCCGGACCAGGATTGGTGGGATCCGCCACCTATGGAAGCCGTGTCCTATCTCACTCGACTGTTTGAAGATCCCGAGCCGGCATTACAGGGATTCGCTGACAGCCAAATTGCACAGGGCTTAACCTACCTCGTGAATACGAGCGCAAGCGGCGATAACAGATGGCTTTGTTCAACTGATGTGCCGGTCGAAGACCGTGTCCGCTGCGTTAAGTCTGTAGCTTCACTATTTACGAAACTGTTCGAGCCACGGTGCTCTCCCAGTTTATCCCACTTAAGCGAAGCCGCTGCCGGAACGCTAAACTGTGTTTGCTATATGTGGTGGGATACGTTTCCGAGTTTGGCTCTTGCTGGCGATCCGGACCTGCCAACTGTCCAGAATTGCGCGCTGCGTACCATGGAGCGCATCCTTCACCTCGACTCGATCGCCTGTCAGGAGAGCGCTCTGCACGGGCTGGGACACTGGCAGCGAGACCACAACGAGGCGGTGACGCAAATCATAGACCGCTTTTGCGAGGCGCATTCCAGGGCCGACCCCCGGCTTTTGCTCTATGCTCGATCGGCGCGCTGCGGATGCGTGCTGTGACGTTGAGGAGTGATTGTCGCGCCGAAGGCCGAGTGTCGCCATCGTGTTTCAAACACTGTTTCAAACACTCATTTTCATCAAACTGCATCTGAGAGTCTAAAAGCGAACCGACACCTTAAAGCCCGTTGGTAATCTTGATGGTACGCAACTGGGGATGGCGGGACGCATCGTGTTGGAAGTGTTGATTACCAAGCGAAGCTCGACCAAGTGGGAATGGCGGGTCTGTGACCGCTATGGGGCCACGATTATCGGCGGGTTTGAGAGCACCAGACCGGCGGCCAAGTACCGGGGTAATCGGGCGCTATTTCTTGTGTTGTCTACGCGCTGGATAAGGTGATGCTCCGAAGCGGAGGCGGACATCAAAGAGGCCGTCGATAATCTAAAATGCGTCCTCAGTCATCCAACTCCGTAGGGCGGGTTCTCTTTAACCCGTCGCTCCGTGCGAGATGGCGGGTTAAAGAGAACCCGCCCTACGGGAGCTTCTTCAAAGGGAAACGACTGTGTCGGGCGAACGCAATCTTGCAACATTGTTGCAGAACATGAAGCCGGAAATGCACGACGGCGTCTTCGTGTTTTGCAGCATCCCGGCAGACAAGGAGATTCCCGCCACGCTCAGGCCGATGCACCTGTTCCGTGAACGGGAAGGAACCACTCTCGTGATGCGGCGTGAGGAGGCCGAAAGCGCAGGTTTGCCGTATCAGTTCGCATCGCGCCTGATCACGCTGACCGTTCACTCCTCGCTGGAAGCGGTGGGCTTTCTGGCCGCAATCACCGGCCGGCTCGCGGAAGCCGGCATCAGCGTGAATGCCGTGTCGGCTTATTACCATGATCATCTGTTCGTGCCCGAGCACAGAGCCGATGAAGCGCTGCAGCTTCTGCAGGAGATGTCCAAGCCGGATTCGGCTGCGTAGGGCGGATTCTCTTTAACCCGCCATCTCGCAAGGATGGGCAATTCGAACTGCGTCGGCTCGCGCGCAAGCGCAATCACGCGACCCGCGTGCGACAAAACAACCCGACGGGCAAATCAGTTCCGATTTACGGAAATCGTGTCAAGTAGAAAATTTCCGTAAATCAAAAATATTTCTGTAGTCGGCCGACCCAAATCAGTGCGCATCTATCGCCATCCCGCCCTGGTCAGAAGGGCGTCGGCCGTCGTCACGGACGTTGGGCGGGTTGCGGTGGACGCTGGTTTACGCTGAGACGACGGCGTGGATAAGCGTACGGCAAAACCGTGTGGTCCTGGCGCCCGTTGCAGGCGTCAAGTTGCCGGAGAAGCGTGAGCTGAACCGGCAGCGACGGAGTCAACCAAGAACTCGTCTCCGGGGAGATCACGGCATAAGCCGTAAAGCCATTGCGCAGGGAAGGCCGGGTGTTCTCCGCTGCCCTGTATGCTCGTGTGCATTTTGTTTTGTGCAAACCGCACACGGGACCGCGGGTGCAGCGCGCACCCGGTCTTCCCTGCGCCCTCTGTTTGAAGAGGGCGGGAAGTTTCCAGCAAAGCTCGGGCGCCATGCGTCGCGAGATCGCGAAGCTGCGTTTGGGATAAGGTGCAACAACAAACACCGCCGTCGTCCCGGGCTTGACCCGGGACCCATACTCCGCGGCCTATCGGTGAAAACGCTGGCGTTAGAGACCTTCTACAACAATGAGCATCACGCGGTATGGGTCCCCCGATGCGCAATTGCGCATCTGAGCTCAAGGCCGGGACGACGAATGGTGGTGGCTGCCCGCGGATGACGACGATGGATCACCCCGCCCGCATCTCCGCCTTGATCATATCGGCCGCCTTCTCGCCGATCATGATCGTCGGCGCATTGGTGTTGCCGCCGATCAGGGTCGGCATCACGGAGGCGTCGACGATGCGCAGGCCTTCCATGCCGTACACTTTCAGCCTGGGATCGACCACCGCCATCGGGTCGCCAACGCCCATCCTGGCGGTGCCGACCGGGTGGTAGACGGTGTCGACACGCTCGCGCAGCAGCTTGCGGATGTCGTCGTCGGTGCGCACGCCCGCGGTGAACATGTCCTGTTTCTGCAGCGCGCGCAGCGCCGGGGTGTCCAGCAACCGTTTTGCGATTTTGTAGCCGCCGACCATGGTTTCGAGATCGTCGGGGTGGCCGAGGAAATTCGGATCGATCAACGGCGGCGCAAAAGGATCGGCGCTGGCGAGCGCGACTTGGCCGCGGCTCTTCGGCCGCAGTTGGCAGACATGGAGGGAGAAGCCCGTGCCCTTGTGCCGTTTGCGGCCGTGATCGTCGGTCAGCGCCATGCCGAAATGCAATTGCACATCGGGCACCTCGAGGTCGGGCCGGGTTTTCAGGAAGCCACCGCATTCGGCGAAATTCGAGGTCATCGGCCCGCGGCGCTCGCGCCGGTATTGCCTGATACCGCGCAGCAACCGTGGCAGTGCCTTCAGCGAGAGGCCATTAAAATTCGGATTGTCGGACAGGTAGCCGAACACGAAGTCAGGATGGTCCTGCAAGTTCTGTCCGACGCCGGGCAAATGATGCACGCTTGCGATGCCGTGCTTGCCAAGCGCCGCGCTGTCACCGACGCCGGACAGCATCAGCAGCTGCGGGGTCTGGAACGCGCCGGAGGCGACGATCACCTCGCGCCGGGCGCGGAGCTGCTTAAACTCCTTGCCCTGGCGGTATTCGACGCCGACCGCGCGCTTGCCCTCGAACAGAATGCGCGTGGCTTGCGCGGTGGTCTCGACGCGCAGGTTGGCGCGGCTATTCATATGCGGATGGATATAGGCGCGCGCCGCGCTCCAGCGTTCGCCGTTCTTCTGTGTGACCTGGTAGATGCCGAGGCCTTCATGCTCCTCGGCGTTGAAATCCTCGCGGATCCGGAATTGGCCTTCCTGCGCCGCCTGCAGGAAGATCTGCTGCACCGGGTTTTCGGTGCGCAGTTTGTTGACGGCGAGCGGGCCGCCCTTGCCGTGATATTCGCCGTCGAAATCGGCGTTGTTTTCCGCGCGCTTGAAATAGGGCAGCACGTCGGAGAACGACCAGCCGGCGTTACCGAGCGAGGCCCATTGGTCGTAGTCGCTGCGGTGGCCGCGGATATAGACCATGGCGTTGATCGCGGACGAGCCGCCGAGCCCTTTGCCGCGCGGCTGATAGCCGATGCGGCCGTTGAGGCCGGCCTGCGGCACGGTGTTGAAGGCCCAATTGTTGATGCTGCCGGTCACCATCAGCGCCAGCGCGAACGGCGTGGTGACCACCCAATTGTCGTTCTTGCCTCCGGCATCCAGCAGCGCCACCGACGTCTGCGGGTCCTCCGAAAGCCGTCCCGCCACCGTGCAGCCGCCGGAGCCGCCGCCCACCACCACGAAGTCGAAGGTATCCGTCACGCGCCGCCCCCAATAATGAAGTTTTTGTGGACTTTTGTTGCGCCAAAGTTCCGCTTTTGCGCCTTTAATGGCAAGGGCGGCTTCCCGAGGCCGTTTCGTGCCGTTTTTGGCGTCACAAAAACCTCAAAAACCGCACCATGGCCCTTTCCAAAGCAGGCTTGCGTTGATACATACCCCTCGCACCCAGGGGCATTGCCCGGGTTGCCTTCTCAGGAAGCCTCTGGCCGGGATCGATCGACGCCCAAAAGCGTTGGCCGCGTTCGCTTCGGGTTCGGTTTTTGGGAAGGCGCGCAACGGTTTAACGCGGGGTGGAGCAGCCCGGTAGCTCGTCAGGCTCATAACCTGAAGGTCATAGGTTCAAATCCTATCCCCGCAACCAAGATCGCCCTTCCAGGTCATCGACCTGGAAGGGTTTTTCTTTGGGGCACCGATCCCGGCCATCAGGCCATTCCCGTGCGGGCGAATCGCGCGGCGTCAAATCGGTGGCAGCGATACGCAGGCGATTCGCGGAATCGTCTCAAGGCGCTCCTGCTGCGCTACCGCAGCGTGCAAACTCTCAACCAGCGACTGATTTGCGCAAGCCAATCTCCGTAGGCCTCATGCTTTGACAGTCCGTCCAACTCGATCGCCCATGAGTGAAGCAATGCGCTGCCTAAATCTTCCGATGACAGACGACTCTTTCACCACGAAACCTGTGCACGAACAGGTTAGCATCACGCGGGGCCGCTTGGTGGGAGTGGTGCGCATGAGTAATGAACGAATCTTTCCAAGACGATATCAAGCCGGTGCCTCTCAACCCTGTACCCTCATCGGACTGACGGTAGAGGAGACGAGTGAGTTCGAACGGCTGGATCAGCTTTCGCTTGATAACCCCTCAGGCGATGGCGCGTGGAGCTTTGATGACGAACCAACAACGCCCGAAGAGAAGCGCTGGCTGGAGCTTTATCGCAAGCACGAAACCGGCTGGAATGCGTGGCTCGCAGCGGAAGGTCAGTCGAAAGCCACAGTTCCTCCTCGCTGATTGCACAAATGCGCTGTCGTCAGATCCGGCACACTCCATCACATGCATTTTATTTTCTGTGAGCCGGAACCGCATGCCTGTCTCTTTCTTGTCGTATCTATGCGCAATACAGCCCGCCTAACAAAGTGGAATAGCAGATGAGTTCACCAATGCGATGTGATGACGAACAGGATTTTTCCGTCGGTGAACACCTTGGACGTGAAATTCAGCTGCAGGATTCCTCCCTCCGCAATATCTACGAGACGCGTCTGCAACTCGCCCAGCAGCTCGAGGAGAATCTGGCCTTGCGACGGGCGATATCGCTTCGACAACGGCAAGCGCTGGCGCCTCCGGAGCCCGGCAGGCTCCGCGCAAACGGGCGAATGCGTTAGGGCATCGTTTCGATCGTCGCTGTCGCTTGAAAAGTCGGGGGGCGCGATTCCGCATCCGGTTGCGAGGTGCATGCCGACAGGTCCGGTCACATGGACGCCAAACCCTGTAGCGCTTCTTGGCGCATATCGGTCGCGCACGCCTAGATGCTGGTCCCGGGCCACTGGTATTCAAAAGGCCCCGATCGGGATGATGTCGAGCCCGATTCCGATTTGCCCCGGCTTCAGCTAGTCCAGGGGTTGCAGCATTAAAAAGAGGCAACCAGCGGATGTTGTAGCGGGCAAATTTATCCTCCAAATTGCCTCCTGCGCAAAACTTTTTTGGTGCGACCCCGTTTTTCCCATAATCAAATGTGGTAATTTTGCGGAGTATTGAATGGGAATACACCTGAGCGAACAAATAAGTCGCCAGAAAAAATATTGCAGGGAGAAGAAATGAAGCTTCGCAAATTCAATCTCTCGTCATTTTCCATGGATGAGTTGTGGGCGCTCCATGAGCAGGTCGGCAATATCCTGGCCGAAAAAATAACGAGTGAAAAACGTGAGCTGGAGCAACGCCTTGCGAAGCTCAACAGCGGCATCATGGCGAAAATCAAACGGCCGGATCGGCAAGTTGCGGAACGGCGAGCCGTTCGCCGAAAATATCCTCCAGTGCTTCCCAAATTCCAGAATCCATCAGACCCGTCCGAAACGTGGGCCGGCCGAGGCAAGCAGCCGCGCTGGATGGTCTTGCAGCTCAAGGCCGGCAAGAAGATGAATGATTTTCTGATTGATCGCGTCAAGCGCAAGCGCGCGAGCACCCGGTAGACCGCAGAAGTTCGGGCCCAACGCACGTTCGCTGCCGCGGACGTCATTCAGCGCGCCGCAAATCGACCGGCCCATACGCTGCGCCTGCCGCGCAGGGGCAACTGCGTCGAGCGCGCAGCGAGTGGGCGCGAAACGAGCCGGCCGCACGCTGGAAATCATCTTCCCGCCTCGCCGGTCGACGGCCTAGCCGGCCAGTGCCACCTCGGCCAGTTCGAGCCATTCGGTTGCCATCTCGCGCAGCATCCGGCGCGATTGTTCATCGGTCGTCGTGGCAGCCAGCTGCAGGCAGTGATTGGCAAAATCCACATATCTGTCGCTCAGGGATGCCTGCTGCATGATCGATCCGCGAATATCAGGAAGTTTTGTCCGTCGAGGAGAAGGCTAACGGACGAAGATGCCAACTCGCGAGAGTCATCTTGCTCCCGACATTTAAATAGATATTACTCCGATCAAATTTTAAAATTCAACTGCCCAAATCACATTTGGATTGGGAATCAGATTTTTATTTGATCGCCGAGCCGATCGACATTTACTGAACACAGTGCGCCACTAGAGGGTGTGCCACGAGCTGTTCAAGTTCAGCACCTCATTCTCAATTCTCCAAACAAAAAGAGCGCGCCAAAATGCTGCAGCGGCCGGAAAGAATCCCGTTTGTTGTCAGGGCCAAAGAGAAGTTTTTCACGGGAGGATTCCTTGGGCTGATACTGCTGGTGATGGCGGTGTGGATGTACTTTCTGGGCTCCATCTTTTTGAACCTGGTGACCTGGCTTCTTTCCTGACCGACAGGCAGGATGCAGGGTCCGGTGGAATGATCGAGGGGTGCCTTGAGCGGCATCGATGCTTGCCGCGATCGTGCGAGCCGGAACCCCAGATCAACGACATTTGAAGGGAAGGCGCCTGATGCCCACAGAGCTGTCTCCGAAATTAAATCATTGTTAACCAGGTTCGAGTGACCTAGGGCATTATGCTGCCGTGGCGGCGCCAACGGGACGGGCATTAAATGATGTTTCAGCTGCTCTCGCGGACTCGCGCGCAAAGGCATGCAGGCGATCGATCGGGCGACCAGGCTTTCAGGGTTCGGTCGGCCGGACGTGATCTCGACACCGACCGGTTACGGGTGAGCTCCATTCTGGGCGCGTTGGATACTTCCATTCGCGAGGCGGAGCAGGAGCAATCGGGGCTAAGCCGGCGCGTCGAAGACGTCCTGGCCCGTGCTGCGGTGACATTCGGAAATGGCACCGACGAATACCTTGAGCGCGACGCACTCGACAGCCACCACCAGACCTTGTTCGGCAACGAGATCTCCAACGGACAGCGCCGGCTTCAGGAACTTGCGACAACGATAGCCCATTTCAAGTTCTTGAAGGCTGCGTTGCTTAGCCGGTTTCCGGACTTCAAGTCCCCCACGTAAGCGGGGCGCGGGCCGCTGCGCCGTTTCAGGGATCGCCCGCTGCCTGGATCAGAATCAGTCTCTGCCCCAAGGCCACCGGCTCTGATTCGAGGCTGTGCGCCTTGCCAAGCGCCATTGATCGCGCGGACGGCGGCAAGGAACCTCGCGCCGGGCTCGTTCTGGAGCGGGCCTTCAGGCAAGGCGCCGCCTGCAAACCAGGGCGCCGCCTGCAATCCAAGGCGTTTACAGGAACGCAAAGGTCTGACGCGCCTCGATGACAGCACAGATGATCATGCCCCAAAGGGCGAAATTGATCTCGATCCCAACTCGCATAGGACATCCTCCCGTTTTTTTTGCCGCCCGATAGCCGTGGCTTCGCGCGTGATTATTTTAATCGTAGTTGAAGTACGGTCAGCTTCCCAGCCTGAGTTCTGGGCAATCCGCAGTTTCCTGACAGGGGCCGCCGCCTCGCACGGCATGGAGCCGGCGCCAACACCAGCCCATCTCCTTAGGCGCCGTGCGAACGTCGCTCGCGTTTCGGTGGCCGGCAAAGGTCAGCGACGTGGCGCGCCGGAAAATTTACACGAAATCATGGAACCCGGCGGCCTCCGGAAACCTCGCTTATGCTGATTTTAACAAGGGAAGGCGGGGGCAGCTCTCAGGTGCCCGGCCGAGGCGAGCGAAGGAAAGCAGGACAAGGGCGCGCGCGAAGCACTTCCTCGCACGCCCCGCAGTGCAATGCTCAGACGGCCAGCAGGCTGGAACCCTGAATCGAGAGCAGGGTCAAATTGCCGGTAGCGTAGGCGCCCGTATCTATGTTGGCGCGGTTTGCCAAAATCTCTGCACTGCGAACCGGCGTATGACCATGAACAATATATTTGCTGAACCGCTTCTTATGCTGCAGAAAATCCTCTCGGATCCAAAGCAGGTCTTCCTCCCGCTGCTCAGCCAGCCGGATGCCCGGCCGAACACCTGCATGAACAAAAAAGAAATCGCCGCAAGAGAAGTTCAGGCGCAAGCGCCCCAGAAAGTCGCGATGGCGCGCCGGCATGACCTCGGCTAGCTCTCTCATCAATGCATGCTGCTCATCGCCGTCTGGATTTACCGACGGCGAGAGTCCGTAGGACATCAATGTTTCCAGTCCGCCGACCTGAAACCAATTCCCCATGCGGCCGGGATCGCGAAAGACGTCGTCAAGAAAGGCTTCGTGATTGCCCTTCAGGAAGACCGCGTTTCCGCGATGCGAACGTTCAATCAGGAGGTCGAGCGTTGAGCGCGAATCCGGACCGCGGTCGATGTAATCGCCCATGAAGACTTCTATCGCGTGACGTGGCCTGCTGTGTGCAACGTCGGCGTCGATGACCCGAAGCATTTGATCAAGTAGATGTGCGCAGCCGTGAATGTCGCTGATGGCGTATATGCGAACCCCGTCCGGCAACCTTGGCTTCGCCAACGGCTTCGCATGGCGCAGTGCTGACAACATCGGGATAATATACTCTCAAAGGCGTTCCGGGCCCGAGGCCACGCGAATCCTCACCTTGGCATTAATCGCCTGGGATGAATATATACGATCCTGGCGCCGTTTTGGCAGGATCGCCGTATGGGTTCAACGTCGTAGCCTGACGGCGACGCTCCGGATCAGGTCGTAGTCCGGCAGACGCGCGTTGTGTGGTGGATTGCAATCGGCCCCTAGTGAGGATCAGGACTTCCGGACAACAACAACCCCGGCGGCGGCATGGGGCACGGTCCTGTTGGCACGGGGAGCCATTACGAAGGATCTCAGCAGCGCTGTGCATACGTATCCAACCTGCAGAAGCGCTGCGAAAATCACTATCGCTGAAATTGCCTGGAGCAGGGTCTGGCCCTGGGTCATCGAAATCGCCGCTAGTGAAATTGACCCAACGAAAAGAATGGGCACCAGAACCAGAAACCGGAATCGAATTCCAAGCACCAATCCAATCAATGCACTGCAAATGGCCAGCGTGGTCACACCACCTACTCCATACAAACTACAGTGTTTTCTAACGTCGGCCTCCCTAAAATTGGCTTAATTTAGCCATTGAAATTGCTTGAAATTCTGATCCCAAGCCGGTTCCCAGGGGTGCGCGCCGACGGGCACTCAGCGCAGTAAATTTTCTGGATCGGGTTGAACCGATCAACGTTGCGCATTTAATTTCCAGCGTCGCTTCCTTCGAGACCGTTTGTTTCGTGTGAGTGTTGCGTTTGCAGGACAATCCCGGATTTTGCGCCCACCGCCAGGAAATCGGGCAGACTCTTCAAATCGAAGGGGCAGGTTTGACCCGCTTCCATGGTTAATTTAAAGCCTTCGCTGTCGGGAATTAAATACCGGAAAAAGAAAGTGCTCAGCTCATGCGCGTTGTTGTTGTGGGAACGGGATACGTTGGATTGGTTTCGGGTGCCTGTTTCGCCGACTTTGGACACCACGTCACCTGCGTGGACAAGGACGAGGCCAAGATCGCATCGCTACAGCGCGGCGAAATTCCGATATTCGAGCCCGACCTTGACCGCGTTGTCCAAACCAATGCGCGCGAAGGCCGGCTCGTCTTCACGACCGACCTTGCGGGACCGGTAGGCGAAGCCGACGTTGTCTTTATCGCGGTCGGAACGCCGTCGCGGCGCGGCGATGGTCATGCGGATCTCAGCTATGTTTATGCGGCGTCGCGTGAAATTGCGAAATCCGTCCGGGGCTTTACCGTCATCGTCACGAAATCGACCGTCCCGGTGGGCACAGGCGACGAGGTCGAGCGAATCATCGAGCAGGTGAATCCGGCGGCCGATGTCGCCGTCGCATCGAACCCGGAGTTTCTGCGCGAAGGCGCGGCCGTGCGTGACTTCAAGCATCCGGACCGCATCGTCGTGGGCACCGAAAATCCGCGCGCGCGCAAGGTGATCGGCGAGATCTACCGGCCGCTTTATTTGAACCAGGCGCCGATCATGTACACCGGGCGCCGTACCGCCGAACTCATCAAGTATGCGGCCAATGCATTTCTGGCTACCAAGATCACCTTCATCAACGAAATCGCCGATCTCGCGGAAAAGGTCGGCGCGGACGTTCAGGAGATTGCCCGCGGCATAGGCCTGGACAATCGCATCGGATCGAAATTCCTTCATGCCGGTCCTGGTTACGGTGGCTCGTGTTTTCCCAAGGACACCCGTGCGCTGATCAAGACTGCGCAGGACTACGACGTTCCGCTAAGGATTCTGGAAGCGGTGAATTCGGTCAACGACACCCGCAAACGCGCCATGGCGCGCAAGGTGGCCGCGCCGTTCGGCGGCAACCTTCGCGGAAAAACAGTTGCTGTCCTCGGCTTGACCTTCAAGCCCAATACCGACGACATGAGAGAGGCCCCCTCGATCCCGCTGATTACGGCGCTCCGCGACTTGGGCGCGACGGTTCGGGCGTTTGATCCGGTGGGCATGGAACAGGCCCGATTGGAGATGCCTGACATCGAGTATCACGAGAATGCCTACAGCTGCGCCGAGGGTGCCGACGCATTGGTCATCGTGACCGAGTGGGAGCAATTTCGAGCCCTCGATCTCGATCGGCTAAAGCAGGAGATGGCGGCTCCGGTCGTGATCGATCTGCGAAACGTATACAATCCGGACGATCTGACCGGCAGGGGATTCCTGTACCAGAGCGTCGGGCGCCAAACGAAAGCCGCGGGCTAGAGCCTTTTCCGTTCCGATAGAATCGGAACGGGGCTCTATTTGTTGTTTTGACGCGTTTTCTTCACGCGAACCGGAATCCGCCCCACGGATCAAGTCCGAGGGCATGCTTCGCGGGAAAACGCTCTGCATCAACGCCATGCCAATGTCAGCCTGAAGCCAACTACCGCGTCTGAATCCAAGTACTGCTCTCGTGGAGAAACCAGTGTCCCAACGCCCTGCCATTCTTGTGACCGGAGGAGCCGGTTATATCGGCGCGCACTGCTGCAAGGCTTTGTCTGAGGCCGGCTACGTCCCTGTATGCTTCGATAACCTGTCGACCGGTCACCGCAGCTTCGTGAAGTGGGGTCCTTTTGTCGAGGGCGACGTCAGTGATACGCCGCGAGTAGCCGAAGCGATAGCGTCCCACGACGTTGTCGCCGTGATGCATTTTGCTGCATTCAGCCAGGTGGGTGAATCCGTCACCGCGCCCCAGAAATACTATCTGAACAATGTATGCGGGACATTGTCGCTGTTGAAAGCGATGCTCGAGCAGAAATGCCGCCGCCTGGTTTTTTCGAGTACCGGAGCCGTCTACGGCAATGCGGGTCGCGATCCGATCAGTGAGGGCGCCGCCGGCGTTGCCGTGAACCCTTACGGCGTCTCGAAATGGATGATCGAGCAGATCCTGGCGGACTATCGCGCCGCCTATGGCATGAATTCGTTCTGTCTGCGCTATTTCAACGCCTGTGGCGCGGAAGTGTCGGGATCAATCGGCGAACTTCGCGATCCGGAAACCCATCTCATTCCCCGCGCGATGATGACCCTGCAAGGTCATGTCAGCGACTTCGCGATTTTCGGGGATGATTATGAGACCCCGGATGGTACGGCGATACGCGACTACATTCACGTGGTGGATCTGGCTGCAGCGCATGTTCGTGCCCTCGATGCCCTGCTGAACGGCTCTCCGGGCGGTCGCTACAATCTCGGTACGGGTTCTGGATTCTCGGTGCGCCAGGTGCTGGCGGCCATCGAGCGCGAAACAGGCCTTAACCTTCCACTGGTGACAAAGCCGCGTCGGCCCGGTGATCCGCCCATTCTGGTCGCCGATCCGTCGGCAGCTCGCGCCGATCTCGATTTTCGTCCCGCTTGCTCGGATCTGGCAACGGTTGTGAGGTCCTCGTGGGCCTGGCATCAATTGGCCCATCCCCGCATTGATGCCGAAACGCGATCTCGATAAACGCACGAAGGGCGTGCTGCGCCGGCGCCACATAATTATCAGGATTATGACGCGACACCGGTGGGAAAAAATTGCCCTGTTTTTGACGGTCCGTTGCGCATGTGGCGCGCATATTGAATATTTAAATAGCACGGACTGATCATTTAATTGCCGCATTGACGCAATGCAAAAATACATTTGATTTTTTGGGTGCGGTGCCACACTCTCGCTTGGATTGGTTAGCACTCTCTCAAGGCGTTGTCGGAAATCTCTCCACGAGATTTAATCGGCATCGCTCGTTGCCTCCGGTTATTTAAATCAGAACATTCGGTGGTTGCAGCGATTTCGACGGTTGCAGTGATGGAAGTGACGAGGGCCTGAGATGTCTGCAACAACATATGGTTCCGAAGACGTCTCTGCGACGATCGCGAGCCGTGGCGCATCCCTGCAGCGCCCCTTCCAGGTTTTTCTCATCAGTGGCGATTTTCTGCTGATCCTGGTGAGCTATCTGGTGGCGGGTGTCGTCTATCGCCAGTTCATGGGGACGCCGGCCGATCAGGAAGTTCCGATTGGCGCGGGTCTGATCGTCAGTGTTGCGTTCGTCGCCATCGCTTTTTTCCAGCGCGTCTACGACAGCCATCGTCTGTTCAACGGAATGTGGCAGGCGCGCAAGGTTGTATTCGTCTGGATGATGTCGCTGGCGATTCTGGCTCTCATCGCCTTTCTTCTGAAATCGACGACGAGCCTTTCGCGCGGTACGACCATCGTGTTCGCAATTACCGGGCTTGTCAGCCTGGGTGCGCACCGGGCGGCCTGGCGCATTGGCCTGGCGTCTTCGCTTGCAAAGGGTCACTTGATTGACCGCAGGGTCGTGCTGCTCAGCCTGAAACCGCTCGATTTTACTTCGAACCGCTTCAAGGACTTGCGCAAGAACGGCTTCGACGTCGTGCGTCATTTCGTGTTGAACGCGACGCAGGATGACGTGGCCCTCGATGCCGAAATTTTGAACATCATTCGGCAGTCGCGCGCGACGAATGCCGAGGAGTTTCTTCTGGCAATCGACTGGAACGAACTGCCGATGCTTCAGAAGCTGAGTCAGCGACTGCGCCAGGTTCCGCAGCCGATTCGGCTGTTGCCTGATTTCCCGATCGCAGATCTGGTTTCGCGGCCGTTCATGCCCGTCAGCGGAACGATGGCGATCGAAATTCAGCGGCCGCCGCTCTCGATATTCGAACGGGCGCAGAAGCGGTGTCTGGACATCGGGCTCGCATCGATTGCCCTTTTAATGTTGGCGCCACTGTTGATCATCTCAGCGGTTTTGATCAAACTCGATTCAGAGGGCAGCATCATCTTCCGGCAGTCCCGTCGCGGCTTCAACGGAAAGCCTTTCGAGATCTGGAAATTTCGCAGCATGAGCGTTGCGGAGAACGGCCACACCGTTACCCAGGCGACCAAGCAGGACAGGCGGGTGACCCGGGTTGGCCGCTTCCTCCGAAAAACCAGCATCGATGAATTGCCGCAGCTCTGGAACGTGCTGCGCGGGGAAATGTCGCTGGTCGGTCCGCGACCGCATGCGCTGGCCCATGACAATTATTACGACCAGGTGATCAGCAACTATGTGTATCGCCATCATATGAAGCCAGGCTTGACGGGCTGGGCGCAGGTCAACGGCTTCCGCGGCGAAACGCCGACCATCGACCTGATGGAAAAGCGCGTCGAGTATGACGTCTGGTACGTCAGCAACTGGAGCATTTGGCTGGATATGCGGATCATCATCCGGACCGCGATGGTCATGATGTATCAGGATGCCTATTGAGCCGCGACGGGGGGCGTCCCGCGCTCGGCTGATCCCGGGACTTTGCCTTTCGGGGCTCCTGGTCTAAGATTTTCCGATGCTGTTAGCATCA
The DNA here is from genome assembly GCF_018130065.1 of Bradyrhizobium sp. AUGA SZCCT0158. Classification (GTDB taxonomy): domain Bacteria; phylum Pseudomonadota; class Alphaproteobacteria; order Rhizobiales; family Xanthobacteraceae; genus Bradyrhizobium. The sequence goes on along the minus strand of NZ_JAFCME010000003.1, from coordinate 144,441 downwards.
TGCAGGGTCCTGATTGCGGCACTCGTCCTTGGCGGCGTTTTTCCGCCTGATGTCATGGCGCAGGCCGGGCCGGAGTCGGAACAGCCCAGCGAGCCCAGAATGTCTCGCGAGCAGTGGCTTGCCGATATTGAGGCCGCCCGCCAGCGCATTGAAGAAAGAAGGCGTGAAGGGCGGAGTTTTGCCCAGCCCACGCCATCCGATGTGGACGTCGCCCGCGAAGCATTCCAAAGAATTCTGGAGGATGACAGTTTGCGCGCCGGCGACATCGTCGCCACGAGCCGCGGCCTGCTGATGTTCAAGGGCCAGTCGTCCAATGAGCGAAGCCTGAACGATTTCGCACCGCTGGCATGGGGTGCCGCAAAGCCGTAGCCCGCAACGTCGTTTCACGGTCGCCGTGCATCGGTGGCTGGCGCGGGACCCGCTGGATAGCAACGGTGGCGGATCTGCAATCCGCTCTCGGACACGAAATGAAGAAATACCAGCCGCTCGGTTTCCGCAGCGGCACAGGTTCGGTCGAGCAGTTTCGTTTGGGCACTGGCGGTTGCCCCTTGATAGAGTATGGCTGCGCTTGGATATAGCCGGGCTTGAAAAATGTCCTCGAAATCCTGTGCGACCGCGTCCTGCAGGGCGGGTGGCAGGGCGTTGAAGCTCCGCAGCGCCAATGGGGCGCGAATGAGCTGGAGCCAGGCCTCGTGGGGCGCCTGGCGATAGGACTGGTTGAGAAGCGCCACCGCGCGCGGCCCGAAACCCTCCTGGCGGATGCTGGACCAGTACATCCCTAGCCAGCCAAGCGATTCGGTGGGGGCGCATGCAATCAGCGCCTTGCTCTGGGAGTTGACGCCGGCGGTGTCGGTGTCGGCCTGCTGCGGATTGGCGCTACGCACCGTTTCATCGGCTAGTCCGATCTGCAGGAGCAGCAACTCGCGCAGCGTCTTCGAATTGCATTGCCGCTCGGCGGCCGGGAGGTTTGCGGCAATCATTCCCCGCAGGAGGGCGGGGTCGTACTTCTCGCCGCGTGCGAGGCGGCTGGCAACGAGCGGAACCGCGGGATCGCCAATGTCGGAAATTACCCGCGCCGCCCAAACCAGTGCGCCGGCGGCGAGAATGATATTGGCGCCCAGCATGAGCCGGCGGTGGAGGCGGCAGGATGGCCGAGCCGGCAGTGCCGCCTCAGGCGCCTTCGACATAGTAGCTATTGTAGTGGGAGCCCTTATAGGCCTCGATACGCTTGAGCATCTTGGGGTTTGCCCGGTTTAGAACCGCCCCGAGAAGCTTCTTCTGGATGGCCTCCGAGCTGGCCAGCGATTCCTGCAACGCACTGCGCGTCGTCCGGCCCCACTCGATGACATAGACCATCGCATCAAGGAGGTGGCTGATCGCCTTTGCGTCGGTCACAGGCATCACCGGCGCGAGATCGATGATGATGTAGTCGTAATTGTTGCGCACCGTCGCCAGCATATCCGTCATCGCCTTGGAGGCCATCACGTCAGCCGAATTGACCATGCGCGCGACGACGAAGGACGGAAGGAAATCCAATCCGGTTTCCTTGCTGCGCTTGATGTGCTGACCCAGCGACTGGGGATCTCTCAGCGCTTCCAGCAAGCCGGTCTTGGCGTTCGGTGCCAGTTCGCGCGTCAGCGAGCGGGTGTGCAGGTCGCCATCGATCAGCAGGGTACGGTGACCGGTCAAGGCGATCAGGTGGCCAAAATTGGCGGCAACCGTGGTCTTTCCCTCCTTCGGCAACGAAGAGACGATGCCGATCACGCGGACGTCGCGGGTCAACCGGGCGACGTCGATGGAAACCTTGATGTTCCGCAAGGTTTCGGCGTAGCGCGAAAACGGGTGGTCAACGACATAATGGGAGAGGGAATCGTCCTTGCCCTTCGCTGCAGAACTATCGACCGGCAGCAGCAGGCGCGCCTTTTTCCCAACCGGCTTCTGCGGACGTAAATCGGGGAGCACGCCGAGGCATTTCACGCCGAGCTCGTCCTCGACCTCGCTGGGAGACCGCAGAACGTCACTCATCAGTTCTTTCGAGAAGGCCGCGCCGAATCCGAAGCAGAGCCCGCCGACCAGGCCGCCGACCAGCGCCAGCAGGGTTTTGGGCGAGCTCTTCTTGTCGGGCTTGACCGCCGTGCCGATGATGCGCGCTTCGCTGATCGGGAAACTCTGGTTTTGCGTCGCGTGTTGAAGCTTCTCGAGGAAGTTGTTGTACAGGTTGCGATAGGTATCGGCGGCACTTTCGAGATCACGCAGCCTTACCTGCGCCTGACCGGTGTTGCCGGCCTGGGCGACCAGACCTTTCATGTTTTCTTCAAGTGAGGCTTCGCGGCTCTTGGCGATGGCGTAATCGCTTCGGTAGGCGTCGGCGATACGGCGGACCTCGTCGGCGATCGCCTTGCGCAGCTCTTCCATGCGGTTGTTGAGATTGATCGACGCCTGATGGGTCTTGCCGTAGCGCGCCGACCAATCGGCATACTGGCCCGCCAGATCGAGATATTGGGCGCGAAGTCTGGTGATGACCGAATTGTTGAGCGCGTCGGTGACGGTCGGCTGAGCCAGATCCTTGTCCGAAATCGCATCGATCCGGTCGAGACGAGCCTTGGCTTCGGCCGTGGCGGCGCGGGCCTGAATGAGCTGGGTATTGACGTCCGATAGCTGCTGCTCGGTCATCAAGCCGCGGCTGGTGCCCACGATGTTGTTTTCTGTCTTGAAGGTCTGGACGGCGCGGTCGCTCGCGGTCGCCTGTTCGCGCAGTTCGGCGCTGCGCTGTTGCAGCCACTCGCCGGCCCGCTTGGTTGACTGGTATTTCGCCTCGAGCGCGCCAACGATGTAGGCGTCGGCGATCGCATTTGCGATTCGCGCGGCCTTGTCCGCATTCTTGGAACGGTAGTTGAGGGACAGAACATAGGTCGTGAGCACGCGTTCGACCTTGAGATTCTTTTGCACCGCCTCGACGGCTGCGCGCTCGATCCGCTCCTTGGAGGGCGGCCCGTCGGACCCGAACAGGGAAAGCGTCTTGCCGATAATGATCGCCACTATTCCGGGATCGGATCCGTTGAATTCGGGGTCCTCCGTCAATCGCAGGCGTCGAACGATCGACTGGATCAGGTCCTCCGAGCCGATGATCTCGACCTGGCTGTCGACAAATCCGGTGTCGATCAGGTTGCTGTTGATAGCGGTATCCTTGTCGAGCACCTGGGTCTGGCGCGTATCCATCAGGATACGGGCATTCGCCGTATACATCGGCGTCGACACCAGCAGATAGATGACGACAAGCGCCAACGTACCGGCGACAACCGAGGCGATGAGCGGCCATTGCCGGCGCACGATATCGACGGCACGCTCGACGCTCAGCGTCGTGCTGCCAATCTCGATGCCGTACTTCTTGAGCGCCTGGAACTGGTCTCTGGGTTGATACATCTGCAAGCTCAATTGTAGCGGGATTGGCTGAGCGGGACCGGTATCTTGGCAAACGGATCTGATATCTCGGTGTTCCATTCACCTGTCAGCAGACCGGAACCAGTATTGCCTGGCTTCGCAGCCTCAGTCGGTGCCGCCGCGCCCGACTGTTCGGACTCGGCCGAGTAGCCGATCAAGACCGCGCGGTCTCCCAGTTTGCGAACGAAATCATTGATCTTCCGAGACGCTTCAGGCTTGGTCGTGAGACAGCGTGACTCCGCTCTGTAAAGACCTGAGCCGATTGCCACGCGATCCTTGTCCGATGATTGGTTCACCAGCTTTTCCACGGCAGGCAGCAGTGACGGATCGGTGATCAGGTATCCGCTGAGGCGTCCCGCCAGTTTTTCCTTGTCGTTACGCAACTGTTGCAACAGCGTTCCGGGCGAGGCGCTGAACGCCTGCAGGGCCAGCGGGGGGACGCGCTCAGCCAGCGCGACGCATTGCGCATGGCATGGTGCCGCGATCACCAGGAGCAGCGCTATGCCTGCCAGCTGCCTAAACCCAGCCACAAGAGTCTGTCGTCGAATCAAGGACATACCGTTCATTCGTGTACCGCTGACTGATGGGGAAATACGGTTTAATCGCCGGTTCAGGCGTTTAATCACATGCAGGCATTTAATCACCTGTTCAAGGCAATGATGGCAAAGAACTGTGTCATCTTTTTGTGCAGTGCAAAAGAGTAATCCCCATGACTTTGGGGAACTAGCAAATTCCGGACCAGTGAAAGGCGCCGTCCGTCCGGCGACCCACGGCGGCCCTCATCCAAAGCGGGCCTTGGCGGCCGCCGATGCCTGAGGGTGGCAATATTTTTGAGCTATTAATAAGAATATAATCAATAAAGCGTGCGTCTCACCCGACGGTGAAACGAACTGCAACCCGCCTGTGGCTTGGAGCCATCGATGGCGGGTGCAGGCTCACGGGAGGGCAACCATGCCGTGAGTTATCAATAAATATTCACTGAAGCTGCGGCCTGACAGATGCAAGCCGGTTCGCCTGGAGGCGCTGGCCGTGGCTGCCGACGGCAACCCAAAACCGCGGATTGGCGCTCGACTGCATCGAAATCCACGTATAGCCCATGGCATTCCAGGGACGGACGTCGCGCGACAGGTTGTCGAGAACAACGTCGCCGTCGGGAAGCCGCGCGACCAGTACAAGATGCCCCTGACCGCCACTGGTCATGACGACCGCAAGGCGCAGGGCGCTCTGCGGCCAACCCATCGCAATCAATTGATGCCGTTTGGTGACTGCGTAGTCATTGCAGTCGCCGGCGGCCGGCGAGATCGTCCAGCGCGCGGCTATCGGATCCGTGGACTTGCGCAGCGGCGAGATCGCATCGTTAACCGAGGTGTTGACGTCGCGCAGGATTTCCATCGCGCGGTCGGCGGCCGGCAACGCCTGCACGCCGGCTTCCGCATCGCATTCAGCGCGGTAGTTCATGCAGAACTTCACGAACTGGAGCGGCGCGAGCGTGTTGTCGAATTCCTCGATGAAGGCCGTCCGGTTGGTCCGCGACACGTCGGTCGAGGCGTCGGTTTCGGCCCTCGCGGCGCCACCGGCAAATGCGATTGCGATCGCCAGCATCGGTGCAAATAGCAGTTTCATGTCGTCCCCCGTCATTCTTTTTCTTGACGCAGGTACGGTGTCTCACGGAGTTGTTGGGTTTAGGTTCCGCCGATAGTTAAAATTGAATCCAACCGCAGATGACGTTATCTGCCTGATCGATATTGGTTAATTCGCGATCAATCCAGGCGTTCCACCAGGGCGTTCCACGGGGCTCAATTGGTCGGACTGACCGGCGTCAGGACGGACGGCGTTCCGGCCGCGGCTGTCGTGAAAAGCGTCGTTGTACTGGTGCTCGCGCCAGCGCCGCCGCCGAAAGTCGTGCTGCTGTTGCTCGACACGGCGCCCGGCGACGGCGTCGATGTGGTGCCCTGTCCACCGCCGGCGGTGGTGTCGCCGTTCGGATCTGCTCCGGTGATCGCCTCGGTCGGAATATCCCCCGTGATGCTGACGAAGGCTTGAATCAGCGGGGGATTCTCGGCCTTCAGGACCACTTCCTGGATTTGCTGGGCAAAGGCCGGTTGCGTCAGCACGCACACGGCGGCGGCGGTGCCGAGACCGGCGCCGATCGCACGGCTTTGATCGGCGGAGCTGGCCTTGGAAAGCGATGCGATGCCTTCAAGCGTCTCGGGCCGGGTCATCAGCATGTCGCGGACTTGCGATGCGAGGCCGCCCTGACCGTCCTTGAACTGGCCCAGGAGCGCTTCCGGGTTCTCCAGAAAGGATGTCGCGCGCTCTGCCGACACCAGCGAGGAGTTCGGCACGCATCCGCCGCTGGCCGGTGCCGCGGCAACCGGGGCCGATCCGCCAGCCACGAGCATCACGAGACAAAAACCCACCAAACGCATTGTCATTGCCCAATCGCAATTAAAAACAGCCGATTTAAATTAAATCATAATTCACTCGCCACAGCTCCGCCACCGTTTTTTCGCAATGATGACGGCAGGCACTGCGCCAGCGCGGCCCCGGTGATCGCGGCGAAGAAAACGCCGTAACCGGCTATCTGCAGCGAAAAATCGATGCTGCTGTGAAGCAGCCCCAGCACGGCGACGCTGGCTCCGATAACGGGGATGTAGCGATCGCGCCGCCGCAGCAAGCTGCCCCGGAACAATTGGTAAACGTACCAAAGCACGGTCGCCACGATCGGGATGGTCGCCGGCAAGCCAATTTCGACCGCGAGTTGCAGCGGCGTGCTGTGGGCGCGATCCCAAATCCCGAGGCTGCCCAATTCGGCGGGCCGGTAGGCGGCAAAAGCCGCCTCGAAATTGCCCAATCCGACGCCGAACAGCGGATGGTCGCCGACGATTGCGATCGCGGCGCGGTAGGCCGCCAGCCGCTGATCGTCGATCAGGCCATAGGTGAGAATCCGCCCTGCCACCGCGCCGCCGATCAGCTGAAGAACCAGGACGGCAACGACTGCGGCTCCCGCCAGCAGCGCCCATCTTCGAAAAGTACCGAGCTCAAGCGGCCACAGATAAAGCGTGCCGGCCAGCAGAAACGCGCAGATCGACAGCAACAGCCCTGCGCGCGATCCCGTCATCGCCGTCGCCAGCGTACAGACGGTAAATCCGACAGCGAGAGCCGCTGGTGTGGCGAGATAGTGCCCGAGCAACGCGAGCGGCCGATCTGACGGCGGGGCAGCGCGCCGGTCTCCGCGATGCAGCGAGCGCAACAGGGGCACCAGGAAGAGCAAGGCGCAGCTGCCCCAGAATGTCGCGGCGGTGTTGCGATTGACGAACGTGCCGGTGGCGAAGCCGAGATAGGCCTCCTTTCGCCTGAATAACAACGTATTCGGGTCGGCAAGCTGCGCCAGGATGCCGTAACACGCGTAGAGAAAACCAGCCCACGCCAATATCCGGAGAAGCCGTTGAGCCGCGGGCGCATCGGCTGCAAGAAGAAAGGCACGCACGAACGCAAGCGACGCGAGCAGCGGGGAGCCGAATGCGAGCCACGGACCGGCCGCGGTCATCGAAATGCGAGCAGGGACATCGGCGCCGAGGAGATCGAGCGGAAGCTTCCAGACGGGATTCGTCCGTCCCACCAGCGGACCCGGCCATGTTTGCAGCGTGACGATGGCGCCGATCAGCATCATCGTCATGAACAGCGGCAGCAACAGGCGAAAATCCGCGCGGCCGATGGCTTGCAGATCCGCCGTCAACAGACTGAGCGCGAGCAGGACGATCCAGACCCAGATCCAGACGAAATCCGCCGATCCAAGCGGAAATGGCGCCAGGACGAAAACAGCTATCGCGACAAGATTGGACGCACCGCCCAGAATTTTCCTGATTGATCCCTTATGCGACGGCAGATGCCAAACCCCATTCCTGAACTGACTGGAACTTGGGCGCGGTAAACGGCGGCGGCCTACCGGGCTGGTCCCAGGTTCCCGAATTTATCGATCTGCCTTCCAAAGAGCCAGCGATGCAAGGCTTCACGACGGTCTAAAAGGCGCTGCCTTCGCGGCGGCATCTATGCTGACAAGGCCGATTGAAAATGCGGTGCTTTTCGGGGCGTATTTATTTTGGGTCTGTCACGCGAGACGATTAAACGGGCAGGACGATTAAAAATGCGGCCGCTTTCTGGCGAGAGTATTTATTTGCGGATCAGCCATGCGGCGCCGGGTTTTCTTTGCCGGTTTTTAATGTTCGGGTTGAACGGAAAACGGAAGACGGGCACTATGCTGCATCGCAACAATTCGGACATAATTCGATCGTGACGGGCCATCGCTCCAAAGAACACTATGTCCCGCTCGACAGCGTTCGCGGCATCGCCGCGCTTTGCGTCGTGGTCCATCATTTTGTTATTTCTCAACCGCTTGCCGCAATCCTGCCGAACAGGGCCTGGATCGACTTTGCGTTTTTCCATAACGCCTGGCTGTTCGTTGATCTGTTCTTCGTTCTGAGCGGCATCGTGATTTCGATGAGTTACGTGCAAGGCGGCTTCGGTACATTCGAGTTTCGCGAGTACATCGTGCGCCGGCTCGCCCGCATCTATCCGCTCCACATCGTCACGTTGCTCGCATTCCTGTCGTTTCGAATGATGAAGCTCGGCCTTGTGGGCACCGGTCTGATTCATTTCGCGCCGCCCGAGATGGCGGTCAACAACGGCTATTCGTTCTTCCTGAATGTACTCCTGCTGCACGCGATCGGATTCGTTGATTATTTGAGCTGGAACGGGCCTAGCTGGAGCATCAGTGCCGAGTTCTATACCTATCTCGTGTTCGGCGGCGTCGTGGTCCTGGCGCAAAAATTCCGGGACGTTCGCATTATCTATGTGTTGTCGCTGTTTCTGTCGGTGGCCAGCTGGGCCTTCATCCTGCTGGTTCTTCGACAATATGCCTTGGACTTTCACACCTATGGCATCGCGCGCTGCATACTGAGTTTCTTCCTCGGGGTGCTGACGCTCAGAGCGGTGGCGTCGGTGCCTTCCGCCGTGCGCCCGGCCGTGCAGTCGGTGTGGCAGATCGGGGCCGCGATCGCGGCCATCGCCATTGTCTGCGTGGTCGGAATGCAGCCGATGCTGAGCTTTCTCGCGCCGGTTATATTCGCCGTCCTGCTCGGGTCGCTGATGGCGTTCCCCGGACGCAGGCTGCCGAGCCTGCTGTCGGTCAAGCCGCTGGTGTGGCTCGGCAAGCGATCCTATTCGATCTACATGGTGCACGCGCTCGTGCTCGTACTGATCGAGTATTTTTCGCGCGGCGTTGGCATGCGGACCTTCCCGATGATTGATCAGTTCGGTTCGGGATTAGCTGCAACGCTGCTGCTGTCGGGGTACGTTGTGGCCGTTCTTGCGCTGTCGAACCTGACCTATGCCAATATCGAGATCCCCGGTTCAAAGGCCATCGTCGGACTCCTGGCCCGCCGGCCTCGCGTTGTCGCGACGGCCGAAGGAGGGGGGCAATGACGAACCGCTCGTCGTCGTCATCCCTCACAGCACCGGATTTCAAAGCTCCGGAGCCGTTGCCTCTAAACAACCAGTTGCCGGAGATCGGCATCTGGAACGTCGAGGCGATTGCACTGCTTCTCTATTTCTATCGCGACGCCTTTGCCGGCGCCCTGCGCTACTATCTCAGTCTCACCAAGCTGGACGTGCTGTGGTTTCTGCCGGACATCTTTGCGCTGATGTGCATTCTGGCCTTTATCCAGCGCTACATCATCAAGGGCAAAAGCCTGATCGCTGTCCTCACGCTGCTGTACATCGCCTTCGCGTTGTACGTCGGATTTGTCTTTCTGGGCTACTTCGCCGGCATGGCGTCGTCGTTCAAGATGATCGCGCCCGTGTTCGTGGGGTTCTGCTTTTGCAGGCGCGATTTCAGCCAGTACAAGCAGCTTCTTGCCCTGATCCACCCGATCTTCTTCATTACCATTATCGGCATCTTCATTTCATCGCGCGTGCAGTTTCCGTGGGTTGGTTTTGCTTACGAAACGTTGGGAGCAACGCGCCAGGCGACCAGACTTTGGTGGGCCGCGTCGGAGACGCGACTGGCGGGGTTCGCCGCCGACAGCACCATGGCGGCCTTTTTCGTGTTCATTACTTTCGTGTTTACGTCGGCTCGCAAGAGTATGCTGTGGGTCTGCATCTGGGCACCGGTGGGCCTCTACGCCATCAAGCTCACGACCAGCAAGACCACGCTGGGCGTGATGATAATGTACCTGGTGTGCCTGGTTATCATTCGAATGCTTCCGGAACGCGAGAGATTTCCCATGCTGCGCCGGATGGCGCTGCTCTCCTTTGCATCGATCCTGGTTCCCGTCGTGTTGATGGTCTTCTTCGCGGGCGACGGCCTCACCAGCATCTCCCGGGGATTCTTCAGCCTTCAGGATCGCGTCAATAACAGCTGGCAGCTGCCGTTTGTGTATATGCAAGAGCTCATGCCCGTGGGATTCGTGACCGGTTGCGGCCTCGGCTGTTTCAACTATCCGCAGCAGCTGTTTTCGAACAAGCTCAGCTACTATGTGCCGGTCGATAATTTCTATATCGGCACGTATCTGATGTTCGGCCCGATTTTCGTCCTGTTCATGGTTTTCGCGATCGCCGCGGTCTCGAAGACCAGGGATATCTACAAACTGTCCGGCACGATCGCAATGAACCTCTTTACCATCACGGTGCTGGCCTATGGACCCGCCAGCGGATTGATCATGATTGGCGCCGCGTTTAGCCAGATGTTCGCCAAGCGACGCGCGCTCGATCAGGATCTCGCGAGTTCTACACCGATAGCGCCTGGCATCGATGGTCTGGCATCGCGGCCGGCATGATGAAAAACTCGTGGCACTCACCGGCGCTGATAGTGCCTTTTTCGCACGCGCCGGCGCTTGGCTCTGCCCTGCCTCCTTCTCAGTGCGGGAGGAAGCAGAGGTGAACGCTCCAAAACAGGATTTCCTTCCGGCCGTCCAGGGACTGCGCGGCATCGCTGCGCTGAGTGTCCTGATCGTGCATCTCTACGACATGCCGCTGCTGGCGGGTTTCATGGCGCCGATCTGGCCGTGGCTGGGATCGACCATCAATATGGGCGGACATGGCGTCGAACTGTTCTTCATGATCAGCGGCTTCCTGATTCCGGCCAGCCTGGTGCGCCACCGCAGCGTTGCCAAATTCTTCTATGATCGTTGTCTTCGCATCCTTCCCGTCTTCGTCATCCTGCATCTGACGCTGTTCACCATCGGCCCGATCGTCGGCTACAAGTTCTTCAAGGGGATTGATGTTGGAACTTACGTCCAGTTGTTCTTCGTCAACCTTGCGTTCTTGCCCGATGCCCTGGGGCTTCCGATCGGCCAGCAGAACGCCTGGACGCTGAGCTATGAGTGGGCGTTCTACATTCTGTTCGCCGCGATTTTCGTAGCGGTGGCTCGGCGGAGAAACTGGATGCTGGCGCTGCCGCTGATTGCTCTGGCTCTGGCAGGCATATGGTTTCGGCCGATTGCCGCGTATTTCCTGGTTGGGCTGCTGTTCAGCGCCGTCGATATGCCGATCCGGCTGCGCGGGTGGACCGGGTTGCTGGCCGGTGCGGTATGCGGCATCGCGATGTATCTATCGATCGAGTATCTGCACCCGTTTGTCGGCCTCATACCTGGCCTTCTGCTGTTCGGAATGGTGTTGGCGCAAAACTCCGGTGTTGCGGCGGCGTTGAGCGCGCCATCGCTGCAATATCTCGGCAAGATCAGCTACAGCCTTTATCTGGTGCATCCCTTCGCCCTTTTCCCACTGCAAATGATCGGAGCGAATCTTGCCGGACGCGGCGTGGATCTGTGGCTGCTCTCTGCTGCCTTTGCGGTTCTGGGCTTCGTCCTGTCACTTATCGCCGGAGGGATAAGTTACGAACTTTTCGAGGTGCGTCTTCGGCGTTTTCTGGACGCGGCGTTTCGACGTCGGCTGTTTCGGACGCCTGATGGAGCGGGGCATCTGGCATGATGGAACTGGCCTCAAGACGCAGTCTGGACACCTTGCAGCTGGGACGCGCCTTCGCGGCGCTCGCCGTGGTGGGTCATCACACGACCAGGACGCTCGCCCAGCCCAAATACCTCGGTGAGAACGTATTCCCGATTTTCAACGCCGGAGATTCCGGCGTCATGTACTTCTTTGTCTTGAGCGGCTTTGTCATATTCCTGGCGCATGCCAATGACTTTGGCGATCGCGACAATGCCCTCCGCTTCGTCTGGCGTCGCGTCCAAAGAATATATCCGGCGCTTTGGGTCGCTCTGATCTGTGTCGTTCCGCTCGTGCTTCTGATGAAGGCAGATCTGAGCTTTTATGACCTATTCTCGTCCTTCCTGTTGTTGCCGATAGAGCACGAGCCGATTATCGACGTGGTCTGGACGCTGCGCCACGAGATGATCTTCTATGCCATCTTTGCGGTAGCGATCTGGAACCCCATGATCGGCTGGATCGCGGGGGCGGTTTGGCTGGCGATGTCTTTCGTGCAACCCGTATTGTTCCCGGCCTATCCGCTCGCATTTGTTTTCCATCCCGCTCATGTGCTCTTTGGCTTGGGGATTCTGGCGTACTGGCTGTTCAATCGCCGGGACATTGTGTCCCCGAAGCTCTGCTTGACGCTTGGGGTCGTCCTTTTCGGCGGCACATGGATAGCCGTTGCCTACGGCGCCCTCTTGAAGAACGCGATCTCCACCTGGTGCTACGGCGTCGGCGCGATGCTGATGATTTTGGGCGGGGTCGTACTCGAGACGAAGACGGCGCTGCGATTACCACGTGTTCTCATATTCCTCGGCGAGGCGTCCTATTCGATCTACCTCGTTCATTTTCCGGCGCTTTCGGGTTTCGCCAAAGTCGCGACCAAGCTGAAAGCGCTGGGTATTCCGAACGAACTGCTGTTCGTGATGGTTGCAACGGGGGGTGTGGCGGTAGGCGTAGTATTCTACTTGCTGGTCGAGAGGCCATTGCTGACGTTTTTCAGAACGATCGGTCGTGTACCCAAGCGGGTCGAGGCATGATGTCGGATTTCGAACCTTCATCCCCGACGATCACGGCCTCGTTCGCCAGACGTGGAGCGGACCTTTGCCTGTGCCGGCGCGTTTTCTGTGTCGGCTGCACGAACAACGTACGGATGACGTCATGATCCTGAAAAATCTGCTCTCGATGTCCGGCGTGAACATCGTGAAATCGGTCGTCCAGTTTCTGATGACGCTGCTGATGACCTATTTCGTCACCCCGGCCGAGTTCGGTCTGGTCGCCTTCTCGCTGCCGTTTGTCGCCTTCATAGCCCTTCTCACCGATCTTGGCTTGTCGAGCGCGATGATACAGCGAGGCTCGCTCTCGCATGAGGAGACCGGAGCGGCCGTGACCATGATGCTGGCGATCGGCATCGGCTGTGCTGTGGTGCTGGCGGTTGTAGCGGGGCCGCTGGCCGGGGCCGTGAAGATGGATGGCCTGTCGGGCGTGCTGACCGCGCTGTCCGTCTCCGTCGTCCTTTCCATAGCGGCGCTCGGACCGCGTGCGGTGCTCGAGCGCGCGTTGCGTTACCAGACCGTGGCGATGGTGGAGGCCGGCGCGTCAATCACCGCCGCGTCCGTGGGCGTCCTCGGAGCCGTTCTGGGCTGGGGGATCTGGGCGCTGATTTCATATTACGTCCTGATGCAGATCATTCGCGCGATCGCTTTCTACGCGATTACGCGGCATCAGATCAGGCTCAACTTCCGATGGCGTGGTGTTGGTTCGATGCTCTCCTTCGGGAGCTGGATACTGGCCTCGAACATTCTCAATTTCGCCGCGCGCAACATCGGCAATCTGCTGATTGGTGCGAAGCTGGGCGCGGCCGCGGTAGGGCTCTTTGGCCTGGCCTTTCAGTTCATGATCTTTCCGTTGATGATCCTTTCGTGGCCAGGCGGCGGTGTCTTGATGGCGACGCTGAGCCGCATGTCCGGTAACGGGCGGCACGCAGAGCAGAACGCGGCGATCTGCGCGATGCTGAGTGTGACGGCGATGATTACCTTCCCCGCGATGATCTATCTGACGTTTGGGCTCTACTACCCGGTGACGACATTCCTTTCGCCGCATTGGCAGGACGTATTGCCGCTGGTTAGCGCGCTTGCCCCGGCGGGGGCCGCGCAATCCATTGCTGCCTATGCCGGCCCGATTCTGCTCGCGCGCGGGAAAGCCCGTCTGCAGTTCTGGATCAGCAGCGCCAACAGCATCGCCATGATCCTGTCTTTCGTGGTGGCGCTGCCATTCGGTCTCAAGGCCGTTGCTATCGTGTATCTTGTCACGGCGATCATCGTGTGCACGTTCATGCTGGTGGTTGGCAGCCGAAATACCGGGCTGCCTTTCATGTCGATCGTCAAATCCCTGCTCCCAGCGAGCATCGCGACCTTGGCCGGGACCGTCGTGGCTCTCGCGGCGACGTCGGCCGATGTGTCAAGCATGAAGCATTGGCTGCTTGCAACCAGTCTATATCTGGTGGTCGTGCTGTCCTGTTACGTCGCATTCAGGCATCAGATTCGCGGCAGCGTGCGATCGTTGCTCGGCCGATCAATTGAAGCACAACCGTTAGACGTTCCCTCGGCGACGTGAGAGATCCTTGATATGAACGCACATGTCGAAACAGATGAGATGGTGAGGCGCGAGCCTCCCCAGGCCGCGTGGCGGGCGGATTTGCTGGCGAACACCGGGAATTCCGGCGTAGTTGCTGCCGCGGTTGCCTTGATAACCGATCCCGGCTTTACGGTGATCACCTGGTGGCGTGCTGCCAAATGGCTGCGCTTCAACACGCGTTGGGGGCACGGTATCGCCTGGCTGATCGTGCGTTCCCTCGCGCGACGCGGCTGCTATATCTCGTTGCTCGCGGAAATCGGCCCGGGACTCAAGCTTCCACACCCTACCGGGCTTGTGGTTGGGGAGGGCTCGCATGTCGGGAGTGCGGTTATGCTTTATCATAACGTGACACTCGGTCGACGTGCCTGGAACCAGCCGGGCTGCCCGCGCATTGGAGACGGTGTCGTCGTCTATGCCGGTGCTGTCATCATAGGACCCATCAAGATTGGTGAAGGTGCAACGATAGCAGCAAACTCGGTGGTCAATCGGGATGTTTTGCCGAAAGCAGTGGTCGCGGGGATTCCGGCCAAGTCGATGCGTTCCGCATCGTCGTCGTCCTAGCCGTCGCTCCGGCCAGGAGATCACTTTCGCTTTCGTCGCAGATCGTCAGCCCGCCCTGGCGTGACGGCCTTGTTAAAATCGCAGTTGTGGCGTTGATCGACGATCGTTCATTGGGGGTTAGTCGACGAGGAGATCAGAATGTCGTCCATCATGACCGACTTTACGGGCATTTTTCCATATCTTGCAGGTACGAAGTTCAACGAGAACATGGCCGTGACTTACAGCGGCAAGACGGGTGTCAGGTACCGAAGTGACGTATTGATCGACATGTGCCGCGGAAAGCGGGTTCTTCATGTCGGATGCTGCGACCACGTTCCTCTCATCAAGAAGAAGATCGATCACCGGGATTGGCTCCATGGTCTGATCACGGAGTGCTCCGAGTATACGGTCGGTGTCGATATCGATGCGGACGCGGTGCGGGAGGCGAGCCGGATTTCCGGACTCGACAACATGGTGTCCGGCGATGTGACGTCCGGCCAGAAGATTGACCAGATCTCCGGCCGGAAGTTCGATATTGCCCTGTTCGGTGAGGTGGTTGAGCACATACCGAACCCGGTGTCTTTTCTCGGTCGATTTAGAGAGAACTATGGTGATGTCGTCGAGAAAATCGTCATTACCGTGCCGAACGCGTTCAGGGGCGGTAACATCAAGGGAATCCTGAACAACACCGAAACGATCAATTCCGACCATCGCTTCTTCTTTACGCCTTACACGATCGCAAAAATTGCCCTGGATGCTGGATTTTCTCCGGAGGAGATCCAGATGGCAACGTTCAAGCGGGCCGGCATGATGAAGACGATGCTGCTGCGGCGTTTGCCTCTGCTTGCCGAGGACATCATCTTCACCGGCTCGGTGACGCCCGGCCGGGCGTAACCCGGTCCGGCGATCCGGTACGTCGAGGTTTTGGGAACCAACCAGGAAGCCTTGAGCCCTAAAACCTCCAGCGATGAAGACTTGCCCCGTTGGCCGGGGCTTGTCCGCTCGGTCCGCCGCGATTCCTGCCCTGAGAAAGCCGATGCGCTCGCGTGAGAGCGCATCGCCCGCCTCAGACGAACAGGAAGTTGCTGTGATCGAGGTTCGTCGCGTAAACGTTCTTCAGCGTGATCGAATCCGTGGCTGACAGGTGGATCAGCGTGTCGGCTCCGGATTGCGTAAACTGAAGGTGGCTGTAGTCGGCGACCAGCGATGCTGCGATCTTGATCGTATCATGGTTGGCCGCGGCGCCGGCCTGGAAGCTGTTGATCTGGTCATTGCCATGGTCGAAGACGATCGTCGTCGATCCCGGGGCGGCTGAGAACAAGTCGTTTCCGTTTCCGCCCTGTATCGACTGACCGGCGCTGACAGCCGTGACGGTGTGGGCTCCGTTGCTCTTCAGAAGATCGAGCTGCAGCAGCGTGCCGCCGGCGGCATAGCTTTCGTGCAGGGTCGCGCCCGGGTTGTCGGTGACGGCATATTTGTAGACGTCCTTGGTACCGTCGGCGTTGTTGACGATTTCCTGGGTCTTGGTCCCGGCGCTGTCGTACAGATCGGTTACCTTACTGCCATCGGAGTGGATGACCTGCTTGTAATCCAGAGATCCGTCGGCGTGCAGGCGCGTGTCAGAGGTGATCTTGCCCGCGGCGTCGATATGCTGGATCTGGGTCGTGTAGGTCTGGCCGGTGATGTTGTAGTAGTAGTTGTCATCGCTGCCATCGGCGTTGCTGACATACATCTTCATCTTGACGCCTGACGAGTACAGCGTGTTCGAGGATGAGCCATCCGTGTTCTGAACGTAATCGCTGGTCATGTTTCCGGCCGAGTCGAACAGCTTGCTTTCCTTGAAGCCGTCCGCGTTGGCGACGTAGATCGAGGCGATGACGCCGCCGGAATAATTCGTGGTGGTGACGTCACCCCCGGCCGTCTTGACGACGTCCTGAACCAGCGCACCGGTCGATGCGTTGTAACTATCGGTCACCGTGGAACCGTCCGTGTGGTGGGTGATCTCGGTTAGCTTGTGACCGGTGCTGTCGTAGAGGTCCGTCACCTTGGTGCCGTCGCCGCTGATGACCTGGCGATATTCGAGTGTGCCGTCGGCGTGCCAGCGGGTATCCGCCGTCATCTTGCCGGCGGCATCGTAGTGCTGGGACCGGGTGGTGTAGGCCTGGCCGGTGATGTTGTAGTAGGTGTTGTCGTTGCTGCCGTCGGCGTTGGTGACATACATCTTGGTCTTGACGCCCTCCGAAAACAGCGTGTTCGAAGACGAGCCATCCTTGTTCTGGACCAGGTCGCTGGCGATCCGGCCAGCGCTGTCGTAAATCTTCGCTTCCTTCGAGCCGTTGGCACCGACGATATAGACCGAGGACAGCTCCGACCCGTTATAGTTTGAGGTCGTTACGCCGCTCGCGTTCTTCACGACGTCCTGGATCAGATTGCCCGACGTATCGTATTTCTCGGTCTTGGTGGCGGTCGGATTCCAGCGGATCACGGTGGTCTTGTGACCGGTCGAATCATACAGCGCCGTCACCTTGCTGCTGCCGTCGCTGCTGACGACCTGGTGGTAGTCGAGCGAGCCGTCGGCATGCCACCGCGTTTCTGCGGTCATGACGCCCTTTGAATCGTAGTGCTGGGTCCGGCTGGTATAGCTCTGGCCGGCGATATTGAAGTAGGTGTTGTCCTGGCTGCCGTCGGCGTTGCTGACATACACCTTGGTCTTGACGCCGGCCGAAAACAGCGTGTTCGAGGACGAGCCGTCCTTGTTCTGAACCAGATCGCTGGAGAGGCGACCCGCGCTGTCGTAAAGCTTCGCTTCCTTCGAGCCGTCGGCATTGGCGATATAGACCGACGCCAGCACCGAGCCGTTATAGTTGGAGGTCGTGACGTTGCCGGTCGTGGTCTGGACGACCTCCTGGACCAGATTGCCGGATGAATTGTATTTTTCGATCGTGGTGGCAGTCGGAGTCCAGCTCGTCACGGTGGCCTTGTGGCCGGCCGCGTCATACAGCGTCGTCACCTTGCTGCTGCCGTCGCTGCTGATCACCTTGGTGTAGTCAAGCGTTCCGTCGGCGTGCCAGCGGGTATCAGCGGTCAATACGCCCTTTGAATCGTAGTGCTGTTTCTGGGTGGTATAGGACTTGCCGGTGATGTTGTAATAGGAGTTGTCCTGGCTGCCGTCGGCGTTGGTGACGTACATCTTGGTCTTGACGTTGGCCGAGTACAGCGTGTTCGAGGATGAGCCATCGGTTTTCTGGATCAGATCGCTGGTGAGGCGACCGGCGCTGTCGTAGATCTTTGCTTCCTTCGTGCCGTTGGAACTGGCGACATAGACCGAAGACAGCACCGACCCGTTGTAGTTGGATGTCGTCACATCGCCGGTGACCGTGCGGACGACTTCCTGCACCAGATTGCCGGACACGTCGTACTTGCCGGTCGTGGTGGCGGCGGAATTCCAGGCGATGACCGTGGTCTTGTGGCCTGTGGCGTCATACAGCGTCGTCAATTTGCTGCTGCCGTCGCCCGCGATTGTCTGGGTGTAGGCGAGCGAGCCGTCGGCGTGCCAGCGGCTATCCGAGGTCAGTTGTCCGGTCGGGCTGTAGTGCTGGGTCTGGGTGGTATAGTTCTGACCGGTGACATTGTAATAGCTGTTGTCATGGCTGCCGTCGGCGTTGGTGACGTACATCTTGGTCTTGACGCCGGCCGAATACAGCGTGTTCGAGGATGAGCCATCCGTGTTCTGCACCAGCTCGGCGGTCAGCTTGCCGTTGACGGCATCGAACTTCTTGGTTTCCCTGGAACCGGTCGCCGCATCGACGGTGACCTGCTGCGTGGCCACGCCCGCGGTATAGAGGGTGCTGTCGGTTGATCCGTCTGCAAAAATCGTCGATTTGCTGGTGATCATTCCGCCGGTAAAGTTGGACGTGCTGGTGGACTGCAGGTTTGCGGAAGAATCGAAGAGCTTGGTTACGCTCCAGGCGCTGGTGGAGGTCGTAACCGAAAACGAATAGCCGCCCTGGATGGCCGAAAGCGCATTGCCATAATGCGAGATCATATATTTCATCGTCGATTCGGACGCGACCGGAAGCACGTGAGTATCCGTCAAGGTAATCGTCGCGAGCGATTCGTTGGTGTTCAAGTCAGACAATTGCAACGCGATTTCCGCGGCCGTCCCGCTGACATTGGTCGGCAGCGGCTCTTCGGGCGCAGGCGCCGGCGCGTCGATCTCGATGATCAAGGGATGATCGCTGAGGGGGACGGTGATCTGGCTGACGTCGGTATAGGTCGCGATCGGGGTTGAGCCGCTCAGCGGATCGTAGACGCTGACCGAATGGTGCACGCCTCCGAGATTGACGGTGACAGGTTGAGAAGGGTTGGAGATTTCCGTGTCGGTGGCGTCGTTCCAGACCTTCGGCTCGGCCCAGATCACGAGTTCGTAGGCGCCGTTGCTCTTGCCGAGGACCATGCTGTTGCCCGTATCGGGCATGTTGCTGAGCGAGTAGCCCAGCTGCGCGGTTGGTTGATGGCCACCGGTGCCGTCGTCGCTCAGGATGGTCGTGAGATTGTGGACCGCAGTAGCAGCCAGCTTCGGCGTCCCATCGCTGTTGAACAGGCCGAAATTCATCTCCGGATCGTTGCTGACGCCGCTCGCACCTGCGTCGAGCAGTTGGTAGAGATATGTCGTGCCGACGCCGCCCTTGAAGGCGTCGACCAGGGTGTTGAGGATCGACTTGGCCTGCACGTTTTCGCTGGCGCCGATGTAGGGGGTATCGGTCTGGGTCGTATAGCCGGTCTCGGTGATGACGGCCGGGTTGCCCGACGATACGGATTTGGCGTTGGCCAGCAATAACTGGAGCGCCGCGTGGGGCGTCGAGCTCGTGCTGACATAGGCGTGCGAGTTCGCAAAGTCGGAAGCGCCCGACAGGTCGCCCAGCTTGGCGTAGTCCGCCAGGTCATTGTAACCCAGCGAGAGATTGTAGACGGCGATGTTGGCGAGAGCGGCATTGCCGTTCACGGCGGCAAAATAGGCCGCCTGGAACTGGGCCGCGGCTTCGATCGTGGAACTGCCGTTGTAGCTGAATGCCTGAAGATTGGCCTCGTTCAGGCCCTCCAGCGCAATAACGCTACCCGCATGAGCTGTGCTGAACTGTTCCACCGTGGCCAGATACTGCTGCAGCGCGGCGCTGCCGCCGGCGGGCACGCCGGACGGGACAACCAGATCGAATTTGTAGCCGTCCGCAGCCAGTCCATTCAGGACAGGTTGCGCCTCCGGAATGTTGGTAAGCCCGTCGCGCAGTTTTGTGACACCGAGATATTCGAGGCTGTCCTGCAGCAAAGCGAGATTGTCATACGAGCCCCAGGAATACCCCACATGCGTGTTGACGCCGATGGAACTCACGAAGGAACTTGCGGAGAGGACGGTCTGGTCGGCGGATGTGGTCATCGATTGCCCGGCTGTTGGAAGGGAAGAGTTGTGCGAGATTTAGCTGCCAGTTTTCTTTTTTGAGTATTTGATTTGGATAAAAGTGGAAGCAACAAGGGGATTTTTCATTGCTAAGGATTTCCCGGCGGTTTGTTTGCGCGACGTCTGGAATGGGAGCCAGAATCGGCAAGCTTGGATATTGCAGCTTGGTCTGTTCTCATGATGACGGACTGAAGGCGGCGGCTGCCTTGCGTTGCCTACTTGGAAAGCTTGGCTGCTTGCCAAGCAGGCAATCATGCACGTCGTGAGCGGTCGAGATCGAAATAATACGGGTTTGTCCGCGACGGTTAATCGGAGGTTGGTTTTTCACGTCGCATCCGGCGGATCGGGGAATTTGCCGCGGATGTTCCTCACGGCGCTGAAAGGGCACGGTTTTGGCGCGTTGTGGTCAAACGATCGGATTAAATGGGTCGTTTAATGTCAATGGCCGGCCGCATTTGTATTCGGTTCCCGGACTGGACCCGACTTTTGCGGCGCGCTAAAGCAAAGCGCCTTACCGCGGCAAATTGCAGCAACGGCATGCGTGGATCGGGTTTCGCATGGTCCTTGCTTTTGTTTCGAAAAGCCAAGGCGTCACAGAAGGTGATTATGATGAGCGTTGTGAAGGCGACTGGGTTTGAGCGGACGGCCGCGGCGATCATCGCGCAGAAATTGGGTCTTCCGCTCCTCGTCCTGGTTGCGGCCGCGATCAGTTCGTTGCCAGCTAACGCCCTGGAGTGGGGCACCAACGGGCCATCCGCCATCAGGGCGAATCTGGGGCCTGCCTTTAAGGTCATGAAAGAGCGCGGCCTGACGCAATTCAGGATAGGTGTGAATCTTACCAAGGACACCGAACCGACCGAAGCCCCGATGTTGAGGCGGGCGATCGCACAGGGCAAGGCCCACGGGATAACGCTGCATCCCGTGTTCGGCTTCGCCTTCCGGTGGGGAGATCGCACGGATGCGGGCACCTATCCGAAGGGCGACCGTGAGGCGCTGTATCGCCAGGGCTTCAACCGGACCTACGATTTCGTCAACCAGTTCAAGCACGATATCAAGGACTGGGAACTGGAGAACGAGTTGAACCTCGTCGCGCACGGTCCTGATGGCAAGAGATTGTTCGGCAGCGGCGGCACGGCGGAAGAGTTTGAAAAGCCGATCATGGAAGATTGGGCGGCCGTCCTGCGCGGCGCGTCAGACGCGATCGACAAGATCAACAAGGAAAACGGACTTCATTTGCGCAAGGTTCTGAATACGACATCGACGATGTTCGGCTTCCTGGACTTCATGGCCGCGCGCGGGGTCGGGTTTGATGTGATTTCCTACCATTATTACGAAGTGCTGGGAGAGAATCCCAACAGAGCCTGGAATGGCCGCAATCCGCGCTTCAACCTGTTCAAGAAACTGGCCACCTATCGGCGGCCTGTCATATTCAATGAGATCAATTGCGGCGAGATCTACAAACCGGATTATGGCAACAAGCCCGGCGACCATATGACGGAGCGTTGCCTGAAGAGCCTGAACGACACGCTCACCGCGCTCCGGGACCAAAAGGATGTCGTCGTCGAGAGTATCAGCATCTATGAACTGCTCGATGAACCCTCAAAAGCCCCGCCTGAAAACCGGTTCGGCCTGATGT
This sequence comes from Bradyrhizobium sp. AUGA SZCCT0158, assembly GCF_018130065.1. Taxonomy (GTDB): domain Bacteria; phylum Pseudomonadota; class Alphaproteobacteria; order Rhizobiales; family Xanthobacteraceae; genus Bradyrhizobium. The sequence goes on along the minus strand of NZ_JAFCME010000003.1, from coordinate 122,746 downwards.
ACGATCTAAAGACGCCAAAGATCGCGATGTACCTTGTTTCCCGCTTTGCGGGGGCTCCTCTCTCTCCTGAAGAGGCCGCCGAACTGGAAAAGAGAGGGCTATGAGGAGCGGCCGGCCGACGTGTGACGCCGATCCCCGGGTGGGAATTGACGGTGCGCCCGGCCCGCATCTTGCACCCTGATAATCCGATCACAGATTAATCCAATCAGAGAATAATCAGAAAATCTGAAAATCGGAGAAAAACCGGGCGGGCGACGGAGATCCGTCATCGATCGGGACGGATTTCCAAGCTAAACCCTGCCTTATGTTTCACGAGATCGAGTAGAGAGATAAATCGATGACCGAGGTCGCTTCCGGCAGCGCCAATGTCCTGTTTCTGGTTGAAGTGGTGAATTGCAACGATGGCATTGCTTCGTATTGCGAGACGCTTGCGACCGGCCTGCAAGGCCGTGGCGTGCAGATCTATCTGGTTTCCGGCGAAGTGCGCTCGGACGAGAAGTCTGAATACAAGCGCAAAAAGCTGAGCGCGGCCGTCAGGGAATGGCACGAGATTCCCGGACTGAGCAAGCTGCCGTCGCCGGCGATATTCTTTCGGCTGCTGAAGTTGATCAGGGAGCGAAAGATTACGGTCATCAACGTCCACGGCCTCGGCATGCTGTTATGGGGCAAGCTGCTGTCGCTCCTGACGGGAGCGCGCTGCGTTGCGACCTATCACCCGTCCGTTCTCGGCAATATCGCCAATGCCCAGAACGCGCCGAAGTCACAGTTCAGTCTGAAGCAGATACTGTTCTTCAACGCCTTCTTTCCCCACAAGCTGATCCTGATGTCCGAAGAATCGCGCCAGCACCTGAGCCGATATCTTTTGCTTCGGAAGGATGGAATTGCAAAAGTCTATGGCGGCGTTGACACCCAACATTTCTGTCCGCCTTCGGCTTTTGAGCGGCTGCAGGCTCGGAAAAGATTCGGTCTGGAAGAAGGCGACTTCATGTGCCTGCTCGCGGCCCGTCTGGCATGGGTCAAGGGACACGATCTGCTGATCAAGGCGGCGCGAAAGCTACGCGACCGCGGCGATCCCCCTCCGCTCGATTTGAAGTGCTTCTTTGTCGGGAGCGGCGGCGCCGACCGCGAGAAGGAGATCAAATCGTTCGCCTATGCGGGCGATGAAAAGGACAATCAGACGTTCAAGTTTCTGGGTTTCATGGGCGACGTTCGCGAGGCGCTATGGGCCGCCGACGTGTTTGTGCTTCCCAGCCGCTTTGAAGGGTTTCCATTAGGCGTTGCCGAGGCGATGGCGACAGGACTGGTCCCGGTCCGGACGCCGGCCGGCGGCGCCTCGGATCAGATCATCAACGGACAAACCGGTTTCGTCGTTCCGTTCGAGGACGTGGATGCGCTGGCCCAGGCGATCGAAAAGCTGGCTGATCCCGCCCGGCGGCAGGCGATGGCAAATAATTGCATCGCACGAGCCCAGCAGTATTTCGGTGTCGGTCCGATGGTCGATCAAACCCTGCAGATCTACGGATTAGTTCCGGCGCAGCCGCAACGAGCCGAGAAGGGTCGGGAAGATTACGCTCTGACGTGATGGATCAGTCTTTGCCCGGACGTTGGTCCGCGTGTCTGGCCGACAGAAACTCGCCCTGCCAGGCGACCAGCGCGACGGCTATGGCCGAGATGACAATTTTGCCGGCCAGCCAGAGTAGGGGTTCGGAAGGGACTGCAGCGAAAGCTCCAATCAGGGTGGCTGCAACGATCGATACGCCCAGCAGCAGCCATCTCGGAACCACGCCGAAACGGATGATCGGGCCGCTGCCGCACAATATGACGATTGCGGTCGCAACGGCTGCGCTCGCAACCTGAGCGGCTGTAGACAAGCGCAGCACCGCTGCAATCGATGCAACAACCGACACCAGCGCCAGTTGGCAGCCAGCGACCACCACAAGCCTGGTGGCGGATTTCCTTAAGTGCGGGATCACCGCAAGCGTGGCCTGCAGATGGGTATGAAGAAAGTAAAACACGGTGGCTGCCGGCGCCACCGCCAGGAAACTCGACAGGAGATCGGCCGGAACGAACAGCCGGCTGGCATCCGGCAGAAAGCCGATCAGGCCGCCCAACATGACGGTTGTCGCGCATAGAATGAAGTCGAGCAGCCGGGACGTCGCGCGCCGCGCCTCATCGTCCGTGCCGCGCTCAAACTGGACGACCACGTCAGGATAACTCACCGTGTGTATCGCGGCCACGAGAACCGAGAATGGCCGCTGCAGCAAATCGATCGCCATCAAAAAGGCTGCGGTCGCTGTGGGGGCTGCTGGTCCCAAGCTGCTCACAACGATGAAACGGATCATCACCGGAACGGAGAGATGGATCACCGAGGCGCCGGCGGCCAGCATTCCGTAGCGGGAGAAATCCATCCAGTCCGCCAACATGATACGACAGGGTACCCGTCGCAGCGGCGTGCGATGCGCAAACAGGCCGGCGACCAGGGATGTCGCATGCCCGCATACGATGCCAAGGAGAGTGGCTTCCGCCGTTGCATAGATGCTCGCGCCGGCAACGGCGCCGACAAGCAGGAGGCCGGCTCGCAGGATCAGGAGGAGCGCCGCGGTACCAAGCCGATCCGACACGCGGATCGCCATGAAATACATGTCGGTGAGTCCCTGCAGAACCGCGATTGCCAAGCCAAGCGCGACGACGCGGGGCGCGAGAGTGCCGATCAGTGAGGCGGCACTACCGACTGAAACCAGCACCGCGGCGCTCAACAATCCCGCGGCGAACAACGAGGACCGCAATCTCGCGGCGTCCTCACCCTCCGCCGCCGCGAGAAAACGAACGCCGGCAAGTTGCAGCCATTCGAACATGAATACGCACAGCAGCTGGCTTGACGCCAAAGCGAGCGAAAACGAAGTATAGCTGGCGGGCGGCAGGAGATGGCTGACGGCAAAAATGAGCGCGATGGCGGCCGCACTCTGGAAAACATAGCCGCCGAACGCGAGGAGGCGGATCATCGCAGGCCGGCACGAATTGGCGGCCAGCCCAGGCATCGAGCCGGGGCGAAGCTCTCAGCCGCTATGGCCGGGACCATCATGATCTGGCCATTCCCCGGGATTGCCTGACGCGCTCGAATGCATCGCGATATCTGGCGACGACGTCGACGAAGGTCCATTTGTTGAGCCCGGCTCTTAACCGTTGGCTGATATCGGAAATCTGCCGCGGGGATTCAATGATCTGCAACAAGCTCTTGGTCAGAGAGCCGGGGTCAGGCGCCGTCAGCCACCCCGTAACATCCTGTTCGATGACTTCCTGTATTCCCCCGAAGCGGGTCCCAAGCAGCGGTTTTCCGGCCGCCTGCGCGTCGGCCACCACCAGCGGGCTTGGATCTTCCCAGACTGACGGAACCACCACGACATCGACCTGTTCATAGAATTCCCTGGGTGCGACAAAACCCAGGAAATCAATTCGGGCGTTGGGCGCCAGCGATTTGATATGCGCGCGCTGGCTTTCCGTTGCATGGCCGGCGACGACAAGCCGCATCAGGTGAGGTGGAATTGCCGCAACCGCCTGGACGAGGTTGTAGATGCCCTTCTCCTGCGTCAACCTTCCGATAAATCCAAAGGTAACCACTCCGTCGGGACTTTCCGTGGCCTTGTCGCCGACATCGGCGGTCGAAGCGTTGCGAATGACGGTGCGCAGCGGCGTATCGGCAAACAACCCGAACTGGGTATGGATATCAAGGATGCGTTGGCTCACGCCCACGACGGCGTCGAGATGCTTGGTCGTGCTGCGTCGGTTGACCGTCAAAATCTTGCAACTGACGCAGGTGTGAGCGCACGCGCTTCCGTTCGAAAAGCGGGAGCACCGCGGGCAGGTCAGGTAATAGTCGTGAAGGGTATGAAGGATCGGAATGCCCAGGTCCGAAGCAGTTTTCCATACCCCCGTCGTCAATCCCGAGAGGTTATTGGAATGCAGGATATCGGGCTTGAAGGCCCGTATCCGTGCGGCAACCAGTTGCGCGGTCTGCTGCCAGTCTTCCACCGCGTGCCAGACCGCCCGGATCGGCGCGCCATGAGGTTTGCTGAACGGGAAATACACATTCTTTACCGGCGCCGAATAAACATCGATGCCGTTGCACGCTTCCATTGCCTGGTTGGAAACAGACGCTGCGCGGATCACTTCCACGCTGTCACCCTTGCCCACCAGGCTTTCGGCAAGCCGGCGCACGAATATCTCGGCGCCGCCCACGACTTTTGGAGCCTGCGGCGTTGGATAGATGGATGACGTAATAAGAACTCTCATTGAAGGAGTCTCGTCCCCAAGAATAATAGAAAATGGATGCTTGAAACTATTCCCTGTCAGGGAGCTTTCGAACTGCCGGCCGAATAAACCTCCATGTATTGCCGCGTGACCGACTCCGGCGAGAATTTATCTGCAAAGTCCTGTTGTAGCGGCTGCGTCATCTTCCATCTCGTTGTGTCGTTAACCGCCTTCACCATGAGCTCGGCCAACTGACGAAAATTGTTCGGCTCGTAGGAGCCCACCATATTTGAAAATCCCGAAATCTCCGGAATCCCTCCTGCCGTCGAGCAAATAGTTGCGCGGCCGGCATTAATGCTTTCGATCAGCGTCCGCGGCAGCGGTTCCGGCCAGACCGAGCTGACGAGGCAGACGTCGATGCTGGCGTAGAAATTCGCCGCTTTCGTAAAGCCAAGCCATTCGATGCGATCGTTCTTCTGGCCGGCCTTCAGGCTGCCTACGTACTGCTCGAGCCCCTTTCCGGCAATCTTCAGCCTCCAGCCTGCGTCAGGCAGCAGTTCGGCCGCCTTCAGCACGACCTCGATACCCTTTTCGGCTTCGATCCGTCCAATGAAGCCGAACACCAGATCGCCGGTAGCGGGCGGCGAAACCGGGGCCGCCTCGCTGACGTCGGCAATATTGAAGATGACCTTGCCCGGGATGTTGGCGAAATAGCCAAGTTTCTGGTGCTGATCCAGCACAAATTGGCTGTTCGAAACGACGGCATCGACCATGCGCGAAGCAATCAGGGAAGGGGCGGTCATGGTCGCGCAGGCCGGGCACCGGCGGGTACATGTCTGTCCGTTGCGGAACAGGGTCGACCTTTTGCAGATCAGGGAATAGTCGCGCAGCGTGTGGACGACCCGCAGCTTGCGGCGCTTGGCTTCCGACCACAACGATACCGAAAATCCCGTGAGATTGTTGGTGTGCAGAACGTCGGGCGCCTCAGCATCGAGAACCGCTCCGAAGCGTTTGGCCGCCTCGCGATTCCAGGTGTCACGCAAATGCCATTTAAGTCGTCGCAACCGCGACGGCTTTCGATCCTGGTCGAATGGCCAATAGTCGTTGTCGATCTGCAACCTGTATACGCGAACACCCCTGATCTCGCTGATCGAGGTTTCCGCCGCCTTGTGAAGGCAAATCACGGAAACCTGGTGACCCCTGAGGGCCAGTGCTTCCGCCAGCAGAGAAACGGAAACTTCAGCGCCTCCCATGATTTCCGGAGGGTAAAGGCTGTTTACGAGAAGTATCTTCAACTATCGCCTCATCGGTGTCGATCGATTACCGCCGGTGCCTTGTTGCGAAGCAGGTCCTGAACGATCGACTCGTTCGACCTTACCTTCCACCAAGCGGTGCTGCCAGCCGAAACGCGCGGCACTGCACGCAACAACGTGTGCAGTATTAAATGTCCCGTTGCCCGAAGGACATCAGGAAATTAAATCCTTGTTAACGGGCGCCGACGATAGGGTTGGCAGCTATCTGGCGGCAGGATACTTGAGAAAACGGAGCCGCATCGTTCTCCATCACACGGCTAGTCCTCACGGTGGCGCAACTCCTCGAAGATCGCGCGGTATTCGGCGACGACTTCCGAGAATGTGCGTTGACTGTTCTTGTCGGCGAACTTCCGGGTCATCGTTGTTACTTCGTCAGGATTCGACAACATCTTCCTGATGCTTTCGGCCAGCGAGTCGGGATCGGGCGCCGTAAGCCATCCGACCGCGCCCCTTGCAACGGCCTCCGGTATGCCTCCGAAGCGGGTGCCGAGGAAGGGTTTGCCGGCGGCCTGGGCATCAGCGACCACGATGGGGCCGGGCTCCTCCCAGATCGGCGGAATGACCACGACGTCGATTTGACGATAGAACGTTTCGGGCGCGACAAATCCCAGGAATTCGATCTGGGCTTCAGGTGCCAGGGCAATCAACCGCTCCTTCATCTCGGCGCTGGCAGAGCCTGCGATTACCAGCTTGACGGAGTTTGGCGGCAACGTGCCGACAGCCCTGACCAGATTGTAAATGCCTTTCTCCTCCGTGAGGCGCCCGATGAAACCCAGCGTCAGGAGGTCGGCCGGGCGTCTGGGCTCGGGCGCGACCGGGGGGAGTGCCGAAGCGTGTCTGATGACCTTGCGCAGCGGGGTGTCTGCGAAGAGGCCCAACTCCGTGTGAATATCCAGAATGCGCTGGCTCACGCCGACGATCGCGCTGAGCTGCCTGGTCGCAGTGCGGCGGCTTACGGTCAGCAACTTGCAGCTGAAACAGGTGTGCGTGCAGGTGCTGCCGTGGGAGAAGCGCGAACATCGCGGGCACGTCAGATAATAATCATGCAAGGTGTGGACGATAGGGACGCCGTGGTCGGATGCGGCTTTCCAGACCGCCGTCGTCAGGCCCGACAGATTATTGGAATGCAGCACGTCAGGCCTGAACGCCTTGATCCGGTCGGCGACCAGTTTTGTCGATCGTCGCCAATCCTCGACTGCGTGCCAGAGTCCCCGCATTGGTGCGCTGTGTTGTTCGGTGAACGGCAGATAGATGTTACTGACCGGCTCGGAATAGATATCGACATCGTCGCATGATTCAGTTTGCTGGTTGGGGGCTGACGCGGCGCGGATCACTTCCACACTGTCTCCGCTTGCGACGAAGCCTTCGACCAGTTTGCGTACGAATATTTCCGCGCCGCCGATGACCTTTGGAGCCAGCGGCGTCGGGTAGAGGGATGTTGTAACAAGGACCCTCATCAAAAATGAGCCGTCCCGGTGAAGGTCGCATAGCGATTGGTTGCAATTGTTCTCATTGGTACAGAACGGTCCCCCTAGCTGTCGGCCGAATACATCTCCAAATATTCGCGGGTAATGGTCTCAGGCGTGAACTTCTCCGCAAAGTCTGGTCGCGGAGGCAGGCTTTTTTTCCATCGAGCGGCCTCGTCGATCCCCTTCAACATTAGTCCGGCCAGCTCGCGGTGATCGCTTGGTTGGTACATACCGATAAGGTTAGAAAACCCCGATATCTCCGGTATCCCACCCGCAGTGGAACAAATTGTGGCGCGGCCGGCGCTAATTCCCTCGATCAGGGTGCGCGGCAGCGGCTCCGGCCAGACCGAGCTGATCAGGCAGACGTCGATACCGGCGTAAAAATCCTGAGATTTGGCAAAGCCCAGCCACTTCACCCGGTCGCTCGGGTGACGGGCTTTGAATTCCCGGACATCGGATTCGAGCCCGCTACCGGCAATCTTGAGCTGCCAACCGGTGTCGGGCAGCAATTCTGTGGCCTTGAGCACGACATCGATGCCTTTTTCGGCTTCAATTCGTCCGATGAATCCAAATGTCAGGTCATCCTCATCGGAGGGGGCCGCCGCAGGGGCAAGTGCGCTGGTGTCGGCAATGTTGAAGATCACGCGTTCGGGAATTCCGGAAAAGTATCCGAGACGTTGATGTCGATCGAGCACGTACTGGCTGTTGGATGCGACGGCATCGACCAATCGCGAGGCCAGCCGGGACGAAGCCGTCATGGCAGCGCATGACGTGCATCGGCGCTCGCAGGTAGCGCCATTCTTGAAAAGCGTCGACCTTTTGCAGAGCAACGAGTAGTCGCGCAACGTATGCACGATCCTGATGTTGCGGCGCCTGGCTTCCGACCAGAGTGCCACTGAAAATCCCGTTAGGTTGTTGGTGTGGACGACGTCAGGCTTTTCAATATCCAGGATTTCCGCGAACCGTTTGGCGGCCTTCCGGTTCCAGGTGTCGCGCAAGTGCCATTTCAGGCGTTGCAGCCGCGATGGCTTTCGATCCTGGCCGAATGGCCAGTAATCATTGTCGATCTGGAGTCTGTAGACGCGGACACCCTTCATGTCGCTGACCGCGGTATTCTGCGCGTCATGCAGGCTGACGACGGAAACCTGATGGTGGTTGCGGGAAAGGGCTTGCGCGAGCAGGGACACGGAAACTTCAGCGCCCCCGATGATCTCCGGAGGATAAAGCGTATTGACGATGAGTATTCTCAAGGATCGCCTCAGGTTGGAAGCTTGCCGGTGCGAGAGTTCCATTCGCCAAGGGAAACTGAAGGCGGTGGAAGTCGGGCCATCTGCATCGACCGGCAGCGGGTTCCGATGCCCAATGCCGGTGCGGCAATTGGCTTCGGTGCTTGACGACAGAGATAGGCAGTCTCGTCAGCGCCTGCCATGCCTTTTCAGCTGCAAGGCATGTCGGAACAGCGTGCGGTCCTGACGCCCGATGTGTTCCGACTCTTGATCAAGACAAGGGCTCTCGTACACGGCGCCATTGCGAGCAACGACGCGGCCACCGGCAGCCGGACGTTACGTCGGGCACATTCACCCAAGCGCTATCAACTCGCTACGGCGGTCAACTGCCTGAACGCGTTTTTCTTCGCTTGTGCGGTTCGAGTTTGCGCGATGCTCCCTGGTCTATCTCGAGTTCGCAATGGTGGCGCTGATATTTGCTGCATTCGTGGTCGCCGCGTTCAGCGGGTTCATCAGCTTGATGAACTCGGTCGACGGCGACTCCGCAACCGAAATCACGTCGTGATCGCGCATCCGGAATGAATCTGCGTGGAACCAGCCATCGGGCTTGCTCATGTCGAACTTGTAGATGGCAGGCGCCAGCTCGGTCGGGAATTGAGATACGTTAAGTCCGACCCTCTCCAGCAGCGGCTTTGGTTCGAAGCGATAGACGAAGATCGATTTGGCATCGGCGCGGATGCCGTCCAGACCACCGGCTTTCGCCAGCGCTTCGGCCAACGTCATGCTGTCGTTTTCGAAGGTGAAACGGCGGTTGTTGGTGCCACCGATCGAGCCAGGCGACGGTGTCGAGCCGAAGACCATGAACACCCTCGGAATTCGCGTCAGGAAGACGACGTCGCCGGGAGCGAGCAAGATGTCTTCGCCGGGATGACGGACCACGCTCGACATCGACTCGTTGTAGGTACGGCCAGCTCGTTTGATCGTGATGGTGGATTCGTAAGAGGGATATTTGGGACCGCCTGCACGCGCGATGGCGCCCATCAGTCGAATGCCGCCGGGATCGACGGGGAAGCGCAGCGGCGTGTTGACCTCGCCAAGCACGCTAACCTGGTTGCCGCGCTGCTCTGCAACGCTGACGACGGCCTGTGGGTCGATCGCGCGATCCTTGAGACGTTCGCGGATGATATTGCCTACCGCGCGCGGGGTGAGGCCGGATACCTTGATCGAACCGGCATACGGAATGTTGATGTTGCCCGACTGGTCGACCTGCTGGCGCGGAATGTCGACGAAATTACCCGGCCTCACGCCCGCTTCGCGCGGGATGAACAGACCGCCGGCCTGCGCTTCGTAAACGGTGACGGTGACGATATCGCCGACGCCAATGGTCACATCGCGATAGTTCCCGCCAGGCAATTTGGAAAATACCAATCCCGCCCCGTCGGTGAAGGAATTGGTGGCCTGCAGCACCACCGGATTGATCGGCATCAGGATGTAGGGAAGGGGTGCCGATGGCTGCGTGACGATCGCAGCGTTCGAATGTGTCGCTGATCCATCCGGCGCATCCGTCGGAATAAAGCCCGCGCAGCCGCCAAGGCCGAACGCCAGTGCAGCGAAAAGAGCAGAAGAACAAATCAACCCTCTTGCATTTGCTCTTCTTTCAATCACTGCAGCACCCTCGTGATACGCTTGGTCCAATTTAAAACTCTTCGTCCGGTTTAACCGTAGCAACCATCCGGATCCGAAGTCACTCCCGAGCGACCGCCTTCCGAGGTAAAGCCTCGTCCATGTGACCTTCTTGCAACTTGCATTGAGAGGGTTCTGAGCAAAACCTGGCTAAAGTTTGAGCATGGCGTGTATCGGTCAGTAAGTCTGCCGTTTTCTCGTCACGATCTCGCCTTCATGTCCGGCGGGAAATTAAATACCGTATTATTCGGCGCTATTTAATATCAGGGCGACGGCGCGCATACGCCGCGGCGGATGAGTGCGGTGCCGCGGATCGAGGTCGACATGCAGGGTCGAGCGACCGGCCGAACGAGCAGCCGAATGATCCGCCGAATGATCCTTGGGACGCCGAGCCCAAGGCGGCGGAACGATCGGGCGCGGAACGCGGTTCGGCGCGCTTGCCGCGCCCGCCCGAGGGGCGGATACAGGGCGCCCAGGACAGCCGTCCCGATCGGCTGCAGCGGCGCACGCAGGATTTGAACGGCTAGGTGGGTTCTTGCTTCGCGGCGATCGATGAGCGAACGCGGTCGCTTAGCCAGTGGCCAAAGAACAAAACCCTGGTGACGATGGAATGGCCGCGTCCACCGGACGATTCAAATTGTATTTGACGCCCGCTCGCGGCATCGGATGGATCCGCAGCGTGAGATTTGGCCGGGTTATCGGTTGAGGCAGGATTTGGCCGGATCGGTCGAAAGTACATTGCCAGGGCGAAAAGGATATTAAACACGAACCAGCCTGCCAAAACGTACAGCAGCGTTTCCAAATGGAAGCCTCCTCAGGGGCGTCCGCCACTTATACATGAGTTGGCACGGGGAACTCGCCGCAAATCGATGCCGCAGCGCAACAATATTTCGCGCGCCGCAGCGATCGCCAGTTGTCCAAGATTTGTTAGGGATTTCAGCCGTTAAGCACGAGTCTCTTGGATCGATGTAACTACTTACTAATTCGGGCTCCCTAGCTATACTCCCTTCAAACGAGAAAAGGGGAGGCAGGCGAAATGGATGCCCTACCGATGGCATTGTTGGCGTTCACCGCTGGGTTTTTGACCTGCGCGTTGCTCGTCGCTGTCCTGATACGGTGGTCGTTCTCCGACAGGCGCGAGCGCGGCAACGAGTCCGCCGCCAGCGATGACCAGAAGCCGCGCGGAGTCGACTTTCTGTGGCTGGGCAGGTGATTTGACGAGGCCCGGAAGCCAGCCGTTCAACCCGGCGTCCAGGCCTTTAAAAATTAAGGCCCTTGAAAATTAAATTTCTTTGAAAATTAAGTCGGCGCAGCAAGCAGCAAGGCTGCGGCGACGATCAGAAATTGTTCGGCGAATCCGATTGCAGCTCGGCTTGTTGCCGGGATCGGATGTGATCGCCTCGACCGAGGTCGACATAGACCTGGCTCAGGACGCGATGCGTCTTCTCGATGTCATAAAGCTGTCTGAAGCGCTCGTAGCCTCGCTGACCGACCGCAGGCAGATCGAGCTTCAGCGCGCGCCGAAACCCTTCAGCGAGTTGGGCGGCGGAAGTAGGTTCACAAAGCACACCCGTCACGCCATCTTCGACGATTTCCGGCAACGCGCCGATGCGAAAGGCAATGATCGGTTTGGCCGCCCGCATCGCCTCGAGGGCGACGAGGCCGAAGGCCTCCCAGCGTGACGGGATGACGACGAGATCGGCCTTTTCGAGCTGGGCCTCGATCTGGTGCCGATCCTGCCAGCCCAGCAACGAGACGTTGGAGGGAAGCGCACGCCCCTCATCCTTGTATTTGCCGATCACCGAAGCCCCGACGATCCGGACGTCCACCTGGTCCTCGAGCGCGCGGGCGGCTTCGGTCAGGAGATCGTACCCCTTCTGGCGGTCGAGGCGGCCGATGAACAGAACCTTGGTCTTGTCCGAAGGCCATATCGCCGAGACCGTATCGAGCAGCGGGCGGTGCTTCGAAATACCGTTGTGCACAAGAACCAGGCGATCGGGGTCAATTCCGGCCTGAACCCCCTCTTTGTATTCATCCCTCGAAATGCAGATGATCCGGTCCGTGATCTTCGCGAGGATACCTTCCGTGATTTTGGTGACCTGATGGCTCAGCCGGCCCGTCTCGCGGGAGAACGCCCAGCCATGGGGACAGTAGACGACCCGCGGCCGCTTGCGCCTCAGCAACAGGAACGGGCGGAGAACCAGTCCGGCAAACGAGGAGTGCAGGTGAACGACATCCGGTTGCTGGCGGTGCACCGCGCGCAGGGTCGCGACCAGCATCCGGAACAGGCCCGAAACACCCCGGTCCGAACGGCCGAATTCCGTGATCTCCGCATCTTCGATCCCAACCAAATCGGTCCGATGACCGGATGGAATGACGTAGTGCACGTTGCCGGCGCCGAGGCTGGTGCGCTGGTGGGGGTGCAGCTCGTTGAGATAAGTCGCGATGCCGCCCCGGATCGTTTCGGCGACATGCAGAACTCTCATGGTTCTAACCTGACTGCTGGGCACCCTTAATCCTTCATTTTCTTCGCGCTGATACGACAAGGCTGACCCCATTACGCAGCAATAATTGGGCCGCGATGTGGTGGGTTCCTGCCTTTGTTCAGGTTTAATACGTTTATTTAAATTTTAAACTGGGGGTTTTTCGAGAAAACGCAACATGGCGGCAGCGGATTTATCCCAGGAATAGGCTGCCAGGCGTGATTCCTGTTTCTGCCGCTCGGGGCCGGAGATGCCTCCGGCTGCAATTCTTTCGAGCATGCGCTGATGCAGCTGGTCCACGCTGAGCGGGTCGAAATAGGCGGCGGCGTCGCCGCAGGTCTCGCGTACCGCCTCTGCCGTACTCGCTATCACCGGACAGGCGAAGAACATTGCCTCCAGCGGAGGCACACCGAAGCCCTCATAAAGGCTGGGGAAAATAAACGCATTTGCCCGCGAAAACAGCGCCGCGATCTCTTCGTCGCTGAGCCGGCCCGCCATCACAACTCCGGCCTTTGCGGCGGTGGGGCCGTCCGAAAACACCTTGCTGTTGTCGCCGCCGACCACGACGAGCGGAATATCCGCGCGGCCCAGCCGCTCCGACGCCTGGATCGCCAGCGAAACATTCTTGTTTTTCGTCATCGACCCGACGAAGAGAAAGTATCTGTTGGGAACGAGGCCCAACCGGTCGATCACCCCAAAATCCGGCACTGTTGCCGCAAAATGCTCGGCGCTGTTGGAAAACACCGGAATGGCCGGCGGTGCCAGCCGCAGGGCGGCGGCGAGTTCGCGCCGCGAGAACTCGGAAACCGTGGCAATTGTCGCGGTTCGGGCCAGCAGGTGGCCCAGCGTCCGGTGCAGCATCAGGTAGCTCCGGCTGAAGAAATCCGGCCGGCGAAACACCTGTGCGTCATGCAGGACGACGAGGTGGTTACGGTGCAGAACCGGCCCGGAGTTGGCGAGGCTGATCAGCCGGCCGCCCGCCGACGCCCGCGCAAGGTCGATCTGATCCCAGGCATGCCCGGTCCGTTGGCCCACCTGTCTGGTCCTGATGACGGCGAGGTCGAGCTCGGCCTTCGCGTTGGGCGGGGCGAGGAGCTGCCATTCCGCCGCGAGCAGGGGCTGCGCGGCTTGCCCGGACGCCAGCAGGCGATCCATGGCCTTAACCATTTCGGCGGCATAGCGCTGAACGCCCGTAAGCGATTGCGACAGGAATCTACCGTTGATGAAAATTTTCAAAGACGATCTTCTTCAGCTTTCACGCACCCAGCGCCCGTTGCTGCCTTGTTAGTGGGCACGAGGGAGTGAGTTCGAATTGTGCCAATTCTGGCAAGGCGAAGTCTGGCAAGGCGAAGTCTGGCATGGCGAACCATCCGTGGGAACCGTTCCGCACGCATGCTGCCTCCGTTAAATCAGCACATGCCGTGCTGGCAAGAGAGGTTCAATCAAAAGCAAACCAAACGAGCATGTCGGCTTCATGAATCTTGCAGCGTGCTAATTGTTTAGGAACGAATTTGGTTTGATGTTGATCGGGCGCGCGCTGTCGGCTGGATTTAATTGAGTGGAGATGGAACTCACCGCGCAACAAAAAGCACACATTCTGCGCGCATGGGACGTGCGCGGGCATGTTTCCTTGTTGGATCAGCGCAGAATGGTGGAGCGGGATTTTCGCAATGGCTGGGTCTGGTCCAATTAAGGCAAGCGCCGTTCTCGTCAACGGCGTGAGGTCGTGCGTTCCGGCAGTCATGACGACGGTGGTTTTCAGCTTCTTCATTAATCTGCTCGCATTCACCAGCCCGCTTTATATGCTGCAGATCTATGACCGGGTGATCGGCAGCCGCAACGAGACCACGCTGCTCGGCATCACGCTGCTGGTAGGTTATCTCCTGATCATCAATGCGCTGCTTGAGATGCTGCGCTCGCGCCTGATGGTTCAGGCCAGCCTCGCCGTCGACAGCAAGCTGGCCGGCTCGGTCTTTGATGCAACGCACTCCGCCGGCCTGCATTTCCCTCGCCTTGCCCAGGGACAAACGCTGCGGGACCTCGATTCTGTTCGCGAGTTCATCGCCGGTCCCGCCCTGATTGCGCTGTGCGACCTGCTGTGGATGCCGATCTTCATCGTGACCTGCTTCTTTCTTCACCCCTGGTTCGGGGCTATCGCGCTGGTCGGTTCAGCTCTCATCTTCCTGTTGACGCTTGCCAGTGAGCTCGCCACCACGGGCCCGATGAGCCAAGCCTCCAAGACGTCGATCGCGGCCAATCAGAAGGCCGTATCTGCCCTGCGCAATGCCGAAGTCATTCATGCCATGGGCATGCTCGACGTCCTGCGCGAGACCTGGATTGCGCAACATACCCATGTGCTCAATCTTCAGGCAATCGCGGGCACACGGTCGGGGTTGATGGCGGCCGCGTCCAAGTTCGTCCGCATGTTCCTGCAAGCGATGGTACTGGGCCTTGGCGCCTATCTTGCGATCCACAATCAGATTTCCGCGGGCATGATCATCGCCGCCTCGATCTTTGTCGGGCGGGCCCTTGCTCCGGTCGAGGGCGTCGTCGGAAACTGGAAGGGGCTGACCAACGCGCGCAACAGCTGGAGCAGGCTTGTCAAATTGTTCGCCGTCGCCGGCGAGGAGCCGAAGCGGGTGAGCCTGCCGCGGCCGGTCGGCCATCTGACGCTCGAGGCGGTCACCGCAGGGCCTCCGGAACAGTCCCGCAGCACCTTGCGGAACATCTCGTTCGAAGCACGACCGGGCGAAGTCGTGGGCATTGTCGGCCCGAGCGCCGCCGGAAAATCCAGCCTGGCTCGGGTGATTACGGGCGTGTGGCGACCGTCGTCAGGCAATGTGCGTCTCGACGGCTTCGATTTTTCGCATTGGAATCCGCGCGAACGCGGTCGCTACATCGGTTATCTGCCGCAGGACATTGAGCTGTTTTCCGGAACCGTCGCGCAGAACATCGCGCGCTTTCAAGAGGTCGACAGCGAAGCGGTGATCGAGACCGCCCGGCTTTGCGGATGTCACGAGATGATCCAGCTCTTGCCGGACGGCTACAACACCGCGGTCGGCGAGGGGGGCGCCACGCTATCGGGCGGTCAGCGCCAGCGCATCGGGCTGGCGCGGGCATTCTTTGATCGTCCGGCCCTGGTCGTGCTCGATGAACCCAATGCAAGTCTGGACCAGGGTGGCGAGGAAGCGCTGGTCCAGGCGATCAGCCGATTTCGCTCGTTCGGCACGACAATCGTTCTGATTACCCACAAGATCAGCGTGCTGACCGTAGCCGACAAGATTCTCGTGCTGGAGGGCGGCATGGCGCAGGTGTTTGGTCCGCGCCACGACGTGCTCAAGCATTTGATCGCTCCTCCAGTGCCCGTTCGGGCTGCGGCAGGCTGAGGACGGTCATCATGTTCGAGTTCAAGCTTCCGTTTTCAATTCCCGCGCGCTTCAAGGCCGGTATTCCCCGCCGCGTCCCCAATTCGCTGCCATTTGCCCATGCGCAAGGCAAAACGGCGATCGCCGGATACACGCTGATCATTTTCACTTTCGGAGTGATGGGTGGATGGGCGGCTGTCGCACCGCTCGACCGCGGCGTCGTTGCGCAGGGCGTCGTCATGATCGAGGACAGCCGCAAGGTGGTGCAGCACCTCGAAGGCGGTATGGTGAGCGAGATTTCGGTCAGAGAAGGCCAGTCCGTCGTTGAAGGGCAATTGCTGGTCAATTTGTCACCGCTGCAGGCGAGCTCGGGGCTCGAGACGGTGCGCAGTCAACTCGACGGCGCACTCGCGCTCGAAGCGTCGCTGGTTGCCGAAATCGATCGCCGCGATCGCATCACCTTTCCTCCGGAACTATTGGAGCGGCAGGCCGCTTCACCGATCCTGGCCAGGATCGTCCAGGACCAAACGCTGCAATTTGAAGAGCGCAAGCGCTCGCGTGCGACCCAGATCACGCTGATCGAATCCAAGATTCAGCAGCTCGGGTGGGAAATGGAAGGCATCTCCGTCGAGAAGTCGTCGACCGAGAAGCAGATCGGTTTCCTCGACGAGGAGTTGACGGGCCTTCGTTCGCTGAAGGAGCGGGGACTGATCCCGATCACGCGCGTGCTTGCCATGGAAAGGGAGCGCACGCGCCTTGAGGGCATCGTCGGCCGTGCCATCGCGGATACGGCGAAAGCGACCAACGGAATCAGCGAAGCGCGCCTGCAGGTGATGCAGCTGGAGCAGAAATTCCAGGAGGAAGTATCGGCCCAGCTGCTGGAAACGCGCCAGAAGATAAACACCGCGAAGGAAAAGCTGATCGTGGCGCGGGACTTGTTCACGCGCCTCGATATTCGCGCGCCGCGGGCAGGCACCGTACAGAATCTGAAGGTGTTCACGGTCGGACAGGTCGTTCGTGCCGGCGAATCGCTGATGGAAATCGTTCCCAGCAACCAAAAGCTCGTCGTTCACGCCCAGCTTCCCGTCAACTCGATCGAACATCTCAGCGTGGGGCAGACCGCCGAAATTCGTTTCCCGGGTCTTCGCGCGCGCGGGATTCAAATGATGACCGGAAAGCTGGCATCCATTTCGCATGACAGACTGGTGGACGATGTTACCAAGCAGCCCTATTTCCTCGGCCTCATCGATCTCTCCGATGCCAAGCTCGATGAACGCTACCGCGACAAGCTGATCGCGGGCATGCAGGCCGACGTCGTGGTCGCGACCGGTGAGCGCACGGCGCTGGAATATATCGTGTCGCCGCTGACGGATGCCCTGCATACGTCTTTCAGGGATTGAACGCGCGAACGGCGATTTAAATACTCTGCACACGAATTTGGCAGATTGCGCTTGAAGCGTGGCGAGTTGCCTTACGCTGGTAATGCGCGGACCGAATGAGGATGACCGTGTCGACTTTAGGACCTGTGATTGTCACTGGGGCCGCCGGATTTATCGGCATGCAGGTGTGCGAACGGCTGCTCGCGCGTGGTGAGCAAGTTGTCGGCATCGACGCGCTCACGCCCTATTACGATCCGGCGCTGAAGCGCGCCCGGCTCAATTACCTGAAGCAGCACACGGGCTTCGCATTTCATGAAACGGATCTTGCGGATTCCAGCGCGACGAAACTCGTTTTCGATGCGGTCAGACCCGATCGCGTCGTGCATCTTGCCGCGCAGCCGGGCGTTCGCGCATCGATTGACGATCCGATCGCCTGCATCCGGGCGAATTGCGACGGGTTCGTCACCGTGCTGGAGAGCAGCCGCCGTCACAACGTGAAGCACCTGGTTTTTGCTTCCTCGAGTTCCGTTTACGGCGCCAACCGCACGCTTCCGTACTCGACGGAGCACTCGGTCGATCATCCGGTCAGCCTCTACGCCGCAAGTAAAAAAGCCAACGAGCTGATGGCGCACACCTATGCCCATGTGCACCGGCTTCCGGCCACCGGCCTGCGGTTCTTTACCGTGTACGGCCCGTGGGGAAGGCCGGATATGGCGGCCTATCTCTTCACGCGCGCGATTTTCGAAGGCAAGCCGATCAGGATTTTCAACCACGGTGACATGCGGCGCGACTTCACCTATGTCGACGATATCGCGGAGGGAGTGATCCGCACCCTGGATCGTCCGGCTGCGCCGAATCCGGCCTGGGATGCGGAGCGGCCTGAATCCGCCACAAGTGCGGCTCCGTATCGGGTCTATAACATTGGCAACAACCAGCCGGTAAATTTGCTCGATTTTGTTTCGACGCTCGAACAGATCATTGGAAAGCCGGCGGTTCGGGATCTCCTTCCGATGCAGGCGGGGGACGTGCTCGAGACCTGTGCCGACATATCGGCGCTGCAACGCGATGTCGGCTTCTCGCCGTCGACGCCGTTGGCTGAGGGCCTGCGGCGATTTGTCGAATGGTATCGCGGTTACCATGGCGTGGCGGGCTGACCGGCACGGCCCATCCGGGCGAGAAAAGAAATGGTTACGGCCGGCCTCACCGGCGAACTGCCCGGAGATCTCACGCCCCGCGACTACAATTCGGGCAGATTGTGCCGGACATGATGCTGTTGCATGCCTGCCCGTCGTCTTGAGTAGGTAGGCCGCGGCTCGTGGCACTATTCTTGCGTTTCATTGTCATTCGCATTTCGTGATCGACCGCTAGGTCGTGCGGTGATTGATGGAGATCCTTCGTGCAAGAGACAGGCGTGCGTAACGGTGCCTTTGGCGCCGATAAATTCGGTTTAAAGAAACTCAAAGAGGTTCGCTGGAACCTCGGAGCGCCGCAGCTCTACCAATATTCGCTGTCGTCAGGCGAAGCCGTGCTCTCCGCCGATGGGTCGCTGTGCGCCGACACCGGCGAGTTCACCGGCCGCAGTCCGAAGGACAAGTTCACGGTGCGCGACGTCTCCACCGAGAAGATGTGGTGGGCCGGCAACCAGTCGATCACCTCAGAGCAGTTCGACGCGCTCTATGCCGATTTCCTCACGCACGCCGAAGGCATGACGCTGTTCGCGCAGGATCTCTATGGCGGCGCTGATCCCTCGTTCCAGATCAAGACCCGCGTCTTCACGGAATTGGCCTGGCATTCGCTGTTCATCCGCACGCTGCTGATCCGCCCTGAAGCTGCTGATCTCGCCAGCTTCGTGCCGGAGCTCACCATCATCGATCTGCCGAGCTTCCGCGCCGATCCCAAACGCCACGGCTGCAAGTCCGAGAACGTGGTCGCGATCGATTTCGCCCGCAAGATCGTCCTGATCGGCGGGTCTTATTATGCCGGCGAGATGAAGAAGAGCGTGTTCACGACGCTGAACTATTATCTCCCCGCCAAGGGCGTGCTGCCGATGCACTGCTCGGCCAATGTCGGCCCCGACGGTGACACCGCGATCTTCTTCGGCCTGTCCGGCACCGGCAAGACCACGCTGTCGGCCGATCCCCAGCGCACGCTGATCGGCGACGACGAGCATGGCTGGGGCAAGGACGGCGTCTTCAATTTCGAAGGCGGCTGTTATGCCAAGTGCATCAAGCTCTCTCCCGAAGCCGAGCCGGAGATTTTCGCGGCCTCCAACCGCTTCGGCGCGGTGCTGGAAAACGTCGTGCTCGACGAGCGCACCCGCGTGCCTGACTTCGATGACGGTTCAAAAACCGAAAACACCCGCTCGGCCTATCCGCTCGATTTCATCCCGAACGCCTCGCGCACCGGACGTGCCGGCCAGCCCAAGAACGTGGTGATGCTGGCGGCCGACGCCTTCGGCGTGCTGCCGCCGATCGCCAAACTGACCCCGGCGCAGGCGATGTATCACTTCCTGTCCGGCTACACCGCCAAGGTCGCCGGCACCGAGCGCGGTCTCGGCAACGAGCCGCAGCCGGAATTTTCGACTTGCTTCGGCTCGCCGTTCCTGCCGCTCGATCCGTCGGTCTACGGCAACATGCTGCGCGAGCTGATCGCCAAGCACAATGTCGATTGCTGGCTGGTCAACACCGGCTGGACCGGTGGCAAATACGGCACCGGAAGCCGGATGCCGATCAAGGTGACGCGGGCGCTATTGACCGCGGCGCTTAACGGTTCGCTGCGCAATGTCGAATTCCGCACCGACAAATATTTCGGTTTTGCGGTGCCGACGGCGCTGCCGGGTGTCCCCAGCGACATCCTCAATCCCGTCAACACCTGGCAGGACAAGGCCGAGTTCGACAAGACCGCGCGCGCACTGGTCGGCATGTTCCAGAAGAATTTTGCGAAATTCGAAGCCCAGGTCGACGCCGACGTCCGCGCTGCTGCACCGGAAGTGAAGCTCGCGGCGGAGTGATCCGAACGTCATTTCTCGGAAATTAAGAGGGCGACCGCAAGGTCGCCCTTTTTTCAAAGAACGCTTGTTCTTGATGCGGCTGCTCTGGCTATCGTCCTTGCAGCATCGCGTTTGTCGGCGTCCGGCGGTCGGTGATCTGCAGGCCGAACAGGCTGCCGATCAGCTCCACTGCGACGCGCGCGGTGCGGCCGCGCTCGTCGAGGAACGGATTGAGTTCGACGATGTCGACCGAGCGCACCAGTTCCGAATCATGCAGCAGTTCCATGACCAGATGCGCCTCGCGATAGGTCGCGCCGCCGGGCACGGTGGTGCCGACACCCGGTGCGACCGCCGGATCGAGAAAATCGACGTCGAAGCTGAGATGCAGCACGCCATTTTTCGCCTTCACGCGCTCGATGACGCGGCGGATCAGCACGCCGACGCCGAATTCGTCGAGCGCGCGCATGTCGGCGATCGCGACGCGGCGGTCCTGAACCAGCTTCTTTTCCAGGGGATCGATCGACCGGATGCCGAACAAATCGAGCTGATCCGGCGTGATCGAGGCGCGCGGCTGATCGCCGAGCAGATCGTCCAGCCCGCCTTCGCCGCACAGGAACGCCGAGGACATGCCGTGCATGTTGCCGGTGATGGTAGTGTCGGGCGTGTTGTAGTCGGCATGCGCATCGAGCCACAGGACGAACAGCGGCCGGCCCTGTTCTTTCCAATAGCGCGCAACGCCATTGACCGATCCCATCGAGAGCGAATGATCGCCGCCCATGAAGATCGGCACCGCGCCGGAACGCGCCAAGTGGTAGGCGCGCTCGCTGAGCAGCCGAATCCAGGTTTTCACCTCGTCGTAGAATTTGGCGTTGGCAGGCGGCGGTCCGTCCGAAATGACTTTCGATATCGAAAGGTCGCCGTGATCCTCGACGGCAAATCCCAACTGGTCGAGCACGCGTGCAATGCCCGCGGTTCTTAGCGCCGCGGGGCCCATCAGCGTGCCGGCCTGCGAAGCACCGATTTCGATGGGGATGCCGAGCAGGGCGATATCGGGCTTCTTGGCGTCGGGTTGGGACATGAGCCGCCTTCCAGGACCTAGGGAACGGAAGATGAGGCCCGTATGTTCCCTTACGCCTTGAAATACGCGATTTGCGTCGTCGTTGCGAGCAGCCGTCCGTTCGGCGACCACAATTCGCCGTTCTGGTCGCCATAAGACTTGTGGAAAATCTTGGCGTCGGCCACCGCCAGCACGCGCGTGATGTCTTCCGCGGCGAGATCGGCGGCGTCGGCGTGGAAATAGGTCGTGATCGACACCGTGCCAAACGGTACCAGTTCGCCCCTGGCGTGGAAGATACGGCCAAAAAACGCGTCCGACATCGACATCAGCGACAGCGCGTCGATCTTCCGCGGCACCCGGTCGCCGATCCACAGTTTCGAGAACGAGTTCGGCTCGGCCGACGACGCCGAGCCCCAACCCGGCTCGCCCTCGACGAAACGGAAATCATACTGCTTGACCCAGGGAGCGGCGACCTTTCCGTAAGGCAGCGTCTGCTCGTAGGGTTTTGACGACGGGAACGGCGCCTGCGCGTGCGACCATGACGGCCGGCGTTCGGCGAACACCGCGGTGGCCAGCGTCGCCACCTCGCCGCCGCCTTGCGTCATCTCCACGCACCAATGCTGCGTCGAACGGTTGGCCTTGACCAGCCGCACGTCGAGATCGAAGGCGCCTTGCGCGACCGGCGCGCAGAAATTGACCGTGAGCGACAATGGATCGCCCGATCGTTGCGGGTGGTCCATGAGGGCGCGCAGGATTGTGGCCGCAGTGCAGCCGCCGAACGGGCCGACAAAGGCCCAGTAATCCTCGCTGGTCTTGCCCTGCCAGCGGCTGTCGCCGGCGGTGACCTGCGTGGCGTCGTCGAACAGATGCGGTGTCTTGGTAAGCATGGAATTCCCCGGGGTACTTGCCGTGCAGTATCACCGCAACTGGCATGAATTCAATGACGTGACAGGTAATGGCTTTCTCCGTCACGGCTGGGCGTAGCCGTCCGAAGAACGGCGTCGCTTCCGCTTGCCTATGCCCGGCCATCCACGTCTTTCTGGCGGCGACACTGTAAGACGTAGATGCCCGGGACAAGCCCGGCCATGACGACTGAGACCAACAGCGGGATAATGCCTCAGCCCGACACGCCGCGCTGGGCATCCTGCTCCTGCACGGGCGCGGTCGGCAGCACCGGCACGTGCCAGATATCCGCGGCGTATTCGCGGATGGTGCGGTCGGAGGAGAACCACGGCATCCGCGCCACGTTGAGGATCGAGGCCCGCGTCCACGCCGGCATCACCTGCCAGCGCGCATCGATGCCGCGCTGGGCCTCGTAATAGGAATCGAAATCGGCGGCGCACATGTAGTGGTCGAACTGGCGCAGCGTGTGGCCGATCGCCTCGAACCGGGCGGGGTCGCCGGGCGAAAAGTCGCCGCTCTCGATCGCGCTGATCGCCCGCGACAGCCGCGGCGAGCGGCGGATCACGTCGGAGGCATCCAGCCCCTGCCGGCGCCGGACCATGACGTCGCCGGCCTCCATGCCGAAGATCGCGATGTTTTCCGCGCCGACATGGTCGCGGATTTCGATGTTGGCGCCATCGAGCGTGCCGATGGTCAAGGCGCCGTTGAGCGCGAGCTTCATGTTGCCGGTGCCGGAGGCTTCCATGCCGGCGGTCGAGATCTGTTCGGACAGGTCCGCCGCCGGAATGATCACTTCGGCCAGGCTGACATTGTAGTTGGCGAGGAACACGATCTTCAGCCGTCCCGCGACCGCGGGATCGTTGTTGACGATCTCGGCGACGTCGTTGATCAGCTTGATGATCAGCTTGGCGGTGCGATAGCTCGCCGCCGCCTTGCCGGCGAAGATTTTCACCCGCGGCACCCAGTCGCGCTGGGGTTCATCCTTGATCGCCTGATACAGCGCGACCGCCTCGAGGATGTTGAGCAGTTGCCGCTTGTATTCGTGGATGCGCTTGATCTGGACGTCGAACAGCGCCGACGGATCGACCTTGATGCTGAGGCGCTCGCCGATCGCCCGCGCCAGCGCCAGCTTGTTCTGCAGCTTGACGTCGCGGAACTGCTGCTGGAACGAATTGTCGCCGCAATGGTCTTCGAGGCGCTGCAGCCGCGAGAAATCGTCGAGCACGGCTTCGCCGCAGGTCTCGCGCAACAGCCCGGTGAGTTTCGGATTGGCCAGCATCAGCCAGCGCCGGAAGGTGATGCCGTTGGTCTTGTTGGTGATGCGCTGCGGATAGAGATGGTTGAGATCGTGGAACACGGTCTCCTTCATCAGGTCGGAATGCATCGCCGAGACGCCGTTGATGCGGTGCGAGCCGACAAAAGCCAGTTGTCCCATCCGCACCCGGCGGCCGGAGCGCTCGTCGATCAGCGACACCGAGGCGCGGAAGTCGATATCGCCGGGAGCGCGTTGCTCCGCCAGCGCCAGATGCGCGGCGTTGATGCGGTAGATGATTTCAAGATGCCGCGGCAGCAGCCGTTCGAACAGTTCGACCGGCCAGGTCTCGAGTGCTTCCGGCAGCAGCGTGTGGTTGGTGTAGGACAGCGTCGCGACCGTGATCTTCCAGGCCTCGTCCCAGCGGAAATTATGCAGGTCGACCAGTAGCCGCATCAGTTCGGTGACGGCAAGGCTCGGATGGGTGTCATTGAGCTGTACCGCGGCCTTTTGCGCCAGGCTGCGCAATTGTCCATCGGCGGCGAGGTGCCGCTTGACCAGATCCTGCAGTGAGGCGGAGACGAAGAAATATTCCTGGCGCAGCCGCAATTCGCGGCCCGCGGCGCTCTCGTCGTTCGGATAGAGGAATTTGCAGATCGATTCGGCGCGCGCTTCCTCGGCCATTGCGCCGAGATAGTCGCCGGTGTTGAAGGCATCTAACCGCAGCGGATCGGGCGAGCGCGCCGACCACAGCCGCAGCGCGTTCACATGCTGGCCGCGCCAGCCGACGATCGGGGTATCGTAGGCGACGGCCTGCACGGTTTCGCCGGGATGCCAGCTGGCGCGTTCGCGGCCGCGGTCCGCGACATGGGTGACGTGGCCGCCGAAATGCACCTGATAGACCACCTCGGAGCGCTGGAATTCCCAGGGGTTGCCGAAGCCGAGCCACTCGTCGGGATATTCCTGCTGCCAGCCCTGCGCGATGATCTGGCGGAACAGGCCGAAATCGTAGCGGATGCCGTAGCCGATGGCGGGAATGGCGAGGGTGGCCATGCTTTCCATGAAGCAGGCCGCCAGCCGCCCGAGGCCGCCATTGCCGAGCGCCGCATCCGGTTCGCAATTGCGCAGGTCCGACAAATCGACGCCGAGATCGCCCAGCGCCGCCTCGAACAGCGGCAGCAGGCCCATATTGTTCAGCGCGTCGGTAAACAGGCGCCCGATCAGGAATTCGAGCGAGAGGTAATAGACCCGCTTGCGGCCGGCGTCGTAATTATCCTTCTCGGCCGTCAGCCAGCGGTGCACAATGCGGTCGCGCAGCGCCAATGCTGCGGCCTTGTACCAGTCGCGCTTGGTCGCCATGCCGGTGTCCTTGCCGATGGCAAGCCGCAGCTTGGCGAGAATCGCGCCCTTGATCTCGGAAAGCGCCAGTTCGTCGATCGGTTGGCCCGGCACCGGAAAACTCCCTGCGAATGCTTGTTCTTGCAACGCGTCAATCCCTGCAGTTTCAGACTCAACGAAAGGATACGCGCCTTGCACCACAACCGAAACTATCCAGACGTTTGTTGTGCACCGCGCTGGTATGTTTTTATGCAAGGACCGGGCCGATTTGGTGGCCTCCGTGCGCCGATTTCGGTGCTAGAATAACGGCCGAGAGCCTGGATATCGCCTTGAGTCTGAAGGAGGGTGGGCCATGAGATTGATCATCGAGATCGCCGCTGCGACGCTTCTGATGGTCTGCATCAGCGTCACCAGCGCCGCGTTCGCCGCCGGCAAGGCGGGCAAAACCGCCGATGGATTGGGATGCTCGTTCAGCGTCGCGAAGAATGCGGCGCCCGCCACCCGGTGTGCGGCGATGAAGCGGCAATGCGGCGGAAAATTCTACGCCAATTATTGCGGCGGCAAGATGCTGTCGGCGATGTGAGCCATAACGAAGCCAATCCGTCCGAACCTGCCTCGCAAGAAGAAATGATCCCGCCGATCGGTTCAATCTCGCTGTGCCCGGCCGACCATGCCGACGCAGAAGCTTTCGCCGCGCTTCGGATTCTGGCGATGCGGGAGAGCCTCGAACGCATCGGACGCTTTGATCCGCAGCGCGCCCGCGAGCGGTTCCTGTCGGGCTTCGTGCCTGAATTCACCCGGCATATCCTGGTCGACGGATCGCGCGCGGGATTGGTGGTCGTGAAGCCGGATGATGAAGGCTTGGTGCTCGATCACCTCTATGTCGATCCGCACTATCAGGGCCGCGGCGTGGGTGCAGCGGTGCTCGCCGAAGTTTTCGCCGAAGCGGACCGGCAAAGAAAGCCGTTGCGGGTCACCGCGCTGCGCGGCAGCGATTCAAACCGCTTTTATGTCAGGCACGGCTTCACGCTCGTTAGGGAAGCCGAGTGGGACAATTACTATCTGCGTCCCGCCATGGGATAGTTCCCGCTGGTCTTGGCGCTACCAGATCGGCCCGAGTCGTCAAAACATCACATGCCTCTGCTAGCAGGCGGCATGACCTATCTCTATTTGGGCATCGCGATTCTCTCGGAAGTCGTGGCGACAACCTTCCTGAAACTGTCTGACGGTTTCAGCAAGCCGCTGCCATCGCTGGTGACGGTCGCGGGTTACGCGGTGGCGTTCTATTTTCTGTCGCTTACCCTGCGAAGCCTGCCGACAGGCGTGGTCTATGCCGTCTGGTCGGGCGTCGGCGTCGTCCTCATCGCCACGATCGCCTGGGTGTTCCAGAGCCAGAAGTTGGATACGGCCGCGCTTTGCGGCATGGGCCTGATCGTCACCGGGGTCGTTGTGATCAATCTGTTTTCCAGCGCCTCGTCGCATTAAAGACAAGCCAGTGGCACTGAACGCCCGGGATCGGAAACGCGCAGCGCCCATCAGCCTGTCAAGCGTATCTCGCTGTGCCGCCATGCGCGAACGTTGCCCGCGCTCTCGATACTTCCGGCTTCGGCCAATGCCTGGATGCGCGCAGCCAGCATTTCCGCATCGATGGGCCATGCAAGCGCTTCGCAGCGAATGACAAGGTTGCCGATAACCCAGGCGGTCTTCTGCCAATTCGGTTTCAGAGTGGAAAAGATCAACTCGTCGAGATCGGCCTGGGACACGGACTTAGGGAGCACGACATCCGCCCATTGCAGGGTCGAATCGATGGAGGGCTCTTCGTCCGATGGCGGTCGCAAGTCCGGATAGCGATCGTAAACAGCCCGCAAAAGGCCGAAAAATGCAGGGCGGAAACGGTCTCTCCAAGGGGATTGGCGAGTGCTGTCCGATCCGCCTGATCAAGCGCTGATATGACAGCGCTCGCCCGGTCAATGGCCTCTGCAGCATCGTGCAAGTGCCTGGCAATTTCCGTGGCCTGCATCCGGTCCATGTCTCGATCTCGCAAATTAATACTACTGGAACAAATTAAGAACACTTTAGCAAGTGCTTGATATATCATTGTGATTCGGCACAGCGCCGACACAATATCTATGGTCTATCGCCAATATCGAGGACTACATGTCCATGTCCACCATCGCCTTCGATCAATTCGCGCTCACCCGTATCGCCGATTTCGCGCGCTCGCTGTCGCGGCTGCATCAGGCCTCGCGCCGCCAGCCGGTCGACGACGACACCATCGACCGTGAGTTCAATGCCGTCTGCATGTCGGTGTGGGGCTACACGACCGACGATTTCAGCGACGAGTTGTTCTCGATCGCCGACCACGCCTGGCTCGATTCGCTCGACGAGGCCCATGCGCGGATCTTTGCCGCCGAGCAGGGCTACGACCTCGTCGACGACCAGGGCATGCTGTCGGACTGGTGGGGCTATTGCTGGATGATCCTCGCCGAAAAGCGCGGCCTGCTGACGCCGGAAAACCGCGCCGCGGCGCGTGCGGCGATCGAGGAAAAATATCTGTCGGCGCCGAACGTCATCGGGGTGATCGTCGGGCGGTGATGATTGTGTTTGTCATTCCGGGATGGTCCGTAAGGACCAGACCTCAGATGCGCAATTGCGCATCGGGGAATCTCGAGATTCGGGTTCGATGCTTTGCATCGCCCCGGAATGACGGCCCTAAGATGTACTGTTGCTATCGTTGACTCGTGCGATCGGCCGTCAGTTCACTTCCGCCCGCTTCGCCGCCTTGGGAGCCGTGCTCTTCGGCACCACGCTCGCCGGCATCGCGATCTCGTTTCGCGTCTCGGGCATCACGGTCTCGCCGACCATTTCAGCGCTGACAGGTGCGACCTTCATTTCGCCGAGCCGGGCACGGACGCTGGCGGTGAGGCCGGGATAGGAGGCGACGGGCGTGAATTCGGCGGTCTGCTCGGCGCCGAGGCGAACGCCGGTATAGGCGACGAGGCCGTCGGTGGTGGCGACGACGTCACCCGAACGCAGCGAGGTGTCGAGCGCGAGGTCGACCGGCGCGAGGCCGGACGGGCTCCTGCCGTTGCAGGTGCAATCGGCGCGCAGCGCCTTGCGATAAGCGAACGCGTTTTCGCTGTCCGCGTAGCGCTCGCCATTGCTGGCCGACGCGCTGTCGATGTTGCTGCCGTAGAACACTTTGGTGGGGCTGGCGGGGCAGAACGCCTGGCACATCTGAACCGGCGTGGCGTTGCCGCGCGTGGTCAGCGGAAAATACTTGCCGTCGCAGCTACGGACGCAGAAGGCGGGTCCGGAGCCGGCGACGCGCGGCGCCGGTGCGGGCTGGGCTGGCGGCTGATTGAGGCCGAACGGATCGGCAAAGAAATTCGCCTGTGCCGGGGCTTGCCGCGCCTGCTGTTTCTGGCCGCCGCCAAAGAACATGTCGAACAGGCCTTCGGCCGATACGCTGCCGGGCACCAGCATGAAAGATGCTGCAAGCGTGGCGGCGGCAATAGAAGTCGCGCGGCGCCGCATGCGCGAAAAAACCAACTCTGTACGCAACGCTAACTCCACCCAACGCAACACTTAACCACCGACGCGCAACAGGCGCCGGTGGATTCACCATAATCCGGGATGGTAAACGAGCTATGAGCAAGCGCTCGGCAGCGGGAAAGAATTGAGTGTCGGTGGCGTGCCCCGGATGCTGCGCAGCGCGCTTGCGGTGCGCTGCTGATCCGGGGCCGATAGTGGTCGACGGGCGAGTGTGGGTCCCGGCTCTGCGGAGCAGCACGAAGGGTGCTGCACCGCGTCCGGGACACGCGCCAGACGAAAGAGCAATCAGCCCTTCAAAAATTCACCGGCCTTGTAGAGCGAGCGGAACGGAATGCCTGCCTCGGCAAACGCTTCGGTGGCGCCTTCGTCGCGGTCGACCATGGTGAAGACGAGCACGATCTCGCCGCCGGCATCGCGGACGGCTTCAACCGCTTTCAACGCCGAACCGCCGGTCGTAGTGACGTCTTCCACGATCACGATGCGCTTGCCTTGCAGGCTCTCGCCCTTGGCGAGGCCCTCGACCGCCAGGCGGGCGCCATGCTCCTTCGGCTTCTTGCGCACGAAGAACGCCGCGATCGGATGGCCCTTGAGCCAGGAGAGCTGCGCGATCGCGCCGGCCAGCGGCACCGCGCCCATTTCCAGGCCGCCGACGTAGTCGAGCTGGTCGTCCTTCAGCGCCTCGTAGGTCAATTCCGCCAGCAGCGCCGCACCCTCGGGGTCGAGCATGGTCGGCTTGAGGTTGAAGTAGAAGTCGCTCTTGCGGCCGGAGGCCAGCGTGATCTCGCCGCGGCCGAACGATCGCTTGCGGATGATCTCGGCGAGGCGGGCGCGGGAGGCTGACTTGGACAAGGCGTATTCCCAAAGGTTTGAGGCGGGCGGCAATCTATCGGTGCTTTCCCTTTCATTCCAGAGCCGATCTGGCCAAATCAACAGGGCGCGGCAATCTGCCGGGTCCCGCCGGGCGCAGGGAGGCCCCCTCGGAAACGGCGGTTGTAAGGCCGCAAGCTTCCGCGCTACGGGAGGTCCAAGCTTTATTGGGGGAAACCGTAATGACCATCGAACTGCACACCTGGAACACGCCGAACGGCCGCAAGATCTCGGTCGCGCTGGAGGAAATGGGGCTGCCCTACAAGGTGATCCCGGTAAACATCAGCAAGGGCGAGCAGATGGCGCCCGCCTTCCTCAAGCTCAGCCCCAACAACAAGATTCCCGCGATCGTCGATCCCGATGGCCCCGACGGCAAGCCGGTCAGCATTTTCGAGTCCGGCGCGATCCTGCTTTATCTCGGCGAGAAGACCGGCAAGTTCCTGCCCAAGCCGCTCAACGACCGCATCCCGGTTTATGAATGGCTGATGTGGCAGATGGGCGGCTTTGGGCCGATGCCCGGCCAGGTGCACCACTTCATCGCGCTCGAGAACGAAACCGACCGCGCCTATGGCCTGAAGCGCTACATGGACGAGACCCGCCGGCTCTATGGCGTGCTCGACCGCCGGCTCGCGAACCGTGAGTTCGTCGCGGATGCACTGTCGGTCGCCGATTTCGCCATCCTCGGCTGGGCCTGGCGCCACCCGCGCCACAAGGTGGAGTTGAAGGATTTCCCGAATGTCGAGCGCTGGTACAACGCGCTGATGGCCCGCCCGGCGACCAAGCGCGGGATGGAAGCGAAGTTGGATTGAAGTCTCGTCAGCGCCGCTCCACGCACTGGTGTCGTCGCCCGGCTTGACCGGGCGATCCAGTACGCCGGGACCTCTCGGACTGGGCAAGCTGGCCGAATGCGGCCTCGCGCACTGGTTCACATCGCCTGCTCTGGAATACTGGGTCGCCCGGTCAAGGCCGGGCGATGACAACCGTTGTTTGGCGATGGTGCCGCGCTACGCCTTCCTCGCCTCGAACGCCATTTTCACCGCCAGCCCCGCCAGCACGGTGCCCATCAGCCAGCGCTGCAGCAGCAGCCAGCTCGGCCGCGTGCCGAGAAACAGCGCGATCGATCCGGCCGCCAGCGCGATCATCGCGTTGACGCTGACGCTGATCACGATCTGGATCGCGCCCAGCGCCAGCGACTGCGTCAGCACGCTGCCGACGGTAGGGTCGATGAATTGCGGCAGCAGCGCCAGATAGAGCATCGCGATCTTCGGGTTCAAGAGATTGGTGACAAAGCCCATCGCGAACAATTTTCGCGGGCCATCGACCTGCAGCTTCTTCACCTGAAACGGCGAGCGGCCGCCCGGCTTCAGCGCCTGCCACGCCAGCCACAGCAAATAGGCCGCGCCCGCAAAGCGCAGCGCGTCATATGCGTAAGGAATGGCGAACAACAGCGCGGTGATGCCAAACGCCGCGCACAGCATGTAGAACACAAACCCGAGCGCGACGCCGCCAAGCGACACGATCCCCGCCGCCGCGCCTTGCGTGATCGAGCGCGAGATCAGGTAGATCATGTTCGGCCCCGGCGTCAGCACCATGCCGAGCGAGACGAGAGCAAAACCGAGCAGGGCGGACGTGTGGGGCATGAGCGGACTCGCGAGGGAATGCGCGCAGGTTCTAGCGCGCGACATGCCGCGATGTCATTTCGGAAATTGTACGGAGAGCAATTCTAGCAGTCGGTCACGTGTCCCGGACGCGGTGCAGCGTTCTTCACGGTGCACCGCAGAGCCGGGACCCATCTTTCACAGAAGATGGACCCCGGATCAGCTGCGCACCACGCCGCAAGGGCGGCGTGCTGCGCAGCATCCGGGGAACGCCATCGAACTAATGCGCCTCGTCCCAATTATTCGCGGCCCTCGCATCGACTTGCAGCGGCACCGAGAGCAGCACCGCCGGGAACGGTGCGTCCTGCATCACGTGCTGCACCACCGGAAGCGTCGCCGCGACTTCCTTCTCGGGCACCTCGAAGATCAGTTCGTCGTGAACCTGCAGCAGCATCTGCGCCGAGAGCTTCTTCTCGGCCAGCGCATCTTCCATCCGGATCATGGCGCGGCGGATGATGTCGGCGGCGGAGCCTTGCAGGCGGGCGTTGATCGCGGCGCGCTCGTTGAAGGAGCGGACCGAGGCGTTGCTCGCCTTGATATCGGGGTAGTGGCATTTGCGGCCGAACAGCGTCTCGACATAGCCGTTGGCTCGGCAGAAATCCCGCGTCGCATCCATGTAGGCGCGGATGCCAGGAAAGCGCTCAAAATACTTCTTGATGTAGGCCGAGGCCTCCTCGCGCGCGATGCCGAGCTGATTGGCGAGCCCAAACGCCGAGATGCCGTAGATGATGCCGAAATTGATCGCTTTGGCGCGGCGGCGCACCTCG
The DNA here is from genome assembly GCF_018130065.1 of Bradyrhizobium sp. AUGA SZCCT0158. Classification (GTDB taxonomy): domain Bacteria; phylum Pseudomonadota; class Alphaproteobacteria; order Rhizobiales; family Xanthobacteraceae; genus Bradyrhizobium. The sequence continues at coordinate 91,194 of NZ_JAFCME010000003.1, read as the reverse complement.
CTCGGCATATCCTTGATCGGTACGCCGAACATTTCGGAGGCCGTCATGGCGTGAATGTCGAGTCCGTCGCGGAACGCCTGCTTCAGCACGGGAATGTCGGCGATTTCGGCCAGCAGCCGCAGCTCGATCTGCGAATAGTCAGCCGACACCAGCTTGTGGCCGGGGGTGGCGATGAAGGCGCGGCGGATCTTGCGGCCGTCCTCGGTACGCACCGGAATGTTCTGCAGGTTCGGCTCATTGGACGACAGCCGCCCGGTGGTGGTCGCGGCCAGCGCGTAGGTGGTATGAACGCGGTGGGTCTGCGGATGCACATAGATCGGCAGCGCGTCGGTATAGGTCGATTTCAGTTTCGAGACCTGCCGCCATTCCAGAATCTTCTTCGGAAATTCGTGGCCCTGTTCGGCGAGCTCATCGAGCACCTGCGCCGAGGTCGACCATGCGCCGGTCTTGGTCTTGGTGCCGCCGGTGATGCCCATCTTGCCGAAGATGATATCGCCGATCTGCTTGGGGCTGCCGACATTGATCGGCTCGCCCGCGATTTCCTGCAGTTCGGCTTCGACCCGTGCGGCGGTCTGGGCGAACTCGCCTGATAACCGCGACAGCACCTGGCGGTCGATCGAAATGCCGCGCCGCTCCATCCGCGCCAGCACCGAGATCAGCGGCCGTTCCAGCGTCTCATAGACCGCGGTCATGCGGTCGGCGACGAGCCGCGGCTTGAGCACACGCCATAACCGCAGGATCACATCGGCGCTTTCGGCCGCATATTCCGTCGCCTTGTCGATGGCGACTTGGTCGAAGGTGAGCTTGTTCTTGCCGCTGCCGGTGAGCCCGGCATAATCGACGACGGCATGGCCGAGCCAGCGCTCGGCGAGCCCTTCGAGCCCATGCGCGTTGCGGCCGGCATCCAGCGCATAGGACATCAACTGCGCATCGTCATGGTTGCGGAGTGTGACGCCGTGCTGGGCCAGCATCACGGCGTTGAACTTGATGTTGAAGCCGATCTTGAGAATGCCCGCCGATTCCAGCAGCGGCTTCAATGCGGCAAGCGCATCGCCCGCCTTGATCTGGTCCGGCGCGAGGCCGGCGTCGAACAGGCCGGCACCGCCGCCGGACTGCTTGTGGCCGAGCGGGACATAGCAGGCATCGTCGGGCGCCAGCGCCAGCGCAATGCCTGAGATCTCCGCCTGCATCGGATCGATCGAGTCTGACATTGCCTCGATGACGAAATGGCCGACATCGTGCACCCGCGCCAGCCAGGCCTTGAGCTGATCGAGGCTGCCGATGGTCTGATACTTCTTGCGGTCGAACGGGATTTTGCGGATCGCCGCCTCGCGCGCGCTCGCGAGCGAGATCGGGCTGCCTTTCAGGCTTGAGGCCTTGTCTTGCCGATCACCCGACCCCTTGGCCGGTGTGCTGGCTTTCCCGCCGGCACCTTTCTCCGCAGACAGGTCTCCACTCGGGCCGTCACGTTCCCCGACTTTCTCGGCAATTGGCAGCACCCCAAAAACGCTTGCCCCGCTTTTGTTGCCGGCATCCGCCTCCACATCGGACGGATCGATCTGCGAATAATCGGCAACGCGGCGGGTGAGGGTGGAGAACTCCATCGCCTTCAGGAACGCGATCAGTTTTCGCGCGTCGGGCTCATGGACCGCAAGATCATCGAGCGGCACGTCGAGCGCGACCTTGTCGTCGAGCAGCACCAGCTGGCGCGAAATCCGCGCCTTCTCGGCATTCTCGATCAGCGCCTCGCGCCGTTTCGGCTGCTTGATCTCGCCGGCGCGCAGCAGCAGTGTTTCCAGATCGCCATATTCGACGATCAGTTGCGCGGCGGTCTTGACGCCGATACCGGGCACACCAGGCACGTTGTCGGTCGAATCCCCTGCGAGCGCCTGGACTTCGACGACCTTCTCCGGCGGCACGCCGAACTTCTCGATCACCTCCGGGATGCCGATGCGGCGGTCCTTCATGGTGTCGTACATGGTGACGCAGTCGGTCACCAGCTGCATCAGATCCTTGTCCGACGATACGATGGTTGCGGTGGCGCCGCGCTCGCAGGCCAGCCGCACATAGGTCGCGATCAGATCGTCGGCCTCGAAGCCCACCTGTTCCAGGCAGGGCAGGTCGAACGCGCGCACCGCCTCGCGGATCAGCGCGAATTGCGGGATCAGATCGTCCGGCGCCGGCGGCCGGTGCGCCTTGTAGTCGGGGTAAAGCTTGTTGCGGAACGTGATCTCTGATTTGTCGAAGATAATCGCCAGATGGGTCGGCCGGTTGTCCTCGGGCATGTCGCGCAGCAGCTTCCACAGCATGTTGCAGAAGCCGAGCACGGCATTGACCTGCAACCCGTCGGATTTGCGGTTCAGCGGTGGTAGCGCGTGATAGGCGCGGAAGATGTAGGAGGAACCGTCGACCAGAAAGACATGGTCGCCCTTGCCCGGAACTTTGGCAGGCACCTTGGCTGCAGGCACCTTGGCTTCAGCCTTTGTTTCGGCCTTGGTCTGAGACTTGGTCTCGGACTTGGCTGCGGCTTTGGCGGGGGCGGGTTTGTCGGCTTTGGGGGCTGTTTTCGGCATGGCCGAAACTTAGGGATTTTTGCGCGGATTGACAGCCTCGGCGGGCGATTTTCCACGCTGTCATCAGCTGCCATTCAGGCGGGAATCCGGAATGGCCCAAGAACCAATTTTCGTCGTCCCGGCGAAGGCCGGGACCCATACCGCGTGATCTATCGATCGAGTAAATCTGGCTGACGCCTTCCGCTAAACGAAGGCCCGTGGTTATGGGTCCCGGCCTTCGCCGGGACGACAAGAGGAGAAACCTATTCCGCCGCCTGCAACACCGGGGCAACCTTCTTCGGCGCGATCCAGAACGCGCCGGGGCGATCGAACAGGAAGTTGGCATGCAGCGCCAGGGCCAGCCGCCAGATCGCCAGCGCGCCGACGACGCCTGCGACGGTGACGATCAGAGAGATCGTGCCGACGTCGAGGAGTCCACTGCGCAGCAGCACCGCCCTTGTCGCCGCCATCGGCAGGAAGAAGGCGAGATAGATCACAATCGAATGCTCGCCGCAAAAACGCAGGAAATTGAGCCAGCGCATGCGCGCCAAAAGCGTGCCCATCACGATGATGGCGCCGGCGCCGGCAAATCCCAGTGCGAGCGAGACCAGCGGCCAATCGCTGTAGCCCGCAATGACCAGGCCGCCATTGATCAAGGCCCACAATGCCAGACCCGCGAGCGCAAGTGCGGGCCGCGCCCGCGCGCGGTCCGACACGGCGAAGACGTAGGAAGCCAGCCAGTAACCCGCATAGAAATAGACGAAGCGCGCGCAGAATTCGTCGATCACGGTCCAGCCGGTCGCGACATGCGCCATTTCCAGCAACGCGGCCGCGGCAAAGATCGCCAGCGGCGGGGCGCTGCGTGTCAGTTTTGTGACGACAAAGAAGATCGGCAGCAGATAGATGAACCACAGCGTGCCGAACGGCTCGATGAAGGATTCCAGATACAGAAAGCCGACATGTGCCCAGCCGGCACCGGCGGCGAAAGACGGCGCCTTGAAGCCGAACTGGATCGTCACCCACAGCACGTAGAAATAGGCGAAATGCACCACCTTGCGGTCGAGATAGGTGCGCCAGTCGCGGTCGATCACGACCGCCAGGAACAGGCCTGAAATCAGGAAGAAATCCGGCATCCGGAACGGTTTGGCGAACATGACGAGCCAATGCATGAAACCGGTCTGGCCCGCCGCGGCCTCAACCCCCAGCACCGAATGCATCATCACGACCATGACGATGCAGATGCCCTTGGCATAGTCGACCCAGTCAATGCGTCCGGCCACGAAAGACGTGGCGCGTTCGGCGACAGGTAATGTGCCGTTTGGTGTCATGGTTGTCCTGTTTTGGCCCGTTGGCGCCGCATCATCGGCCCGATCCGTTGCTTTCTCCTTTATTCATACAAATGACATGCCGGTTTTCCTGCCGATTTCTTTGCCGGCCTTCTTGCCGCTCTCCGACGCTTTTCCGGTTTCCTCTTTGCCGCCAAATGCTTTAAGAGGCGGGCAGAATCTGAACCGACGTTAACCATCAAAGACGGGCTGTTTTCATGCGCATTGCCATGATTGGCACGGGCTATGTGGGGCTGGTATCCGGCGCCTGTTTTGCCGATTTCGGTCACCAGGTTACCTGCGTGGACAAGGACGGCGACAAGATCGCCGCGCTTCGGCGCGGTGAGATCCCGATTTTCGAGCCTGGGCTCGACGCGCTGGTGGCTTCCAATGTGAAGGCCAAAAGGCTGGATTTCACCACCGACCTGACCGGGCCGGTTGCGGACGCCGACGCGGTGTTCATCGCGGTCGGCACGCCGTCGCGGCGCGGCGATGGCCACGCGGATTTGAGCTACGTGCACGCCGCCGCGCGCGAGATCGCCGCGGTGCTCAAGGGGTTTACGGTCGTGGTCACCAAATCGACGGTGCCAGTCGGCACCGGCGACGAGGTTGAGCGGCTGATCCGCGAGGTCAATCCGTCGGCCGATGTGGTGGTGGCGTCCAATCCGGAATTCCTGCGCGAGGGAGCGGCGATCCGCGATTTCAAGTTCCCCGACCGTATCGTGGTCGGCACCTCGGACGAGCGCGGGCGCAAGGTGCTCGGTGATATCTACCGGCCGTTGTCGCTCAACCAGGCGCCGCTGATGTTCACGGCGCGGCGCACCGCGGAACTGATCAAATACGCCGCCAATGCGTTCCTCGCCACCAAGATCACCTTCATCAACGAGATCGCGGATCTTTCGGAGAAGGTAGGCGCCGATGTGCAGGAAGTCGCGCGCGGCATCGGGCTCGACAACCGCATCGGCGCGAAGTTCTTGCATGCCGGCCCCGGCTTCGGCGGCTCGTGCTTCCCGAAGGATACCCGCGCGCTGGTGAAGATCGCGCTCGATCACGACGTGCAGCTGCGCATCGTCGAGGCCGTGCTTGGGGTCAACGACAACCGCAAGCGCGCGATGGCCCGCAAGGTGTCGAACGCGGCCGGTGGCAGCCTGCGCGGCAAGACGGTCGCGGTGCTCGGCCTCACCTTCAAGCCCGACACCGACGACATGCGCGAGGCGCCGTCGCTTCCGCTCATCACCGGACTGCTCGACATGGGCGCCAGGGTCCGCGCCCACGATCCGGTCGGTATCGAGCAGGCGCGCAAGGAATTGCCCGATATCGAATATTGCGACGACCCCTATGACTGCCTGCGTGGCGCTGACGCCATGGTTGTCGTGACCGAATGGGTGCAATACCGCACCCTCGACCTGGAGCGCGTGAAGCGCGAGATGGCCAAGCCGGTCGTGGTGGATTTGCGCAACATCTATCGCCCCGAGGATATGGCGGCCCACGGTTTCACCTATGACAGCGTGGGGCGGGGGACAGACCCCGCAGTTTGATGCGCTTTCTTCCCTTCTCCCCTTGTGGGAGAAGGTGGCGCGAAGCGCCGGATGAGGGGTCTGCATCCGCGGATAGAGACCCCTCATCCGGCTCGCCGCCGCTGCGCGTCAGCGATCCACCTTCTCCCACAAGGGGAGAAGGGAAGAACCGACACGAGCCATAGTTGCCCCTGACCTTCGACACGCCCCTCCCGATCGACGCGGCACTCCCCGAGCTGACGCGCACGCTCGAAAGCAACAACGCCGCGGTGCTGGTGGCCCCGCCGGGCGCCGGCAAGACCACGCGGGTGCCGCTGGCGCTGCTGGACGCGCCCTGGCTCAAGGGCAAGAAGATCATCATGCTGGAGCCGCGGCGGATCGCGGCGCGCGCCAGCGCGGAACGGATGGCGCGGACGCTCGGCGAGCGCGCCGGCGAGACCGTCGGCTATCGCGTCCGCTTCGGCTCCAAGATATCGCGCGCGACCCGGATCGAGGTCGTCACCGAGGGAATCTTCTCGCGCCAGATTCTCGATGATCCCGAACTGAACGGCGTCGCCGCCGTGCTGTTCGACGAATTCCACGAGCGCTCGCTCGATGCCGATCTGGGTCTGGCGCTGGCGCGCGATGCGCAAACCGGCCTGCGCGAGGATTTGCGCATTCTCGTGATGTCGGCGACGCTCGACGGCGCGCGGGTCGGCAAACTTTTGGGCGACGCGCCTGTTGTCGCCAGCGAAGGCCGCGCCTATCCGGTGGAGACGCGTTATCTCGGCCGCAAGTCGGACGCGCCGCTGGAGCGGCAGATGGCGGACGCGATCGCAACCGCGCTGCGCGCCGATCCCGGCTCGGTGCTGGCGTTCCTGCCGGGCGCCGCCGAAATTCGCCGCACGCAGAATTTTCTCGGCGAGCGGGTCCATGATGCCAGCGTCGAGATCGTCCCGCTGTTCGGCGCGCTCGACGCCGCCGTGCAGGACCGCGCGATTGCGCCCGCGCCCAAGGGGCAGCGCAAGGTGGTGCTGGCGACATCGATTGCCGAGACCTCGCTGACCATTGAAGGCGTTCGGATTGTCGTCGATTCCGGCATGGCGCGGGTGCCGCGCTATGAGCCGGATATCGGCCTGACCCGGCTGGAAACCGTGCGTGCCTCGCGCGCCGCGGTCGATCAGCGCCGCGGCCGCGCCGGCCGCACCGAACCTGGCGTATGTTACCGGCTGTGGGACGAGCCGCAGACGGCATCGCTCGCCGCCTACACGCAGCCCGAAATTCTGTCGGCCGACCTGTCCTCGCTGGTGCTCGACCTCGCGCAATGGGGCGTGCGCGATCCCGCGACCCTGGCATTCCTCGATCCACCGCCGGCACCTGCGTTGAAGGAGGCCAACAGTCTTCTTTCCGAACTCGGCGCGCTCGACGGCGACGGCCGGATCACCGCGGAGGGCAAGAGCCTGCGCGCGCTGGCGTTGCCGCCGCGGCTGGCGCGCATGATCGTGGACTCGCATCGCGCCGGCGCGGGCGAGGAAGCCGCCGATATCGCCGCTGTTCTGACCGAGCGCGGCCTCGGCGGCGACAGCGTCGATCTCGATCACAGGCTGGATCAATTCCGCCGCGACCGTTCGTCCCGTGCCGCCAGCGCGCGCAGTCTGGCGCAGCGCTGGGCCTCGCAGGTGGCCGCCGAAGCGCCGGCTTCGTCTGCGCAAGCGGACGGCGATCTGAGCACCGGCGTCATGCTGGCATTTGCCTTCCCCGACCGGGTCGCCCGCAACCGGGGCAACGGCAGTTTTGTGCTCGCCAACGGCAGGGGGGCGGCCGTGGAGCAGACCTCGTCGCTGGCGCGCGCGCCCTATATCGCGGTTGCTGAACTGACCGGCACGGCCGCACAGGGCCGCATTCTCTTGGCGGCGCCGATCACGCAGGAAGAGATCGAGCTGCGCTTCGCCGACCAGATCGAGAACGCCGAGGAGATCACGTTCGATCGTGGCGCGATGGCGCTCCGTGCCCGGCGCAAGCGCAGCCTGCACGCCATCACGCTGTCGGAAGCGCCGATGGCGCTGTCACCTTCGGCGGAGACCGCAAAAATCTTCGCTGCCGGACTGGTCGCCCTCGGGCTAGACAGGCTGCCGTGGTCGAAATCATCAAAGCAATGGCGCGACCGCGTCATGTTCCTGCGCAAGGCCGAAGGCGACAGCTGGCCTGATCTGTCCGACGACGCACTTGCGGCCACAAGCGAGGCGTGGCTGGAGCCCGTTCTCTACGACAAGACCTCACTGAAAGACTTGGCGCCCGGCGATCTCTCCGACGCGCTGATGGCCTTATTGCCGTGGGATCTGCGGGCGCGGCTGGAGCGCGAGGCACCGACCCATTTCGAGGCGCCGACCGGCACCATGCTGGCGATCGATTATGAAGCCGAGCAGGGGCCGACGATTGCCGTTCGGCTGCAGGAATTGTTCGGGCTCAACAGCCATCCCTCGATCGCCAAGGGCGCGGTGCCGCTGGTGCTGGAACTGCTGTCGCCGGCGCAGCGGCCGGTGCAGGTGACGCGCGATTTGCCGGGGTTCTGGCGTGGCAGCTACGCAGCCGTGCGTTCCGACCTGCGCGGCCGCTATCCCCGCCATCCCTGGCCGGAAGACCCGGCCAATGCCTTGCCCACGCGACGGGTCAAGCCGCGCGGAACGTGAAGGGCGCAATTGCGCGCCTTCGTTAACGCTTCGCTCATCCTTTTCGCCAAAATGGCAGCCTCGGCCGGCGTTGTTAGTCGCGCCTTGGCCGGCGCCGTGGTGTTATCGGCGGTCTGGCCCAAATTTAGCGTATCGAGTGTGGCGTCATGCGTAATCTGATGATTTTTGCCGCCGTCCTGGTTGCCCTCGGCAGCTTCATGGCCCAGATGGCGGATAAGTTTGCGCCGGCGCTCGCCAATACCGCCCCGCCAAAAGCGCAGGTCGCAACAACGGTCGCGCAGGCCAGCGGCCGCAGCATCAGCATTCCCAGAGACGCGCGCGGCCATTTCCAGACCGACGGCCGGATCGACGGCCAGCGCGTCGACTTCATGGTCGACACCGGCGCTTCGCTGGTGGCGCTGAACGAAAAATCTGCGGCGCGGTTCGGCCTGCGCCCCTCGCGCGGCGACTACAACGCGACCGTCACCACCGCCAACGGCACCATCAAGGCCGCACGCACGCGGATTGCCATGATTGACCTCGGTGGAATCGTGGTGCGCGACGTCGACGCCATGGTGCTGCCCGACGAAGCCCTTTCGGAAAATCTGCTTGGCCTGTCGTTCCTGTCGAAGCTGAAGCGCTTCGAATACGCCAATGGCCGACTGGTGCTGGAGCAATAAAGCGTTTTCGAGCGAAGCATGCCCTCGGACTTGATCCGAGGGTGGATGCCGGTTCGCGTGAAGAAAACGCGTCAAAACAGGAATTTAGAGCTTCAGTTCTGATGCAATCAGAGCTGAAGCTCTAGGCAGTTCTGCCTTCAAATCCGCCGCAATTAATCGCCAAAAGCCGCTAATCCCGCCTTCCGCTGCGCCTGCGCTTTCGCTAAGCCTGCGGCGCTGCCCTTCTATGTCTCAAGAGGCTATCCCCCATGTTTCCGAAGCCGAAATCCGTGCTGGTTCCGAATACCTATGCCTATGAATCCGAGCCGATGGTGAAGGCAACGGGTTTTCGCGAATATGACGCGCGCTGGCTGTTCGGCAAGGAAATCAACCTGATGGGCATTCAGGCGCTGGGCATGGGGCTCGGCGCGCTGATCGCGGAACGCGGCGTCAAGCAGGAGATCGTCACCGGGCACGACTTTCGCGGCTATTCGGCCTCGATCAAATACGCGCTGATTTCGGGCCTGATGGCGGCGGGTTGCAAAGTGCACGATATCGGGCTCGCGGTGACGCCGATGGCCTATTTCGCGCAGTTCGACCTCGACGTGCCCTGCGTCGCGATGGTCACCGCGTCGCATAACGACAATGGCTGGACCGGCGTCAAGATGGGCGCCAACCGGCCGCTGACCTTCGGTCCCGACGAGATGACGCGGCTGAAGGAAATCGTGCTCAACGCCGATTTCAAGAACAAGGCCGGCGGCTCCTATCAATTCCACGAGAATTTTCCGGCGCGCTACATCGCCGACCTGACCCAGCGCCCGAAGCTGAAGCGCAAGCTGAAGGTCGTGGTCGCCTGCGGCAACGGCACCGCGGGCGCGTTCGCGCCGCAGGTGATGGAGGCGATCGGCTGCGAGGTGATCCCGCTCGATACCGAGCTTGATCACACCTTTCCGAAGTACAATCCGAACCCCGAAGACATGGAGATGCTGCACGCGATCCGCGACGCCGTGCTCACGCACAAGGCCGATGTCGGCCTCGGCTTCGACGGCGACGGCGACCGTTGCGGCGTGGTCGACAATACCGGGGAAGAAATCTTTGCCGACAAGGTCGGCGTGATGCTGGCGCGCGACATGTCGGCGATCCAAAAGGATGCGCTGTTCGTGGTCGACGTGAAGTCGACCGGACTTTTCGTCACCGATCCCGTGCTGCAGAAGCAGGGGGCCAAAACCGAGTATTGGAAGACCGGCCATTCCTACATGAAGCGCCGCACCAACGAGCTTGGCGCGCTGGCGGGCTTCGAAAAATCCGGGCACTTCTTCTTCAACAAGCCGTTCGGCCGGGGCTATGACGACGGCCTGGTTTCGGCGATCGCGATCTGCGAGATGCTCGACCGCGCCACCGGCAAGTCGATGGCGGATTTGAAAGACGCGCTGCCGAAAACCTGGTCGTCGCCGACGATGTCGCCGCATTGCGCCGACGAGACCAAATACGGCGTCGTGGACGCCGTGGTGAAGCATTTCGAGACGCTGCAAAAAAAGGGCGAGAAGGTCGCGGGCCAAAAGATCCGCGATCTCGTCACCGTCAACGGCGTGCGTGTCACGGTCGAAGATGGCAGCTGGGGCCTGGTGCGGGCGTCTTCCAACAAGCCGGAGCTGGTGGTGGTGGTCGAGAGCCCCGTTGCCGAGCAGCGGATGCACGACATGTTCGAGGCGATGAATGTGGTGCTGCGCACCCATCCCGAAGTCGGCGAGTATAATCAGAAGATTTGAGATTGACGTGTCATTGCCGGGCTTGACCCGGCAATCCATCCTCTTCGTGAAAGTGTTCTAGTGAGGATTGATGGATACGCGGGTCATAGGCGAGCGCAAGCGACGCCGTCCTTCAGACGGCTATGCCCGCGTATGACACTTGTGGCGCCTACGCCGCGTGAAGCGAGCCGAGGAAGCTGTCGACTTCGGATTTCAGCCGGTCCGATTGCGACGACAGGCCATTCGCGGCATCGAGCAACCGTGCCGTCCCGCGGCCGGCTTCATCGGAAGCCCGGCTGACGCTGAGGATGCTGTCGTTGACATCCCTGGTGCTATCAGCGGCCTGCTGCACGTTCCCCGCGATTTCCCGCGTTGCGGAGCCCTGCTGATCGACCGCGGCGGCGATTCCGCTTGAGATCTCGTCGATCTCGGCGATGGTGCCGCTGATCACCTGGATGGCGTTGACGGCTTCGCCGGTGGCGGTCTGGATGGCTTGAATCTGCGCGGAAATTTCCTCCGTCGCGTTCGCGGTCTGATTGGCCAGCGCCTTGACTTCGCTCGCTACCACCGCAAATCCCCTGCCATGTTCGCCGGCGCGGGCGGCTTCGATCGTGGCGTTCAGCGCCAGCAAATTGGTCTGGCTGGCGATGCTCTGGATCAGCGTCACCACTTCGCCGATCTTCTGGGTGCCGGCGGCAAGTCCCTCGACCACGGCGTTGGTGCGACGCGCCTCATCGGCGGCCTTGTTGGCGATCTCGGCGGAGCGCGTCACCTGCTGGGCGATGCTGTTGATCGAAGCCGCGAGCTCTTCGGTTGCCGATGCCACCGTTTCCACGTTCGCCGAGGCCTGCGTCGATGCGGCGGCGACCGTGGCGGTCTGCCGCGAGGTTTCAGCGTTGCTTTCGCTCATCGAGGCCGACAGACCCTGCATCTCGCTGGCGGCCACGGCGACGGCCTCGACGACGCCGCTGATCCTGCGCTCGAAGCCGGCGGACAGTTCGCGCCTTGCCGCATCACGGTCGCGCTTGGCTTGCTCGGCCATGTTGCGGTCGGCAGTGGCGCGCGCTTCGGCAGCGCTGGCCGCATCGGCCTCCGCGGTCTTCTGTGCGGCCATTTCGAACAAATGGGTGACCGTGGTCGTGAGCCAGATCAACACGCCTGCCTCGATCAGGAGGATGACGGCGTGGAGAACGACGCGGCCAAAATCGGAGCCGCCGGGATAGACCGCGGCCGGCAGCAGGAAGTTCAGCGTCAGGTGGTGCAGCGCGACAGCCGCGGTGCCGAGGACGATCGGCCGGTAATCGCAATAGGCGACCAGACAGGCCAGCGCTGCGAAGAAGTACATGTGCATGTCGACCTGCCAGCGATGTCCCGCGAGCTGGAAGACAAACATCGCGACATCGGCCATCAACGCGACCGCAACGATCAGGCGGGTGGAAAGCCCGTTCCCCGACATGCGCCACGATACGGTCGCGGCCAGCGCCATTGCGGCCATGAAGGCGGCCGGTACCAGCCAGTCGGCGTCGCGCGCCATACCGATGACGAGCGCGATCGGAACGTGCAGCCAGAGCACCGCGAGCAATATCTTGCTGGCTGTTTCGCGCAGGATTACCAGCGATGGCGGCGTTGGCGGACGCGGTAGCAAGCAACGCCTGCTTGTCGCTCCACCATGGCGGGAAAGCCACCGCCACGACCTCGGCGCCGGTCCTGACCTGCAACGACAGTGCTGCGATTCCGATCCAGCTCGCGATCAGCAGCGCAGCAGCGTTCAGCCAGACAGGCCGTCGGGTCGTTGGAATGATTTCCCCCCGCTCCATCACAGAACAATATCGTGACGAAGCTAACGGCGCGTAAACCTTCAGCCTAAGGTAGCGTTGTCGCGGCGCAACATCGGACGGCGGTTACGCCGCCGGGACCGGCAGTGCGGTAACCGACTTGATCTTCTCCATCGCAAAGCGCGAGGTCACGTTCTTCAGCGGCACGGCGCTGATCAGCTTCTTGTAGAACACGTCATAGCTCGCCATGTCGGCGACCACGACGCGCAGCATGTAATCGACGTCGCCCGCCATCCGGTAGAATTCCATCACCTCGGGCATGGCGCTGACGGCGCTGGCGAAGGTCTTCAGCCAGGCTTCGGAATGATCGGAACTCTCGACCGAGACGAATACGGAAATGCCGAGCCCGATCTTGTTCTGATCGACCAGCGCAACCCGGCGCAGGATCACGCCGTCGGCCTCTAACCGCTGGATGCGCTTCCAGCACGGCGTCGAGGACAGCCCGACCCGGTCGCCGATCTCGGCTACGGACAGCGAGGCGTCCTCCTGCAGCACCGTCAGGATTTTGCGGTCGATGGCGTCAAGGCGGCGATTGGCTTCGTGAAGCTGGACTGCAATGTCGGTCATGAGAAGAATGTTCCATGAATGAGGCTTTCATTCCTCATATATAGAAAATTCTTCTATAGCAAGCCTATCTTATTGGCCGGTCGAGGCCGGGCTGGTACTCTGGCCTTGGCTCAAAAGCTCTTCAACTTCAATACGTTGCGGGGCAGCAAAGGCGCCGCCAAAGCGGGTGCATTTCAAGGCCGCGGCAGCCGAGGCAAACCGAAGCGCCTGCTGCAATTCCTGCCGCTCGGTGATCGCGAGCGCGAAGGCGCCGTGGAACACGTCACCGGCGCCTAGGGTGTCGACGGTATGGACCGGGAAGGCCGGGGTTTCCTGGATACCCCCGTTCTCGTCGAGCCAGATCGTGCCGCGCGCACCGCGGGTCCCCGCCAGGAACGACTTGGTCAGCTTTGCGATTTTCTTCAGGGCCTGGGCGTCGTCGGCGACATCAGCGGTCTCCTGCAGCGGCTCGCTCGAGAACACCAGATGCGAGGACGCATTGAGCAGCCCCTCGCGCAGCGACATCGCGCGATCGACGTCGACGATCACAGGGATGCCGCGCCGTTGCGCCTCGGCGCATAGATCCGTGCAGAATTCCGCGCAACGACTCTCGGTGAGAATGGCGGCACAATCGTCCAGCAGCGTGTCGAAGTCGGGCAACTTGACCTTCCACAGCTCCGGATCGCGGAAGGTCACGATGGTGCGCTCGCCGGAAGGATCGATCATGACAGCCGAGATCGGCGTCACCAGGCCCGGCATGTGGATGAGATGTTTCGTCTCGATGCCCTCATGCACCATCTGATCGAAGATGAAGCGAGCAGATGTTTCCTTGGCATCGCCCATCGGCCCGCAGATCGAGGCGCGTCCACCGAGCCGAACGATGCCGATCGCGCCATTGAGCGCGTTGCCGCCACAGATTTCGTCGAATGCGGTGGCGTTCTCCTTGGAGCCGCGCCCAGGAACACCTGGCGTATGAAAGGTCAGGTCGCGCACCGGCATGCCGATGCACAGGATGCGCGGCGGGGGTTTCGGCGCTGTATCGTGAAAATTCATGCCGGAATCCGTCATGTCGGTTCCACCGTGTGCCGGAACCCGGAAAAGCGATGCAGTCCGGGGGTAATGATCTGGTCCATCGGAGAGTTCCCGCTATGCGCCCGAATCGTTAGCCCCATGCACCCAGCGGCCGATCAAATGGTGAGCGATCGCGAACGGATGGGCGGCAAACATGCCGTCGGGATGTGTGCGGCTGTGCATCAGGGCCACTTCGTCGCGAGTGAACCAGCGTGCATCCTCCAGTTCGGCCTTGTCGACCACGATTTCGTCCGAGGTTGCGCGTGCGGCGCATCCGATCATCAGCGATGACGGGTAGGGCCACGGCTGCGTCATGTAATAGGTCACGTCGGTGCAGTGAATTCCGGATTCCTCGAAAATCTCGCGCCGGACCGCGTCCTCGATGGTTTCGGCGACCTCGACGAAGCCCGCCAGGCACGACCACATCCCCGGCAAAAACTGCTTCTGCCGTCCCAGCAGACATCTGTCGCCATGAGTGACCAGCATGATGACGACCGGATCGGTGCGCGGAAAATGCTCGGCCTTGCAGTTCGGGCAGTCCCGCTTCCAGCCACCCTCCTTCATCGCGGTGCGGGTGCCGCAATTGGCGCAATAGCCATGGCGCTGATGCCAGCTCACCATCGATTTCGCCATCGCGATCGCCGAGAGCTGTTCGGTCGGCACCGCGCCCTGCATCACCATGCCGCGCAGGTCGGTGACCGCGACGTCGTCGCGCGTCAGCAGCTTTTCCACCGCCGCCGCCGCAATCCCCATGCCGAAAACCGGCGCACCGTCGCGCAGGCCCAAAAAGATCGTGCCCGGATTGGCGCCCAGTTTCGCGGCCTCATCGACGCTGAGCAGGACGCGCGATCCTCCGGCCTCCTGCCGCACCACCAGCGAGTCGCGGTAGATCACATAGGCGCCGGCGTCGCGGTGGCTTTCCAGCGCGAACAGTTTCTCGTCATTGCTGCGCAGATGCGCGGCGCGGTCGAGAATGTCGGTGACGAAAGCGGGCTTGCCGAGTGGAAACGAATCGAAAATTGACATGAATTCAACCTAGCCAAATCTTGCGGCGGAGCGCGCTGATGAAATTCTGGACTTCCTCGGCGTCATGCGCCAGTGGCGGCATCACGCCCCAGACCGGCCGCGGCCAGGCGGCGTCGCTCGTGCGGCGCGCGACGACGTGAACATGGAGCTGTGGCACCAGATTGCCCAGTGCCGCGATATTGAGCTTGTCGCATTTGGTGATGTCTTTGAGGGCACGGGCGACGCGCGAGACTTCCGTCATCAACTGCGCCTGGGCGACCTCGTCGAGATCGATGATTTCCACCGCCCCCTCGCGGCGCGGCACCAGCAGCAGCCACGGGTAATGCGCGTCCTTGATCACCAGCACCCGGCACAGCGGCAGGTCGCCAATGTCGATGGTGTCTTTCTTGAGCTGGGAGTGCAGCGACCAGTCGGATGCAGACATTATCTCACCTCGTCATGCCCGGCCTTGTGCCGGGCATCCACGTCTTTCTTGTGGATGCAAGGTGAGACGTGGATGGCCGGGACAAGCCCGGCCATGACGGCAAGTAAAGCCTTTCCGCGGTTCCACACAAGTCCTGCGAACCCCGTTTACCCCGCTTGCTTTCCGGCCCTTTTGGCCCCAAATAAGGACCGGGAGATTGGCGGTGGACGAGCCACTCGCCAACCGGGTCAGGTCCGGAAGGAAGCAGCCCTAACGAGGTCCGGATCGGGTCGCTCGTCAGTCTCCTACCTGTTTTTCGAGCGAATCGCGCTCAAGGCGGCGAGGCCCGCCTTTGGCGCTTGATTCCTCCACCGTTCCGCAAGCCGGCCTTGAGAGACAATCAATTGCGGATCGACCGATGAGTGATGCTGGCGCTCCCCCCGAAAATGCAGGCCGCCTCGATCTCGGCGGGCTGCCGGAGGCCGGAAAGCCCTACCGGGTGCTGGCGCGCAAATACCGCCCCTCCAGTTTCGAGGATTTGATCGGCCAGGAGGCCATGGTCCGCACCGTTTCGAATGCGTTCGAAACGGGGCGAATCCCGCAGGCCTGGATTCTGACCGGGGTGCGCGGGGTCGGCAAAACCACCACGGCGCGGATTCTCGCCCGCGCGCTCAATTACGAAATGGCCGACGGTTCGGTGAAGGGACCGGCGATCCAGATGCCCACGCTCGGCGTGCATTGCCAGGCGATCATGGAAAGCCGGCACATGGACGTGCTGGAAATGGACGCCGCGTCGCATACCGGCGTCGACGACGTGCGCCAGATCAATGACAGCGTGCGCTATGCACCGGCCTCTGCGCGCTACAAGGTCTACATCATCGACGAAGTCCACATGCTGTCGACCGCGGCCTTCAACGCCTTCCTGAAGACGCTGGAGGAGCCGCCGGAGCACGCCAAGTTCGTGTTCGCGACCACCGAGATCCGCAAGGTGCCGGTCACGGTGCTGTCGCGCTGCCAGCGTTTTGACCTCCGCCGCGTCGAGGCCGACGTGCTGATGGGGCACCTGTCCAACATCGCGACCAAGGAAGGTGTCGAGGTTGAACCCGAGGCGCTCGGCATCATCGCGCGCGCCGCCGAAGGCTCGGTGCGCGATTCGTTGTCGCTGTTCGACCAGGCGATCGCGCATGCGGCCGGCACCGTGCGCGCCGACGCAGTGCGGCAGATGCTTGGGCTCGCGGACCGCACGCGCGTGATTGATTTGTTTGAATCGCTGGCCCGCGGCGACATCGCCAGCGCCTTCAAGGAATTCCGCGAGCAATATGATGTCGGCGCCGATCCGGTCGTGGTGCTGTCCGATCTCGCCGAGTTCGTCAATTTCGTCACCCGCGTGAAAGTCGTGCCGGCCACCGCCGACAACGTCGCCTATGGCGAGACCGAACGCGTGCGTGCCCGCGATTTTGCGGCAAAATTGTCGATGCGGGTGCTGTCGCGCATGTGGCAGATGCTCCTGAAAGGCATCACCGAGGTGCAGACCGCGACGCGGCCGGCGGCGGCGGCCGAAATGGTGCTGGTGCGCATCGCCTATGTCGCCGACATGCCCACGCCAGACGAAGCGATCAGGATGCTTGAACAAAACGGCGGTGGCTCGCCGGTCGTTTCGGCAAGTGCTGCGCCCTCGCGCGCGGCGCCGGCCTCGACCGTGTCTTCCATGTCGTCAGCGCCGATGCGCGGGCCCACGGCGCAAAGGTCCGGCGCCGAGGCGTCCGCGCGCCCGCAAATGGCCGCGCCCGCGCCGGAGCCGCAGTCTGCGCCCGCTTTGCGGATCACCAGCTTTGCGCAGCTCGTCGCGCTGGCCGGCGAGAAGCGCGATCTGCTGATCAAGGCGGCGCTCGAGGCCGACATGCGGCTGGTGCGCCTCGAGGATGGGCGGCTGGAAGTCGCGCTCGAACGCCACGCGGCGCGGGCGCTGGTCAGCGATCTCTCCCGCAAGCTGGAACTATGGACCGGCCGGCGCTGGACCGTGATCGTCTCCAACGAGACCGGCCAGCCGACGGTTCGTTCGCAGAACGAGCATGCGAAGAACGAACATGCGCGGGCCGCGGAAGCCGATCCGCGCGTGCAGGAAGTGCTGGCGCGGTTCCCGGGCGCCAAGGTCGTCGAGGTGCGCAAGCTTGCCGCCGAGCCGCCGGAAACCGACGCGATCGGTGACGACCCGGCCGAGCGTTCGGACAGTGACGACGATTGATCGATATCTTGAGCGGACGCACCCAAGGAAAACTGCAAGGAAAACCAAATGGCTGATTTTCTCGGCATGATGAAGCAGGCGGCGCAGCTGCAATCCAAGATGCAGGCGATGCAGGAAGAACTCGGCAATGTCGAAGTCGAGGGCATTTCCGGCGGCGGCATGGTCGCCGTGCGGATGACCGCGAAGATGGAAGTGAAGGGCGTCAAGATCGACCCATCGCTGATGAAGGCGGAGGACCGCGAAATCCTCGAAGACCTGCTGGTGACGGCGCATAACGACGCCCGGCGCAAGGCAGAAACCGCGATGCAGGAAAAGATGCAGGCGCTGACCGGCGGGCTCGGCCTGCCACCAGGGCTTGGTCTTACCTGAAGTCTTGGCCTTACCTGAAGTCTTGGTCTTACTTAAATGCTTGGTCTCACCTGAAATGGCTACCGCGGTTGCCGGCCCCGAAATCGAACGTCTGATCCAGCTGTTGGCGCGGTTGCCGGGGCTTGGGCCGCGTTCGGCGCGGCGCGCGGCGCTGCATCTGATCAAGAAGCGCGAAGCGCTGATGACGCCGCTCGCCGGCGCGCTGCAGGTGGCGATCGAAAAGATCCAGGTCTGCAAGACTTGCGGCAGTATCGATACGCAAAATCCCTGCACGGTCTGTACCGATCCGCGGCGCGATCCCACGACCATCGTCGTGGTCGCCGACGTCGCGGATTTGTGGGCGCTGGAGCGGGCCAATGCGACCAACGGCCGCTATCACGTGCTGGGCGCCACGCTGTCGCCGCTCGACGGCGTCGGTCCGCAGGATCTCACCATCGACGCGCTGGTGGCGCGCGCACATGACCAGCAGGTGAGTGAGATCATCCTGGCGCTGAATGCAACGGTTGATGGCCAGACCACGGCGCATTACATCACCGATTTGTTGCAAGAGGCCAATGTCAAGGTCACACGGCTGGCCCATGGTGTTCCAGTCGGCGGCGAACTTGATTATCTCGATGAAGGTACGCTATCGGCTGCGATGCGACAGCGAACACTGTTCTGATTCTCTTTATCATGGAACTATCGGAAATGACGAAACGACGATTCGCCATACGCTCGGCTTTTGTGTTGGTAATGGTCACGGCGTTTGCTGCGCCTGCTGGCTCCGCGCAGACGGCTCAGCAGGAGGAACCTGCACCGGCCAAGGCAGGCAAGCTGATCAATGTGGGAGACATCCTCTCGGGCGAGCTCAACGCCATGAAGACGCGCGGCGGCAAGCGTGGCGCGAAGGTCTCGACCTACCAGATCACGTCCGAGCCGCGTCGCCTGCCGCCACCGAGCGGTCTGTGCAACCTCGAGACTGGGCCGGAGACTTTCCAACTCGTCATCACCAGCGACGCGCAGGCTGCGCAGTTGAAGGGCAAGGTCGGCAAGGAAATTTCGGTGAAGGTCGATGAAGTCGCCTGTGCCGAGGCTGCCGGACAAATGAGCGAAGCCGTGATCACCAAGTGGAGCGTCGTGACCAAGAACTGAGTTTGTCGCGGCCGCTGTCACAAACACCACTGTCATCGCCCGGCTTGACCGGGCGACCCAGTACGCCGCGGCTTCTCGATTCAGCAACCGGCGTTTCTGGAATACTGGGTCCCCGCCTTCGCGCGGACGACAACCGAGGTTGTTGACACAGCGTTCAACGCCCTTGCAGCCTAAACCTTCATCGGCCCCAGTTCATCGAAATGCCCGCGTCGCTGCAGCCACACCAGCAGGATCAGGCTCGGCACCGCGACCAGTACGGAGACCACGAAGAACAGCGGCCAGCCCGTCGCCTCGGCCACATAGCCCGAGCCAGAAGACAGATAGATACGGCCGACTGACGCCAGTGCGGTGAGCAGCGCATATTGCGTGGCGGTGTGCAGCGGATTCTTGCATAGCGCAGAGAGATAGGCGACGAAGATCACCGTGCCGATCGCGCCGGTGAACGCTTCCACCGAGACGGCGACGGTCAGCGCCCATTGCTGCGGCCCGACCAGCGCCAGCCAGGTGAAGGTGAGGTTGGACACCGCCTGCAGCAGGCCGCCGATCCACAGGCAGGTTACCAGCGAGGTGCCGCGCGCGAGGAAGCCGCCGGCGAAACCGCCGACCAGGGTCGCGGCCAGGCCGACTCCTTTGACGATGATGGCGTAGTCGTTGCGCGTGAAGCCGATGTCGATGATGAACGGCACTGTCATCGCGCCGGCGAAGGCGTCGGTGAACTTGAACAGCATCACGAACACCAGCACGATGATGGCATAGCGCTGGGTCAGGAACTCGCTGAAAGCGCCCATCGCGGCCTCGGCGATGCGGCTGACCGAAGGCTTTCCGCCTGCTGCAGCGTCAGCAATGCGGGACTGCTCCGGCTCCCGCGCGCACAGCACCGTGACGATGCCGATCAGCACCAGCGCCGCCATGACAGCGAAACTCGCCATCCAGGCATCGAGCCGGGTCAGCCCAACATATTCGAAGCCGGTGACGAGAAACAGCGCGCCGGCCGTGGACGCCACCATGCCGACGCGATAGGCGGCCACATAGGACGCCATACCGGCGGCCTGTTCGTTCTCCGCTAGGCTTTCGACCCTGTAAGCATCGACCACGATGTCCTGCGTTGCCGACGTCGTGGCGACCAGCAGCGCGCCGAGCGCCACGAAGAATGGCGAGCGTGCGGGATCGGTTAGCGCCAGTCCGAGGATCGCAGCCATCAACAGCAGTTGGGTGAAGACCAGCCAGCCGCGCCGCCGCCCGAGCCAGCGCGTCAGCAGCGGAATGTTAAGGCCATCCACCAGCGGCGCCCAAAGGAACTTGAGCGTGTAGGGCGTGCCGACCAGGGTGAACAGCCCGATGGTGCCGAGGCTGACGCCGTTCTCGCTGACCCATACCAGCAGCGTCGATCCCGACAGCGCCAGCGGTAGCCCGGACGAGAAGCCGAGCATCATCACGATCAGCACGCGCGGCTGCAGATACACCGCAAACGCTTCGCGCCAGGAGGGCGCGGACGAGGGTGTTGCCGATGTCGAGGGGGCTTCAGGTGCGTTCATAGACAGGTGTTAGCAGATTCGGCCGCCAAAAATGATACTGTCATCGCCCGGCTTGACCGGGCGACCCAGAATCCCAGAGGCGGCAGATGGGAACGCGCAGCTATTATGTATACATCCTGGCCAGCCGCATCGGTGGCACGCTTTACATCGGCGTGACCAATGACCTCGTCCGTCGCGTTTACGAGCATAAGTCAGGTGCGGTGGAAGGCTTCACTAAAGATTACGGCGTGAGTCGTCTGGTGTACTTCGAATGCGTCGACGAAGTAGAGGTTGCCATTCAGCGTGAGAAACGGCTGAAGAGATGGCCGCGGGCTTGGAAGATTGCGCTGATCGAAAAGGACAATCCGAACTGGATTGATCTTTATCCGGAGATCGCCGCAGGAGGAGGATAGGTCAGCGCTTTCGACGAGATGGCTCTGATGGCGGCGGGTCCCAGAAGGACGAACAAAAATCATTGTCGTCCTCCGCGAAAGCGGGGACCCAGTATCCCAGAGGTGTTTGAGCTAGATCGAGAGGCCGCGGCGTACTGGGTCGCCCGGTCAAGCCGGGCGATGACACCGCTTGCGTAGCGCCTGGGCCTCTACTCCCCCGCCTGCAGCTTGCGCGCCAGCGGGAACAGCTCTGGTGCGCCAGATTTGACGATGCGCGGAGCCTCGGGCGGCGGCTCGGACTTGCTGAAATCCAGTTCCTCGATCCGCCCCGCCCGCTTTTCGATCTTGTCGGCGGAGATCAGGATCTGGCGGACGTCCTCATTCACATCGCCAAAATGCTTTTGCAGTTTCAGCACGCGGTCGCGCAGGCGGCCGAGATCGTCGCCCAAATTAAGCACCTCGGTGCGGATCTGGTCGGCAGCATCGCGCATCCGCGCATCTTTCAGGATCTGCTGCATCACCTGGATTGCCAGCATCAACAGCGACGGCGACACCAGCACGACGCGGGCGCGGTAGGCCTTCTGGATCACGTCGTCGAACCCATCGTGAATTTCCGCATAGACCGATTCCGACGGCACGAACATCAGCGCGGTGTCCTGGGTCTCGCCTGATATCAGATACTTCTCGGCGATGTCGTTGACATGCTTCATCACGTCGGCGCGCAGTCGCCCTGTAGCGTATTTCTTTTCCTCGTCGGTGCGCGCGTCGTGCAGCGCGGTCATCGCCTCCAGCGGAAATTTCGCATCGATGCAGAGCGGGCGCTGGTCGGGCAGGAACACCACGCAATCCGGCCGCTTGCCTGATGAGAGCGTGTACTGGAACTCGTAGGAACCCGTCGGCATGCCGTCCTGGACGATCGCCTCCATCCGCGCCTGGCCGAACGCGCCGCGCGACTGCTTGTTGGCGAGCACGTCGCGCAGCGTGGTGACTTGCGAGGTCAGGTCGGTGAGATTTTTATGGGCATTGTCGATAATGCCGAGCCGCTCATGCAGCGCGCGCAAACTGTCCATGGTGTTGCGCGTGGTCGCTTCCATCGACTGGCCGACCCGGTGGGTCACCGAATCCAGCCGCTCGTTGACGGCGCGGGCCATCTCGGCCTGACGGCCGGCCAGCGCCTGTCCCATCGCATCGACCCGGCCGGTGGATTCGCTCTGCGCCCGCAGCATTTCGCTCAGGCGTTCTTCGAGCTCGTCGGCGCGGATCGCCTGCGCCATCGCGAGTTCCGCGCCGCGGCGGCCCGACCGGGCGATGACGATGGCAATGGTGAGCAACAGGATTAGCGCCAGCGCGCCAAAGCTGATCAGCGCGTCGAGGGCACGAATCGGCAGGTCGCCGATGACAAAAAGAATCTCGTTCATGGCTGCTTGTAGCCGATTCGCGGGTTAGCACGAACGAAGAGGGAACATTTATGGTAGATGACCCCTTAATTTTCGTGGTTAACGCGGCCTTAAAAATCATGGTTAAGGCCGCCTTACCCGGTTCCGACGCGCATTGACCGCGGCAAATCAGCAGCTTAAATCGCCCCATCATGGCAATCCGAGAAATCATCATCCTGCCGGACAAGCAGTTGCGGCTCGTCTCCAAACCCGTCGAGAAGGTGACGGCGGAGATCCGCAAGCTGGCCGACGACATGTTCGAGACCATGTACGACGCGCCCGGCATTGGCCTCGCCGCGATCCAGGTCGCGCAGCCGCTGCGGCTGATCACCATGGATCTGGCCAAGAAGACCGAGGACGGCGAGACCAAGCCGCAGCCGCGGGTCTTTATCAATCCGGAGATCATCTCCTCGTCCGAAGAGCTGTCGGTCTACGAGGAGGGCTGTCTCTCGATCCCCGAATATTACGAGGCGGTGGAACGGCCGGCGCAGGTGCGCGTACGCTTCACCGATCTGGACGGCAAGGTGCACGAGGAAGATGCCGACGGCCTGTTTGCCACCTGCATCCAGCACGAAATCGATCACCTCAATGGCGTGCTGTTCGTGGATTATTTGTCCAAGCTGAAGCGCGACCGTGTGCTGAAGAAGTTTACCAAGGCCGCGAAGAGGGCGGCGGAGTAGCTACAACTCTCTCTCTCTGCCGTGCGAGCTCTTGCGAGCCTCGAAGGGCGACGGCGGCCGCAGACGACATTCTTTCTTTCCTGCGCATCCTTCGAGGCTCGCAAGGGCTCGCACCTCAGGATGACGCTCGTTATCTAGAAGCCGGATTAGGGAAACGCTGCCGACATGCCTCTCCGCTTGATCTTCATGGGCACGCCCGATTTCGCGGTGCCGACGCTGCTGGAGCTCGTGGCCCATGGCCATGAGATCGCGGCCGTCTATACCCGCGCGCCGAAGCCGGCCGGGCGTGGCATGAAGCTGCAGCCGACACCTGTGGAGCAGGAAGCGCGGCGGCTCGGCATACCCGTGCTGACGCCGACCACATTGAAGACGCCTGACGCGCTTGAAGGGTTTCGCGCGCACAATGCGGACGCCGCCGTGGTCGTCGCCTATGGCATGATCCTGCCGCAGGCGATCCTGGATGCGCCGCCGCTCGGCTGTTTCAACCTGCACGGCTCGTTGCTGCCGCGCTGGCGCGGCGCAGCCCCAATCAATCGTGCCATCATGGCAGGCGATGCCGAGTCCGGCGTGATGGTGATGAAGATGGACGTCGGCCTCGATACCGGCGACGTCGCGATGGCCGAGCGGCTGGCCATATCGGACACCATGACCGCCGCCGATCTGCACGATGCGCTGGCCCCGTTGGGGGCCGATCTGATGGTGCGCGCGATGGGCGGGCTGGAGCGCGGCGGTCTTCAATTGACCAGGCAAAGCGAGCAAGGCGTGACGTACGCCGCCAAGATCGAGAAGGCCGAGGCGCGGATCGACTGGAGCCGGCCGGCGCGCGAAGTGCTGCGGCACATCCATGGGCTGTCGCCGTTTCCGGGCGCCTGGTGCGAGGCCGCGCTCGACGGCGAAGCGGCGCGTATCAAGATCCTGCGCTGTGAGCCGGCGAAGGGCACGGGCGCGCCGGGCGATGTACTTGACGAGCATCTGACGATCGCTTGCGGCGACGGTGCGATCAAAATTCTCGAACTGCAGCGGGCGGGCAAGGCGCCGATGAAAGCCCCGGATTTTCTGCGCGGCACGCCGTTAAAACCGCCGGCGCGGCTTGGCTAATGCCCCGCTACAAGCTCATCATCGAATATGACGGCAGCCCCTTCAGCGGCTGGCAGATCCAGGACAACGCGCCGACGGTGCAAGGCGCGCTGGAAACCGCGGTCAAGGCGATCTGCGGCGAACAGGTTCGCGTCCACGGCGCGGGGCGCACCGATGCCGGCGTGCATGCGCTGGGGCAGGTCGCGCATTGCGATATCGAAAAACCGTTTCCGCCGGGTCGCTTGCGCGACGGGTTGAACGCGCACTTAAGGCCGCATCCGATCGGCGTGCTCAGCGCCGAGATCGTGGCCGACGATTTCGAGGCGCGATTTTCCGCCATCAAGCGGCATTACCGCTATCGCATCACCAACCATCGCGCCAATCTCGCGCTCGATATCGGCCGCACCTGGCGCGTGCCGCGCCATCTCGACACCGACGCGATGCACACCGCGGCGCAACGGCTGCTCGGCAAGCATGATTTCACGACGTTCCGCGACACCGAATGTCAGGCGAAATCGCCGGAGAAGACGCTCGACCAGCTCGACGTCATCAGGGACGGCGATGCGGTTGCCATCGTGACGTCGGCGCGCTCGTTCCTGCACAGCCAGGTGCGCTCGATGGTGGGCTCATTGGTCTGGGTCGGCGAAGGCCGCTGGAGCGCCGACGATCTTGCCTCAGCCCTCGCCGCCCGCAACCGCGCCGCCTGCGGTCCCGTCGCGCCGCCGGACGGGCTATATCTGGTACGCGTGGACTATTAGGGTCCCCCGCCATTCTTTGCATGGGGTTGTTTTCGCAATTTTTGTCTGGCTGCCGGCGGTGTACCGCCGGAGCGAGGCAATCACGAAAAATACCGATCCAGTATCCCGCGATACACCTTCGTCAGCTTCTCGATATCCGAGACCGGCGTGCGCTCGTCGACCTGGTGCATGGTCTGGCCGACCAGTCCAAATTCGATCACCGGGCAGTAGCTCGAGATGAAGCGCGCATCGGAGGTGCCGCCGGAGGTCGACAGTTCCGGCTTGCGTCCCGTCACCTCTTCGATTGCGCTGACGGCGAGATCGGTGAAGGCGCCGGGTTTTGTGACGAACACGTTGGAGTTCGACGGCTCCCATTTGATGTGCGCGCGGATGCGGTTGCCGCAGGCTTTCGCCAGTCTTTCATCGACCAGCGCCCGCAGCGTTTCCTGCGTGTGGTTGTCGTTGAAGCGGATGTTGAATTTCGCGCGCGCCTGTCCGGGGATGACGTTGCTGGCGGTGTTGCCGACATCGACGGAGGTGAATTCGAGGTTGGAGGCCTGGAACTGGGCACTGCCGTGATCGAGCGGCTCGTCGGATAGCGCCACGATCAGCCGCGAAATATCCGGCACCGGGTTGGCTGCGCGATGCGGATAGGCGACGTGGCCCTGCACGCCGTCGACGAACAGCGTGCCGGATTGCGAGCCGCGCCGGCCGACCTTGATGCAATCCCCTAGCACTTCGACATTCGAGGGTTCGCCGAGCACGCAATGGTCGAATTTTTCGCCGCGCTCGGCGCACCATTTCAGCAGCTTGATGGTGCCGTTGACCGAAATGTCCTCCTCGTCGCCGGTGATCAGGAACGAGATCGACCCCTTTGGCTTGCGGTCATTGGCAGCGAGATATTGCAGCACCGCCGCGACGCTGCAGGCGATTCCGCCCTTCATGTCGACCGCGCCGCGGCCATAGAGGAAGCCGTCCTTGATGTCGCCCGAGAACGCGCCATGGCTCCAGGCGGCTTCATCGCCGGCCGGCACCACGTCGGTATGGCCGGCGAAGGTGATGTGCGGGGCACTATCGCCGATGCGGGCATAGAGATTGTCGATGTCAGCTGTGCCGGGCTCGCCGAATGTAACGCGATGCACCTCGAAGCCGGCGGCCTTCAGGAGGTTTTCGAGCACACCGAGCGCGCCGGCATCGGCCGGGGTCACGGAAGGGCAGCGGACGAGGTCGCGGGTGATGGAAACGGCGTCATTCATACCCCGGCTTAACACGCCAAACCGGCGGCGGGCCAGCCTTGTGCGGCACCATTTCGATCTCGCTTTGCTGGTCCCATGCGGGCCGCATATCGACCGGCGCCAGCGGGTCGGCGCCGTAGGCGTTGGTCCCGGTGGTGCCCTTGAGGCAATACAGCTCGACGAAACCCCACACGGTGAATACGAGCGCGTTCAGGCTCAGCGGTATCGCGAAGTAGGAATCGTCGAGTAAAGCCTCGAGCCGGTTACCGAACTGGCTGTAAAGACCAGGCATCACGAAGACAGCAGCATCCACCAGCCGCTCTTGTTGCGGTCATGCAGCCGCTTGACCGAGGTCGCCAGATAGACCCACAGGAACAGCGGCGTTCCGATTACATAGATCAGGAGGCTGGTGCGATTGGTCGACGACAACGACCGCCAAGCTTCTGGATCGACGACATAGAAGATTTGCTCGGTGCTAAAGCTGAGTTTGCTCGGCAATTCCGCGCCGAACAGATGGGCGATGCCCATCAGCGTCAGACCCAGGAATATCATCCAGCTGATGACGATCAGCACCGCCAGCCAGCATTTGGCGCGGTTGATGCGACCTTCGAAACTGAACAGGTACCAGGCGTAATCCATGCGCGTAACTCCGGGCTAACGGCCAGGTATCAACCACGTGCGACCGGGCCAGCACGGTGCAGGAGAAAATCCGGAACGCCGAACGATTGCGGGTGCGACATGATCGGCAATTTGGGAGGGTTGCGCGTCGGATCGGTTCCGAACCGGTTGCGGCCATCGGTTCCGATCAGGAAAAACAGCTCGATGACCATCCAGGTTTGCAGAACGGACAGCGCCACTGCGCCCATCACGAGCAGCATCTCCCGCGCGGCCGAAACATCAACGCCGAAATAGAGCCCGAAGAACAGAGCATAATAAACGTAGGAGAGAGGGTTCACGATCAGCACCGCAATCGCCCACCAGCCGCTCCTGTTGCGGTCGTGAAGCCGCTTGGCCGTCGTGGCGGCGTTGATCCAGAGCATCGCGATGACGGCGCTGGCTTGCAAAACCTCCCATTGCCCGAACGGGGATTTCAGCCAAAGCACGAGCCAGAAGGTCAGGAGCGCGAGCTGGACGGCAAGGTACCTGGCGCGGTTGATGCGGCCATTGAAACTGAACAGTAAACGGGCGTAATCCATCGCAACCTCCGGACGGCGGAAAAACGCCGCGGTTCCGGAATATTGGTCGCACCCCGGCTATTTTGGTTCGATTCGGCCTGCTTTGGTTCGGGCCTGCACCACCAGCAGGCCCACCAGCGCCACCAGCGCAAAGCCGGCACCGGCTAAGAACGTGGCTTCCGGCCCCGCACGATCCCACAGCGCCCCGGCCATGACGCTGGCCGCCAGCATGGCAAAGCCGCCCAGCAGGTTGAAAAATCCGAAGGCCGTGCCCCGCAGTTCGGGCGGCGAGGTATCCGCCACCAGCGCCGCCAGCAGCCCCTGGGTCAATCCCATGTGCAGGCCCCACAGCGCGACGCCGAGCGCGACCCCAGTGAGCGAAGGCAGCAAAGCGAGCGCGATATCGGCGGCGACCAACACCAGGATGCCGATAGCCAGAACGGTGACGCGATTGACGCGGTCCGACAATACGCCGGCCGGGTACGCGGCGGCGGCGTAAACCACGTTCATCAGCACCAGCACCACGGGCACCAGGGTGAGCGGCATGCCGACACCCTGCGCGCGCAGGATCAGGAAGGCTTCGCTGAAGCGCGCCAGTGTGAAAACCGTCGCGACCGCCACCACCCACCAATAGGCCGCACCGAGATTCCTGATTTCGGCAAGGCTGATCGGGTTGCGCACCTTGCGCAAGCCTGCGGGGCGGTCGGGCTCGCGCACCGCGAAGATGATCAAGGCCAAGGACAGAAAGGCGGGGATGACCGCAAACCAGAACACCGCCTTGAAATTGTCCGCGGTCAGCCACATCAGGCCGATCGCCAGCAAGGGGCCGGCGAAAGCTCCGATCGTGTCGAGCGACTGGCGCAGGCCAAAGCTTGCGCCGCGCAGATGGGGCGGCGCAATGTCCGCCACCAGCGCGTCGCGTGGCGCGCCCCGGATACCCTTTCCGACCCGATCGATGAAGCGCGCCGCGACCAGCCAGCCGACCGTCGGCGCCAGCGGAAACATCGGCTTGGTCAGCGCCGCAAGGCCGTAGCCAAACGCCGCGAGCCATTTGCGCCTGCCGAGCCAATCGGAAAGCGCGCCGGAAAAGATCTTGGTGATCGATGCGGTCGCTTCCGCAATGCCTTCGATGATGCCGACCGTGACCATCGACGTGCCGAGCACGGTGACGAGGTAGATCGGCAGCAGCGCATGGATCATCTCCGATGAGATGTCCATCAGCATCGAGACGAAGCCCAGCGCCCACACCCCGCCCGGAATGTCGCGCAGGGAGTGCGGGCGCTTGCGTGCCTCAGGCATGGCTGAGAATCAGCCCGCTATCCTAGTCGCGCAGCAGCTCGTTGATGCTGGTCTTGGCGCGGGTGCGTTCGTCGACGCGCTTGACGATGACGGCGCAGGCGGTGGATGGGCCGGGCTGGCCGTTCTTCAAGGGACGCGCCGGCAGGTTGCCGGGCACGACCACGGCATATTCCGGGACCTCGCCGATGAAGGTCTCGCCGGTGTCGCGGTCGACGATCTTGGTGGAGGCGCCGAGGAACACGCCCATCGACAGTACCGCACCCTTGCGCACGATCACGCCTTCGGCGACTTCCGAGCGCGCGCCGATGAAGCAATCGTCCTCGATGATCACGGGCTCGGCCTGCAGCGGTTCCAGCACGCCGCCGATGCCGACGCCGCCGGAAATGTGGACGCGCTTGCCGATCTGCGCGCAGGAGCCGACCGTGGACCAGGTGTCGATCATGGTGGCTTCGTCGACATAGGCGCCGAGATTGACGAAGGAGGGCATCAGCACGACGTTGCGGGCGATGAAGGCCGAGCGGCGCACGATCGCGCCGGGCACCGCGCGGAAGCCCGCATCGCGAAAACGGTTCTCGCCCCAGCTATCGAACTTCGACGGCACCTTGTCCCACCACGTCGCCTTGCCGGGGCCGCCGGGAATAGCGCCCATGTCGTTGAGGCGGAACGACAGCAGCACGGCCTTCTTCAGCCATTGATTGACCTTCCACTTGCCGTCGGCCGCGCGCTCGGCAACGCGCACCTCACCCTTGTCGAGCAGTTCGAGCGAATGATCGACAGCCTCGCGCACCTCACCCTTGGTCGATGTCGAGATGCCGTCTCGGGCATCGAACGCGGTGTTGACGGTGGATTCCAGCGCGGACAGGGACATCGGGATTTCCTCGGAGCAATCGGGCTAATTGTGAAGCGAATTGGAAGGCTTTTTCGGGATTTGGCGCGAGAGAGTCAAGGCTTGCTCCGCTGTCGTCCCGGCCTTGAGCCGGGACCCATAACCACAGGGAGCTATGATTTGAAGAAGGTATCTACCCGCAGCGCCTCATAATATCAGCCGCGGCGTATGGGTCCCCCGATGCGCAATTGCGCATCTGAGGTCAAGCCCGGGACGACATGGGGAGATAGCGCGCCTAACCCCGCGCCAACCCTTCCAAAAACCCCGTCAAATCATCCGTAACATGATCGACATAGGCGGCGTCGCGGCCTTCCAGTTCCCAGTCCTCGCGCACCACTTCCTTGGCGCCGTCAGGCACCACCAGCACCGTCGTCATGCCGAGCTCGTGCGGCACCACGAGGTTGCGGGCGAGATCCTCGAACATCGCCGATTTCGTGGGATCGACGCCGTGCAGGCTGAGGAATTTCTGGTAGGTCTGCGGCGCCGGCTTCGGCTCCAGTTCGGCGGCGATGATATCGAACACCGCCTCGAAATGCTCGCCAATGCCGAGCCGCGCCAGCACCGCGCCGGCATGGTCGGTCGAGCCGTTGGTCAGGATCAGCTTGCGCCCCGGCAGTCTGGCGATCGCAGATCCCATCGCGGGATTCGGCTCCAGCGGCGAATGATCGATCTTGTGCACGTAAGCCAGGTAATCGTCGGCGTGCACGCCGTGCTCGGTCATCATGCCGCGCATGCTGGTGCCATAGCGGCGGTAATAATCCTTCTGAAGCACCCGCGCTTCTTCCGCCGAGATCTTCAGGTAGGTGCTGATGAACTCGCCGATGCGGGCGTCGACCTGCTGCCACAGGTTGACGTGATGCGGGTACAGCGTGTTGTCGAGGTCGAACACCCAGGTTTCGATGTGGGTGAATGCGCGGGGGGAGATCATGATTCGCTCTCCACCGTCGTCCCGGCGAAGGCCGGGCCCCATACGCCGTGTAGATTCTTGTTGAGCACAGTGTGAATTGCCTTTTCTTGTGGCGCCGCCATCAGCCAAAACTCAGATCGGTGGTTATGGATCCCGGCCTTCGCCGGGACGACGATAGACTGCATCATGGCATCGCGAACCGCAGCGTCCTGCCGCCGCCCGTCATGTCGACGACGGCAAAGCCGATCGGGCTGAGGCCACGGCTGCCGCAATCGCCCTGTTCGTTGATTTCGAATTTGCTCTCGCGCGTGCAGAGCTCCCTGGTGCCGCCCCAGTTCAGCGGCTTGTCCTTGAGCTTGACCGTGCGGTTCTCGCCGTCGACAGCCTCGGCAAAACTGAACACCTGTTTCGGTTGGCCGGTCAGGTCGGGATGCAGGCATTTGCCGGGATCGATCCGATACCAGCCGCGACTGGTCACGGCCTTGCCGTCGTCGGTGGCGACCGCGGCCATGATCTTGTGCGGCGTGTCGTTGCACCAAGTCAGGCCGGTGGCGGACGGCGACTGCACCGCGTCGATCATGGTGGCGAAGAAGTTCGGCGACTGCACGATGTCGGGGCTAAGCCCGCGATTCCTGAGAAAGGCGCTCAGCGCGGCCTGCGTCTTCGGGCCATCGACGCCGTCGATCGGGGCGGCGTCATAGCCGGCGATCACCAGCAGCCGCTGGATTCCGGCCAGGCGCGCCTGTTCGTCGTCATACTCGCTGCCCTCGGCGAGATAGGCCACCAGATTGCCGTCGTCGGTTTTCGTTGGCGTGATCTGTGTGAAGGGTGCCGGGGTCTGTCCGGAGCGGCACTGGCGAGCGGCGGCGATGACGAAATTCTCCGGCGCGATGCACAGCGTGTCGTTGCCGCCCTGCGCGACCGGCGAGGCGCCATAGACGCCGAGCGCGCGTGCATTGAGGAGGACCCGATCCGCGGTCAGCGCGCCCTGCAGCACCACGCGGCAGGCGGCGGGATCGATGCGAAACCAACCCCGGGTGGCGGTCGCCGATTTGTCGTCGATGCCGATTGCGGCCTCGACCACATAGCTCATACGGTTGCAAAGCTTGAGATCGGCCAGCGCCGGCAACGACGAGACGAACAGCGAGATCGTGGCCGCCGGCAGCGCCAGGACCGTGCGCCTCCCATACCGCCGCATTCTGGCGCGGAAGCGGCGCGTGAGCTTCGCGGGCGGGGAGATCGCGCTTGTCACTTGTGGATCAGCGTGCCGGTACCCTGATTGGTGAACAATTCGAGCAGCACGGCGTGCTGTGTCTTGCCGTCGATGATGACGACGCCCTGCACGCCCTGTTCGAGCGCATAGATGCAGGTCTCGACCTTGGGGATCATGCCGCCGGAAATCGTGCCGTCGGCGATCAGCTTGCGCGCATCCTTCACCGACAGTTCCGGAATCAGCTTCTTGGACTTGTCGAGCACGCCGGGAACGTCGGTCAGCAGCAGCAGGCGTTTTGCCTTCAGCGCGCCGGCCACCGCGCCGGCAAAGGTGTCGGCGTTGACGTTCAGTGTCTGCCCGTCATGCGAGGTCGCCAGCGGCGCCAGCACCGGGATCAGCTCATAGCCGATCAGCTGGTTCAGCAGGGTCAGGTCCACCTTGTCGGGGTCGCCGACGAAACCGAGATCGACAGCTTTTTCGATGTTGGAATCCGGATCGACCATGGTGCGCGTCGTCTTCGACGCCTTGACCATGTTGCCGTCCTTGCCGCTGAGGCCGACGGCCTTGCCGCCGGCTTCGTTGATGTAGCCGACCAGTTGCTTGTTGACCGAACCGGCCAGCACCATCTCGACGATTTCGATCGTCGCCGCATCGGTGATGCGGAGGCCCGCGGCGAATTCGGACTGGATGCCGAGCCGCTTCAGCATGGTCGCGATCTGCGGCCCGCCGCCATGCACGACCACCGGATTGATCGCGGTCTGCTCCAGCAGCACGATGTCGCGGGCGAAAGCCTTGGCCAGATCTTCGGCGCCCATGGCATGGCCGCCATATTTAATGACGATGGTTTCCTCGTCATATTGCTGCATGTGCGGCAGCGCCTCGGACAGGATGCGGGCCTGGTCGAGCGGGCTGATATTTGGCGAGTCGGTCATGAAGCGGCTCTCGTCATTTCCAGATGTCGGGCCGGGTTCTAGCTGATTGGCGGGCAGGGCGCAAAGTGGGCGTGCAATTCCGTAGCCCGGATTTCGCTTGGCTTCACGCAGGCCAAAAGGTGGTTACCGGGGCCTCGGCCACGCCGCAGCCACGGCGACCGCCAGCCAACTCAGAATCAACAACGTCCCGCCGGTTGGCGCGGCCATCGGAAACAGGCCGTGTCCGGCGTATTGCCGCAGCGTCAGGTCGCCGGCGAACAGGGCGGCTGCGATGACGAAGCCGAAGGCGGCCACGATGCCGATTCTGATATGGATGAGGCCACGCTCGGCCAACGCCACCGCAGCGAGAACGGCGGTGGCATGGAACAGCAACATCGATGACGCCGACGCCAGCCGCGACGCGTCGGCCTGATGCGCGGACGCTGCCGCCAGCATCACGCCGTCGGCGCCCATGATGGCGGCCAGCACGATCAGGATGCGACAGGCGCGTGACATCAGCTGCGCTCACCGAGCAGACGCACCATCGCCGCGCGCAATTCCGGCATGCCGCTGCCATCGCGCGAGGAGGTCACCAGCACGTCCGGAAACGCGGCGGGATGTTTGGCGAGCGCGGCTGTGGTCTCTTCGATGTGCTTTTCGAGCTCTGTGCGCTTGACCTGATCGGCCTTGGTCAGCACCACCTGATAGCTCACGGCGGATTTATCGAGCGTCTTCAGCACGTCCTGGTCGACGTCCTTGATGCCGTGGCGGGCATCGATCAGCACATAGACCCGCGCCAGCGTGGCGCGCCCCTGCAGGAATTGATGGATCAGCTTGGTCCAGGACGCGACCTTGGCCTTCGGCGCCGAGGCGTAGCCATAGCCGGGCATGTCGACCAGGCGCAGCCCGGCGTTCTCAGGGCCTTCGAAGAAGATCAGTTCCTGGGTGCGTCCGGGCGTGTGCGAGGTGCGCGCCAGCGCGTTGCGGCCGGTCAGCGCGTTGATGAGGCTCGATTTGCCGACATTGGAACGGCCGGCAAACGCCACCTCCACGCTGGCCATCGGCGGCAGCGTTTCGATCGACGGCGAGGCCCAGACGAACTGCCATTCGCCGGCGAACAGTTTTCGTCCCTCTTCGATCAGCTTCGCATCAGTTTCCGCGGTCATGCGAAGGTTTCCCGTTCTTCGTCATGGCCGGGCTTGTCCCGGCCATCCAACGTCTTCTCTTTTCGCGGGTCCCAAAGACGTGGATGCCCGGCACGTCTAGCGCGAAGACGCGCTTCGCGCTTCTGGCCGGGCATGACGAGTTGGGAGTATCCGCGTCCAACAACCAGATGCCGGTCGTCAGCTCTTCTGCTCGGCCTTCTTGACGAACGTCGCCTTGAGATTGTCGAACAACTCAACCTTCACGCCGTTCTTGCGCATGATGAAGCCCTGCTGCAGCACCGACAGCAGGTTGTTCCAGGCCCAGTAGATCACGAGACCCGCCGGGAAGCCCGCCAGCATGAAGGTGAAGATCAGCGGCATCCAGTCGAAGATCATCTTCTGGGTCGGATCCGGCGGCGTCGGGTTGAGCTTCATCTGGATCCACATCGTGATGCCCATGATGATCGGCCAGACGCCGAGCATCAGATACGGGCCGACATGCGGTCCGAGCACCATGGGATCCCACGGGATCAGCCCGAACAGATTGAAGATCGTGGTCGGATCGGGCGCCGAGAGGTCCTTGATCCAGCCGTAGAACGGCGCGTGGCGCATTTCGATGGTGACGAACAGCACCTTGTAGAGCGAGAAGAAAACCGGGATCTGCAACAGGACGGGAAGACAACCGGCGACCGGGTTGATCTTCTCCTTCTTGTAGATCTCCATCATCTCCTGTTGCTGCTTCTGGCGGTCGTCGGGATAGCGCTCCTTCAGTGCGGCCAGTTGCGGCTGCACCGATTTCATCTTGGCCATCGAGGCGTAGGATTTGTTGGCGAGCGGGAAGAACAAGAGCTTCACCAGCACCGTCACCAGCAGGATCGAGACGCCGAAATTGCCGACCAAATGGAAGAAGTAATCCAGCGCCAGGAACATCGGCTTGGTGATGAAGTAGAACCAGCCCCAGTCGATCAACAGGTCGAAATGGTTGAGCTCGAGCTGCTTGTTGTAGCCGCCGTGGCCGGCGAAGGGAAAGTTGATGCCGACGACGTTGGCTTCCTTGGCGCCGGCGAACAGCCGCGCGTTGGTGCTGCCGGTGCCGCCGATCGCGACGGTCTGCGGATCCTGCAAATAGTCGGTCTGATAACGGACCTTGGCGCCCGGTTCGGCGAGGAAGCGGGCTTTCAGGCGCGCCGACGTGTCAGGCAACAGCGCCGCAGCCCAGTACTTGTCGGTGATGCCGAGCCAGCCATTGGTGACATTGAACTCGAAGCCTCGGCCGCCACTGCCCAGCACCGGCGCCTCGGCGACGGCCTTGTACCCGTGCTCCTGCAGGCCCTTGTCGCCGAGATAGCCGATCAGGCCTTCATGCAGGATGTAATAGCCCGAGACCTCAGGCGTGCCGTGACGAGAGATGAGGGCGAACGGATAGAGCGTGACCGGCGCGGTGCCGACATTGGTGACATCGTCCTTGACGCTGAACAGATAGCGGTCGTCGATCGAAATGGTGCGGCGGAAGGTGAGGCCTTCGCCATTGTCCCATTTCAGCGTCACCGGGTGGGTCGGTGACAGCGCGCCGGAGCCTTCCTGCTGCCACACCGTATCGCGGTCGGGAAGCCGTGCCGTCGAGCCTGCGGCCCCGACCCAGCCGAACTCGGCATAATAGGGATGAGCGGTGTTCGACGGAGAGAACAGCACGATTGCAGGTGATTTGGGGTCGACGGTGTCGCGGTATTGCACCAATGCGAGATCGTCGATGCGGGCGCCCTTTAATGCGATGCTGCCCGTCACCCGCGGCGTGTCGATCTTGACGCGCGGGCTTGCGGCAATCGCGGCCTCGCGGCTGATGACGGGCGCGGCCACGCCCGGCTGGGCGGGTGTGGTGGCGGACGGCGCCGAACCTGGCGTCGGCGTGGTGGTGGAGCCCGGCGCTGTCTGCGGCGCGGATTTTGCGAGCTCGGCCTGGGTCTGCGACTGCAGGCGCTGCCGTTCCATCTGCGGCGCGTTGTAGAAATATTGCCACGCGATCAGCACGAGGCCGGACAGAATGACGGCGAGAATGGTGTTGCGATTGTCGGTCATCGTTTCAAGGTCTCGTCATTCCACTCGGGTTCCGGCTCGCGCCGTCGTCTTTATCTTGGTGTCTTTGGACGCGTTGTCTTGACGCGAACCGGTAGCGCCTTCGTTCGGAAGCGCTTTGGCCACTTTTGCCGGCTGCCGGTCGAGGCGAAGCAGCGCCTGGCGAAGGTCGTCGAGCATGGTCGTAAAGTCGCGGTGCAGCGCCGCGCGCCGCCCGACTAGCACATAATCATGGTGCGGTCGCATCGGTATGACGTCCAGCCGCTTCACCAGTTCGCGAAGCCTGCGCCGGATACGATTACGCTCGGTAGCGGTACCGTTCTTTTTGGTAACGGTAAAACCGATCCGGAT
Source organism: Bradyrhizobium sp. AUGA SZCCT0158 (assembly GCF_018130065.1). Taxonomy (GTDB): domain Bacteria; phylum Pseudomonadota; class Alphaproteobacteria; order Rhizobiales; family Xanthobacteraceae; genus Bradyrhizobium. Next base: position 55,088 of record NZ_JAFCME010000003.1, on the reverse strand, counting down.
CGGGCCATCATCGTCGCGGCAGCGTCCCTGCACCACGAAGGCGGCGCTGTTGGCTCGCGCGCCATTGGCAACGGCGAGGAAGTCCGCCCGCTGCCTTAGCCGATCCATAATAAGGTCTCCGGAGACGTCCGGCTCAGGCGCTCAGACGCTTGCGGCCACGCGCACGGCGCGCAGCGAGAACCTTGCGGCCGCCGGTCGTGGCGAGACGGGCGCGGAAGCCGTGACGGCGCTTGCGCACCAGTTTGCTGGGTTGATAAGTCCGCTTCACGGGTAGTTCTCCGCTAACCTGGCAAGCTGCCGCTGAATTGCAAACTGCCGCTGAATTGATGGTAAGTCCGGTAATGCTGGCCGGCCCAAGACGGGCCATTGACGGCCCCAAATGAGCCGCCCCCGGAAAGAACCGGGCCATAGCGGACAATTGCGCGGCTTATACGGGAGCGACCTGTTTTCGTCAATGTTGCGCGGTGCCACAATCGGGCTTCTTTGAAATGGCACAATTGGGGCGAATATTATTGTTTTCGCGGGGTTTTTAGGGACGGGACGGCAGCTCGCCCCAGTCATCGGAACCGGCGGACATTAGCGATCGGTAATTTGACCGGTCCGTGGCCGGAACGCATCCTCGCAAATCAGCGTGCGGGCGGCGGCAATGAGGCCGATCCTAAGGTCCGATCCTGCGCGTCAAACAAGGTTATCAAGGCGGATATCTCGTGTCAGCGACCGACGACCAGCCGACCATTGAAGCGCCGCGGCCCACGACGCCGCGCCGGCTCGGCCTGTCCGGCAAGCTGCTGCTGCTGACCATTCCCCTCGTCATGATCGCCGGCCTGATGATCTACGTGCCCGCGATCGCGAATTTCCGCATCAACCGCCTGAACGACCGCATTGCCGCGGCGAGCACCGCGGCGCTGGTGTTGGACGCCGCCCCCTCGGGCATGGTCCCTGAATCGCTGGCGCGGCAGATTTTGAAGAGCGTCGGCGCCCGCGCGGTCGCCATCAAGATGGGACAGCAGCGCCGCCTGCTCGCCAGCGCCGATTTGCCGACGGCGATCGACCACGACATCGACATGCGCACCATCACGGTATGGTCCGCCATCGTCGATTCCATCGAAACCATGCTGGAGACGGATAACCATGTGATCCGCGTGGTGGGACCTGCGCCCGGCGGCGGGCAATTCATCGAGGTCGTCGTCGACGAGGCGCCGCTGCGGCAGGCGATGTACCGCTTCTCGCGCAACACGCTCCTGGTCTCGTTGGCGATCGCCATGCTGACGGCGGCGCTGGTCTATTTCGCCATGCATCATCTGTTCGTACGGCCGATGCGGCGGCTGACCGCGAACCTGGTCGGTTTCCATGAAAACCCGGAAAGTTCGGCGCGAATCATCGTGCCGAGCCAGCGCGGCGACGAGATCGGGGTCGTGGAGCGCGAATTGTCCGACATGCAGCGCGACCTGGTGTCGATGCTGCATCAAAAGAGCCGGCTCGCCGCGCTCGGCCTTGCGGTCTCCAAGATCAACCATGATTTGCGCAATCTTCTGGCGTCGTCGCAATTATTGTCGGACCAGCTCGCCAGCGTGCCCGATCCGCGGGTGCAGCGCTTTGCGCCAAAGCTGATGCGTTCGCTGGAGCGCGCCATCGATTTCTGCCAGTCGACGCTCTCCTACGGCCGCGTGCAGGAAGCTGCCCCCGACCGCCGCATGATCCTGATCGAGCCCGTGGTGGCCGAAGTGCGCGAATCCGCAGGCATTGCCGCCGACGCCTCGATCGCCTGGGTCAGCGCGATCGAACGCGGCCTCACTGTGGACGCCGATCCCGATCAGCTGTTCCGCGTGCTGCTCAATTTGGTGCGCAACGCCGCGCAGGCGCTGGAGTCCCGTCCGAAGGACGATGCGGCGGCGCTGCAGATCCGCATCACCGGCCGCCGCGAAGGCGCGGTCGCGATCATCGAGGTTTCCGATACCGGCCCCGGCGTGCCGGCGCGGGCGCGCGAGCATTTGTTCGAGGCCTTCCAGACCTCCGGCCGGCCCGGCGGCAGCGGGCTTGGCCTCGCCATCGCCGCCGAACTGGTTCGCGCCCATGGCGGCGATATCCATCTGGTCGAAGGCACCATCGGCGCCACCTTCCGGATCTCGATTCCCGACCGCCCGGTGGAACTGCAAAGCGTCCGCAACGAGCGGGCACGGGCGTAAATCACGCTATTTGCTGCCTTTTGTGACCGATCTGGCCGGTTTGCCCCGGCCAAATCGTTTGCCAGAACCCGCGTTCCGGAGCTTGCCAATCGGACGCGGAGCGGGTAGCTAAAGCGCTCTTTCGCGACGTTTCCGACACCATTCGGATGCATCGGGGCGACTAGCCCACGATGGCCCTAGCGAAAAACGCGCCCGTAGCTCAGCTGGATAGAGCACCAGACTACGAATCTGGGGGTCAGGAGTTCGAATCTCTTCGGGCGCGCCATTTCGGAATACGCCATTGACGCCAACGTGCGCTGATCGAGCGTCTCACAATCTCAGTGCTACGGCGAAGCAGTAGTGCCCCATCTTCATCGAGCGCGGGGCGCCATTTTGCTACCACTCCAGAACAAGATGGGCACCAGGGGGCAGCTTTCGAGCTTCGACCGTCGCGTCAGTTCAGCCGGAAGCCGGGTGGGCGCGGTGAGCGCAAGGCCGCCTTCAGGACCGCATCAGCGTATCGCGCGGCGCTTCGGATTTCCGATTCGAGGATGGTCAGATAAGCGGACACAGCCCCCTCGTTGAACCGGTCGACCATGTTGTTCGTCGCGGCCGCGAGGCGATACTCGCCGATGTCGGCATATAGCCGGGCAATGTCCGACTTTCCATAGACGAAGAAATCATCGATCGATCCGTCGCTCGATTTGCGGAACAGGGCAGGATCGTTATCGTCCACCAGGTCGAAGGACCCGTCGAGAAACCGCTTGGCCTGCGCGGGAGCGCGTTTGGCCAGGGCATCCGCAATGCCGAGATAGAAGTCGAGCATCTGGGTGCCGGAGGCCGGCTATTGCTTCGGCAGCACTGCGTCGAGAAGTTTTGTGGACTGCTTTTCATGCCCGAGCCACGTCCAGGCCAGCGCCAAGCTGGCCCATCCGCACCTGGCGTCGGCGATGTCCATTTTGCCGGCTGTCGTAGGATCGATGAACTGCGGCTGTTTGAGCTCGTAATCGGTCCGAAGCGTGACCAGCCGCTTCACCTCCTCACGGTCGCGCGGCGTGAGTTCGTCCAGCCGGCGATTCATCGCCAGCATCTTCCCTCCATATCCGCTGCCTATCGCGGCGACGTCTTCGCGGCAGATCGGGGACTGCTGCTCAGCTCCTGATTTCCAGACATCGGATGTCCACCACGACAAACGGTCCTCCTCGGCAGATGGGATCGGAGGTTCGCTCCGCGTATCCGGCGACGCCGGCTCGCTTGCCCGTCGAAGGCAGAGCTGCAGGTACGCGATCCGGCTGTCCAGCGGAGAGAGACAGGACGGCAGGTCACTGCCGTAATTGGAGATTTCTGTAAGCAGCGCATGTGCCGGCGTCGCTGGACTATACGTAAGCTCGCGCTGCTGCATGTCTTTGAAGATGAGAGTGAGATTTTTCCGGTCTTCCTCGCAACGGATCATCGCATTGGCTGCGCCAAGAACCTCTGATTTGCAGGACTTCAACTCGGAACCCGGAAGGGCCTTGATAACTTGACGCAGAACCGTCGAAGGAAGCGAGAAGTAGTTTCGGTAATCGTGGCTTTGTCCCGCCACATAGTCCTCAATCGGCGCATCCAGACAGGCTCGGAATGCTATTGGTCGGGACTCCGTCGGGAGACTCACGCGCCCAATCTCTGACTCCGTCACAGAACGACGAATTAACCGCGGCGAAGCGCTCCGCCAGTTCGAAGGCTCCCGCATGCAGCATCACGCGTACGAGATACTCCGGCGACCAGGTATCCCGGCTCGCCTTTGACACCATCTCCTCGAGTTGCTTCTCCGGGATTCGGTGAAAGCCGTTTCCCGCTGCCCGTCCGCCAGCAGCCGCGTGCGCCAGGAGATATGCGGTCACTTCATCCTTGTTCCGGCCCTCCAGGCAGGAGGGTCCCCTCTTCGCGCAAAAGTCGCTGCGAAGGAGAAGAGCGAGATCGGCCGCCGAGCCTTTCGCGCCAATGGCGAAGGCGATGTCCTGCAGTCGCTCAAGCCTGGCGTTCACGCCCATGTATCGGATCATGTCGTCGAGTTTCAGTGCGGTGGATATCGCCATCTCGGTGCGGTCGAGCAGCACCCAGTGGATCAGAATTTTGTCGAGCCCCTGCATGAGGCGAAGCGATGTGGCTCGCGCCTCGAACAGGCTCGTGTAGATTCGGTCGATCTGGAACGCGTTCGTGTATGGCCAGAGCCAAGCCCGTTCGATGGCTACAGTGGAGATGGACGCGGCAGCGCAAACCGCGGCCGCCGCGCCGGTCAGCGCCAGGTACAGATATCGTGGCCGGAACAGCCGCTGCTTGCGACTTGCCGGCCCCGCTGATGCCGCGGAAGAGGTCGGCCCCGCCGCCCCGGCAACGCCGCCGCTCTCGATTATCCTCTGCGCAACGATCGCGGCGACGCCGCATCCCGGCTCGAAGTAGGCCGTGTGAATCACCTCTCTCCAGGAGAGCGCGCTGCTGAACGCAGACACGGGCGAGGTTCCCTCGCCGATCGCCGCAAGCCGGCTGCGGATGTTTCGTGCGGTGCCTGCCGCCGAGGAGTCCGCCAGGGTGGAGAGCTTGGCGAGAAAGTCCGGCGAACCCTCTTTCCAACAAGAGAGGAGTTCGGGAGGCGCACGGTCGCAGCGGATCAGGTACTCGCCCGCGACATCATTCCCCTGGGCGACCTGCTTCGCGGTCTCCCACAGGAACTGGTCCAGCAGCGGAGCTACGATCCTGTTGTAGAACGGCGCGGCGATCAGCGATACCACCGCAGTTGCTGCGGTGCCGAGCGTGATGGGCGGGCGGGCCGGCCTCCTGTCGGCAGGCCCTTCCTCGCGCGCGGTCTCGAATTTCCCCGCTTCCCGAACGCCGAGCCCTGCCTTCAATCGGGGCATGAACGGCTCCGCTGGCTGTATGACTGACGCGCGGAGGGCGTTGATCGGCTCGTCTTCTGGATGCGCCAGCGGGAGCCACCGCTCGCCCAGGAAAACAGCGTCGTGCGCCGAGATCTGACGCGAGCGGCCATGCACTCGCCTCCACAGCTGGAGCGCGAACACCACGAGCGAATAGGCCACGAGCGCAACCACTACCGCACCGCCCGCAAGCACGCCGACCAGAGCGAGGGGCGGCACATCGCGAACGATGCGTCCAAGCTCGGTTGCATAGATGCCAGGTAACGAGCCGAGCAGGAGGTAGGCCATGCCAACCGTGAAGAGCGAAAGGAAGAGGAATAGCACCAGGTAGAACGCACCTCTGTCGCCGAAGGTTAGGAAGGGGGTGCCAACGGTGGTCCAGCTTCGCAGCGATCGCGGCCGCCCATCCCGAAGCATGCGTCGCATCGCGTGCCAAATGACCGACCCGCCATGGCTGTGGCCGACGAGGTGAAAGGGGATACGTCTGCCTTCCAGATCCTTCAGCCGCTCGGCGAGAGTCTGGCCGGCGATTCGCCGTTCACGCTCGGAGTTGGCGCCCGACCAGACGAAGGCCTCTAGCCGGAAGTGCCGATCCGCATTGTCCGAGGCCTGCCTGGAGAGTTCGGTCAGTATTTCCTGTGCGAAGGCGCTCTCCGGCTGCCACCAGCGCTCCTGACCCTTCGGCCCGCGCTGCGACGCGCCCGTTCCATGGACGAGGATCACAAGTTCGTCGCAGCCTGCCCCCATTGCCATCCCCGTTCGAGTAGCCGGAGTGATCTCACGCAGCTTGAGGATGCATCACAACGGCTTCACTGTCTATGTTGGAGGCAGTCTGATTGCTACTTGCAAGTTGCAGTCGCGTGCTCACCGTCAGTCGGACGAGCCGGAACGGCCTTCGCGCTCGGGATGATCGCCTCCACCCAGGTCTTCGCCTTGCACGCCCGTCGGCGCCGATGCGCTGCGGGATCGAATGACGATCGCGATGATGTCGACCTCGACCTTGAGCAGGTCGAGGTCGCGCGTCATCTCGCGCAATTCCTGACCCTTGCGGGCAATCTCTTCCGAGACGTCGATAGCCATGTTGCGCTCGGTGACCCCGCCCGAACTGCCGGTGAACATCTTGGCCTTGATCCAATCCAGCCGCGCCCGGTGTGTATCGCGGGTGAATTTCTTTTCGACGAATTGTCGCCGGCCTTCGACATAGGCGGCCAGCAATTCCACGTCGGACATTTTGTACAGAGCGTCGGCTGAAAGGCTCATGGCACCGTGCTGAGGCAGTTGAGATCATGAATTCGCCAGGCGGACGCGCCGCCCCGGCCATGTCGTTCGGAACCTTGTCCCCAGAATATTGACCCGCCAGCGCTCAACCAAGTGGAATCTTCGCCGTATCATGCAGGAATTCCGAAGCGCTGGAGGAATTGGCGATGGGATTATGGTGGCAGTGCACCTAATCTCATAGGAGCGCGCGTCGACTCGGCAGGCGGAAACGGCAACATGGCGAAACACCGGATCTATACAACGAGCTTTGCAAGCGTCTATCCCCTGTACATTGCCAAGGCAGAGAAAAAAGGACGCACAAAAGCGGAAATCGATCAGATCATCGCGTGGTTGACGGGTTATCGTGGTGAAAAGTTGAAAGCGCAACTGGAAAAGCAAACGGACTTTGAAACCTTCTTTGCAAAGGCCCCTCGGCTGAACCCTTCACGAACCCTGATCACAGGCACCGTCTGCGGCGTCCGCGTCGAGGAAATCTCCGAACCAACCATGCGCGAAATCCGTTACCTGGACAAACTCGTCGATGAACTCGCAAAGGGGAAAGCGATGGAGAAGATTCTGCGGAAGCCGTAAACGATTGTGATCTTCGGAGGCGCTGGGCTTCAAGCAACCACCAGGCCCGCGAAGAGTCCCGCGCTCGGATGGCACTGGCGCTGCCATGCCGAGGCCAAGCGTTTGATGGAGTTGGTCCAGGGGGCTGACGATCACTGACGCGCGACGTCAACTAGCACCTCGGACGGATCAGCCAAGCGCGATCCGCCGTCGCAGATTTGCCGATTGGCACGCGTTGCAGCGCTACCGCATCATAGGTCACCGGTCACCGGTCACCGGTCACCGGACGACGCGCGTGCGGCATCTATGTCAGTCGAACGGAGATGCCGCCATCCACGATCATCGGGCTTCCCGTCATGAAGGTCGACCGGTCGGACAGCAGGAAAAGGGCTGCCTGCGCCACCTCCTTCGCATTCGCCATTCGCTTCATGGGATGCAGATTTGCGATGAAATCCATCACCGGAAGATTTCCCTCGCCTCCGCTTGGCGTGATCGTGCCGCCCGGCAACAGCGAATTGACCCGGACGCCATCTGCGGCGTGGTCGGATGCCAGCGACTGCACCAGGCCGATCAACCCGGCCTTGGACGCCGCATAGGCTCCCATTCCCGGCATTCCCCCATTACTGAAGCCGACAAAGGAAGACGTGAAGACGATCGAGCCGTGCCCTTGCTTCTTCATGACCGGTATCTGGGCTTTCGCGGCCAGGAACGCGCTTGTCAGATTGACCGAAATGACATCGTTCCAATTGGCGATCCCCATCTCCGCGACCGGTCCCATCTCTCCCACGATGCCTGCATTATTGAATGCGCCATCCAACCCACCGAACTCCCTCATGGCGAGATCGACGAGAGCATTGGCGTAGTTTTCATCCCTTACATCGCCGGGAAGGAATACAGCCCGGCCATCGCTTTGATTGATCTTGCCAGCAAGCGCTTCCAGCTCCGCCGATCGGCGCGCGCCAAGGACCACATTGGCCCCCTCGGCTGCGAACAGCAAAGCCGCTGCCGCGCCGATCCCGCTGCTTGCGCCAGTGACGATGATTGATTTGTTTTTCAGTTCCATGACGAGCGCTCCAGGTGGTTGTGTCCAGGGCGCTCTAACAGTTGGGTACGCAGCCCAGCCACCCGTTTCCCGTCGGCAAACAACCGGTGTCGGCGACATCGCAATTAGCGCGAGCTACGAAATCCGGAGAATGTGCCCGGCGAGAAGTGCTCGGACTGTTTCTCCCGCCAGACCCAATCCTTGCCTTCTCCTGGCGTAAGCGTGTCTGAGGGATCGACGTCGATCCATTCGGACCATTCCGGCGTATCCAGATCCACGGCCCGATGGCCTCTTGCTGCTAGCTCTCCTACGACACCGATTTCCAGTGCCGGCCATACTTGTGATCAACACACGCTTCACGCGGGTTCTCCTCATTGCCGTCCAAGCGTTCGCAGTCTCCCGATTGCGACGCTTCCGCAGGTTAGATTGACATCCGTTTCGGGTCTACGACGGTCCTGTGCTTCCTGGTGTTCGGCGCCGGTCCAAAGATGTAGGCCGGTCGCCGCTACCACCATGACGGCCGTTCGCTTCGCCGCTCCGCCGAATCAATTTCGCCAATCGCGAGGGGTTCGCCAGAATGATTGGCTTGCCTCGTAGTAGACAGTGCCGGCATCGAGGCCGATGTCGCGGAGCATCCGCTCGTCGAGGCTGGCGAGTTCGCGGCGCGCCATGCTGCGGCGGCGCCACACGCGCAACGTGGCGACGATCGAGCCCAGGATCAGGCTCCAGCTCGCGGGCGGCGTCACCACCGCTGGAGCGGCAACCGCGGCTGCGGGCTCCTGCGTGGCCGATGTCCGCGGGGTCGAGCGTTGCGCCGGGACTCGGTCCAGGAGTCTGGGCGCGATGATCGGCTGACGGCGTTCTGACACCAATGTCGACATGATCGTCTCCTGTTCTCTGTGTTGCGGCCATTCGAAGGGATATCTTCGTAATTTCAGTGTGTTCTGCCGTATCTCGCCAGCCCGTGACGGCGTCGGCGATTGCTGTTCTGATTATGCGCCGCCATACCTGACAGGATGTGTCAGGTATTTTCTGCTAGGCTGCGGAAATGCGCGCGAGCCGGCTGTTGTCGATCCTGTTGCTTCTGCAAGCCCGCGGCCGGATGACGGCCGAAGAGCTGGCGAGCGAGTTCGAGGTTTCGGTTCGCACCATCTATCGCGACGTTGATCAGCTCAGCGCCGCTGACGTGCCGATCTATGCGGATCGCGGCCCGAGCGGCGGATTTCAATTGCTCGACGGCTACCGCACCAAGCTCACGGGCCTGTCGCCCGCCGAGGCCGAGACGTTGTCGCTCGCCGGCCTGCCGGGACCGGCGGCGCAACTCGGGCTCGCCGACGTGCTCACCGCGGCCCAACTGAAATTGAGCGCGGCATTGCCCGAACGGTCGCGCGCGACCGCAGGCCGCGTCGCCGCACGCTTCCACCTCGATCCCGTTGGCTGGTTCCGCGGTGCCGATGACGCAAGGCTGCTGCCGGCAATCGCCAACGCGGTGTGGAACGAGAAGTGCCTCGACGTGCACTACCGGCGCGTCGAGGGCGCGGTTGAACGCCGGCTGCAGCCGCTCGGTCTCGTGCTCAAGGCGGGCATCTGGTATCTCGTCGCGCAGGTCGGCGACCAGCCGCGCACCTATCGCGTCTCCAATTTCATCGATCTTGCCGTGACCGAGGAGTCGTTCGACCGGCGGAAGGATTTCGACCTGGCGCGCTTCTGGGTCACCTCGTCACGCGCGTTCGAAACCAGCGTCTATCATTCCAACGCCACGCTGCGCGTGACGGCGCGCGGCCTCGCCAGGCTCGACGTGCTCGGCTCACGCGTCGCCCAGGCGGCCGCCGAGACGGCAACGCCTGTTGATGCCGGCGGCTGGGTTGGCGTCACGATCCCGATCGAGTCGTTTGAGCGGGCCGCGTCCGACCTGATCGCGCTCGGCGCTGACATCGAGGTCGTCGAACCCCCGGAACTGCGCGAGCGGCTGGTCGTAACGGTGCAAGCGCTGGTCCGCCTCTACGCGCCCGTGCAGCCGACGGAGCGCCGGCCGCGACCACGCAAGCGCTGAAGGCTGCACCGCACCTCGATGGGCTGAGCCCCCGGTCGCAGTTTCTCGCAAGGTCCTCAGGTGATCCCGTGTTGCTTCAGAACGGCTTGTTCATCCCCCGATACCCATCCAAATATCTTTGGCGCGTCTTCAAGCTGCTGCACCAGGTAGTGGACCTCAAAATCAATGGAAATATCCGGTTCGCTGCCTCGGTCGTAGATCCCGGTCCAGGCGACGTGCGCCAGGCAGTGGTGCTCGTCGATAGGTGCGATACGGACATTGCGAAGTCGCATGTCCTTTGTACCAATTCGGCGATAGTTTTCGAATCCCTGCAGCATCACCTGCTTCAGGTGCTCGTCATTCTGGCCGACGCTGACGCCAGCCGGAGACGCCGCGACGAATGCGGCAGCGTATGAGGATGCCACCTTGTCCATGTCGATTTCATCCGCGAGCGCCATTCGGAACAGGTTCTCGTAGCGCTCAAACAACTCCCTCACGCTATTCTCCATATGGAGGCCTCCCGAAGATTGCAGCCGTAGCAATTTTGGCGGGTCCATGATGCAAGCTGCGGCCTCCCGCTGTTGAACGGCCAGACATCCTTGCGTTCCCAGCGGCAACGCAGTTGTGAGCTTCATCAACGGGGATCGCGATGCCGGGTTGCGATTGGCGGTGCATCAACGACAGGCGCCGCCACTGCGGTTTGTTAGGATCGAAAATTGCTTGTGAAGCAATTTTTATTGACAATAAGGCAAATACAGGAAATGCTCCATACCATGAAAATCCAGGACGAAGCCTTGGTGAGGCTGGGCGGCCGCATCCGCGCGTTGCGCGAGGGGCGCGGCATGAAACTGAAGCAATTGGCCGACGCCACCGGGCTCTCGGATGCGTTCGTGTCGCGTTTAGAACGGGGCCAGGTCTCAAGCTCCGTCGCCAACCTGATCCAGATTGCAGAGGCGCTCGACATCGGCGTCAGTGAACTGTTCGCCGATCCGCCGGACCGGCTTCGCAGCGATATCACCGTGCATCGCCACGGCGACGGCGGCGAAGACCAGAGCATTCCGAGCACCGGCTATCGCTGGCGGCTGTTTGCCGGCGGCATGCCGAACGATGACCTCGAGGTCTTTCATCTATCGTTCCCGCGCAAGAACCGGATGGATCTGATGGTGTCGCATCCGGGGCAGGAATATTGCTACGTGCTCTCCGGCCGCATCCGCTTTCATGTCGGCGCGGAAATCTTTGAGCTTGCGGCGGGCGAAGGCATCTTCCTCAATTCCGAACTGCCGCACCGCGCCGACAATATCGGCGACGATGAAGCGCGGATATTGATGGTGGTCGCCAAATCCTCGCACGCCAAATCCTCCGAACATTTCGACTGGTGGCGCGTGGCCGGTGCCGCGGCCCCGACGAGATCCAGCACGCGGAAAACCAGCAAAAGCAAAATCAGCCAGGGAGAATGACGATGCAACCAGCGTCCAATGCAGCCGGCGGCAAGCATTTGCCGTACGAGGCCAAGCACATCAACGATTTCGAGTGGGAGACCATCCGTTGGCCGGGCGAAACCGGCAAGATGCTGTTTCACCCGCGGCCGGAACGGCCGACCGAACCAAACGCCGGAATTTTACGGTTAGAGCCTGGCGCCCATCATCCGATTCACAATCACGATTTCGCGCAGGTCTGGTACATCCTGTCGGGCGAATTCAGGATCGACGACGTCATCTACACTGCCGGCACGATGATCTTTCATCCCGATCCGCATTTCGAAGGCAAGTTCGAGACGGCGACGGGCGGCGATATCCTGATCGTTCAATATCCGGGACCAACCACCGGCGGCAGACCCATTTATGCCGGGCGCTTCAACATGGAAAAACGGCGCGATATCTCCGAGGAACGAACCGATCTCTGATCGCGGCCGATTGCAGCGGCGCGCAGAAAGACGTGATCGTTGCGCGTGACGTTACATGCGCAGCGCGCCGCAAGCTCCTGCGGTGATGTTGATGCCGCGACGGCCGCGCCCTTCAGTTCGGCGTCGCCACGATATCGAAATTCTTCATGGCCGGATTGCAGGCCATCTTGGCCGCCTTCTCGCAGCTATCCAAAGCGGATCTCTGCGCGGGTTCAAGCCCGCCGGTGCTTGCGGAATAGCTTGGGACGCCATTCGGCGCGCGGACCAGCACTTTTGGGGTGTAGAGCGAGAAGTATTCCTCGAGCCAGGGTCGGCGGGTCGCCGGCATATTATATTTCCGCATCAAGGCATCGAGCTGTTGCGCACTCCAGGTCGGCAGGTTCTGCGCGCGCAGGAAGGGATCGAGCGCCGCCAGCCAATGCTGCCGCCCTGCCGGAAGTTCAAAGATGTTGTGACCGTCGGCCGGTTGCAGCGACGGAGCGATTTTCAAGGTGGCGACGCCGCCTTGTGCAACATAGGCCGCATGCACCTTGCGTGCGGCGTCGGGCCCGAAATTGCCGTCGTTCTCCGAATAGACCCACAGCGTCGGCGTCCTTGTCTGGCTGCCGAACGACGCCAGCGCCGCGATCGGCATATCCTGCGGACAGGCGAGCTGCCCCTGGGCGTCGGTGAGCCGCATGGCGCCGGCGAGATTCACGACCGCCTTCAGCCCCGGGGTATTGCGAGCCGCAAGCGCGAGCGCGGCGCCGCCTCCCACGGAGCCGCCGATCGCGATCACCTGCGTGGCATCGGCATCGCCGCGTCCGGCCACGACGCGCAGCGCGCGCTCGAGATCATCGGCCTCCACCGAGAAATAGCGGCGCAGGTCGGCATCATTGCATCTGGCATAGGCCGCATTGGTGGGTTGGCCCGTCGTCCCGCCCGACACCCCGTAACCTCGCCGCACCACGGCGACAGCGAGATAGCCGCGATAGGCGAGGTCGCGGGCTTGCGGCGCCATCAACGGGGCGCGCATGTTCACGAGTTCGGACGGCAGCCGAGGCTTGCCATGCGTGAGCAAAGCCACCGGCAGCCGTCCCTTCGCGGCGGCCAGCCGTACGATCAAGGCTTCCAGCCGGTAGTTTCCACCCGGCGCGCGAATATCGAGGAAGGTGATTTCTTCGAGCAGGGCCGGGTGGTCCGATGGCGAGGCAGGCCCGGCTAGCGTCAGGCCGGGTGTAGAAGCCGCCATGGTCGTGATCAGCGCCATCGCCGCCGCGATCGTTGAAATGAACTTCATCGTCGATCCTCCGCAGGCATATTGTGCAGTGTGACCTGAAAATGCAGTCACACATTCGGCCCGTGCCGATCGTGTCGCCGAATGATCAACCCCACTCATGCCACATAGAACCGTGATCTATCTCACCTAGCCGGCATGGAGCTGCGCCTACGGATGGGTCGCGTCATGCGCGAGCGCGATCGCCCGACTGCGGCATTCACGCAGCCCCGTCTCTGGCCAAACGGCGGCGGACGAACTATCGTCGCGGCATGTCAGCCCCTAAGCGCGTCCACGCCGATCGGTGTTGCGGCGCAATCATCGACTATCAGGATTTCTTTTTGGCGCAGCTCGAGCCGCGCAACCGCTCTCGCCTGCGCAAAAACATGCGCAACTTCGCGCGCCTTCTTGCGTATATGCGTATTCCGACGGTCGTCACACTCGAGCGACCAGTCCACCGCAAGGGCGCGGTGCCGCAGGATATCAAGGCGCCGCTCGGCAGCGCCGCAAAGGTTTTCGAGAAGGATTTCTTCGACCTCACCAAGGAGAAGCCGATCCGGGCCCATCTGAAACGGCTGAAGAAGACGCAAATCGTCGTTGCGGGTTGCGAGACCGATGTGTGCGTCCTGCAATCCTGCCTCGGCCTTCTCGAAATGGGTTTCGAGGTTTTCGCGGTCGAGGAACTGCTGTTCTCGTCGGCGCGTAATGTCGATACTGCGTTGGTGAGGCTGAGGTCCGAGGGAGTGATCATCCTGTCCTACAAGACGCTGTTCTTTGAACTGATCGAGGCCGTGGCAGGTGCGCCACATGCCGAAAAGATGGTCGCGGCATTCGGCGAATTTCCTTCCGATCTCCCGGAGGAAGCCGTGTCTTGACGTGCAGTCGTCCCCGCGTGGCGCGCTGTTGCCACCCGGCGGCAGGCTGACGCTGATGGTGCGAATGCGAAATTCCCTGGTGGTGAAATAGATGTCGGACAAGAAAGTGGACGTGATCGTGCTCGGCGCGGGCATCGTCGGTGTGTCGGCGGCCTATGCCGCACGGCAGCAGGGGTTGTCGGTCGTGCTCGTCGACCGGCGTGAGCCCGGCAGCGAGACCTCCTACGGCAATGCCGGCATTCTCTCCAGCGGCTCGATATCGCCGCTGAACAATCCGTCGCTGTGGAGCGCGCTGCCGAAATATCTGACCAACAGGAATGCGGCGCTGCGCTGGAATATCGGCTGGTCGATTCGCAACGCGGAATGGGTGCTCCAGTTTCTGGCCAATGCGATCCCGTCTCGAACCAGACCGCGGGCGACGGCCCTGCACGGGCTGATCGGCGCATCGCTACAACTGCATCGGGACTGGATCGTGAAAGCGGGCGCGGGACACCGCATCCGCGAGACCGGCTGGCTGAAGGCGTGGCGCGGCGACGCGATCGATGCGGCGAAGCGGGAACAGGCCTTGCTGAGCGAATTTGGTATCGAAAGCCAGTTGCTTGACCGCCAGGCGATTTCCGCGCTCGAGCCCGAGATCATGCCCGTTTACAAGGTCGGGCTGCTGCATTCGCAGACCGCTTCGGTCGATTCGCCGGGCGCGGTGGTGAAGGCCTATGCCAAAATGCTCGCGGGCGCAGGCGGCGAGATCCGGCAGTCGGAGATCAGGGCGATCATGCCTGACGGCGAGGGCTGGCGCGTGGTGCTCGCCGATGGCGCGCTTTCCGCGCGCCATGTCGTGGTCGCGCTCGGACCGTGGTCGGCGGAAATGCTGCGGCCCCTCGGCTATCGCGTGCCGCTGGCGTTCGAACGCGGTTACCATCGTGAGTTCAAGCCGAACCCGGCGCGCACATTGCGGCGTCCGATCCATGACGCCGACGGCAGTTTCCTGATGACGCCGATGGAGCAGGGCATTCGCGTCACCTCCGGCGTCGAACTCACCGACCATGATGCGCCTTCGTCCTACGCCCAGATCGATGCGGTGGAGCCGCTGGCGCGCGAGGTGGTCGAGTTCGGCGAGCAGGTCGGCGATACCTGGCGCGGCGCGCGGCCGACGCTGCCCGACAGCCTGCCGATGATCGGCCCCGCGCCGCGGCATGCCGGCCTGTGGCTGGCGTTCGGCAACCAGCACATCGGCTTCACCACGGGCCCTGCGACCGGCGCCGCGATCGCCGCCATGATCAAGGGAACACCGCCATCGTATGACGTCACAGCTTTTGCGCCGAGCCGTTACATCTGATGTGCCATGGCGCCTTTCCTCGGTATATCTATTGACCAGGGTCTGCTTGCGGATCTTGTGCTCGGGAGCCACATTTCTTCCTGACTGCTTGCGACACCATTGAAACTGGAGTTCTGCGATGGACGCGGCTTCGGGGCGCTTTTCGGCGGCAACGCCTGAGGCAGGGAATGCCGGCGACGGGCCGGCCCGCTCCAACCAGGTGAGGACGATCAATCTGGCGCTACAGGGTGGCGGTGCCCATGGCGCTTTTACCTGGGGCGTGCTCGACCGGCTGCTCGACGAAAAGGACGTTGCCTTCGAGGGATTGAGCGCGACGAGCGCCGGCGCGATGAATGCTGCGGTCTTTGCCTACGGGCTTTCCGTCGGCGGGCGCGAAGGGGCGCGCAAGGCGCTGACCGATTACTGGAAGCGTGTCAGCGACGCGGCGAGTTTGGGGCCGTTGCAACCAAGCCCGATCGACCGGCTGCTGGGGAACCACAAGCTGACCTGGTCGCCGGTCTTCTCGCTGCTCGGCTTCGTGACGCGCGTGCTGTCGCCCTATGAGTTCAACCCGTCGGACTATAATCCGTTGCGTGAAGTGGTCGAGCAATCGATCGATTTCGAGGTGCTGAAGCGCGCCGACTGTCCGGTCAAGCTGTTCCTGTCTGCGACCAACGTTCGTACCGGCAAGGTGAAGATCTTTTCGGGGGCTGAAATTTCCGCTTCGGCCGTGATGGCTTCGGCATGTGTTCCGACCATGTTTCACGCCGTCGAGATCGACGGTGAGGCCTATTGGGACGGCGGCTACATGGGAAATCCGGCGCTGTTCCCACTCATCTACAACTGCAAGAGCTCCGATATTGTCATCGTTCATATCAATCCGCTGTTCCGCAAGGAATTGCCGCATGCGGCAGTCGACATCCTGAACCGCATCAATGAGATCAGTTTCAATTCATCGCTGATGCGGGAGATGCGGGCGGTGAGCTTCATTACCAGGCTGGTCAAGCAAAACCACATCGTCGGCGGAGACGTCCGGCAGATCTTCATCCATAGCGTCGCCGATGATGAATTCATGGGGGCGCTCAGCCCGACCAGCAAATACAACGCCGATTGGGATTTTCTGGTTTTCCTTCGCGACCAGGGCCGGAAATGCGCGAACGACTGGCTGACGAGCCATTTCGTCAAGCTCGGCGTCGAATCGTCCGTCAATATCGACGAAGTGTATCTCTAGATATGCAATGTGCCGAAGGGTGGCGCGTCGTTATTTGCTGGTGAATTATTCGCGGCGTTGTGCGATGACGGCAGCAACGCCACCTCCAGACCCGCCGCGCCATGACCCCACCCACCGTCACACCCTCGCAAATACGCACCGCGCTTCTGCTGCGCGATGAAATCGCGTTGCTCGATCTGCGGCATGAGGCGGCTTTCGCCACCGGCCATCCGCTGTTTGCCGCCAACATGGCGGCCGGCCGCATCGCGCTCGAAGCCGAGACGCGGCTGCCGCGCAAGGACGTGCCGATCGTGGTGTACGACGCGGGCGAAGGCCTCGTCCCGCAGGCGATCGATCGGTTCAAAGCGCTGGGATACACCAACGTCCGCGCGCTCGAAGGCGGGCTGCAGGGCTGGCAGGCGGCGGGCTATGAGCTGTTCCAGGACGTCAATTCCTACGCCAAGGCGTTTGGGGAACTGGTGGAGCATCGCCGCCACACGCCGTCGCTTGGGGCGGAAGAAGTCGCCGCCTTGATTGCGCGCAAGGCCAATATCAGGATTCTCGACGTTCGCCGCTTCGATGAATACGCGACCATGAATATCCCGGGCTCGATCAGCGTGCCCGGTGGCGAACTGGTGCTGCGTGCCGGCGAGGCGGCGCCGGATCCCGAAACCACCATCGTCGTCAATTGCGCCGGCCGCACCCGCTCGATCATCGGCACGCAGTCGCTGATCAATGCCGGCGTCGCCAATAAAGTGGTGGCGCTGCGCAACGGCACCATCGGCTGGACATTGGCAAAGCAGGATCTGGAGCACGGCTCTGGCCGTCGTGGTGCGATCGGCGCTTCCGAGAATGCAAAAGCCAATGCGCGCGATGTCGCCTATCGCGCCGGCGTCCGCCGTGTCGGCCCGGAAGAGGCGCGGGCGATGGCGGCACAGACCAGCCGCACCCTCTATCGCTTCGACGTCCGCGATGCCGAGGAATATGCCGCCGGTCACCTCCCGGGCTTCCGCCATTACGCCGGTGGGCAGCTGGTGCAGGAGATCGACATGGCCGCGCCGGTGCGCGGCGCGCGGATGCTTCTGTCCGACAATCTCGGCGTCCGCGCCGACATGACCGCGTCCTGGCTCGCGCAGATGGGATGGGAAACTTATGTGCTCGATGGCGGCTATGACGGCGCGCTCGAAGTCGGCCCGCCGGTGGTCCTGCCAAGGCCCGATCCGTCGCACCGCTACCGGCGTCCCTATGAGGGCACCGATGCCTCGACCGCTGCAATGCAGGCCTATCTCGATTGGGAATATGGCCTGGTCGACCAGCTCCGGCGCGACGCCAGCCATGGTTTCTTCGTGATTTGAATGGCTACCTCGTAATTTGATGCCGAAGGCGACGGCACAGTCCTTGTCGGCGTGATAGTCTTGGCCTTGCTGGGCGCCGCGAGGTGAGTCGAAAGGCAATGCGAGACAAAAAGGACATCGTGGAGAACTGGCTGCCGCGTTACACCGGCACACAGCTTTCCGAATTCGGAGACTATGTTCTCCTGACCAATTTCGACAATTACGTCGAATGGTTCGCCGCTGGGAACGGCGTTCTGGTCAACGGCATCGATCGACCGATGCCCAACGCGACGGCCGACGGCATCACGCTGATCAACTTCGGCATGGGAAGCCCGAACGCCGCGACCGTGATGGATCTGCTCAGCGCCATCGCGCCGAAGGCCGTGTTGTTTCTCGGCAAGTGCGGCGGGCTGAAGCGCAAAAATCAGATTGGCGATTTGATTCTGCCGATCGCGGCGATCCGGGGCGAGGGGACGTCGAATGATTATTTGCCGCCGGAGGTCCCCGCGCTGCCCGCGTTCGAGTTGCAGCGCGCGGTGTCGACGATGATCCGCGATCTCGGTCGCGACTATTGGACCGGCACCGTGTACACGACCAATCGCCGCGTCTGGGAACACGATGACCGCTTCAAGGAAATCTTGCGCCGGACGCGAAGCATGGCGATCGATATGGAGACGGCGACGATCTTCGCGGCAGGATTCGCCAACCATATTTCGACCGGCGCGCTGCTTCTGGTGTCCGATCAGCCAATGATACCCGAAGGTGTGAAGACCGAAGCATCGGACCGGACAGTGACCGAGAACTATGTCGAGATCCACATCCGGATCGGGATCGAAGCGCTGAAGCTGGTGCGCCGCCGCGGCCGCAGCGTCAAGCATTTGCGCTTCGAAGACGATTTCGACCGCGGGATCGAGACGTGACAAGGTATAGCGTCGGCTAGGAATATCACCCGGAGCGCAGCCAGCTTTCGGCCGTCAGCTTTTCAAGCTCGGAAAAATAAGGGCCCGTGACGTCGCGGTCGGACTGTTGCTCGGGCCGCCGAGCCTGCGCATCTGCTTCGCGCAACTGCTCCGTGATATGAAAGGTAAGGACTGAGGCGATCGCATGGATCGCCTCGTGACGATCGAGTCCCTCGGTCATCAGCCGCAGCAGGGTGCGGCGGACCGGCAATCGATCTCCTTCCGCGATCTGGTTCTCGACGACCACGTGCATGGCCGCATGCGCTGCTGCGCGCTCCACCTTAATACCGGCGCGCCGGTGGTAGTGCTCGATCATGTCAAGACGTCGTTGCTCGTCGGTCGCGAGCCAGTCGCCTGGATCAGGCTCGACCAGCGGGTCGTAGTCCCGAATCCGGGCTTCGACGTCGTCGAATTCATACACTTCGTCTATGTCGATGGGATCGTCGATGTCGAAAGGATCGCCCGGCGATGCGACTTGCGGCAGTCTCGCCTTGTCGATACAGCACTTCTTGAATTTCTTGCCGCTGCCACAGGGGCAGGGGTCGTTGCGGCCGACATTGCGGAACGGGTTGTGCGCCGGCATCGCCGGCCACGGATCGAGGCTCGGGTCGTCAGCGATCTGATCCTGATATTCCTCCGGATTGACTATCTCCCAGCCCGATAATTCCTCGATGACATCACCGAACGGCTCGTACTCCCTGCGCCGCCACGGCTGAAGCGGGCCGCCGGCGCAGGCCTCCTTCAAATCATCCTCGAAATCCTTCAAATCCTTCAACATAGGGTCATTGAAGCCGAGCCGGAATATCTCGCGCACCAGAGGCTCGAGTTCGACCAACCCCAGCACTGCGATCGTGCCCTGCCAGCCGTCCCATACGGCACACACATCCCGAGGCTGCAAATCGTCGAAGGCCGACCGCAAGAAATCGGCGACCGCAGCCCGGTCGAGTTCGCCGCGAAAAACCAGTATCACGAGGGCGTCGAGGGCACTCCAGCGCACGAACTCGTCCGCCTTGGGATCTCGAATGATGTCGTAGATCGGACCTGGATCGCCATCGAAAACACTTGCCAGTACCTTGTGACTGGTCGCCGTCGTGGCATCGCCGAGAATCAATTCGACGTCCGGCCGGCGCAAAAAGCGCGCGATCGTGCGATATGCTGATTTCTCCCGCCACTGGCCAAGAAGATGGAACGCGATGAAGAGGCCGTTCTCCTCGACTTCGTCTTTCGGTTCGCATCTGTCGATGGCGTCCAGTAGCAGCGGCGCCACGGTTGATCGATCGGCGGTCGCCGCACGGATCGCCTCGGTCGGCAGGCCCTCGCCGGAACCCAATTGCTCAAGGATTTGCACGGAACGGTCTCGCTTGTGTATCCAATGTCAGGGCAAGTTTGCAGCCCTTATCATAGCCGTCAGAAATACCGGCAGTAAACGGCGCTTTGCCACGCGTCGGGGTTCCGGCGGATGCCGTCGCTGAGGGTCAGCGCCACGCCAGCAGTATCGCGACCAGGATGACGAGGCTCGCCGACAATACTTTCCAGAACACCAGCGGGTTGCGCTCATAGAGCGCGCGCCGCTTCTCGGCGGCGGGCTTCGCCCACATGGCGCCATTTTCCAGTTCGTGGGCGAATTCGATGACGTCGCCGAAGCGCTGCGTGGGATCGACGGCGAGCGCCTTGCCGATCACGGCATCGAGCCAGGCCGGCAGGTCGGGACGGTAACGCGACAGCGAAACCGGCTTGCCGAAGCGTGGCCGCGAAAACGGTTCGATCTCGCCATAGGGGTAGGCGATGCTGAACATGCGGTAGACGGTCACGCCCAGCGCATAGAGATCGGAAAACTCGTCTCCCGCGCGCCCGCTGAACAGTTCGGGCGCCATGTAACTCGCCGTGCCGGGAATGTCCTGGGCGGGGAAGTCCTCGAGCAGCGGCACCCGGGCGACGCCGAGATCGACCAGCCGCAATCCGCCGGCCGTCAGCAGGATGACGTTATCAGGCTTGATGTCGCGATGAATGATGCCGGCGCGATGCAAGGTCGCTATCGCGCGCGCCAGCTTGGTGGCGATGCCGATGCCTTCGGTGAGCGAGAGCTGCGGCGAGCGGTTCAGGCGATGTTCGAGCGTTTCGCCCTCGTACAGCGGCATCACCGAATACAGCCGCGTCTGGCGCCCGGCGGGAACCTCGATGATTTCGCCGATCCACAGGCTCCTGACGCGGGCCGCCACCCATGCTTCGCGCACGAAGGCGAGACGATAGGAACCTTCGCTGGCGACGCGCGGATGCGGAAACTTCAGCACCAGTTTGCGGTTCTGCCGCTTGTCGGTGGCGACGAACAGCCGGCTATAGCGGCCGTCGGACAGCACCTCCTGGAGAACGAAATCGTCGATGGTCTCACCCGACGATGGCAGCTCCAGGATGGGAAGGGTTTCGATGGCGTGGGTGAGTTCGTTGCGGTCGGCCGGCGGCAGGTCGATGACGTCGAGCACCAGCGCGGTCATGTTGTCGCTGCTGCCGGCGGCCAGCGCCACGTCCACCAGCTTGCGCGCGGTTTCCTCAGGTGAAGCGCGCTCGTCGAGCAGGACCTGCAGGCGGCCGTCGTCGAGGACACCGTGAATGCCGTCGCTGCAGATCAGCAGTCGATCATGTTGCCGCAGGCCGACCGCGGCATAGTCGACGCGCGCGAAATCCTCGAAGCCGATGGCGCGGTTGAGCACGTGGGCGAGGTCGCCGCGTCCGGCGACGTGATCCTTGGTCAGCCGCTCGAGGCGGCCCTCGCTCAAACGGTAGGCGCGTGTGTCGCCGATGTGGACGATATGACAGGTGCGGCGCGACAGGATGATCGACGAGAACGCGCAGCTCATCCCGCTGAGCCTGGAGTCGACGCGGCCCTGCGCATGGATCCAGCTGTTCGTGGCCTCTAGCGCCCGCGAGGCGATGCGCCGGACGCCCAGCGTTTCGGGAAGGGCATAGTAGGCGTCGAGAAAACAACGCACGGTCAGTTCGGCGGCTTCCCGTCCGCCCTTGTGGCCTCCGACGCCATCCGCCACCGCGGCAACGATGTCGCGGTTGAATGCGCCGGTCTGGCCGAGGCAGGCCGCGACGTAGTCTTCGTTGGTCACCCGCTTGCCGGTCTCGCTGACGAAACCGACACGCACCTGAAGATTTCTCTGCGAACCGATCGTCACGTCAGAGACCTGCCGAGCCTTTGAAAGCGCGCGTCGTCAGACCCGCGCCCCCGAAACCGCGCCCCATGTGGTGCGCCAGCGGACCTTGACCATGGCAAGTCCGATAAAGCCAAGCAATGCCAGCGCCCCGAAAAACACGAAGCCGGCCCCGAAGCCGCCGGTTGCGGCCTTGGCCGTGCCGAGCGCCTGGGCCAGGAAAAAGCCGCCGACGCCTCCGGCGCAACCGACCAGGCCGGTCATCAGGCCGATGTCCTGACGGAAGCGGAGCGGGATGAGTTGAAACACCGCGCCGTTGCCCATGCCGAGTGCCAGCGTGCCGACCGAGAACAGCAGCACCGACATCCACGCGATGCGCGGCATCTGCAGCAGCGACCAGCCCGCCGCTGATGGCGCCGCCGGTCCTTCCGGCATGAAGGCGATGGCGAGATAAGCCGCGATGACAACCGCGAACAGCACCGACAGCGAGCGGATGCCGCCGATGCGGTCGGCAATCAGCCCGCCGACCGGGCGGAAGCCGGAGCCAAAGGCGACGATCAGCGAGACCAGCAGACCCGCCGCCACACCGGACACATGATACTGCACGGTGAAATACAGCGGCAGCGCGTTGGCGAGGCCAACGAAGCCGCCGAAAGTGATGAAGTAGAAGAACATGAACCAGCGGCTATCAGGATCGCGTAGCAGCGTGGCATAGGCCTTCAGCGAGATCGGCTTGCGTTCGCCCGGCGCATCCTTGGCCGCGAAGACGTAATACGCGAGCACCAGCACCATCGGAATCAGCAGGAACCCGAACACGGCCTGCCAGCCGAAATGTTCGGCGATCGTCGGTGCGAGCATCGTATCGATGACGACGCCCATATTGCCGGCGCCTGCGATGCCCATCACCACGCCCTGATATTGCGGCGGGTACCAGCGGCTCGCCTGCGGCAGGGCGACGGCAAAGGACGCGCCGCCAATGCCGAGCACCAGGCCGAAGATGATGATCGCGAGTTTGCTGTCGAGTCCGTACCGCCAGACCCAGGCCGTCGCCGCCGTGACGATGAGCTGCGCGATAATGCCGGTTCGCTTGGCGCCGATGATATCAGCGAGGATACCCATCGGGACGCGGAGCAGCGCGCCTGCCAGAACCGGGATGGCCACGAGCGTAAACTTCTCGCTGACCGCGAGGTTCATGTCGTGCGCGATGTAGACCATCAGCGGGCCGAGCGCGACCCAGGCCATGAAACTGATGTCGAAGTAAAGAAACGCCGCCAGCAGCGTCGGCCAATGGCCAGCCTTCTTGAACTCAGCAAACTTCATTGCGACAGCCTCGCGATCATGCGGCCGAGCATGCGCACAGGTGCGGCGGGTCTCGGCACATCTGATGGAATGTGGTGAAAGCGAGAGCCGTACTCGTCATTGAGACGGTCTCGATTGGTTCTAAAGGCAGCAATAACCGTGCCATTCGATCGCGAGCGGCACTTTGCCTTTAATCGCAACGCGTTGACCGCTATTCCACCGACAGGGAAGAAAACCCGACTTGCTGCAGCGGGCAGCATCCCGCGCCACTCAAACGCGCAAGGTGGTGCTTTTTTGTGCGGTGCGCACAAGCGCCCGAATTCGCGGCAGTCCGTAAAGCTATTGATATTGCTTGCGGAATCGCTGCGCCAAAGTTGGCACGCGTTTTGTATTGAAGGAAATATCGATCGTCATTGATGATGGTCACTGCCCGCGGATGGGCTCCTCAAAACTCCCAATCTCTCTTCCACCGATCGACGACGCATGTCGCGTCGACGCGCGGTGTCGTCGGAATGCGAAAGGCAGATCATGCTCGAGAAAGTAAGCAGGCAGAAGCTGGTGGTGATCGGCAACGGCATGGCCGGCATCCGCACAGTGGAAACGCTGCTTGAGCGTGCGCCTGACCTCTACGACATCACGGTGTTCGGTTCCGAGCCTTACGGCAATTACAATCGTATCCTGCTGTCGCCGGTTCTCTCCGGCGAGAAGTCCGTCGACGACATCATGCTCAATACCGAGCAATGGTACGACGACAACGGCATTACGCTGCGCAAGGGCGAGACGATCGTGATGATCGACCGGCGCACTTGCGAAGTCGTCACCGCCACGGGCGCGCGCGTCGCTTATGATCGGCTGCTGATCGCGACCGGCTCCAACCCGATCATGTTGCCGCTTCCGGGCAAGGATCTTCCCGGCGTCATCGGCTTTCGGGATATCCAGGACGTCGAGCGCATGGTTGAAGCCTCGACGAGCCATCCGAACGCCGTCGTGATCGGCGGCGGCCTGCTCGGCCTCGAGGCCGCCAACGGTTTGATGAAGCGCGGCATGAACGTCACCGTCGTGCATCTGCTCGACTGCCTGATGGAGCGACAGCTCGATCCGGTTGCCAGCGGAATGTTGCGCAAGTCGCTGGAAGAGCGCGGCATGGTGTTCAAGATGCCGGCGCAGACGCAGGCGATCCTGGGCGAGGACCGCGTCACCGGCGTGCGCTTTGCCGACGGCGAGGAACTGCCGGCCGACCTGGTCGTAATGGCCGTCGGCATCCGCCCGAACATCGAACTCGCGCAGAAGGCGGGCATCCATTGCGAGCGCGGCATTGTCGTCTCCGACACCATGCAGACCTATGACGGGCGCATCTATGCGGTCGGCGAATGCGTGCAGCACCGTCGCCAGACCTACGGCCTGGTCGCACCCTTGTTCGATCAGGCCAAGGTCTGCGCCAATCAGCTCGCCATGAAGGGCTTTGCCAGCTATTCGGGATCGGTGGTCTCGACCAAGCTGAAGGTGACGGGCATCGATCTGTTCTCCGCCGGCGATTTCGCGCCCGGCGCCGACAAGGAAGAAGTCGTGATGCAGGACGCCGCGCGCGGCGTCTACAAGCGGATCGTGCTGCGCGACAAGAAGATCGTCGGCGCCGTGCTTTACGGCGATACGGTCGACGGGCCCTGGTATTTCCAGCACCTGCGCGACGGCACCGACATCTCGCAGATGCGCGAGCGCCTGGTATTCGGCGCGGCCAATCTCGGCGACGGCGGTCACGCCGGCCAGAATTCGGTCGCCGCCATGGGCGACGAGGCGGAGATCTGCGGCTGCAACGGCGTCTGCAAGGGCACCATCGTAAAGGCGATCTCCGAAAAGAAGCTGTTCACGATCGATGACGTGCGCGCCCACACCAAGGCGTCGTCATCGTGCGGCTCATGTACCGGCCTCGTCGAGCAAGTGCTTGCGTTCACGCTCGGTGGCGACTACTCGACGGCGCCGAAGGTCAAGCCGATGTGCAAGTGCACCGATCACAGCCATGACGACGCGCGCCGCGTCATCGTCGAGCAGCAGCTGAAGACCATTCCCGACGTCATGAAGTTCATGGATTGGAAGACCGCCAACGGCTGCCATTCCTGCCGGCCGGCGCTGAACTATTACTTGCTCGCCACCTGGCCCGGCGAATATCGCGACGACCAGCAGTCACGCTACATCAACGAACGCGTCCATGCCAACATCCAGAAGGACGGCACCTATTCGGTGGTGCCACGGATGTGGGGCGGCGTCACCACGCCGGATGAATTACGGGCCATTGCCGACGTCGCCGACAAGTTCAAGATTCCGACCGTCAAGGTCACCGGCGGCCAGCGCATCGATCTGCTCGGCGTCAAGAAGGAGGATCTGCCCGCGGTATGGGCCGACCTCAACGACGCTGGCATGGTGTCAGGGCATGCCTATGCCAAGGGGCTGCGCACGGTGAAGACCTGCGTCGGCTCGGAATGGTGCCGCTTCGGCACCCAGGACTCGACCGGGCTCGGCATCAAGATCGAAAGATTCATGTGGGGGTCGTGGGCCCCGGCCAAGGTGAAGATGGCGGTATCGGGTTGTCCGCGCAACTGCGCCGAATCGACTTGCAAGGATGTCGGCGTGATTTGCGTCGATTCCGGATACGAGATCCATTTCGCGGGCGCTGCCGGCCTTCACATCAAGGGAACCGAATTCCTCGCCAAGGTGGCGACCGAGGAGGAGACGCTGGAGTTGATCGCGGCACTGACGCAGCTCTATCGCGAGCAGGGCTGGTATCTGGAGCGGATTTACAAGTGGTGCGATCGTGTCGGTCTCGATGCCATCCGCAAGCAGGTGGTCGATGACCTCACCAACCGCAAAGCGCTGTACGACCGCTTCGTGTATTCGCAGCAGTTCTCGCAAAGCGATCCATGGGCGGAACGCGCCCAACGCGGTGTCGATCGCAACGAGTTTGCGCCGATGGCGGAGCTGGAACTCGCATGACCGGAGCTCGCATGACACGGTGGATTGAAATCGGAGCTCTGGACCAGATTCCGCGCCTCGGCGCCCGCGTGGTGCGCACGGCGTCGGGAAACATCGCGGTATTCCGGACCGAAGACGACGAGGTATTCGCGCTCGACGACCGCTGCCCGCACAAGGGCGGACCGTTGTCGCAAGGCATCGTGCACAACAAGCGCGTCACCTGTCCGCTGCACAATTTTGTCATCGAGCTTGCGAACGGCGAGGCGGTCGCTCCTGACGAGGGATGCGCGCACTCGTATCCGGCCAAGGTGGAGAACGGCACCGTGTGGCTGTCCGTTCGTGAGGTAGTCACCGCTTCCGCTGATTGAGGGTAACGACGCGTGCCAGTCAAGACGACATGTCCCTATTGCGGTGTCGGCTGCGGCGTCGTGGCCGACAGGGACCAGGCCGGGGCGGTCACGGTCCGGGGTGATCCGGTGCATCCGGCAAACTTCGGGCGGCTGTGCGCGAAGGGATCGGCGCTGGCTGAAACCATCGGTCTGGAAGGACGCCTGCTCGAGCCGATGGTCGACGGCCGCGCTGCGACCTGGGATGCCGCGCTCGGCCATGTCGCCGATGGATTCAGCAAGGCAATCCGGGAGCACGGGCCTGACGCGGTGGCGTTCTACGTCTCGGGCCAGCTGCTCACCGAGGACTACTACGTCGTCAACAAGCTCGCGAAGGGCTTTGTCGGCACCGCCAATATAGATACCAATTCGCGGCTGTGCATGGCCTCCAGCGTGGTCGGTCACAAGCGCGCCTTCGGCAGCGACACCGTTCCGGGGTGTTACGAAGACCTGGAACTGGCCGACCTGCTGGTCCTGGTCGGATCCAATGCGGCCTGGTGTCATCCCATCCTGCACCAGCGCATGCTGGCGGCGAAGGCGAAAAATCCCGCTTGCCGCATCGTCGTCATCGACCCGCGCCGGACGGCGACCTGCGAGGGCGCCGATCTGCATCTGCCGGTTCGTTCGGGCAGCGACTCCGTTTTGTTCAACGGATTGCTGGCCTATCTTGCGAAGAACAAGGCGGCCGATGGCGCGTTCGTCGGCGATTTCACCACCGGCGCCGAGGCGGCGCTGGCGCAAGTCGCCGGCCAGACCGTGGCGCACACGGCCGATGTCTGCGGGCTGACGGGCGGTGCAGTCGAGCAGTTTTTCAGCTGGTTCGCCAAGACCGAGCGTGTCGTCACGCTCTACTCGCAGGGCATCAACCAGTCGAGCAGCGGCGTCGACAAGGTCAATGCGATCATCAACTGCCATTTGCTGACCGGGCGGATCGGAAAACCCGGCATGGGGCCGTTCTCGCTGACCGGCCAGCCCAATGCGATGGGCGGACGCGAAGTCGGTGGCCTCGCCAATCAGCTCGCCGCCCATATGGAGATCGAGAACCCCCGCCATCGCGAACTCGTGCAGCGGTTCTGGCGCTCGCCCGTCATCGCCGACAAGACCGGGCTCAAGGCGGTCGAGATGTTCGACGCGATGGCCGCCGGCCGCATCAAGGCGGTCTGGATCATGTCCACCAATCCGCTGGTCAGCCTGCCGGATGCAACTCGCGCTCGCGCCGCGCTGGATGCCTGCGATCTCGTCGTGGTGTCGGATTGCGTGCGGCATACCGACACCACGCGTCACGGCGATGTGCTGCTGCCTGCGACGGCATGGGGCGAAAAGGACGGCACGGTCACCAATTCCGAGCGCCGCATCTCCCGGCAACGGCCGTTCATGCCGGCGCCCGGCGCCGCGCGTCCGGATTGGCGGATCATCTGCGATGTCGCCAGCCGCATGGGATTTTCGGGCTTCGACTATATGAGCGTCGCCGAGATCTTTCGGGAGCATGCCAGCCTGTCGGGCTTTGAGAATAATGGCGCGCGGGACTTCGATCTCTCCGCCTTGAGCACGCTCGATGATCGCGCTTACGAAACGCTCGCCCCGGTACAATGGCCGGTGACGCGGGATTATCCGACCGGCACGGCGCGGCTGTTCGAGTCCGGAAGCTTCTTCACCCCCGATCGCAAGGCGCGCTTTGTTCCGGTCGTGCCGCGACCGCCCAAGAACCCGACCAGCCGCGAGCATCCTCTGGTCCTCAACACAGGCCGGATTCGCGATCAGTGGCATACGATGACGCGGACCGGGAAAGCGCCGCGACTGATGATGCACATGTTCGAACCCTGTGCGGAATTCCACCCCGAGGATGCGCGCAAGGCCGGTATCGAAGATGGCGCGCTCGCCCGGCTGACCAGTCCCTGGGGCCAGATGGTGGCGCGCGTGACCGTCACCACCGAACAGCGGCGCGGCTGCGTGTTCGTGCCGATGCATTGGAATGGCGAGTATGCCGGCGACGGCCTGATCAACGCGCTGGTCAATCCCGCGACCGACCCGATATCCGGACAGCCGGAATCCAAGCATACGCCCGTGAAGGCCGAGCCCTATCTGCCGAAATGGCATGCCTTTATTCTCAGCCGTTACGAGATCGAGCGCCCGGAGCAGGGCTACTGGGTTTCCGGACGGGCGGGCATGTGCTGGCGCATGGAGCTGGCGATCGAGGAACGGCCGGCGAGCTGGCGCGATTGGGCGCGCGCGCAGCTCCGCGCCGAGCAGGCGGACATCGAATGGCTCGCCTATCGCGATCCGAGCATCGGCCGGTATCGCTATGCGAGCATTCGCGACGGGCGGTTGGAGGGATGCATCTTCATCGCCTCGGACCACAGACTGGTGTCGCGTTCATGGCTGACCAATTTGTTCGCGGAAAACACGCTCTCGCCAAAGGCGCGGATGTCGCTGCTCACAGGGCAGCCGCTGGAAGCCGGCGAAGATATCGGGCCGATCGTCTGTTCGTGCTTCGGCATCGGGCAACGGCAAATCTCGGCCGAGATCAACAAAGGCGCGCTAAATGTCGAAGCCATTGGTCAACGATTAAAAGCCGGCACCAATTGCGGGGCATGCAAGCCGGAGATCGGCAAGCTGCTCAATGGCGCGCCTGTGCCAAAACCCCTGCCGGCGTAAGTTTTTCGATTCCCGGCCTATTTGCCGGGCCATTCTGCCGGCGATGTCGGCCACGCGTTCCCACTGTACTCTTCCCATCGCTCGTCTTTCAGCCCCCACTGTGCTAATTTGAGCCGACAGCATGGCTCCAGGAACTTTCTGACGCCTAGCCGTGTTCGTCTCTCACGACGGAAAGATGCGGCTATGTAACGGCCCGTGTATCGCGACCAGACTTGATGACCCTGCTAACGCGAAGGGCTTGTCATGAACCAAATGCTTCCAGCCAACGAGCCCGGACGCCTTGTCGCGCTAGCGAATTACGCGATCCTCGACACGCTTCCAGAACCTGGATTCGACGAAATCACCGAACTGGCGGCGCAGATCTGCGGCAGCCCCGCCGCCCTGGTCAGCTTCGTCGACGCATCGCGGCAATGGATCAAGGCGAAATACGGCCCACTTCCCGCAGAGCTTTCGGAATGCCCGCGCGAAATTTCGATTTGCACGGCCACGATCTGCAACAACGACATCCTCTACGTTCCCGACCTGATAAAGGATCAAAGGTTCAATACCAGCCCGCTTGTGACGGGCGATATGCACATTCGCTTCTACTGCGGCGTTCCTCTCATCACGCAGGATGGTCATGCCCTGGGCACCTTGTGCGTGATCGACTTCGAGCCGCGAGAAATGACCTTCGAGCAGCAGGAGGCGCTCAGACGATTGGCACGGCAGACCATGGTTCACCTCGAATTGCGCCGGCAATTGCTCGTGCGCAACGAGATGCTGCGTGAGTTGGAGCGTGCGCGCGACCACGCAATTGTCGGCAAGGCCGAATCGGACAAGCTGCTGCTGAACATCCTGCCGTCATCGATCGCAGCCGAGCTCAAGGCAAATGACCGCGTTCAGCCGCGCTTCTTCGACTCTGCGACGGTGATCCTGATCGATTTTACCGGCTTCACCCGGCTGGTCGAAACCATGGAGCCGGCGAGCGTCATTGACCAGCTCGACCAGCACTTCACCGTGTTCGACGACATCATGGCCAAGCATCGCCTCGAAAAACTCAAGACGATCGGAGACGCCTATCTCGCGGTTGGCGGCGTGCCGGAGCCCAATCGCTCGCACGCCATCGATGCCGCGTTGGCGGCGCTGCAGGTCATCGATCATTTGGCCAGGATCAATCGGCAACGCGAGAAGCTGCACCTGCCGGCGTGGCAGGTGAGAATTGGAATCAATACCGGGCCAGTCATCGCCGGCGTCGTCGGGAAACACAAATTTACCTACGATATCTGGGGGAATACCGTGAATATTACCCAGCGCGTCGAAGCCGCCGGTGTTCCCGGTCGCATCAGCATCGCCGAATCGACCTGGCAGCACATCAAGACGCGCTTCGAGACCGACGCCCGTGGTGCCGTCGAAGTGAAGCACCAGGGTTTGGTGAATATGTATTATCTCAACCGCATCAGACCCGAATTTTCTGCTGATCCAGCCGGGATAATGCCAAACGAGCGCTTCTGGAAACAGGAATGAGCGAGCGCTTTGCGCCGCCGCCGCCCGAAAAGGGTGATGCACTGCGTTGCGCGGCGTCAGCCGGTGATTTCAATGGAGTTGATCTCGCACCATTCGCGCAACGCGCGCGCAGTGGCTTTCGATTCGAAATCATACCAGCGCTCAAGCACATTCCTGCGGATCAGCAGCGCCCGAAATTTCTTGTAGGCACCACGCCTGCTGAACATATATCTGACCTCGTCGAAGTCATCAGACAGAAATTCACGCGCAAAATTCAGCGCCATGGGTTTGCCG
This sequence comes from Bradyrhizobium sp. AUGA SZCCT0158, assembly GCF_018130065.1. Classification (GTDB taxonomy): domain Bacteria; phylum Pseudomonadota; class Alphaproteobacteria; order Rhizobiales; family Xanthobacteraceae; genus Bradyrhizobium. The sequence goes on along the minus strand of NZ_JAFCME010000003.1, from coordinate 24,018 downwards.
AGATCGAGCTCCCGTTTGTCGGGGATTGCGATGTATTTCTCGTCGTCCTCGATGTCGTCGGGTAACTCGTCGTTGAATTCATCGTGATCGGAAAAATCGGAATGCCAGAGGATCTTGCCCGTCCGTCTGCACAGGAAGGCCTGATGCAGGCCGGCCCCGCTGCTTACGTATTCGTATGCGAGAAGTAATTCCTGAAAATCAGTGGGCATGGGTCTGCCGTCTCAAGCAAGCCAATTTTCCATGTTCAGGCCACGGATACATCGCCGATTTCAGGCAACGCCCCGTCAAGCGGCTTCATCGCCTTGAGCAAGGCGATCAGTCCGCGTTTGCGCACTGGCCCGATCACCAAGCGGTTGCCGTCGCGATGCATGATAGCTTCGTCGCCTGGCAATTCGAACTCCACAGGAATGCGGACCGCCTGGCTGCGGCCATTGCGAAACAGTCTGACGCGCCTCTGCTCAGGCATGGGCTCATCTCCAAGGCATATGCTATAGACATCGGCCAAAACCTGTCTGATCACAAGAGGCGCCTGATCCTTCGCGCCCTTGTCAGCGGAAGTGGCAGGCGACCCAGTGGCCGTCGGCGCTTTGCTTGAGCGGCGGAGCCTCGCTCTTGCATAGCGGAAACTGCGCGATCGGGCACCTTGTGTGAAAGTGACAGCCGGTCGGCGGAGAAATCGGGTTCGGCACTTCGCCCGACAGCCGGACGCGCTGCCGCTTCACTTTCGGATCCGGTATCGGCACCGCCGACAGCAGCGCTTCGGTGTAGGGATGTCGCGGCGAGGCATACAGCTCGTGGGCCGACGCCATCTCGACGATACGCCCGAGATACATCACCGCGATGCGCTTGGAGATATGCTCGACGACCGCGAGATCATGGGCGATGAAGAGATAGGCGAGCCCGAACTTCTCCTGCAAATCTTCCAGCAGGTTGATGACCTGGGCCTGGATCGAAACGTCCAGCGCCGACACCGGCTCGTCGCAGATGATCAGCTTGGGCTCGACCGCGAGCGCCCGCGCGATGCCGATGCGCTGGCGCTGGCCGCCGGAGAATTCGTTCGGATAGCGGCCCATATGGTCCGCGCGCAGACCGACGGTTTCCAGCAAATCCACCACACGCTCTTCGAACTGCTGTTTGGTTTTGGTCAACTGGTGGATGATCAGCGCTTCGCCGACGATCGCGCCCACATTCATGCGCGGATTGAGCGACGCATAGGGGTCCTGAAAGATGATCTGAATGTCGCGGCGCAGGATCCGAAGGTCGTCGGCCTTGAGCGACCGGACATCCTTGCCGTCGAAATGGATTTCGCCCGAACTCGGCTCGATCAGGCGAAGCACGCAGCGGCCGGTGGTCGACTTGCCGCAGCCGGATTCGCCGACCAGGCCCAGCGTCTCGCCGCGATCGACGTGAAAATCGACGCCGTCGACGGCATGAACGCTGGCGGTGTGACCGCCGAACAACCCGCCCTTGAGCGGAAACTCCTTGGTCAGCTTTGCGACTTTGAGCAGCGGCTCGCTCATTGAACCACCGTCGCTTCGGCGTGGATGCAGGCCACCTTGTGGCCGGGTTCGAGCTCGCGCAAGGCAGGCTGCGCGCGCACGCATTCATCGGTCGCAAAACCGCAGCGCGGCGCGAAGCGGCAGCCCCCGGGCGGGTTGATCAGTTTAGGCACCGTGCCGGCGATGGTCTGCAGCCGGGCCTTGCGGCCGCCGCCCCGGTCGACGCGCGGGATCGAACGGATCAGGCCCTGCGTATAGGGATGGCGGGGGTTGGCAAACAGCTGTTCGACCGCGGCTTCCTCCACCACTTTGCCCGCATACATCACCACCACGCGCTGGGCGACTTCGGCGACGACGCCCATGGCGTGAGTGATCAGCATGATCGACATGCCGAGGCGCGATTTCATGTCCTGCAGCAGATCGAGGATCTGCGCCTGGATCGTGACATCGAGCGCCGTGGTCGGCTCGTCCGCGATCAGCAGCTTCGGACCGCACGACAGCGCCATCGCGATCATCACGCGCTGCCGCATGCCGCCGGAGAACTGGTGCGGGTAGTCATTGACGCGGCGCGCCGGGTTCGGGATCTGGACCAGCGCCAGCATGTCGATGGTCCGCTCCAGCACGGCGCGGCGCCCTAAGCCCTCATGCAGGGCGATCACTTCGCCGATCTGGTCGCCGATGGTGTAGACCGGATTGAGCGAGGTCATCGGCTCCTGGAACACGATGGCGATTTCCTTGGCGCGAATCTGGTTCAGCTCGTCCGCCGCCATCGGCACCAGGTCGCGGCCCTGCCACAGAATCTGCCCGCCGGCGATCCGTCCAGGCGGCATTGCGATCAGCTTGAGCACGGAAAGCGCCGTGACCGTCTTGCCGCACCCGGACTCGCCGACCACGCAGACGGTTTCCCCGCGCCGGACGGCGATGTCGACGCCGTCGACCGCCTGCACGATGCCGTCATCCGTCGAAAAATGTGTCTTCAAGCCCCGGATGTCGAGCAAGGGCGCTTCGCCGGTCCGTGCTGCAGGCACGTTCGCGGTATCCTCCGGACGCAACATCACATGACTCTCCGGGGGTCGAGCGCGTCGCGCAATCCGTCGCCGATGAAATTGATGGTGAGCACGGTCAGGAAAATCGCGGCGCCCGCGAACAGCGCCCAGTGCGGCGCGATGTCGAGATAATCCTTGGCGTCGAACAATAGCCGTCCCCAGGTCGGGATGTCAGGCGGAAAGCCGAGGCCGAGAAACGACAGCGTCGATTCCGCGATGATGGCCGCCGCGACGTCGATGGTGCCGGCCACGATGACCGGTCCGAGCGAATTCGGCAGGATATGCCTGATCACCAGCCGCGGCGTGGTGGCGCCGAGCGCGCGCGCCGCCTCGACGAATTCCTTTTCGCGCAAGGACAAGAACTGCGCGCGCACCAAACGCGCCACCGGCATCCAGCGAAACGCGCCGATCACCAGCACGATCAGGATGAAGACGCCGCCTTCGGCGCCGACCCAGTTCTTGAGGAAATCCCGGAACAGATAGATCACCAATAGCAGCAGCGGCAGCTGCGGCAACGCCAGGAACAGATCGGTGATCCACATCAGTGCGGCGTCGACGCTGCCGCGGGAGATGCCCGAGATCGCCCCGATCAGGACGCCGACGATGATGGCGACCGCCATCGCCGCGAACCCTACCGCCAGCGAAATGCGTCCGCCGTACAGCATGCGCGCCAGCAGGTCCTGGCCGAGATCGTCGGTGCCGAACGGGTGCTCCCACGACGGCGGACTCAGCCGCGCCGTGAAATCGATTTCGTTGATCGGCATCCGCCAGATCAGCGGCCCGAACAGGACAGCCGCGGTCAGCAACGTCAAAATCGCGATGCTCGCGACCGCCATGCGATGGCGGCGAAATTTTCGCCAGGCGTCAAAGCCGGGCGAGATGTGGCGCGGGCGTCCCTCAAGCGGAACGACGACGTCAGCGATAGGAGATGCGTGGGTCGAGCCAGCCATAGATGATATCGGCCAAAAGGTTGAAGACGACGACGAGACAGGCGAACACGAAGGTCACCGCCATGATGACCGGCGTGTCGTTGGCGAGGATGGCGCTGATCAGCAGTGAACCAATGCCGGGGATGCGGAAGATCTGTTCGGTGACGATGGCGCCGCCGAACACGGCCGGCATTTGCAGCGCGACCAGCGTCACCACGGGAATCAAGGCGTTGCGCACCACGTGCTTGATGACGACCTTGCCTTCATTGAGGCCCTTCGAGCGTGCCGTCGTGACATAGTCGAGCCGGATGACGTCGAGCACCGCCGAGCGCACGTAACGGGTATAGGAGGCGGCTTGAAACAGGCCGAGCACCGCGATCGGCATGATGGCCTGCTTGAAATATTCCCAGGCCCATTGCCAGCCGCTGCCTGGTATGTCGGCGCGATACACGAACGGCAGCCAGCCGAGATTGACGCTGAAGACCAGGATCAGCAGCAAGCCCGTGAAGAACGTCGGCAGCGAGAAGCCGACGAACGCAAAGGTGTTGGCGATCTGGTCGAAGATCGAATAGGGCCGCATCGCCGCATAGACGCCGACCGGCAGCGCCACCGCCAACGCCAGGATCTGCGACGAGCCGACCACAAACAATGTGGTCGGCACGCGTTGCAGGATCAGTTGGTCGACGTCGATGCGGCTGGCGAACGAAAAGCCCCAGTCGCCCTGCAGCATCGCCGCGAGCCAGCGCAGGTAGCGAATCATAATGGGATCGTCGATCCCGAATTTCACCCGCAACGCCGCTGCCACCTCGGGCGGAATATTGCTGTTGGTAGCCAGTTCGCCGAACGGATCTCCCGGCGCCAGCGCGAGCAGCACAAACAGAATGAGGCTGATGCCGAGCAGGCTGGGAAGGGCGATAGTCAGGCGTCTGAGAATGTACTTTCCCATCGTTCGTCCTGCTGCCGCCCGTTCAGTTTTTGCGCATCACGAATCTCACGTCTGATCTCACGCTTCCCGGTACCAGTTTGCAAGTTGCCACAGGTCGTTGTCCCAGCCGCTGAAATGCGCAGTCACGCCGCCTTTTACCGCCGAGACCCTCGACCGGGCGGCGACCGGCTGGATGTAATTGTCGCCGACCACCATGTCGTTGAGCTTGATGTACATCGCCGCCCGCTTCACGGCGTCGAGCTCCTGCTCGGCCTGCTTGTAAAGCTCGTCGTACTCCTTGTTTTGCCAGCGCGAGATGTTGCGCCCCTGCCACTTGTTCTCCTTGTTCGCAATCTGCCATGACACATACTGGTTCATGAACAGCTGCGGGTCGGGTTGCGGCATGGTGGTGTTGTACATCTGCGCGTCGCAATAGAAATGCGGGTAGGTGTCGGGGTTGGCGGTGTCGGAGGAGAAGAACACCGATCCGACCACCGACTTCAGCTCGACGTCGATGCCGGCCTTCTGGCACGCCTGCTTGACAATGGCCTGCGTCTTCTGCCGGGGCGCGTTGATCGAGGTCTGGTACACGAACTTCAACGCCTTGCCGTCCTTGGCGCGAATGCCGTCGGCGCCCTTCTTCCAGCCGGCGGCCTCCAGGATCGCGTTGGCTTTCTCGATGTTGAATTCGAACTTGGTGTTTTTCGACCGGAAGCGTTCCGGATTGTTGAGGAAGTTCGCGGTAGCGGTAGCGGTCCGGCCGTAGATGAACTTCTCGATCGAGGTGCGATCGATCAGGAGGCCGATGGCCTGGCGCACCGCCGGGTCGCTGAACAGCGGATGTTTGGTCTTGACGCTGGCGCGCTCGCCGTCCACCTCGGTCCATGGATCGGTCGCGTTGAGCATGATGAACTCGACGTTGCCGCTCGGCGTAATGGTCACTTTGCCTTTGCCCGCCGCCTCCAGCCTGAGCAGGATTTCGTCTTCCACCTGCATGTTCCAGGCGTAATCATATTCGCCGGTCTGCAGCACCGCGCGCGCGGCCGACACGGCATCGCCGCCGCCCTTGACTTCCAGCGTATCGAACTGCGGTCGATTGGCGACGTGGTAGTCGGGATTGCGCTTGGCCACCACCACATCGCCCGGCTTGAAATCGACGAACATGTAAGCGCCGGTGCCCACCGGTTTCAGATTGGCCGGCGCGTCGCGTGACTTGGCGCCGATATAATCGGCAAACACGTGTTTTGGCAGGATCGGGCCGTAGTTACCGACAAAGGCATCGGCCCAATACGGCGTCGGCTTGGCGAACACGACGCGAACGGTGAAATCGTCGATCTTTTCGACCTGGACGTCCTTGTAGCTCGCGATCGAGACCGCGGCGGTCTCCGGGTTTCGCGCGTACTCCCAGGTGAAGACCACGTCATCAGCCGTGAACGGCTTTCCGTCATGCCATTTGACGCCGCGCTTCAACTTCCACACCACCGAGCGGCCGTCTTCGGCGAGCCCGTCGTTTTCCTTGCTCGGAATCTCGGCGGCGAGCGCCGGAACCAGATTGCCTTCGGCGTCCCATCCGGCCAGCGGCTCGTAAAAGATTCGGGAGCCTTCCTGGTCCTTGGTCCCTATGGCGAAATGCGGGTTAAGCAGGGTCACCGCTTGCCAATAGAGCAGCTTCAGCAAACCGCCGCCGCCGGCCTTGGTCGGCTTGTAGGGGAACGTGGTCTGGGCCATCGCCACCCCGGATTGGGCCAGCATCATGCCGGCCATCGGCGCGGTCAGGCCGACGGCGATCATCTGCTGGACAAAGGACCGCCGCGACAAGCGTCCGGTCTTGACGTCTGCAATGAGATCTCGAAGTTCCCGTTCTTGCATCGGATTGACTCCTCGGCTGGTGCTGAATGCCTGACTTGCGCCCCCCTGGCGCCCCTGCCGCCGCAGGGGGGTGGACCAAATGATTGGACCACCAAGGAAATGGATCAGGTTAGTACCAGACTGTCAAAGCAGGAACTGGGCCACGCTTCGCCAAAACCGTCTTGACCAAAAGTCCGGCTTGACCCGGCTGACCAAGCGACCGGTTCGCCAGGAGACCGGCTATCCGGACTGCAGCCACGCAAGTTCGTTGGGAAAAGCGGCGTCCGCGACTAATTGCGGTGGTGCACCATGACGGGATCAAGCCCGGCAATGACCGCCGGCGCCTGCGACGAAATGCTCGCGGTCGACGGCAAGCTCGCGACCGGGGCCGGGGTGCGATAGCGCGGCAGATGATCCTCGAGCGAATAGAACACGCACAGCGCCAGGCTCGACCAGACCGCCAGGCTGAAATACAGCGACATCCAGGCAATCTCTTCCTTCCACTCGGCAATGTCGTGCGTCACGATCCAGCGCGTGCGCACGTCGCGCAGACCCTCGAGCGGATGCAGCAGCGGATTGCCGTCGGCGACATCGGCCCGCCACCGGTTCAGATACATCGGGACGTCGACGGTCATCAGGAACGCCAGATAGAATGCGATCCCGACGGTGGTGACGACCAGGATCGCGCGCACCGCGCCGTCGAACTCCGGCAGCAGGCGGCAGAGGCCGACGCCGATGATGAAGAAGACGACGGCCCAGATCGAATTCTCGATGGCGTTGTTCAGATATTTGGTGGTCAGCACCGCGTGCCATGAGTAGCACTCCGCGATCACGATCAGCGGCACGATCACCCAGGCGGCGTTCACGGTGGTGTCGGCGCCAGTCATGGTGCCGAGCTGATGCAGAATGATCGCCCATTGCGCCGCGAAGGCGATCTCGGCCACGGTCGCGACCGAGCGGCCGACGAACACGCTCGACAGCCAGGTGTCGAACAGGCAGATCCGCTGCACGTCGGCGCGCGGCAGGATCGAGCGGAAGGCGCAGCCGAACACATAGGCCGCGCTGAGCGCGAGCATCAACTCCACGCCGGACGCGCTGGCTGGACTTCCAATCGGCTGTCCGTGGAGCTGGCGGTACAGCACGAACCAAACCGCGATATTGGCGCCGCTGACCAGCGTCAGCATGCCCCACCACCGGATCACCGGGTTAGACCAGGCCAGGGAGGCTGGTTGCGCACGCCATTCCAAGCTCATTTACCGCTCCGCATTAATCGAACTGACATCTGATTGTTTTACTTCTGTCATAAATTGCAGCGAATCACGACAAAAATATGCGTGCGGCAGGAGTCTTGCGGGGTGATGCTGAGCGCGTTGCGTTCTGCGCTTGCGCGAGCGGCGCTGTCATAAAACTGTCATCAAATATTTTGGTCGCGATCAAATTTGTCGCCGTGGTTATTCGTCAAACCGAATACGGCAGGAGCGTTCCAGACGCTAGCCGCTGGCAGGCCCGAAAGCCGGAGCGAGCTCGGAATAGACGCTATGGATGCCAGTCGAGATCCTCACGCGCACATCGGCGGCCGCGGCTGTTCCCGCGATTCGCGCACCTCACGGAGAGAAATCGAACGAGCGATCTTGGTTTCAGAGAGGGCTCTCCCGCACGAGTTGGTTGCCCAACACCGATTCAAGCCTGCAACTTTCTCTTCGCCATTTCCACCGCAAGCAGGATCGCCGCATGGGCGGCTCCGATTCCCGCGATTCCCTTCCCGGCGATGTCGTAGGCCGTTCCGTGGGCCGGCGTACAGATCGGAAACGGAAAGCCGCCCAGCAGCGTCACGCCACGATCGAAGCCCATCAGCTTCATCGCGATCTGGCCCTGGTCATGATACATCGTCAGCACCGCATCGAATGCGCCGGCTTTGGCGCGGAGGAACACGGTATCTGCGGGAAACGGGCCTTCGGTCGCGATCCCGTCAGCGCGGGCCTCATCTACCGCGGGGCCGATCGCGTCGATCTCTTCCCGCCCGAAATTCCCGCCATCGCCGGCATGGGGGTTGAGGCCGGCGACCGCGATGCGCGGACGCTTGAATCCGGCGGTCCGCATCGATGCATCGGTTAGCCGCAGTGCACGCAGGACGCGTTCCCTGGTGATGTGCGAAGCGACCTCCGCAAGCGGGATATGCGATGTGACGCGGGCATTCCAAAGCCCATCCAGCACGTTGAATTCGCTTGCCGGGCCGTCGAGCCCGACCACGTCGGCCGAAAAGCTGATCTCGTCGTCATAGACGGGATGTGCAAGTCGCATGGCGTTCTTGTTGAATGGCGTAAAGCAAACGGCGTCGGCCCGGCCGTCGCGTGCCATCGTCAGCGCCTGACGATAATTCGTCAGCGCAAACCGGCCGCCTTCGGCTGTCGCGGTGCTTCGCGCGACCGATGCCGGATCGAGATGGCCGAGATCGATGAAAACCGGGACCCGCTCTTCCTTCGACAGATCGGCGTCGGGCGACGCGGATATCAGGTCAAGCTTTACCGCGGCAACGCGTGCGCCGTCATCGAGGACGCGGCGGTCGCCGATGACGACGATCCGGGCCCGGGCCGCGACCTCATCGAGGGCGAGGAGTTTTGCCGTCAGTTCCGGGCTGATGCCGGCGGGATCACCCATCGCAAGCGCTATGATCGGTCTCATTGGAATCCCCGTTCTGCGGTCAAATTGTTCTCTACGACGATCATGGCTTCACTTCTGACCGCGGCATCATCCGGCCGATCGTCCGCCAGATTGTCGGCATCAGCAGCAGCGCCGCGCCAAGCAGGATCAGCGTTGTCACCAGCGGCTTGGCAAAAAATATTCCGAGCGAGCCCTTAGACATCAGCATGGATTGGCGAAATGCGTCTTCCGCCTTGTCGCCAATCACGATCGCGAGCACCAGTGGCGCCAGCGGATAATGAAGCTTCTTGAACAGATATCCCAGCACGCCGAATCCCATCATCAACATGACGTCGAGATAGGAATTGGAAACCGAATAGGCTCCGACGGTGCAGATGATGACGATCACCGGTGCAATGATGAAGAACGGCACGCGCATCAGCGCCGCGAAGATCGGCACCGTCAGCAGCACCAGCACCACGGCGACGACGTTGCCGAGATACATCGAGGCGATCAGTCCCCAGACGAAGTCCTTTTGCTCGACGAACAGCATCGGTCCGGGATTGAGGCCCCAGATCATCAGGCCGCCCATCATGACGGCCGCGGTCGCCGATCCCGGGATGCCCAGCGACAGCATCGGAAGCAGGGCGCTGGTGCCGGCGGCATGGTCCGCGGCTTCCGGAGCGACGATGCCTTCCGGCTCGCCCTTGCCGAAATTCGCGCGCCGGGGCGAAAGGCGCTTGGCGATGCCGTAGCTCATGAACGATGCGGCGGTCGGGCCTCCCGGCGTGATACCCATCCAGCAGCCGATCGCCGCGCTACGCAGCAGCGCCCAGCCATGTTTCGGAAGACCCACGAGCGTACGGAAGACTTCACGCCACTCCACCTTGGAGGAGATCGCCTTGACGTGAAATTCCTCTTCCACGGCAATCATCAACTCGCCGATCCCGAACAGGCCCATGACGGCGACCACGAAGCTGACGCCCTTCACCATCTCGTCGATGCCCATGGTGAGCCGCACGCTGCCGGAGACCGTGTCGATCCCGACGGCCGCCAGGGCAAAGCCGATCGCGAGCGACACCAGCGTCTTGATCGGCGGCGAGCCGCCCATGCCGATGAAACTCGCAAACGCGAGAAAGTAGACCGCGAAATATTCCGGTGGCCCAAAGGCCAGCGCCACTTGCGCCACCCACGATGCCGCAAGCGTAATCAGAACGACACCGACGAGCGCGCCAAAGGCAGCCGAGCCGAACGCCGTCGCCAGCGCGGTGGTCGGCCTGCCGTCGCGCGCCATCGGATAGCCGTCGAACGTGGTCGCGACCGAGGATGGCTCGCCGGGAATGTTGAACAGGATCGACGTGACCGAGCCGCCGAACAAGGCACCCCAATACATCGACGAGAGCAGGATGATGGCCGATACCGGCTGCATTCCGAAGGTGAGCGGCAGCAGCAGCGAAACGCCGTTGGGCGCGCCGAGGCCGGGCAGTACGCCGACCAGAATGCCGAGCAGCACGCCGATCACCATCAGGAAAATATGATTGCCTGACAGCGCGATGCCAAAGCCGTGCATCAGGGCTTCGAGATTTTCCAACGAAGCGCTCCCCTAGAAGCCGAACCAGGTGCCGAGCGCGCCGCGCGGCAGCGAGATCTGGAATGTCTTCTCGAACATCAGATAGAGCGCCAGCGCCGCGCCGATCGCGGCGAGGACCGGAACCAGCAGCGAGCCGCGCCTGTGCCAGGCCAGCGCTCCGAACACATAGAGCGCGGCGGCCGGATACATCCCGATCAGCGGAATGACCCCGACAAAGACCGCCGCCGGGACGAACAGGATCGCCAATCGCCTGAACTCGCTTGGCCCAAGAATGACGGCCCGCGCTTGCAACCATCCCTGCACGAGATTGAACAGACTGCCGGCCAGGATGACGAGGCCGACGATCAATGGAAAGGTGCCGGACTCGACGCCGGCGGCGGACCAGCCGATCCCGTTGTCGAGGCTGGAGACGATCACGGCTGCGCCGAACGCCCCGGTAATGAGCGCCGTCGCCGCTTCCAGACTGCGTCCAGAGACCATCGCCCGAACCCTAGTTGGAGATCAGCCAGCCTTCATCGACAGCAACCTTGCGGGTGCGTTCGATGTCTTCCTTGATGAACTTGTTGAAGGCATCACCGATCAGGAAAGTGTCGGTTTGCGACGTCCGCTCGATATATTCCTTCCATTCCGGCGTGGCCTGCACCTTCTTCATCAGATCGACATAGAAGGCGGTCTGATCGGCGGTCACCTTTCCCGGCAGCCACACCGTGCGCGGTTGCTGGAATTGCGGAATGGCCAGGCCGGATTCAACGCAGGTCGGGATATCGTGCCAGTTCTGCGTTGCCGTGACCTTGGGTCCGTCGGGCAAGCGCTGCGGGCTGAAGGCGCATAGCGGACGCTGCGTGCTGCCCTTCCACTGTCCGATGCTTTCGCTGGGATTGTTGACGTGGGCGTCGATATGGCCGCCGGCCAGTTGCACCGCGGCTTCGGCGCCGCTCTTGAAGGGAATGTAGACGAATTTCACCTTGGCCGCCTTGTCGATCATGCGGGTGAGGGTTTCATCGGTGTCCTTTGATTGCGCGCCACCCATCTTGACATCGCCCGGCGGCTTGGCGGCAACGGCTTTGAGAAAATCCTGCACGTTCTGGTAGGGCGCATCCTGCTTCACCCAGAGCAGGAATTCGTCCTGCACCATCGCGGCAATCGGCGTCAGGTCGGTGTAGTTATAGGCGACCTTGGAGACCATCGGCTGGTTCCAGGCGTTCGATGTGCCAAACACGACCTTGTAGGGATCGCCGGCCATGGCCTTGGTGTAGGTATACCCTTCGGCGCCGCTGCCGCCGGCCTTGTTGACGACGACGATCGGCTGCTCGACCAGCTTATATTTGGTGACGATGTTCTGGACCGCGCGGGCGAAATTGTCCGTGCCGCCGCCCGGGCCCGCCGTGGCAATGAATTCGATCGGCTTGGCCGGTTGCCACGCGGCATTTGCCGCTCCCGTGAACCCGATGGCGAGACCAAAGGCGATCGCAGCGAATGTCGGCTTCTGAGACATCTCGTCCTCCCATGTATTTTGGTTTTATTTTCTTGTTATCGGCGTTTCCGGGCTTTTGCGTCAGCCCACTTCATCCTTCGCAAACTCCGGCGCGGCAATCGCGCCCTCCTTGTGAAGCGCGGCAATCTCGTCGGCGTCAAAGCCGTAAGCGCCGAGGATTGCATTGGTATGCTCGCCGTAGAGCGGCGCGCCCGAGCGCACCTTGCCGGGCGTCTGCGAGAACTTGATCGGCAATCCGATCGTCTTCACTTGGCCGAGCGTGGAATGGGCGACCTCGGCCACCATTTCACGCGCGATCGTCTGCGGGTCGGCGAGAGCCTGCAGCATGTCGTTGACGGGCCCGCAGGGGACGCCGGCCTCCTCGAGCGCAGCCAGCCAATATTCGGCGGATTTGGTTTTGAAGCGCGCCGTCAGCACGGCTTCCAGTTCCTTCAAATGCCCCATTCGATCGGCGCCGGTCGCAAACCGCGGATCCCGCGCCAGTTCGGTTGCATCAAGCACTTCGAGCGTGCGCATCCAGTTTTTCTGGTTGGCGCCGCCGACCACGATCCACTTGTCTGATGTTTCGAACGCCTGGTAGGGCGCATTGAGCGGATGGGCCGAACCCATCGCCTTCGGCGCCACGCCGGTGGCCATCGCAATCGCCGCCTGCCAATAGGTTTGGACGAGGGCGGCCTCGAACAGGGAGGTTTCGACCCATTGTCCTTCGCCGGTTTTGAGACGGTGCGCATAGGCGGCGAGAATGCCCATGGCTGCGAGAATTCCCGCCGTGATGTCGGACAGCGGCGCGCCGCATTTGACGGGTGGTCCGTCGGACCGCTCGCCAGTGAAGCTCATGATGCCGCTCATCGCCTGCGCCACCAGATCGAAGCCGCGGCGATGCTTGTACGGGCCGGTGCGGCCAAAGCCTGATAGCGAACAGTAGATCAGGGCAGGGTGCGCCTTCTTGATATCGGCGTAACCGAAACCGAGCTTGTCCATCACCCCGGGGCCGAAATTCTCAACCAGCACATCCGCCGATCCGAGCAGGCGCCGCAGCACCTTTGCGCCGCCCGGCGTCTTCAGATCCAGCGCAATGCCCTTCTTGTTGCGGTTCATCATCAGGAACGAGGCCGCCACGTCGCCGATTTTGGGAGGGACCATGTAGCGGGTGTCGTCGCCCGCCGGAATCTTTTCGATCTTGATGACCTCGGCGCCCATGTCGGCGAGCATCAGCGTGCAGGTCGGGCCTGCCATGACGTGCGTCAGATCGACAACCTTCAATCCACTCAGCGGACCCATTGTTTCTCCCGCAATCTTTGTTGTTGTTTTTGTTGTTGTTGCTTAGTCGCCGGTCCATTGCGGCTGGCGCTTGTTGAGGAAGGCATCCATGCCTTCGCGGAAATCCCGGCTTTGGTAACACATCAGGATCAGGTCCTCGTCTTCGGCCGGCTTGGGCTGCGCGCGCAGCAGCGCCTGCTTGGTGGCGCGCAGCGTCAGGGGCGCATGACCGGCGACAAGCCGCGCCAGTTCATCGGCCCGCCGTTCGAGGGCGGAAAGATCCTCCACGACCTCATGCAGCAGGGCGATGCCGGCGGCCTCTTCGGCTTCGATCAGGCGCGCGGTGAAAATGATCTCCTTGAGCCGCGTCGCCCCGATCAGGCCCGAGAGCCGGCCGATACTGGATGCCGACAGGCAGTTGCCGAGCGTCCGCGCGATCGGAAACCCGAATTTCGCGGTCCTGGTGCCGATGCGCAGATCGCAGCATGCGGCGATCGCGGCGCCGCCGCCGGTGCAAGCGCCGTTGATCGCCGCAATGGTCGGCACGGCGCATTGTTCGAGTGTGGTCAGCACGCGGTCGATCCGGGCTTCGTAGCCGATGGCGTCTTGCGGAGTCTTGAACGCGCGAAACTGGTTGATGTCGGTGCCGGCCGCGAACGCCTTGTCGCCCGCGCCGCTGAGGATCAGCACCTTGAGGCTGCGGTCGCCGGCGGCGGCTTCGCAGATCGCGGCCAGCCGCTCATACATGCCGAAGGTCAGCGAGTTTCTCGCCTGCGGCCGGTTGAAGGTAATCCGGCCGATACCGTCGCGGACCTCGTAAAGCAGGTCTGTGTCGGGGGTGACGTTTTCATTCATTTTCTTGACAGACCCCTCAGGATGGAACCTCAGTTTGGCTGTGGAGGGCATTTTTGAATGCAAAAACTATCTAATGCAACAGAATTCTGGTCTAATTTGCTTTGTCTAGATCATTTTTGCATTCAAAATGGTTCCATGAAGTCACTGAGGAGAACCTCGATATGATGCATGACGAGGTGGTTTCCCGCCTCAGGCACGTCTTGACGGAGGGCGAAATCCCGCCGGGCGCGCGCATTCCGGAGCGCGAACTGTGTGCGTCGTTCGCGATATCGCGCACCCCGCTGCGCGAGGCGCTCAAGGTGCTTGCGGCCGAAGGGCTCGTGGTGCTGTTGCCCAATCGCGGCTCGCGCGCCGCCAAGCTCACCCGGAAGGACGTCAAGGAACTGTTCGAAGTCTGCGAGGCGCTCGAGGCCGCAGCCGGTGAGCTGGCATGTCCGCGCATTTCCGACGCGCAATTGCGCGAAATTGCCGAGCTGCAGGCCAGCATGGTCGAACATTATCGCGCGCAGGACCTGCTGTCGTACTATCGCTGCAACCGGTTGATCCACGAGGCCATCGTTCGCGCGGCCGATAACGCGGTGCTTGCCGGCTTTTATGAGTCGATCGCCGCAAGGATACGGCGGGCACGGTTCATCACGCCGATGTCGCCTGAGCATTGGACGCTTGCCATCCAGGAGCACGAAGGAATCCTGAACGCGCTGCAGCGGCGCGACGCCGGCGGGCTCGCCCATATCCTGCGTAACCATCTGCGGCGAAAGCGCGAGGAAGTCGTCCGGGCCGGCTTCGCCGAGGGCGAATGAAATTCGAACCGGTCAGGGTCTGCTTGCTGCCGCGTGCGGCGTGCACGCGGCTGCGCCCACATCCACCGCAAGCTGATTAAAACGATTCTATTTTCAAAGCCTTCTAAACTGGATGCGGCGATCCTCGTTGAGGACGATCTGCGCAGATTGCATAGTGGCGGCATGAGCGTTTTCGAACCGTGTTGATGCCGCATATCTACGACCACATTTTCGAGCAGTTCCGCATCGTCGATCCCGATGACGATGACAGGTCGATCGTGGAAGATTTTGCCAGCCGCACGCAATGGCTGGAGACCCCCGGCTGCCTTTTCCAACGCAACAACATGGTGCTGAGCACCCGGATTCGTACTGAAGGCGTCATCAAGGCAGGGCTTTTTGTCTCCGTGATACTCAAGGGGGCAGGGAGCGGCCGGGCGCGCAAGGGCGCCACCCGCATCAGCTATTCGGATGCTTCCATCGTGGTCATGGCGCTCAAGGAGCCGACGCTGTGGGACGGCGATGCGCCGCGCGGCGCGCACATGCAGGCGGCCGGCGTCGCCTTTCCCCTCGCGTCCCTGGAGCGGCTCGGACTGATGGATGAATTCATCGGACTGTTCGACACCAGGGACCAAAACATCTTCGTCGCTTCGCTGAAGGCGTCGCCCCGGATCAAGGCGATCGCCATGGAGATGATTTCCCCGGTGGCCGACGGCCGGACCGCCGAGCTGCTGCTGTCGGCGCATGCGACGGAGATGTTGGCCCGGGCCATGCTGGCGCTGCGCGGCAACGAGGGCGTCAGTCTCGTATCCGACCATAAGCGTTTACGCCTGCAGGCGGTCAGGGAGCTGATCGAATCCGATCTGCGGCATCCCTGGACGATTGCCGAACTGGCAAGGCATGCCGGCGTCAGCCGCCGTTCGTTCACCGCGCAATTTCATCGGGTCTATGGCGTCAGCGCATCGGAATATCTTCGAACCAGCCGGCTGAAATCGGCGCGCGAAGCCTTGCTGCATCAGGGATTGTCGGTCACCGAGGCGGCCTATGCCGTGGGCTACGCCAATCCGGCGAATTTTTCCACGGCGTTCCGCCGGCATTTTGGCTACGTGCCGAGCAGCTGCCAGCGCGACGGACTGTCCTGACATCACCGCATTCCCAAGGGGGAACCGGGCCGCATGCGCGGCGGCTGGCGGCATCGTGCTGCGCCGATGACCGGGGCGGCGAGTTCCTGCGTTGAACTTGGAGAGTGTCGACGCACGATCAAAGGTTTTTTGCGCATACGCAAAGGCATCCAAAAATCAAATCTGATCTCTCGTGAATGGGGATTAGTGAACGGGGTGAGACTGATGCGTGATTCTGTACAGCCGTCGGCGTGGGGCGCGGCGTCGAAGGCGTTCTTCTGCGTAACCGTATTCGGGTTGAGCATGCAGCTCGGGGAGGTTCACGCGCAGTCCGGCCAGACCTTGCCGCCCGTCACCGTCGATGCCCCGAAGCCGCAGGCGGCACGTCCAACCCAGCCGGCGAGAAGGGCCGCAAGGTCGCAACGCGCGACCAGGCAGGTCGCGGCACCCACCCGGCAGCAGGTGGTGGAACAGAACGCCGGTGGCGGTCCCGCAAGAGAACGCGCCAACGGCCCGGTTAACGGGATCGTCGCGCGGCAGAGCGCAACCGGAACCAAGACCGACACGCCGATTCTCGAAACGCCGCAATCCATCAATGTCGTACCTCGGCAGCAGATCGAGCAACAGGGCGCGCAGAGCGTCGCACAGGCCATTCGGTATACGTCGGGGACGCAGGGCAGCTTGTACGGCGCGGCGTCCGTGTTCGACACCGAGGTCAAGATCCGTGGCTTTGTCGCGCCGCGTTATCTTGACGGCCTGCGCCTGCCTTACGATACGACGATCCAGTTCGCTCAGCCAAGGACAGAGCCGTACGGGCTCGAACGAATCGAGGTTCTCAAGGGCCCCGCATCGGGCATTTACGGCCAGGCCTCTCCCGGCGGCATTCTCAACATGGTGAGCAAGCGCCCGACCACTGAGCAGCGCGGCGAGGTAGAGGCACAAACCGGCAGCTTCAATCGGATTCAGGGGGCCTTCGATGTCTCCGGTCCCATCGACAAGAATCGCGAATTTCTCTATCGCTTCGTCGGCCTGGCGCGCGAAAGCGACACGTTCGTCGACATGAACAAGGAGCAACGCTATTTCATAGCGCCGAGCTTCACGTGGCAGCCGACCACCGACACCAGCCTCACCGTGCTGGCCAGCGCGCAGCGCGACCGCCTCAACGGCCAGGTCCATCAGTACCTGCCGGCGTACGGTACGCTCCTCGCCAATCCCAACGGTCGAATTCCCGTCAGTAGGTACACCGGCGAACCGGCGTTCGACCGGATCGGGTATGACCAGGCCATGATCGGCTACGAGTTCAAGCATCGCTTCAACGAGGGCCTCGAGTTCCGCCAGAACATGCGGGTGGCGTCGGTCGACATTGATATGTTTTCGATGCGCAATGCCGGGACGCTTTGCCCTGTCGCGGGCGGCCATCCCGCCTGCGCGGGTGCTTTCGATCCGGCCCAACGCATCACCTTGCGCGATGCGAATTTTGTTGGCGGCAGCACGAAGAATTTCGCGATCGACAACCAACTGCAGGCGGATTTCAACACGGGCTGGCTGCGTCACAAGGTATTGGCCGGCCTGGACTACCAGACAACCAGAGTCGATACGGACTACCGCGGGACTTTCCCCGGCTTCCCGATCGATGTCTACAACCCGGTCTATAATGCGACGCCGCTGCCGACCAAGGCCGGGCTGATCCCGTTCATCAACACGTCGACAAACAAGGACCAGATGGGCGTCTACATTCAGGACCAGATCAAGCTGGATCGCTGGAATCTGGTCCTGACGGGACGTCATGACCGTGCGACTGCCGAGACAACCAACAGGCTCGCCAACGTGAATGTCCCCCAGGATGATTCTGCGTTCACCGGAAGGGTTGGTCTCAACTACGTGTTCGATATCGGCCTGGCTCCCTACATCAGTTATTCCACGTCGTTCGAGCCGGTCGCAGGGTTGTCGCTTACTTCGGCAACGGGACAACCCTTCAAGCCCACGACGGGAGAGGGAATCGAGGCGGGCATCAAATTCGCCCCACCCGGCACCAGTATGCTGTTCACGGCTGCGATCTTTGACATGACCCAGAAGAATGTCGTGGTGAACACGCCGACATTCGTTCCGTTCCAGGTTGGCGCAATCCGCGTCAAGGGGGTGGAAGCCGACTTCCGTGCGAGCGTTACGGACAATTTCGACATCATTGCCGGCGGCTCCCATCTCATACCGATCGTGGAGGATCACGTAGATCCTGCCATCATCGGCAAGGACGTTGCGAGCGTGAATCGCGATAGTGCATTCCTGTGGGGGCTCTACAAGTTTACCGGGGGACCGGTCGCGGGCCTTGGTTTGGGAGGGGGCGTCCGATACACGGGGAGCTTGTTCGGCGACGACGCCAACCTGATCAGGGTCCCCGGCTATACGCTGTTCGATGCGGCGCTGACGTACGACTTCAGCTATCTGAACCGTGATTGGCGCGGTCTTCATCTGCGGGTCAACGCCATCAACATCGGCAACACCTATCACGTGACGAATTGCTTCACCGGCCTTGCTTTCTGTGCGCTGGGTCAGCCCCGCACCATCCTCGCGACACTGACCTATCGCTGGGGGGAAACCCCAAAGCCGCCAGCGCTTGTTACGAAGTATTGAGCTCGGACGTCGGGATGCCGGGGCTGTGAATGGCACCGGCACCCTATCGGGACGGAGGAAGAGTCAATTGACGCCAGCGACCAGATCCCTTCGCAGATGGGGCGCCGTCCATAAATGGACGAGCCTCATCTGCACGATTTTCATGCTGATGCTGTGCATCACCGGCCTGCCGCTGATCTTTCATCATGAGATCGACGAGCTGCTGCACAGCGAGGTGAAGCCGGCCGAGGTCGCGCCCGGCACACCGTTCGCCGATCTGGACAAGCTGCTCGCCAACGCGATGGCGAATGCACCGAAGAATATGCCGGTGCCGCATTTCCTGATCTGGGACCGCGACGATCCCAACGCGATGTTCGTCAGCGTTGGCGAGTCTCTCACATCGGATCCGACCAACAACCGCTTCGTCCGGATGGATTCGCATACCGGCGCCTATCTCGATTCGCCCGACGTCACCGGCCGCTTCACCTACATCATGCTGAAGCTGCACACCGACATGTTTGCGGGTTTGCCGGGCAAGCTGTTTCTTGGCCTGATGGGGATCCTGTTCTGTGTCGCGATCATCTCCGGCATCGTGGTCTACGCGCCGTCGATGCGGAAACTTGACTTCGGCACCTACCGCAGCCAGCGCCCGCGCATCGTGCGCTGGCTCGACATCCACAATCTGGCGGGTATTCTGCTCGTGATGTGGACGCTCGTGGTCGGCTTCACCGGCGTGATCAACACCTGGGCCGATCTCGTCCTGAAGATGTGGCAATACGGCCAGCTCGCCGAGATGACTTCGCAATATCGCGATCGCGCGCCGCCCACCAAATTGACCTCGCTGCAATCGGCCGTGACCGTCGCGACGGACACGGTGCCGGGCATGACGCCGAGCTTTGTCGCCTTCCCCGGAACGCTGTTCAGCAGCAAGAGCCATTATGCCGTCTTCCTGAAGGGCGACACGCCGGTGACTTCGCGCCTGCTCAAGCCGGCCTTGATCGATGCGGAAACCGGCAAGCTGACCGACAGCCGCGACATGCCCTGGTACGTCACCACGCTGTTCATTTCGCAGCCGCTGCATTTTGGCGACTACGGCGGCATGCCGCTGAAGATCCTCTGGGCGCTGCTCGACGTGCTGACGATCATCGTGTTGGGGACAGGGGTCTATCTCTGGCTGCGCCGGCGCAAGGCCGGCGTCAGCGTCGATCGCGCCATCGCCCTGGATACGCCCGTGCTGTCCAGGTGATCGCTTGAGAAACCATCGGACGCTGCGGCAAATCTTTTCGCTGCCTATACTGATAGGCATCCTCTCCACCGTGGGCCTTGTTGCGGCCCTCGTCGGTGACGGCTGGTGGGACGGCCTGTCATGGACCTCGCTGTCCCTGCCGGTCCTGCTGTATTTTTTCTTCACCATCCGCAGGCAGGCGACGTCGCGCGATTAATTGCTGCGACATTTGTGTGACGTGGCATTCGTGAAATGCCAACAGCAAATGCCAAGAGCAAATTGCCAAGAGAAAGTCGTCTCCATGGCAAACTTCCGACACATGATGGCGGCGAAAAGGGGCTCTCCGACATGACGCTGGCGCGGCGGCAAACCGGTTCCGGTTTTGCCGTCGTGCGC
This sequence comes from Bradyrhizobium sp. AUGA SZCCT0158, assembly GCF_018130065.1. Classification (GTDB taxonomy): domain Bacteria; phylum Pseudomonadota; class Alphaproteobacteria; order Rhizobiales; family Xanthobacteraceae; genus Bradyrhizobium. The sequence continues at coordinate 3,802 of NZ_JAFCME010000003.1, read as the reverse complement.
ATTTAAAAGGGGCCTCGATGTCGCACAAATTCCTGCCCTCGCTGCTGCTCGTGTGCGCGCTGTTTGCCTGCCCCGCGGCGCTTGCCCAATCCAACACCGCGCCGGCCGCCGCTGCCCCGGCGGCCAACAGCACCAACGCGCTGACGCCTGATCAGGCGAAGCGGGCGCTGGAGACGCTGCAGGACGACAAGAAGCGCGCGCAGATGATCGACACGCTGCGGGCGATTGCGGGTGCGTCTTCATCGCCGCAGGCCGCCGAGCCGGCGCCCGAAGCGAAGCCGGCCATCCCGCTCACCGCTGACAGTCTTGGCGCGCAATTGCTGCTGACGGTCTCCGAACAGGTCGGCGATATATCGCGCGAAGTCACCTATCTGGTGCGCTCGATGACGCATTTTCCGGCGTTCTATTATTGGTTCCTGCGAACCGTCAACGATCCCGCGGCTTACGGGCAGATCTTCGACATCGCATGGAAACTGGCGCTGGTGTTCGGCTGCGCTTTCGCTGCCGAATGGCTGGTGTTCCGCCTGATCAAGCGGCCGGTGGCGCTGTTGGAAGCGCGGTTGCCGCAAACCGCGCGCGCCCCGGCGCAGACGCTGGCAATGGTCGATCCGCCGTCCTCCGCCGCTGGCGTCACCGTGGAGCCGGCGTTGCACCGGCGGCGTCTCAGCCTGGCGCGGGCCTGGCAGTCGCTGATCAGGTTGCCGTTCGTGCTGGGGCGGCTCGCGCTCGAACTGCTGCCGGTGCTGGTCTTCGTCGGCGTTTCTACCATGCTGCTGAGCACCGAGATCGGCGATCGCCCGACGGTCCGGCTTGCGATCCAGGCGGTCGTCAATGGCTATGCGCTGTCGCGCGCGCTGATCTGTGCTGCGCGGGCGCTGGCTGGGCCGTACGGCCTGTTTCGGGTCCGCGCCGAGACCGCGGCCTATATCGAGATCTGGGTCCGGCGCATCGTCGCCGTCGGCGTGTCCGGCATCGCCTTTGCGAACGTGGCGCAGCTGCTCGGGCTGAGCCGCGGCGGCTATGCCGCGCTGCTGCGCCTCGTGATGCTGGTCGTGCATCTCTTTATCGTGGTCATCATCCTGCAATGCCGCCGCCAGATCGCCGCCGCCATTCGCGCGCCTCACGGTCGCACGGGTGCGGCCGCCCAGATACGCAACCGCATTGCCGGTGTGTGGCACTATCCTGCAATCGCGCTCGACCTCGCGCTGTGGACGGTGTGGGCGCTGCACATCCGCAACGGCTATTCGCTGCTGTTGCAGTATTTCGTGGGCGGCATCGCCGTCATCCTGATTGCAAGGCTCGCGATCATCGTGGTGCTGAGCCTGATCGACCGAGGCTTCCGCATCCGCCCCGAGATTCTGCAGCGCTTCCCGGGTCTGGAGACCCGCGCCAACCGCTATCTGCCGCTGCTGCGCAAGATCGTCGCTTCGGTCATCGCCTTCATGGGCTTCGTCGCACTGCTCGAAGTATGGGGCATCGACGCCATCGTCTGGTTCTACGGCGGACAGATCGGCAGCCGGCTGCTGTCCGCGGTGGTGACGATCGGCATTGCCGCGCTCGCGGCCGCCGCGATCTGGGAGATCAGCAACGCGCTGATGGATCGTCAGGTCAATGCGCTGTCGCGCGAGGGGCATTACGCGCGCGCGGCGCGGCTGCGCACGTTCCAGCCGATGCTGCGCACCGCGCTGCTGTGCCTGATCGTCACGGTGGTCGGTCTGACCACGCTCAGCGAGATCGGCGTCAACGTCGCGCCGCTGCTGGCTGGCGCCGGCATCGTCGGCATCGCCATCGGCTTCGGTTCGCAGAAGCTGGTGCAGGACCTCATCACCGGGCTGTTTCTCCTCCTGGAAAACACCGTCCAGGTCGGCGACAACGTCACGGTGTCCGGCCTGTCCGGCACGGTCGAGAATGTCTCGATCCGCACCATTCGCTTGCGGGCCGGCGACGGTTCGGTGCACATCGTTCCCTTCAGCGCGGTGACGACGCTCACCAATTCAAGCCGCGGCGCCGGCAATGCGTCCGTCAGTGTCAATGTTTCCTACAAGGAAGACACCGACCGCGCCGGGCAGATCCTCAAGGACATCGTCGCCGAGATGCGCCGCGAGGACGCATACCGTCACGCGATCCGCGGCGATCTCGAATTGTGGGGCATCGACAAGGTTGATGGTTCGATGGTCTCGATCGTCGGTCAGATCCGCTGCACCGACAGCGGGCGCTGGCCGGTGCAGCGCGAATTCAACCGGCGCATGAAGCAGAAATTCCAGGACGCCGGAATCGAAATCGCGTCTACAGGGAAAACCATTCTGATGCAGATCCCGCAGCCTTCCGAGGTGGCGCCGGAGCAGATGCCGCGGCGCGCGGCGGGCTGATGGCGACGAAGGCCTGTGTCCTGATAAGGGAAACCCCCGACCTCAGATCTTCATTCCTCCCCACCCAAGAACCGCGCCAGCGTCTCGTTGCTGTAATTCTCTCCGGCCGACATCGCGCAGATGCGTGAGAGCTGCACGTAAGGCAGGCCGGTTTCCTCGGCCCAGGCGTTGAACTGCGCCTGCACCTTGGCAAGGTCGCGCTTCGAGGTCACGGTCTCGGCGATATCTAGGCCGGACTCGCGCAGGCACGCCACCATGTCCTTCGACGTGACGAAGCCGTCGAAGCCGATAAAGCGCAGCATCATCTGCCCGGTGTTGCCGCCGAGCCGGCTGCCGCGCTTGGCCAGCAGATCGAGTAGTCCGATCTGGTCGGAGGAGGGCCAGTTCGCGAGAAACTTGCCGAAGCTGCCATGTTCCTTGGCGATCTCGCGCACGAAACTCGCATTTGAGCGCACCGACATGATCTTGGCGCCGTTGCGCACGATGCGCGTGTCCTTCATCAGCGCGTCCCAGAACTCATCCGCCTGCAGCGTCAGCGGCCCGGGCTTGAAGCCGAGGAACGCCTTCTCGAAGCCGGGCCATTTGTTCTCGATCACGCTCCAGGCAAAGCCGGCCGAAAACACCCGCTTGGTCATCTCGGCGAGAACCCGGTCGTCGCCGAGTTTGGCAAGCGCCTTCGCCTCCGGCTTCGGCGGCAACAGCTGCTGCAGCGCCTTCGGCCCGCCCTTGCGCTTCTCGGCGCGCGCGCGAATGGTCTTGAACGGGATGGTCATGCGGAAAATCCTGCGGGCTGTCTCGGCCTCTGGCGCGGCACTTAGGATGGGTCGAGTGCAGGGCCAACTGATGCGCATCCATCCTACGCAATGATGCCGAGCTTGCGCCACACGAATGGTCGGCTCCCTCCCCCCTTGCGGGGGAGGGTTGGGGAGAGGGGTGGCCACAAGCGAGACTGCCCGTGAGAACCCCTCTCCCTAGCCCTCCCCCGCAAGGGGGGAGGGGAACAGAGCGAGTTCGGGGCGAGCTTCAGTGCCTGAGTCGCATCGCTCGCAATCTCAAATGTCGTCGTCGCCTGCGACAAAACAACCCGACGGGCAAATCACTTCTGATTTACGGAAGTCGTGTCAAGCCCCGAAATAAAAAATATTTCTGTTTACCAGAAGGAAAAACACGGGTATGTCTTTGCCCATCCCGTCCTGGTCAGAAGGGCGTCGGCCGTCGTCACGGACGTTGGGCGGGTTGCGGTGGACGCTGGTTTGCGCTGAGACGACGGCGCGGACAGGCGTACGGCAAAACCGTGTGGTTCTGGCGCCCGTTGCAGGTGTCAAGCTGTCGGGTAGGCGAGAGCCGAACGGCAGTGACGGAGTCAACCAAGAACTCGTCTCCGGGGAGAGCACGGCATAAGCCGTAAAGCCATTGCGCAGGGAAGGCCGGGT
>NZ_JAFCME010000029.1 GCF_018130065.1 Bradyrhizobium sp. AUGA SZCCT0158 | reverse complement strand
TGTTGCCGGCCGACCCAAATCAGTGCGCATCTATCGCCATCCCGTCCTGGTCAGAAGGGCGTCGGCCGTCGTCACGGACGTTGGGCGGGTTGCGGTGGACGCTGGTTTACGCTGAGACGACGGCGTGGATGAGCGTACGGCAAAACCGTGTGGTCCTGGCACCCGTTGCAGGTGTCAAGCTGTCGGGTAGGCGAGAGCCGAACGGCAGCGACGGAGTCAACCAAGAACTCGTCTCCGGGGAGAGCACGGCATAAGCCGTAAAGCCATTGCGCAGGGAAGGCCGGGTGTTCTCCGCTGCCCTGTATGCTCGTGTGCATTTTGTTTTGTGCTAACCGCACACGGGACCGCGGGTGCAGCGCGCACCCGGTCTTCCCTGCGCCCTCTATTTGAAGAGGGCGGGAAGTTTCCAGCAAAGCTCGGGCGCAATGCGTCGCGAGATCGCGAAACTGCGTTTGGTGTACAGCGTAGCTACAAACACCGCTGTCGTCCCGGCCTTGAGCCGGGACCCATAACCACAGGAAGAAGTTTTGCGGATGGTCTCGGCTACCGAACCTCATCGAGAGATCACGCGGTATGGGCCCCCCGATGCGCAATTGCGCATCTGAGCTCAAGGCCGGGACGACACCGAGCAAGACCCCAGGGCCGCCCGAGCCGGGGAACCCGGTTCCAGCCCCCATAACCGTCCGGCCTGCCTTGATTTCCGGCAGTCAAATTGTCCTTTGGTAACCTCGCATTAACCAAGATTAGCGTCTGGTTAGGGACGTAAAGACGCGCGGATAGCCCTCGTTTTGACACGTTGGCAGGGGAAGCAGGACCCGGCTTTGGACGGGCCCCCCATGTGACACCAATGAGGCTCTCGCGCTGGCGCATTTTCGCCGCGCCCGATGCGCGGCTGTGGAACCGGCAGCCAGTCGCTCCCGGAGGAATTTGGGAAGGAGCATGATCCGGAAAGTGGGACCCGGTTTTCCGAAAAGATCATGCTCCAAACAAGAGACCGAGCATGATCCGGAAAAGTGGGACCCGGTTTTCCGAAAAGATCATGCTCCAAACAAGAGATAGAGCATGATCTGGAAACGTGGAAACCGGTTTTCAGAAGAGGGTCATGCCCAAACGAGAGCATTGAGAGGATATGATCTGGTGATCCGGAGATTCCTGCAGTTCGTGACGCTGGCCTGCCTTCTGGCAACGGCTTCGTCAGCCAGCGCCCAACAGGTCGAAACGCAATCGCTGTCGCTGGCCGCGTCAGACGTGTCGCTGATCGCGCTGTTCCTGCAGGCGCACTGGGTCGTCAAATCAGTGATGATGGGGCTGCTCGCCTGTTCGGTCTGGGTCTGGGCGATCGCCATCGACAAGATTTTTCTCTATGCGCGCACCAAGCGTGCGATGGACCGTTTCGAACAGGCGTTCTGGTCCGGGCAGTCGATCGAGGAGCTTTACCGCTCGCTCTCCGCCAAGCCGACGCAATCCATGGCAGCGTGCTTTGTTGCGGCGATGCGCGAATGGAAACGTTCGTTCGAGAGCCAGACCCGCTCCTTTGCCGGCCTGCAGATGCGGATCGAGAAGGTGATGAACGTCTCCATCGCCCGTGAAGTCGAGCGGCTGGAACGGCGGCTTTTGGTGCTGGCCACCGTCGGCTCGGCCGGGCCGTTCGTCGGCCTGTTCGGAACCGTCTGGGGCATCATGTCGAGCTTCCAGTCGATCGCGGCCTCGAAAAACACCTCGCTGGCGGTGGTGGCGCCTGGTATCGCGGAGGCGCTGTTTGCCACCGCGATCGGCCTTATCGCTGCCATTCCGGCGACTATTTTCTACAACAAGTTCATTTCCGAGGTGAACCGGCAGGCCCAGCGGCTGGAGGGGTTCGCCGACGAATTTTCAGCGATCCTGTCGCGCCAGATCGATGAGCGGGCATGATCCCGAAGAGTGGAAACCGGTTTTCGGACCAGATCATGCCCCGGATAAACGGCGTGAGGAGCGGTCAATCGTGAGCATTGTGGGCATCCGATCATGGCGATGAACATGGCAGGTTCGGCAGGTGGCGGTGGACGCCGCGGCCGGCGGCGCGCCGCCGTGATGGCGGAGATCAACGTCACGCCGATGGTGGACGTGATGCTGGTGCTGCTGATCATCTTCATGGTGGCCGCACCGCTGATGACCTCGACCATCGATATCGATCTGCCTGTCGCCAGCGGCGGCAAGTCGCTGGCGTCGAACGCCCCGCCATTGACGCTGTCGGTCAAGCGCACCGGCGGCTCCTGCAATTCGAATGTCGAACTATATCTGGGGGATACATTGATCCCTGCCGCCGACTTGCTGCCCAAAATCAAGGCTATCCGGGAAACCCGGTCGGAGGCCGAGAGCGTGGTCTATCTGCGCGGCGATAAAGACGTCTGTTACACGGATATGATGAAGTTATTGGGGTATATTAGGACGGCGGGGTTCAAGGCGAACATCGTGATCATCCCTGAGGGGGGCTCGTGAGCGATCCCGTTTTTGCGCGGAGCGGAAAGACTTAAGTGAAGCTCAAGATCGACAAGACACTGGCTGCGTCGGTCGCCCTGCACGTCCTCGTGCTGGGGTACGGACTGGTGTCGTTCTCGACCAAGGCTTACGAAATGACGCCGGAGGAATCGGTCGCCGTCGACGTCATTTCCCCCGACCAGCTCGCCAAGGTTATGGCCGGCATGAAGACCGGCAAGAAGGAAAATCCGAAGCCGCTGGTCGACAAGGTGGCTGAAGCCAAACCGATCGACGACGCGGTCGGCAAGGTGACCGAGAAGGCGCCGGTCATCACCGAAACTGCGCCGCCGCCGCAGCCGAAGGCCGAGGAGAAGCCGGTCGAGAAAAAACCTGATCCGCCGAAGGTCGCCGAAAAGCCCAAGGAAGAGCCGAAGCCGGAGAAGAAGCCGGATCCCCCGAAGGTCGATCCGATCGCGGAAGCCATCAAGAAGGAAGAGAAGAAGCCGCCGCCGAAGCCGGTCGCCCAGCCTGCGGCAAAACCGCCGGAGCAGAAGCAGAAGATCGTCGAACGGCACTTCGATCAAACGCAGATTGCGGCGCTCTTGGACAAGCGCGACGCGACGCGGCAAGCCGCGACTGGTGCCACGCTGAATTCCAACGCCGCGCTTGGCACTTCAAAGGGCACGGCAGCAGACAATTCCGCGACCTGGGGATCGATGTTCAAGCAGCAGGTCGAGCGATGCTGGAAAAAACCCTATGGCGGCATCGAGTCGCAGAAGCCGGAAGCGGCGTTTGCGATCCGCCTGAAGCGCGACGGTACGCTCGAGGGAATGCCGGTTCCGGAAGGAACACCGGCAACGCCGTATTTGCGCGTCTATCAGGAGAGCGCGTTGCGCGCGATCATCGAATGCCAGCCGTACAAGCTGCCTGCGGCGTTTTTCGAGGAATGGAAATATTTTGCGCCGGTGTTCACCGAACAGAAGACCTGAAGCTTTTGTAATTTGGTGGTCACCTCCCGGCAATCACGGATATGAGCAAAGTCGAAGCGATGACTGACAAAGATGGATTGCCGAACATGCTGTTTCGCCCGAACCGCCGGCAGATCATTACGGGAATGGCGTCAGCGGGCCTGCTGATGAGCGGCCAGCGTGCCTTCGGCCAGGCGCCGAAACGGATCATTGTGCCCGAGGGCGAATTCACGCCGCTCCCCATCGCGATCCCGAATTTCGCTGCCGGCACGCCGGCAGACACCGAGGTCGGCGCCGGCGTCACGCAGGTCATCACCAACAACCTGAAGCGCAGCGGTCTCTTCGCGCCGATCGATCAGGCGGCCTACATCGAGAAAGTAATCAACATCGATGCCGCGCCGAACTTCCAGAGCTGGAAGAGCATCAACGCGCAGGCGCTGGTGACCGGCCGCATAACGCGGCAGGGCGACGGCCGTCTCAAGGCCGAATTCCGGCTCTGGGACGTCAACACCGGCCAGCAGCTCACCGGCCAGCAATATTTCACCTCGCCGGAATACTGGCGGCGGATCGCCCACATCATCTCCGACCAGATCTACGAGCGCCTGACCGGCGAGAAAGGCTACTTCGACAGCCGCGTGGTGTTCGTCGACGAGAGCGGCTCCAAGGAACGCCGCGTCAAACGGCTGGCCTTGATGGATCAGGACGGCGCCAATGTGAAATATCTGACGCGCGGCGCCGACCTGGTGCTGACGCCGCGATTTTCGCCGTCGACCCAGGAAATCACCTATATGGAGTTCGGGCAGGGCGATCCGCGCGTCTATCTGTTCAACATCGAGACCGGGCAGCGCGAGATCGTCGGCAACTTCCCGGGCATGTCGTTCTCGCCGCGCTTCTCGCCGGACGGCCAGCGCGTCATCATGAGCCTGCAGCAGGGCGGCAATTCGAACCTGTTCGTGATGGATCTGCGTTCGAAATCGACGACGCGGCTGACCGACACGCCGGCGATCGACACCTCGCCGTCCTATTCGCCGGACGGAGCCCGCATCTGCTTTGAGTCCGATCGCGGCGGCAAGCCGCAGATCTATGTGATGGGCGCGACCGGCGGCGGCGCGCAGCGCATTTCGTTCGGCGAGGGCAGCTATTCGACGCCGGTGTGGTCGCCGCGCGGCGACTACATCGCCTTCACCAAGCAGGGCGGTGGTCAATTCGCGATCGGCATCATGAAGCCGGACGGATCGGGCGAACGCATTCTCACCTCGGGCTTCCATAACGAAGGCCCGACCTTTGCGCCGAACGGCCGGGTGCTGATGTTCTTCCGCGAGCCCGGCGGCAACAGCGGCCCTTCATTGTTCACCGTCGATATCTCCGGGCGCAACGAGTTGCGGGTTCCGACCCCCGGCTTCGCCTCCGATCCGGCATGGTCTCCGCTGTTGTCCTGAGCGTTCCATGGGTTAGGGCGTTAATCGGCAAACATTGCCTAGCGTGCTGATTTATCAGGGGATTTCTATAGCCTGAAATCGAAAGCAACGTCTTGGTAACGATATTCCCTCAGAAAGACTTCATCTGCAAAGGGTAAGACTACGCACCCGAACAGGACGGCGTACACCCGACATGCAGCTCGCAAACCAGACCGGAGAGTCCGACCAGAAGATGTCGCCGTATCTTCGCGCGGCGCTGATCGATTCGCTGTTCGAAACTCGCGCTCCGCTGCTCACGGGTCTTTTCTTCGGCGCCGTTGCGGCGGCCGTGACCGCGCTGAAGACCGGAGAACCGCTGATCTGGGCGTGTGTCGCGCTCCTCATCTTCGCCGCCGCCATCCGGGCGTTCGACTTGCGGCGGTACCACACACGCAAAGCGACGCTGACCGCCGATGAAGCTGCGCGGTGGAAGAGCCGGCATCAGATCGGGGCGATCATCCAGGCCGCCGCGGTCGGCATCTGGTGCTGCACCACCCTGTTGGTCTCTGACGACGCCGTCGCCCATATGATTTGTCTGTCCACAACCACCGGATTCGTGGCGGGCGGTGCGGGCAGGGCCTATGGACGGCAATGGATATTCCAGCTGCAGGCTTACCTCTGCTTCGGCTCAACGGTCATCGCGCTGGCATTGCGTGGCACGCCCTATTACATGGCCATGTCGGTCCTGTGCGCCGCATTTCTCGTGGTGGTCATACAGATTTCGGCCAATCTGCACAGAATATTCATGCAGGCGCTGATGGCGCGCGAGCGCGAGGCGGCGCTGGCCGGCCAGTTCGATACCGCGTTGAACAACATGCCGCACGGGCTGTGCATGTTCGGCGCTGACGGCCGCCTTGCGGTCATGAACCACCGCTTCAGCGAGATGATGAACCTGCCTGACGATTCGGTGCAGGGTGCCGCCAGTGCGTCCGACATTATTGCAGCCTGCGTCGCCTCTGGTTCGATTTCGCACGCGAGCGGCAGCATGATCCTGTCGGAAATCGAGAGCTCGCAGGCGCGGGACATGATCACGACCGATCCCGACTTCACGCGCAACCGGTCACTGTCATGGACGTTCCAGCCGATGGCGGGCGGAGGCGCGGTGGTCTTGCTCGAAGACATCACCGAGCGGCGCGACGCGGAAGCCAAGATCAGCCATCTCGCGCGTTACGACGAACTCACCGAGCTTCCCAACCGGGTCAATTTCCGCGACGAAATCGGGCGCCTGCTGGCCATTCAGCAAGGCGCCGACAGGTTGTCGGCGCTGCTGTTCGTCGACCTCGATCAATTCAAGCAGGTCAACGACACGCTGGGTCATCCCTGCGGCGACCAGTTGTTGTGCGCGGTTGCGGGCCGGCTGCGCGAGATGTTGCGTCCCGAGGACTTCGTGGCGCGGTTTGGCGGCGACGAATTCGTCGTGTTCCAGCAGGACATTCATTCCCACGAGGATGCGGCAGGTCTTGCCCGGCGTATCGTCGACCGGCTGAGCGAGCGCTACAAGATCGACAATCATCTGGTCGAGATCGGCGCCAGCGTCGGCATCGCCATGACCTCTCCCGGGGTCAGCGCGGATACGCTGCTCAAGAATGCCGACATGGCGCTGTACCGCGCCAAGGCCGACGGCCGCGGCACCTTCTGCTTCTTCCGCGACGAGATGGCCCAAACCGTCGAAGCGCGCCGCATCCTTGAACTCGACCTGCGCAAGGCGCTGGCGAACGAGGAGTTCGAACTGTTCTATCAGCCGCTGGTCAATATCAAGTCGGGCAAGATCGCGACCTGCGAGGCGCTGCTGCGCTGGAATCATCCAATCCGCGGCACGGTGTCGCCGATCGATATCATTCCGGTCGCCGAGGATATGGGCCTGATCGTCGATCTCGGCCGCTGGATTCTGCGCAAGGCCTGCATGGAGTGCATGAAGTGGCCCGAGGCCGTCAGCGTCGCCGTCAACTTCTCGCCGCAGCAATTCCATCAGCGCGACGTGCTGAGCGAAGTCCGCTACGCGCTCGAGGTCTCCGGCCTGCCGGCGCACCGGCTCGAAATCGAGATCACCGAATCCTCGTTATTGCGCAACACGCAGCTGACCCATGATGTGCTGTCGCAACTACATTCGCTCGGCGTGCGGATCTCGCTGGACGATTTCGGCACCGGCTATTCGAGCCTGAGCTATCTGCACAACTTCCCACTGCAGAAAGTGAAGATCGACCGTTCCTTCCTCGAAGGCATCGATACCGATCGTCCGCTGACGTTGCTGCGGGGCGTGGCGCGGCTCTCGGCCGATCTCGGCATGTCGGTCGTGGTCGAGGGCATCGAGACCAACGAACAACTCGAATTGATCAGCACCGATGGCACGGTGACCGAGGCGCAAGGCTATCTGTTCAGCCGGCCGGTCCCGGCGGTTCGGGTTCGCCAATTGCTGAACGCTTCCCACGGCCGCCGTTCGCCGGACGAGCCGCTGGTTGTGGTGCCGTCGCGTTCGATCGCGTGATACAACTTCCCGTAATATTACGGACGGTTACGGCCACAAAGGTTAACCCTAACGTCTCGATAGCTTTGCAATTTTGTTAAGGAGCTGTTAAGTTTTTCGTACTCGCTCAGGTTGTTTCGAAGTGATGGAGTACGTGATGAAATCCGAAGCCGAACCGCGCGCTTCGTTCGCTGTTCGGGGAGGAGCGCTGTTTGACCGCGTCGATTACCGACCCATCGAAACTCCTGAGGCGAAAGACCAGCTCTATTTGATGCGCTACAGGGCCTATACGCACGGCAATTTAATTCCGCCGTCAGGGACCGAGCGCTACAGTGATCGCTACGACGATGCGCCCAATGCCTGGACGTTCGGAATCTATGTTGACGGAGAACTTTATAGCTCCATCCGTCTCCACGTCCTGACGTCCGAACAACGGATGTCCTGCACGACCGATTTGTTTGGCGATGTTCTTCATCCTCGCCTCGATCGCGGCGAAGTTTTCATCGATCCGGCCCGTTTTGTTGCAGATCCGGATAAAGCCCAGCGTTTCCCGGAGCTTCCTTATCTGACAGTGCGGCTGGCCTATCTGGCATGCGAGTATTTCAACGCCGATACCGGGCTCGCGCTCGTTCGCCCCGCGCACCAGTCGTTTTATCGCCGGGTCTTTCTTAACGAGACCATCGCCGACCCGCGCCAATTTCCGAACGCATTGGCCAAGGTGGCATTGATGGCGTCCGATTTCCGCGCCGTGCGGGAACACGTCATGACCCGGTTTCCCATCATGCGCTCAAGTGCATTCGAGCGGCGGATGCTGTTCCAGCGTGCGCCTCATTCCTTCCAGGATGCCGAAATATCGACCTTCGAGCGAGCCTCGATCGTTCCTAGTTCCTGAAGCTGCCGGGCCGGAATCATCAGGAATTTGCTATCCGCCGGCAGGGGCCGCCCAATCGGCGCACAAACCGCCCTGTGCCGCGCGCCCAAAGTGACGATTTCGGCCTCAGCCCGCTTGCCTTCACCGTCGCGCCACATTTACAAACCATTAACCATCGTGGGCGCTTTTCACGGTTTGTCGGCATTTGATCGGGTCTGGCAAGGTTCCATCAAGGTTGACGGAACGTTCGCTTAACCATCGCCCTGTAGACCGGATAACAGTCGGAAAACGTGAGCGTGGAGGCTCCGGAATGAAACATCAGATGCGCATCCTCCAGGGATTGAAACTGGCCGCGGTACTCGCGGTGGCCCTGTCGATGGGCGCTTGCGCCAACAAGAACGTCGGCGCCGATGGGGCGATGGCGAGTGCGGCGACCCCGGGCAGCCAACAGGACTTCGTGGTCAATGTCGGCGACCGCGTGTTCTTCGAGAGCGACCAGACCGAGCTCAGCCCGCAGGCGATCGCGACCCTGGAAAAGCAGGCGCAGTGGCTGCAGACCTACAACCGCTATTCCTTCACCATCGAAGGCCATGCGGACGAGCGCGGCACCCGCGAATACAACATCGCGCTCGGTGCACGGCGCGCCCAGTCGGTACGGAGCTATCTCGCCTCGCGCGGCGTCGATCCGAACCGCATGCGCACGATCTCCTACGGCAAGGAACGCCCGGTCGCCGTGTGTAACGACATCTCCTGCTGGTCGCAGAACCGCCGCGCGGTCACGGTGCTGAACGCCGGCGCCTGAGCGGCTTCGACTGCCGAATTTCAGAACCGGCGCCTTGGGGCGCCGGTTTTGCTTTGGGCGTATGATGAAGCCGCGGGTGACGGCCAGCTTTCGCTGCGTCTGGCGGTTTCGGGGCCTTCGAGGTCGAAGAACAGCCGAACCCCGTTCACGGGTGCGTGCATGGGCCTGATCCGTTGATGAACGGCCCGCCGACCATGCCGCTTGCTTGTTTTGAAGCTGATACTAAACCATACCGAAATCCGGCTTCCGGATTCGGAAACGCCAGTCACAATTCTGGCGTACTCCCTCTCTCAATGTGTTCGGCTTTCGATGTCACGCCGAATTTTCGTCGTCAGGGCAAAATGTCATTCAGGTTTCTCAATTCGATCAGCGCCGTGGCGATTGCCGCGATGCTCTCCCTGTCTTCGCAGGCCTCCTTCGCGCAGATATCGTTCCCGTGGTCCTCTTCTCCGCAAGGCTCCCCGCCGGTCCAGGCGCAATCCGACGACGCCGACGCGGATATGCGGATCCAGCGGCTCGAGAACCAGCTGCGGCAGCTCACCGGCCAGAACGAGGAACTGCAGTATCGTAACCGCCAGCTCGAGGAACGCCTGCGGGCGCTTGGCGGCGGTGCGGCGGTAGCGCCTGCCGGTCAGCCTCCGGCGGCCCAGCCCGGCGTAGCCGCAGTGCCGCCCCCGGTCCAGGCCTATCCGCCCGCCCGGCAACCCCAGGCTCAGCCCGGCTACCCGCAGGGGCAGCAGGGCTATCCGCAGGGACAGCAAGCTTATCCTCAGGCGCAGCCGACCTATGAGCAGCCGCAAATCGCGGCACCGCCGCCGATCATGCAGGAGCAGGCAGCAGCGCCGGCGACCGGCCGCCGCCGCGGCGACGCCTTCGATCCCAGTCAGAACCCGAACGCCCCCGGCGCGCCCCGCGCGCTCGGCGGCGGTCAGTTGCCGGTTGCCAATGACGCGCCGGTCGGCGCTCCCGGCGGCCGCGGACGGGGCGAGCCGCTCGACCTCGGTGCCACCAGCCCGCGCGATCCCGGCGGCGCGCCGCCGCCCGTGCGTGCGCCCGGCGCCAGCGCCGCGCTGACCACGCTGCCGCCTTCGGCGACGCCGAAGGACGAGTTCGATCTCGGTATCGGCTACATGCAGCGCAAGGACTATGCGCTCGCCGAAGAGACCATGAAGAATTTCGCGCAGAAATATCCGAGCGATCCCCTGATCGCGGATTCGCAATACTGGCTTGGCGAAAGCTACTTCCAGCGCCAGCAATACCGCGACGCCGCGGAAGCCTTTCTCGGCGTGACCACCAAGTTCGACAAGTCCGCAAAGGCGCCGGACTCGCTGCTGCGGCTCGGCCAGTCGCTGGCGGCACTGAAGGAGAAGGAAGCGGCCTGCGCCGCGCTCGGCGAAGTGACGCGGAAATATCCGCGCGCCTCGGCCGGCGTGAAGGCCGCCGTGGACCGCGAGCAGAAGCGGGTGAAGTGCTGAGTCGTTAGACCCCGCATCAAGCGCGGGACAGGCTTGGCCCGATAACGCTATGGTCGGTCCATGGCAGAGGACGACCATTCCGCGATCACGGCGAGCCAGGCGAAACTTCTGTTCGCCGACTGGAAGGCTGCGCCCGCGATCGTGCTCGCCGTTTCCGGCGGACCTGATTCCATCGCCCTGATGTGGCTCGCCGCGCGCTGGCGCCGTGCCCTGAAGCGCGGGCCGCGATTGATTGCGGTGACCGTCGATCATGGCTTGCGGCATGAAGCCGCGCGCGAGGCGCGTGACGTCAAAAAGCTCGCCAGGCATCTCGATCTGCCCCATCGCACGCTGCGCTGGCATGGCGCCAAGCCGAACACAGGCGTGCCGGCCGCGGCGCGGGCGGCGCGCTATCGCCTGCTGGCGCAAGCAGCACGCGCTGGTGGCGCGACCCATATCCTCACCGCGCACACCCGCGATGACCAGGCTGAGACATTGTTGATGCGGATGCTGCGTGGCAGCGGCATCGCCGGTCTGGCGGCGATGGCGCGCCAGAGCGAACGCGACGGTGTGTGGCTGGCGCGGCCGTTGCTGGATGTCCCGAAATCGCAACTGATCGCGACGTTGAACAAGGCCAAGATCGCCTTCGCGGATGATCCGACCAACCGCGACGTCAATTACACGCGTCCTCGTTTACGTGCGCTGATGCCGGCGCTGGCGGAAGAGGGCGGCGATGCCAGAATCCTGGCGCGGCTGGCGTCACGGCTGGCGCGGGCCAATGCCGCGCTGGAAGTGCTGGTTGATGGCGCCGAGCGCTATCTGGCACTGAGGGACCGCAATGACGTCGCGCGTTTTGGCTTCGATGCGTCAGCCTTTGCGGGTCTGCCTGAGGAAATCCGGCTTCGGCTGCTGATGCGGGCCATCGACCGCGTCGGTCACGAGGGGCCTGCGGAACTCGGCAAGGTCGAGGCCCTGCTGACGGTGCTGGATCGGGCGGTATCGGAAGGCCAGCCGAGGTTGAAACAGACCCTCGCAGGCGCCGCAATCAGCTTCATTGGAGGCCGGATTCACGTCGAGCCGGCTCCTCCGCGTCGTCGCAGGCCGGCATAAGAGGCAAGCCTAAACCTTGATATCCCGTCATAAACCGGTGTGGAGTCTTAACCACCCCCGAAAAACGCTGATTTTTACGCCATTATTTGACCGGGAATCCCGTTAAGATGCGCTAAATCGTCCTGCAAGATGCGCTAAATAGTCCTGCGTGGTTCCCTTGGCATCGACCCGGGCGCCACCTAGATTGTAAGCAGTGCTCCGGGGATTCTGGCCTGACTGCTCTAGGACGACCCAAGGTTTACTGCCAAGGACATAAGGCCACGATCCGCGCGGCCACGAAGGAAGATCGATGAACGCCAATCTGCGCAATTTCGCCCTCTGGGTAATCATTGTTTTGTTGCTGTTGGCACTCTTCACGCTTTTCCAGAATCCGGGGCAGCGCGCGTCCTCGCAGGACATCACGTTTTCGCAGTTCGTGAGTGAGGTCGAAAAGAACACCGTCCGCGACGTCGTGATCCAGGGGCCGGAAATCCACGGCACCTTCACCAACGGCTCCAGTTTCCAGACCTACTCGCCGAACGATCCGTCGCTGGTCAAGCGCCTGGTTGATGCCAAGGTGAACGTCAGCGCCAAGCCGCCCGGCGACAATGTGCCCTGGTTCGTGTCGTTGCTGGTCTCCTGGCTGCCCTTCATCGCGCTGATCGGCGTGTGGATCTTCCTGTCGCGCCAGATGCAGGGCGGCGCCGGCAAGGCGATGGGCTTCGGCAAGTCGCGCGCCAAGATGCTGACCGAGGCGCATGGCCGCGTCACCTTCGAGGACGTCGCTGGTGTCGACGAAGCCAAGCAGGATTTGCAGGAGATCGTCGAATTCCTGCGCGACCCCGGCAAATTCCAGCGCCTCGGCGGACGGATACCGCGCGGCGTGCTGCTGGTCGGCCCTCCCGGCACCGGCAAGACGCTGATCGCGCGTGCGGTCGCGGGCGAAGCCAACGTGCCGTTCTTCACCATCTCGGGCTCCGACTTCGTTGAAATGTTCGTCGGCGTCGGCGCCAGCCGCGTCCGCGACATGTTCGAACAGGCCAAGAAGAACGCGCCCTGCATCATCTTCATCGACGAAATCGACGCGGTCGGTCGCCATCGTGGCGCCGGCCTCGGCGGCGGCAATGACGAGCGCGAACAGACCCTCAACCAGTTGCTGGTCGAGATGGACGGCTTCGAGGCCAATGAAGGCGTGATCCTGATCGCGGCGACCAACCGTCCCGACGTGCTCGATCCCGCGCTGCTGCGCCCGGGCCGTTTCGACCGCCAGGTGGTGGTGCCGAACCCGGACGTCGTCGGCCGCGAGCAGATCCTCAAGGTCCACGTCCGCAAGGTGCCGCTGGCGCCGGATATCAACCTCAAGACCATCGCGCGCGGCACGCCGGGCTTCTCCGGCGCCGACCTGATGAACCTCGTCAACGAAGCCGCCCTGACCGCCGCGCGCCGCAACAAGCGCATGGTGACGCAGGCCGAGTTCGAAGAGGCGAAGGACAAGGTGATGATGGGCGCCGAGCGCAAGTCGCTCGTCATGACCGAGGAAGAGAAATTGCTGACGGCCTATCACGAGGGCGGCCACGCCATCGTCGGCCTCAACGTCGTCGCGACCGATCCGATCCACAAGGCCACGATCATCCCGCGCGGCCGCGCACTCGGCATGGTGATGCAGCTGCCGGAGCGCGACAAGCTGTCGATGTCGCTCGAGCAGATGACGTCGCGGCTTGCAATCATGATGGGCGGCCGGGTTGCCGAAGAGCTGATCTTCGGCCGCGAAAAGGTCACCTCGGGCGCGTCGTCCGACATCGAGCAGGCCACGCGCCTGGCCCGCATGATGGTGACGCGCTGGGGCCTGTCCGAGGCGCTCGGCACGGTCTCCTATGGCGAGAACCAGGACGAGGTCTTCCTCGGCATGTCGGTGTCGCGCACCCAGAACGCGTCGGAAGCCACGGTTCAGAAGATCGATACCGAGATCCGGCGTTTCGTCGAAGACGGCTACAACGAAGCGACGCGCATTCTCACCGAAAAGCGCGCCGACCTCGAAGCGCTTGCCAAGGGCCTGCTCGAATTCGAGACGCTGTCCGGCGACGAGATCATCGACCTGCTCAATGGCAAGAAGCCGAACCGCGAGTCGGTGCTTGAGCCGACCACGCCGCGGGCCTCCGCTGTGCCGCCCGCCGGCAAGTCGCGCCCGCGCCCCGATCCGGATCCCGGCCTGGAGCCGCAACCGCAGGCCTAAGGGGGTTGCACATGGAATAAGGAACGCGGCGGTGACGCCGCGTTTTTTATGGTGGCGTCCTGTCCCGCGCCATGAGGATCAACGGCAAGACGTGGGAGTGACTTGGTAAGCTGCTGACGGCGAATTGACACTCCGTCATTCCGGGGCGCGCGTCTTCGCGCGAACTACGATGTGCAATTGCACATCTGAGAATCTCGAGATTCCCCGATGTGCAATTGCACATCTGAGGTTCGACGCTTCGCGTCGCCCCGGAATGACTAACGAGCCGGCTCCCCGCACGCCCGCAACAGTTTTCGCAGCGCCTGGATCGGCGGAAACACTTCCCTGTTCCAGTCGGCGCCTTGCGCGTCATGGGCGGCCTGTTCCATCTCGACGATCTCGCAATCCTCCGAAAAGACCCGGTTGGTGAACCAGGCCAGCACCGGCCAGCCGAGATCGAGGATGCCGGGCACTCTGGGCTTGCGTACCGACAGCACGACGAAGGTCCGGTTACGGCGCTGTGCGGCATCGATGGGCGTGTAACCAAGCCATACGCTGAGAACCGGTGCGTCGCCCTTCGTCCACATCCGCAGGGTCTGGTAGGGATATTCGGTGCGCACCGTCATCAGGTCGCGCGCCGTGCCGGCACGGCCGCGCAGGCGGCCGACGATGACGGCCTCGCCGATCGGCGGCTTCTCGCCAGGCCGGGCAAAGCTGTAATCGACCTCCATCCAGCGTTCGCCGGCGCGGCTGCCGAGATAGCGCGGCACGACTTTTCCGGTGGTGCGCCGGTGCAGGAACTGATGGTTCATGTCCATCAAGTTCTCATGCATGAAAGTGTAGTGGCAGGCGACGAGCTTGCCGAACCGCCGGGTCTTGTAGGCGGTATCAGCGGCTGCGCCGATCTGCGGCAAGGGGGCGGCGGCAGGCCCGGTGCCGGGCCATATGAAGATCAACCCGTCGCGCTCGAAGCAGGGATAGCGGCGGACGCCGTTCGGCCGCTTGCCCTTGCCGAGATAGGGGACGTCGACGCAGTCGCCCGACGCGTCGTAGCGCCAGCCGTGATAGACGCAGCGCAGGGTGCAGCCATCGACCGTTCCCTTCGACAGCGGCACCTGGCGGTGCGCACAGCGGTCCTCAAGCGCGAAGATCGCGCCCTCCCTCGGGCGCACCAGCACGATCGGTTCGCCCGCGAACCGCGCCGCGAAAGTCTGGCCGGACTTCACCTCGCGCGACCATGCGACCGGATACCAGTGGTCCGGATTCGCGCCGACCTTGCGAAGATCGACGGCAGCTTCCGACCAGGCGTTATCCGGCCTCACCGTCATCGCGTCGTTACGCCTTTGCCAGCGGTCCGAGATGCCGCGCCATGATCTGTTCCGGCGTCTCGGTGACCTCAATGCGCTGGCCGTCGCCACCGACGACGGCGAGCACGGTGCGCTCGCCGTCGCGCCACATGCTGCCGACCAGCGCGATATTGATGTGGGTGGCCTGCCCCGTCTCGCACCTCGTGCATTCGATCCAGAAGCGCATGGCGTATCCTTTCAATGATGCCGGGATGAGAGACGGGGCGGGCGTTTAAGCGAGCGCTCGCAATTCGCGGGCGGCGGCGACCATGTTGACCAGAGCGGGCCGCACCTCTTCCCATTTCCGGGTCTTCAATCCGCAATCCGGATTGATCCAGAGCTGGGCGTCGCTAAGGCGCAGCCGTGCCAGCTTGAGCAGGTCGGTTATCTCGGCGGTTTCAGGCACCCGCGGCGAATGGATGTCGTAGACGCCGGGGCCGATTTCGTTCGGATAGCGGTAGTTCCTGAAAGCGTCGAGCAGTTCCATCTTCGAGCGCGAGGTCTCGATCGAGATCACGTCGGCATCCATCGCGCCGATCGCGTCGATGATGTCGTTGAACTCCGAATAACACATGTGGGTGTGGATCTGGGTGTCGTCGCGTACGCCCGACGAACAGATGCGGAAGGCGTCCACGGCCCAGTCGAGGTAAGTCTTCCACTCCGACCGGCGCAGCGGCAGGCCCTCCCGCAGCGCCGCTTCGTCGATCTGTATCATCCCGGCACCGGCGGCTTCGAGGTCGGCGACCTCGTCGCGGATCGCCAGCGCGATCTGGCGGCAGGCTTCGCTACGCGGGATGTCGTCGCGGACGAACGACCAGTTCAGAATCGTCACCGGCCCCGTCAGCATCGCCTTCATCGGCCGCTTGGTCAGCGACTGCGCATATTGCCACCATTCGACCGTCATCGGTTTCGGGCGGGACACGTCGCCGAACAGCACCGGCGGGCGGACGTAGCGCGAGCCATAGGATTGCACCCAGCCATGCGCGGTGAAGGCGAAGCCTGCGAGCTGCTCGCCGAAATACTGCACCATGTCATTGCGCTCGAACTCGCCATGAACCAGCACGTCGAGCCCGATATTCTCCTGCCAGCGCACCGCGCGCGCGGTCTGGTTCTGCAGATAGAGTTTATAGGCGTCGTCGGTCAGCGCGCCCTTGGCATGCGCGGCGCGGGCGTTTCGGACATCCGCGGTCTGCGGGAACGAGCCGATGGTCGTGGTCGGGAAGGCCGGCAGGTTGAAGCGGCTGTGCTGCACGCCGGCGCGATCGGTAAACGCGCTGATGCGGCGGCGCATCGCGCTATCGATGCCGGCGGCACGCGCCGCCACCTTGGCATCGTGGATCCGCGGCGAAGCTTTGCGCGCGGCTGCGGTTTCATCGGAGGCCTTCAGGATGGCGTCGGCGTGGACGCGGCCGCACGCCAACGCCGTTCCGAGCGCCGCCAGTTCCTCGATCTTCTGCACCGAAAACGCCAGCCAGCTCTTCACGTCAGGATCGAGGCTGGTTTCCAGCGCAAGGTCGATCGGGACGTGCAGCAGCGAGCATGATGGCGCGAGCTGCACGCGGTCGCCGCCGAGCCTGTTGACCACAGGTTCCAGCTGGTCGAGCAGCCGGCTCAGATCGGTGCGCCAGATATTGCGGCCATCGATGATGCCGAGCGACAGCACGCGGTCCTTTGGAAGACCGGCGAGATCGTCGAGTTGCTCGGGCGCGCGCACGAGATCGAGATGCAGGCCGGCGACAGGCAGTGCCATCGCTGTGTCGCGGTTGGCGCCGAGCCCGCCAAAGTACGTGGCCAGCATGATGTTGAGCTCAGGCACCGCCTTGGCGATTTCCGCATAGGCATAATGCAGCGCCTGCTGCGCGATGACGTCGAGGTCGAGGACCAGACACGGCTCGTCGATCTGCACCCATTCCGCGCCGGCTTTCGCGAGTTCGCGCAGCACCTCGATGTAGACCGGCAGCAACCGGTCTAGCAGCGACAGCGTGTTGAACCCCGCATCCTTGCACTTGGCGAGTTTGAGGAACGTCACCGGGCCGACCAGCACCGGGCGGGTCTGGTAGCCGAGCGCTTTGGCTTCGAGATATTCCTCGATCGACTTGCGCGAGGCGAGGATGAATTGCTGATCCTTCTCCAGTTCCGGCACCATGTAGTGGTAATTGGTGTCGAACCATTTTGTCATCTCCAGCGCCGGCACGCCGTGGGCCGCGTCGTGGTGGGCGTGGCCGCAATCCGCATCCTGCGCCGCGCCTTGGGCGCCGCGCGCCATCGCGAAGTAGGTGGCGAGTGGAACCGTGCCGCCGTTCCAGCCGTAGCTTTTCGGAATGGCGCCGACCATCACGCAGGTGTCGAGCACCTGGTCGTAGAACGAGAAGTCGTTGGACGGGATGATGCTGACACCAAGCTTCTTCTGGCGCGCCCAGTTGGCGGCGCGCAGCCCGATGCCGGTCTCGATCAGGGCTTTCTCGTCGGTCGTACCCGACCAGAAGCTCTCCAGCGCGAATTTCAGCTCGCGGCGCGGACCGATGCGCGGCGTGCCGAGCGAAGCGACGGGAAGTGAGGAGGTGGAATTTGTAGAAGCAGTCGCTGTGGACGACGATTCTGTAGAAGTAGTCATTGGCTTAACCCCAAAAGTTGGGGGCAAAGGCCGAAGTGACACGTCTGGATTCCAGGCGTCAGGAGGCGCGCGGAATCGCAACCGCACCACCGGGACACCCCGCCCGAGGACGTTTATGTTGTCGAGGCAGGTCTCCTGGCTCGCGGGTCAATGCTGCTGTCCGGTCTTCCCAAAACCGTTGCGGGTCTCAGTGACTTTGTTGGACAGCGGCTCGCCGCTTACAGTTGCGGGGGCAGCTCCGGCTTCACACCGGCTTCCCTCTTAGCTTCGGGAAAACCATCCCGAAGAACCACGACGCGTCCACTTACTGGCAACTCGGCGCGCCCGTCAACTCGATCGCCGTTTGTTGCGGTTGTTCACAGCTTCAACAGGGTGAACCAGAATTTTCGCAGGCTCGGCTAGCGCACCATTGACACGATTGCCCAAATCGCACCAGATGTAGTTGTCACGGTCTATCACGACGCAAGTCATGGTGGCTAAGAGGGAAGCCGGTGAACCGCCAAAGGGCGCGAAATTCCGGCGCTGCCCCCGCAACTGTAAGCAGTGAGTTGTTCCCGCCTTTACGTCACTGATGCGGATTCGCATTGGGAAGACAGGGAATAACGACGACCTGCGAGCCAGGAGACCTGCCGCGACACCGAAAAAACGTCCACGGGCGGGGTGTCCGGCGGTCGCTTGCAGATCCATGCCGGCGCTTGCCGCCGCGCATTCGATGCAGCGTCCCCAACGACATCCGGCCTCAACAACACCACGGGGTCTGCCGATGTCCGAATCTTCCGGTCTCATTTCTCTCGAAGCCAAAACCGCTGCCTTGTTCCAGTTGCGTCCCGAAACGCTTGCCGCGCCGGACGCCGAACTTCCGATGCAGGTGATCCGCCGCAACGGCACGGTTTCGAAATTCGATTCCAGCAAGATCTCGGTCGCGATGACCAAGGCGTTCCTCGCCGTCGAGGGCCACACCGCGGCGGCCTCGCGCCGGGTGCACGAGGTGGTGGAACAGTTGACCGCTGAGGTCGTCGGCGCGCTGTCGCGCCGGATGAGCGAAGGCCGCACCTTTCACATCGAAGACGTGCAGGACCAGGTCGAACTGGCGCTGATGCGCAGCGAGCACCACAAGGTGGCGCGCGCCTATGTGCTGTACCGCGACGAGCGCACCAGGCAGCGCGCCGAGCAGGAAGCCGCCAAATCGGCAACGTCTGCGGCAGGACCCGTGCTGCATGTGACGCTGGCGAACGGCACCAAAGCGCCGCTCGATACCGCGCGGCTCGCGCTGATCGTGGCCGAGGCCTGCGCCGGCCTTGATGGCGTCGACGCCGTGCCTGTCATCGCGGAAACCCAGCGCAATATCTACGACGGCATCAGCCAGGACGAACTGGCGCTCGCTTCCGTGATGGCCGCGCGGACATTGGTGGAGCAGGAGCCCAACTACGCGTACGTGAGCGCGCGGCTGCTGCTCGACAAGCTGCGCACCGAAGTGCTGTCCTACGTGCATGGCGCGCCGACCAACGCCTCGCAGGCCGACATGGCCACGCGCTACGGCGAATATTTCCCGGCCTATATCAAGACCGGCATCAAGGCCGAGTTGCTCGATCCGGATCTGGCGCGCTTCGACCTGAAGAAAATCGCCGCGGCGCTGAAGCCGGAACGCGATCTGGCGTTTCAGTTCCTCGGCCTGCAGACGCTGTACGACCGCTATTTCCTGCATGAAGGCGGCAACCGCATCGAGCTGCCGCAGGCGTTCTTCATGCGCGTCGCGATGGGACTTGCGACCCGCGAGATCGATCGCGAGGCGCACGCGATCGAGTTTTACGATCTGCTGTCGTCGTTCGACTTCATGGCTTCGACGCCGACGCTGTTCAATTCGGGAACGCTGCGGCCGCAACTGTCGTCGTGCTTCCTCACCACGATCGCGGATGATCTCGACGGCATCTTCAAGTCGGTCAAGGACAACGCGCTGCTGGCGAAATATTCCGGCGGGCTCGGCAATGACTGGACCCGCGTGCGCGGCCTTGGGGCCCACATCAAGGGCACCAATGGTGAAAGCCAGGGCGTGGTGCCGTTCCTGAAAGTCGCCAACGATACGGCCATTGCGGTCAACCAGGGCGGCAAGCGCAAGGGCGCGGTCTGCGCTTATCTCGAGACCTGGCATATCGATATCGAGGAGTTCCTCGATCTGCGCAAGAACACCGGCGACGACCGCCGCCGCACCCACGACATGAACACCGCGAACTGGGTGCCTGACCTGTTCATGCAACGCGTCGAAACCGACGGCGAATGGACCTTGTTCTCGCCTGACGAGACGCCCGACCTGCACGACCTCTACGGCACAAAATTCGCCGAACGCTATGCCGCCTATGAGGCCAAGGCGGCGCGCGGTGAAATCCGCGTCTTCAAGCAGGTCCGCGCCACTGACCTGTGGCGCAAGATGCTGACCATGCTGTTCGAGACCGGACATCCCTGGATCACGTTCAAGGATCCTTGCAATCTCCGTTCGCCGCAGCGCCATGCCGGCGTCATCCACTCCTCCAATCTCTGCACCGAAATCACGCTCAACACCTCGGACGACGAGACCGCGGTTTGCAATCTCGGCTCGATCAACCTGCTCAATCACATCCAGGGCGGCCGCCTGAACGAGGCGCGGCTGAAGAACAGCGTGACGATCGCGATGCGGATGCTCGACGATGTCATCGACATCAATTTCTACACCATTCCGGAAGCGCGGCGTTCCAACCTGCGGCACCGTCCGGTCGGCCTCGGGTTGATGGGGTTCCAGGATGCGCTGCAGGCGATGCGGATCGCTGTCGCCTCCGATGCGGCCGTGACGTTCGCCGACACCAGCATGGAGGCGATCTCCTACTACGCGATCTCGGCTTCGGTCGATCTCGCCGCTGAGCGCGGCCGCTATCCCTCGTTCGACGGATCGCTGTGGAGCCAGGGCATCCTGCCGATCGATTCGATCGAACTGTTGGCGGAAGCGCGCGGCGGCGTCGCGATGGACCGCTCCATGACGCTCGATTGGGGCAGCTTGCGCGAGCGCGTCAGATCGACCGGCATGCGCAATTCCAACGTGATGGCGATCGCGCCGACGGCGACCATCTCCAACATCTGCGGCGTCGCGCAGTCGATCGAGCCCGCCTACCAGAACCTCTATGTCAAATCCAACATGTCCGGCGACTTCACCGTCGTGAACGAGTTTCTGGTGCGCGACCTCAAGGCGCGCGGGTTGTGGGACGAGGTGATGGTCAACGATCTCAAATATTTCGACGGCAGCGTCGGCTCGATCGACCGCATCCCTGATGATCTCAAGGCGCTCTATGCCACCTCCTTCGAGATCGACAGCGCCTGGCTGATCGAGGCGGCGGCGCGGCGACAGAAATGGATCGACCAGTCGCAGTCGCTCAACCTCTACATCGCCAACCCGTCCGGCAAGAAGCTCGACGCGCTCTATCGCCTGGCGTGGAGCCGCGGCTTGAAGACCACTTACTATTTGCGCTCGCGCAGCGCGACGCATGTCGAGAAGTCCACGCTCAAGGGCACCGACGGCAAGCTCAACAGTGTCGCCTCCGTGACGATGATGGCTCCAGCCCCAATCATCGTCCCGCTGGCCGCCACCGCGCCGGACCTGTCCGGTGCGGTGGCGTGCTCCATCGATAATCCCGAATGCGAAGCCTGCCAGTAAGCAGCAAGAAGAAAAGGAAATGACAATGCTCGACTGGTCCGAACCATCAGCCCCGCGTCAGGCGCCGCCGCCTTTCGTGACGCAATCCGCTGCCGAGGCCGATCAAACCGGGCTCGGCACCATCGACCGCCGCGGTGGCCGTGTGTCGGTCGACGACAAGCGGATGATCAATTGCCGCGCCGACGTCAATCAATTGCTGCCGCTGAAATACAAGTGGGCGTGGGAGAAATATCTCGCCGGCTGCAACAATCACTGGATGCCGACCGAAGTCTCGATGCAGGCCGATATCGCGTTATGGAAGTCGCGCGACGGCCTCACCGAGGACGAGCGCCGCGCCATCAAGCGCAATCTCGGCTTCTTCGCGGCATCCGAGAGCCTGGTCGCCAACAACATCGTGCTGGCGATCTACCGCCATCTGACCAATCCGGAATGCCGGCAATATCTGCTTCGGCAATCCTTCGAGGAAGCGGTGCATACCCACACCTTCCAGTACATCGTGGAGAGCCTCGGCCTGGACGAGGGCGAGCTGTTCAACATGTACCGCGAGGTGCCGTCGATTACCGACAAGGCGGCGTGGGCGCTGAAGCACACCCAGCATCTCGACGATCCCGACTTCAAGACCGGCACGCCGGAGGCCGACCAGGCGTTCCTGCGCGACCTCGTCGCCTTCTATGTGATCTTCGAGGGCATGTGGTTCTACACCGGCTTTGCCCAGATCCTGTCGCTCGGCCGCCGCAACAAGATGGTGGGGATTGCCGAGCAGTACCAATACATCCTGCGCGACGAATCCATCCACCTGAATTTCGGCATCGACGTCATCAACCAGATCAAGATCGAGAACCCGCATCTGTGGACCAAGGCGTTCCAGGACGAGGTTCGTGATATGGTGCGCACCGCGGCCGAACTCGAAGCCGCCTATGGCCGGGATACCATGCCGCGCGGCTTTCTCGGGCTGAACGCGGCTTTGTGCGAAACTTACATGCACTTCATCGCCAACCGCCGCTGCGCGCAGCTCGGGCTGGCGCGGGTGTTCGACGAGACCGAGAACCCGTTCCCGTGGATGTCCGAAGCGATGGACCTGAAGAAGGAAAAGAACTTCTTCGAGACCCGCGTCATTGAATATCAGAACGGTGGCGCGCTGACCTGGGAGTGAAAGCCGGGCGTCAGTTTGACGAGCTCGGCGCGGAAGGTGGAGCGGCCTTGCGCTGATCGTCGCGGACGTGGATCACGGCGACGTCGTCCGCATACACCCGCTTCCACCCCGCGATATGATCCAGCACCCTGGTGGCCGGCAAATCCGGCCCCAGCAAGGTGGCGTCGATCTGATACTTGTCGAGCGTGGCGAGCAGTATGTTGACGTCCTTGGCGGTGACCGCGTCGAAATAGTCCAGGACGAACTGTTCGCCGTAGAGTTCGGCGCGGCCGTCGATGAAGGCCTTGATGTCGCGCGACAGCAGATAGCCGCCAAACGGCGACGTGCTGAAGATGCGCTGAGCTTGCCGCTTCTGCAGGACGTCCACCGCTGCGACCGGGGTCTGGGACGACAGGAACGCGAACGGGTGGTGCGCGATGAACACTTGCGTCGATGCCCATCCGGCCACTGCCACCGCGAGCGCGGCAAGCATCACAGGCGCCCGCGACTGTCCTTCCCGAGCGGGCACCATCGCCGCGCGCAGCGTTCCCAACTGCTCGGCAAACGGCTTGGCCACGACCAGTGGCACGATAAAGGCGAAGATTTCGATGTTCCGGGAATGCGACAGCGCCATCCAGAGCAGGCCGAGCAGCAGGATGATTCGCGGCACCGACAATGAGAGGCCTCGATAGAAGCCGAGACCGATCAGGCCGAGCAGCGTGAATTCGAAGAAGCTCCAGGTGGCGAAGTTGGCCGGCATCCATTCCCAGATCATGGACAGCAGCTTGCCGAGGCTGAGGATTTTTGCCGCGCCGATCAGCGTGTTCCAGCCATAGGGGGTGCAGCAGCACGCCGCGACGGCGGCAACACCGAACATCGCCCATTGAATCATCAGCCTGATGCGGTCCTTGCGTTCGCAGGTCCAAAGCGCTTCCAGGCCGATCGGTCCGATCAGTGCCAGTCCGAGAACAAAACCGCCGTGCAGATTGGCCCAGATCGCAAGCACCGGCAGCAGCCACCATGACGGCGCGCTCCGGCGATCCGCGGCTGCCAGCAGCCCGCCGAGGAACGCGACCATGAACGGGAACGCCAGCATATGGGGGCGTGCCAGGAAGTGGGTCGCCGACTCCAGCACCGCAAGCGTGACCAGCAGGATCGCGCGGGTTGGGTCGAGATAGTCGGCAAACAGGTACATGAAGATCGTGACCGTCGCCCCGATCGCGAGCGAGGTCAGGATGACCGGGCCGGCCCAGCCCAAAGATTCATAGGAAACGGCATAGAGCACCTGGGACAGCCAGGAGCTCGACATCCAGGGTTCGCCGAACCGGGTGAAGGTATGAACGTCGGTGTAGGGCACGGCGCCATGCTCGACGATCCACTGCCCGATCCTGATCTGCCAGAGCGTGTCGGAATCCCGCAGCAGGATTTCCCCGAGCGACAGGAAGATCAGATAGGCGACGAGCCCGGTCAACAGCGGAATCAGCACGCGCCCGAGGCTGCGGACGCTGGCGTCATTAACAGTCGGATTGGCGAAGGAAATGGACATCGGATTTTGGGCCGGCTTCTTGCGTTGGTGTGACAGTCACGGCGTGCCGCAGGAATTTTCGCGAGCTGACCATAGCCGCGCTATTTTTGCGTGAATTGCAGGCTCACGAGCCTGACAATGATGTTCTTTGGCGAAGAAGCCGTTAACCGGGCGGACACGCGTTTTAGTCAGAATTTACCATCGCAAGGCACGGCGATGGCGGCCTAATCCAATGCCGGCACCAGGGCTATCTGCGGCGCAGCCTGCGCGGTCGACGACGAGGGCGCCACGATGTTTACGAGATACTTGGCAAGGCAGATGCCGATCACGGCCAGCGCGACACCGCCGAACACGTCGATCATGTAGTGGGCGCCGATCACCGGCGTCGAAGCCATCATCAGGATATTGAGGACGACCGCGGCCCCTCCAACATAGCGCACTGGCCAAAGCGCCCAGATGTAGAGCACGGCGGAAGCCGCGTGGAAGCTCGGGAAGGATACGATGCCGGTGATCTTGAGCAATTCGAGATGCCGCAGCGAGCCATCGCGCAGCGCCAGGATGTCGCGCAGCTGCGCCTGATACATCGAGGCATCGAGCGACGAGAATTGCGCAGGGTCGATGTTGAGGCCGTAGTAGGTTCCGACCGCCGGCGTGAACGTCGAAATCACGAGCGTCATGATCAGTGTCAGGCTGAACGCAAGCACGAACACCTGCAGCCGCACAAAACGCGATGTCAGGGCAAGGACCAGCGGGATCGCGACCAGGATGATCTTGATCAGGGTGTAGCTGCGCACCAGCAAAGCGCCCAGCCATTCACGATCGTTGACGTATCGCGCGATCATTTCCGGATCCATGCCCATGGCGCGATCGATCGCGAGCAAGGCGCGGTCCTGCAGCGGCCAGTTGGTCACAGCAGCGACGTAGGTCAGCGGCCCCATGATCGTCGCGATCAACAGCAGCTGGGAAATCGCCCCCAGCGGAAAGATCAGCTTGGGATCCGCCTGATCGCCCTTGGCGAAGGCATAGAGGTAGGCGATCAGCGCCAATGCCGCGACGATTCCAAGAGTAACGGCAAGCGCGAGCGGTTTCATCGTGAAACCGCAGAGCGCGCCCCCGAGCAGCACCACGGCGCCCATGGCGGCAATCGGAATCCAGTTCAGCTGAAACAGCCGCCAGGCCGTGAAAGCGTTCGAATTGACCATGCCGCACCCTGCGAGGTTGTAGCGGCACAGTTGCGCGGGAAGGCTTAATATTCGGGAAACGGCTATGGTTATCGGCCCACCAATTGGACCCTGCGTTCAGCGGCCATTTGCCCCCGAGGCCGTCATATTTGCTTCTTGTCAACAGGCCTGAATAGTTGTTCAGTTCTTCAAAGCGATTGGGGACAATCGTTCAAAACATTGAAGACGCAGCGCGATCTTGCAACCCCTCCCGGGTGCGGACGCGCCGGGGATGGGGAAGCGCGCCATGGTCTATCGGCGAACCCAGCAAGTGGTGAAACGGCTGGCGGCGCGGCGCAGCGCCATTCTGGCGGCGGCGCGGGACGCTGCGGCGGACGGCGGCATGGCGGCGGTGCAGATCGCCCCCGTGGCGGTCCGCGCCAATGTCGCGGCCGGAACCGTCTATCGCTATTTCCCCTCCAAGGCCGAACTGATTTCCGAATTGATCGCCGAAGTTTCGCGCGACGAACTGGCCGCGATCCGCCGCGCGGCGGAGGCGGCGCCCGGGCCGTCCTCGGCACTGGCCGCGGCGGTCACGACGGTCGCCGTCCATGTGCTGTCGCAGCGCAAGCTCGCCTGGGGGATTCTGGCGGAGCCGGTCGATGTCGACGTGTCGGCTTCGCGGCTCGCCAGCCGCCGCGAAATCTCCGGCGAGATCGCAGCAAGGATCGAGGCGGCCGTGCGTGCCGGACATCTGCCGGCGCAGGATACCGCGCTCGCCGCCACCGCACTGCTCGGCGCATTGCACGAGGCGCTGGTCGGCCCGCTGGCCCCTGACAATATGGACGATTCCGCAAAACTGCGCGACGCCGTGCAGACCGTGACGCTATTGGCGCTACGCGCGGTCGGCGTTATGGACGCCCGCGCCCGCGGCCTCGTGGTGCAGGCGGTGCTGCCGGCCAAGGCGCTGGTCGGCGCGTAGGGCATGATCCCTCGCGACAAACGCGGAACGCGTTTTGCGCGGATATCACCGGCAATTGACATCGCTCTGACGCAACCATCCGCCAGATTGCGCGTGATCGGTTATTCACCGGTGAAGGAGCATTCCATGACGACGACATCAGGCTCGGCCAAATGGCAGGGCGGCATCAAGGACGGCAAGGGCGCAATCTCGACCAAGAGCGGCGCGCTGAACGACTATCCCTACGGTTTCGCCAGCCGCTTCGAGGGCAAGCCGGGCTCGAACCCGGAAGAATTGATCGGCGCCGCGCACGCCGCCTGCTTTACCATGGCGCTGTCGCTGATCCTCGGCGAAGCCAAGCTCACCGCCGAGCAGATGGAAACCAAGCCGACGTGACGCTGGAAAAGCAGGGCGATGGCTTTGCCATCACCTCGGTGCACCTGACATTGAATGCGAAAATTCCTGGCGCCGACAAGGCGAAGTTCGAGGAACTCGCGGGCAAGGCAAAAGCCGGCTGTCCGGTGTCGAAATTGCTGAACACGAAAATCACGCTGGACGCGACGCTTGCTTAGCTGTCATTCCGGGGCGCGCGAAAGCGCGAATCTCAGATGTGCAATTGCACATCGGGGAATCTCGAGATTCCCCGGGGCGCAATTGCGCCCCTGAGGCTGGTCCTTCGGACCATCCCGGAATGACGGCACGCCGTCACTTATCCGCTTTGCCATCCGGGCCGACATAGGCGATGCGCACCATGTTGGTGGTGCCGGCGATGCCGAGCGGCACGCCGGCGACGATGATCACGCGCTGGCCCGCCTTGGCGAAGCCGTCGCGGAACGCAATCGAGCCGGCGCGATCGACCATGTCGTCCTGGTCGTGCGCGTCTTCCGCGACCACGCAATGCACGCCCCACACGACGGACAATTTGCGCCCCGTCACCAGGTTCGGCGTAATCGCCACCACCGGCGGCTTCGGCCGTTCGCGCGCCACGCGGATCGCGGTCGAGCCCGAACTGGTCCAGCAGATGATCGCGGACAATTCCAGCGTCTCGGCGATCTGCCGTGCGGCGTCCGCGATGGCGTCGCCGACCGTCTGCTCCGGCTCGGGCCGCTGCGCCGTCAGCACCGAGCGATAGGTCGGATCGCGCTCCACTTCCTCGCCGATGCGGTTCATGGTCGAGACCGCCTCGACCGGGAATTTGCCGGCGGCGGATTCCGCCGACAGCATGATGGCGTCGGCGCCTTCATAGACCGCGGTCGCGACGTCGGAGACTTCGGCGCGCGTCGGCACCGGCGCCTGGATCATCGATTCCAGCATTTGCGTTGCGATCACCACCGGCTTGCCGGCGCGCCGTGCCATCCGCGTCATTTGCTTTTGAAGACTGGGCACCCGCTCCAGCGGCAATTCGACGCCGAGATCGCCGCGCGCCACCATCAGCGCGTCGGAGACCTCGAGGATTTCGCCGAGCCGGTCGATCGCCTGCGGCTTTTCGATCTTGGCCATCACAGCGGCGCGGCCGCGGATCAGCCGCTTGGCCTCATTGACGTCCTCGGCGCGCTGCACAAAGGAGAGCGCGACCCAGTCGATCCCGGTCGTCACCGCGGCTTCGAGATCGGCGCGATCCTTCGGCGTCATCGCCGAGACCGGCAGGTCGGTGTCGGGCAGGCTGACGCCCTTGCGGTCCGACATCTTGCCGCCGATCACCACCCGCGTCACGGCGCGATCGGGCGAGGTTTCCTCGGCAATCAGCCGCACCTTGCCGTCGTCGAGCAGCAAGGCGTGACCCGGCCGCAACGCCGCCAGGATTTCCGGATGCGGAAGCTGGACGCGGCTGTTGTCGCCCGGCGCCTTGTCGGAATCCAGAACAAAGTTCTGGCCGTTCTTGAGCTGGGTGGCGCCTTCATTGAACGAGCCAAGACGCAGCTTCGGTCCTTGCAGGTCGACCAGGATGCCGATCGGCCGGCCGTAGCTGGACTCGACATTGCGAATGGTCGTGACCAGTTCGCGCATCTTGTCGTGCGAGGTGTGGCTCATATTGATGCGGAACACATCGGCACCGGCCTCGAACAGCTTGCGAATCATCGCGCTGTCCGACGATGCCGGGCCGAGGGTGGCGAGGATCTTGATCCGACGGAGACGCCTCATTGCTTGGGCGCCGAAGCTGGCGGCTGCCCGGATCCGCCTTGAGGCGGTCCGCCAGGCGACAGACCCGGCACACCACCGGGACCGACCGTTCCCGGAATCCCCGGCACGCGCTGCTGCGCGGGTTGTTCATTGGCTTCGGTCAATTGCACGGTCCATGCTCTCTGTTCGCCGGTGTCGACCTCGAAGAACCCGGTGCGGTCAAAACCGCGCGCCAGGCAATTCTCGGTACCCTTGATGGTGAATTCCTTGTCTCGCGAACACATGAAGGCCTGCCCCGACCATTCGCCGCCGCGGTCATAGTCGAGCGCGTAAATATAATAGAACCGTGCGACAAGCGTTCCGCGCAGCAGCGTCTCGCAACTGCGCGAGGAGACGTTCCACCAGCCCTCGGTGGTCCAGCCCTCGGCGTCCTTGTAGCCGAGCGCGATGCCGACCCGGCTCGAGGTGTTGTTGCAGAGGCGAAAGTCAGCGGCCGCCGAACTGTTCCACAGGCCCATCACCGCCAACGCCAGCGCCGGCAGGAGGCCGGTGGTCAGGCGAGCGGGGAAGGGGCGTGAAGGCAGAGAATCTGTTCCGATCATATGCGAAGCTATATCAAATCATTGACGATTTCGCTTGCCCGGCGGGAGCTGTCAACGCCCGGCAGGCGCGTTTCCCACGATGCGGGACGTCCGGATTAACCGGTCCGGTGCTGGTTTGCGCGCCGATATGGCAAAATCTGTGACAATTCCCACCTGATATCAATATGCTCAGGAACAACCCCGCGGGACTAAACCATGACAATTGACGACAAAACCAGAACAGAACTGGAAGCCGCCGTTTTCCGCCGCCTGGTCGAGCACCTCCGCACCCGGACCGACGTCCAGAACATCGACCTGATGAACCTGGCCGGCTTCTGCCGCAACTGCCTGTCGAACTGGATGAAGGAAGAGGCCGACGGCAAGGGCGTGGCGATCAGCAAGGATGAGAGCCGCGAGGCGGTCTACGGCATGCCCTATGAGACCTGGAAGTCGAAGTTTCAGGGCAGCGCCAGTCCCGAGCAGCTGGAGGCGATGAAGAAGACCCATAGCGGGCATTAGAGCGTCGGCGCGCGCTGCCCTTCCCCTCTCCCCTTGTGGGAGAGGGTGGCTTCGCGAAACGAAGACGGGTGAGGGGTTCTCTCCTCACGGTAAGATTCGAGTTTGAGGATAGAGACCCCTCATCCGGCGCTTCGCGCCACCTTCTCCCACAAGGGGAGAAGGGAAAGTGCGCCGGCACCACTCCTACCTTCCTGTGGGCGCGCTGTGGATGAGCGCGATGGTGCCTTGACGCAAGGCGCCGCACTCTTGAGGGTCAATCTCAGAAAGCGCCGCGCGGTGAAGCGTGCGGCGCTTGATCTTTCAGCCCACCCATTCAGTTCCACTCAGGAGTACCCGATGGCCACCTCTGCCGCCGCCGTCCAGGAAGAACCCGCGACGAAATTCGCAAAAGACCAGCTCAAGGCCATCGTCGAGCGCATCGAACGGCTGGAAGAGGAAAAGAAGACGATCTCCGACGATATCCGCGACGTCTATGCCGAAGCCAAGGGCAACGGTTACGACGTCAAGGCACTGCGCACCATCGTTCGCCTGCGCAAGCAGGACGCCAATGAGCGCGCCGAGCAGGAGACGATTCTGGAAACCTACATGCAGGCGCTCGGGATGCTGTGAGCCGCCAGCCAGAGTCCTGTTCCGATGGAATCGGAACGGGACTCTGGGGTTGACGCGTTTTCCTGACGCGAACCGGCGTCCACTTCGCTGGAAAACGCTCCAGCAGGCATTTCCGGCGCAAACCAGCTTGGGCCGCGGCCTCGCCTCTGTTAGGCTGCCCGCAAGGGAACCTGGAAATGGACGTGCCTGGACCAGAGCGGAGGCTCGCAGCGGTCCTTGCCGCCGACATGGTCGGTTACAGCCGGCTCATGGAGGTTGACGAGACGGGGACGCTTGCCCGTCTCAAGACCCACCGGATCGAACTCATCGATCCGGCCATCGCGAAGAACCATGGCCGCATCATCAAGACCACCGGCGATGGCATGCTGGTCGAATTCCGCAGCGTCGCCGACGCTGTGCTGTGTGCCGCCGAGATTCAGCGCCGGATGGCGCGGCGCAACGCCGACGTCTCGCCGGCGCGCTGGATACAGTTCCGGATCGGCATCAATCTTGGCGACGTAATCGTCGAGGACAACGACATCTTTGGCGACGGCGTCAACGTGGCGGCGCGCCTCGAAATGCTCGCCGAGCCTGGCGGCATCTGTGTCTCGGGCGCGGTGCGCGATCAGGTCGGCCAACGGCTGGATGACGTCGCGTTCGAGGATCTCGGCGAGCAGAGCGTCAAGAACATCGTCCGTCCGATCCGCGTCTTCCGGGTTCGGCTCGATGCCGATCCAGAAGCCGCGCCAGAGGGCGCAAAGGACGCTGCGGTGGCGGCGCCGGCCTCCAAGAAGCCGTCGATTGCCGTGCTGCCGCTCGCCAACATGAGCGGCGATCCGGAGCAGGAATTCTTCGCGGACGGCCTCACCGAGGACATCATTACCGAGCTGTCACGCTTCCGCGATTTGCTCGTCATCTCGCGCAACTCGACGTTCGTGCACAAGGGCAAGGCGGTCAACGTGCGCGAGATCGCGCGCGAATTCGGCGTCGATTACGTCCTCGAGGGGAGCGTGCGCAAGGCGCGCGATCGCGTCCGCGTCACCGTGCAGCTGATCGACGCAGAAACCGACCAGCACGTCTGGGCCGAACGCTACGACCGCGAGCTTGAGGACATCTTCGCCATCCAGGACGAGATCACTCATGCGATCGTCGCGACGCTCCCCGGCAGGGTCGAGGCCGCCCGGCACGACCGCGCAAAACGCAAACCGACCGAAAGCATGGCGGCTTATGAGTGCGTGCTGGCTGCCAAGGTGCGGCACCACCGCTCGACGCGCGAGGACAACGCCGAAGCGCAGCGCCTGCTCGACCGCGCCCTCGCGCTCGACCCGAACTATGCACATGCCCACGCCTGGAAAGCATGTGTCCTCGGCCAGACGTGGGTCTATGGCTGGTGTGCCGATCGCGATGCCACCTTCGATCAGGTGGCCGCGGAGCTGGAGGTCACGCTGGCGCTCGACGACAATGACAGCGACGTACACCGGATTCTCGCCGCGCTGAACCTGAACCGCAACGACCATGACAAGGCCGCGTATCACCAGGAGCGAGGCCTCGCGCTCAACCCCAACTACGACCTTGTCGTGGTGCAGCAGGGCGAGCTTCTAACCTGGCTCGGGCGGCCGGAGGAAGGCATCGACTGGATCAAGAAGGCGATGCGCCTCAACCCGTACCATCCGGAGCGCTTCTGGAGTCATCTCGGGCGCGCCTGCTATTGCGCCGAGAAATATGCCGACGCCATCGAGGCCTTTTCGCGGATCACGCGGCCCGACTACACCCATCATGCCTTCCTCGCAGCCACGTTTGCGCAAATGGGCAACGCGGTCGCGGCCGCTGCGCACGCGGCCGAGGTTCTAAAGTCAGAGCCGACATTCTCGGTGGCCGTTTACCTCGCCACCCAGCACTACAAGCACGCCATCGACCGCCAGCGTCACGAGGCTGGCCTGCTCAAGGCAGGCTTGCCGGCCTGACGCAGCCGAGCACGAACACGGTGATCACGGCGTAGAGGGGCCGCGCGCTCGCGAGGATGATTTCGAGACCAATGGAAGTTGTGCGCGCTTAGCGCAGCGACGCCGTGCGCACGACGAAAGACTGCGTGGTGAGCTTGGCGGTCGCCGATCCGGTGAACCGGTCGGTGGTCATGCCCAGCATCGGATCTTCCGAGAAGCCCATCGTGATCGCGAACGGCGGCTTGATGAAATAGCTGCGCATCAGCGTCATGTCGGTATCGCCGAGCACGGTCGTTGACATCGCGTTGCTCGCGCTCGGCGCCAGCATCACGACCCGCATCCAGACATCGTTGCCCTTGGCGGCGGCAAGGCGCGTCGAGGTCGAAATCACGCTGCCCTGGCCCTGCGATGCCCCCTGCGCTCCCTTGGCGACGACGGTGTTGATTTCGGTGGCGGCGGCGGCAGCGTTGCGCGCCGGCCGCACGGTGCGCGGGATCGGCGCGGAGGCAGCAACCACGTTGGCGCGGTCGACCGGCGAGGAGGCGGCCGGCGCGTAGGCCAGCGCCTTGTTGAAAGCCTCGGCGACGCTGGCAGTCGGTTGCGGATCGGCGGCGCCGACGGCCTGACGGGCCCGGAGGGCCGCAAGCTGCACGGGGGTGGGCTGATTGGCCGTCGTCGGCGCATCGCCCCAGAAGCCGCGGGCGTTGATGATGTCGGCAGGTGTCTGCGGTTTCGGCTCGGCCGGCTTGTCGGCGGAAGCCTGCGCGGCCGGCTTGGCGTCCGGTTTGGATGGCTCCGGTTTGGATGCCTCCGGCTTGGATTTGGGCGCCGGAACGATCTGCGCATCAGCCGAGGCCAGCTGGATCGTTGCCGCGACCGGCTTTGCGCGCGGCGTCGGCACGATCTCGGCGGCCTTCGGGGCCGCGGCGGCGGCCACCACAGAAGGAGCAGGCTTTTCGTTCCTGACGGTGGCGGGGGCGCCGCCCTCATCCTCCTCGTCATTGGATTTGCCGCTCTTGAACAGCGACGCGAACAGGCTGGGCTTCTTGCCGACCGTTGCAGCGTCGTCGCCACTGCCGCGCCTCTCGATGTCGGCGCGGGCCAGTTCATAACCCTTCAGCGGACCACCATTCGAGGGCAGGTGGACGGTACGACCGTTGGGGAACACCCTGGCCAGCTGGTCATGGGTCATGCGCGGCCAGTGACGGACGCTGCCGGTATCGAGATGAACGAACGGCGATCCCGAGGTCGGGTAGAAGCCGACGCCACCGCGCTGCAGGCGAAGTCCGGCGGCGCGGATCTGCTCGAGCGGAATGCCCGGGATGAAGAAATCCATCGCGTGGCCGAGCGTATGCTGGCTGTGGCGGGCCACGCCGGACGAGCGGCGGCGGAGCATGGCATTGGTGGCGGGGGAGCGGTAGGCGGAGATGATCTGGATCGGCTGCTTGCCGTCGACGTCGCGGTAGACTTCCCAGAGGATGTCGAAGAGGTGACGATCCATCGTGGTCTGGTCCTGGCTGCGCCAGTCGCGGAGGAAGTGATTGAGTTTCTTCAGCGCTTCTTCGTCGTAACGCCCGTCGCGCTTGAAGGTGACGGTGAGGTCTTCGTTGGAGTGGGTGTGGTGGAAAGAAAGCGTCCTGGTCTCGTTCCGCGCGGTCGCGTCATGCACCGACCCGGCTCCGGCAAGGAGCAACAGGGACGTCAGGCCGATTTGATATCCGGCCTTCGGCAGACGAAGCGAATTGAATTGGCGCGCGAAACCAGTCAGCACGTATGAGCCCACCCAGTCGACCAGCGATCACCGATCTCTTTCGCAAACCAGGCCTCCCTAGGACCTGCGAAAGAGGGTGAACGCTTTATTAAAGCGGGAGGGTTAACCGAAGTTTACCGACCCGCCCCCAAGTTAGGCTTAACCTAACCCGTCGACTGTGGCGAAAAAGTGCCCTGTGCCAAAACCGAGATGGATAATGGTTAACGTAAACGATCTCGCCAAAGCGGCGAGATCGTTGATTTTACTTAAAAATTTCGACGGGCGGCGGGGACCCGGGGATTGAGACCCCCGGGGATTAACGGGTGATCACCCGCCGCTGCTGCTGGGGCTGCGCTTGCGGCCGGCGGCCGACCGGCGCGGGAGGCGTAACAGATGGTCCGCCGCCGAACAGCCGCTCGAAGAACGAAGGACCAGAGCTGCCGTAATCGTTGTTGAAGGCGACGTTGGAGGGCAGGGACGCGCCGCTCGGCCGGACGTAGCTCGGGTTGGCATGGGCCACTACGTTTTCCAGATCCCTGCTGCCGGAATTCTTCAGCAGCGGCAGCATCCTTGCGTCGCGGCCATAGACGTCCCGGCGCATCTGGAGCTTGCCGGATTCATCCACGAACGCGGTCTGATAGGTAATGTGAACCGGGATCGGCGTCGGGAAGCGCAGGTCGACCTCGCTGCGGCCATACATGCTGCGGATTTTTTCCGGCGTGTATTTGTCGTTCGGCATGACGATGTTGAGCAGCGTCGAGGCGTACTGATCCGGATTTTGCACCCGCATGCAGCCATGGCTGAAGGCGCGCTCATCCTTGGCGAACAGGTGCTTGTCCGGGGTGTCGTGCTGATAGACCAGGAACTTGTTCGGGAAGTTGAAGCGGATCCGGCCGAGCGCATTG
Organism: Bradyrhizobium sp. AUGA SZCCT0158; assembly: GCF_018130065.1. Classification (GTDB taxonomy): domain Bacteria; phylum Pseudomonadota; class Alphaproteobacteria; order Rhizobiales; family Xanthobacteraceae; genus Bradyrhizobium. Next base: position 36,085 of record NZ_JAFCME010000029.1, on the reverse strand, counting down.
GCTTCACCCGGCGGCTGCGAGATGTGGATCGAGCCGTCGCGGTTGCGTTCGAGCCTCAGTCCCATGCGTTGCAGTACGGTCGGATCCTGCTGCAGCGCCGGCAGATATTCGTTGTAGATGATCGACGGCGGCACGTTCCAGGTCGGATTGACGGTGATGAACTTCATCGTCTCGGTCAGCATCGGCGTGGCGTGGTTTCCCGGCTTTCCGGTCACGACGCGGGTGGTCCAGACCGGGGCACCGCCCTGCATCACCTTGAGCGTGAAGTCGGGCACGTTGAGGATAACGTAGGCATTGTTGAGCGACGGCACGCCGAGCTGGCGCGGCAGCCAGCGCAAGCGCTCCATGTTGACGATCACGGTGTCGATCTGGCGGTCACGCTTCGGGCTGTTGATGGCCTTGACGGTCTTGTCGTCGAGCACGCCGGTCGGCTTGAGGTCGGCGCTTTCCTGGAATTTGCGCACCGCTGCGGCGACCTTGGCATCGTATTTGGTGTCATCAGGGTTTTCGGTGACGCCGAGCTTGGCGCGCAGTTGCGGCACACGCGGATCTTCGGGGGCGACCTCCGGCTGTTTCTTGGTGGCGGCCTTGAATGCGAGCGGAGCGCCTTCGGCGATCTGCACCACCGGGCCTTCGCCCTGGCCGCGCAGTTCGGCGAGCTTGGCCTTCAAATCCTTGTACAGCTTGAACTGCGGATTGTAGCCCTCGAGGGCTGCGGAAGCATCCTTGGCGGTCGAGATGTTGGCCAGCACTTCGGCCGGATCGGTCGGATGCTCGGGATAGAGGATGTCGGCAGCGACCTGCGACCAGTGCATCCGGCTGCTCTGCGCCTGGCGTGCATAATCGAGCATGCTGGCGGTCAACTTCAGTTCGGCGTCGGCGAGTTGATCGGGCGAGGTGGCGGCCGCGAAATCCGGCACCGGATAGTCGGAGGGATTGAGGCCGTCAGAGGCGGCGTCCTTCAGGCGCGCGACGACGCCTTTGGCGCTGGCGGTCAGTTTGCCGGCCTGCGTCCACTGCGGCGCGTATTCGCGGGCGCTGTAGAATTTTTCGACCGCGGCGCGCTCGCCCTTGCGGTCGAAGGTCCGCAGCGCCTTGCTGGCCAGCATGTCGCGCAATTTGTCGGCGACCGGCTGATCCGCCGGCGCGACACTGCTCGCGGCTTTCACCGGCTCCGCGGCAGGCGCCGCAGCCGTTGCGGGCGCGGGCGTTGCGGGCGTCGTGGTCGCGGTGTCGCTCTTGGGAGCGTCGCTCTTGGGGGGCGCGGCCGCGGGCACGGCGACGGTTTCGGCCGGCCTCGGATCGGGAACGGTTGCGGTCGTGCTCGGTGCGGGCGCTGTCGTCTTGGCCGGATCGGGCACTGACGCGGTGCTCTCGATCTTGAAATCGCCGATGGTCGGCGGTGGAACGTTGGCCGGTTCGGGGCGCGGGACCGCTGCATCGATTGCGAGCTCTGCAGCACTGGTCCGGGGCGTATCGCTCTGACCCGCCAATGCAGAAGTCGCGGACACCGCGAGGAAGGTTGCCGCGACAGCGATCAGCACGCGGTCAAATCCAGCACGGTTGGTCGAACAGTCACGCATCGTCACACCCCCTTGGGCGGAACCGCCCCGGCATGGAGCAGTCCTTCAGGTATCGCTCGTCACAGCTTGCGCGAAAGCGCCGGCCTCGATCGCTTTAAGTCGGTACGCCTGCACGCAACGATTCAAACGCAGACGATACATGCGCCCCTTTCATGCAGCCAGCGCCATGGGGGGCAACTCACGACAAACTGACCTCAAACCACCAGTTGCAATTCGGGTGGCGTGGTTTTGCCATGCCCCCTGAGATTTGTCTGTCACCGGCAAGCCACGGTTCGAAGGTTCCCGAAGCGCCGATGGCGCTCAAGCCCTTGCCACCGGAGCGCCACAATCGTCCGTCGAGCTCAATTGCTCAATTGGTATCTTGCGCGCCCTCAGCCGGATCGTTGGCGGCGGCCTCGTCGAGTTTGCGATAGAGCGTGGAGCGGCCGATCTTCAGCCGGCGCGCCACTTCCGACATTTGCCCGCGATAGTGCGAAATCGCGAAACGGATGATCTCGTTTTCCATTTCCTCGAGCGGCCGCACCTCGCCCGCGGGAGTCAGCATCGCGAGGCTGCCGGTGTTGCTCAGCGGTGCAATCGGTATCTCATTACCTGACACCATCGCAGGCGCCGTCGACGGACCCACGATCAGCGGTTCGCCGTGCAGAGCCTGGGTATCCGTGTCCGGGACGATATGGTGGGCGGCGGCATGCGGGAAGTCCGACAGGCCAAGCTGGTCGCTCTCGCTCAACACCACGGCGCGATACACGGTGTTTTCGAGCTGGCGGATATTGCCGGGCCAATCGAGCTGCGCCAGATGCGTCATGGCTTCCCCGCTGATGCCGGTGATGGTGCGGTTCTCTTCGGCGCTGAACCGCGCCAGGAAGTGCCGCAACAGATGCGGGATGTCTTCGCGGCGCATGCGAAGCGGAGGAATGGTCAGCGGCAGCACGTGCAGGCGATAGAACAGGTCCTCGCGGAAGGCGCCGTTCTTCACGAGGTCGAGCAGTTTGCGGTTGGTCGCCGAAATGATGCGGACATCGACCTTCACCGGCTTGCGGCCGCCGACGGCCTCCACCGTGCCTTCCTGCAATGCACGAAGCAGTTTTACCTGGGCTGCAAGCGGCAGTTCGCCGACTTCGTCGAGGAACAGCGTGCCGCCGGAAGCTTCGACGAACTTACCCATGTGGCGTTCGGTGGCGCCGGTGAACGCGCCCTTCTCGTGACCGAACAGGATCGACTCCACCAGATTGTCGGGGATCGCGCCGCAGTTGACGGCCACGAACGGCTTGGCCTTGCGCTCGCTGCTGCCGTGGATGGCGCGGGCAAACAATTCCTTGCCGACGCCGGACTCGCCTTCGATCAGCACCGGAATGCCCGATGAGGCGGCCTTCTGCGCGGTGCGCAGCACGCCTGCCATGGTTTCGCTGCGGGTGATGATATCGGCAAAGGTCAGCCGGCCTTCGCGACTGTGACGGATGCGCTGCAATTCGCCCTTCAAGGCCTGCGTGTTGAGCGCGTTGCGCAAGCTGACCTGCAGCCGTTCGAAGCCGACCGGCTTGACGACGAAATCCTGCGCGCCGGCGCGCATTGCCGAAACCACATTGTCGATGCCGCCATGGGCGGTCTGCACGATGACGGGAACGGTCAAACCGGCATCACGAATTTTTGCGAGCACACCGAGCCCGTCGAGGCCGGGCATCACGAGATCGAGAACGACGGCATCGATCGCTTGAGCGTCGGGGGCGGTCAGCAAGGCCACGGCGGCGTCGCCGCTGTCGACGACCAGCGACTCATAACCGCATTTCTGCACCATGTTTTCTACCAGACGGCGCTGCACCGCGTCGTCATCAGCAATCAGAATGGTGGCAGCCATGGTTTACCCCGCACGTTACGCCAACTGTATCGAATCGGGGCACTCTCGCCTATGGCGATTAACGCACACTTAATTGTTGGAGCTGCGGCTGTGCGTGAGCGGCTAAGTGTTGAGATGTGGCCACACCTCCAGAACGCCGCGATAGCACATGTCGAAAGCCACATAGAGGATGATCGCGAGGCCGACATAGGCGATCCAGCGATGCTTTTCCAGAAGGCGCGCGATGAAGTTGGCGGCGAGCCCCATCAGCGCAATGGAAAGTCCCAGACCGAATATCAGGATCATTGGATGCTCGCGCGCCGCACCTGCGACGGCGAGCACATTGTCGAGCGACATCGACACGTCGGCGAGCGTGATCTGCCAGACGGCCTGGCCAAGCGTCTTCTGGTTGGGCGCAGCGGCTGATGGATCGATCGTTCTTGCTGCCGAAAGATCCTGCAATTTCGGTTCATGATGATGCGACGTGCGCAACTCACGCCACATTTTCCAGCATACCCAAAGCAGCAGAATGCCGCCCGCGAGCAGCAGTCCAATGATTTGCAGCAACTGAACCGTGACGGAAGCGAAACCGATGCGCAGGATCGTGGCGGCCAATATGCCGATCAAAATCGCTTTCTTGCGCTGACCCTCCGGTAGCCCGGCGGCTGCAAGCCCGATGACGATCGCGTTGTCGCCGGCGAGCACCAGGTCGATCATCACGACCTGGAAAAACGCTGTCAGGGCTTCTGAGGAGATTAGTTCGAACATGCGGGCCACTCCGTGAATGGTCCAATCCGACATCGCAGTTCGCTTGAACTGCCAGAGGGGCCCGGGCTTGGACGTGCAGACAAAAACGACGCAGTCAAAACTGCGAAACTGATTCCGTTACTCAGGTTGGTTCGAGGGTGAAAAGCCTGACCATTTGGTCCGGCTCGATCAGAACGGAGAGGACGACGCCGATGAACGTCAGGCTTCCGGCGAGGTCGAACCACATGGTGCGGAAGCGGTCGCGCCGGCAAAGCAGCGCGAAGCCAGCCGTCGCAGCGGCAATTGCAAACAGCAGGGTGACGATCGCAGGCGCCAGCGCATCCGCCGGCACCACACTCCGGATTCCGAGGGTGGCGATCAGTGCCACGATCAGGATGCCGGCAAACAGCTCCTTGCCGCGAGCCGAAGGTGCTCGGTCGCTCGTTCGGACAATCTGATTGCGGTCCAAGAAGGCCATCGAAATCTTATTCGCGAGCTGAGATTGTGGTAGGGAACTTGACTGATCCCGGTATTCAATTTGGCTAGTTTAGTAATCATGAAACGAGTAAAACATCAAGACGTTTCCGCTGAACGGCTGCCGGGCAAGGCTGTGCCGGAAGCCAAGCAATTGCGGAAACTGGCGGGGGATTGGCTAAAGCAGCGCCGGGCGGATGCCGAATTGTCGCAGGCCGATCTCGCCGCGCGGCTCGGTCTCAAGTATTATACGTTCATCTCACAGGTCGAGAACGGGTTCAGCCGTGTCCCGACCGAAATTATGGGCGCGTGGGCCAGCGAATTGGGTCTTGAACAGGCGGCGTTCGCTAGGCATCTATTATTGTACTACGAGCCGGAACTGCACCGGCTGCTGTTCGGAGCGGAAAGCAAATGAGCGTGGTTGCGTTCGAGCGCAGACATGAAACCGGCGTCTGGAGCGAACGGGAGCTCAATACAATCTCCGCGGCATTGCAGGCTGCGCTCGCGCCATCGACCGGCCGTGAATGGGAAACCGGCACGACGGAAAAAGGCGATGCCCAGTTCTATCTGTTGGGCCCGCTTCCGGATCAGGCCTGCGAGCTGTGTGTGTCCCGGGTCGGGGGGCGCTATATTCTGGAAGACGGGTTGGGCCGGCTGCTGTTCGAGCATCGAAACCTCGATCTCGTCGCGCTGCACGCGAGGGCCGCGGTCCCTTGCACGTCGTGGCTGATGGTTCGGGCGATCACGCTGTGGTGTGCGATTCGGAGCGTCTTCCACGAAAAACTCGAGCCGATGATCGCGGAGACCGAAGAGCTGCTGGTGCAGCTCGCGCCGCAGCTGGCAGCGTTCGCCTGATCGCCTCGTCAAAAATCATCACGCCAATCTGAAAGTGTTCATGAACGCGAAATCTGCGACATCCCGCGCCAGCAAGAAGTCCCGCAAAACCGCAATCAGCAAGGGAACTGCCGTCAGCAAGGCCGCCGCAGCCAAATCGAAAACCGGCAAATTGCCGGAATGGAATCTGGCCGACCTCTATTCCGGCATCGACGCCCCCGAAGTCGCGCGTGACTTGCAGGAGATGGATGCCGCATGCATCGCGTTCGAGACCGACTACAAAGGCAAACTGGCCGACAACGTTGCAAAGGATGATGGCGGGCAGTGGCTCGCCGCAGCGGTCAAGCGCTACGAGGCGATCGACGATCTCGCCGGCCGCCTTGGCTCCTATGCCGGCCTGATCCACGCCGGCGACAGCGTCGATCCCGCAATCACGAAATTCTACGGCGACGTTTCGGAGCGGCTCACCGCCGCATCGGTGCATCTGCTGTTCTTCGGGCTCGAACTCAACCGCGTGGACGACGCCGTGATTGAGCGCGCGCTGCAGACGCCCGACCTCGCCTACTATCGCCCGTGGATCGAGGATCTGCGCAAGGACAAGCCGTATCAGCTCGAGGATCGCGTCGAGCAGTTGTTTCACGAAAAATCCCAGAGCGGCTATGCCGCCTGGAACCGGCTGTTCGACCAGACCATCTCCGGCCTGCGCTTCAAGGTCGGTGGAAAAGAACTGGCGATCGAGCCGACGCTGAATTTCCTGCAGGACCGCGCGCCCGAAAAGCGCAAGGCCGCGGGGCAGGCGCTGGCGAAAACCTTCAAGGAGAACGAGCGGACCTTTGCGCTCGTCACCAACACCCTCGCCAAGGACAAGGAGATTTCCGATCGCTGGCGCGGCTTTGCGGATGTCGCGGATTCCCGGCATCTCAACAACCGTGTCGAGCGCGAGGTGGTCGATGCGCTGGTCGGATCGGTCAGGTCGGCCTATCCGCGGCTGTCGCATCGTTATTACGCGCTCAAGGCCGGCTGGTTCAAAAAGAAGAAGCTGGCGCATTGGGATCGCAACGCGCCGCTGCCGTTCGCGGCGACCGGCACGATCGCCTGGCCCGAGGCCCGCAACATGGTGCTGACGGCCTATCGCGGCTTCTCGGTCGAGATGGCCGATATCGCCGAGCGTTTCTTCACCGACCGCTGGATCGACGCGCCGGTGCGGCCGGGCAAGGCGCCCGGTGCGTTCTCGCATCCGACCACGCCGTCGGCGCATCCCTATGTGCTGATGAACTATCAGGGCAAGCCGCGCGACGTGATGACGCTGGCGCATGAGCTCGGCCATGGCGTGCACCAGGTGCTGGCGGCCAAAAACGGTGCGCTGATGGCGCCGACGCCGCTGACGCTCGCCGAAACCGCCAGCGTGTTCGGCGAAATGCTGACCTTCAAGCGGCTGCTCGGGCAGACCAAGAATGCGAAACAGCGTCAGGCGCTGCTCGCCGGCAAGGTCGAGGACATGATCAACACCGTGGTGCGGCAGGTCGCGTTCTATTCGTTCGAGCGCGCCATCCACACCGAGCGCAAGAACGGCGAACTGACCGCCCAGCGCATCGGCGAGATCTGGCTCAGCGTGCAGGGCGAAAGCCTCGGGCCGGCCATCGACATTCGCCCGGGCTACGAAAATTTCTGGATGTACATCCCGCACTTCATCCACTCGCCGTTCTACGTCTACGCCTATGCGTTCGGCGATTGCCTGGTGAACTCGCTCTATGCGGTCTACGAGAATGCCTCCGACGGCTTTGCCGAGCGCTACCTTGCGATGCTGGCGGCCGGCGGCACCAAGCATTATTCCGAACTGCTGAAGCCGTTCGGGCTCGATGCCAAGGATCCGAAGTTCTGGGACGGCGGGCTGTCGGTCATAGCCGGCATGATCGACGAACTGGAAACGATGGGCTGACGCACGCGCCGCGGCGACAAACTTCGGCCGTCGTCGCACCCCATCATGACGGCGACGTCAGGAGTGCAGTGCTCATGGTCGACACGCCGACACGCCGCGCAGTGCTTGGAGCGGGCGCCCTCGTGGCCGGTTCGCTGTTCGGGATCGAAAGCGCTGTTGCGCAGGCGCCGCTTCGGCCCACGCCCGCCTGCCAAGACGGCGAGGCGGCAACCTTGGCGCAGACCGAAGGGCCTTACTTCAAGCCGTCCTCGCCCGAGCGGGTCGAACTGTTTGAAGAGGGGATGGCGGGGCAGCCGATCGAACTCGTTGGGTTCGTGCTTACCCGTGCCTGCAAGCCGGTCTCTGGCGCTTTGCTGGATTTCTGGCAGGCCGACGGCAGGGGGCAATATGACAATTCCGGCTTCCGGCTGCGCGGTCATCAGTTCACCGATGCGGAAGGGCGATATCGGTTGCGCACCGTCGTGCCTGGCGTCTATCCCGGCCGCACCCGCCACATCCATGTGAAGGTACAGCCGCGCGGCGGCCGCGTGCTGACGACCCAGCTCTATTTTCCGGGCGAATCGCAGAACGGCTCCGACGGCCTGTTCCGCAAGGCGTTGCTGGTGCGCACCGCCAAGAACGCCGGATGGCTCGCCGGACGGTTCGATTTCGTGGTCGGCTAGGCGCTTTCGCGCCGCGCCGGCATTTCCGGATGTTTGTAAAACATTTGTTGAACAGGTGGGGGGCCGTGTTATACGTTCCGTACAACGGAGCCGGTGCTATGACCAAGACCCCTCGCGGCATGAACGAAGCCCCTCGTGAGTACAAGATCGAGGATACCGCGCTTCAAATTCGGAAGATTGGCAATTCGGTCGGCGTGATCCTGCCGAAAGAACTCCTTGCCCGGCTGAATCTCAAGGAGGGCGACAAGTTCTATCCGGTCGAGCAACCGGATGGCAGCCTGCGTCTTTCGCCGTTCAACCCCAAGCACGCGCGGACGATGGAAATCGCCCGCCAGATCATGCACGAATATCGCGATACGTTTGCCGCGCTTGCAAAATGAGCGAGCCAATCTGGCTCGATGTCGACGAAGTCATCGACATGCATGCCGAGCAACTGGCGATATTTGGCGGACCAGAGGGCCTCCGGGATCACGGCCTTCTGGAGTCGGCGGTTATGCGGCCGGTCAATCAATGGGCTTATGGACAGACCGATATGGCCGCGCTCGCCGCAGCCTATGCGTTCGGTCTTGCCCGCAACCGCGCCTTTGTGGACGGCAACAAGCGCACCGCGTTCCACGCCATGATGGTGTTTCTGCGGGCCAACGACATCCCGTTCGCGCCCGATCCGGCGCACGCCACCGCCATCATCCTGTCCCTGGCCGCGGGCGAGGTCAGCGAGGAAAGCCTGACCCGCTGGATCCGGGACAATTGGCCTTCCGAATGACCCGATAGGCTTTGTCCCGTTGCCCTGCTGGCGGCTTTGCGGTAATTGCACGCGAGATCGATGATTACTGGGGATACCGATGGCAGACCATAGCGAAGTGGCCTACACGACCGCTGACGGCAACGATTATCCGGCCCATGAGCAGACCTATGAAGGGTTCATCATGCTGGTCAAGTACGGCACCATCGCCGTTGTCGTGATCGTCGCTCTGATGGGCTACTTCCTGACCTGATGCGTCGCCGGCTGCACCGCCCGGGCGGCGGTGACCAGAAAAATTTGCACGTTGCCCGGTTATGAAACCGGTATCCAACTAAGCGGAAATAACGCTAGTTTGCTTGCGCGCGCGCCCTCGCGCCGCCGGAGGCCCCATGAAGATTGCCGTTGCCAAGGAAATCGATCCGTCCGAACCACGGGTGGCTGCTTCCCCCGATACCGTGAAGAAGTTCAAGGCGATCGGTGCCGAAGTGGTGGTGGAGCCGGGAGCGGGCATCAAGTCGGGCCTGCCGGATTCCGAATATACCGCGGCCGGTGCCACCATCAGCGCGGACGCGTTGAAGGATGCCGACATCATCATCAAGGTGAAGCGGCCGGAGGCCTCTGAACTCGGCCAATACAAGCGCGGCGCCCTGGTCATCGCCATCATGGACCCCTACGGCAACGAGGCGGCGCTCAAGACCATCGCCGACTCCGGCGTGTCGGCCTTCGCGATGGAATTGATGCCGCGCATCACCCGCGCGCAGGTGATGGACGTGTTGTCGTCGCAGGCCAACCTCGCCGGCTACCGCGCGGTGATCGAGGCCGCCGAGGCGTTCGGCCGCGCTTTCCCCATGATGATGACCGCAGCGGGCACGGTTCCCGCGGCAAAAGTGTTCGTGATGGGCGTCGGCGTCGCCGGCCTGCAGGCGATCGCGACCGCGCGCCGGCTTGGCGCCGTCGTCACCGCGACCGACGTGCGGCCGGCCACCAAGGAGCAGGTCGAAAGTCTCGGCGCCAAATTCCTCGCGGTCGAGGATGAGGAGTTCAAGAACGCCCAGACCGCCGGCGGCTATGCCAAGGAAATGTCGAAAGAGTATCAGGCCAAGCAGGCCGCCCTCACCGCCGAACACATCAAGAAGCAGGACATTATCATCACGACCGCGCTGATCCCGGGCCGTCCGGCGCCGAGGCTTGTCAGCGCCGACATGGTCAAGTCGATGAAGCCCGGCTCGGTCCTGATCGATCTGGCGATTGAGCGCGGCGGCAATGTCGAGGGCGCCAGGGCGGGCGAAGTCGTCGATGCCGATGGCGTCAAGATCGTCGGCTACACCAATGTCGCGGGCCGTGTCGCGCAGTCCGCCTCGAGCCTGTACGCCCGCAACCTGTTTTCCTTCATCGAGACCATGATCGACAAGCCGAACAAGGCGCTCGCGGTCAATTGGGAAGACGAACTGGTCAAGGCCACGGCGCTGACCAAAGACGGCGCCGTCATCCATCCGAACTTCCAGCCTAAATAGCCAGCCCAGGAGAGCCGCCATGGATCATATTGCACAGGCCGTCGATCCCTTCGTGTTCCGGCTGTCGATCTTCGTCCTTGCCGTTTTCGTCGGCTACTTCGTGGTCTGGTCGGTGACCCCCGCGCTGCATACACCGCTGATGTCGGTGACGAACGCGATCTCGTCGGTGATCGTGGTCGGCGCGCTGCTCGCGGTCGGCGTTCCCATGATCTCGAGCGGCTCAGGCTGGGCGCGCGGCTTCGGCTTCATCGCGCTGATTTTCGCCTGCGTGAATATCTTCGGCGGCTTCCTTGTCACCCAGCGCATGCTGGCGATGTACAAGAAGAAGGCAAAGTGAGCGGCGTGCACCTCGGGGTGGCGAAGACAATAGGGGACCTGAGATGAACGCCAATCTGGCTGCATTATTGTATCTCGTGGCAGGTGTGCTGTTCATCCTGTCGCTGCGCGGCTTGTCCAGTCCGGCATCGTCCCGCCAGGGCAATCTGTTCGGCATGGTCGGCATGGCGATCGCGGTCGCGACCACGCTCGCCAGCCATCCGCCGGCGGACGGCGTCGCCTGGGTGCTGGTGATATTAGGCATCGCCATCGGCGGCGGCATCGGTGCCGTGATCGCGCGGCGGGTGCCGATGACCTCGATGCCGGAACTGGTCGCCGCCTTCCACTCGCTGGTCGGTATGGCCGCGGTGTTGGTGGCCGCCGGCGCGTTCTACGCGCCCGAAGCGTTCGACATCGGCAAGCCCGGGCAGATCCACGCCGCGAGCCTGATCGAAATGTCGCTCGGCGTCGCGATCGGCGCGCTGACCTTCACCGGCTCCGTGATCGCGTTCCTGAAGCTGTCCGGCCGCATGAGTGGCGCGCCGATCATCCTGCCGGCGCGCCACATCATCAACATCGCGCTGGCTCTGGCGCTGGTATTCTTCATCTTCGGTCTGGTGCGGTCCGGCAGCGCGCTCGACTTCTGGCTGATCACGATCATCGCGCTGGTGCTCGGCGTCCTCATGATCATTCCGATCGGCGGCGCCGACATGCCGGTCGTGATCTCGATGCTGAACTCCTATTCCGGCTGGGCCGCGGCCGGCATCGGCTTCACGCTCGGCAATTCCGCGCTGATCATCACCGGCGCGCTGGTCGGCTCGTCGGGCGCGATCCTGTCCTACATCATGTGCCACGCGATGAACCGTTCCTTCATCTCGGTCATCCTCGGCGGCTTCGGCGGCGAGACCGCGGCGGCCGGCGGTGGTGGCGGCGAGCAGAAGCCCGCCAAACTCGGCTCCGCCGACGACGCGGCCTTCATCATGAAGAACGCGCAGAAGGTGATCATCGTGCCTGGCTACGGCATGGCGGTGGCGCAAGCCCAGCATGCGCTGCGCGAAATGGGCGATCTGCTGAAGAAGGAAGGCGTCGAGGTCAAGTACGCCATCCACCCGGTGGCCGGCCGCATGCCCGGCCACATGAACGTGCTGCTGGCCGAGGCCAACGTGCCCTATGACGAGGTGTTCGAACTCGAGGACATCAACTCCGAATTCGCGCAGGCCGACATCGCCTTCGTGATCGGCGCCAACGACGTCACCAATCCGGCGGCCGAGGACGACAAGACCTCGCCGATCTACGGCATGCCGGTGCTGCAGGTCTGGAAGGCCGGCACCGTGATGTTCATCAAGCGGTCGCTCGCCTCGGGCTATGCCGGCATCGACAATCCCTTGTTCTATCGCGACAACACCATGATGCTGCTCGGCGACGCCAAGAAAGTCACCGAGAACATCGTCAAGGGGATGTAGCCCCGGACACGGGAAGTCATGACCGTCCTGAAATGGCTGCTGATTGTCGTTTCGGTCGGTTATGCTTGCGGGCTTGCCGGGCTGTTCTTCGCGCAGCGCTCGTTCCTGTTTCCGATTCCAACGGCCACACGAACGACGCCGCAGGCGGCCGGTTTTCCGGAAGCCGAAGAGCATGTGCTGACCACCGCGGACGGTGAGAAGGTCATTGTCTGGCACGTTCCGGCCAGGCCCGGCCGTCCCGTCATTCTCTATTTCCACGGCAATGGCGATTTCCTCGCCGGCTTCTTCGGGCGTTTTCGCGAACTGATCGCCGACGGCACTGGCATCGTCGCGATGTCCTATCGCGGCTATGCGGGCTCGAGCGGACACCCGAGCGAGCGCGGCTTGCTGCAGGATGCGGCCGCGGCCTATGCCTTCACGACGGCGCGATACAGCGCGGACAAGATCGTGGCCTGGGGTTTTTCGCTCGGCACCGGCGTCGCGGTGGCGCTGGCGGCGGAGCAGCCGATCGGCAAGATCATTCTGGAGGCGCCCTATACATCGCTTGCCGACGTTGGCGCTGCCGCATTTCCGATCTTCCCGGTTCGTTGGGCGATCAAAGATCCATTCCATTCCGACCACCGCATCGCGCGGGTGAACGCGCCGCTCCTGGTCCTGCATGGCGCGCGCGATGCCACGATCCCGATCGCATTTGGCGAGCGCCTGTTTGCGCTTGCGCACGATCCCAAGACGTTCGTCAGGTTCCCTGACGGCGGCCACAACGATCTCGATGCTTATGGTGCAACGGCAGCAGCGCGGCAATTCATCAACGCCGCAAAAGGCTGACGGCGGCGATTGTTTACTGCATAGTCGGACGGCAATGATTTCAAGGATTTTGACCGCATGAGCGCGCACGGCCCGATGCCGAAATCGTCGTGGATTTTCCCTGCCTTGGCGGTGGCGCTGTTCGTGGTCGCCACCGCGCTCGGGCTGACCTTCACACCGACGGCCGGCGGTTTGCTGTTCGCGGGGCTGCTGCTGGCGATCCTGTTCGGAACGGTGTTTGCCGCCGTGCATCACGCCGAAATGATCGCGGAGCGGATCGGCGAGCCTTACGGCACGCTGTTGTTGACGCTGGCGGTCACCATCATCGAGGTCGCGCTGATTGCGACCATCATGCTCGGCGAAAAGCCGGTGCCGGCGCTGGCGCGCGACACTGTGTTCGCGGTGGTCATGATCGTGTGCAACGGCCTCGTCGGCATCTGCATCTTCATCGGCGGGCTGCGCTATCGCGAGCAGGATTTTCAGGTCTCCGGGGCCAACCTGTATCTCAGCGTGCTGTTCGTGATGGCGACCATCACGCTGATCATGCCCAACTACACGCTGACGGCGCCGGGGCCGTTCTATTCGGCGGCCCAACTCGGCTTTGTCAGCGTCGTCACGCTCGTTCTCTATTGCGTGTTTCTCTATACCCAGACCATCCGGCATCGCGATTATTTCATCAAGAATGCCGCGGGCGAGGCGGCGGACGGATCGCTGCTGTCGAACCGAATGCTGGCGCTGAGCATCGCGCTGCTGCTGGTGTCGCTGCTGGCGGTGGTGCTGCTGGCTAAGAAATTCTCGCTGGTGGTCGATATCGCGATTGCCAGCATCGGCGCGCCGCCGGCTTTCGCGGGCGTGCTGGTGGCGCTGTTGATCCTGCTGCCGGAAAGCGTCGCCGCCATTTCTGCCGCCCGCAAGAACGACCTGCAGAAGAGCATCAATCTGGCGCTCGGCTCGTCGCTGGCGACCATCGGGCTGACGATCCCCGCCGTCGCCGTCGCCGCCTACGCGCTCGACAAGCAATTGGTGCTTGGGCTCAACACGCAGGAGATGGTGCTGCTGGTGCTGACCTTCGTCCTCAGCATGCTCACCTTCGGAACCGGACGCACCAACATCCTGTTCGGGCTGGTCCACATGGTGGTGTTCGCCGTATTCCTGTTCATGGTATTCGTGCCGTAGTTCCCTTGTCGTTCCCTGGAGTTCATCCAAAATGCTCAGCGCCCAGTCAGACGTTCAGGTCGACACCCCGGAAGTTCGCGTCACCGAATGGCGGCTGGCGCCGGGCAGTGCCACCGGCCACCACACCCACGGGATGGACTACGTCATCGTGCCGGTGACCGCGGGCGAAATGACCATCGTGGCGCCGAATGGCGAACGCTCGAAGGCGCAGCTCGCCGTCGGCAAGTCCTATTTCCGCAAGGCGGGCGTCGAGCACGACGTGCTCAACGAAACGGCAACCGAGATCGTGTTCCTGGAGGTCGAACTGAAGCCCTGATTGTCGGTTATCGGCAGCGCCGCAACCGACTCATTTCGGCCGCAGGTCCTGACAAGCCGTTAATGGTGTGGTTCCCGGAACGTCCCGCAACAAGGAGGGGCGGCGGGGTCGCCTTAGAGACGCAGAAACGGAACCTCATGAGGATCTGCACAATTGCCACCGATCCGTCTTAGTTGATCCCTCAATATGCCCAGAAGTTCCAGCATCAAACTTGCCGCGGGGAGTGGCCGGCATGCTGAAGAAGTATATTTCGAAATTCACGATCGACATCCTGCCTTCGGTGGCAGCGACCGTCATCGGGGCTTACATCGTCAATCATTACATCGTCACCAGGCCGGGCACGGACGCCCCTGTCGCCGCCGCCGTATCGGCTGCCGACCCCAAAGCTGCAGCCAAGACCCAGGACACCAAGGCCGCGGAAACCGGCAACCCGCCGACGGCGGGCGTCAGGGCCAAGGGGATTTCCGAAAAAGCCCTCCTCGAGAAGACCGCGGCCGAACGGCCGGCGGTGGTCGAGAAGGTTGAAGCCAAAGCGGATGTGAAGGCGGACGCGAAGGCTGACGTAAAGGCTGACACGAAGCCCGCCGACGCGCCTGCCGAGACCGCGAGCGTTCCGGCCGAGCCGCGCGCCACCCGCGCCGCGCCGCGCGAACGCGAGAAGGAAAAGATCAGGGTCGTGCTGCCGTCTCCGGTGCAGCCCGTGGCGCCGGCCGTCGCCGCCGCGCCGCCGGCGCCTGTCGCCGCGCCGCCGGTCGAAACCGCTGTTGTGCCGGATGACCGCCGCGACGCCAACGACCTCGCGCGCGCTGCGATCGAGCGTCTGCGGGTCAACAATGATGGTTCGCCGCGTGCAGCCGAAGTGGTGCGCGCCCCCGAAGCTCAGCGAGTCGAGACACCGCGTATCGAGCCCTCGCGGATCGAGACGCCGCGAAGCGAGTTGCCGCGGGTCGCAACCGCGCCGGCGCTTCGCCCGCTGCCGCCGCCGATCTCGGTCTCGACGCCTTCAGGAGGGGAGACTTTCGATCAGGGCAGGCCGCCTTACGCAGCCAATGCGTCTGTCGATCCGCGCCGTCCGACGCCGCCGGCCGAAATTCCGGTGTCGCGTCCGCTCGATTTGCGGGCCGATATGGCGGAGCCGTCCGGGCGCGAGCGGACCTCGGTTGCCGAGGACGTGCTGTCGGCGGCGAAGTCGGTGTTTCACGCCGTCCTGCCGAAATAATCCATAACATCGTGTCTTCTCGTGCCCCCGGACGCAGGCCGCGACCGGGGCTTCTACTTTGCATGGGGTTGTTTTCGCGATTTTGCTTCTGGCGCAACCGGTAGCCACCCGCGATCAAGTCCGAGGGATGGCGGGCATGCTTCGCTGGAAAACGGCGCTACCCGCCGGTGCGGGCCAGGCCGCTGCGTGCGGCTTCGTCCTTGGGGCGGATTGCGATGGCGCGGCCATAAGAGGCGGCCGCCTTGGCCTTGTCGCCAAGCCGCTCATAGGCCTGCCCGCGGGCTGACCAGGCCGGTGCGCTGTTGGGATCGGCCTGCACCGCTTCATCCAGGTCGGCGGCCGCTTCCTTGGCCTTGTCTATCGCGAGATAGCTTGTTGCGCGGCCGAGCAACGGTTCGACCTTTTGCGGCGTCAGGCCATTGGCGGCGGTGAAATCCTCGATCGCCTGCTGGTATTGTTTCTCGCCTTGATAGATCAGCCCGCGGCCGTAGAGCGCCTGGACGTTGTACGGATCGAGTGCGAGGGCGCGATCGAATTCCGCCAGCGCCTCTTCGTTCTTGCCGGACCTGGCGAGCACCTGGCCGCGGGTGGCATAGCCCTGCGAGTCGCTGACGCTACGCGCGCTGATATTGTCGGTCGGTTTTTGCGCCACGGGCTGCGGCTTTGGGCTGTCCGCACCCCACGATCCCAGATCGAACGAGCAGCCGCCAAGCGGTATCGTCAGCAGCGCGACAAGTACGGCCGTATGGCGCACGCCACGAGAAAACGAACAGGAGGCCGGAATGGCCTTATGGCGGAATGCTCGCGCGTTCATGGCGCATAGGTAGCCCGGCACGCCGCAAAATGCATCGGTCAAAATAGCCGCAACCGGCGGACCGAACCCGTCAGGCCCAGGGACCGACAAACAAAAAACCAAAGAAAAACCCAAAGAAAAAAGCGCAGGCCAAGGCCCGCGCTTTCCAATTCAAATCTGCTCGGTCGTTCAGCGCGGTCCGCGCGGACCTGCACCCGGGCCGCCACGACCGCCACCGGGACCACCGCGGTCGCCACCGGGGCCAGCACCGAACACCGGCTTCGGCTTCATCGGCAGCAGGCCTTCGCGCTGCAGCTTCTTGCGAGCCAGCTTGCGCGCGCGGCGCACGGCTTCGGCCTTTTCACGGGCCTTCTTCTCGGAGGGCTTTTCGTAATGGCCGCGGAGTTTCATCTCGCGGAAAATACCCTCGCGCTGCATCTTCTTCTTCAGCGCCTTGAGGGCTTGATCGACATTGTTATCGCGGACGAGAACCTGCACGCGGCATCCTCTTTCAATTGATCGGATAGGAATTCTGGTAAAGCGAAGAGCTGGCGAAAGGCCTGGCCCTTAACCTGAAGGCGGGCATTTACCAGACAAAACCTGCGATGTCCACCTGTGAAGCGAAAAGCCGGACCAAGTTAAGCCATGAAATGCGGCAAATCTGTCGCTGTTCGGCCCTGATTTGGGAAGTTGTGTGCCCAGATCGAGGCCGTTCCCGGCGTTTTGAGCAACCCGGCAACAACAATCTGGGGAGACAACCATGGATACGAAGAAATATGCCGCCGAGGCCATCGGTACGTTCTGGCTGACATTTGCGGGATGCGGCAGCGCCGTCATCGCCGCCGCCTTTCCGCAGGTGGGTATCGGACTGGTCGGGGTGTCCTTTGCGTTCGGACTGAGCGTCGTCACCATGGCCTATGCGATCGGCCATGTATCCGGTTGCCATCTCAATCCGGCCGTCACGGTGGGGCTTGCCGCCGGCGGGCGCTTTCCAACCGGGCAAATCGCGCCCTACATCATCGCGCAGGTGATCGGCGCCGTTGCGGCGGCGGCGCTGCTTTATGTGATCGCAAGCGGCGCTGCCGGTTTCGACGTCACCAAGGGTTTTGCGTCGAATGGCTACGACGCGCATTCGCCCGGCAAGTACAGCATGGTTGCCTGCTTCATCACCGAGGTTGTGATGACCATGATGTTCCTCTTCATCATCATGGGCGCGACCCATGGCAAGGCGCCGGCGGGCTTTGCACCGCTGGCGATCGGATTGGCGCTCGTCATGATCCACCTCGTCAGCATTCCCGTCACCAACACCTCGGTGAATCCGGCGCGCAGCACCGGGCCTGCGCTGTTCGTCGGCGGATGGGCGCTGGCGCAGCTCTGGCTGTTCTGGGTAGCGCCGCTGATCGGCGGCGTGCTGGGCGGGGTGATCTACCGCTGGCTCAGCGAGGAGCCCTCCGGCGTCGTCGAGGGCCGCAAGCCCGCGTGATGCGGGCTTGCCGCTATTTCTTGCGCGGCGACACTTCGGTGACGTGACCCATCTTGCGGCCCGGCTTCGGCGCGCCTTTGCCGTAAAGGTGAACGGTGGCGCCGGGAACCGTCAGCCACTGCTCGTAGCCGAGGATGTCGTCGCCAATCAGGTTCGTCATGGTGACCTCGCCATGACGGACCGGTTTGCCGAGCGGCCAGCCGGCGATGGCGCGGATGTGCTGCTCGAACTGCGAGATCGAGGCGCCGTCCAGCGTCCAGTGTCCGGAATTATGCACCCGCGGCGCGATCTCGTTGACCAGCACTTTCGGCCCGCCATTTTCCGCTACCACGAACATTTCGACCGCGAGCACGCCGACATAGTTCAGCGCGGTTGCGATCTGCTCGGCGATGCCGCGTGCCTGCGCCGCCAGCGCATCCGATATCTGCGCCGGCGCGCGCGAGATTTTCAGGATGTGGTCGCGGTGCTCGTTTTCAGTGACGTCGAAACTCTCGACCTGGCCGTCGACCGAGCGCGCAGCGATCACCGAGATCTCGCGTTCGAACGGAATGAAGGCCTCGAGGATCGCCGATTTGGTGCCGAGGTCTTCCCAGACCCTGGTGAGATCGTCGCCGTCGCGGATGATCGCCTGGCCCTTGCCGTCATAGCCGAAGCGGCGGGTCTTGATCACGGCGGGCAGGCCGATCTTCTTGATCGCCGCCCGCAGGGTTTCCACCGACGAGACGTCGGCATAGTCGGCGGTGCCGATACCGAGCCGCTTCACAAAATCCTTTTCGACCAGCCGGTCCTGCGTGGTCTCCAGGATCTTCTGGGCCGGGAGCACCGGACGGCGCGCCGCCAGCACCATGGCGGTGGCGGCCGGCACATTCTCGAATTCATAGGTGATGACGTTGACGTCGTTGGCGAACAGTTCGAGCGCCTCGACATCGGCATATTCCGCGCAGGTGGCGTTCAGCACCACGTCAAAGGCCGGCGAATCCGGGTCCGGCGAAAACACCTGGCAGCGGAGGCCGAGGCGCGCCGCAGCCATCGCCAGCATCCGGCCCAATTGCCCGCCGCCGAGAATTCCGATGGTGTCGCCGGGCTTCAGCTTCACATTGTTGGAAGCCGTCACGCCAAGCCCTCCGGCCGCTCTTTGACCGCATCGGTCTGTTGCTTGCGCCAGGCAGCCAGGCGCGTCGCCAGCGCCGGATCCTGCAGCGCCAATACGCTGGCGGCGAGCAGCGCGGCGTTGATCGCGCCGGCCTTGCCGATCGCAAGGGTGCCAACGGGGACGCCCGCGGGCATCTGCACGATCGAATAGAGCGAATCGAGGCCGGACAGCGCCTTGGATTCGACGGGAACGCCGAACACCGGAAGCTCGGTCAGCGCCGCCGCCATGCCCGGCAGATGCGCCGCACCCCCGGCACCGGCGATAATGATCTTGAAGCCGGCCGCCTTGGCGCCCTTGGCGAAAGCAAACAGCCGGTCGGGGGTGCGATGGGCCGAGACAATGCGTTTTTCGCAGCCGACCCCGAGCGCCGCCAGCGTGTCGGCGGCGTGGTGCATGGTCTCCCAGTCCGACTGGCTTCCCATAATGATGGCGATCGGTGCGGTCATTTCGTCAATTCTATTGGGGAATCCAGAAACATAGGCCGATTATAGGGGCGGCCCGGGCGTCATCCAAGGCATGGCAAGGGATTAGGAATGGACTATCCTGTCTTGGTGAATCCGGGCAAGCCTTCATACGCATGCCTGCACAGGGAAGGTCATGAAGAAGAAAACCAGGGCAGCGGCTTCGGGAACCGGAAAACGCCCGAAAACGGCCCCGGCAGGACGAAAAGCCGCGCCGCGCGGGATCCGCAAGTCGGCAAGCCCGGCCCCGGCTCCGTCCGTTGACCCCAAATCGACGATTCGCCGGCTCAAGACGCAATTGGCGCGGGCTCGGGCCCGAATCGAGGAACTGCAGGCCTCGGCCGATACCGACTTCCTGCTGGATATTCCGAACCGGCGCGGTTTTGAGCGCGAATTGCACCGCGCGATCGCCTTCATCAAGCGCTACCACGCGAGCGGCGCCCTGATCGTGCTCGACGTCGATCGCCTGAAGCCGATCAACGACGCTTTCGGTCATGCCGCCGGCGACGAGGTGCTCAAGGCCATTGTGAAGACGCTGATGGCCCATGTGCGCGCATCTGACGTGATCGGCCGGCTCGGCGGCGACGAGTTCGCGCTGCTGTTGTGGAATCTCAGCGAAACCGATGCCAGGGCCAAGGCGGCGTTGCTGGAGGCGACGATTGATCGCCTCACCTTTGTGTTTGGTGGCCGCACCGTCACTGCGGGCGCCTCCGCCGGCGTCGCGATCCTCGGTCCTCACGCGGAATCGGGCCGCGCGCTGGAAGAGGCCGACAGCGCGATGTACATCCGCAAGGCGCAGCGGCGGCATGAGGCGTGAACTGCATTCGTCAGGTGAGCAAAAGCCAACGGGTCGCGCGAATGCGCGCCCGATGACAGGCTCCGCATCTTGCTTCGTGAATTGATTTGGTGGGCACGCACAAGTGTGCCTTTGCCCACCCTGCGAATGCTTGCTGCGAACGTTCGCAGTGACGACTACAGCCCGCTCAAATCTTCCGGCACGTTGCCGAACTTCCGCAGCAATTGCGCGTCGCCGAATTCGCCGATCATCGGATCGCCACTGCGGCTGAACGCGACTGCGCCGATGCTGCCGGGGGCTCGCGACAGGATCTCGGCCCGGCGCAGCGCGGTGGTCGGACTCTGGCACTCCTCGGCAGCGCCAGCGACCGGCGAGCCGTCATCGTCCTGCAGGAATGGCAATGCAACGTAATAGGTGACATCGGCCATCATCGTCGCTCCGGTTTTGCTGCTCAGGCAGCGGTGCTGCTGGTGCGCAAGGGTTGGGTCGGCACGCAGCCGGCGGATATCGCCGCCTGCAATTCCTCCAGCTCGGCTTCCAGATATTCGTTGGCCATGATCAGCGCCTTGATGGTCGAGCGCAGATTGCCGTCGCACATCGCGATCGCCTGATCGCAGGCTTGCTCGTAGCGGCTGTTGTCGGACAGGGACGGTGGTGCGGACATGACAGAACTCCCTTTGCTGGCGGCAGGGAGATATGTTCCTCTTTTGTTCTATTGGAGTCAAGCAAAGAGCGTGCGCGAAAGTTCATTTTCCCGCGCTCAAAGGCTGCCGGCGACGCGATCGCGGCCCTGAAAGTTCGTCGCAACCGCGGCGCTTGTGGATGTCGGGGAAAAGGGATTTGCGCGCAGGCGGGCGGTCTTCTGGCTATAGCCGCACCGTTCCGAAAAAAAATCGCACCTGCCGGGCGAGCCGATCGGCGGCAGCCAGGTTGCGGCTGTTCATCGTGGTGCGGCTTGTCCTGCGCGGCATCCGGCGCCAGCGCGATCAGCCTGCGATCAGGCAATGATATCAGGCGTGATCTGATCTTCGATGAAGGCGATGCGGTCGCGCAATTGCAGTTTGCGCTTCTTCAGCCGCTGCAGCCGCAGCAGATCCGGCGCCGGCGACTGATGCAGCGCGTCGATCGCCGCATCGAGATCGCGATGCTCCTGCTGCAGCCGGGCAAGCTCGTTTACGAGCTCGCGCTCATCTTCGTCGGTCATGGCGTACGCTAACTGCAAAAGCACGATGAGGTTGTAGACGGCTTGCGAAGCCGCCAGCGAAATATCGTCCCTGCGGGCCCGGTCCGCAAGCCGACCCGGTTCCATAGTCACGATTGGTTACAGATAAATCCGAAAAAATGAGAGCCCCGATTCTGGATAGCCATCGACAGATTCGGCGGCTGGTGTACACTCATTCGTCCGGATCGAATCTGAGGTTTCACCCACCGAGGAGATTTCGTATGGCTCTACAGGCGCATCTTGTTGAACTTGAACGTAAACACAAGATCCTCGAAAACGAATTGCACGAAGCGCTCGTGCACCTTTCCACAGACGACCTCCACATTGTCGAGTTGAAGCGCCGCAAGTTGATGGTCAAGGACGAGATCGAGCGATTGAAGCAAACCGCCAGCGATACGGTCCACTAAACCGGTCTCCAGCAGAATGGCGAAACGTAATTCACCGTCGGATGGGCGCTTTTGCGCTCATCCGTATAGGTTGTATTGCGAAATTATCTTGTATTTATCGCTTACTGCTCTGCCAGTTCACTAACATGATCAGCGATCGCCAGGGACGACGTCAGTCCCGGCGATTCGATGCCGAACAGGTTGATCAGTCCAGTGACGCCGTGCGCGCGCGGTCCCTGGATCAGGAAGTCCTGCGTGGCAACCGCAGGTGGCACGATCTTGGGCCGGATTCCGGAATAGCTCGGCATCAGCGCCCCGTCCGGCAGCGTCGGCCAATAGCGCCGGATCGCGGGATAGAACCTGTCGGCACGGGCCGGGTCGACGGCGTAGTCGATGCTTTCGACCCACTCCACGTCCGGACCGAAGCGCGCCTGTCCGGCCATGTCGAGGGTGAGGTGCACGCCAAGCCCGCCGGGCTCCGGCACCGGATAGATCAGCCGTGAAAACGGCGCCCGCGCGCTGCAGCTGAAATAATTGCCCTTGGCGAGATACGCCGGCGGTATCAACTCGATCGGCATGCCCTCGATGCTGCGCGCGACCGAAGGCGCGCCCAATCCCGCCGCGTTGACCAGCAGGTTGCATTCCAGAACCATCGGCACATCGCCGCCCGTCTCGATTTCGATCCTGCCCGCGTTTGCCCGGGCGCGCAGCAGCGGCGTGTAAAACGCGTAGGCGGCACCAGCTTCCTCGGCATCGCCGCGCAGCGCCAGCATGTAGGCGTGGCTGTCGATGATGCCGGTCGACGGCGAGAGCAGGGCCGCATCGCAATTGAGTGCCGGCTCCAATGCACGCGCCGCTTCGCCGGTCAGAAGCTGCATGTCGTCGACGCCATTGGCTTCGGCATGGGCGCGGATCGATTGCAGTTTTTCGGTTTCCGCAGGCGTCGTCGCGACGATCAGCTTGCCGCAATTGCGATGCGGGATGCCGTGGTCGCGGCAATATTCGTAGAGCGCCCGTTTGCCACTGACGCACATCTGCGCCATCAGGCTGCCGGCGCGGTAATAGATACCGGCGTGGATCACTTCGCTGTTGCGCGATGAGGTGATGGTGCCGATGCCCTCGGCCGCCTCCAGCACGATGACTTCGCGGCCCTGCTGGGCGAGCCGCCGCGCGATCGCGAGCCCGATCACTCCCGCTCCGATGACGACGCAATCAACCTTGTCCATGTACGCTTCAGGCCCGGAAATTTGGCGCGGGATCACGCCCGTCGCGCGCTTGTTTTATTATCGTTTCGTTCAGAAGTAAGCCCCAACAACCCGTTGGATTGTCTCGACATATGCCCTGAGGTCCGATCCTGTTAGTGAAGCATTAATCATGTCAGGGCAATTGCCGCAATTTGAGTCGCATTTTCCGGTTGCAAGGGTAGGCGTTTACCCGATCCAAACCCGTCAAGCCAGACACTCCACCGGGAAATCCGCGGGTGAATGATGGCTGGCAAGAATTGGCAGGCAGGCGGGAGGGATTCAGTTCCGGCGCTGGCCCTCGTGTGTCTGCTCGCCACCGCTGCGTCGTGCGGATTGGCATGGGCCGCGCCGCCCGTTTCCGGCAGCTTGGCGCCGTCGGGCTATTTCGGTGAGCTCGACTCCAGCATGATCTGGGAGATGCTGATCGGCGGCATCGTGGCCGTATCGTTTCTGGTAGCGGCCGCGCTGTGGGTGCTGTCGGCGCTGCGCCGGGTCAAGCGCTCGCAACTCCGGCGCAGTGCGTTCGTCAGCTCAGCCCTGAACAATCTCAGCCAGGGCGTGGTGATGACCGACGCCCGTCAGCGCATCATCTTCAGCAACGACCGCTATCTCGAAATCTATGGCCTGGTCCGCTCGGACATTCCCCGCAACATGACCGGGCCGGAACTGCTGGAAGTGCGGCGCAAGCGCGGCGCACTGGGCGTCAGCGCCGACGAATTCTATGCCCAGGCCTCCACCGCGGAGGGCCTGATCACCGAACTGCCAAACGGCAAATCGGTGCTGGTCAAGTATTTCCGCCTGCCGAATGGCGGGTCGGTCGCGACCCATGAGGATTGTACGGAGCAGCGCAAACTTTCGCGCAAGCTGGCGTCGACCACGCAGTTCCTGGAATCGGTGCTCGACAACGTTCCGGTCTGCGTCGCCGCCAAGAACATCGAGGACGGCCGCTATATTTTCGCCAACCGCGCGTTCGAGCGTTTCTCGCGCTTCTCGCGCGACCATATCGTCGGCAAGCGCGCCGACGAGATATTCCAACCCGAAACCGCACGCACGATCGACACCGCGGATCAGTCGGCGCTGAAGGCACCGGAAGGCTACCACCGCACTGAGTTCGAAGTCGAGCGCGGCTCCGAGAAGCGCGTCCTCGCCTCCAACCGCGTGATCGCGCGCGATGAGAACAACCAGCCCGAATTCCTGATCGCGCTGTTCGACGACGTCACCGACCGCCGCTCGTTGTCGCGCGAGCTGGAGAGTACCAAGAAGTTCCTCGAACTCGTGGTCGACAACATTCCGGTCTCGCTGATCGTCGAGCGCGTCTCGGACGGAAAATACCTGCTCGCCAACCGCAGCGCCGAAACCATCCTCAACCGCCGTCGCGAGGACGCCACCGGACTGACGGCTGCCGATATCTTCAATCCGCGCGAAGCCAAGCTGATCATCGCGCGCGACGAGGCGGCGATCAAGAAGCGCGGCCTTCTGACCGAGGAACACCCGATTTCGACCAAGGACGGGCTGCGGCTGTTCCTGACCCGCCGGATGACGGTGCTCGATGATGCCGGCGAGCCGCAATATCTGATCAAGACCCATGAGGACGTCACCGACCGCCGCCAGACCGAGTCGCGGATGGCGCACATGGCCTATCATGACGGCCTGACCGATCTGCCGAACCGCGCCGCCTTCCTGCAGGCGCTGGCCCAGATGATCGAGGCCTGCGAGGGCACCGAAGAGGAATTCGCGGTGCTCTGCATCGACCTCGACGGGCTGAAGGAAGTGAACGACGTGTTCGGTCACGCGATGGGCGACAAGGTGCTGACCGAGGTCGCCCAGCGCCTGCAGGACTGCGCCCGCGGCGGCGTGGTGGCCCGGCTCGGCGGCGACGAATTCGGGTTGATCATCGACGGCAAACAGCCCTCCGCGGGCATCGCGCTGGCCGAGCAGGTCGCGATCGCGCTGGCGAAGGAATTCCAGATTGACGGCAAGCCGGTTCGGGCCGGTGCCACCACGGGCATCTCGGTATTTCCGCACAACGGGTCGGACGCGGCAGCCCTGCTCGCCAATTCCGGCGCGGCGTTGTTCCGGGCGAAAGCAAAATCGCGCGGCTCGATCAGCGTCTTCGAGCCCGAGATGGACCAGCAGATCCGCGACCGCCGCGTGCTGCATCAGGACCTCTCGGTCGCGATCAAGAACGGCGAATTGTCGCTGTACTACCAGCCGCAGGCCACTTCGGGTCCGACGGTTGCCACCAGCGACGTGATCGGCTTCGAGGCGCTGGCGCGCTGGATGCATCCGGTACGCGGCTTCGTGTCACCAGGCGATTTCATTCCGCTGGCGGAAGAAAGCGGCCTGATCGTCGAAATGGGCGAATGGATCCTGCGCGAAGCCTGCCGGGAGGCGGCCTCCTGGCCGGTGCCGATGCAGATCGCGGTCAATTTGTCGCCGGCGCAGTTCATGCATGGCGATGTGGTCAGTCTGGTGCATTCGATCCTGCTCGAAACCGGGCTGGCGCCGGATCGGCTCGAGCTCGAAATCACCGAAGGCGTGCTGATCGAGGATTTCGATCGCGGCCTGGCGCTGCTGCGGCGGCTCAAGGCGCTCGGCGTGCGCATCTCGATGGACGATTTCGGCAGCGGCTACTCCTCGCTGAGCTACCTGCAGGCGTTCCCGTTCGACAAGATCAAGATCGACCGCGCCTTCGTCATGCATCTCGGGCGCAATCCGCAATCGGCCGCGATCGTGCGCGCCGTCATCGACCTCGGCCACGGCCTCGAAATGTCGATCGTCGCCGAGGGTGTCGAAACCCAGGAACAGCTCGGTTTCCTGTCGGAAGAGGGCTGCGACGCGGTGCAGGGCTATTTCATCGGCAAACCCCTGCCGATCGGCCAATACGCCGCGCTGGTCGGGCGCAACGTCATCAACAGTATCGAGTCCACGCGCAAGACCGGCTAGAGCCTGCGCAGGCTCTACCCGTTTGTTTGACGCGTTTTTGCCGCAGATAAGTCTACGCGATCTACTTGATTGCGATGCGAACCGGTATCCACTTCGCGCGAAAACGCTATGTTGTCGTGCAACTCGGTTCTCGACTGTAAGCGTTGCATGGCGGATTACGATCTTGCGATCATCGGCGGCGGATTGAACGGCGTTGGCATCGCGCGCGATGCCGCCGGCCGCGGCCTGCGCGTGATCCTGCTGGAGCAGGGCGATCTCGCTGCGGGCGCCTCCTCGGCCTCGCCCCGGCTCGTTCATGGCGATCTGGCGGGGCTGGAGCGGCGCCGCTTCCTTCGCGTCCGTGCGGCATTGGCCGAGCGCGACATTTGGCTCCGGATCGCGCCACATCTGGTGCGCCCGATGCGCTTTGCCATCCCGGCCCACACTGACGAACGCCCAGCCTGGCAGCTGCGGTCATGGCTGTTGCTGTATGACCGGCTGGCCTCGCGCGCGCCGTTGCCGCGCTCTGCCACCGTCGACGTCACCCACCATCCGGTCGGCAATCCGCTGAAGCGGCCGTTCGGAACGGCCTTCGAATATTCCGACTGCGTCGTCGACGATTCCCGCCTGGTTGTGCTCACCGCCGTCGATGCCGCGGCGCGGGGGGCTGCGATCCGCACCGGCGCCCGCTGCACCCGCGCCGAGCGGGGCGAGACCTGGCGGCTGGTGACGATCGATCGCGGCCATCGTCAGGTCGTGAGCGCGCGGGCGCTGGTCAACGCCACCGGAGCCTGGACCGCGACCGTCGCCGAGACGGTGCTGCGCCAGCCGCCGCCAAGGCTTGCCACGATCCAGATGAGCCAGATCGTCGTCCGCCGCCTGTTCGACACCGACAACGTCTACGTATTCCAGAACAGCGACCGCCGGCTGATTTTCGCCAGCCCCTATGAGCGCGATTTCACCCTGATCGGCACCGTTGGCCATGCGTTCAAGGGCGATCCCGCCATTGTCGCGATGGCGGCCAGTGACGTGGCTTATCTTTGCGATGCTGCCAACCGGTATTTTCGCGAACGGATCGAGCCGTTCGACGTGGTGCGGACGGTTTCCGGCGCCAACCTGGTGATGAACCCCGCGAACAACCGGGCAGCGTGGGATGGCGCGATGAGCTTCGACCACGCTCGCCGCAAGGCGCCGCTGATCACGATCTTCGGCGGCGACGTCACCACCTCGCGGCTGCGTGCCGAAAGGGCCGTCTCCAGGCTGACGCCGTTTTATCCGATGTCGCCGCGCTGGACTGCGACGGCGCCGCTGCCCGGCGGCGATTTTACCTGGAACCGCTTCGAGAACGAGGTCGATGAGGTGCGCGCGCGCTGGCGGTTTCTCAGCGAGGATCATGCCCGCCGCCTGGTCGGCGCCTATGGGTCGAACGTCAAGGCGATCCTTGGCGAGGCCAGGGATCGCGGCGATCTCGGCCCGGCGTTTGGGCCTGAGCTGACGGGCGCGGAAGTGCGCTATCTCATGAAGCACGAATGGGCACGCTTCCCGGACGACATTTTGTGGCGACGCTCGAAGCTTGGCCTGACCATGCCGCCGGCGGATCGCGAGGCGCTGGCCGCGTTCATGGCGGCGGTGTCCTCGGAGCTGGCATGCGGCGCTCAATAAATCCGACGATTGTCATTGCCACGGCGCGGCGGCGATCGACGTGTTCGCAGTTCAGCGCCGCGCCTGAACTTCGCGCGACCAGGCCGCGTCACGTGCGGATGGCCTGCGCTCGAGCCGGGTGGAGATCAGCCCGGCGGCCTTCTCGCGGTGTCCTCCGCGCAAATACGCCACGATCAGCGTGTCCTCCCACAATTCGCGCTGGGCGTGGCTGCCGCCGATCTTCACCAAATCGGCCATCGCGGGTTCAAGCAGGCGGATCGCACCGTCATTATCTCCGTCGACGAAGGCGCGCATGCCGCGGCAGAGGTCGATCGCCGCGCGCCCCGGCGCCAGTTTACCGTCGGCGGCACGGGCCTCCAGTTGCGCCAGTCGCGTGTCCAGCGCCTCGCCGCCGATGGCCGCCCCTGATAGCGCGTGGTGGACGTCGGCGAAATGCGCCCCGGCTTGCGGGAAATATTTTTCGCCATAGGCGGCGACGTCGCGCCAATGCGGCTCCAGCCCGGATTTGCCGGCGAGCGACAGCCGCCACAGCAGCGAAGCGCCGTCGGTGAAAATATTCAGCGGCGGGTAGGGGCGGTCGGCCGGCTTGATTTGCTGTTCGTAGATCGCAAGCGCGCCTTCGAGATCGCCTTCGTCGAGCGCGGTCAGCGAGATGTGCCACCACAAATGCCCGTGCAGGAAGCTCTTGCGGTCGTGCGCGGGCAGCCACGCGGAAAGGAACTGGCGGCCCGCCGCCAGGTCGCCTTGCTCGAACATCGCGTGCGACAGGCCGTGTGCGGCATTGGCGTTTTCAGCCCGCAACCCCATCGCGCGTTCGCTTAAAGTGCGGCCGGTGGCGAGGTTGCCGGCTTCGGTATGCGACCAGCCGAGATAACTCAACAGCCACCAATCCTCGCCGTAATGCCTGGCGACACGCTCGCATACCGCAAGCTTGGCGGCGTCGTGGTCGGCACGGCCCGAAAACGCGTAGAGCCCGAAGGCGCCGAGCAGCATCGACAGCACCAGCGCATCGCGGGGATATTCCTCGAGATGCGCTTCGGCGCCGCCGACGGCCACTTTCGGCTTGCCTTCGATCACGGCAGCCATCACCTCGATATGCTGGCGCTCACGGGCGTCGGCGCCGGCGGCCAGTTGCCGTGCTCGCGCGGCCATGCTGCGCGCTTCATTGCCCTTCATATTGAGCTGATGCAGGCGGGCCCGCGCGATATGTGCCAGCGCGAAATCACTATCTTCCCGGATCGCGCGGTCAAAGGCGTCCTCGGCGCCGTGCCAGGCTGACAACATGCAGTCCATGCCGTCGCGATAATGCGCGGCGGCGCGGTCGGAGGTCGTCGTCAGTGGCAGATCATATCGGTCCCGGTTCATTTTCTTGTTCCGTGATGTGCGCGGTGAGTGCCAAGCCTAGCAGAGACATGACCGCTGACAGCGATAATATTGTGACTGTGCGCCGCGAAGCGGTTGAGCCGATGCCGATCCGCCGCTAGCGTGCGGCAGCGAGGGCTGGCAGGGGACATGACCGAGGAATCGCCGGAAATTACGCCGAAGGCCGATGGGATCGCCGACCCCGCAAAGCCGGAGCCGCCACCTCAAGCGCCCGTAAGCCCGGCGCCGCAGTTCGAATTGGCTGCCGACATGCCGCTGCTGCGCATCGAGGGGGTCGGCAAGACGTTCGGCAGTTTCCGCGCGGTGGACCGGCTGTCGCTCGATATCCGCGCCGGGGAGTTTTTTGCGCTGCTGGGTCCGAGCGGCTGCGGCAAGACCACGCTGCTGCGCATGCTCGCCGGTTTCGAGACGCCGGACGAGGGTCGCATCCTGCTCGGCGCCAAGGACATCGCGCAGGTGCCGCCGCATCTGCGCCCGGTCAACATGATGTTTCAGAACTACGCGCTGTTTCCGCATCTGTCGGTGCGGGACAACATCGCGTTCGGCCTCAAGCGCGCCGGCATGGCGCGCGACGAGATCGCCACCCGCGTCGCCGAGATGGTCGCGCTGGTCAAGCTCGAAGGCATGGAGAAGCGCAAGCCCGATCAGCTCTCCGGCGGCCAGAAGCAGCGCGTGGCGCTGGCGCGCTCGCTGGCCCGCCGCCCGCAGGTGCTGTTGCTCGACGAGCCGCTGGCTGCGCTGGACAAAAAGCTGCGCGAGAGCACGCAGCTCGAATTGATGGACCTGCAGCGCCGGCTCGGCATGACCTTCATCATCGTCACCCACGACCAGGAAGAGGCGATGACGATGGCGAGCCGGATCGGGGTGATGGATGCCGGCCGCCTCGAACAGGTCGCCACCCCGCGCGAGCTCTACGAGGCACCGCATTCGCGCTGGGTCGCGGAATTCATCGGCGACGTCAACCTGTTCGATGGCGAAGTTGGCTGGCGCGAAAATAACCGGCTGCTGGTCACGACCAGGGAGGGCGTCACGCTTGCGGTCACCGAGCCGCGCCAGCGGGTTACCAAGGCCACGGTCTGTGTCGCGATCCGCCCCGAGAAGGTCAAGCTGTCGCGCCGCGCCCCGGTGTCGGATGCGGCCAATACGCATGCGATCAACCGGCTCGAGGGCGTGGTGACAGATGTCAGCTATCTCGGCGGGCTCACCGCGTACAAGGTCAAGCTGGAATCCGGCGCCGTGGTGCGCGCATCGGTGGCCAATACCGCGCGGCTCGACATCGATGCCTATCTCGCGGGCCAGCGCGTGATGGCCTGGTTCGCGCCTGACGACTGCATGGTGCTGGAACAATGAGCGCGCGCAGCATCTTCGCCCGTCCGGCGCGGCTGGCTGCGATCGCGCCCTATCTGTGGATGGTGCTGTTCTTCCTGGTGCCGTTCGGTTTCGTGCTCAAAATAAGCCTGTCGCAGACCGCGATCGCGCAGCCGCCCTACGTGCCGCTGTTCGACCTCACCGCGGGCTGGGCTGCGATCAAGGCGGCGTTGTCGGAACTGTCGCTGGACAATTTCAAACTGCTGGTCTCGGACAGTCTCTACATCTCCTCGTACTTGCGCAGCATCTTCGTCGCGGTGACCTCGACGGCGATCCTGCTGCTGATCGGCTACCCGATCGCCTATGGCATGGCGCGGCTGCCGCAGCGCTGGCAACCAATCGCGATGATGCTGGTCATTGTGCCGTTCTGGACCTCGTTCC
The DNA here is from genome assembly GCF_018130065.1 of Bradyrhizobium sp. AUGA SZCCT0158. Lineage (GTDB taxonomy): Bacteria > Pseudomonadota > Alphaproteobacteria > Rhizobiales > Xanthobacteraceae > Bradyrhizobium. The sequence goes on along the minus strand of NZ_JAFCME010000029.1, from coordinate 5,206 downwards.
TGATCCGGATCTATGCCTGGATCAACATCCTGCAGCATGACGGTCTGCTCAACAAAATGCTGCTGGCGCTGCATATCGTGTCAACGCCTGTGGTGTGGCTGTCGACCGACACCGCGATGTACATCGGCATCGTCTATTCCTATCTGCCGTTTATGATTCTGCCGCTGTACGCCACGCTCGCGAAAATGGACGGCGCGCTGATCGAAGCAGCCTCCGATCTCGGCGCCTCGCCGGGACGCGCGTTCTGGCTGGTGACGTTTCCGCTGTCGCTGCCGGGCGTCGGTGCCGGCGCGCTGCTGTGCTTCATTCCGATCGTCGGCGAGTTCGTGATCCCCGATCTCTTGGCGGGTTCCGGTTCGATGATGATCGGGCAGACGCTATGGCTCGAATTCTTCACCAACAAGGACTGGCCGGTTGCTTCCGCAGCCGCGGTCGCGCTGCTGCTTTTGCTGATACCGCCGCTGCTGCTCTATGACCGGCTGCAGCGCCGCACGCTGCGGGGAGGGGGCTGATGACGCGCCGGGTGAACCGGATTTCGCCGTTCAACATCACCTCGCTGGCGCTGGGGCTGGCGTTTCTCTATCTGCCGATCGTCATTCTCGTCATCTACTCGTTCAACGCCTCGCGGCTGGTGACGGTGTGGGGCGGCTGGTCGCTGCGCTGGTACACCGAGTTCTTCAACGACCGCGCCATGCTGGACGCAGCCTGGATGAGCCTGCGCGTCGCCGCGGTGTCGGCGACGGTCGCAACCCTGCTCGGCACGCTCGCGGCGATTGGTCTGGCGCGCGGCGAGCGCTTCAAGGGCCGCTCGCTGTTCTCGGGCATGCTCTATGCGCCGCTGGTGATGCCGGAGGTGATTTCGGGCCTGTCGCTGCTTTTGCTGTTCGTGGCGCTGAGCGCCGAGCGCGGCTTCTGGACCGTGACGCTTGCGCATACGACGCTGACGATGTGCTTCGTCACCGTCGTCGTGCAGTCGCGCCTCGCCTCCATCGACCGCAGCCTCGAGGAAGCCGCGATGGATCTCGGCTGCGATCCGGTGCGGGCGTTTCTGTCCGTGACGCTGCCGCTGATCGTCCCGGCGATCGTTGCCGGCTGGATGCTGGCCTTCACGCTGTCGCTCGACGACGTCGTGATCGCGAGTTTTACGACGGGCCCGGGCTCGGCGACCTTGCCGATCCGGATCTATTCCGAGGTGCGGTTAGGAGTGAAGCCGCAGATCAACGCGATCTGCACGATGGTGATCGCGCTGATTGCGGTCGTGATCGTGATTGCGTCCTTCGCCTCGAAGCTGTCGAGCTCGCAAGGCGAGAGCGCGGCGCCATTATGACTTCACCGCGCCCGCCGTCAGCCCGCCCACCATATACCGCTTGAACGCGTAATAGATCGCGGCCGGCGGCAGGGCGTAGATGAAGCCGGTGGTCATCAGCAATTCCCAGGGCGAATCATCCGCGGCAAGGAAGTTGCCGAGCGCCACGGGCAGCGTGATTTCGGTGTCCTTGGAGAGCAGCAGGAACGCGTAGAGATATTCGTTCCAGGCGAGCAGGATAGCGTAGGTGCCGATCGCCACCAGCGAGGGCATCATCAGCGGCACATAGACCAGCCTGAACAGCTGCGGAATGGTCGCGCCGTCCATGATGGCGGCTTCGTCGAGTTCGACCGGCAGCTTGTCGGAGGCCTGCTTCAGCACCCAGATCGCGTAGGGCGAGGCGATCGTCACCATCGCCAGGATCAGCGACCAGTGATTGTTGAGCAGGCCGTAATTACCCATGGTCCGGTACATCGGCACGGCGAGGAACGCCGCCGGGATGAAATAGGTGAACAGCGCGAGATTCATCACCCACCGCCCGCCGGGCACCTTGAGCCGCGAGATCGCAAACGCCGCCGCGGTCGCGATCAGCAGCGTCAGCGCGCCGGCGGCCAGCGCGATCACGATCGAATTCCAGAACTGGATCCAGAAATCCCGCAGGAAGTAATGCTCCTGATGGAACACGATGCGGAAATTGTTCAGCGTCGGATGCGCCGGCCAGAGCTTTCCGGAGAACGCATCTTCCTTCGGCGAAATCGCGAACAGGAACATGTGGTAGATCGGGATCATGGTCCAGAGGAACACGGGAATCCCGATCAAGAGAAGGCGGGCTTCGACGCCGACTTCGCGTAGCGTGGGCAGTTTCATCGCGACAACCGTTTCATCATGAAATAGATCAGCGGCAGCACGAACGGCAGCGCGCAGACGATGGACGCCATCGCCAGGCTGAGCTGATCGAGCCGCAGATAGCGAATCCCGAGGGTCGCGAGCACATGGGTGAGATCGGCGGGGCCGCCGCCGGTCAACAGATAGACGCTGTTGAAGTCACCCAGCGTCCAGATCATCGAGAGCAGGGTGCAGGTCAGATACAGCGCCTGCATCGACGGCCAGGTGATGAAGCGGAACTTCTGCGTCCAGCTCGCGCCGTCGACTTCGGCCGCTTCGTAAAGATCGTGCGAGATCGCAAGCCGCCCGGTCATCAGGATCAGCGTCCAGAACGGCAGCGATTTCCAGATGTGCACGCCGATCGCCATGCCGAGCGCTACGGTCGGGTCATTGAGCCAGTTCGGGCCGTCATCGCCGGTGAGTTTGAAGATCAGCGTGTTGACCATGCCCCATTCGGGGTTGAACATGAAACGCACGGAGAGAATGGTCGGGATCGACGGCACCGCCCAGGGCAGGATGAACAGCACCGAGAGCCATTTGATCCACGGGCGCTGCTGGGCGAAGAAGCCGGACAGGAACAGCGCGATCATCATTTTGAGGTTGATGCCGACCAGGAGGAAGATCAGCGTATTGACCGCGGCGCGCGCGAAGATCGGATCATGCCAGAGCGCGACATAGCTCGCCGGATGACGCGCCAGCCACAGCCCGTAGCAGACCGGGTAGACCACGAAGGCCAGAAACACCAAGAGGTAGGGCGCGACCAGCACGATGCCCCAGACCTGCGGGGTAGTCAGCCGGGCAGACAGCGGCGGGCCTGGCATCGCCTGATCGCCCGAGATCGTAATCGCCATATTCAGTTACTCTTGTCAGCCATGCCGGCCGCAATGCGCGGCCGGTGTTGGTTGGTACACCTCTCCCCGCTTGCGGGGAGAGGTCGAAGCCGAAGGCTTCGGGTGAGGGGGTACAGGACTCTCAACGAGCATTACTCGCGGAGAGAGCCCCTCACCCCGACCCTCTCCCCGCAAGAGCGGGGTGAGGGAGAAGCAAGATCAACCCGCGATCTGCTTGAGGCGGGCGATCAGTTCGTCGACGGCTTTATCGACCGGAACCTTCTCGCTCACCACCCGGTTCATCGCCTTGGCCCAGACGTTCTCGTTGTTCAGGATCGTGAACTTCCAGTTCTTGGTGAAGTCGAAAGGCGTGGTGCCGCCGGTGAACTGGGTGTAGACGGCCTTGCGATGCCGGTCAGCCTGCCAGAACGGGCTCTGCTGACTGGCCGTCGTCACCGGGAACCAGCGGCCGAGCGCGCCTTCGATATAGGGCCGCAGGTTTTCTTCCTGCAGCAGGAACTTGATGAACTCCTTGCCTTCGGCCTTGTTCTTGGCCGCGGTGAACATCAGCCCGGTCTTGACGTCGGAGCGGTACTTGATCGGCGTGCCGTCCGGCTTGTTGGGGAACGAGGCCGTGATGATGGTCTCGTCGTAGTTCTTCTTGCCGAGCGCGCGCTGTTCCGGCGTCAGCGCCGGGTTGTTGGCGTCGTCGAGCCATTTCGCGGCGATCGAGATCGTGAAGTTGTGCGTCATCACGATGGTCTTGTTGTGGAACGCGACGTTGTTGTCCGGATCCTTCCAGGTGGTGGAGGAGGGCGGCGCGCAGCCCCTGGTGTAGGTGTCTGTGTAGTCCTTCAGCGCCTTGATCAGGTTTTCGCGCACCTTCGGGTCGTCGACCAGCAGCTTGCCGTCGTCATCGACGAGCTTGACGTTGTAGGCGTCCATGAAGGTGTAGAACGACTGGAACGAGTCGGTCGATTCCACGCCCATCGGCTGGCCGACGGCATAGATGCGCTGGCCGGTGGCCTTGCGAATGGCGGGCTGCACCTTGTCGCACCAGAACGACCAGTAATCTTCCCACTTGGTTGGAATGTCGCTTTGCTTGAAGCCGGCCTGCCCCAGCATGTCGCTCCAGATCTGGACGTGCATGCTCTGCTGCTTCAGCGGATAGCCGTAATAGGCCTTCTTCTTGGCGACATCGTTGTAGAGCAGCGCGGTCTCCAGCGTGTTCGGCGCGAACGCCGACTTCATCGGCAGCAGGATGTCGCCGAGGTCCTCGAGCTTGCCTTCATAGGCCCATTTGCCCTGCGCCTGCACGTCGTAGCTGTCGGAATAGGCGACGTCAGGCACGGTGCCCGAATCCATCGCCGCCACCGTCTTCGGAATCATGTCCTGAATGGCGTATTGCGACAGTTCGACCTTGATGCCGGTCTTGGCCTCGAACTTCTTGATCGCCTCGAGCAGCGCGTCGTCCTCGGACTTGTAGAAGCCCTTGCCGAACCAGACGGTAATGGTTTTTTGTTGGGCCATCGCAGGCGCTGTGGCGTAAAACAGCCCGACAGCCGCGACCGCGAGTGAAACTGCACCAATTCCCTTGAATCTCACATTGTTCTCCCTGGATATGCCGGGTTTTCCAACCCGGTTGGATCAGTGATAGCGCAACCAAACGGCGCGATCTAGATGCCGCGTTGCAAACTTGTGTAGGGCGGTTCCAGCCAGGCCAAGCGTTCGTCCTGGCAAGGCAATCAGGCGTCAACGACGTCGTTTCAGCCTTGTCGTCCCGGCCTGGGGCGCAATTGTGAACGGCACCCCATAACCACCCATTTTGATTGTGAAGGGGATTGCGGCTCCAGCCTGATCCAACCTCGGCATCGCCCGATATAACTTGCGCATCAGCGGCTATCAGGTACCGGCTCGCTATGTGCAATGGCGCGTTTGAGCCGGGATGATGCGGCTTCGCGTTCTCGCGGCCTGATAACCCGAGCTTTGCCAGAAACTTGCCGCCCTCTCGTTGAGAGGGCGCAGGGAAGACCGGGTGCGCGCTGCACCCGCGGTCTCGTGTGCGGTTTGCACTAAGTAGGCTGCACACGAGCATACAGGGCAGCGGTGAACACCCGGCCTTCCCTGCGCAATGGCTTTACGGCTTATGCCGTGATCTCCCCGGAGACGAGTTCTTGGTTGACTC
>NZ_JAFCME010000028.1 GCF_018130065.1 Bradyrhizobium sp. AUGA SZCCT0158 | reverse complement strand
CCTCGTCGGGCAAATCAGCGGTTTGAATCGTCGCGTCCCGCCCGACAAGAGGGGCGTGCGCACGTCACGAACGCGCGGCGGGATGCGGTGGACGCTTGTTCACGTCTGACGACGGCGTGGATTAAGCGTACGGCAAAACCGTGTGGTCCTGGCGCCCGTTGCCGGCGTCAAGCTGTCGAGAAGCGTGAGCGGAAACGATAGCGACGGAGTCAACCCAGAACTCGTCTCCGGGGAGATCACGGCATAAGCCGTAAAGCCATTGCGCAGGGAAGGCCGGGTGTTCTCCGCTGCCCTGTATGCTCGTGTGCAGCCTACTTAGTGCAAACCGCACACGGGACCGCGGGTGCAGCGCGCACCCGGTCTTCCCTGCGCCCTCTCATTGATGAGGGCTGAGGAATTTCTGTCAAAGCTCGGGCGCAACGCGCCGCGAGAATACGAACACACATCTGCTGTTTGAAAGTTGGATCGAAAATGCGCGCGACGTGGACGGTGGGCTCCCTCCCCCCTTGCGGGGGAGGGCCGGGGAGAGGGGTTCTCACGGGCAGTCCCGATGACGCCACCCCTCTCCCTAACCCTCCCCCGCAAGGGGGGAGGGAACAGACCTGCCGCGCATGCACAGAGGTTTTCTCATGGCGACGGCTGCTCGCTCACCCCTTGCTCCGCATCGCCTCCGGCGTATCGGGCTGCATCGATGGATGCGCGCTGGCAAATTCCGGCAGCGCCATCGCGGTCTCGAAGATGCGCTTCACGGCCGGATAGGGCGCAAGGTCGATCTGCTGATTGACCGCCGCGGTGACGTGGGTGACCAGGCAGATGTCGGCCATGCCGGGCGTATCGCCATGACAAAAGCGACCGATCGCCTTGTGGCCGGCAAGATGGCTTTCCAGCGCAGCCAGCGTCTCCACGGTCCAGTGTCGCCGCCATGCGGCCTGCTGGGTGTCGCGCAAATTCAGTTCGTGATCGAGATAGCGGCGCACCCGCGGCGTCAGCAGCGGATGGCCTTCGCAGGCGACCATTTGCGCGAGCCCGCGCACCCGGGCGCGGCCGCGCGGATCGGCCGGCAGCAGCGGCGGAGCGGGATGCATCTCCTCGAGATATTCGAGGATCGCGAGCGACTGAAACAGCACGGTGCCGTCATCCAGCACCAGCGACGGCAGCGCCATCTGCGGATTGACGCGGCGATATTCTTCACCGCGCTGCGCGTTGGCGTCGAGATCGATGAACACGACTTCCGCCGGCAGGTTCTTCAGATTGAGCGCGATGCGAACGCGAAAGCTCGCCAGCGATCGCCAGAAGGAAAAGAATTTCATGGAGGAGCCTCGGCACACTCTGTCATGCCCGGGCTTGACCCGGGCATCCATCCACCTTCGAGAGAGTCTCCTGAAGATGGATCACCGGGTCAAGCCCGGTGATGACAGTGGTATATGCCGGGAAGCCTTACGCTCCCACCGCCTTCTTGCGATACGCCAGATGCACCGCGCAGGTACACCCCGGCGGATGCGAGGCGACATCGTTGGCGGGGACCGCCGCGATCGGCGCGGGCGCCGGTGCCGCCGGCTGATCCTGCGACGGAATGTAATTCAGCACCGGGGCCAGCCAGCGCTCGGTCTCGGCGAGGCTCATGCCCTTGCGCGCGGCGTAGTCCTCGACCTGGTCGCGCTCGATCTTGCCGACGCCGAAGTAAAAACTCTCGGCGTGGCTGAAATAGAGCCCGGACACCGACGAGCCCGGCCACATCGCATAACTCTCGGTGAGTTTTACGCCCGCGGTATTCTCCGCGTCGAGCAGCCGGAACAGCGTCGCCTTCTCGGTGTGATCGGGCTGAGCGGGGTAACCGGGCGCGGGGCGGATGCCGGCATATTGTTCAAGGATCAGCTGATCCGGCGCCAGCGCCTCGTCCGGTGCATAGCCCCAGAATTCCCGGCGTACGCGCGCATGCATCCGTTCGGCGAAGGCTTCGGCGAGACGATCGGCCAGTGCCTTGCACAGGATCGAGGAGTAATCGTCATTGGCGTTCTTGAAGCGGTCGGCGACGACGTCCTCGCCGATCCCGGCGGTGACGACGAAGGCGCCGATATAGTCGGGCACGCCGGAAGCGCTAGGTGCGATGAAATCCGACAGCGCCGAATTGAAGCGGCCTTCGCGCTTCTCCAGTTGCTGGCGCAGCGTGTGGAAGGTCGCGATCTCGGTCTTCCGGCTATCGTCCGCGTACACCTTGATGTCGTCGCCGACAGCGTTGGCCGGCCAGAAGCCGATGGTGGCGCGCGCCGTGAACCACTTCTCCTTGATGATCAGGTCCAGCATCTTGCGGGCGTCGTCATAGAGCGAGCGGGCGACTTCGCCGATCTTGGGATCGTCGAGAATGGCCGGGAAGCGCCCGGTCAGTTCCCAGGTCTGGAAGAACGGCGTCCAGTCGATGTATTCGGCCAATTCAGCAAGGTCGTAGGCGTCAAAGCTCCGGATGCCGAGGAACGCCGGCCTCGATGGCGGCGTCTTGGCGAAATCGATGGTCATCGCGTTGGCTCGGGCGTCCGCCAGCTTCAGCCGCTTCTTGTCGGCCTGGGCGCGGAAATGCGCCGCGGAGATTTTCGCGTATTCGGTCCGGATGTCGGCGGCATAGGCCTCGCGGCGGTCCGGCGACAGCAGCGAAGAAGCCACGCCGACGGCGCGGCTGGCGTCGTTGACATGAACCACCGGGCCGCCCTTGTAGTTCGGGTCGATCTTGACGGCGGTGTGAACGCGGCTGGTGGTGGCGCCACCGATCAACAGCGGCATGTTCATGCCCTGCCGTTGCATCTCGCCGGCGAGAAAACTCATCTCGTCCAGCGAGGGCGTGATCAGGCCGGACAGCCCGATGATGTCGGCGCCCTCGGCCTTGGCGGTCTCGATGATCTTGGCCGCCGGCACCATGACGCCGAGGTCGATCACCTCGAAATTGTTACATTGCAGCACGATGCCGACGATGTTCTTGCCGATGTCGTGGACGTCGCCCTTGACGGTCGCGAGCACGATCTTGCCGGCGGCGTTGCGGCCGCCGTTGCTGGTGACGCCATTGGCGAGGTTGCGCGCCTTCTCCTCTTCCATGAACGGCATCAGATAGGCCACCGCCTGCTTCATGACGCGGGCGGACTTCACCACCTGCGGCAGGAACATCTTGCCGTCGCCAAAGAGGTCGCCGACGATGTTCATGCCGTCCATCAGCGGGCCTTCGATCACGTTGAGCGGCCGCTCGACGGTCCTGCGCACCGCCTCGGTGTCTTCCTCGATATATTCGGTGATGCCGTGCACCAGCGCGTGAGAAAGCCGCTTCTCGACCGGCCATTCGCGCCAGGCCAGATCCTGCTCCTTGGTCTGCTTCTCCTTGCCGCGGAATTTCTCCGCCAGCGCCAGCAGTTTTTCGGACGCACCGGGATCGCGGTTGAGGATGACGTCTTCGCACACCTGGCGCAGCTCGGGGTCGATGTCGTCATAGACGATCATCTGCCCGGCATTGACGATGCCCATGTCCATGCCGGCCTTGATGGCGTGATACAGGAACACCGAATGCATCGCCTCGCGCACCGGCTCATTGCCGCGGAACGAGAACGACAGGTTGGAGACGCCGCCGGAAATATGGGCATGCGGCAGGTTCTGGCGGATCCAGCGCGTCGCCTCGATGAAGTCGACGCCGTAATTATTGTGCTCCTCCAGCCCGGTCGCGATCGCAAAGATGTTCGGGTCGAAGATGATGTCCTCGGGCGGGAAGCCGAGCTGGTCGACCAGGATGTCATAGGCGCGTTTGCAGATCTCGGTCTTGCGCGCGAACGTATCGGCCTGTCCGACCTCGTCGAACGCCATCACGACCACGGCTGCGCCATGGCGCTGCGCAATGCGGGCCTCGTGGATGAATTTTTCCTCGCCCTCCTTCATCGAGATCGAGTTCACCACCGCCTTGCCCTGAACGCATTTCAGGCCGGCTTCGATCACGCTGAATTTCGAGGAGTCCACCATGACGGGGACGCGGGCGATATCGGGCTCGGCGGCGACGAGGTTGAGGAACGTCACCATCGCGGCTTCGGAGTCGAGCAGGCCTTCGTCCATGTTGACGTCGATGATCTGGGCGCCGTTCTCGACCTGGTCGCGCGCGACCTGCAGGGCCGCGGTGTAGTCGCCGGCGGTGATCAGTTTACGAAATTTCGCCGAACCCGTGACGTTGGTGCGCTCGCCGACGTTTACAAACGGGATCGCGGGCGTGAGATCAAACGGCTCCAGGCCGGACAGCCGCAGACGCGGCTCAATCTCCGGAACGGCGCGGGGCTTGTGCGGGGCGACGGCCGCCGCAATCGCCGCGATGTGGGCGGGCGTGGTGCCGCAGCAGCCGCCGACGATGTTGACGAGGCCGGCTTGTGCGAACTCGCCGATCAGGCCCGCCATGAACTCCGGGCTCTCGTCATACTGGCCGAATTCATTGGGCAGGCCGGCGTTCGGATAGGCGCACACCAGCGTATCCGCGACGCGGCCGATGTCGGCGATGTGGGCGCGCAGATCCTCGGCGCCGAGCGCGCAGTTGAAGCCGATCGTGATCGGCTTGGCATGCCGCACCGAATTCCAGAAGGCCTCAGGCAATTGCCCCGAGAGGAGGCGGCCGGATTTGTCGGTGATGGTGCCCGAGATCATCACGGGCACGTCGATGCCGCGTTGCTCGCAGATTTCCGAGATCGCGTAGAGCGCCGCCTTGGCGTTCAGCGTGTCAAAAATGGTTTCGACCAGCAGCAGGTCGGCGCCGCCGTCAAGCAAGCCGTTGATCTGTTCGCCATAGGACTTGCGCAGATCGTCGAAGGTGACGGCGCGGTAGCCGGGGTTGGAGACGTCAGGCGAGATCGAGGCGGTGCGGTTGGTCGGCCCCAAGGCGCCGGCGACGAAACGTGGCTTGCCGTCCTCGGCGGTGACGCGCTCGGCCGCATTGCGGCAGAGCCGCGCGCCATCGCGGTTGAGTTCGTAGGCGAGGTCCGACATGTCGTAATCGGCCTGCGCGATCGAGGTCGAGGAGAAGGTATTGGTCGCGACGATGTCGGCGCCCGCGCGCAGATAATCGGCGTGAATGTCCTCGATCGCCTGCGGCTGGGTCAGGATCAGCAGATCGTTGTTGCCGCGGACGTCGCGGTGGAAATCCTTGAAACGCTCGCCGCGGAACGCTGCCTCGTCATATTGCAGGCCCTGAATCATGGTGCCCATGGCGCCATCGAGCACCAGGATGCGTTCGCGGGCAGCCGCGAGCAGGGCGGTTCGCTTCGGGGACACAGGTACGGTCATCGGATCAGGCAGCTTTCTGTGCGCCATTGGGACGGATGCCCAGCAAATGGCTGATCGTGAACACGAGGTCCGCGCGGTTCATGGTGTAGAAGTGAAAGGTGTCGACGCCCTGCTTTGCCAATTTCTGCACCTGGCCCGCCGCGACAGTTGCGGCCACGAGCTTTCGCGTCTCGGCGTCGTCGTCGAGCCCTTCGAACTTGTCGGCGAGCCAGGACGGCACCGTGGTGCCGGCGCGGGTCACGAAGCTGCGGGCCTGCTTGAAATTGTGCATCGGCATGATGCCGGGCACTACGGGGATGTTGATGCCGCGGGCGCGGACGCGGTCGAGGTAGCGCAGATAAAGGTCGTTATCGAAGAACACCTGGGTGATGGCGCGCGCCGCACCGGCGTCGACCTTGGCCTGCAGCGTGTCGATGTCGGCGTCGAGGTTCGGGCTCTCCGGATGCTTCTCCGGATAGGCCGAGACCGAGATTTCAAAATCGGGATAGCGCTTCTTGATGCCGGCGATCAGGTCGGGCGAACTTTGATAGCCGTCGGGATGCGCGTTGTAGGCGGTGCCGATGCCGGTGGTGGGGTCGCCGCGCAGCGCCACGATGTGGCGGACGCCGATCTCGTGATAGCGCGCGACCACGTCGTCGATCTCGCCCTTCGGGGCGCCGACGCAGGTCAGATGCGCGGCCGGCGTCAGGTTGGTCTCTTTCAGGATGCGGGCGATGGTCGAATGGGTGCGCTCCCGCGTGGATCCGCCGGCGCCATAGGTCACCGACACGAAATTGGGGGCGAGCGGCGCCAACCGGTTGATGGTTTCCCAGAGCGAGCGCTCCATCTCCTCGGTTTTCGGCGGGAAGAACTCAAAGGAGATTTTTGGCGATTGCAGCGCGCGGTGAATGGACGCAGCGGAGGTAACTTCGGTCATGGCACTCACAGGCTCCACAGGCGGACGGGCATCAGGCCTAGCGGCCATCAGCTAAAATAGGCCAAACGAGACCGTCCATACAGCCCATCAAGGATGGGAATTTGCCCAATTATTACATGAATAGTGAAATTTGTGGCCGTTATAGTAGGATGGTGGGCAGAATGATCTTCGAGCCAGAAGGCACAAAAAGATTATATAATACAGATAGTTGTGCCGTTTCTAAGTCCTGCAAGATGCTTCAACCAGTTGGTGGGCTAGATCGATATCAATCCTGCATATGGCGTCATGTCCCACGCGGAGCGGTGTCGAGTCCTGACTCCCGTCGCCGGCAGCGCGGGCCTGATCTGCGCAGGCCGGGCCTTTGTCGCTTCCGCCGGCCGCACTAGTCTAGCGCGATGACCCCGCTTTCAGTCCTCGACCTCTCCGTCGTCACCACAGGCACCAAACCCGCTGCGGCCTTGCGCAACAGCATCGATCTGGCGCGCCATGTCGATGAGCTTGGCTATGTCAGGTACTGGCTTGCCGAGCATCACAACCTCGCCTCGGTCGCGAGCCCCGCGCCCGATCTGATGATCGGACAGATCGCGGCGGTGACGAAAAACATCCGCGTCGGCTCCGGCGGCGTGATGCTGCCCAATCACGCGCCGCTGGTGGTGGCCGAACGCTTCAAGATGCTGGAGGCGCTGTTCCCAGGCCGCATCGACCTCGGACTCGGCCGTGCGCCGGGCACCGATGGCGCCACGGCTTACGCGTTGCGCAGCCGGCTCGACAAGCGCGAGGGTGACGATTTCCTCGAACGGCTGCAGGAGCTCATCCTGTGGGAGACGCGCGATTTCCCGGCCGGCCACCCCTACAACAATGTGGTCGCGATGCCGGACGATTCGCCGCTGCCGCCGATCTGGCTGCTCGGCTCCAGCGACTACAGTTCCGAACTCGCCGCCCAGGTCGGCATGGGCTTCGCGTTCGCGCATCATTTCGCCTCCTATGATGCGATCGAGGCGATGACGCATTACCGCGCGCGCTTCAAACCGTCGGGCTGGCGCCCGGCGCCGCACGGCATTCTGGCGGTCGCCGCCGTCGCCGCCGAAACCGACGCCGAGGCCGAAAAGCTGGCGTCCTCGATGGATCTCAATCGCCTGCGCCGCGACCGCGGCCAGTATCTGCCACTGCCTGATGTCGAGGAGGCGCTGGCCTATCCCTATTCGGACGCCGAGCGGGCCTCGATCACGCGCAACCGCTCTCGCCTGTTCGTCGGTAGCCCCGCGACCCTGATGGCCAGACTGCAGCCGATGATCACGGCAAGCCAGCCGGATGAACTGATGATCATCACCGCGGTATACGACCACGACGCACGAAAGAAGTCGTATAGTCTGCTGGCGGAAGCGTTCGGGCTCAGCAAAAAAGCGGCGGCGTAAGCGGCGTCATTCCGGGGCGACGCGAAGCGTCGAACCCGGAATCTCGAGATTCCGGGTTCAGCCCTACGGGCTGCCCCGGAATGACAACGAAGAGATTACTCCGTCGCTTCGCTGAACGTCAGGCGGAACGGCTGCGCCGGGTAGACGCCGACGATGCGGAATTCGCGCGAGAAGAATTTCAGCTCCTCCAGCGCGAACGCCAGGCTCCGGTCCTCGGGGTGGCCGTCGACATCGGCGTAGAATTGCGTGGCGAAGAATTCGCCGTCGACCATGTAGCTTTCCAGCTTGGTCATGTTGACGCCGTTGGTGGCAAAACCGCCGAGTGCCTTGTAGAGCGCGGCGGGAAGGTTGCGCACCCGGAAAACAAAAGTCGTCACCAGCGGCCCCGATCCCTGCTCGGCCCACTGGGCTTCGCGCGCCAGCACCACAAAGCGCGTGGTGTTGTGGGCCTCGTCCTCGACATCCTCGGCCAGAATGTCGAGACCGTAGATATTGGCGGCGAGGCGTGACGCAATCGAGGCGCAATGCTTGTCACCGCGTTCGGCGACGATGCGCGCGCTTCCGGCGGTGTCGCCCGAAACGACCGGCTTGATGCCAAGCTTGCGGATGATGCGGCGGCACTGGCCGAGCGCGTGGACGTGGCTCTCGACGGTCTTGATGTCGGCGAGTTTGGCGCCGCGCGGCGCCATCAGCTGGTGGTGGATCGGCAGAAACCACTCGCCGACGATGAACAGCCCGGAATGCGGCAGCAGATGATGGATGTCGGCGACGCGGCCGGCGACCGAATTCTCGATCGGGATCATCCCCAAATCCGCTTCGCCTGAGGAGATCGCGGCCAGCGCGTCCTCGAAGGTCGGGCACGGCAACGGCTCGGCGTCCGGATAGGCCTCGACGATGGCGATATGGGAGTTGGCACCAGGTTCGCCCTGGAACGCGATTTTCAGCTTGCTTGTCATGTCGTCTTTCTGGGGGCCTTGTATCAGCCGTTCAGGTTTTGGCCAGCATCTGGCGGGCGGTTTCGAGGTCGGCCGGGGTATCGACGCCCCGCGGGACCGTGTCCACGATCATGACGTCGATCCGCATGCCGGCTTCCAGCGCTCGGAGCTGCTCGAGTTTCTCCTGCTGCTCGAGCGGCGAGGGCGGCAGCGCCACAAAGCGCTCCAGCGCGGCGCGGCGATAGGCGTAAAGGCCGATATGATGGTAGCGCGGCCCGACGCCGGTGGGCGCCGTCGCCCGCGTAAAATAAAGCGCCCGCAACCGCCGCGGGCCGATCGGCGAGCCGACCGCCTTGACCACGCTCGGCGCGAGGTCCTCTTCCTCGGTATGGATTTGGGCCGCCAGCGTCGCGATATCGACCGCCGGATCGGCCAGCGGCGGCAGCACGTCACGGATATTCTCCGGCGAGATGGTCGGAAAATCGCCCTGCAGATTGACGATGATCTCGGCCTCGCCGTCGGGATCGAGCGCCTTCATCGCCTCGTAAATCCGGTCCGAGCCGGACGGGTGGTCTGGGCGGGTCATGACCGCTTCGCCGCCATGGGCGGTCACCGCGGCGGCGATTTCCGCCGTATCGGTGGCGACCGCGACCCGGCCGATGTTGGCAGCTTCCGCCCGCCGCAGCACATGAACGATCATCGGCACCCCGCCGATGTCCAGCAGCGGCTTGCCGGGCAGCCTTGTGGCGGCCATGCGGGCGGGAATCAGCACCAGGTTGCGGGTTTCGGTCATCGGGCGCGAGGTCACGGGCTAGCGAAAACAGGCCGGAAATAATGGGGATTGGCGGAAAGTCGGGGCGTTTATACGGGTTGCCAGAGCCCGGGCAAACCGATATCTCAACCCTGCTGAGGGTGCGGCGCGAAAGCCTGATTCCTGAGGCTAAACCGCGGCCGTTTGCCGGCCTTTAAGTCGATCCTTTAAGGCCTGGAGCCTGAGCCACTATGGACTCCTTCGAACTCAACAAAATTCTCGGCGCCGTTCTCGCCACCTGTCTTCTCGTCCTGGTGACGAGCTTCGCCGCCAACGCGATTTTCGCGCCCCATATGCCGGAGAAGCCGGGCTTCGAGATCGCCGTGAAGGAAGTGACGCAGGGCGGGGCCAAGGAAGCCGCGGCGCCATCAGAGCCGATCGAGAAATTGCTGCAGACCGCCTCGGTTGAAAAGGGCGCCGGCGCCGCCAAGAAGTGCGCGGCCTGCCACACCTTCGAAAAGGGCGGCCCCAACCGGGTCGGTCCGAACCTGTTCGGTGTCATCAACGAGAAGAAGGGCGAGGGGCGCGCCGGCTTCAACTTCTCGGCCGCGATGAAGGGCAAGGGTGGCACCTGGACCTTTGACGACATGAACAAGTTCCTCGCCAATCCGAAGGGCTTTATTCCGGGCACCGCGATGGGCTTTGCCGGTATCACAAAGGACAGCGAGCGCGCCGACGTGATTGCTTATCTGGCCACGCTGGCGGACAAGCCGGTGCCGCTGCCGACGGCGGCGAAATAACATTTCGACAGTCCTGCATGGACTTCGGCGACATGACGGCCAGGCATTGCCTGGCCGTTTGCATATCGCGTTGTTGTTATCGGGACCTTTCGCCGCACCGGCGCGTTGCGTTGGCTGATAACATGAGGAAAAAGCAACGAAATTCGTCGTACCCTTGCCTTATACTGGGCCCTCACTGGAGCATGATCCGGAAAAGCGGACACCGGTTTTCTGATTAGGATCATACCCCTGCGATTATGCCCTGAAGATCAGACCTTGGTCCCACAGCAACAGGAATTCTGCATTGGCGATCACCCGACGACACCTCCTGCAAGGCGGCGCTGTGGCGGCGATGGCCCCGGCGCTGGGGCTTAATGCGAACCTTTTCGCGATTGACGTCGCCCGCGCCCAGTCCGAAATCAATGGGCTGGAATGGCGCCACGCGCTCTCCCTGTTTGGTGACATCAAGTATCCAGCCGACTTCAAACATTTCGACTATGTCAATCCGAGCGCCCCCAAGGGCGGCGTCGCCCGGATGATCTCGATCGGCACGTTTGATAACTTCAATCTCGCCGTCGCCGGCGTTAAAGGCTCGCTCGCGCCGGCCGCCACGCTGATCTATGAGACGCTGATGACCAAATCGCAGGACGAGGTCGTCACCGAATATGGCCTACTGGCCGAAGCGGCGGCTCATCCGGAAGACTTTTCCTGGGTCGTCTACCGTCTCCGCAAGGAGGCGCGCTGGCACGACGGCAAGCCGGTCACGCCCGAAGATGTGATTTTCTCGATTGATGCGTTGAAGCAGTTCAGCCCGATGTACGGCTCCTATTACCGGCACGTGGTCAAGACGGAGAAGGCCGGCGAGCGCGATATCAAGTTCACTTTTGACGGTCCGGGAAATCGTGAACTGCCGACCATCGTCGGTGAATTGCCGGTCTTGCCCAAGCACTATTGGGAAGGCACCGACAGCCAGGGCCGCAAGCGCGACATCTCGTCAACGACATTGGAGCCGCCGCTGGGCTCGGGTCCTTATCGGATCAAGGAATTCGTTGCGGGCCGCTCCGTCACCCTAGAGCGCGTTAAGGACTATTGGGGTGCGCAAATTCCGGCTCAAATTGGAACGAACAATTTCGACCAACTGCGCTTCGAGTTCTTTCGCGACAATCTGGTTGCGCTGGAGGCCTTCAAGGCAGACCAAGCGGACTGGATTAGCGAGAATTCGGCCAAGCAATGGGCAACCCAGTATGAATTTCCGGCTGTCGTCGAGAAGCGGGTCGTCAAGGAAGAATTCAAGATCAACGATTCAGGCCGGATGCAGGCCTTCGTGCTCAATTTGCGCCGGGATCAATTCAAGGATGCGCGTTTGCGGCGGGCATTCAATTACGCCTACGATTTCGAGGAGATGAACAAGCAGCTCTTCTATAGCCAGTACAAGCGCATCAACAGCTACTTCGAGGGTACAGAGCTTGCATCATCCGGGTTGCCGGAAGGACGTGAACTGCAAATCCTCGAAGCGGTGCGTGACAAGGTGCCGGCCGAAGTCTTCACAAAGCCCTATGTCAATCCGGTTGGCGGTAATCCGGAGGCGGTGCGCGCCAATTTGCGGGAGAGTGCGAGGCTTCTGAAGGAGGCAGGCTTTCTGGTGCGCGACCAGAAGCTCGTTGATAGCAACGGCAAGCCTGTTACCGTGGAAATCCTGGTGCAGGATCCGCCTGCCGAGCGCATTGCCCTGTTTTTCAAGCCATCACTTGAGCGCATCGGAGTCACGACGTCGATCCGGGTGGCCGATGACGCGCAATATCAAAATCGCATCCGCAGTTTCGATTTCGACATGATCATCGACCAATGGGGGCAGTCTCTGTCACCGGGCAATGAGCAACGGGAATTCTGGAGTTCGCGCACCGCCGATCAGCCGGGTTCGAGGAACACCGTCGGCATCAAGAATCCCGCCGTCGATGCGCTGATCGAGCAAGTGATTTTTGCCAAGGACCGTGAGGAATTGGTGGCGGCGACCCGAGCGCTGGACCGTGTGCTGCTCTGGAACTTCTATGTCATACCCCAATTCACCTATGGTTTCTCGCGCTACGCCCGCTGGGATCGTTTCAGCCACGCCGAGCCGTTGCCAAAATACGGCCGTTCGGGTCTTCCCTCGCTGTGGTGGTATGACGCCGAAAAGGCAGCCAAGATCGGAAAGCGCAGTTGAAGGAAAAGCGCAAGGAAAACCGGATGGCGCACCTCAATCGCCGGCACGTGCTGGGGCTCGGCCTCGGCGCGGTGAGTGCCAGCATGTTTCGTCCCGCCGCCGCCGACAATGGCGGCACCGAGATGCACGGCATGTCGGTCTTCGGCGACCTGAAATACCCGGCTGACTTCAAGCATTTCGACTACGTCAATCCGGATGCGCCGAAGGGCGGCTTATTTTCCACGATCCCGTCGACCCGCGCCTACAACCAGTCCTTCCAGACGTTCAATTCGTTCAACGCTTTCATCCTCAAGGGCGAGGGCGCCAAGGGCATGGAGCTGACCTTTGATTCGCTGATGGCGCGCGCCAATGACGAGCCCGACGCGATGTATGGCCTTGCGGCGAAGTCGGTGCGGATTTCGCCGGACAAGCTCACCTACCGCTTCACCATGCGCCCCGAGGCTCGCTTTCGCGATGGCTCGAAGATGACGGCGCACGACGTCGCCTTCTCGCTCAACACGCTGAAGGAAAAAGGCCATCCGCTGATTGTGGTCCAGCTGCGCGACATGGTGAAGGCCGAGGCGCTCGACGATGCGACGGTGGCCGTGATGTTTGCGCCAAACCGCGCGCGCGACGTTCCGCTTTATGTCGCTAGCCTGCCGATCTTCTCCAAAGCCTATTACGCGACGCGGCCATTCGAGGAATCGACCACCGATATCCCGCTCGGTTCGGGACCGTACAAGGTCGGCAAATACGAGATCAACCGCTTCGTCGAATACGACCGCGTCAAGGACTGGTGGGCGGCCGATCTTCCCGTCAATCGCGGCAGCTACAATTTCGACACCGTGCGTTATGAGTTCTATCGCGACCGCGATGTCGCGTTCGAAGGCTTTACCGGCAAGAATTATCTCTACCGCGAGGAATTCACGGCGCGCATCTGGGCCACCCGTTACGATTTTCCCGCGGTCAAGGACGGCCGGGTCAAACGTGAAACCCTGCCGGATGAATTGCCTTCGGGTGGGCAGGGCTGGTTCTTCAACACCCGCCGCGACAAGCTGAAAGACCCCAGGGTACGCGAAGCGGTCATCAACGCGTTCGATTTCGAATGGACCAACAAGACCGTGATGTACGGCGCCTATGCGCGCACGGTTTCGCCGTTCCAGAATTCGGACATGGTGGCGACCGGGTTGCCGTCGCCTGAAGAGCTGAAGCTGCTCGAGCCGTTCCGCGGGCAGGTGCCCGCCGAGGTGTTCGGCGAGCCGTTCGTGCCGCCGGTGTCGGATGGGTCGGGCCAGGACCGGACTTTGCTGCGCAAGGCCGGGCAGTTGCTGCAGGACGCGGGACTTGTGGTGAAGGACCGCAAGCGCCTGCTGCCGAACGGCGAAGTCTTGAAGATCGAGTTTCTGCTCGACGAGCCCTCGTTCAAACCGCATCATGCGACCTTCATCAAGAACCTGGAACTGCTCGGGATCGAGGCGGAAATCCGGCTGATCGACGCCGTACAGTATCGCGCTCGCGTGGAGTCGTTCGACTTCGACATGACGACGATGCGCCTCAGCATGTCGCCGACGCCGGGTGACAGCCTGCGGCCTTACTTCACATCGCATGCGGCGGCCACCAAGGGGTCGTACAATCTGGCGGGAGTAGCTAATCCTGCGATTGACGCGCTGGTCGACAAGGCCATCGGCGCCGAAACGCGCGCTGATCTGACGATCGCGTGCCGTGCGCTGGATCGGGTGTTTCGGGCCGGCCGCTATTGGGTGCCGCAGTGGTTTCGCACCAATCACCCGATCGCCTATTGGGATCAATTTTCCCATCCGCCCAAGCCGGCACGCTACACGCAAGGCACCGGAGCGCCAGACAACTGGTGGTTCGAGGCCAACAAGGCTGCGAAACTCGAGCAGGCGAAATAATTCATGGCCGCTTATATCGCCCGCCGTATTTTTCTGATGCTCCCGACGCTGCTCGGCATCCTGTTCGTGTCGTTCATCGTGGTGCAGTTCGCGCCGGGCGGTCCGGTCGAGCGCGTGCTCGCGCAGCTCTCCGGCGCCGACACCGGTGGCACCTCCAGAATATCGGGGGGCGGCGGCGACATGGGTCCGCGCGGCCAGGTCGGCGCATCGGCGGACGCCGTAGGCTCGAAATACCGCGGCGCGCAGGGGCTCGATCCGGAATTCATCAAGAAGCTGGAAGCGCAGTTCGGCTTCGACAAGCCGGCGTACGAACGCTTCGCGCTGATGGTGTGGAATTTCGCGCGGTTCGATTTCGGCAAGAGCTACTTTCGCGACGTCAGCGTGATCCAGCTGATCAAGGAGAAGCTGCCGGTCTCGATGTCGCTCGGGATCTGGATGACGCTGTTGACCTATCTGATCTCGATCCCGCTCGGCATCCGCAAGGCGGTGCAGGACGGCTCGCGGTTCGACACCTGGACCTCGGCGATCATCATCGTCGGGTTTGCGATTCCCGGCTTCCTGTTCGCGATCCTGTTGATCATCCTGTTCGCCGGCGGCTCGTTCTTCAACATCTTTCCGCTGCGCGGGCTGACCTCGGACGGCTGGGCGCAGTTCCCCTGGTACTGGAAAATCATCGACTATTTCTGGCACCTCACGCTGCCGCTGATCGCGATGGCGCTTGGCGCCTTCGCCACCATGACGCTGCTGACCAAGAACTCGTTCCTCGACGAGATCCGCAAGCAATATGTGATGACGGCGCGCGCCAAGGGCTGCGGCGAGCGGCAGGTGCTGTATAATCACGTCTTCCGCAACGCGATGCTGATCGTGATCGCGGGTTTTCCGAGCGCGTTCATTTCCGCCTTTTTCTCCGGCTCGCTCCTGATCGAGACCATCTTCTCGCTCGACGGGCTCGGCCTGCTCGGTTTCGAAAGCGTCTTGAACCGCGACTATCCCGTGGTGTTCGGCACGTTGTTCATCTTTTCGCTGGTCGGCCTCGTGGTCAATCTGATCTCCGACCTCGCCTATATGTGGGTCGATCCACGGATCGACTTCGAGGCGCGTGAGGTCTGATGACGATCACCGCACCCCAGCCGGTCGAGACCACGACGCAATCGCCGCTCGGCGAGGCCGTGCCGATGACGCGCCATGCCTTCACGCCGTCGCCGCTCAACCGCCGCCGCTGGCAGAACTTCAAGGCCAATCGCAGGGGGTACTGGTCGTTCTGGATCTTCATGGTCCTGTTCGTGGTCTCGCTGTTTGCGGAGCTGATCGCCAACGACAGGCCATTTTTGATAAAGTACGACGGTCGTCTCTATTGGCCCGCCTTCGTCAGCTATTCCGAAACCACCTTCGGCGGCGACTTCGAGACCGCCGCCGACTACCGCGATCCCTACTTGCAGAAGCAGATCGCCGACAAGGGCGGCACCATCATCTGGCCGCTGATCCGCTATTCCTACAGCACGCATAACCTCGATCTGCCGACGCCGGCGCCGTCGAAGCCGACCTGGATGCTCACTGAAGCCCAGTGCAAGGAAGTGGTGTCGAAGAAGGGGCTGAACGGCTGCAGCGACCTCGAATACAACTGGCTCGGCACCGACGACCAGGGCCGCGACGTGGTCGCGCGCTTGATCTACGGCTTTCGCATCTCGGTTCTGTTCGGCCTGACCTTGACGATCTTGTCCTCGATCATCGGCATCGCCGCGGGCGGCGTGCAGGGCTATTTCGGCGGCATGACCGATTTGCTGTTCCAGCGCTTCATCGAGATCTGGAACGCGATACCCTCGCTCTATCTGCTGCTGATCATCTCGGCGGTGCTGCCGCCGGGCTTCTTCATCCTGCTCGGCATTCTCCTGCTGTTTTCCTGGGTGTCGCTGGTGGGCCTGGTGCGCGCTGAGTTCTTGCGCGGCCGCAATTTCGAATACATCCAGGCGGCGCGGGCGCTCGGCGTCTCCAATGCCAGGATCATGTTCCGCCACCTGTTGCCGAACGCGATGGTGGCGACCATGACGTTCCTGCCGTTCATCGTGTCGTCGTCGGTGATGACGCTGACGGCGCTGGATTTCCTCGGTTTCGGTCTGCCGCCGGGCTCGCCGTCGCTGGGCGAATTGCTGGCGCAGGCAAAAGCCAACGTGCAGGCGCCCTGGCTCGGCCTCACCGGTTTCTTCTCGGTCGCGATCATGCTGTCGCTGTTGATCTTCATCGGCGAGGCCGCACGCGACGCCTTCGATCCGCGCAAGACGTTCAGGTAAGCGCAGCATGGACGCCATCAACCAGCCTCTGCTCGATGTCCGCGATCTGTCGGTGGCGTTCGGCGACACCCTTGCGGTGGATCATATCTCGTTTTCGATTCGGCGCGGCGAGTGCGTGGCGCTGGTCGGCGAATCCGGCTCTGGAAAATCCGTCAGTGCGTTGTCGATCCTGAGGCTGCTGCCGTATCCGACGGCCTCGCATCCTTCCGGCAGCATTCGCTTTCGCGGCCAGGATCTGTTGACCGCGCCCGAGAACGAGATGCGCGGAATCCGCGGCAACGACATCTCGATCATCTTCCAGGAGCCGATGACCTCGCTCAATCCGCTGCATACGATCGAGGCGCAGATCGGCGAGATCCTGTTTCTCCACAACGGCGTCCGCGGCGCGATGGCGCGGGCACGCACGCTCGAACTCCTGACCCAGGTCGGCATTCCCGATCCGGACCGGCGGCTGCAAAGCTATCCGCATCAATTGTCCGGCGGCCAGCGCCAGCGCGTCATGATCGCGATGGCGCTCGCCAACGAGCCGGACCTGTTGATCGCGGACGAACCGACCACGGCGCTGGATGTCACGGTGCAGGCCCAGATCCTGGCGCTGCTGGCCGAAATCCGCACGCGGCTCGGCATGAGCATGCTGTTCATCACCCATGATCTTGGCATCGTCCGCCGCATCGCCGATGTCGTCTGCGTCATGAATGGCGGCAAGATTGTCGAGCAGGGGCCGGTGGAACAGGTTTTTACGGCGCCTAAGCATTCATACACACGGGACCTGCTTGCGGCCGAACCAAAGCCCGACCCGGCGCCGCCGCGGCCCGATTCACCGGTGGTGATGTCGGCGGATAATTTGAAGGTCTGGTTTCCGGTCAAGCGCGGCCTGCTGCGCCGAACCGTCGATCACATCAAGGCGGTTGACGGCGTCAGCCTTGCGGTGCGCAAGGGTGAGACGCTCGGCGTTGTCGGCGAGTCCGGTTCCGGCAAGACCACGCTCGGCCTCGCGCTGCTGCGGCTGATCTCGTCGGACGGGCCGATCGTGTTCCTCGGCAACAACATCCAGGGCCTGCGTTTCAAGGCGATGCTGCCGTTCCGCCGCGACATGCAGATCGTGTTTCAGGATCCGTTCGGCGCGCTCTCACCGCGCATGTCGGTCGGCGATATCGTCGCCGAGGGCCTGAGCGTGCATCAGCCCAAGCTGACATATGAGGAGCGCGAGGCGCGCGTCATCAAGGCGCTGACGGATGTCGGCCTCGACCCCAAGACCCGGTTTCGCTATCCGCATGAATTCTCGGGCGGCCAGCGCCAGCGCATCTCCATCGCGCGCGCCGTGGTGCTGGAGCCCGATTTCGTCGTGCTGGACGAGCCGACCAGCGCGCTCGACATGCTGTTCCAGGCCCAGATGGTGGATCTCTTGCGCGAGCTGCAGCGCAAGCGCGACCTCACCTACATGTTCATCTCGCATGATCTGCGCGTGGTCGCGTCGCTCGCCAGCCATCTGATCGTGATGCGTCACGGCAAGGTGGTGGAGAAGGGGCCAGCCGCCGAGCTGTTCAAGAATCCGCAGAGCGACTACACCCGCGCGCTGTTCGCCGCCGCGTTCCGGATCGAAGCCGTGCCGGATGGGACGGTAGAGGTCTAGATAGCGTTTTCGAGCGAAGTGGACACCGGTTCGCGTAAAGAAAACGCGTCAGAGAACTAAAGCCGCTTGATCGACGTCACTTCGCTGCCTGCCGCCCTGATGCGGGCGATGGCCTCGGCCGTATTTTCAACTACCGTTGCCATGTGATGCGCGTTGGCGTGGACGATGGTGTCGGCGTCGCGCACGATCGCGACATGGCCCTTCCAGAAGATCAGGTCGCCGCGTTGCAGCTTCTTGGTTTCGGAGGGATTCAAGGCGCGGCCGAGGCCGTCCTGCTGCATGTCGCTGTCGCGCGGGCAGCCGGTGCCGGCGGCGCTAAGCGAAACCTGCACGAGCCCGGAGCAGTCGATGCCGAGGCTGCTCTTGCCGCCCCACAGATAGGGCGTGCCGACGAATTTTTCCGCGACCGCAACAAAGTCCTTTTCCATCGCCTCCAGACCACCGACATGCCGGCGCGGCAGGTACCAGCCTTCGCGCGTGACGGCGAACGCGCCGTCCTCGCGCGCCACCGTGATCAGCGTCCCCAGCGACAGCGTATCCACCGGCGGCAGCTTGATCGACGCGGCCGGAAACGCAAAGGTCCGTAGCACCGTGACCTTGTGAGTCGGCGCGGCAGATGGTTTGCCGAGCGCGGCATCGGGAATCCAGCCGACATAGCCGTCGCTGTTCAATTGGCCCCAGGCAAAGCCTTCGCCGTTGCGGTCGTAGATCGTGACGCGTTCGCCTTTCAGCGCCTGCGTCAGCAACGCGGCGTCGGCGGCCGGCGCCTCGCGCAGCGGCGCGATCGCATCGACCACACAGAATTCCTCGCCGGTCACAAAGCGCGCCGCCGTGACCTTGCCTTCGAGATATTTGGCGGCGAGGTCCGGACGGGCCGGGGTCAGGCGTGGATCATCCATAGCGTTCGCTCAATAGTTTATAGATCGCGCGCGCGGCCTGGCATTCGCCGCCCTCGGGGCGCGCGGGTTTGGCCGACGGAGTCCAGCCGTAGATATCGACATGCAGCCAGCTTTGGGCGTCGGAGACGAAGCGCTGCAGGAACAGCGCGCAGGTGATCGAACCGGCAAAACCGCCCGACGGCGCGTTGTTGATATCGGCGACTTTCGAATCCAGCCAGGAATCGTAGGCCGGCCACAGCGGCATGCGCCACAACGGATCCTGCTCCCCGGTTGCGAAACGCGCAACATCCTGCGCCAGCGTCTCATCATTGGTGTAAAAGGGCGGTAAATCCGGCCCCAATGCAACACGCGCCGCACCGGTCAGGGTTCCCAGATCGACCAGCAGATCGGGCTTCTCTTCGCAGGCAAACGCCAGCGCGTCGGCCAGCACCAGCCGGCCCTCGGCGTCGGTGTTGCCGATCTCGACGTTAAGTCCCTTGCGCGACTTGAAGATGTCGAGCGGGCGGAAGGCGTTGCCGGCCACCGCGTTCTCGACGGCGGGGATCAGCACCCGCAGCCGGACATTCAGCTTGGCATCCATGACCATCTGGGCCAGCGCCAGCACATTGGCCGCACCGCCCATGTCTTTCTTCATGATCAGCATGCCGCTGGAGGGTTTTAGGTCGAGCCCGCCGGTGTCGAAGCAAACGCCCTTGCCGACCAGCGTCACCTTGGGATGATCAAGGTCGCCCCAGCTCATATCGATCAGCCGCGGCGCGCGCGTCGAGGCCATGCCGACCGCGTGGATCAGCGGGAAATTCTGCTGAATCAGTTCGTCGCCGACAATTGTCTTGAAGCTGGCGCCGAAGCGCGCCGCGAGTTGCCCGGCGGCCGCCGCCAGCTCTTCCGGGCCCATGTCGTTCGACGGCGTATTGATGAGGTCGCGCGCCAGCGAGGCCGCTTCTGCCATCCGCGCGACGTCCGATATGTCCACGCCATCGGGTGGCACCAGGCGCACATCGGGTTTGTCGGTCTTGCGATAGCGGCCGAATCGGTAGCTGCCGAGAGCAAAGGCGAGCGTGGCCAGACGCGTGTCGTGCGGCGCATTGGCGAAGCGATAGACGCCAGGCGGCAGCAGCCCCGGCAGCGCGCCGGGCCGGAACAGGTCACGGGATTTGCTGCCTTCCTCTTCGAGACCGAAGATGACCTGCGCGATCCGTCCATCGGGCGAGGGGAGCGTCAGGCACTTGCCGGGCTTGGCGGCAAAATCGTTGGCGAGAGCAAATTGCTGGGCGTGTGGAGGAAGCTCCTTGCTGACCGTGGCCCATGTCGCCTTTGTGGCAAAATAAATCGGAATGCTGGAGGCGGCGGGCGCGGTCTCGAACGGGGATTGCATGCTTGTCTCGCGGAAATAGGGCGGCTCGGTCAGCTGCCGAGCTTGCAGGATATTCGTGTGACTTCAATGGTGAAGCTGCAAAATTGTACGTCAAAACCCCGTCGGGGGCCCAACGCAGAGCCGGAGCTCCCGCCTGCCGATTAACCAGCCGTTAGGGTTAACAGTCTATTGCTGGCGTGTTCGGCTCCACCCGAAATCGTGAGTTGAAGTGCCATGCGTCCATCATCCAGCCTTGTCCGGCCCAATGTGGCCCGGTTTCTCGCCTCCGCGGCCGTGACGGCGATTTTGGCCGCAAGCCTTGGCGGCTGCCAGACCATGTCCGATGTGACGGGCGCGCTGACCCAGAAGTCCAGCAGCGCCGCCGCTCCCGCCATTCCCGATGATCCGCGTCGTGCCGTTGAAGTCTATGGCGAGCGCTATCGCGCCAATCCCAAGGATGCCAACGCCGCCCTGGCCTATGGCCAGGCGCTGCGTGCCACAGGCCAGCGTTCGCAGGCCGCCGCCGTTCTCGAACAGGCCACCATCGCCCATCCCGGCAACAAGGCGCTGCTCGCCGGCTATGGCCGCGCGCTCGCCGACAACGGCAATTCGCAAGCCGCCTTCGACGTTCTCAGCCGCGCCCATTCGCCCGACAATCCCGACTGGCGCATCCTCTCGGTGCAGGGCACCGTGCTCGACAAGCTCGCCAAGCACGACGAAGCTCGCCGCTATTATGCCAGCGCGCTGAAGATCGCGCCGGAAGAACCGTCGGTGCTGTCCAATCTCGGCCTCTCCTACATGCTGACGCGCGAACTGCCCGACGCCGAGGCGGCGCTGCGGCGTGCCTATGGCAATCCGCGGGCGGACGCGCGGGTGCGGCAGAATCTGGCGCTGGTGGTCGGCTTGCAGGGCCGTTTCACTGAGGCCGAGACCATCGCCAAGGGCGATCTGCCGTCCGAGGAGGCCGCGGCGAACGTGGCCTATCTGCGGGAAATGCTGAGCCGCAAGGATCCGCGCGGCGGCAAGACCGTTCCGGTGGCCGCGCTCAACCGGCCCGACTGATAGCTGCGCGGCGGATCGATCGGCCGGACCGCTCAATCCAGATTTTCTGGTGGATTCCGATTCAGAACGTTTTCGAGCGAAGCGTGCCCTCGGACTTGATCCGGGGGTGGCTACCGGTTTGCACAGCAATCGAGTTTACGCAGCTTGCGTAGGCCCGTCTGCGGTAGAAACCGCGCCAAAGCGGCTATCGGTTCTGATTCAATCAGAATCGATGATGCTTTAGAGGATCGTCGTCGTCTGCAGCTTGATGTAGGTCGGCCCGAGAATGACGATGAACAGGCACGGCAGGAAGAACAGGATCATCGGCACGGTCAGCTTCGGCGGCAAGGCGGCCGCCTTCTTCTCGGCCTCGTTCATGCGCATGTCGCGGTTTTCCTGCGCCATCACGCGCAAGCTCTGGCCGAGCGGCGTTCCGTAGCGTTCGGACTGCTGCAAGGCCAGGCAGACCGATTTGACGCCGTCGAGGCCGGTACGCTTCGCCAGGTTCTCATAGGCCACCTTGCGGTCCTGCAGATAGGACAGTTCGGCCGTGGTCAGCGCGAATTCTTCCGACAGCGCCACCGATTGCGAGACGATTTCGGTGGAGACCTTGCGAAAGGCGACTTCGACCGACATGCCGGACTCGATACAGATCAAGAGCAGGTCGAGCGCGTCGGGGAACGCACGCTTGATCGAAAGCTGGCGCTTGGTGATCGCGTTCTGCAGGAACAGCATCGGCGCCTGCAGCCCGAAATAGGCCGCGCCGAGGCAGATGCCGATCTTGACCGGCATCGATTTGTCCATGTGCGTGATGACGAAGACGTAGAGCACCGCGCCGATCAAAAGCACGATCGGCGTCACCGCGCGGGCGAACAGGAACGTGACGTAGGGCGCATGGCCGCGGTAGCCGGCCATGATCAGCTTGTCGCGTGCGGCTTCCTGCGCCAGCCATTTGGTCAGGTTGAAGTCTTCCACCACCTTGGAAACCAGCTGCTTCGGGCTCTGGCGCAGCGATACCTTCTCCGTTTTGGCAAGACGGTCGCGCTCGCGCTGCCGGATCCGTTCCCGCTCGCTGGCGACTGCTTTCATGCGCTTGGCGAGGCCTTCGCCGGCGAACAGCGGCGTGACCAGCGTGTAGGCGGTCAGGGTCGCGGCAATGGCGGCCAGGAACATGGTCATGAACCGGGCGTCGTGCATCTTGTTTATGAGGAACTCAACCATGTTACACCGTCAGAAGTCGAAGTTGATCATTTTCTTCATCACGAGAACGCCGATCGTCATCCAGCCAACGCAGCACACAAGCATGAATTGGCCGAGCCGGTCGGTCCACAGCAGCGAGATGTAGTCGGGCGTTGTAATCCAGACCAGCACCATCACGACCGGCGGAAGAGAGCCGATGATGGCGGCGGAGGCCTTGGCTTCCATCGACATCGCCTGAATTTTCTCTGCCATCTTCTTGCGGTCGCGCAGCACCTTCGAAAGGTTGCCGAGCGCTTCCGACAGATTGCCGCCCGATTTCTGCTGGATCGCGATCACGATGCCGAAGAAGTTGGCTTCCGGCACCGGCATCCTTTCATAAAGGCGCGCGCAGGCTTCGCCGAGCGGCATCCCGATGGTTTGGGTTTCGATGATGGCCAGGAACTCGCTCCTCAGCGGCTCCGGCGAGTCGGCCGCGACCACCTTGATCGATTCGAACAGCGGCAGTCCGGCCTTGATGCCACGGACGATGACGTCGACCGCGTCCGGCAGCGCTTTCAAAAATGCCTTTTCGCGCTTCGTCTTGAGGTAACCCAGCAGCCAGCGCGGCAGCCCGAAGCCCGCGCCGAAGGCCATGCCGAGGGCGCCCAAAACTCCGCCTCCGGCGCTGAACGCGGCGAAACCGGCGACCGCAGCCAGGACGCCGGAGATGATCCAGAATTTCTGCGTCGACCAGGAAAGTCCGGCCTGGGTGATGCGGGTGCTCAGGGGAACCGATTTTTCCTTCAGCCGGCGCGACTCGAGATCCTTCAGCGACCCCTCGACCTGTTCGCGGCGTGAACGCTGGTTCTTGTCGGCCTGACGCGCCGCCGTCGGTTCGGACCGCGCGATCGAGGCGCGGCGCGATTCCGCTTTCTTCTCGCCGGACAGCAATGGGTAGACGAAAACCCAGGCAATGCCGCCAATCGCGGTGAATGCAAGAAAGGCCAGTGCGAGCGCTTGCATGGACATCAGCGTGCTCCGGGTTCAGCTGTGACTTCGGCGGCATCAAGCGCAGCCGCGAGCCGCTTCTCCTCGCCGTAATATCGTGCGCGTTCCCAGAACCGCGGGCGTCCGATGCCGGTCGAGCGATGCTTGCCGATGATCTTGCCGTTGGCGTCTTCGCCGATCATGTCATACAGGAACAGGTCCTGGGTGATGATGGTATCGCCTTCCATGCCCATCACCTCGGTAATGTGGGTGATGCGCCGCGAGCCGTCGCGCAGACGCGCGGCCTGCACGATGACGTCGATCGAGGCGCAGATCATCTCGCGAATGGTGCGGGACGGCAGCGAAAATCCGCCCATCGTGATCATCGATTCGCAGCGCGATAAAGCTTCGCGCGGGTTGTTGGCATGCAGCGTTCCCATCGAGCCGTCATGGCCGGTGTTCATCGCCTGCAGCAGGTCGAATGCCTCGGGTCCGCGGACTTCGCCGACGATGATGCGTTCGGGCCGCATACGCAGGCAGTTGCGGACCAGTTCGCGCATCGTGACCTGGCCTTCGCCTTCGATGTTGGGCGGCCGGGTTTCCAGCCGCACCACGTGCGGTTGCTGCAGCTGGAGTTCGGCGGCGTCTTCGCAGGTGATGACGCGCTCGTCATGCTCGATGAACTGGGTCAGGCAGTTCAAGAGCGTGGTCTTGCCGGAGCCGGTGCCGCCGGAGATCAGCACGTTGCAGCGGACGCGGCCGATGATCTGGAGGATTTCCGCGCCTTCCGGCGAGATGGCGCCGAACTTGACCAGCTGCTCGAGGGTCAGCTTGTCCTTTTTGAATTTTCGGATGGTGAGCGCGGGCCCGTCGATCGCCAGCGGCGGCACGATGGCGTTGACGCGGGAGCCGTCGGCGAGACGCGCGTCGCAGATCGGCGATGATTCGTCGACGCGCCGGCCGACCTGGCTGACGATGCGCTGGCAGATGTTGAGCAGCTGCTGGTTGTCGCGAAACCGGATGCCGGTCTTCTGGATCTTGCCGGCGACTTCGATGAACACCGTGCCGGCGCCATTGACCATGATGTCGGCGATGTCGTCGCGCGACAATAGCGGCTCCAGCGGACCGTAACCGAGCACGTCGTTGCAGATGTCGTCGAGCAGCTCTTCCTGCTCGGCAATCGACATCACGATGTTCTTGATCGCGATGATCTCGTTGACGATGTCGCGAATTTCCTCGCGCGCCGACTCGCCGTCGAGTTTGGCGAGCTGGGCAAGGTCGATCGCCTCGATCAGGGCGCCGAAGATCGTGGCCTTGACCTGGTAATAATTGTCGGAGCGCCGCGCTTCCATGGCGGGCGCCGGCGGCGGTTTCGAGGGCGCGATCGGCGGTGAAGATACGGTCGGCGCGGCCATTTCACGCGAAGCGGCCGCCATGCCGGATGGCTCCGGCGCGTGAATGGCGGGCTTCGGCGCCCGCGTGTCGTTGTCTCCGCTACGCTTACCAAACACGATCGTACTCCACGCGGACGGCTTACTTCTTGGCCCGCAACTTCTCGATCAGGGGCGACAGGAACGACCCCTTCGGCTTCTTGGTCTCGCCGCGGCCTGTCAACCGCTGCGCAATCTGCAGGAACATCTCGGTGGTCCGGTGATTGGCGGAAATTTCCGCAATCATCTGGCCGTTATTGGCGGCCGAGCCGAACATCTGCGGCTCGAACGGGATCGTGGCGATCGGCTGGCTCTCCATGGCCTTGGCGAATTCGCTGGCGGGGATCTCGGGGCGCTTCGGAATGCCGACCTGGTTGAGGCAGTAGAGCGGCGCGCGGTCGTTCGGCCGCGACGCCTTCAAGAGGTCGTAGATGTTCTTGGTGTTGCGCAAATTGGCCAGATCGGGCGCCGCCACGATCAGAATATCGTCGGCTGCGATCAGCGCGCGCTTGGTCCATCCCGACCACTGATGGGGGACGTCGAGCACGATGCAGGGCATCGTGGTGCGAAGCGTGTCGAAGATCGCATCGAAAGCGTCAGCGCCAAAATCATAGACCCGGTCGAGCGTCGCTGGCGCCGCGAGCAGGCTGAGATGGTCGGTACATTTCGACAGCAGACGGTCGATGAAGGCGGTATCGACCCGGTCGGGCGAGAACACGGCGTCGGCGATGCCCTGCGGCGGGTCCTGATTGTAGTCGAGGCCGGCGGTGCCGAAGGCGAGGTCGAGGTCGGCGACCACCGAATCCAGCGCCAGATCGCGGGCGATCGCCCAGGCGACGTTATGCGCGACGGTGGACGAGCCGACGCCGCCCTTGGCGCCAACCACGGCAATGATGCGGCCGACCGCCTTGGCTTCGGGCGCCGAGAACAGGTTGCAGACCGCGCGGACGACGTCGATGGCGGTGACGGGGGCGATCACGTAATCGCTGACGCCGCGGCGCACCAGCTCGCGGTACAGCGTGACGTCGTTGATGCGGCCGATCACGATCACGCGGGTTCCGGCGTCGCACACGGTGGCCAACTGATCGAGACCGAGCAGGATATCGTTGCGGCCCTCGGTTTCCAGGATGATCACGTTCGGTGTCGGCGCGGAGCGATAGGCCTCGATGGCGGCGGCCATGCCGCCCATCTGGATCTTCAAATGAGCCTTGCCGAGACGGCGGTCTTCGCCGGCCGATTGCACAGCCGCGGCGGTTTCCACCGTCTCGCAGAATGCCTGGACGGACACCCGCGGCGCCGGCGCGATATGATCTTCCGTCGACGGCGGCGGGCCGTCCGGCTGCTGTTCGGGGGTCTGGCGCGAGTAGCTGATCATTTGCCTGTATCGCTGAGTTTGGCCTTGTCGGCTTCGGGATAAGCGGTCGTGGTTGACGTACCCTTGCGATATTTGTCGAAGGCGATGTTGCGCCGCGGCGTATAGGCGGGTGTCTCCTCGCGCGGCTGCACGAGATCCGACGGATTATCGACCATCGCGGCAAGATTGCGCTGATTGGAGCAACCGAGATTGTAATAGGGCTTGTTTTCGAAATAGCCCCGGTTGTTGACGGACGGTCCGAGGTCGTCGGGCCACAGGCCGCAGGGCCCGGCGGTGGCTGAGATCTTCGGATAAGTCAGCCGGATCGCCGCCATGTGCCGGGGGTCCTCGGGACGATACTGGCGTATGGCGACCGCGCGCGGCGGGACGCCGGCAGCGGCGAACGTCGCCTGGATCTCGCGCAATGATTCGCTGGCAGCTCGCGCGTTCGGCGTATCGGTGGGCATGTCGATGGTGATGCCGCCGGTGCCCTCCTTGAGCCAGGTCTGCGCCATTCCCATCACATCGGAGCGCTGGTTCGCGGAAAGTCCGCCGCGGCCACGGCCGACGAATACGATCACCGTGCGATCGGCTTCCTGAATCGCGATCGGATGACGCAGGCGATAATCGTCCGGCACGCTTGCCGTCGCCACCGGGTCGGTGTGCTTGCAGGCGCCCAGCACTACGGCAAGACCGATCAGCGCTCCCGCGAGGCGGAGAGCGCGCTTGCGGTCGGCGGTTATTGCGGATGTGCTTTGTCGTGTCATCGTCCCGCCTCAGTCCGTAATAAAGCCGTAGGTGCCGCGATATTTCCGTCCCGGCTCATTGCTGCGGCCCGGAACGCCGTAGACGCGATTGATGCTGCCGAGCAGATCGGTCTGCGGATCGGAAGCGTTGGCGAACCCGTCATCGGGGCGCGAAAGATCCTTCTGCGCCACCGCGCGAACCACGTAGGGGGTGACCAGGACCATCAGCTCGGTCTGGCTGTTGACGAAGTCGCGGCTGCGGAACAGCGTGCCGAGCACCGGCAATTGCGCCAGACCCGGGAAGCCATTGATGGCCTGCTTGGTCTGCTCCTGGATCAGGCCGGCCATCGCCATCGCGCCGCCCGACGGGATTTCCAACGTCGTCTCCGCACGGCGGGTCTTGATCGAGGGAATGGTCAGCGAGTTGGTGCCCGCGGAGCTGAGCGACTGGGTCAACGTGATCGAGTTGTCGTTGGACAGTTCGGATACTTCGGTCATCACGCGCAGGCTGATGCGGCCTTCGGTCAGCACGACCGGCGTGAAATTGAGCGAAATGCCGAACTTCTTGAACTGGATCTGGGTCGTACAAACGCGCGTGATCGGGTCGCAGGAATAGCCTGCGGGAACTGGAAACTCGCCGCCGGCGATGAAGGTGGCGGACTCACCGGAAATAGCGGTCAAATTGGGTTCGGCCAGCGTCCGCACCACGCCGGCGCTTTCCATGGCGCGAAGGGTAGCCGTCACCGACGGGACGTTGCCGCCGCCGAACGTTCCCGATGCGACGTTGCCTGGGACCAGCGGACGGCCATAGGCGGTAAACGGGTTGGCGTTGCTGAAGTTCACCACCGCCGTGCCGTAGGTCATGCTGGCCGTGAGGTCGATGCCCATCTGCTTGATGATGTTGCGCGCGACTTCGGCAACCGTCACCTTCAGCATCACCTGGTCGCGGCCGCGGACGGCGATCGAATTGACGACCTTGTCGGTGCCGCCGGCGAGGCGGGAGGCCAGATCGAAGGCCTGCTGCGCGTCGATCGGGCTTGCCGCCGTGCCGGTCAGCACCACGCCGTCGCCGACGCCGTCGATATGGATGTCCGAGTTCGGCAGCGTCTGCTTCAGCGCCGCACGCACGCCGTTGAGGTCGCGCTTGACCGCGATGTCATAGGCCGCGATCTGCTGGCCTGCCGAGTCGAAGAATACGATGTTGGTCTGGCCCACCGCCGCGCCGATGATGTAGGCACGCTGGGAGGAGCGGACGACGGCGTTGGCGATCTTCGGATCGGCCACCAACACGTCCTTGATGTCGCGCGGCAGGTCGATCACGATCGACTTTCCGATCCCGAGCGAAACCGTGCGCGCGTTCATCTGCCCGTCCATGGCCGCCGGCGCCGCGGCGCGATAGTCGCTTGCCTTGACCGGCGTCAGGGCCGGATTGAGCGTCAGGGCTGCGACCGCCGAGAACGACAGGGCGCGGACGATGAATGTCCGCAGCATCGGCTGATTTCCCCTGCACTTCATAACGAGCGTCCTTTCGGTCACGTCTGCACCGACTGCTGGCTGACCAAGCCGTATCCGACGAGCGACGGCGCGCCGCTCTGGCGCGCACGGGCCAGTGTCATCGCGTTGGCGTTGCTGATGAAACTGTCGCTGGCGCTCGCGGCCGGCCAGGTCTGCCATTGCATATCCTTGGCCTTGAGCGACTGGCCGAGGCCGATGTCGCCGTTGGCGACCAGAATATCGATGGTCTGCAGCTCCGCGACCGGATCCGGCGCGACAGGCTGGTGGTCGGATCCGCTGGCCAGACCTGCGGCAATGCCGCCAGCGCCGATGGCGATGGTCAAAACGACAATGCGAGCGGTATTCATACGCTTCACTTTCCACATAACGCCGCGACGCTTCCGCCGCCGTGATGGGAGTTGACCAGCTATTCGTCAAAGCATGGTTAATGAGGCGTGAGTAAATTGCCTTAACGGTGCGTTACCGTTCGAAGGATCAGTGCATTGCGAGGTGCGTGACGTCGATCGACTTGATCCACTCGGTCTCCGGATAGACCATCAACGCGCCGATCGCGAGCGCGATGCCGTAGGGGATTCCGGTCTGTTTGTCGTGGAGGCGGAGCAGCCAGGCCTGGCCTGTGAGCGGCCGGGGTAGCGGCCATTGCCTGGCATAGAGCAGCAGCAGCGTCAGGGCGCCGCCGAGCAGCGAGGCATAGAGCAGATAGTTGAGCAGGTGATCGAAGCCGAACCAGAGCGCCACCCCGGCCGCGACCTTGGCGTCGCCGCCGCCGACCCAGCCCATCGCGAAACAGCCAAAGGCCACGACGAGGACAACGGCGCCGGCGCCGAGATGCATCAGGAAATCGTGCAGGCCCATTCCGCCCAGCGGCGCCAGAACCAGAAAGCCGGCCACCAGGGCCAGCGATATCCGGTTCGAAATCGTCATAGTGAAAAGGTCGCTCGCGGCCGCGAACGCCATCAGGGCCGGAAACAGCATGAGGCGGGCAATATCGAGGATCATGGATTCACACAGCCCGTGCTGCCAACGCGAAGGCCGGGAAGACCTGAAAGAAGACGTTCCAGCATCCGGCGAACCTATCGACGAGAAGTGAACAATCGGAAAACGGCCCGCACGAGACGGACCCGCAAAAACCCCGGGTCTCGAAAACGACCCTCAAGTCGCGCAAACGACAAAGGCCCCGGGTGACCCCGGGGCCTTTGAAGCAGATTGCGACGATCGCTTATTTCAGCGAGGTCGAGATCGTGCCGAAGTTGGTCGACAGCTTGCCGCCGACGCCCTGAACGGCGGTGATGATCGCGATCGCAATACCGGCGGCAATCAGGCCGTATTCGATGGCAGTCGCGCCGGACTCATCCTTGACGAAACGCGAAACGAGATTCTTCATAATAGATAACTCCTGTGTACACGTGGCTGGTCGAACTATCATTTGGTCTCGCCGGCGTTCTCAGCACCGTGACCATGACGCCACCCTAAAACCGGACCATTGCGGCGCAGTTAATTCGATTGCGCAAAACCGGGGGGAACTCGCTGTTCTCACTCAGAGTAAACGCGGAATTAAGCCAATTGATAAAATGCGCTTAGTATTGCGGGCCTTGTTGTCGCAGCCGCGCAGGCCCGGGTCAGTGCCGGATTCACCGCTCCTTAAGCGCGAGGGTGATACCCCCTTGGATCTCCCCATCAAGCGAGGCCGTCATGTCGGGTATGCCGTTGGAAGTCATCGAGATGATGGGCCAGACCATGGCGAAGGTGGTGCCGGTTACGATCGGCCTCGCCCTGGTGTTCACGGTGCTCTCGCATTTCTGGGCCTGCAATCCCGGCAAGCCGTGGTGGCGCAAGCGCGAACTCATCACCGACATCTGCTACTGGTTCTTCGTTCCCGTTTTCGCCCGTGTGCTCCGCATCGGGCTGTTGGTGCTCGGCGCCGGTGTTGTCTTCAACATTCATGATGTCGACGAGCTGGTCGCATTCTACGACAATGGCCACGGGCCGCTGGCCGCGCTTCCGCTCTGGGTGCAGGCACTGCTGTTCCTGGTTGCCTCCGACTTCATGCTGTATTGGCTGCACCGCATGTTTCACAGCGGCGGCTTCTGGAAGTACCACGCGATCCATCATTCTTCGGAAGATCTCGAGTGGATTTCCGCGGCGCGGTTTCACCCCGTCAACCTGTTCATCGGAACGATCATGGTGGACGTCATTCTGTTGATGGCGGGCATATCGCCCAACATCATGCTCTGGGTCGGGCCGTTCACGACCTTCCACTCGGCCTTCGTCCACGCCAATCTGAACTGGACGCTCGGCCCGTTCAAATATGTACTGGCGACGCCGGTGTTCCACCGCTGGCATCACACCTCGCAGGAAGAGGGCGGCAACACCAATTTTGCCGGCACCTTCCCGCTCTGGGATATTCTGTTCGGAACGTTCCGGATGCCGGAAAACCAGCTGCCGGATAATTACGGCGTCGACGCCGATCAGTCGGTGCCGAACGAAATCGGTGGGCAGTTAGCCTATCCGTTTCGCCAGTAGCGCCTTTTCGAGCCAGCACGACCCGCTTCGCGCAAGCAAGACGCGTCAAGTATCCAGAGCGGGGACCTGGAGGTCCTCCCGCCGGAAGTTTTCGTCACGACCGAATTGACCGCCCAATCCGATCGCGGCACGCTGCGCGCCTTGAGTCTTGCAGAAATCCGGTTCTGCCGAGACGCCAGATCGCGCAAGGTGCTAAGAAGCGGCAATGTTCCTGGGCCTGGAAATCGTCGAGATGCTTGGCCAGACGATGGCCATTGTGGTGCCGGTGACGATCGCGCTGGCGCTGGTGTTTTCGGTGCTGGCGCATTTCTGGGCCTGCAATCCCGGCCGGCCGTGGTGGCGCAAGCGCGAACTCGTGACCGATCTCGCCTACTGGTTCCTGGTGCCGCTGTTCGCCCGCGTGTTCCGGATCGGGCTATTGGTGCTCGGCGCCGCCCTGGTGTTCCAAATTCATGACGCCGACGAACTGATCGCCTTCTATGACAATGGCCATGGGCCGCTGTCGACGCTGCCGCTGTGGCTGCAGGCGGTGCTGTTTTTGGTGCTCGCTGATTTCATGATGTACTGGCTGCACCGCATGTTCCATGGCGGCGGCTTCTGGAAATACCACGCCATCCATCATTCCTCCGAGGATGTGGACTGGATTTCGGCGGCGCGCTTTCACCCCGTCAACCTGTTGCTCGGCACCATCGGGATCGACGTCGCGTTGCTGATGGCGGGTATTTCGCCGAACGTGATGCTGTGGCTTGGCCCTTTCAACATTTTCCATTCGGCGTTCGTTCACGCCAATCTGAACTGGACGCTCGGCCCGTTCAAATACGTGCTTGCCACCCCGGTCTTCCACCGCTGGCATCACACCGCGCAGGAAGAGGGCGGCAATACCAACTTCGCGGGCACCTTTCCGCTCTGGGACATCCTGTTCGGAACCTTCCGGATGCCCAAAGACCGTTTGCCGGACAATTACGGTGTCGACGATCAGTCGACCTTCCCGCGCGAGATCGCCGGGCAACTGGCCTATCCATTCCGGAAATAGGCTCGGAACGCGAACCGTCGGGCGTCAGTCCGGTTCCCGACTACGAGGCTTGTTAACGCGACTTCGATGCGCTCCCTTAACCTTGCTTTGACCTATGTCTGGCTAGACTCGCTTCAGCGCCGGAAGCGTCGCTGCGTCATGTATGAGTAAAAGCGTATGAACACCGCCCGAATTATCGTTCTGGCCATCGCAATCAGTGCTGGCGGTGTTGCCGCATACCTTGCGAGCGGTATCGACAAAGAAGCTCCCGCACCGGTCGCAGCAGTACCGCAACTGCCGACGGTGGATGTGCTCGTGGCCAAGGATGACATCGGCCTTGGCCAGACTGTCGCCGCCGAAAACCTGCAGTGGCAGACCTGGACCGAGTCGTCTTCAAGCGGCAGCTTCATTCGCAAGAAGGACCGGCCCGAGGCCATCACCCAAATCGTTGGCTCCATCGCCCGCATGCCGTTCATCGCGGGAGAACCGATTCGCGAGCAGAAATTGGTCAAGGCGAACGGGTCAGGGTTCATGGCGGCGATCCTGCCGACGGGAATGCGGGCCGTCTCGACTGAAATCTCGGCCGAAACCGGGGCGGGCGGCTTCATTCTGCCGAACGACCGCGTCGACGTGATTCTGTCGAAGCGCGAGAAGCAGCAGAGTATCGATGGCGCGGGGCAGCCGCCCGATATCATCTCCTCCCAGACCGTTCTGACCAATGTCCGCGTTCTCGCCATCGACCAGGCCCCCAAGGAAAAAGAGGGCCAAAACGCGGTGCTGGGAAAAACGGCGACGCTGGAAATGACGCCTGATGAAGTCGAGGTTCTGGGAAAAGCACGCCTGAGCGGGAGTTTGTCACTGGCGCTGCGCAGCATCGCAGACAGCAAAACGACCGCCGTTGCTTCAACCGGCAACAGCAAACTGGTCACGGTTTACCGCGGAAGCACCAGCGCCGACGTGCTGAGCTGCACGCCACTTTGTGCCCGGCGCTAGAGGGTTAACGTCCGCTTAACGGCGCGGGTCGTTCTGCTTCTATCCGGCGAAACACTTCGACAATCTGTTTCGGCTACTCATGACGGCAGTTCCGCTTGCGCCTGAGGTCGCTTCGATGCCGTCGCATATCCGCTCCTTCAGCCAGTTGTTGCGCCGTTTTTGCCGCAATCGCGGTGGCTCCACCGTGGTCGAGTTTGCGCTGGTCGCGCCGATGTTCTTTGCGCTGCTGTTCGCGATCATCGAGACGGCGTTCATGTTCTTTGCCAGCCAGGTGCTCGAGACCGTGACGCAGGATTCGGCGCGCATGATCATGACCGGTCAGGCGCAGAACGCCGCCTACACCCAGGCGCAGTTCAAGACCTATGTCTGCAGCAAGGTCGCCGCGCTGTTCGATTGCAACGGAATCTCCGTCGACGTGCAGAGCTATCCCCAGTTCAGCAGCGTCAACGTCAGCAACCCGATCGACGCCAGCAAGAATTTCGTGCCGACGAACAATTACAGCCCCGGCGGCCCCGGCGACATCGTCGTGGTGCGGCTGTTCTATCAATGGCCGATACTGGTCACCAAGTTCGGCTATGACATCTCGAATCTCAGCGGCAGCAAGCGGCTGTTGAGCGCGACCGCGGCGTTCCAGAATGAACCTTTCTAGAAGCATTTTTCAAGCGACCCGGTTTGCGTTGAGAAAACGCGTCAAGACAAGATAGGCAAGGCGATGAGTCTGATGAGTGGAATCTGGCTTCGCATGCGGCGCTCGGCGCTCGATCTGTCCGGCGATACCAGGGGTCTGGCCGCCGTCGAATTCGCCATGGTCGTACCTCTGATGTTGGTGCTGTTTTTCGGCACGGTCGAGTTCTCGTCCGGCGTCGCGGTCGACCGCAAGGTGACGCTGATGGCGCGGACGCTGTCGGATCTGACGTCGCAGAACGTCTCGGTCACCGACGCCCAGCTGACCAACATCTTCAACGCCTCCACCGGCATCATGACGCCCTATTCGGCCGCGCCGCTCAATTCCACGATCACGGAACTGTATGTCGATCCCACTACCAAGATCGCCCGGGTGCAGTGGAGCAAGGGCGCGGTGCCGCGCGGGACCGGAAGCACGGTGGCGATTCCGAGCGCGCTGCAGGTCGGCGACACCTATCTGATTTACAGCGAGGTCAGCTACAAATACGTCCCGGCCATCGGCTATGTGATGGCGAAGGCGGGGATCAATTTGACCGACTTCACCTATACGCGCCCGCGCCAATCGCTGTGCGTGATGTACAACACCACGGTTTGCACGAAGTCGTAACGCCGTCGCGCAGATCAATGGCGCGGGATAAATCTGAGGTACGAAAAAAGGCCGCGCCTTGGGCGCGGCCTTTCGTTATTTCGAAGCAATTTTCAAGGGCGCGCCGGGCGTCCTGAAAAATCACTCATCCAGCGGCGCGCAGATTGTCGGCCGAAGATTTGCCAGAGCGACGATCGGCCACGATTTCGTAGCTGATCTTCTGGCCTTCACGCAGCGTACCAAGACCGGCACGTTCGACAGCGCTGATGTGCACGAACACGTCATTGCCGCCGTCATCCGGCTGGATGAAGCCATAGCCCTTGGTTGCGTTAAACCACTTCACGGTTCCCATGCTCACGGGGGTAGTCCCTTCTCAGATATACTAGTCGTAGCCCACCTCTCGATGGGCTGGTGAGATCGAATTTTTGGAAGGGTCGTCAGCGTCTAAACCGGCTGTACCGGTGGATAGCTAATGTCGTCCGGCCGAAAATCGATGCCCAATATTATTCGATCAAGGGGTCCAAAACAATCCTGACGTGCACGATTTTTTGATCAGGGCAAGCCCGGTCCATCGCGCGCCGACATCATCTGTCGGGCACGATGGCAATCAGTCGCTGGAAGCCCGTTACCGGCGGCGGAACTGGCCGCCACGCGGCGGTGCACCACGCGGGGGACCGCTCGAGGGGCGCTCATCCTTGTGACGGAAAATCAGCCGGCCCTTCTCCAGATCATAGGGCGACATTTCGATCGTGACCCGATCGCCTGCCAGCGTCTTGATCCGGTTCTTCTTCATTTTACCGGCGGTGTAGGCAACAATTTCGTGTCCTGCGTCGAGCTGCACGCGGTAGCGCGCGTCGGGGAGGATTTCGGTCACCAGTCCTTCGAACTGGATCAGCTCTTCTTTAGCCATATTTGTCTCCAGATCGATCGAGGCTAGCGCTGCGGCCGATGGGTACGGTTGGGTTGGGTATTCGGGCGGCTCTCGCGATGCAAGAAGGCGACGCCTTGAATGCTTTCGCTGTTGCCACCCTGCGCCGGACGCGGCGACTCATGCCGGGTCGGCTGCGACGCGGCATTATTACCACCACCGCGGCGGGGACGGCGAGGGCCTTTTGAGCCCGGCGATTGCTCATGGGAACGGCCGCCATGGCCATGGCCGTGGGCGGAATGGCCGCGCGGTGCGGACCGGCCGCCCCGGTTCTGGGACGGCGCGGGAGCTGCATCCCGGGTGCCCGGTGTGCGGCGGTCTTCGCGGGGCAGCGCCACGCGGATCAGCCGCTCGATGTCGCGCAGATAACCCATTTCCTCGGCGCCTGCGATCAGCGAGATCGCAACGCCTTCGGCGCCGGCGCGCGCGGTGCGGCCGATCCGGTGGACGTAGGTTTCCGGTACGTTCGGCAGATCGAAATTCACCACATGGCTGATGCCGTCGACGTCGATGCCGCGGGCGGCGATGTCGGTGGCGACCAGGGTGCGGATCTCGCCGGTGCGGAACGCCGCCAGCACGCGCTCGCGGTGGTTCTGCGACTTGTTGCCATGGATGGCGTTGGCGTTGATGCCGGACTTGGCAAGCGCCTTCACCACCTTGTCGGCGCCATGCTTGGTGCGGGTGAAGATCAGCGCGCGGTCGACCGGTTCCTGCTTCAGGAGTTGGGCCAGTATGCCCTGCTTGGCCGCGAAATCGACCTGGATGATGCGCTGGGTGATGCGTTCCACGGTGGAGGCCACCGGCGTCACCGCCACGCGGGCGGGGTCGCGCAGCATCGCTTCGGCGAGCTCGGCGATGTCCTTGGGCATGGTCGCCGAGAAGAACAGCGTCTGCCGCTTGATCGGCAGTTTGCCGACGATTTTTCGGATGTCGTTGATGAAGCCCATGTCGAGCATGCGGTCCGCTTCGTCGAGCACCAGGAACTCGACCTGGCCCAGCTTGAGGCCGTTGCTCTGCACCAGATCGAGCAGGCGGCCGGGGGTGGCCACCATGACTTCGACGCCCTGCATCACGGAACGGACCTGACGGCCCATCGGCACGCCGCCGATCGCGAGTGCCGAGGAGAGGCGGATGTGGCGGCCATAGGCGTTGAAGCTGTCGAGGATCTGACCCGACAATTCGCGGGTCGGCGAGAGCACCAGCACGCGGCAGCTCTTGGGCTGCACCCGGATGCGGTTCTCCAGAATGCGGTGCAGGATCGGCAGCGCGAAGGCTGCGGTCTTGCCGGTGCCGGTCTGGGCGATGCCGACCACGTCACGGCCGGTCATTGCGAGGGGGACGGTCTGGGCCTGGATGGGCGTCGGGGTGAGGTAATTTTCTTCCTTGAGGGCACGCGAAATGGGATCGGCAAGGCCGAAATCCTGAAAGGAGGTCAAAAGAGGGTTCTTTCCATTAAAAAGGCAGGCGCCCGGCCGATACAGCCAGGAGCGCGCGAGGGGTGTCTGAGACACCCGCGTGTTTGGGGCGTCGGTTTTGCTAGGCTGAAGGGGCAAGCCAGAAACCGTTGAACGGGATCAGAACACGCGGCTCGCAAGGACCTGATGATTCTCTAGGTCACGGGGCTCATATGGAACATGAACGCGGCGCTTTCAAGGTAAATCGCCGGATATGCTTGGCGCGGTTAAGAAACAGCCGGAAATTCGCAAGTTCCGGTGCACTCTCGTTGGCCTGCATCGCCAAATTTTCGTGCCGTAAAATTAGACAAATGGCCTATTTTGCCTAAAAAATAGACTGTTTGCCGTAAAAGAATACATTTTGTTGGCCCAAAAAATAGGCGGACTTCTCGGCGATTTCCCCGCAAGCGGAAGATTATACTGCGATTCTATAGACTTACCCTGTGCTCAGGCCGTGGCACGCTTCTTGCGATTCCGTTAACGCAGGCGGCCGTTGGGGCCGTTTCGCAGCGTTTCACGCCTGCGTCAGGGAGATGACATTTCATGCTTACACAACTTACCCACGATATAGCGACGCTGAGCCGCCGCCGCTGGCTGGCGGCGACCGCGGGCCTGGTTTTGGGCCTGGCCGCATTCGGCAGCGCGCAGGCGCAGGAGACCATCAAGGTCGGCGTGCTGCATTCGCTTTCCGGCACCATGGCGATCAGCGAAACCACGCTGAAGGACACCGTCCTCTTCCTGATCGACGAGCAGAACAAGAAGGGCGGCATACTCGGCAAGAAGCTCGAGGCCGTCGTGGTCGACCCGGCGTCGAACTGGCCGCTGTTCGCGGAAAAGGCCCGCGAGCTGATCACCAAGGACAAGGTCTCTGTCGTGTTCGGCTGCTGGACCTCGGTGTCGCGCAAATCCGTGCTCCCGGTGTTCAAGGAGCTGAACTCGATCCTGTTCTACCCCGTGCAGTACGAGGGCGAGGAGAGCGAGCGCAACGTGTTCTACACCGGGGCGGCGCCGAACCAGCAGGCGATCCCGGCCGTCGACTATCTGATGAAGGACGAGAAGGTGAAGCGCTGGGTGCTGGCCGGCACCGACTACGTCTATCCGCGCACCACCAACAAGATCCTCGAAGCCTACTTGAAGTCGAAGGGCGTCAAGCAGGAAGACATCATGATCAACTACACGCCGTTCGGTCACAGTGACTGGCAGACGATCGTGGCCGACATCAAGAAGTTCGGTTCGGCCGGCAAGAAGACCGCCGTCGTCTCCACCATCAACGGCGACGCCAACGTTCCCTTCTACAAGGAGCTCGGCAACCAGGGCATCAAGGCGACCGACATTCCGGTTGTCGCGTTCTCGGTCGGCGAAGAAGAGCTCGCCGGCATCGACACCAAGCCGCTGCTCGGTCATCTGGCCGCCTGGAACTACTTCCAGTCGATCAAGGATCCGGCCAACGAGAAGTTCATCAAGGCCTGGCAGGCCTACACCAAGAACCCGAAGCGCGTGACCAACGACCCGATGGAAGCACACGTCATCGGTTTCGAGATGTGGGTCAAGGCGGTCGAGAAGGTGAAGTCGACCGATCCGGACAAGGTGATCGACGCGCTGCCCGGCATCGAAGCCAAGAACCTGACCGGCGGCACCTCGAAGATGCTTCCGAACCATCACATCACCAAGCCGGTGTTCATTGGCGAAATCAAAGCCAATGGCCAGTTCGACGTGGTGTGGAAGACCCCGGGCCTGGTGGCCGGCGATGCATGGTCG
Organism: Bradyrhizobium sp. AUGA SZCCT0158; assembly: GCF_018130065.1. Lineage (GTDB taxonomy): Bacteria > Pseudomonadota > Alphaproteobacteria > Rhizobiales > Xanthobacteraceae > Bradyrhizobium. The sequence goes on along the minus strand of NZ_JAFCME010000028.1, from coordinate 33,431 downwards.
AAGGAGCTCGATGGCTCCAAGGACCTGATCGGCGACTGGGTTGGCAAGAAGTGCGGCAACTACAACACCAAGACCAACAAGTGCGGCGGTCAGGGTTCCTGACCCCGATATGATCCGAAGGATCATGGTCTGACTGCAAGAAGAAACTTCCAAGAGAAGACCCGGAAGGCGGCGATGTCGCCGCCTTCCACTTACTCCTGCCGGGGTTGTAACGTGCCTGCCAATTTCTTTGACCGTCTTCGCGCTATTGTTCTGTCATTTTTCCTGATCGCAGCGTTCGCTGTGCCGGCGCTGGCGGGACCGTTCGAGGATGCGGTCGCCAAATTCGCCAATGACGAGTTCTCCGACACCGACGAGGCGATCGGCGCGGTCGCGACCTCGGGCAATCCGCTGGCTTTTCCGATCATCAGCGCGCTGCAGGATGGCCGGCTGTCGGCTGATCCGGAATCCAAGAAAGTTTTCGTCACGGGGGCCGACGGCAAGATCATCGATGCGGCGACCGGGGCTGCGGTGGCCAGCCTGCCCGCGGGTGCCGTTGCTGTCCGCCTCAACAACCGCCTGCGCCGCACCGTGGAGGCCGCCCTCGGCGGTCTGACGCTGCTGTCGCCAGATCCGGCCAAGCGGCTGACGGCCGCCCAATCGGTCTTCAAGAGCCATGAGGAGGCCGCGCTTCCGGTCATCGACGGCGCGCTGGCCAAAGAGACCAACAAGGCGGTGAAGGCGGCCTTTGCCGAGGCCCGCGCTGCCATCCTGCTCTACAAGTCGGATGCGTCAGACGCGGAGAAGCTGGAGTCCATCGCCATCATCAAGGCGCGCGGCGATCAGGAAGCCCTCGCGCTGTTGACGGGCCTCGGCAGCGATGCGTCGCCGCCGGTGGCGCAGGCCGCGGCCGGTGCGATCTCCGCGATCCAGAGCAATCTTGCCATGTGGTCGATGGTGCAGAACGCCTGGTACGGCCTGTCGCTCGGCTCGGTGCTGCTGCTGGCGGCGATCGGGCTTGCGATCACCTTCGGCGTGATGGGCGTCATCAACATGGCCCACGGCGAAATGGTGATGCTGGGCGCCTACACCACCTTCGTGGTGCAGGAGGTCATCCGCACCAGCTATCCCGGCCTGTTCGACTATTCGCTGCTGATCGCGGTGCCATCGGCCTTCCTTGTTGCGGGCGCGATCGGCGTCCTGATCGAGCGCAGCATCATCCGCTTCCTCTACGGCCGCCCGCTGGAAACCCTGCTCGCGACCTGGGGTCTCTCGCTGGTGCTGCAGCAGGCGGTGCGCACCGCGTTCGGCCCCACCAACCGCGAAGTCGGCAATCCCTCCTGGATGAGCGGCGCGTTCGAACTCGGCCAGATCACCATCACCTACAACCGGCTCTGGATCCTCTGTTTCACGCTGGCGGTGTTCGCCATCCTGCTCGCGATGCTGCGCTACACGGCGCTCGGGCTCGAGATGCGCGCGGTGACGCAGAACCGCCGCATGGCGGCGTCGATGGGCATCGCCACCTCGCGCGTCGACGCGCTTACCTTCGGCCTCGGCTCCGGCATCGCCGGGATCGCCGGCGTGGCGCTGTCGCAGATCGACAATGTAAGCCCCAACCTCGGCCAGAGCTACATCATCGACAGCTTCATGGTGGTGGTGTTCGGCGGCGTCGGCAATCTCTGGGGCACGCTGGTGGGGGCCTTCACGCTCGGCATCGCCAACAAGTTCCTGGAGCCGGTGGCGGGGGCCGTGCTCGGCAAGATCGCGATCCTGGTGCTGATCATCCTGTTCATCCAGAAGCGGCCGCGCGGCCTGTTCGCGCTCAAGGGACGGGCGATCGAAGCATGACGCCGCATGTTGCAATGGGATGCTTCACCGCGCTGCGCTCTGACTCCCTCTCCCGCTTGCGGGGGAGGGCTGGGGTGGGGGTCTCTCCACGAGCGCCGTCGCCTAGTGGAGACACCCCCACCCGCCGCGCTCTGACGAGCGCCATAGCCGAAGCTTCGCTTCGGCGTTCTCGGCTAAGAACGGTCGCCGTAGGCGACCTATGCTCCCCCGCAAGCGGGAGAGGTGACCACCTATGACGCCGCATGTCCTTACCCGCTCGCTAGATCGCAGCGCGACCGTCTTCCTGCTGATCGTCGCCGGTCTCGGCGTGCTGATCCCGCTGTCGAACTTGCTGCTGCCGTCAGGTTCGATGTTCCAGGTGCCGACCTATCTGGTGGCGCTGTTCGGCAAATATGTCTGCTACGCCATTCTGGCGCTCTCGATTGATCTGATCTGGGGCTATTGCGGCATTCTCTCGCTTGGCCATGGCGCGTTCTTCGCGCTCGGCGGTTACGCGATGGGCATGTACCTGATGCGACAGATCGGCAGCCGCGGCGTCTACGGCAATCCGATCCTGCCGGACTTCATGGTGTTCCTGAACTATCCGTCGCTGCCCTGGTACTGGTACGGTTTTGATATGTTCTGGTTCGCGGCGCTGATGGTCTTGGTCGTGCCGGGCCTGCTCGCCTTCTGCTTCGGCTGGCTGGCGTTCCGCTCCCGCGTCACCGGCGTCTATCTGTCGATCATCACGCAGGCGATGACCTACGCGCTGCTGCTGGCGTTCTTCCGCAACGATTTCGGCTTCGGCGGCAATAACGGCCTGACCGACTTCAAGGACATTCTGGGCTTCAACGTCCAGGCCGACGGCACCCGCGCCGCTTTGTTCATCCTGAGCTGCCTGGCGCTCATCATCGCTTTCCTGATCTGCCGCGCGGTGGTGACGTCGAAACTCGGCAAGGTGCTGATCGCGATCCGCGACGCCGAGTCGCGCACGCGATTTCTGGGCTACCGCGTCGAATCCTACAAGCTGTTCGTGTTCACGCTGTCGGCCTGCATGGCCGGCGTCGCCGGCGCGCTGTATGTGCCGCAGATCGGCATCATTAACCCCGGCGAATTCGCGCCGGGCAATTCGATCGAGGCGGTGATTTGGGTGGCGGTCGGCGGCCGCGGCACGCTGATCGGGGCTGCGCTCGGCGCCATCGTGGTCAATTACGCGAAAACCGTGTTCACCTCGGGTCCGCTGGCGCCGTATTGGCTGTTCATGCTGGGCGCGCTGTTCATCCTGGTGACGTTGTTGCTGCCGAAGGGCATCATCGGCACCTTCAATGCCTGGTATGAGCCGTGGAGCGCAAGGCGCCTCAACGCCGAAAGTGCCGCGCGCGAAGACGGCATCAGCGCACCGAAGCCGGCGGAGTGAGCGCATGAACGCGATGAATACCAGGACGACGTCCGCGCTGCTCTATCTCGACGGCGTGCACGTCTCGTTCGACGGCTTCCACGCCATCAACAATCTGTCGCTGACGCTGGAGCCGGGCGAGATGCGCGCCATCATCGGCCCCAACGGCGCCGGCAAGACCACGATGATGGACATCATCACCGGCAAGACCAAGCCGGACGAGGGGGTGGTGCTGTTCGACGGCGTCACCGACCTGACGCGCCTCGATGAAACCCGCATCGCCGAACTCGGCATCGGCCGCAAATTCCAGAAGCCGACGGTGTTCGAGAGCCAGACCATCGAGGACAATCTGCTGCTGGCGCTCAATGTCGATCACAGCGTCAAGGGCACGCTGTTCTGGCGCGGCAGCAAGCCCGACGCCGAGCGCATCGAGCGCGTGCTGGAAACCATCCGCTTGAAGGATTCGCGGACCAAGCTCGCCGGGAGCCTGTCGCACGGCCAGAAACAATGGCTCGAGATCGGCATGCTGCTGGCGCAGGATCCGAAACTGCTGCTGGTCGACGAGCCCGTTGCCGGCATGACCGACGTCGAGACCCATCAGACCGCCGAGCTGCTCAAGGAAATCAACAAGGACAAGACCATCATGGTGGTCGAGCACGACATGACCTTCGTACGCGAACTCGGCGTCAAGGTGACCTGCCTGCACGAAGGCACCGTGTTGGCGGAGGGAACCATCGACCAGGTTTCGCGCAATGATCGCGTGGTCGAAGTGTATCTGGGAAGGTAGAGGGCGAGTAGCGAATGGCGAATAGCGAATGGGTTCTTTTTACTATTCGCCATTCGCTACGCGCCATTCGCCCGAAAAGGGCATCGCATGTTAAACGTTGACAACATCAGCCTCTATTACGGCGCGGCGCAGGCGCTGCGCGGCGTCTCGATCAAGGCCGAGCCCGGCAAGGTGACCTGCGTGCTCGGCCGCAACGGCGTCGGCAAGACCTCGCTGCTGCGCGCGATGGTTGGCCAATATCCGATTGCCTCGGGTTCGATCACGCTCAACGGCGACGATATCACCGGCCTCAAGCCGTATGAGCGGGCCCGAAAAGGCATCGGCTTCGTGCCGCAGGGCCGCGAGATTTTTCCGCTGCTGACGGTGGAGGAAAATCTCAAGACCGGCTTTGGCCCGCTGAAGCGTGACGACCGCAATATTCCCGACGACGTGTTCTCGCTGTTTCCGGTTCTGAACTCGATGCTCGGCCGGCGCGGCGGCGACCTCTCCGGCGGCCAGCAGCAGCAGCTCGCGATCGGCCGGGCGCTGGTGATGCGGCCGAAACTGCTGCTGCTCGACGAGCCGACCGAGGGGATCCAGCCCTCGATCATCAAGGATATCGGCCGCGCCATCTCCTATCTGCGGAGCCTCGGCACCATGGCGATCGTGCTGGTCGAACAATATCTCGACTTTGCCTGCGAGCTCGGCGACAATTTCGCGGTCATGGACCGGGGCGCGGTGAAATTTGCGTGCGAGCGGAGCGCGATGGATCCCGCCGAGATCAGCCGCCAGATGGCGCTGTAACTTTAAAACGGATTGAGCCGCGGCGGCCGGTTTGGGGAACGGATGCGGACCGAAACGACGGGCGCAGCTTCATCGACTTTCGCTGACAACCGGGCCCGGGGCGCGGTCAAATTCGACGTGCGGCTGCAGGATGGTGTCACCCGCCGCGGGACTTTGCATGAATCCGGCTCGCTGCGCGTGCGGTTTCCCTCGCCCGAAGACGACGGCCTGTCCGGCGTGTTCGTCAACACGGCGGGCGGCATCGCCGGCGGCGACCGCTTCGACATCGACATTGCGGCCGGTGAGGGCGCGCGGCTGACGCTGACGACCGCGGCGGCCGAGAAGGTCTATCGCGCGCCGGGACCTGCGGCCCAGCTCAACATTGCGCTCAGGGCCGAGGCGGGGGCGCACCTTTCCTGGTTGCCACAGGAGACCATCCTGTTCGACCGTGCGCGGATCTTGCGGCGTATCGATATCGACCTAGCGGATGACGCCTCGCTTTTGCTGTGCGAAATCGTGGTGTTCGGCCGCGCCGCGATGGGCGAGCGGATGCTGCATGGCGAGTTCGTCGATCGCTGGCGGCTGCGCCGCGGTGGCCGGCTGGTGTTTGCCGAAACCATCCGGCTCGCCGGCGATATCGGCGCAAAGCTCGCGCAACCCGCCATCGCCAAAGGCGGCGTTGCAATCGGCACCGCGCTGATCGTGCCCGGCGATGAAGCCGTAGTGGAGCGGATCCGCGAAGCTGCTGACACGTTCGGCGGCGAGGTCGGAATCTCCGCGTGGAATGGATTTGCAATGGCGCGCTTCTGTGCCCAAGATGCGGCGCGGCTCCGCGCCGACATGATGACCGTGCTCGGCCGCGCCTCCGGCGTGCCGCTGCCAAGACTCTGGCTTAATTAACGTCTCTGGCTCAACTAACGTCTCTGGCTCAACTAAGATCGATCCAATTACTCGAGTGCCCGCATGAATCTCTCCCCCCGCGAAAAAGACAAGCTCCTGATCTCAATGGCCGCCATGGTGGCGCGCCGCAGGCTGGAGCGCGGCGTCAAGCTCAACCATCCCGAAGCGATCGCGATCATTTCCGATTTCATCGTCGAGGGCGCACGTGACGGCCGCACAGTGGCCGATCTGATGCAGGCCGGCGCGCAGGTGATTACGCGGGCGCAGTGCATGGATGGGATTCCCGAGATGATTCACGACATCCAGGTCGAGGCGACGTTTCCCGACGGCACCAAACTCGTCACCGTGCATGAGCCGATAAGGTGAGTAGTGCGAGATCTTTCATTTCGTCATGCCCGGCCTTGTGCCGGGCATCCACGTCTTTCTTGAAACAGAAAGTAAGACGTGGATGGCCGGGACATAGGCGAGCGGAAGCGACGCCGTCCTTCAGACGGCTATGCCCGGCCATGACGCTGCAAAATGTTACGAGGTAGCAAATCATGATCCCCGGTGAACGCTTCATCCAGGACGGCGAGATCGAACTCAATGCCGGCCGCAAGACCGTGACGCTGACGGTCGCCAATACCGGCGACCGGCCGATCCAGGTCGGCTCGCACTACCATTTCTTCGAAACCAATCCGGCGCTGAAGTTCGACCGCAAGAAAGCCCGCGGCATGCGCCTCGACATCGCCGCCGGCACCGCGGTCCGCTTCGAACCCGGCCAGACCCGCGACGTGCAGCTCGTCGCGCTTGCGGGCAAGCGTGTGGTCTACGGCTTTCGCGGCGAGGTACAGGGCAAGCTGTGATCGCTGGTATCGCCATCAAATGTGAGGTGAGCACACTGACTGCGCTCCCTCCCCCCTTGCGGGGGAGGGTCGGGGAGAGGGGGATGCCACACGACGAGGTCAGCAAGATTCAGCGTACCCGCGCCAAGCAATTGAGGCGCGAGATGACACGTGCCGAAACATTGTTATGGCGTCACTTGAAAGCAAATCGACTCGCCGGACTCGGATTTCGCCGACAGAGCCCGATGGGGCACTACATCGCGGACTTCGTCGCCCATTCCTGCAAGCTTGTCGTTGAACTCGACGGCGAGAGCCATGATTTCGAAGAACGTATCCGTTACGACGCCAGGCGGGATGAGTGGTTTGCTTCGCGCGGTTATCGCGTGCTGCGGTTCACCAATGACGACGTCATGAAAAATCTTGAGGGTGTTGTCCTCACGATCGCGGAAGCAGCGGAGCAAGCGTCACCCCTCTCTCTAACCCTCCCCCGCAAGGGGGGAGGGAACCCTTCCGCTAATGCGTCCCTGACAGATGCGAACGACCTCCGGGAGGAGCCGTGATGCTTCGTGCAGGAGTTGCGCGACGTGAGGTGAGCACGGTGCCCGGGCTCCCTCCCCCCTTGCGGGGGAGGGTTGGGGAGAGGGGTAAGCCGCACACACAGGCGGAAGAGAGTGCGCGAGCTAGCGCTGAACTATTTGCATTTGGTGGAGCAATAACATGTCCGTAAAAATCAAACGTTCCGTCTATGCCGACATGTTCGGGCCCACCACCGGCGACCGGGTGCGGCTGGCCGATACCGATCTCATCATCGAGGTCGAAAAGGATTTTACGATCTATGGCGAGGAGGTGAAATTCGGCGGCGGCAAGGTGATCCGCGACGGCATGGGCCAGTCGCAGGTCACCAACCGGCAGGGCGCGGCGGACACCGTCATCACCAACGCGCTGATCGTCGACCACTGGGGCATCGTCAAAGCCGACGTCGCGATCAAGGAGGGGATGATCGCCGCGATCGGCAAGGCCGGCAATCCCGACATCCAGCCCGGCGTGACCATCGTGATCGGTCCCGGTACCGACATCATCGCGGGCGAAGGCAAGATTCTCACCGCCGGCGGTTTCGACAGCCACATCCATTTCATCTGCCCGCAGCAGATCGAACACGCGCTGATGAGTGGCGTCACCTCGATGCTGGGTGGCGGCACGGGCCCGTCGCACGGCACCTTTGCCACCACCTGTACGCCCGGCCCCTGGCACATGGGGCGGATGATCCAGTCGTTCGACGCATTTCCGGTCAATCTCGGCATTTCCGGCAAGGGCAACGCGGCGCGCCCGGCGGCGCTGGTGGAGATGATCAAGGGCGGCGCCTGTGCGCTCAAGCTGCACGAGGATTGGGGCACCACGCCGGCGGCGATCGACAACTGCCTGTCGGTGGCCGACGATTACGACGTCCAGGTGATGCTGCATTCCGACACGCTGAACGAGTCCGGCTTTGTCGAAGACACAGTGAAGGCCTTCAAGGGCCGCACCATCCACGCCTTCCACACCGAAGGCGCCGGCGGCGGCCACGCGCCGGATATCATAAAAATTGCCGGCCTGAAGAACGTGCTGCCGTCCTCGACCAACCCGACGCGGCCGTTCACGCGCAATACCATCGACGAGCATCTCGACATGCTGATGGTGTGCCACCATCTCGACCCGTCGATCGCGGAAGATCTCGCGTTCGCCGAAAGCCGCATCCGGAAAGAAACCATCGCGGCGGAAGACATTCTGCACGATCTCGGCGCGCTCTCGATGATGTCGTCGGACTCGCAGGCCATGGGCCGGCTCGGCGAGGTCATCATCCGCACCTGGCAGACTGCGGACAAGATGAAGAAGCAGCGCGGCTCGCTGCCCGAGGACAAGGGCAACAACGACAATTTCCGCGTCAAGCGCTACATCGCCAAATACACCATCAATCCCGCGATCGCGCATGGCGTGTCGAAGCTGATCGGCTCGGTGGAGAAGGGCAAGATGGCCGACCTCGTGCTGTGGTCGCCGGCGTTCTTTGGCGTCAAGCCGGATTGCATCATCAAGGGCGGCTCGATCGTGGCAGCTCCGATGGGCGATCCCAACGCGTCGATCCCGACGCCGCAGCCCGTGCATTACCGGCCGATGTTCGCGGCATACGGCAAGGCGCTGACCGCTTCATCCGTGGTGTTCACCTCCAGGGCCGCGATCACAGGCGGGCTGGCGCGCAAGCTCGGCATCGCCAAAAAGCTCTATCCGGTGAAAAATACCCGGGACGGCATCTCCAAGAAGAGCATGATCCATAACGGCGCCACGCCCAAGATCGAGGTCGATGCCGAGACCTATGAGGTACGCGCAGACGGCGAGCTTCTGACCTGCGCGCCGGCCGAGGTACTGCCCATGGCGCAGCGCTATTTCATGTACTAGGGTTTCTCCCAGGCAGTCTTAGCCAGAACAAAAATCCGGGAGGATTCTTCGTGATTTACGTCGTTGCCACGCTGACCATCAAGCCTGAAACGCGCGCCGATTTCATCGCGGCGGCCACCGCCTGCATCATGGAAACCCGGAAAGAGCCGGGCAACATCGCCTATGATCTGCATGAAAGCGTCACCGACCATTCCAAGATGGTGTTCGTCGAGCAGTGGGAAAACATGGAAGCGCTGGGGCCGCACCGGACCGCCGAGCACATGAAAACCTTCGGCCGCGTCGCGGTCAAATGCATGAGCGCGCCGCCGAAGATCGAGTACATCACCCCCGAAAAAGTCGAAACCCGCTAATCAAGAAACGTAAAGGGAGAAAATCCATGATCTACGTCATCGCCACCACGCCGATGAAGCCGGAAAACAAGGACGACTTCATCAAGGGGCACAAGGCCTGCACCGCCGAGACGCTCAAGGAGAAGGGCTGCCTCTCCTATGAAGGCCATGTCAGCGTCAACAATCCCAATCTCTATGTGGTGGTGGAGCGCTGGGAGACCCGCGACGACCTCAATGCGCACGGCAAGGCGCCGCACATGAAGGTGTGGCGGGAATATTCGTCGCAGATGAAGACGGCGCCGACCGTGATCGAGATCATCAGCGACGGCAAGGTGGAGAAACTGTAACTCAGATGATCCGCGCAACTCGCGTTCAGGGCCAGCATCGCTGGACGGAAGCCGCCGCCGATACCGTGGTGCTCGATTTCGACGATCGGCACCGGCGGCGCATGGCGATGACGGGCACACGCGGGCTCGAATTCCTGCTCGACCTGGAAAACGCCATCGCGCTTCGCGGCGGCGACGCGCTGGTGCTGGAAGACGGCCGCCTGATCGAGGTGGTCGCCGCTCCCGAGCCGCTGATCGAGATCCGCGGCACGGATCCGCTGCATCTGGTTCGCGTCGCCTGGCATCTCGGCAACCGCCATCTGCCGACCCAGATCATGCCGAAGGGGCTGCGCATCCGCAGGGATCACGTTATCGAGGCGATGGTGAAGGGGCTGGGCGCACGCATCATCGAGATCGAGGCGCCGTTCGATCCCGAAGGCGGCGCCTATGCCGGTCATGCCCACGCACCGGAAGCCGCGCATGGGCATACCGGCCACGACCATTCCTCGCATGACCATGCCTCGCACGGTCATTCACACGATCACGACCACCACCATCATCATGACGAGCATTGCGACCACGATCATCACCACCACGATCACTCCCATGCTCATGACCACAAGTGAGCCCGTCCCGGCTGACGTCCAGGACGGGATGACGGCAGACGAGGGAGCGGCGCTGTACCGGCTGATGACGTGGCTGTCGCCGGCCTTTCCGGTGGGCGCGTTCTCCTATTCCAGCGGCATCGAATGGGCGGTGGAGGCCGGTGACATCACCGATGCCGCCTCGTTGCGCGCGTGGTTGACGGCGATGCTGGCCGACGGCTCGGGCTTTTGCGACGGCGTGTTTCTGGCGCAGGCGCACCGGGCGGCGACTGCAAACGACAGAGCCGTGCTGCGCGAGATCACGGAGCTTGCCGCGGCCTTCGTGCCGTCGCGCGAGCGCCAGCTCGAAACCTCGACCCAGGGCCGCGCCTTCATCGACATCGCGCGCGCGGCCTGGACCTGCGACGGCCTCGACGAGCTGGTTTCAGCTTGCGGCGGCGTCACCATCTATCCCGTCGCGGTCGGCCTCGTCAGCGCCGCGCACAAAATTCCGCTGGCGCCGGCGATGCATGCGTTCCTGCATGCGGTGGTCTCGAACTGGATTTCCGCAGGCGCGCGACTGGTGCCATTGGGGCAGACCGACAGCCAGCGCATCCTGGCCGCACTGGAGCCGGTGGTGGTCGCCACCGCGCAGCGCGCGCTGCAGGCCTCGCTCGACGATCTCGGCAGCGCAACGTTTCGCGCCGATCTCGCCAGTCTTCGGCATGAGACGCAGTATACGAGGCTGTTCCGGTCATGATGTGCAGGGCACTTCTCCCTCCAAACGTCGTCCCGGCGAACTCAGATGCGCAATTGCGCATCGGGGGACCCATAGCCACCGGCGATGGTTGTTGCGGAAGAGCGTCGGCCATCGTGCCCGACTGAAAGATCACGCGGTATGGGTCCCGGCGTTCGCCGGGACGACAATCGAGGGAATGTTTTAAATGTCCAAATCTCACGGCCCCCTGCGTGTCGGCGTCGGCGGTCCCGTCGGCTCCGGCAAGACCGCGCTGATGGACCTGCTCTGCAAATCGATGCGCGAGCGTTACGACATCGCCGCGATCACCAACGACATCTACACCAAATGGGACGCCGAGTTCCTGGTGCGCTCGGGCTCGCTGACGGCGGACCGCATCGCCGGCGTCGAGACCGGCGGCTGCCCGCATACCGCGATCCGCGAGGACGCCTCGATGAATCTCGCCGCCGTCGCCGACATGCGCGCCAAATTCCCCAATCTCGATCTGGTGCTGATCGAGTCGGGCGGCGACAATCTGGCCGCCACCTTCTCGCCCGAACTCGCCGATCTCACGATCTACGTCATCGACGTCGCCGCCGGCGACAAGATCCCGTCCAAGGGCGGGCCGGGCATCACCCGCTCGGACCTTTTGGTCATCAACAAGATCGACCTCGCGCCGCATGTCGGCGCGTCGCTGGAAAAGATGGATACCGACGCAAAAAGGATGCGGGGCGAGCGCCCCTTCGTGATGACCAATCTGAAGAAGAGCGAGGGGCTCGAGCGCATCATCGGCTTCATCGAGACCAAGGGCGGCCTGCGGCCGGCGCCGAAGGCCAAGGCTGGGTAGAGCAAGGCTGGGTAGAGGCTGGTTAACGCCGCCGGATGTGGTTAACGGCCGCGGCCCACCGCCCTGCGCCGGCGCGCTTTCTTAAATCCGCCATCCCGGGGCGCGAGGCTGACAGGATGTCGCTTCGCAAGATATTGCCGGGATGCCTGGAACCAAACGGGTCCGGCTTCATTAGCATCTTCTGGCCCCGCGAAATCAGCGTTAGCGGCGGCCACTTGTTGCCCGCTGCCAACCCGTTAGTTGCGTGCTGATGATCGCTCATTCATATTCGCCCGCGATCGGCCGTCGTCCGGTTTACATTTGTTGCCGTCCCGGCAGACCTCGAATGTTTTCTTCTCTGCGCCAACACTTTATTCCCGAGTAAGCGAGTGGTCCGGCTGGGTTTCATTATCGGCTTCATCGCGCTGATCGGAGTTCTGCTCTCCGGTCTTGCGGCCTATCGCGTCCATGAACAGGAAGTGACCCTTGACGGCATCGCGCTGGCGCGCGCCATCGACGTCCACGCCAGTCTGGTGCAGGACCGGCTGACCGAGCGCGAGCTGCTGGCGCGCGTCGCCTCCGGCCTGTTTCGCGCGCCGTCGGTGCTCAAGGCCAACATGCTGCAGCCGCTGCGCGCGTCGATCTACGCCTTCAAGACCGATTTCGTGGTCGCCAACTGGATCGCGCGGCTCAAGCCGGACGAACTGGAAGCGGCGCGCGCGGTGCTGAAGAGCTCGGGATTCACCGATCCGACGATTCGCGATTTCGACGACCAGCCGCTGGACATGAAGGCGATCGACAAGCCGATCAACGTGCTGATGGACCTCGAGCCGCGCAGCGCGGATACGCTGAGCTTTCCAGGCCGCGCTTACGACCGCCACTCGATCATCGGGCCGGTGCTGACGCAGGTGATGGAGGGCGGCAAGCCTGTCGCGTCGAACCCGATCCCGCTGTTGCGCAAGGATGGTCCGGTCGGAATCGTGCTCGCCGCGCCGGTCTATCAGGAAGGCTCCAGCGATGCCGCTGGCTTCGTCACCTTTTCCTACGAACTGGCGACGCTGATGCTGACCAATGACGACCAGTCGCTGTTTGCGGTGGTGCTGAAGGACCCGACTGACGTCAATGACGAATTCGTCGCCAACGACCAGGGTGTCGTCACCTTGCAGCCGGTCAAGCCCGAGGGTCCGGCGCCGTCGATGGTTCGCACCGTGACCTTCGGCGGCCGCGACTGGTCGCTCGGCTATTACGCCAAGTCCAACGTGGCCGTGCGGGCGCAGCAGACGGCGGCGATCGTGGCGGCGATCGGGCTGGCGCTGACCGGCATCGTCTGCGGCCTGTTCGGCTATGTCGCCTACAACAACTTAAGGCTCAGCCGCGAGATCCAGGTGCGGATCGGCTTCGAGCGGCGGCTGACGGCCGTGATCGACGAGCTCAACCACCGGGTCAAGAACATCCTCGCGGTGATCCAGTCGATCGTGACGCGAACGCTGCGCCACGGCTCCGACATCGACGTCTCGCGCGAGCTTTTGATCGGCCGCATTCACGCGATGTCGAACGTGGTCACGCTGCTGAGCGAGAGCCAGTGGCAGGGCGTCAAGCTGAAGGGGCTGTTCGAGGCGCGCGCGATACCGCATGCCGATCGCATCGCGGTCAACGGTCCTGACATCGCGGTGAGCGCGCGCGCCGCGCAATCGCTGTCGCTGTTGTTCTTCGAACTGGCGTCGCATTCCGACGAGGGCCTGTCGCTGGTCGGCAAGCATCCGCATATCGTTGCGAACTGGGAAATATCGGGCGAGGAGCCGGATACGGTTTTCCATTTCCGCTGGGAGGAGTTCAACACGTCAGCGGCGACGCGGCGCGAGGACAGTGATTTCGGCCTGATCCTGCTTGACCGCGTGGCGCCGGAAGCGCTCGGCGGCACCGCCAAGCGCTTCTTCACGGACGTCAGCTACGTCTATGAGCTGACCGCGCCCATGGTCACCGTCGTCGACATGACCGAACGCGACCGCACCGAACAGCTCTCCGCCCCGGTGCGGCCGGTGAAGTGATCTTGCTTACCTCGCCCCGCTTGCGCGGAGGGGTCGGCGCGTAGCGCTGGGTGAGGGGGTACAGGTCTATCAATTGGCACGAGCGTTCGCGGTGAGAGCCCCTCACCCCAGTCCTCTCCCCGCAAGAGCGGGGCGAGGGAGTCGATCCATCCGGAACCGCCCGCGACCCCCGCGCATTTATCCGTATCATCGCAATTACGGAGACACACCATGGGACGCTATCTGCTGTTATGGATGCTCGGCATACCTCTGCCGATTCTCGTGCTGATCTACGCCTTCGGCGGCCTGAACTAGAAACCCAGAACTTCCCGACAACAAAAAAGGCGGCCCGGTCGGGCCGCCTTTTCGTCATGCGAACCGGTGCATGTCAGTTGTTGCCGCCGATCACCGCGCGCACCGTGTTGTCGGGGCCGAAATCCTCGGCGCCGTCGACATAGAGCAGGGCGGAAAGCTTCGAGCGCGCGCGGTTGACGCGGCTCTTGATGGTGCCGACCGCGCAGCCGCAGATGGCGGCAGCGTCCTCATAGGAGAAGCCGGAGGCGCCGACCAGGATCAAGGCTTCGCGCTGGTCCTGCGGCAGCTTGTCGAGCGCGACGCGAAACTCCTCGAACTCCAGATGCGCGTTCTGCGCCGGCTGGGTCTTCAGCGTCTTGGCGTAATTGCCCTCGGCGTCCTCGACCTCGCGCCGCCGCTTGCGATAGTCGGAGCGGAACAGGTTGCGCAGGATCGTGAACAGCCAGGCCGGCAGGTTCGAACCGGGCTGGAACGAGTCGATGTTGGCGATCGCGCGCAGCAACGTTTCCTGCACCAGATCGTCCGCACGGTCGCCATTGCCGCTGAGCGAGATCGCGAACGCGCGCAAGGACGGTACCGACGCCAGGATGTCGTCGCGAAGTGAATCTGTGAGAGGCATTACTCCCTCCCGTCAGTTTTTGCAGCTTGGTCCGGTTGGGCCGTTTGAGCCACCGCCGCTTCGGGCCCGTCGAGCTTCCGGATCAGCTCCGCAAAGCGGTCTGGCACCCCTTGCCGCACCACGTCGTCATACATGGCGCGCAGCTGGTGGCCGATTCTAGACTGGATCTCTGCATTGAGACCGCCCTGCTTCTTTGCTTCTTTCATGATGTCATCCACGCTTCCCCGAGTGTTAAGTACCTTGTATTTCAAGACTTTTCCTCGAAATTAGGCCTTGGCCGCCCGCGCTCTTGGTCAAATCCTAATGCGATGGGTCCCGAAAAGTTCCGAAATTGGGGAACTGTTTGAAGGAACTTTTTCGCCGCTCAGGCGTATTCGGGGATGACAGGGGAACCGGGTCGCCCCGTTTCAGGATAGGCTACGCCGGACCAGGCGTTCAGGTTCGACCCAGATGTGGCCCGCACGGGCCTCAGACAAGGATGGAGTGGGGATGTCCCGATCACAGCTCGTTGCTGAACATTTGCCGCTGTTGCGGCGCTACGCCCGCGCGCTGACCGGAAACCAGTCGTCAGGTGACGCTTATGTCGGGGCCATGCTGGAGGCCCTGCTGCAGGATGGCTCGCTGCTCGACGAAAAGCACGGTCCGCGCGCCGGACTGTTCCGGCTGTTCACGCAGATCTGGAATTCAGTCTCGGTCAACGAGAACCCGGATGTTGCGACGCTGGCCCTGCCGTCGGAGCGCCGGCTCTCGAACATCACGCCGTTGCCGCGCCAGGCCTTCCTCCTGCTGTCGCTAGAGGGTTTTTCCGAAGAAGAAGTCTCGTTCATCCTCGGCACCGACATCGCCGAGACCCGCAAGCTTGCGGACGCCGCCGGCCGCGAGATGGCGGCGGAAATCGCCACCGACGTTCTCATCATCGAGGACGAGACCTTCATTGCGATGGACCTCGAAAGCCTCGTGAAGAACCTCGGCCACAACGTCATTGGCGTCGCCCGCACCCATGCCGATGCGGTCGCGCTCGCCAAGAACAAGAAGCCGGGCCTGATCCTCGCCGACATCCAGCTCGCCGACGGCTCGTCCGGTCTGGACGCGGTCAACGAGCTGTTGAAGGTGTTCGAGGTCCCCGTGGTGTTCATCACCGCCTACCCCGAGCGCTTCCTCACCGGCGAGCGTCCGGAGCCGGCGTTCCTGATCTCCAAACCGTTCCAGCCCGCGATGGTCTCGGCGGTGGCGAGCCAGGCGCTGTTCTTCCAGCGTAACTCCCGCAATCGCGCCCCACGGGCGGCGACGGGTTAGTTCGTAAGGCTATCGCTTAACGGCGCGCTTCACAGCGCGCCGTTTTTCTTTGTCGTCGCTCCGGCTTTCTTTCGTCGTCCCGGCGAAGGCCGGGACCCATACGCCGCGGCCGGAATTGTTGGAAAGAAAGATAACGACCAGCGCGCAAACAATTGCCGCCGGTGGTTGGTTATGGGTCCCGGCCTTCGCCGGGGACGACGGAGGATAGAGTTGAGCTGCGCCACTCACTTGCGCGCCCCACACACCTCCCTGATATCCCGCGCCAGCGCATCGACCCTGTCCGGATCGGCGTCCCAGGCGAACATGAAACGCGCGCCGCCGCCGATGAAAGTATAAAATTGCCAGCCGCGCTGGCGCAGCGCTTCCAGCCGGTCGGCGGAGGCGCGCAGGAACACCGCATTGGCCTCCACCGGAAACATCGGCTTGAAATCCGGCAGGTCGGCGACCGCGGCAGCGAGCCGGGCGGCGCCGGCGTTGGCATGCTGCGCATTGCGCAGCCACGCGCCATCCTGCAGCATGCCGACCCAGGGGGCTGCAAGGAAGCGCATCTTCGAGGCAAGCTGCCCCGCCTGCTTGCAGCGATAGTCAAAATCCTCGGCGAGACGCGGATCGAAAAACAGGATCGCTTCGCCGACCGCCATGCCGTTCTTGGTGCCGCCGAAACACAGCAAATCGACTCCGGCCTTCCAGGTCATCTCCGCCGGCGAACAATTCAGCGACGCACAGGCGTTGGCAAAGCGGGCGCCGTCCATGTGCAGCCGCAGGCCGATTTCGCGGCAGGTCGCTGACAGCGCGCGGATTTCAGCCAGCGAATACACCTGGCCGGTCTCGGTCGGCTGCGTGATCGTGACCACGCGCGGTTTTGGGAAATGAATGTCGGATCGACCGGTGGCGAGGGCGACCACCTGCTCCGGCGTCAGCTTGCCGTCCTCGCTCGCCGCGATCAGAAGTTTTGAGCCGTTGGAGAAGAATTCCGGCGCGCCGCATTCGTCGGTCTCCACATGCGCCGACGAGGAGCAGATCACGCTGTGATAGGACTGGCACAGCGACGCCAGCGCCAGCGAATTGGCGGCGGTGCCGTTGAAGGCGAAAAACACCTCGGCATCCGGCTTCTCGAACAACGCCCGGAACGCATCAGAAGCGCGCTGGGTCCAGGGATCGTCGCCATAGGCGGTCGCGTGCCCCTGATTGGCCTCCGCCATCGCCGCCCACGCTTCCGGGCAAATGCCGGCATAATTGTCGCTCGCAAACTGCTGGGGATTGGGGGTCATCGCTGGGATCGCTTTCGTCGGGAGATCTGCAACCGGGCAGCCGGCTCGGCACCTTTTGCCAAGGTTTTTTATCAGGCTGCAAGGCGGCTTTGCCGACGGGGGGCATCATTTGCGACGAAACCAGGCCGTGTTCGCATGGCTTTCAACGAAAAACCCGCCGGGTTGAGTGGCGGGCTTCCCTGGCATTACCTCTCGCGCGGGCCGTGGCGGCCTACGCGACCTTCCGAGCACCGATCAACCCTTGTACGTCCCGGCGACGACCATCCGCACCGCCAGAAGCATTTCGTATTGGGCTTTTGATACCTGATGGCGTTCGCCACCGGACACGATGTCGAGTTCGTTGTCCGAGAGCGCACTGTCTTCGAAGCGAGCTGCGTAAGCGTCGTTGATCTGCACGTTCATGGCAGTTCTCCTGTTTGCGAGGTGGGGCGCGACCACCGCGTCCCCTTGTCCCTCGATTTGGAGAATGCCCGCTGCCGAGCCGGAAAGCTGTTACCTGGGGAACAAGCCCCGCGCCCGACCTGGCTGAGTACTTGGCCGGGTACAAAGCGGAAATCGATCGGCCAGCGTTTGCCGCAACGATCAGGGGGAACGGAATGCCAGCCGGACAATTCGTTGTCAGGCGCAAAATAAAAAGCGGGGCGCGACCGGCATCACCCCGACGACGCGTAAACTCCGCCCAACTCCGCCGTTCACCGCACAACTAGGAAAGCACTGCGGCGCAGGCGTTTCTTCGCCCTTAACTACTCTGCCAAGCTCCGCTGTTCTCCGCTCGCGCAGTGGACTAAAGCGAGGGCGCGACCGGAAGCCCTTTGCCGCTCGCGCCCTGACCGGAGTTCGTCCCATGCCGATGCACGTTCTATCCGACGCCGCCGTCGCCAAGATCATCGCCGCCAAGACCCCCGGCCGCCACGCTGACGGCAAGGGGCTTTATCTGACCATCAGGCCGTCAGGTACGGCGTCGTGGTCGTACAAATACCGGGTAGGGGCAAAGGTGACGGAAGTCGGCCTTGGCGGAATGGACGTGACCCTAGACGCCGCTCGCGATGCCGCTGACGCGCTGCGCAAGGGCCGCCGGGATGGGATGGACCCGAAGGCGGTCCGGCTCGCGGAGAAGGCCGCCAAGACGGCCGGGTCCGACGTGCCGACGTTCGGCGACTTCATGCGCGAACAAGTCGCCTTGATGACCTTCAAGGGCGGCGACGATGCCCGGACAAAATGGATGCGCCCGCTACAGATACACGCTCCGGCGTTGATGCCGCTGAAGGTCGATGCGATCACGACTCCCCATGTCGTTGCCGTGCTGCAACCGATATGGAAGTCGCGGGCGAAGACGGCGCGAGAAATCCGGGGCCGGATTAAGACCTTGCTAGACGCGGCGAAGGTGCTGAAGCATCGACCCGACGAACAGAATCCCGCCGCGTGGTCCGGGCATATGGAACACTTGCCGCAGTTCAAATCGGCGGACCGCAAGCGCAAGGTTCGGCCGCTACCGGCCGCCAAGCCTGAAGACGTGCCCGCCGTCGTCGCTGAGATTCGCGCGGACCCGTCGCCGTTCGACCTGACTAGCGAAGCGCTCGAATTCACAATCCTGACCGGCGTCCGCACCGGAAGCGTTCGGTTCATGAGAATGGTGGAAGTCGATTTTGACGAAGCCGTGTGGACGGTGCCGGGCGAAGCCCTCAAAGTCGAAGACGACTCCGAAGACGACGGAAGCTTTAAAGTCCCGCTGTCGCCGCGAGCGCTGGAAATCCTCAACAAACGGCGCAACTATGCCACGAAGTACGTCTTCCGGGGTATCGACGGCGCAGGGTCGGCGCTTGGTATGAACGCGCTTAATCATGCGCTCGCCCGTGTCCGGCCAGGAATCACAGTTCACGGATTCAGAAGCTCGCTTCGGGATTGGGTTGGCGACTACACGAACCATCCGCGCGAGATAGCCGAACACGTCCTAGGCCATCGCGTCGGCGGCGCTGTCGAACGGGCATACCGTCGCCGTGACGCCTTCATCAAACGCCGCAGCCTAATGAACGATTGGGCCGACTACGTCACCGGGACTCGGTCATTGGGCGACTTCATCGCCGCATTAACCAATCGTTAAGAACTTTTCCGGCCCGTCTTGTATTCCGGCGGCGCTGTACCCATCCTAGCAGCGCCGGGACTAGTTCCTCGGTGACAGGCGACCCGATGCTTACAGGTTGTTCGCCTGCCACGACAGTTCGGACCTTTTGCTGTTAAGGGCGTCTCCCGAAGCCGGGCCACGACCCGCCTAGTCCGTAGGTTTTACCAACGCCGAGAGCGTCAGCGCTTCATCTATTGGAGCGCAGACCCATGTCCGCCGTATCCGATCCCGAAGTCCCCATCCCGTTCGAACAGCAAAGCTTTGCGCCTAAGCGCATCGCCGAGATTCTAGACTGCGCCGAGTCCACGGTCTTCGAGCTTATCGCGACCGGCAAGCTGAAGACGTTCAAGCTTGGCCGCGCCCGCCGCGCTACCGGCAAGGCCATCAACGAGCTTCGCGGGGTGTCGTCATGACCACGCTCCGCACGCTCGAAATCGCGCGTCGCCGCGTCGTTGAAGAGTTGGTTCAACGTGAACTGGCGAAGCTGACAGTCAACGAACGCCGACGCTTGCGCCTGACGCTCGAAGACGAACAGCGGCGCAGGCGGTGACGCCATGCTCACTCCCCAACAACTCGCCGACGCCATCGACGAAGCGGAATGCAGCTGCACAATGGAAGCGGTTGCCGCGTTGCTGTTCGCGACGCATCCCGAAAGAGCCAAGCGGCTGCATGACATGCCGTTCGGCGGCGAACCATCGCAATTGCAAATGCACATTCGCGCCCGCGCCGATGCGCTGCTGATGCATCTTGAAATGAACGTGACGGACCCGCGAGTGAAGGCGGCTTGCATCGCGACGCTCTATTTCAACGATGAAAAGTACGGCGGAAAAATTCCGGCGCAGGCGTACCGACTCGCGACCGGCACAGGACTCAAACGTGGAATCAACGCGGGCGCGCTCGAAATCAAAAACCTGATTTGCGCATGTCCACGACGCAAGGCGCGGCGTCTGGAAATTCTGCGCGCGGCTATCGGGGTCAAGAAAGCTTGACCAACAAACCGGGTTTTCGACGCCGCGAAAGCCTGACTTAGATCAATCATCGAATTCAAACTAACCCCATCGGAGTAACGACAATGGCAAACGTTTCAGTGAAGAGCCCCGACAATAGCGCGAAGATCAAACGATTCTTGCCGCCCCCTTCGCAGAAGTTTTTCGCGAAGGAAGTCCAGCGCGCCGCCGCGACAGGTGAAGAAAGGCGTCAACGCAGCGAGGCTCGCCAAGCCGAACTGCCCGACCTTCAGCATTTGCAAACATCGCTGCAAGCGGCGATTCAGTCGCCGAAGCGCGACAACGCGATAGAGCGCGACCTAGAAGCACAAATTAAGGAAATCAAAGACAGATGGGCCGCTGAAGATGCCGAACAGGCGGCGCGCGACAAAGACTACATGAACAACGCGACGCCTTCGGCGGTTGGCATCCTTGAACCGTGGATTCGGCTGGACCTGAAGACGCATCAGACGGCGTTCAACTACTTCGAAGAACTTCCGGCGGGCATGACCGAACGCGGCGTCGTGGACATGTGTCGCGAGTTGGACAAGCCGCTGAAAGCCAAGCGCGCCGCCATTCTCAAAACACCGCAGACAACCGCCGAAACCGCAGCCGTGATCGCCGCCGCAGTCGAACGCATGGGACAGAAGACCATTCTGAATGTTCGGAGCGTGCGATTCCTCGATTACAATCTGGACCGCGACAAGTTCGAACAGCGGCCGTTCAAATTGCCGAACGTCGCGCTCTTCGATGGCGTTGGCAAAGCGTTGTCCATACCCGACGCCATGGGCCTGCTCTGTCTGCTCTTCCCGGAAGAAATCACGGACCGCCTTACCGCGCTCGCAATGAACGGCGAACGCGACGACAGCGGGGCAATGAATCGGGGCGACCGCGAAGCCGCGCTTGACGCCGTGGACGCGGAAATTCTCGCCAACGACCGGCGCGGCGAATTTTGGATTCGCGTGTGCCGGGCGAAGAACATCGCAGGCGGCCCCCGCTGGACGCAAGACCCGCGCGCGATTCTCGATTTGGCCTAACAAGTTTCGTCTGCGTGATCCTAACCCATGCGGACGAACGCGACGGGAGGCTTTCCGGGGATGGCGTCCCGTCGCAAGAAATTCCGGTGCAAGCATTCTTTGACCTTGTGGCCGGGCTACTGCGCGCAATCCTCGCGTGGGCAGTGAAGGAGTCGCGTTGCTTGTGAAGTCGGGGCACGGCCCTGCGGGTATGAACACGAACGCAACGCGACTCCGACGCTGTTTGAATTCAACTGTTGCAACACTTGGAGAGTAAAATGTCGAAACTACAAAACACCTACGCAGCCGCCGTCGCTAAGTTCGGAAACGACCTACCCTTAGCTATTGCGCGAGCGTTCGGGGGAGTCGCAGGCGTTGACGACGTGCCGATTTCGAGACGCGATGGCCTGACCGCCGCGCTGAATCGCGTCCTGATCGGCGAAGGCCATATCTCGATGGCGATGGCGAAGGCGGCGGCGCACGGCGACGCGCGGCCGAAGCGTGACGTGATCGCCGATCAGGACGAAGTGTTTCGGGCCATCCGCGCCGAAGCGTTCGGGGCTAACGAAGACGATGACGACGACTCGAAGCCTGTTGCGCAGATCAACCCGCGCGAGATTTATTCGCGCTGGAATGCAAGCAAGCGGCCAAACGAAGACTAACGCGACGCGGGGCAGCGCTCCCAACCCCCAATTCAGAACAGGTGCTACAATGCCAAAAGCGAAAGCAAGCTTCCCCCCGCCGACCATTTCCGACTGGCGCGTGCGTTTCATCGCCGTCGCATTCGGCGCGCCGGACGACAACCAAACAGTAGACGGAATCCCCAACTCGCATGACCGGCAACGCTGCCTTGCGCGCATCCGATTCGAGCGCGAGCACTGGCGTCTAACTTTTGAAGCGACGGCAAAAGGTCATTTCGCGCAGCAAGCCATCGTCGAAGATTATGAATTCTTCGAATCGCATGCGCGCGAGGCCCTTCAGTATCCTGCGCTTATACGAAACAGCGCCCGCATCCGCGCAACGCTTTTGAATCCGGGATTCGAAAAAGAAGAGGGAATTGAGTCATGACTCCGCGAGATTCGTTCACTGCGATGAACCAATACAGACTGACGTTGCTATGCATGCTTCACGGTTCTGAAACGCCCGAGGGAGTCCCGGCCGACAAACGTGCGGCATTTGACGAACTTGTTGAGTACCACAATCAAGACCGCGCAAGGCTCTTCGACACAATTTGCCGAGACGACTTTGGCGCGGTCTTCTTCGAGGATATCTCGCCGGAGTCGCAAGCCGAGGCGTTGCGCGAACTGGAACATACGGCCGCCACCTTCGCGAACTCTTGCCGTTGTGAACTCGAATTTTTGCGCATCGAACAGGAAGAGGCGCTGGAACAAGCCTTCGATGAAGAGATTGCGTGATGCCCCTTCGTACGCAACCATCGAACGAATACATCGAAGCTCTCGCCATTCGTGCGTTGGCCCTCCATCGTGCGAGCGTCGCAGGGAATCCGATTCGGGCAATGGTCGCGAACGCGGGAATGTTCATGGGTTCAATTGAACGTGCGGTCGAACAATGGGGATGGCCCGCCGACCTGTCGCCCTACATCGTTGGGCTTGTCAACGCGGCCATGGTGGAAGTGCTTCACAACGGCCGCGACCTGCGCGAAGCGGTCGCGACGCTTCACCGCGTGAAGCGCAGAATCCGCCGCCGTTGATTCGTTCCTTTGGGATTATTCTGGAATTGTGTTTCTACTATCAGACAGGAGTCAGGACGATGCACAAGCACGAAGGCACCATCAAAGATATCACTGAAAAATTCGGCGATGGCCTGAGCCAGAACCGAGTCTATCAGTATGCCGCCGAAGCGGGCTTCCCCGCGCCGCTGTACACCGTTGGTAAGGCCAAGGTCTATGACATGCGTCAGGTCGCGCGGTATTTCGCGAACCGTACCGACCGGCGCAGAACAGCGTAAGGAGTCCGCGTGATGAAGAGCGCAGCCGCCGGATTCGTTGGACTGTTCGGGCATACGCTGAAGCGTGGCGCGATCAACTGGCAGTTCGAAGTCGTCCGCCGTGATGAACGGGACCGCTACGCCGTCCAGCTTTTCAGTTGGGTCGATGGCTCGCCGACGCATTGCAGGTTGATGACCTTCGAAGAACTGAAGGCCGCACGCCTGTACGACAATGCCGACGATTGGAACGCCGCCGCGCTGGAATACTGGCGTCGTGCTGACGCGCAGGACCGCGCCCGGCGCGATGATCGCGAAGAACTGTTCGAAATGTTCGGCTAAAGGAATCTACCGGCAGCGTCTCCCCGACGATGAAGCAAACAAAAGCCCCGGCCGCGCAGTCAACGCGGTCGGGGCGAGTAACAAAGTCAGGAAGCGACATGTCTAGCAGGTCCGCCCGAAAAGGCAAAGGAACGCCAGAACCTAAAATCGACGCCAAGACCCTTGCACGGTACGGGGCCGATCAGACGTTGATTCCCCTGCGCCACTACTTGGCTAAAGACAGCGAGGGCAACGCGACCGGGAAGCTTCCCCGCAAGGGCTGGACGGAAAAGAGCTACGTCAGCGCCAACGTGATTCACAACTGCGTCCTAGACAACTCCAATGTCGGCTGGCGGCTTGGCCGGGAAGATTTGGTTTTGGATATTGATCCGCGCAACGGCGGACTCGAAAGCTTTGCGCAGCTATGCCACGACGCGCCGCTAGACGAGTCCAGGTTCGTGAAGGTGATATCCGGCCGGGGCGATGGTGGATTCCATCTGTACATGAAGAAACCCGCCGACATGCCAACGCATGAGACGTTGCCCGACTACCCCGGCATTGAGTTCAAGACGATTGGCCGACAGGTCGTCGCCGCCGGGTCGCTGCATCATGCGACCGGCAAAGCCTACACGTTCGACGATGGCGAAGGGCGTCCACGCATTGAGGACGGAGTCCGAAAAGCCCCGAAGGCGTTGCTGCGGTTGATCCAGTACATGCCTAGCGATGGTGACGACAGCGGCGGCGGTAAGATGACTGCCGAAGGGGCTGCATGTCTGCTTGACAAGCTGGACCCGGCGCAGGTCGTGCCGGACAATGACGCATTCGAAGACTTCGCCCCGGCCGCTAAGAAAGCCTGCGCCGACGCCGACGCCGAAGCATACATTCTGGATTGGCTGGCGCGCGACGGGTCTCAAAAATCCCCCGCCCCCCGTTGGAAGTCCTACCGCAACGACAAGCCGGGCGGCAAAGGAGTCGGGACGTTCATTTACATACTGAAGGCGCATGGAGTCGGACAGGGCGCGATTGATTCCGTGTTCGGCGAACGCGACAAGGTGGAAGCCGTTGACGACTTCCCGGACGACCAACCGGGCGCGGCCGATGAATTCGACGCGATGGAAGACGACGACGGATGGCTTGAAGGTGAGAAAGAGCCGCCGAAGTCGCGCGCTTATACGGAAACGAAACTTCCCGCTCTGCTGGACTTCGCGGAAGCCTGCATGATTGAACAGGGCGCGCAACTGTATCAGATGGGCGGCCGTCTAGTGCATCCCGTCCGCGCCGACAAAGACTCGGCCGACGATGAATCGATTCGGCGCAAGGCTGGGTCGCTGACAATCGGCGAAGTGAACCAGCATCGCTTGCGTGAATACGTCATCGACAATGTGCCGTTTCACAAGCTGGACAAAAAGGGCAAGCCAACGAAATACGCCGCGCCGATGGGGTTCGCTGCGCACTATCTGGCGCGCGGCGACAAGTGGCGTGTCCCCAACATCAGCGGCGTGATTGAAACGCCGACGCTGCGCCGGGATGGCACCATTATTGATTGCGATGGATATGATGGGAAGTCGGGACTTCTGCTGGACATGGGCGGCGTTGAGTTCCCGGAGATACCGGACCGGCCATCACGTGCGCAGGCGCTCGAAGCGCTCGCGCTGGTTAAAGAGCCGTTCGCGGGCTTTCCGTTCGTCACCAATGCCAAAGGCCAAAGCGCCAGCCGGTCGGTTATGTTGTCGGCCGCGCTGACTGCGTTGGTCCGGCGGACCCTGCATTCCGCGCCGATGCATGGCACTAGCGCGCCGACCATGGGGACGGGCAAGACGCTGGCAATCGACGTTGTGTCGCTGATTGCCACGGGCCGCCTAACAACGGCAATGAGCCAAGGCGCGAACGAAGAGGAAGACGAAAAGAGACTCTTTAGCGTGCTGCTGCAAAACGATTTGATTCTGTTAATCGACAACGTGAAGCGCCCCATTGAAGGCGACGCACTCTGCACCGTGCTGACGCAATCGACGTGGCAGTCACGAATCCTTGGCGAGAGTCGAAAGGTAGAAGTCCCGACTAACGCGCTGATGCTGGCGAGCGGCAATAACCTGACGTTCAAAGGCGACATGACAACGCGTTCGCTGTTGTGCCGCATGGATGCGAAGATGGAAAAGCCCGAGACTCGCCGGTTCAAGATTGACCTGAAGACGTGGGTTCCGAAACACCGGGTTGCCTTGGTCGTCGCGGGCTTGACCGTGCTCCGTGCGTTCGTCGTCGCGGGTCGCCCCGGCCTTGATAAGCTAACGCCGTTCGGTCGCTTCGAAGATTGGTCGAACCTTGTGCGCGGCGCGCTGGTATGGCTAGGCGAGCCAGACCCGTGCAAGACGCGGTCGTTCATCGCGACCGACGACCCCGAGCAAAACGACCTTGGGCAGTTGATGGCGGCGATCAGGGACAATGCGGGCGGGGAAGAGCATACGGCGAGCGAGCTAATCAAAATGGGGGAGGACACTTCGGACAGCGTGTTGACCGACGCAATCGAGAACGCGGTTCGACGACCGACGCCCAAGACGTTCGGCCAATACCTGCACGCCCGCAACGGCAAGATACTGGAGGGGCTGCGGTTGATGGGCCGATACGACACGCACCTAAAGACATGGAAATATCAGGTCCGGGAGTCCTGATAGGGTTTGCGGGTATGCGGGGCCTGCGGGTACGATTCCAGCCTACCGGGCTTTTCGATTCCACTCTGTGATTCTGTCTTTATTTCTCAAAATAGAATCTAGAATGATTATGTATCACATACCCGCATAGGCTGGAATCGTACCCGCAAGCCCCGCATACCCGCAGACCCATGCCTGACGCTTCGAGCGCTCGCGCGTTCTCTTATTGGTGACAAATGGCCCGGCCGACGTGCTGGACAGGCTATCGGGCAATCTTGCGTATATCCCCTAATCGACCAATGGTTTATTTCTCATTCTCTCCCTGCACTAGGGGCCAGTGTCCGCAACGATACTTCGATCAATAACGAATGATGCTAGCAGTGCATGCCCTTGCACCGTGGTCCCAGCATCAAGCGCATAGTCATAGAGGCATGGCCGGACTCGGAATCGATTCACTGAATCAATAATGAGGAATCGAATCTCCGACGCACGCAGATTCGAAAAAGCTTCTAGGCATGCAGGTTAAGAAATATTTCCGGGTCCTTGGGGGCAGAAAAACGCTATGAGGGAAAACACGGAGCGCAGAACGCGACCCGTAGCATAGGAGAAATATTTTCCCTGCGAAATGTGTAGCGTTAACCCAGAGGAATTTTTCCCGCGCTTCGCCCCATACTGAAATCGTCGGCGTCGATATAGTCGGCGACGCCGACTGGCTTCCTAAGTTGTGGAAGCCCCGGCTTCCACAACTTCGCGAACCGGCCTTTTGGTATCGACCGCAATGAAGCGGCGTCGGCGTTTCGGAAGCCCCGGCTTCCGAAACGCAAAAACCGAAAGGACTCCCCGATGGAGCGGCGCGCGATGATGCGCGACTCCGCTGATGCGATGCGCGACGACGGCGCGATGATGCGCGCTCGCGCAATTTGATTCGTTCCTTTTGAGTCCGGTCGCCACTGCGATACATTCGCGGCCGTCATCAAACCCGAGAGGAATTCACATGTCGAAGCGTCAGCCGTCCCCCGTTCGCTTGCCCTTTGCCGAAGCCGCATCAGCCTTCGGACTCACGACCGGCGCGACGCGCCAGTACATCAAGCGCGGCGCGCCCTGCGATGGTGACGAAATCGAAGTCGGCGCATTCGCGGCATGGCTCGCCCGAACCACCATAGGAGGCCAACGTGTCCAGCAAGCAGCGTAACAAAGGTGGACGCCCTAACGTGTTGGGCGCGGATTCAATTTACGTTACGACCAAACTAACGCGTCGGCAATTTTCCGCGATAAACCGCATGGGCGGATACATTCCCGGCCGTCGTCCATCGATCATCCGCGACCTTCTGGACGTGGGACTCAAGGTCGCAAGGGCGCGCATCGCACGATGACAGCCCGACCCTGCGTCACATGCGGCATACCCTTCGAGCCGCCGCACCATAACCGGCTGTTGTGTTCGGACGCCTGTCGGACCGAACGTCAGCGCACTTATGACTCGTCGGCCAAACGCCGACAGGCGCGCAACGGCCGCGAGCGAGCGGCGCGGCTGGAACAGCCGAAGCGACAACGAACCTGCGCGCATTGTGGCGACCTGTATGATTCTAACTACATTAGAAAAATCTATTGCTCGCGCTTGTGCAAAGATCGCGCTGTTGCCCGCTCGCGCACCGACCGCCCGCCGCCGAAGCCGCCTCGACTGACCTGCATGCAATGCGCGAGTCCGATGAACGCGCAGAGCAGTCGGCAGAAGTATTGCGGCGGCGCGTGTCGCAAGGCTCACTACATGGCGCAGTTTGCAGGGGTCGAACTGGATCATGAAAACGAAATCGTCGTGAAGGACTTGGAAGAGTGTCCCCGCCGCGCTCGCATCGCGCGCATCGTCGAAGCTTGGGAGTATGGACAGCCGCGCGCGACGAAGCCGGAATGGATGAACCCGGCCGACCGCCGACACTGGCGCTAGCCGGTTAGAACGTTCACTCATCATCCGCGACATCAACGGAATTGAACTTTGCAAATGCGTCAGACCCGAACATTTCAACGTCGCGCTGCATCGCCTTAAAGAGTCCAGATTGCAGAAATCGGACAGGGTTGGCTCTAATACTTTCTGCGACTTTTTCCTGTTGGATCGGCGAGATTTTTTCCATTGCGCTTTTGGTGCGTGCCGCCCTATCGATCAGATAATCAACTAGCTGGATTGGAAGCGTGTACTTTCCTGGCCCGAACGAACCACCCTTGTATAGAACGTTCGTCCCCTTCCACTGCTGCGGATAAAGCGACTCGATGAAGCCAAAGATGGCAAACGGGCCAAGCTTCGAAAACGTGAAACAAACCGACTCGCTTGCTCCAAGGTTTATATCGACCGTTCTCGCTAGGTAACGATTTATATTCGGCGGGAAATTGATGCCGCGACTATCCTCGATCTCTCCGAGTGGCAACAAGTGAACTTCGTATGCGCCCGTATGTTTGTACTCGCCGCGCAGGAGGCGTGACCACGTCAGAAGGGCATCATCAGCGGACGCAAGTTGGCGTTCGTTCAATTGAGTTAGATGGCCTTCCCGCTTCAAATATAGCAGGCTGCGCCAAGATACTGAGGCGCAGAATTTGAGTAGCCATCCGCCGTACCGAACTCGAATTGAAGGGTTGGCGTCATACGGATGAAAAATTTGACCTGCGAATGGGGTTTCGAATGAATTGAACAAATCTTCGCAATCTCGACATAGCCAATCTTGCTTGATGCCATCTTGAGTCCGTCGATTTGGAGTCTCGGCGTATCTAATGTGGCCGCTCTTTTTCAGCCATTTGAACACAAAGGCGGGCAGCACATGGCTTTGCATTAACGGCGCTGTCTTACCGCAGAGTTCACACGCGCCCGTCATTGCATCCTCGTTTCGTTCAAGCGCGGCCGATTCGGCGCTACTTAACGAATTCACCGTCGTAGATTTGGAATGGAATGCTGTACTTGTCGCGGATGAACTTCAGAGAGTGCCGAATGAGTCTAGCTCTTTCGATCTCTTCGTCAGAGTCATAGACTTGCGAATCGAAATTGAGGCGGCGCCCTAACCGATCAGCCTCGGGCCGGGTCACCCGGTTGAACGACCTGCGCGCCATGGACATTAGCCTTAGTGCCGTCAAGGGTTCGCGATAATCCACATAGTTGACGACTCCATCATCCTCTAGCAGGAGCGCACTATCTCTTAGTTCTCTGCGTGCGACCCTACCGACTAAGGCGCGGCGCGCCATCGGATTTGTGGAAGTCACAATTGGGTCCCATACTTCTTTCAACGAAGAGAAAAAGTGAGATGATGACAACACGCCAGAAACTGCGGCCGACCTAACCTGGCTATCGGAATGGTCTAGAAATTTTACCATCATGTTGAAGGCATCAAGATCATTAAAGTATTGGTATCGAAGCGTGCTTAGTGCGGGCCGCAGTACGGATGGATCGTCTCCGAACTTGGCGAGTAGATTATAGATAAAAGCTTTTTGCTCTTCTCTGGAATCCGTCACGGCCCCCATATGCATAAGGATGCTAAAGCGTACAGTTGAATTCTTCGTGTCTTCAAAGACGGCCTTTGCAATTTGCAGCGATGCGGCTTTATCCTTTTCGGACTCGAGCATTGTGGCGATAGTTATAATTGTGTTCGCCCAATAGTCTGTTGCAAGGCGCTCGACTCGCTCAGCTTGTTCAACGTTCGATCTAAAATAATCCTGCCTCTGTATCGCGTACGCGAACAACGAGTCAGCCGTTTCGGCATCAAACAGCTTGGTCGTCGAGTCCCACCTGACGTTGACACCAATGGTCCCGCGCAGGTCCGCGCCCGTAAAATCAAATCCGCGCAAATCTGAATGCGAGAAGTCCATATAGGACAGGTCCGCGTGTCGGAAATCGGTCTTGGGATTGAGCCCTAAGAACTTGATTTGTTCATGGAAGTTCGTCTCCTCCACCGAAAGGAAGCGGGCCGCCAACTCTAGAGTTGCCGCCGAAATTCTTTCTTCAAGGGATTCATCAGTCTTCAAATGACAAAGCCGATCTTGAAAAGGTGACGACTCCGACGAATGGTTCATCAGGCGAAAGCGCTTTGGACAGAAGTATGTTTAAAAGCTTTTTATGATTAGGGGTTCGAAACGGGATCGGAGATTTCTTGCAATCGAAAATAAGATCTTTTTGCTTCGCGTACGCACTCACTTCGACAGACTTGGAATTAGCGCGGTCAATCGGAGCGATTTTGCAAAGTGGTTCGTCCTTCATGTATGTCAAATCTAGGGTCGGGTCTTCCCAAGGGGGCTCAGTTATCTCCCAAAGCAAATTCCCACGCGCTCGGACACGATGGTGAACTTTGCGTTCGGTTGTGGACACGTTACTCTTCTTTTTCAGCACGCTACTTGTGTCGGCCTTCAGTGTCAGTTCTGGGTTTATCGCCAGTTTGACGCTGCCTCCCCCTGCATCCGTGCTTTCCACTGACACTTCAGTCGAGAGCGTCCGTTCGTGAGTGGCAACGTTATCCTTCGTCGGTTCGCCATATCTTGAACCGGGCACAGGCTCGACTCCGCTTAGGTCCATGCTGAGCGTCATTCGCTTGAGTCCAACGGAAAATTCTAGATCGTTGGGGCCGTCAAGCTGAGCGGGGTGGACTCGAAGCTCGACTCGAACTTCCTCCTCGGTTTCGTCCTCCCGTTTCTTCGGAATGCGCACTGATAAATCCACAAGAGTGGGAATTGAATTGCCTGTCTTTACCATCGCGGTTCTCTTGTTCTTGACACGGCTGCGGAACGCGCGACTCGCGAAGCGTTCAACACGTTATGATTGCGTTAGACAGTCCGGCGGTCAACACGGAATCCCAGTTCACCCCCTCACACCGCGATCATAGTCGATGACCTCGCCCCAGTTCGGACGCGGATCGATCCAGCCGACGCTTCCGCACTTCGTACATTTCAGGTGCGCCAGTATGTCAGCCCAATCCCATTCCGGCAGGTCGTCCAATTTCACGACCGACGAATGCCAGCAACGTTCGCGAGGGTCGCCGACAGGCGGGCCGACGCAATAGACAAGAATAGATTTGAAGCCAGCCGCCTTCGCGGTCGTCGGCGTCCCGCCGGACCAATACCGGAGTCGCGAGTTCGGTTTTTTCCGCCATGGCATGGGCCATCAAACCGCAGCCGCGCCAGACTCGCGAATCACACCATCCCTTGCGCCCGGAACAGCATCGCGCCGCGACCGGCGGCGGCTGTGGAAAGGTTAACAAGCGAATCGTCATGCGGAGCGATGATGCCCGCGTGAGATATCGGTTCGGCTCGTGCGGGTCGTGGCGTATATCGGCGGACCCCAACGATGGAGTCGAAGCGATGATACGAACAGCGAAGATTGCGCCAATGTCGGTCCCGGACAAAATGTCGGACGACGAATGGAATCAGGTTCGTTCTACCGGCAGCCGTGCGATGCAGATTTTGCGCGAGCGCGGCAAATCGAATCCGGTCAATGCGCCCGGTGACGTGACGGCGAGACACCACGGCTTGCGCATCGACTATTCCGAACGGGGGCAAATGTTGCCGCTTGTCAGCGATGACGGCGTGTTCTTATGCGACGTGAACGCCGACCGGCGGCCGTCGCTGACTATCGAAGCTGTCGGCCGCAGCGTGATGGTGATTCGAAACTGGACCGATGACCCCAACGCAGACATTGAGCTTCACGACTATAAGCCGGGCGAATGGCTGAAGGCGTTCCGGGCTGACCGACCGGGTTGATTTGCACTCCCCCGGCCATGGCGGCGAAAGGCGGTCCAGAACGGGCCGCCTTTTTCGTCACGATGCACAGTGGCGCGAGCCCCGTCCATGCGCTGGCGGCGTCATGGCGCAGGGGTTGGATGGGTCGAACGAATGGCCGCTGTACGGGGCTTAGAACGGTCCATCGGGTGCCGGGGGACCAAAAGTCAACCGATAGGGATTGCGATCAAGCAAAAAGACTTAAATATCAAATAGATAAAAAGCGGGGCGCGACCGGCATCACCACGGTCGCGCCCCACATCACCGGTCTATGGGGCAGGGGGAATGACCGGCTTTTGGAAAGACTCACAAGCCAGAGAGTCGTTCCAGGCGCTTTCAAATATTTTCGTACACGGTTAAGTGATCGGTTGTCCGCCGAACCCGCACGGCCTGGTTCGTGTTGTGTTCATGATCGCCATGGGGCGAGGGACACACCAACATGTCACAGATTCATAAGGGAATTTTCGGTTCGCTCGCGATCGCCCTGACCCTAGGCGCGGGCGCGGTCCAGCTCGCCTTCGCCCACGACCTGATCGGCAGTCGCCAGGTTACGGCTGCGGCGCCCGAAACCGGCGTCAATCGCGCCGGCAAGTCCGATCGCGCATCGGTTCCCGCCTCGCCCGGGCAAACCCAGACCATTACGCTGCGGCACGACGGCGTCGCCGATACCTCGGTGCTGGTCCGCATGCCTGTCGCCAAAGCGGCGCGCAACGAAACGCGCAACCCGGCCCCGACACCGCCGGTGACCAAGCCCCCGCCCAGAAAAATCGCCATCGCCTGCGAGCCGCCGGTCAGCGTCTTGACCGATGTAGCCAAGCTGCTCCAGCCCGGGCGGTGCGTGACGTAAGCGGTGTTGGTCGCCATCTCTCTTGCGTCGTCATTCCCCGATGCGCGATTGCGCATCTGAGGGCGCGCCGCTTGGCACGAGCCTCGCAATGACGGTTGAGTGCGACAAAACAACCCGACGGGCAAATCAGTTCTGAGTTTCAGAAATCGTGTCAAGTAGAAAATTTCCGTAAATCAAAAATATTTCTGTTGTCGGCCGACCCAAATCAGTGCGCATCTATCGCCATCCCGTCCTGGTCAGAAGGGCGTCGGCCGTCGTCACGGACGTTGGGCGGGTTGCGGTGGACGCTGGTTTACGCCTCGACGACGGCGTGGATGAGCGTACGGCAAAACCGTGTGGTCCTGGCACCCGTTGCAGGTGTCAAGCTGTCGGAGAAGCGCAAGCGGGAACGGCAGCGACGGAGTCAAACCAAGAACTCGTCTCCGGGGAGAGCACGGCATAAGCCGTAAAGCCATTGCGCAGGGAAGGCCGGGTGTTCTCCGCTGCCCTGTATGCTCGTGTGCAGCTTTCTTTGCACTATTCGCACACGAGACCGCGGGTGCAGCGCGCACCCGGTCTTCCCTGCGCCCTCTCA
>NZ_JAFCME010000027.1 GCF_018130065.1 Bradyrhizobium sp. AUGA SZCCT0158 | reverse complement strand
CGATCGCGGCGTGAGACCGAACCGGTCCTGGCTTCTCACCGACTTCCTTGGAAGGGTGTTTTTACACGGCCAAGACCCAAAGCGGAAGTGCACGCTCGCCTCAATTCGGTCAGTCGTATAAACTGTCTGAGTTTGGTATTCGTCCACATTTCAAAGAGGCAGATTATGGAGCTTCCCCGTCGACGATTTCTGCAACTGGCTGCCAGCGCCGCTACACTGCCCGTTCAGATATATAGTGCATCAGCGGCCGATTATCCTGTGCGACCTGTTCGTATTATAGTCGGCATTCCTCCCGGACTCGCGCCTGATGTAGCGGCCCGCTTGATCGGCCCAGCTTTGTCGGAACGGTTTGGTCAACCCGTCATTGTTGAGAACCGCCCAGGTGCGGGCGGATTGATTGGCGCCCAAGCTGTAAGCAGCGCCGCACCAGACGGCCACACGCTGCTATTGGTGCTATCGGGGTACGCGGCCAGCGCCGCGCTTTATCCGAGCACCACGTTCAATTTTGTCAACGACATTGCGCCGGTCGCCCTCATCGGCAACACGCCGTATTTGTTGATACTAAATCAGTCTCTCCCGGCAAAAACGGTCCCTGAATTCATCGCCTATGCCAAGGCTAATCCGGGCAAGATCAACATGGCCTCTCCGGGTATCGGAACAGCCCCTCATCTCGCAGGCGAACTATTCAAGATGATGACGGGTGTTGATCTTGTTCACGTCCCGTATCGCGAAAGCTATATGACGGGGCTTTTGGGCGGACAAGTTCAGGTCGCGTTCCCCGCAGTCGCTCAGGCGATTGGCTATATCAACGAAGGGAAGCTGCGTGCACTTGCGGTGACGGAAACGAAACGCTTAGACGTGCTACCGGAAATTCCGGCTATGAACGAGTTTGTGCCCGGCTATGATGGCAGCGGCTGGCTCGCTGTCGGCGCGCCAAAAGGCACACCCTCCGATATCATCGACAGGCTCAATACAGAAATTAAGGCGGTGGTTGCAGATCCCAAGTTCAGGGCTCGTCTGGTCAGCGTTGGAATAGAGCCTGTGCAAATGACACCTGCCCAGCTAGGCAAACTGATCGAGGGTGCCACCGAAAAGTGGGCCAAGGTGGTCAAGTTTGCCGGAGTGAAAGCAGAATGATGGAGCAGGCACCCGTTTACGATATTCGCACCGCAACGGCCGAAGACATTCCCGAATTGCTCGCGTTGCAGGCGGACAACCAGATCAGTAGGGGTGGTGCTCTATCAATCGAGTTTCCGGCGACATGGTTCGCGGATGTTATTCGTGACATGCCGATCGTTACCGCTTGGCGGGAGCATCGCCTCGTCGGGTTCCTTGTTTCGAGCCCAAGAGAGGCAACACAACATTTGCCGCTTGGTAAGGCCAAATTTGGTGCGTACCCGGCTGGGTCGAACGCCTATAACTCCGGACCATTATGCATCGCGGCCACGGAACGTGGGCGGGGCTTGGTCGCACAGCTGTTCGACAAACAGGAGTCGCTTTTGCCGGGCCGCGAGGGCGTCGCATTCATTCGCCGGGACAACGCGGCGTCTCGCGCAGCGCACGCCAAGTGTGGTTTTCGAGAGGTAGCGGAGTTCTCATACGCAGGTGTCGACTACCTCGTTGCGGCACGCGCGGCTCCGCCCGTAGCATAGAGATGTCCGCTTTGGCGATCGAATGCCAGTCTGCGGTGCCACGACTTCCGGTATTGGCACCTTTGAGACATGCCGACAGCCTTTGACGAAGTCCGTTGTCGAGGGCAAAGCCGACCTCCCGAAGGCCCGCTTGGACTTCTCAGTTTCCCAAAGCGGACATCACTCGTGCCGTCATCGATGTGCGTTCCTCGCGCGTGAACGCGTTGAGGTCCGGAACAAAATTTCGACTGCCTTTCGGGGCAGTTAAGATCCGCGATCTAGGGCCTTGCCATATCAACATTGTTACTGGGGCATGGTAGGCAAAGAAGGTCTTGTTAGTACTAGAAGCCGGTGGCTTGCGCTCTGGAACGTGGACATGACCGGTTACCAAGGATAGACGGGCTGTCGACCTCTGGGCGGTGACGCGGATCGCACCGAAGCTATGACCGGCGTTCGCGGGAATGTTGTCCGTGGGGGTCGTCGAAGGAGTTTATTCTGGGGCAAGCTGCCTTGCACTGGTGGCCGATCATGGCACCAGACTTCCGGTGTGAGCAGAGAACACGGCGAAAGGCAGGTCGGCTTGCTTAAGTCCTAGCCATTGAAGAACGTCCGATCGGCTCGAGCCTTGCGCGGCTTTCTCCCTGAGCAGCCACTAAGCGCCAGGGCTCCCCCCTGATCCAGATCCGATCAATTTCGATCGAACGCCACCCAGCGGGCAGGATCACCGGTCCTTTGCACCAGTGTTGAGGATTGTCGGGCCCGGGCTGTATCCTCGGAAAACCCAGAATCAACCCCAACAAAAAGCCGCCAAGATTTGCAAAGAATGGTCCGGCGGGCGGTTGCTCCGGAAATACGTCTTTACGGTATTCGAGGGTTTGCATAAATCTGCCCGTGCAGAAATCGCCGTAGCCTCGCTCCAACATCTCTAAGGAAAGTCGTCTGTTGCCTGTTCGGGCGGCCCAAACGCCGTACAGGGCCGACAACATAGGACTGCCAATGTATCGTTTTGCGACTTTCAAATAAAACGCGAGAGTGGCTTGTTCTGTCTCCACATCAAAACCGCTTCCGAGGGGGAAGATCCCCATTAGCGGATCGGGTGTAGCGGCCTTTTCTTCATCAACCCGGAACTCATCGTGAGAAATCACTACTTTACCCCGTTTGGGGATTACCATCTTCGTTGCGATCTCAAGCCACGCGGGATCCAACGGTATGTTTAGTCGCTTCGCAGCTGAGATAGCGTCTAGCAAAACGGCTCTGGCTGAAATATTCGTGAATACTGCGTTGTCCGACGGCGATTTACGCTCGGCGATACCCATTGAGGCACGAATTTCATATTTGCCGCGCCGCTTCGTCACGCGGCTCTTGACCCATTCGGCTACGCCCGACAGCACAGGCCAGGCCTTGTCCCTCAAGAACCCATCGTCTCCGGTTACATCTGCGAAAAGCGCAAATGCGCGAGCTATATCAAGTGAAGCATGATCTTCGCGCCAAGCTGCCGAACCAGGCATCGGGGCGGCCTCTTCGCCGGTGGATGGCGCACTTTCCCAAGGAAATTGCAGGCCGCGCCTTCCCATTAGACGTGCATTGCCGCGGGCAGACTCCAGACTCCGTACGCGGTAGTCTAGGATACCTTGCGCCGCGTCGGGCTGAAGAAAAATCAACGGCGGAACACAGAAGCTTTCAATGTCCCACATCACGTGACCAAAGTAGTAATGGTAGTCATGCCAGGTCGCCAAGCCGAACATGGATGTGGAAGCGGGAGATGAGGCGTGGGTCGACGACACCAAGTAGAAGAATGCGGCATCAGCCATGGCTTGCCATCGCTTCTCTGCGCCCACCAATCGAATTCGGCTCTTCCATAGTTCGGCCCAGCGAGCCCTGTTATTTTTCCTGATCGCGTCAAAGCCGATGTTGGCCGCCATGGCAATCAATCTTGCGGCCTGGTAATCTGGCTGACTATGGAGTGCGCTAGGAACCAAACTCACTAGCTGACGGAGTTTGTATTGACGCCCGCGGCGAGCGCGCCACGCATACTCGCTTCTCAAACCGTCACCATCCAATGGCGGTCGTTGCGCTTTTGCATCGTTGCCAACGAGCTCGGTTACGTACGCTAGTCCGCATTTCGAAATCGCGCCCGCGCTTTCCCACAGCAGCGACCCGTCGCATGAAGGTTTGGCTTCTCCGGGCGTGTCGCGATTGTATCGCAGAGGGCGTCCTTCAATACTGGACAGGTCTATCCTTCCGCGAACTTTAAGGTCCGAGGCGGCATCGATATCAATGGCAATCTCTTGGCACACTACAGTGGGCTGCTCTCGGCTACAGAACGACGTCACGACGATTTTTGCCTGGAGCTCCCCGACTTTAAAATTCAATCGGGTGATCAATTCGGCGGTCGAAAAATCGTAAGCTTGGTCGACAATGCGAACGCCTTGAGGTGTGTCCGACATCCACACTCCATCTACGCAGATGTCGCCGGCAAGCGGATAGGGAGCGAATGCGGCAGCCTCTATTTTTCTTTCGGGATGCTCACCGGAGAACCCACTGAGCAGCGCCATGCCAGGAGCCAGTGGATTGTCACGAACCTTCAGGCCTACGACGCCATTTGACATATAGGCCGGCAACTCATCGCCCGCGCTTCCGGCGACTGATCGAGGACTAATAGGACCGTCCATTGCAGCTTCCTCCAACCGGCGCAACGCTTAGCGAGGTGGGGCGTTCCAAGGCCCTTGCCCGGCAGAGCGCGCATCAACGGTAGGAACGCTGGATTTACCGGCGCGTTGCTAAACCCGAGACGTTCAAAGCTTAAAAAGGTAGGGGTTCAAGATGGCGGGAGAAAGCGCGAATTGGTGGCAGACTGGGGTCATCTATCAGATCTATCCCCGTTCATTTCAAGACAGCAACCACGACGGCGTAGGAGACCTGCGGGGAATTTTACATCGGTTGCCTTATCTAGAAGAACTGGGTGTCGATGCCATTTGGTTGTCTCCGATCTTTACGTCGCCTATGGCAGACTTCGGCTACGACATAGCTGATTACACCGATGTCGATCCACTATTCGGAAATTTAGCGGACCTCGATAGCCTTATAGACGCAGCCCACCGCCATCAGCTCAAGCTCATTCTGGACCTCGTTCCCAATCACACATCGGATAAGCATTCCTGGTTTGTTGATAGCAAATCATCTCGCAATAACCCGAAACGCGATTGGTATATCTGGCGTGATCCGGCTGCAGACGGAGGGCCTCCGAACAATTGGCTTTCAGAGTTTGGGGGAAGCGCGTGGGCATTCGATCCGAACACTAATCAGTATTATTACCATACGTTTCTGTCTGCCCAGCCAGACTTAAACTGGCGCAATCCTGCCGTTCGCGACGCCATGCATGACGTCATGCGGTTTTGGCTCGGGCGAGGCGTCGATGGCTTTCGTGTGGATGCCGTGTGGTATCTAATTAAAGACGATCAGTTCCGCGACAATCCCCTGAACCCCCTTTTCCAGCCGGGCGGGCTACCCCGAGATGCGCTGATACCGTTCTATACGGCAGATTTACCCGAGGTTCACGAGGCGATTACCGGGATGCGACGAGTTCTAGATGAATTTCCCGATCGAGTGTTGCTCGGGGAAATTTATCTTCCGATCGAGCGTCTTGTCGCCTATTACGGCCGAGATCTGAAGGGCGTCCACTTTCCCTATAACTTTGCGCTCCTCACCGCCAAATGGGAAGCCCGATCACTCGCACAGCTAATCGATGAGTATGAGGCCGCTCTTCCGTCGGGCGGGTGGCCGAATTGGGTTCTGGGCAATCACGATCGACCTCGCCTCGCAACTCGAGTGGGGCCGAACCAGGTGCGAGTGGCCGCAATGCTTCTGATGACTTTGCGCGGGACACCGACCCTCTACTATGGTGATGAAATTGGCATGCAGCAGGCGGCAATTCTGCCGGAACAGGTTCGGGACCCGTTCGAAAAGAACGTTCCAGGCATCGGTATTGGTCGCGACGGGTGCCGCACCCCGATGCAATGGGACGGCACGAAATCCGCGGGTTTTTCGGAAGCTGACCCATGGTTGCCAATTGCTGATGACTTTCGCGAGGTAAATGTGAACAGTTTGAGCAAGGATAAGGGATCGCTCTATTGGCTCTACCGTCGGCTGATCGATCTCCGGCGCAAGCACGTTGCTCTTGCAGAGGGCTCGTATAAGCCCCTCATGGCCAGCGGCGAACTGCTGCTGTTCTATCGTGAGCTGCGGAAGGAGCGAGTGTTGATAGCCCTCAACATGGGGCCTGAGCCTATCGCGGTCTCATTTCCTGAGGAGAGAGTATCTGGCCGCGTTCTTTTATCTGCATTTGCAGACCGCGAGGGGGAAGAGGTGAGCGCCAGTTTCGATTTACGTGGCAACGAAGGCTTAGTCATGAAATTGGACTCGGATCGGCGCGACAATTAGGAACATATGGCAACATTGAGCGTTCGATGAGTTGCTAGACATCAAGTGTTTAAACATGGGTGAAAAAGGAGATGAGGATCGCTCAGATTGCCCCGCTGATGGAGAGCGTGCCCCCAATGCTCTACGGCGGGACTGAACGGATCGTTTCCTACCTTACGGAAGAGTTGGTCAGATTAGGTCACGAGGTTACGTTATTCGCCAGTGGAGATTCTGTGACCTCGGCGAAATTGGTGGGCTGCGTTCCGACGGCCCTTCGGCTGGACCCTAAAGTCTGTGATGTCATTCCGTACTACAGGCTCATGCTCGACCGGGTCCGGCGCCAGGCACACCAATTCGATGTTCTCCACTTCCACCTCGACTATTTGCACTTTCCACTTTTCCGCGAAATGTCCTCGCGAGTCCTGACCACACTACACGGAAGGCAGGATCTCCCTGACAACAAGCCCATCTACACGTGTTTTGATGAGATGCGTTTGGTCTCCATTTCCGATAGCCAGCGGATTCCGATTTCGAACGCAAACTTCGCCGCTACAATCTACCACGGGATCCCAGCGACAAATCTTAAGGCAACCCTACGACCGCAGGGCGGCTATCTTGCTTTTCTGGTCGCATTGCTCCGGAAAAGGGTCCGGAAGCCGCTATTCAAATCGCACGATCTGCCGGTGTGCCACTCAAAATTGCGGCCAAAATCGATCGGGTGGACGAACAACTTTCGCGAACGAATCGCGCCCTTGCTGGATCAACCGGATATCGAATTCATTGGAGAAATCAACGAACAACAGAAAGCGGAATTTTTGGGTCAGGCTTACGGCCTGCTTTTTCCGATTGATTGGCCGGAGCCGTTTGGCCTGGTGATGATAGAGGCAATGGCGTGCGGCACTCCCGTTCTGGCTTTTAATCGAGGCTCGGTATCGGAGATCGTGGAGGACGGCAAGACGGGTATCGTAGTTCAATCAAAGGACGAGGCGATCGAGAAATTACACCACGTTCTAACTTTGGATCGACGGAGAATCCGGCACGAGTTCGAACGGCGTTTTTCGGCTCAACGAATGGCCAGTGATCATGTTAGACATATCAAGAGCTGCTAAAGGGCGAGCAGGAATGCCTCCTCCAAAGAGGTTTGTTCGGAAACAATGCTCAGCAAGCTTGTCTCACCTCAGCCGTTCAGTGACCAATGTGTTGCCGCTCGTTGATAACAGTCGACCGTCGTAGCTTCTTCTGGGACTAATTGCCGCTAGCGTTCGCGGGACGTTCCAGTGGGAAGGAGCCGGGCTAGCTGTTCACTGGCTGCGCTCACTTTACGGACTTAACAAGGGCCGTTTCCTTCTCGTAGACGTTGATGATGGTTTGGCCGCGGGACCCACGGCGACGGTCGCGGTGTGGGCGACGCCGGCCCGTTCGGTCGTCAGCTTTACCTAGTCGCCAATAACGCGAGGCCGATCCTGTTCATTAATTGCGCCGCGCTGCGGATCGGGCGATCGTCGGCCTTCCTCACGATATCGCCTTTGTGCAAGCCTGCGGCTTCCGCTGGCGATCCAAAGCCAACCTCCGCGATCCTAGCGCCCTCGCTGCGGCCACCGTCGGAAGCAGGATGCATGTCCTGCAGGGAAATGCCGATCCGGCCGCGATCGACGCGGCATTTCTCGACGATCTGATCCATCACGCGCCGCGCCATGTTGATGGGGATCGCAAACCCGATTCCGACGTTGCCGCCGCCGGGAGAGATGATCGCCGAATTGATGCCGATCAGTTCGCCCTTAAGGCCGACCAGCGCGCGCCCAGCCCCCAGGCCGCCGGCGACGGCCAAGTGCTGATCGCGAACAGTCGAGCAATTTAGCGTCAGCCGTTCACCGACCATCGTGGCCGCGGGCGATCTAGAGTCAGAAAGTAATGTCAGTCGAGTCGAAGCCTCAATTGCCGGCGGCTGCGCAATCGTTCGAGCAATGGAACGGCGCCATGGCAGTCCTGGACATTGGCCGGGTGAACATGGACCCCGAGCAGAAGGCCGTTGGTGTCGGTGACGATATGCCGCTTACGTCCATAAATGCGTTTGCCGGCATCATAGCCCCGCGGGCCGCCAGCCTGCGTCGCAGAAATAGTGGTCAAGCCATCGGCCACTGCGCTCTGTTTTGAGAATTTTATACTTTATCGCTTTGATTTCTTCTTAGTAGCCCTCTTGCTTTTCTTGGCGGACTTCTTCGCACGCTTAGCCGACATTTTGGCTGCTTTTCTCGGCGGCTTTTTGGCAGACTTCTTCGCGGATTTCTTGGCGACCTTTTTCGCAGACTTCTTGGCGGACTTTTTCGCCTTTGCGGCCTTTGCAACCTTCTTGGCTGCCTTCTTTACCGATTTGGGAATGCGCTTGGCCACTGCTTTGGTTGCGGTCTTGGCAGTCGACTTAACGGCAGTCTCTGCGAGCGTTCCGGCCGCCGTCGCCAGCACGTCAGTCGTCTGCTCGATGATGGGCTTCTTCTCTTCTGGCTTTTCGGTGTCCATGGTGTCCTCCAGAATCGGGAGCGTAGCTCATTTTCCCTTCTGGCGGCATTGGCGGGGGAGGGGTATGTCCCCAAGAAATTCATTCAACACGAAGGTTTTCGGGCGGTTTCTGCGTTTGTCAGGCTCCTGGCTTAATTTGAGCAATGGCAGGCCTCCAGGTCGTCTTGTGGATCTGATGCCGTGTTACCTATGATCCGAGCAATTAAGTAGTGTAGATCGCGCCCGCGATCGTCATCATCTGAACGCCTAAGTGCCGCCTCGACAAGCGACGCATACTCGCTGCTTACGAGGAGCACACCGACAGCGCGAGTTGTGCGTCTCGCTAAGCTTAAGAGGTATCTAGTCTACCACTCAGCCATTCCGTAGGTTGATTGAAACCGGACGGCCCGCTTGCATGGTGTCAAACGGACCGCCCGGCCGAGGACCGTCTGCTGGCTAAACGAGACGGCTGATACGAGAATACACGGCCGCTGCTCGTGTTCCTATTATTTTAAGAGCAGGCAACCAGACGCAATCGGTTGGCCCGGGTGCCGTGGCCTCTGTCGTGGAGATACTCGCGCAACCAAGACATCGGATTAGGAACGCATGAGGTCATATGAAGTTCTTAAGGCAGCTAGTGTGAGGACCGTATGTACGCTGCGCACTTTCCTATTACGGAAAACCACCCAGACCTGGGCCGAGCTATGGATATCGCGATGGGCTACGTCTACGGAACTGGATTGATCGACAGATTTCCAAATCCTGAAATGTTGGTCGCTACCGCGATCTCGAATGCATGGAAGGCCGGCGTCAGGCACCCAATAGCGCTTGCGAATGCGGGCATCGTCTGTGCCGAGCGAACGGCTCGCCGGGGCAGCTGCCAGACCTTCCAAATGCTAGTGTAGGCTGGGCCTGAGATCGCATAATGCCAGCAATCTGGGCGAGCCGGTTGCAGCAGGACGCGAAGGCATGGAGCGGCGAGAGGGGTAGTTCGGTCCGTTTACGCCATGTGCAGTCCAACGGTCCGCGAGGCATCCCTGTCACCGTCAGACGTTCTCGTCGTGCTGCGGATGCCCTTAGGTTCGAATAGAACCGCAAGATTTCAAAAGCGATGGATGACCCGTACGATCTGGTGCTGGGCATGTTTGCCGTGGCGATCGCTGCCGTCATGCTGATAGCGGGCGAACTCTACTTTGTGTGGGCGCCCGATCCACCGCAAACGTACACGCCGCCGCCCTCGGTCGTAACGTCATCCATCAACGGGGACCGTGCGCCAAATTAGGTCTCAAATTTGGGTACGAAAACGCTGGATACGAGCTGTCGAATAGAGACGAGGAGGTGAACAATGGGAGGCACCGCATTTGTTCCGATGCTGTCGCTCGACGCCGGGTTGACGCTTTATCTTGCGGAAATCCGCAAGTTTCCCATGTTGCGGCCGGACCAGGATTCGGCCTATGCGAGGCGCCGGCGCGACCATGGCGACCGTGAAGCAGCCTATCATCTCGTCACCAGCCATCTGCGGCTCGTCGCCAAGATCGCCATGCGTTATCGGGGCTACGGGCTCCCGATTGCGGACATCATTTCGGAGGGAAACGTGGGCCTCATGCAGGCCGTGAAGCGCTTCGAGCCCGAGCGCGGCTTCCGGCTCGCGACCTATGCGATGTGGTGGATCAAGGCTTCGATACAGGAATACATCCTGCGTTCGTGGTCGCTGGTAAAAATGGGAACCAGCGCCGCCCAGAAGAAACTGTTTTCAAGCTTCGGAGGACAAAAGCGGAAATCTCGGCACTAGAGGAAGGCGACCTTCGTCCGGAGCACACCGCGATGATCACCAAGAGGCTCGCCGTGCAGGAGAACAACGTCGTCGAAATGAACCGGCGCCTTGGCAGCGACGTGTCGCTCAACACTCTGGTGCGTGCAGACGAGGCGGGCGAAATGCAGGACTGGCTCGTCGACCCGGCATCCAGTCCCGAAGCCGTGTACGCGCAGGAGGAAGCCAAACAGCGGCGTCAGGCGCTTGCCGGCGCCATGGAAGTCCTCAATCCGCGAGAGCGCTGCATATTTGAAGCGCGGTTGAATGGAAATGCTGGCCCGAGCGTTGCAGAACAGGCGAGGAGCCGCATTATTCGTGGGGCAGTCTCTTAGGAGGATGCAATGAACAAGCCGTTACAGGGCTATGTCCGCGCTGACGTTCCTTTGCGCATGTTGGATACCGCGCTGCATAAGTCCTCAAGCGACCCGTCGGCGGGTGTTCTAGATATTTCAACTGAGGATGGCGTGCTCCGTCTTGAGATAAGTGCGATGCTGCTAAAGACCTGCAGATTGATTTGAACCAATTCCTCGGCGTAGAATGACGCCGGTTCGATGCCGCGAGTACTTGGCATTAATTCTGCAAACGTGCAACGCTTGTTGCGAAGGTTGCTTTGTTCGACAATGCCGTATGCAACGTCCCCCACATTGCATCCAAAGATGGCCTCAGTCGCTGCCCCGCCACTGGGGCCGTTTCGGCTTGTGTTTGAGAATCACCGTCCGCACACCAGCCCCCTGAGAGCCGCCAAGTCGGTGGCA
Organism: Bradyrhizobium sp. AUGA SZCCT0158; assembly: GCF_018130065.1. Classification (GTDB taxonomy): domain Bacteria; phylum Pseudomonadota; class Alphaproteobacteria; order Rhizobiales; family Xanthobacteraceae; genus Bradyrhizobium. The sequence goes on along the minus strand of NZ_JAFCME010000027.1, from coordinate 62,154 downwards.
AGCGGTATGGCTGAAGAACGGAAGGATTGGCTGCTTTCGCCCGCTCAGTAACTAGCTCTCACCGATTTTGCCATTTCAACCTTAGCAGTTCCCATTTCTTCTCAATCCACACCAAGCAACTAACGAGAGGCTTTTGCAAAAAGGGGATATCCTGAGCGATCAAGAGTAGGCCAAGGGGCAGCATCCAGACACCCAACACAGGTAAGAAGCTAAAGACGCCCCCGAGAATGAACAGTAAAGCCACCGCTAGCCGAGCGGCGAATGACGACGGTTTGCGCAACCAGCGAATGAACTGAGAGACCCTGGTCGGCACTCGCCGATGGATCATCTCGAAATACCTATTCATCTCTTTAAGAGAGGCGGTCATTTATCTCGTTCAAAGTACGCAAGGAAGTATCGGAGATAACCGTAGCGGTTATGAAAGTTCCTCCGGGAGCCCAAAGCGCATAACTTGCTCGCATCCCTATTACCGAGCTAACGCGAGCCATCGTGCACACCCGAAGAAGGCCGCCAAACACCAATTGCGGACTGATTAGCGTCACTACCAGCTTGGGCGGACCTTCCCGGGAGAACTATCCATCAGATGTGCTTGCCTCGCGTTTGGCCACGCCACGGGCGAACGGTCCTTTGGAATGCCAAGTAGCCTCGCCCGGTGGCGTATGAGCCGGTGGAACTTTGCCTACGTTGCCTTGTTTCTTGTACTCGCGCACCTCGTTCGCTTAAGGAGTCATCATGACCTCAGCTGAGCATCCCGATAACCCGACTGGTTTGGACGGCAAGGAAACGACAGAAAACACTGAACCGAAAGCAACGATGGAATCTGCTTCGAGTTTGGACGAACCCAGTTTGACCACGTCAGCACCTCCCGCAAAGGCGAAGACAAAGGGCGTGGCTGATATCGTGTTTATGGTTGATATCAGCGGCAGTATGGCTCCTTGCATTGATGCGCTGCGGACAAACATCGAAGCTTTCATCGACTCTTTGAGCAAAGGAGAAGCGAATAACGCTCCACCGATCCGAGACTGGCGAGGAAAGGTGGTGGGTTATCGTGACGTCGAGGCGGCTCAATCGGAAGGAATTCAATGGATCGTGGACGCACCTTTTGTGCGGGATACTAGCCAGCTGAAGGCGCAATTAGCTGCTTTGAAAGCAGAGGGAGGGGGTGACGAGCCTGAATCGCTTCTTGATGCTCTGTACAAGGCTGCTTCGATGGAAGCCAGTCCAAAAGGTTCCCAGACCGAAGACCCGACCAAGTGGCGGTATAGAAGCGATGCGGCACGTGTAATCATCGTCTTCACGGACGCATCGTTCAAGGAGACAATGAGCATCCAGGAGGCAAAGGGCGGCTCCTTGCAAGATGTCGCAAACGTCATAATGGCCAACCGGATCATTCTGAGTTTGTTCGCTCCCAATTTTGAGGGATACGACCGCCTTAGTCAGATCGATAAGTCGGAGTGGGAAGTCGTAGAGTACGAGGGATTGAGTCCGCAGGAGGCTTTGAAGAAATTTACATCCGATCCTGTAAGTTTTCGAACGACCTTGAAACAGCTCGCTGCGAGCGTGTCTCGATCAGCGGAAACTGTGGCCCTCTGAAGAAGAGAGTGCCCTGTTATGGCAAAAAAGCTGAAAGTCGGTGACGTCATCCGAGGTTACCGCATCACGAAGGTCTTCGGACCTGGCATGATGGCCATCTCGTATGGCGCGGTTTCGCCCTCCGGGGAGTTAGTATTCTTTAAGCAGTACAAATCGCCTGCACCAACCGTGGTTTGGTACAATTCGTTTGTTGAATATCAGCGCGAGCTCTCAGCACGGGTGAAGAAGGGGAAGGCGGCTCGCTTCGCAGTTGGCCAGCTGGATGCCTTTGAGGAAATCTGGGGCGGCCGTTGCTATTTTCAGGCTTTTGAGTTCGTGAAGAATGGGGACGATCTACAAAAAATATTCGATGCCGAAGCCGATGAACACCGAAAAGCAAAGGTAGCTCCGACCCAAAATCCAGCAGTGTGGTCTCGGCATGTTACATGGGCTAAAGTCTTGATGGCCGGAATTGAAGCGCTGCACCAATCTAGCATTGCGCATGCTGATCTTAAGCCAGCTAATATTTACTTGATCCGTGATCCAACTATCAAAGCAGGCTATCAGCTCAAGCTTATTGACATGGATTTCTCGTTACTGACCGACCATCGAGCGCCGTGGCACGGTCATCAAGGATACATCGGAAGCGATAACTACCGCTCTCCCGAGCACCTCACCCGTCGTCGAGTGCCCGATGTCCGATCAGATATTTTCACCTGTGGCCTAATTCTTTCAGAACTGCTAGCGGGTAGGCATCCTTACTGGAGCGAAGACCAGGGCCAATATGCCAAAATGGTACTGGGGGATGAGGCTAAGCCTCTGCCGCTGGTGGGGACCATGCCGCTACCAGCCCAAAATTCGTCCGTAAGTTTGGCGATCCACCGCTCTCTTTCTTCCGATCCTGCCCTTCGCCCAACAGCTTCCGAATTGCGTGCCGCTCTGAGCGGCAGCGATTCGAATCGGGAACGGAGCGAGACGTCAATAGATACCGTGTCCTCATCGACAACCAGCGATAGAAGGAAACGAAGAGAGCCTATCACCGCCGATTTGTTGCAGCTCCAAAATGCCGAGGGCGCATCCCTGAGAATCGGCGTTCGAACGGAGCTAACTCGGCCTCTTATGCAACAACTTGGTCCAGAGGCTCAATTTTGGGATGACAAGCAATGTATCCTCGACCGCAACTCTCGAGGTCAATGGGTCCTGACCCCACTAGAAAGAACAGTCAACGAGACCTTGCTTAATGGAGCAGCGGTTACCGGACCGGTGGTGCTCAGCCAAGGCGATTCGATCGCTGTTGGCCGAGAAGCAAAGGGCGTTGTCAAAATGCCACTCGCAGTGCGGGGCGGCTGATGCCAGTGATCGGCCGCCCCGACTCGGAGGACGAACCCCAAAAGGTGGCCGACCTTGCATCACAATCTGACGGGGTGACCGGTCCGGTCGTCGATCGAAACCCCGAAAAAGTGAATGCACCTTCAACTGCGGAGTACGCAACGGTTGACCCACCGGAATCGACGGGTACAACGCCTGATTTGCCGGACGGAGGCCATCGTGCATCCCCGCCCTTCCTTCCCGTCGTTGATATTGAGGATTTAGATTGGCACGCAATAAGTCAGCTCATGATTGGTACTGGCATCCGCGGTCGGATCGCCGATACTGTTAGCAAATTAGAGGCCTTTCTCAGCGCTTCTGAGAAAACGATGTTATTTGATACCCATCGTGCTTTTCCGGACGATAAAGTCATTCATGTAATTGAGCCGGGCCAGTCCCCGCTGTGGTTTATCGGTGACCTTCACGGCGATCTACTCGCGCTTGAATCCGCCTTATCCCTGATTCTTACCCATCCGAAGTATGGATCCCCCGATTCCCGGATTATTTTTCTCGGCGATCTATTCGACGACGAAGGTTTTGGTTTGGAAGTGGTGCTTCGTGTTTTTGAGCTTATCCTGGCCCACGGTGCAACTATTTGTGTGATTGCTGGAAATCATGATGAGTCGCTTGGACACGACGGTAACCGTTTTACGTCCAATGTATCTCCATCGGACTTCTCTGAGTTCCTTAATAACAATCTGTCCGACGATGCGATTGTTAGCGCTGGAAAGTTAGCTATACGCCTTTTTGCGAATGCGCCCCGAGCCCTCTTTTTTCCTGACGGGCTTTTAGTTGCGCATGGAGGTTTTCCCTTGGCCGACCTGCATTGCACGCTCAAAGAGACCGGAGACTGGAACGCTCCATCCTGCTTATCAGACTTCGTGTGGGCCCGAGCCCACCCGACTGCCCGGAAGAAACTACCAAACCGCTTTACCCGGGGCAGTCAATTCGGTCATGAAGATTTTTCAGCGTTCTGCTCGGTTGCGGCCTTCTTGGGCCGTCCTGTTACACACATGGTGCGGGGGCACGACCATGTTGAAGAGCGCTATCAGCTTTACGCAGCATACAAAGCGAACCCCGTTCTGACTACTGTTGCCTTATCCAGGCGCCTTTCTAGAGAGTTTCTGGGCTCCCATGAACGGCTTCCGACAGTAGCTCTATATACCGAGCATTCGTTACCTCAGGTGTTTCGACTCCATATCCCACCACATCTGATCCGAGGAGTTTACCCAGACTTGTCCGAACCTCAGGCTTGTGACGCATCATGAGTGCCGTTGTCTTGCGATGCGACAACTGCGGCACTTCGCATTCCGTTCGCGGGGTGTGCGAGGCCTGTCATGAGGGCCAGGTTCGGTACTTCTGTAAGAATCACGATCCTGGCCGTTGGCTAGACGGCCCGAAGTGCTCACAATGTGGTGCTGAATACGGTGTAACTATAACTCCGTCGCCAGCCCGTCCTACCGTAGGGACCGTCCGAAGCGGCGGCACTAGAAAAAGCGCAACGACTAGCGATGCTCCATCTCGAAGCCCGGCATCTCCGAAGAGACGGGGGCCTTGGGGCTCAAGACCCACTCATTCCGACGAAATCCTTGTAAGTGATGAATTGGTAGCGCGGGCAAGGGCCATAGAAAGGTTGCGTCGTATACTTGGTGGGGCCGGTTACGGCCCCAGAGTGCCGGATTCATCCGATTACACTTATGTCCCCACTACCCCGAGGATAGCAGGTGGCTGCTTTAGGGTCATTTTGCTTTTCATGTTCTTCTTTTTCCTCCTCTCATTGCTTGGTTCAAATTTTGGAGCGCTGCTGCTTGGCTACTGAAACCCGGCCGCAGCGTTGACAGCGGTGCGCTTGTTCAGTTGCCGGGCCCCGGTCTTTGTAGCGGATTCGACTGCGCCGTAAGGATGACCGCCGCCCGGGAAAGTGAGCAGCCTCTCACTGGGAAGGCGTCGGTATCGGAAGCGGGAGACATCAACGAAAGGTTTGTGCCATTTCTCCCGATTTGGAACCTCTTCGATTACTGGAGCGTTTCAGGAAATAAATCTGCGGGAGAACATCTATGAAGAGAATCTTATCGTCCCTTGGAACAGCAACTCTCCTGTTGGCAATCTCGTTTGCCAACGCCCATGCAAAAGACAAGCCGAGCCAGACATTCCTCAAGAAGGCAATCGAGGGCAATTTCGCCGAAGTTAGCATGGGAGATCTTGCACAGAAGAATGGGCAAAGCGATGACGTCAAGGCGTATGGCAAAATGCTTTCCGCAGACCACGCCGCCGCCAATCAGAAAGCTTTGGATGCTGCCAAGGGCCTGGGGGTGAATCCACCAACCGGACCAAATGCGAAGCAGAAGGCCGACTATGACAAGATGGCAAAAATGTCCGGTTCGGCTTTTGACAAAATGTTCGCCACTCACATGGTTGCCGACCATCAGAAAGATATCGCCGAATACACGAAGGCGTCCAAGCTTAAGGATTCAGCCGGCGAATATGCTTCAGGTCAAATCGATACGTTACGGAAACACCTCGATGCCGCAAAATCGTTGAAACCCGGTAAGTAATCCCACGCCTCCAAGGCCGGTGAAGAAGGGCTAGAGACAACGGTGTTTAGTTGGTTCAAGCCAAACAGGCAGCGAGAGAAGATCCGGAAGGATTGTAAACACCTTGAAGTCAGGGCTCGGCGCCTGTTGAAGAATTACCTGTCTGCGGACGGCCCATCGAAAGCAGCAATATATGAATTGGTCGCTGGAGCAGCTGCAGGATGCCAGCCTGATATTTCTGACGCGGAGTTGGAAGGTGTTCGACTCGCTCAAGCCTCCGCTAAAATAGCCCTCAAGGTGGTTAGGGTGCGTGAACGCCAGTCAATCGATGACAAAGATCAGTTAGCCGCATCGATCACTGATGCTTACGCGACGGTCGCCATTGCATACCGTCGTGCCTCCGCCGCCTATACTGTCGATGGAGAGATGCAGAAACTAGGAGACTGCGGCTGTGCACCTGCTTACCATAGCAACCTCGTATATGGCGGCAAAGGACAGTGCGCACGAGTGATGACGGACCCTTCTCTGGTGCAACGTCGCTACTGCGAGGACGCCGTGGACAAGTTACTCCAAATCGAAGGGGCCGAGCTAATAATTCCGACTCATTCGGTGGCGGAGATGATGTTGCGGGGCACAGTAATGTACCTGTCGCTTTTCATTATCTTACGATTTGTGATGGTGCGTCAGACCTCAACCATTGGAATTGCCGACATACTTGTTATGTCGTGATAACCGACGCCGTACAGAACGGATTCTCTAAAGAATGGGGACCTACCGCCCCGGCTCGCCATACGTTTTAACCATCGGAGGTGGCTTTAGCATCCGCTCTTTCACGGGACCGCAATAACCAAAGGCGGTTGTCGACAGCGCCGACCGTGCGCTTCAGCGCGTTGGCGATCGAAACGGAAGTACGGCCGGCATCCCGCAATTCCAGCAGCCGCCGGTCCTCGTCTTCGCTCCATGATCCTGTCTTGACCATCTGCCGGCCCTACGCTTCACGCCACCGAAGGCGGCACTCACTTCTTGTCGTCAAGCTTTTGCGCCATCTCGAGGTGATGACGAAGATGCGGCAGCGTCTTGCCGGCCCAGGCCTTCAGCTCGGCGTTATCACCACCATTTGCGTATCGTTCGAATAGCGACACCGCGTCCTTATGAGCACTGACCTGTATCGAATTGAATTCGGCGACAAAGTCATCGCCGGTTTTTGCTTTGAGTTTATCGAGCTTGCTCTGGTGAGAGCTGTCGACAGCCGCCGGTAGTTCCGCCGTTACCTTTCCGCTCGAAACAAGCGATTTCAACTCGGCCGACGTTTTGGTGTGATCTCTGACCATTTCGGCGGCGAATGACTTTTGGGCTGCGTTGCCCTTGTTCTCGCCTATCTTGTTCGATTCAATTTCGAACATGTCCGAAATGGCGACTTGTTTGACGAAGTCGGGGGTGGACGGGCTAATGCCCTGCGCAGAGTTGACGCCCGTTTTTTCTCCAACCGACTGTGCGAGCACAGGCGCTGCCATGACGAGGCAGGTAAGCACGATTAAAATCCGCTTCATTTTTCTCTCACGAGTTGGAATGCTTGTTCGACAAAACAAAGTGAGGGGCTGCTAGTTCCTAAGGCAGCCCGGAGGGGGCCAAATCAAAAGACCCTGCCGAAAGAGGCCGTTTGGAATGGGGTACGTCTCCGCCCGGTATGCGGCTTCCGTCGTTCCGTTTGTTGATTGAGTTCGGATGACGTGGGCTAAAGATTTTCCCGCAGCCCCTTGAAGAACGGGTGCCGGACCTTGCCTTCGGCGGACTTGGCGCGATACTCAATCTCGGCAAGCAATTCGGGTTCGACCCAGATGCCCCTGTGCGCGATTTTCCTGGCGTAGGGCTGGGTTTTGCGGATCAGCGGCGTCAGGCGCTTGCGCAGTTCGGCAGCGGACTTCTTGTCGAAACCATGGTCGACCTTGCCGGCGTAGATCAGGTCGTTGCCCTTGCGCCGACCGACATAGATGCCGTCCCAGTCGCTGCCGTCGAGGGCGAAGCCGGCGATCGTCAATGTCTCGCGCTGAGCGCAGGTCCTCTTGACCCAGTTGTTACCGCGGCCGGACGCATAGCCGCTGTCGCGCACCTTGGAGACCACGCCTTCCAGCCCGACCTTGCAGGCGTGCTTGTAGATCTCGCGGCCGTCGGTCTCGAAGCTTTCGCTGAACTGGATGTCGGTGGCGGCGATCAGCTTCTTGAGGTGCGCCTTGCGCTCCATCAGCGGCAGCTTTCGTAGGTCGTAACCGTTGAGATAGAGCAGGTCGAAGGCGACCAGCACGATGCGGGTCGATTTGCCCTTCAGTTCGTTCTGCAGAACGGAAAAGTCGGTGGTGCCGTCGGCGGCCGGCACCACGACCTCGCCGTCGATGATCGCGGACCCGGCGCTGATGTGCCAGGCGTCGTCGGCGATCTTTCTGAACCGGTTGGTCCAGACGTTGCCGCGCCGGGTGTAGACCTTTATCGCTTCGTTGGCGAGGTGGACCTGGACGCGGTAGCCGTCGAACTTGATTTCGTGAATCCAGCGTTCGCCATTGGGCACATTGTCGATCGAGGTCGCCAGCGCTGGCTCGATGAATCCGGGGAAGGGCGCCTTGACGCCGATCGCCGCTGGTTTCTTGCGCTGAAAGGCCACCGGTCAAACCAAGTGTATCGGCAGCGGCAGCTGCACGTCGCGGTAGCGTTCGAAGCGGTCGGTGAAGCCTTGCAGGAAGAACGGGATATCGCGCCCCTGCAGATCGCAGCGCCGGCGCAGCTCATGGGCGGTGTCCTCGGAAACGTCCTCCGACCAGCGCTCGGCGGTGTTGAAGGCGACAACGCGGATCGGGTTGCTGTATTGCCCCGTGAGCAAATCCTGGATGACCGTCTCGAGGTCGGGGGTCTCATAGTCGGTCTCGCGCCAGGCGCGGCCGATTTTGCCAAAATCATCGGCCACCAGATAGACCGTCTCGTCGTTGCCATTGGGCACGATCGACGGTGTCCAATTGGACGTACGCATAAACCAACTCCACGAACAGAACCGGGATTCAAGCGCGCCCCAGGAGATTCGTTCCCGGGCGGGATATGCCGGATAAGACGGGCGACGTTTATGTTCAAAAGTATACTTAGCTCGTGCGCAGAGAGGCAGGTAAGCGCTTAGACGGCCTTAATTCCTTTGCGTCATCCTCGGGAAAAAATGGCAATAGGCTGGCCGGAGAGTGGAATGGGAACACCAAAGGAAAGCGAACGTCGGGTGAAGTTCGAACACGGGCTGAACGCGCACATGATGGCCATTGACGGCACCTGGCGCCGGGACTGCGTGATCAGTGATGTATCCGACGGGGACGCGACATTGACGGTGAATGTCTCGATTGAAGGCTTACAGCTGAAGGAGTTTTTCCTTCTGCTTTCCTCCACCGGTCTCGCTTATCGGCGCTGCTCGCTCAAATGGGTAAATGGAGACCAGATCGGCGTCTTGTTTCATCGACAGAAGGGCAAAAAGGCTAACCGATCTTCGAAGGATCCTGAGTTTGTTGAGTGACCACATTGAGTCTTTTGAATGTGGCAATGCAGACGTCTAGCAATCCGTTATTTTTTGCGCCGGGTTGCTGGCCAATGAAAAAGGCCACAGTGCGTCGCGCGCTGCGGCCTTGCCGGGAAAATTGAATGTCAGTGCAATGCGGACTTCCAGCCCCGATAACGCCGAGGCTGCCGCAAGACGTTCGATCACGGAAGTTACATTTAGTGTTCCAAGAAGCAGAACATTCTCCATGTTGCAAGGGGGAGACAGTTCTTGCCTTTGCACGTATGCGGGACAAGTATGCAAGAAAAGAGATCGACTGTGCCGCCTATGCTATTACAGTGTCAGCAGCCTCACTCGGGCTAAGAAGCAATGATACCCCGACTTAGCCCCGCCCTAACCGGCGGGGTTTTTCGTCTGCGTGCCAAGCGTTGGATGAAAAAAAGGGCCAGCCTGACGGCTGACCCTTAATCTTCATCTTACTAAGCCGTCAGTAACGAGAAGCCGCCGCGTTGCCCCAACCGAACCGGTAGTTCAGGCCGGCCTTGATCGTATGCTCGTCGTTGCGGAACCCGACAGCGGTGACAACGCCAGCAGCGCTGGTGAAGAGAGCGTTTCGGGTACCGAAATCGTAGTACTGGTATTCGATTTTGCCCGACCAATTCTGGGTGAACAGGTATTCGAGACCGCCGCCGACGGTGTAGCCGTCGCGACCGCCGCCGTCGTTTGAAAAGGTGCCGCCGCCGAAACCGTTGGTGAGGCGGGAGTCAGCCCAGGCATAACCGCCCTTGACGTACACCAGCGCCGGACCCCACGTGTAGCCAAGGCGGCCGGTGACCGAACCTAATCCGCGGTTGACGAAGGGATTGTTGTTGGTGTCGAGGAAGCTGTAGTTCGCTTCAAGGCCGAGTACCCAGTTCGGTGAGAACTGGTGGTCGTAACCAACCTGCACGCCGCCCATGAACACACCGTCGTTGCCGTTGGTGCCGGTGAAGCCGGGAGCCAGAATGTTGTTGTCGCCACCGAACGCGCCGCCGACGTGACCACCGATGTAAAAGCCAGTCCAGTTGTAAATCGGGGAGGCCTGCACCATTGGGGCTTTAGTGTAGGGACGCGAAGCGGTCATTCGGCCAAATGCAGATGTCAGAGCCTTACGTTAAGCGTGATTGGATCGGTGGCTACAAAAGACGAGGTCATCGCGCGACGCATAGCGCGCTGTATCGGATCAAAACGCTGTTTCAGCATAAGACTTTGATGACGTTGCATCGGGGGTTACCAGTCCTCGTCGTAGATCCAATCTCTTGGGAGTCGAGGCCGCGCCCTTACGTGCGGCGACTGAAGCGTGCGCTCGGGCTTGCGCAAGGTCGTCGTCGGTTGCGTGGGAGGCTGTGACGTCTTGGGCGGGTTCTGCTCGGAGACCCTCGCTAGTGCGCGTTTCATCTCTTCCTGGTTAGCCTTGAGCTCCTCAATGGCCTTTGAACTGTCGCGGACTATTTGTTGCTGGTTCGCCTTGAGCTGTTCGATGTTTCGCTCGAGAGTCGCGAGTTCGCGCGCCATCGTTTGCAGCAACTCTGTCTGATCAGGAAGCGCTGCAGTGGTTGTCGGCGCGGCGTCTTGCGGTGCGGCTTGGGGCAAGGGCGATGCTTGCGGTGGTGTTGCCTCCACCGCGGCCAATTGAAGGGTAGATGGCGCCTGCGGGGCGAGTACCGGCGGATTCTCCGACGGCAATGTTGAAGCGAGCTGGGGAACCCAACGGGCGACAACCAGCTTGGCTCCCGCTCCATAAGAGGACTGCAAAACCAGGGCACCGACAACGACGCACGCCGCCAGCACCAAGCCGACGAGCGCCCGGCGCGCCAGCTTTCCAAGCGGTGATTGCGGGCGAGGTCCGGCCGGAGAAGGTCCAGCCGAAGGTGGGCGCTCGGCATCGTGCTCCATTTTTGCAACCTGTTCACTCACACGCGCAAGCTCTTCACCCGCGCGTGTGATCTGTCCGTAGGCGTGTGCGAGTCGTTCATCGGTGCGCGGGACCGGGGCATCGGGGGAGACATTTCCCATCGAAGTGGGCGTGGAGTTCATTGGCGCTTCCATTTTCCGTCCAACGTCATCCCAAGGTTGAGGTCGACGAGCCGCCGACACTGAGTCCAGTCTTGTTCAAAGAATGGCCGCATGATGGAGAGAATGCTCGTGTGGTGACAGACATCAGCAGACCAGCCGGGGGCGGGCCTATAGGTAAGGTCTCCAGACCAGCTCAAAAGCAATCGATTAGCCAACCAGCTCAGATGGTGGCCTTCTGGAGTCCGTAACGCGCGCACCAACCTCAATAATTCGTCAGAAAAGCCGATTGGCGAATGGCAGATTGAAACCTACGATGCGCAAGCGGGCGACAAATTCATAGCTCTTAACAGATCACCATAAGGACCAGGCCGGCTGCATGGCTTCACCGGATCAGGTGGTCTGGATCGATCGATAGCTTGATTTCGTTTACGGTCAGCGTTCTTTTTCGTCTTTCTGAGTTCGCTCCGTCGCGAATCTTTGAACGAAGGCGAAAAGGCATGAGGGTCGCGCCAGTGTCGGCTTATGATTTTAGCTTCCACCGGCGGGCTGGGCGGAACTATGACAGGGGCGGTTGGCTCGATTGACTGCAAGACAGCTTGAGGCGGGGTTTCCTCACGCACGGAGTTGATCTCAAGTCGATCCGCCTTGCTGAGCGCGTGTTCAGCGTCAGCAACGCCGACCGTCGATGCGTCTGGTGATACCTGAGCGGCCGCGAGGCCGGCAGGCGTCCAAACCGCCTTGCCGACCGTCAAGGCGCTGAGCAGCGCTAGACATACAATCGCAAGCCAGATCGCTGCCCTAGACCGGTATCAGCGGGTAGCCTCAGTATGGATTCTGGCGGTTAAAGGGCGGGATGGACTCAATTGTGAGGAATAAATGGAAATCGCCGGCGAGCGCGCTACGCAAGGCCGCCTGCGGTTGCTCGGTATGCTCGGCTCTTACACGTCAAGCACCGAGCATAGCTCGCAAAGTTGAGTAACACTCAGTTATATAGGTTTGGACCATTTTGGATTTCGCTCCGCTGTATTTCATTGTGCCCACTGGAGGGTACTCCATCGGGCTGACCGCAGCGGCCCGGATATGAATTGCATTCAGCAGCTCGCTGGCCCAGTGATAAAACTGGGGCGATTTCCACAAATGCACTCAAAGCGACATAAGCAGCAAAGCTCGCCACCGTGTCGGCAACTTGGTAATGCGCCGCAGTCCTATCGGCATCAAGGGAGCTTGGGGTGATGTCCGAAAAACTGGCGCTCTTTGTCGACGGCCTGAACCTCCACTACACGGCGAAAGCCTTGGACTTCAGCATTGATTTCAAAAGGCTTCTCGCCGAGTTCAGGACGCGCGGCGTGCTTGTGCGTGCTTATTACTATACGATCATCGCTGAAGAATTTGAAACGGCCCGGCCACTCATCGATTGGCTCGATTATAACGGTTTCGCAGTGCGTACGACACCGGTCAAAGAGTTTGGTGATGTTCAGGGCCGGCGGAAATACAAGCGCAATATTGGAGTTGAGCTCGCAGTCGATGCGCTCGAGATTGCGAAGTCCTTAGACCACCTATTATTGTTTTCCGGGGACGGCGATTTTCGTCGCCTTGTGGAAGCAATACAGCGCGTCGGTCCTCGCGTCACAGTCGTATCCAGCATGCGGACGAAACCTCCGATGGTCGCTGACGAATTGCGTCGGCAGGCGGATACGTTCATCGAGTTGGATGACCTCAAAGCTGCGATAGGGCGGACAAAGGATGAGAGGCGCAACCCGAGGGATGAGTTTTCGTAGGGAATCTCAGGAACGACGGGAGCTTGTCAGAACTCGACGTGGTCTCGGGTGGGTTGAAGTTGCAGCTCGGTGGACTTGGTATCGACATTGGCGAGCACGGTGTCGCGTTAGGCATGTACATAAACGGCGTCGGCGGCATCGCGATCGGGAGGTATGCCTGCGGGGTGCTGAAGGGCGTGGGCGCCGGTTGCATCTGATCCGCGTGGTGAGCGCGCACCAGAGCCGCCGGGGCACCTACCAGCGGGGTCCCTTATACGAGGCTGACAACGGCGAGGACTATTTCGGAGCCGAATTCGCTCGATGCGAGCGCGATAAATGTTCCGGCAAAGACGGCCAAAATGGCGGTGACTGTGAGAGCAATCATTTTGAGTATCCCCCTGCGTTGCCTGTGACGATGAGACTGCGCTGGTTTCGTTTCCGGACGATTGCGTGGGGAGGGCAATCGGTTTCGTTCACCGAGGCGTTATCTTCCGTCATGCGATCGATAAAGGCTGGGAACACGCGACGCGAGGTCATGTCCCCAGACCGCAAGGGCCTGTAATGAATGAGGCCGCCAATTGAGGCGGCCTTCCTGCTTCGTCCATTGGGATAATTCGCTATGTCGGCCGGTGTAGTTCTTGCGAGGCCGTCCATTCTTCAACTGGGCGCGACCGTAGATCTTTCACTCGCTTCAATGCCGCGAGCCGGAATAAGCCTAGAACAATGACGGTCGGGACAAAGACGGCACCTACCACCAACGCCAGCAGATCGTCCCACATAGCAGCACCCGTTTCTGCTGCCGCAGGGTAAACTCGGTCAGGCGGGACCAGTTCCTGGACGGAAACTTTTCGCGAACGATGCTCTCAGCTGTGCGCACAAGTTGGCATTGGTGCGACTTTGTTCTCCTCCGGAGAACTACGGGGCTATCCGTGCGCTGGATGAGAATTCCGCCTCGACTTACCCTTTCGAGAAATGCAAACAGCGCCCCCCAAGTTGAATCTATGTCTGGGCGAGACATGCCAAGGTTCAACGACGCGCAAGAATTTCGGGAATAAGTGGCGGACAGCCTTGGATGCTGTGCTAGTTAGGACACTCATACGTCCGAAGTCGGCGGGATGGGCCGCATCAGATGGTGAATGTCTGGGCGGCGGGCGATTGGAATAGCGCCCCAGCCTAGTTCCCCACCTTCTCTGCGGAGTTACTCAATGATGTTGTCCACCCGGGTGGTAAGCCTGGATAGCAAAAGCTTAATTGATTATGGACCTTTGCCTTCGTACTCCCAGAGAACTCCCTCTCGATCGAAGAACTCTAGCACATTCGTTGCGCGGTTCGAATTCCAGAGGCCGATGCAGTAGAAGCCTATCAATTGTTATCTTGGCCAATGTCCCCGCCCCACAGGCTAACCGCAACACGTAGGCGTGAAAGCCTCCCCGAGGGGGTGCCGCCATCGGGCTTACATTCGATACGTCCGGAGCCGTTCCAAATGGACGAGGAACTTTCCAGTTTTTTCCCGAGTTCAGAGTTTCGTATTTGAGGCGGAGCAAGTCGATGGGTAAGCGTTGGACTGACGAAGATATTCAGGACCTTAGAAAACTGGCGCAGCGACACCCCATTCCGAAAATTGCGGAAATTATGAACCGAACGGTGGGCGGTATTGTTTTCAAGGCCCATAAGCTGAAGGTCTCGCTCAAGAGCCGCAATCAGGACAAACGCGAGAATTTCGTGCGTCGATCCAGGACTCGTCGGACTCTTGGAAAATTGTCCACCTAAGATTTAGCTGGGTTATCCATCAAGAGAACGTATCGACTCGCAATCGAATGTCCCGAGTTCAGTCATCTTGAAGCGAGTCCCGCCGAGAGGGAAAACCTCGTCCGTGGCAGTCGCTTCCTCGGACAGGCGTAATCTATCAAACCCGGCGATCACCATTGCACTGCAATGCATTCGTGCTTTTCACCTTCCGAGATCAGTACCCAAGTAAAAACAACTACGGGCATCGATCTGAAAATAGCCGTTCCGGTTGGAGGTAATGCTGCTCGCATGGCTTGGATTGCCAACTACGAGAACTTGGCCCAGTACGAGGCTATGGGGCTGAAGCTTCTCGCGGATCAAAAATACCTGGAGCTGATCAAGAAGGCGGCGGGCCTCTTTGTGCCCAACACGCTCCATGATGAGATTTGGCGAACGCTCTAAAGGCGCGCAAAAGCCGCGTCCAGATCGTCGAAGGAGGCCGCCAGCGGGGCGGCCTCCTCATAAAACTCAACTGTCAGCCAAAATAGCCGTAGTAGTCGGTTGGATTGTTGCGGGCAAACGCCGCGGTAAGCTGTTGCTGCAACGCAATCCGCTGGTCCGTCCGCACCCCGAAGCCAGCAATGGCACCGGCGCCGCCGCTGACAGCGTCAAGCTGCTCGCCCGTCATTTCGGTTGTCTCAATCTGAAAATCCGATTTCTTGTCGCTCTCCTAGTTCCTTTTTCTCCCGATGCACCATTGCCCTCGGCTACTGCGACATTGACGGATAAATCCTCGTGCCGCTGTTCCCTACGGAACAAGCTAGGCCGCGCGAATTCGGTCAGCCTAAGCACTATGGGCGGTCGCTGGCGTTCGCGAGGATCGATGAAAACTCGTCAATCGAATAGCGATTGACGCCGTCGCTAATAGAAACGTCGGCGAGCTTGCTCAAGACATGCCATTCGACCGCTTTGGCAAATGCGTCTTTCGCAGTTTCGGTAGTCACGGAAACGAGATGATCGTCAACGTAGGCAGAGACTGAAAATGGCATAGGGGCGGTAATTCCGAATCGAAAGTCCAGGTCTTTCAGATGACGCGAAATCCCCCGTCCGGGGGGCTGGCGCGGACGGGGGCATTCCAAAGCGCTCTCGGCGGCGTTTTGGTGAGCGCGCCGAAAACCTATCAGCGGAGTTACTGCCGGAAAGGAGATTTCGGGGGAGTTAGTATTTGTACTGGGAATAAGTGGCAATTTTTCCGAGTTACTTCCGGTCTTAATGGGATTTAGACATCGTGACTCAACGGTCTTAGTGCTCGTCCCCGTTTGGCGCTGAGACTTTTTTTGAATCTCCCGCATACCAGTAGGTTGAGGTTGCGGATAGCACCGCGAGCAACGGGGCGAACCGCGTATGGCCGACTCCTTCTTCTGTTGTTTCGAGTCGGCGCTCAGGCGTTTGTCATGCGCTTTTTGCGGCGTTTAGCGTGTCCCTGAGATTCTCCGCAACGGAGAGCGATAATCCCACCAAATCCTCACCCTCAAATCGGGCAAGCCGCTTCAGCTTACGGTCCCAGACCATCTAGTTTGTTTCGGCACGATCCCGTCTGACTAGGAAGCGGGACGGCGGGGGCACGAGCATTGCATCCTCCCAATCAGGATGGGACCTTGACGCTCGCTCGAAGCGTGAAGTCCTGTTGCGACGCGATCGTTCCACGATAAACCAAGACAGCAGCAAAACGTTCCTGCGTAGACGGGCTACCAATCTTCCCGTAGCCCCATTGAAAATGGATGCCGAGCCTTTCCTCGGCGGACTTGGTCCGTACTCGACCTCGGCCAGCAGCTCGGGCTCAACCCAGATGCCTTTGTGCGCAATGCGCTTCGCGTACGGCTGGGTTTTGCGGCTCCGCGGCGTCAGCCGTCTGCGCAACTCGGCGGCGGACGTCTTATTGAAACCGTGCTCGACCTTGCCGCATAAACCCCAGTTTTTTCCCTCGCAACGGCTGGAGACGACGACGGCGATAGCGCGCGAGCAAGAGCGCTAGTTTCTAGGTCTCGCACCGGATGATGCGACCAGCGCACAAGAACCTTGCCTCCGTATTGCGCGATCACAGGAGTTACGAGCTTGGCGTACTTGGCGTGAGCCTCAGCATCCGTAATCGACCTGTACCCGATGATCGTGTAGTAGATTTTCGTTTCGGTTGAATGTGTATCGTTGCGGGCGTTTAATCGCACCGTTCACGTTACGATTCAAACGAGCCCGCTTAAATTCTCGATTCTTTCCTAGTGTCCTAGCCGTCAGCAAGCAGTCGCTGAAGCCGATTAGGCAACTCCGCCGAGGCCTTCAAATCCTTGCAGCTTACCTTCCAGGCCTCGAAATACCTTTCTATCGGTAGTGCGCTGCGGGCTTCCCACCTGTTCAGCGCCCCAAGCGCTTCGATGCCGGCGGGGTTGCGTTCATACTCGGCGAGGATCGTGAGCGATGCCGCTTGTGCGAAGGCATTCAGACCCGGCTGCGCTTCCATTGCCGGGCGATGTTGCTTAAACCACATGCTGAGGTTTTTTGGATTGCCTTGTTCGATCGCAAGCTTGCCGTAGCGCTCGACGATGTTTTGCCGGTAGGTGGCCACCGCTGCCCCGAACCCGCTATCGTCCTTGAACGGCGGATCCTTTGACCAGCCGTCTGCCAGGAGCGCAAGGCCGCGCAGCGAAAATGCCTCGACCAGGGCCTCTTCAAACCATTGGCTGGGAGCCGCCGGCTTGGCATCAGGGCGCCATGAGTTGGCGGTCACGTGGCCGAGTTCATGGCCGAACTGATAGGCCAGCTGTGACCAGTCGCGTTCACCGATATTCACAATGATCCAGCCGGTGTTGGACGGATCTGCGTGAAGCCAGACAGCGGGCGACCCCGACGTGCGTTCCTCAATGCGGAGGCGGTCGGGTTGGTCATCCGAGACAAGGCGTGCGCCATCAAAGCAGGCTGCTCGCATGCGCTCAACCACGTGCAAAGCTGCGTCCGGAATCATGTGGCCCCAGTTGCCGGTGAGTTCGATTGGCGCGGTCAAGAGGGAGCATCGATTTATCGTTTCGGGTGACATCTGTGCCAAAAAACGTTGGAGTTGCCGTGCAAGATCAATTGGCCAAGTTCCGATATCAACTTTTATCAACTCACTAAGGTCCGTCTCAAGTTCAACTCATTTCAACATTGAAGGAAAGCCGTTTTTCAGCCTGCATAATGTTGCTGAAACCATATTTCGCGTTTCAGCGCTCGAATGGTCTGCGTCGCCCTTTTGCGCCGATCTCAGAGTTGATCCACCAGCGCGGACCATGGCGAACTTCCAAGCCGTCGAGTTCGCCACCGAACGCTCTGGACCCATGGGCAGCATACCAACGCGACTACGTCAGGGGGAGCAACCGGCTTCGACAATCCCGGGGCGGTTCAGAACGCCAGTGTTCTGCTCATTGCTGAGTGTTGGGGCTACATCCCCAAAACACTATATCCTCTGGAAGAAGCAGTTCGCGAAGGTGTACTTCAGTCCCATGTTGTCTACAACCTGCTCGTCTGCGTCGAAATGCTCTTCACCTCCATACAGTCTAAATCCGCATTCGGAAGCTTGCTTGATCAGACGTGCCAGGTCGGTCCGGTTAAAAATGGTGAAAGGAGCGCCGAACATTGTCACACTACTCGTATCAACGGCATCGGGCCAATAATCGGTGGATACAAAGAGGAAGCCACCAGACCGGATGATTCTCGCCATTTCCTGCAAAAATATCCTTGTGTCGACGCCGTGTTCAATCACACTAAGGCAGGCAACAAAGCTGAATTGACCACGCGGATAGACGGTTCCAGTGATGTCGCCGTACTCATAAGTTATGCTTCCGATTTTAACCGGCTTGTTGAAGAGCAGGTTTATTCCCCACAGATTATCGAAACCGCTCATCGCGAGACTTGGAAGGAAAGCGGACTCCAAACCTGACCCGGCATCGAGAACGGCGGAACGAGGGTCGACCAGACCTTGCGCTAGGCAAACCGCTAGCAACGTGTCCCACGCTTTCGGGCGGTCGGGATGTATCGGTAGGCCCGCCCTTAGTAATGACGACGTTGCGAAATCGACCTGCATATAGTTGCGCAAGGCTTTATTTGTCTGGCCAATAACGAACTCGTTGATGCTTCTCTCTCCTGACGTCAACGGTTTACATAGAGATATCGGCGTCAACGGTCTAAGTACCGTTCGCCACTCTGCGTCCAGCCGGTGCAGCGATGCTTCAATGTCGGAACTCGAAATCGTGGCCAGCCAAGACTCAGCGTCATTAACTCCGAAGCTGACCAATAATTGCTCACCGTTCGGATGCCAAGCTAGGCCAGCAACAAATTCGATTCCCTTGCGAAGCAGGAAATGCCGCGGGCTGATCCCGAGTACGGTGCCGGCTCGGTCGAGCTTGATAAAGCGGTGCAGGTACGTGCGCGCGCTTCCTGCTATCGAGACCTCGTGCACTACCGCGAGCCAGCCGTCGCCGAACGGGATGACCTGCGAGCCGCCTCGAAAGTGTGCGAGGCTCGCAGGAGGCCGCGATTCTGAGATGAGCTTACCGTAGGGGTCGCGCACCTGACTTGGATCGCAGGAGGCGAGAAACTGTAACTCATCGCTGCATCGCCAAGGCATCCAGTTTTTCTCGTGAGTGAGCTGATGCTCCGGCCGCATGACTCGCCAATCGGCTAATCGAGCGGCGCCGATGTGGGCTGGCTCAATTCGGGCAAGGAATTGTTCGCAGAGACCTTGCGGATTCGATTCGCGGACTGTCGAAGAAGTCCACAAACTTCCTTGCCATTCGGTGAGCCGCATGTCTTCGAAACCGAGCACTGCGGGGAACACGGGCTCGGGCATGTCGTGAGGTGGCAAGATCTCGCTGGAAGAAGTGACATCAAACTCGTCGTCGAGGGTCAGCAAGAAGTTTCGAGTGTGAACGCTTGAGCCTTTTTGGATGTGGTAGCGCGCGCCGTCCGGCGTCACCGTGTAGTTCGCGGTACGCTGAATCAAGACGAGCTGGTCGCCAAATCGAGCAACAGAAGGATTCAGACAGGCGTATCCCGCTGGAGCACCGAAATTGATGCGTGTTGGCCTGAAGGAAGGAAAAAGCTGTTGAGCACCTTTCGCGTAGAATGCTAAGTTGCGGTGGGCTAGCTCGCGCATTCCTTCCGGTACGGCGCGCGACAGCGCCAACCATTCGCAGGCGGAGTGGCCGAGCGCGTAACGCAGAGGATTGTCGGAATAATTGGCCGTGATCGACAGTTCTTCGATCAACTCGATTCTTAGATGCGAACTCAATTCGCCTTCGCGATCCGTCTGCGCCAGGCCAAGCTCCGCGAAGTACGCTCCCGGGGTGTTTAGTCCGGCCTTGCGGCAAAAGCGAGCTGCACGAAGAAGGTTCGCGGAGTCCTCCTGATGCAATTCGAAGGCCCGTTCGTAGGCAGCCGCGACGTCCGCAGCCGGGCAACCCAACTCTTCGGCGTGCACAGCAACACGGAGTGCGGCATCCCAAGAGACTTCGCCTTCCGGCAGCGTGAGTTCGCCAACACGTTCCTCCGCGAAACGCAAGTTGCCAGCGATCCGTTCACGGTCACCAGGGGGAATCTTTTCGTTGCTTAGTAGGCGCCCGCAGAGTTCCTTCGACTCCGCGAAGCGTCCGGTCCAGTACGCGGCGATCGACAACTCATCGAGCAGGCCGTAGTCGTAGATCCAGTCGAAGACGAACAGCCCAGATTTGGGATACGCAATCTGCAGGCCCTCGCGAGCGAATTGATAGGCCTCAACGTATCGTTTCTGGTCGCGGCAGAATCGCGCAGCGGCGTGAAGTGCTTCGGCGCGGCTTGGAAGGCGGTCGGAGGCACGGCGGTATGCCGCGATTATATCCTCTTCGTGATACTTTAACTCCTCTTTGATTTGCGCAGCATAGAAGAGGCTCATGAACACTTCTTCCTGCCACCCGCCAAGATCGGCGCGTTTAAGGTACTCTTGTAGCGCTTCCTCCTTGCGTCCGCCGTCGCGAAGCGTGTTGGCGAGATAGAATGTGTAACGCGATACCATGCCGGCGTCGATCTCCTCGACCAGCGCGGCCCGTAACAGGCGCGCATCGCGGTCGACCTTCTCGACTCGATTCGATCCGCTTGCGTGATCGATGAATTCGATCTCAGCAAGCTGCACCGTACTGCCACCTCGCACATCGAGAAATTCGTGTGTCACCCCCTTATAGTCTGCGTCGGCCTCGCGCCGCAGGAGCCGTACGTTCCAGTAGCTGATCCCGGCGCGCTGCAGAACCTGATAGGCATCTCCTCTGAGCTGGTTGACGAAGGCAGGGTCGATGACCCTCAGCTCCATATCGGCGTCGGTAAGCAGGAGGTAGTCAAATATCAGCGTGGAGGTGCGGGCGCGAGTAAGCGCCTCGTTGCGCGCTTGGGCAAAATTGATAAACGCGAATTCATGGAGTTCGCCACGGATGCCGCGTGCTGCGAAGAACTCTCGAATAAATTGTTGGGTTCCGTCAGTGGAACCCGTGTCGCCTATCACCCAGCAGCCAATGTGGTCCGCGACAGAATTCAGACAGCGTGCGATATTCGCCATCTCGTTCTTGACGATCATGTTGAGACACAGTGTCTTGGGGTTCGTCATCGCCGATCATTACCCGTTAACGTAACCGTCCGCCGGGCCCGCGCTTGTTTTGCACCATACTGCTCGAGTAACAGGATGGCATCGGCTGCACCTGCCGTAGTCAATGGCAATTGGTCATGAGGGGCAATAGCGGGCAAACTGACACCGCCCTCGCTGAGCGCCATATTGGCTATGGATTCCGCGCGATAAGCGCCAAACTCTGCCGGCGGTCGTTCCAGGACGCCGCCTGTCCAACCAGCGCCGCTGAGGCTGCGTCGCCTCGGAAAACGGCTGCCAGGACCTGGTTTGGCCTTGCTTGGTGAACCATGCAAAATCAAGGTTCGCGCATTCCCTCGAGGCCAGCTGGCATTACCCGCGCGAACAAATAGGTCAGCAAGGTCCGCTTGCCCGCCTTGACGTCGGCAGTAACGGTCATGCCCGGCTTGAGCTGGAAGCCGCCGGGTACACCGTGCATCTTGAGCTCATCAATGGCCGCGCGCGCTTTGTAGAAGACCGCAGAGCTATCGCCTTGAGTGACGACGGTTCCACGCTGCGTATCTTGCCCGCCGCCGAAGCTATCGGGGCTGATAAATCGGACTGTCCCCTCGGCCATGCCGTATTGGACGAACGGGAAAGTGTCGAATTTGATCGCAACCTTCTGTCCGGCGTGGACGTAGCCGGCGTCGGCCGTGGCGATACGCATTTCCACCTCCAGCGGCGCATCGCTCGGCACGAGAGTGATCAGCTGCTCGCCGGATTGCATCACCGAGCCGACCGAGACCTTAGCCACACTGAGGACCACTGCGTCCTGGTCGGCGCGTAAGTCAACGAGTTCGCGTCGAAGGGTAGCCTTGCGCAGGCTTTCAGTTGCATCGCTAAGGCTCCGCCTGCGCAAGGTGAGTTCCTCGCTGATTTTCGCCTTCCACTGCTGTTCGTAGCCGTCACGCTCGGCCACCAACTGGTCGAGGTCGCGGCGGGCGCGCTCGGCTGCGCCCGTCGCGTCCGTCAAGTTGCGTTGCATCTCGATGGCTTGGTCTTCCGCGATTAAGCGGTTCACTTGGCTGCCGACCTGCAACCGCTCGAGTTCCCGGCGCTTTGACTCGAGCACGCTCGCGATCCGGTGGCGTTGGCCAAATGCCGCGACGTCGTGCTCAGCGCGGGTTATCTGCGCTTGAAGCCCGCTGAGTTTCTGGTTGTAGCTCTCAATCTGAAACCGATACTGCGCCTGGCGCTGGCCATACATCGCAACTTGCAGGACCGTGGAGGTATCAGCGCTTGTCGGCTGGTACGGCGTCCCGGAAGCTTCAGCCGTGAGCCGGTCGACCTCTGCCTGAAAGCTTTTCACCTGTGTCTGGAGGGCGCTTACGTCGGCCGCGGAGAAGGTCGGGTCGAGGCGAGCCAGCAGCTCTCCGGCGCGCACGGTTTGGCCCTCGCGCACGTTGATCGCGCGCACAATAGCCGTCTCAAGCGGTTGCACGACATTGGTCGCCTGAAGCGACACGACACGTCCCGAGCCGGTCACGACCATATCAATAGGAAACAGCGCAGCCACCGCCATCGAGGCCAGGATCGCCGAGACAACCGTCCAGAGCATGCTTCGCGCCGCGGGCTTGATCGGTGCTTCGACAAGCGCTGCCGTCGGGGACTCAAATTCCAGGAGCGACGACGGTTGCACATCGACTTTATTACGATCGCTGAATAATCGTTTTATGGCAGGGACTGTGGGAATAGAGGGCCAACGAATGCTTCCGGCCGTAGGCTTGGCTAGAACCTTTCGCGCGGTGCTCGAAGACTTGAACCCAAATGGCGGCGGAACCGACGGCATTTCCTGCTTGCGACCCAAAAACAAACTGAAGCGCTTGCGCAGGGGCGATGGCGCCCGCTTCGGATCCGCAGCCTGGGTTGCGGCCGACGCTGTTTCGATGTTGGCGGGGAACACCATCGAACGGGGGAATACTTCTACTTTCTCGCGGCGCGTGACTACAGGCTGCTCACGCTGCGGCGGTTGGACAGGCTCGCGACTGAGTACAGTAACTGCGGCCGATACTGGTTGCAGGGCCGGGGAGCGATCGCCGTTTGGAATCTGCCCAACCGCCGCCGCCGAAAAGGCTTCGCCGCTGGGCGGGTCAGTGCGACTGCGAGCGGCCTCTACCTTCTGGATCGCTTCCTCAAGGGCGAGATGCTCACATATCAGCTCTGTTTTCGTGAGCGGCGGATTTTGGTTGACCGAATGCCGGATGAAGGCGGAGCGAGTGCGCTCATAAAGCTCACGCCGAGCCTCGCCGGTATTGTGCGCCAGCTCGGTGACAGCCTTATCGATGAGCGGGTAGTACTTGGTCATTCTATACCATATTGGATTAAAGCTTTCGCCGAACGCGTTTTAGTTTAGCCAGTGCCTTCGCGTCGCTCAGGTTCAGGCTTTGCTAGCTTGCGCCACCAAACGCGAGAAAAATTCATTTCTGATCCCGCATGTAGATCTTCCTGTTGACTACGCGGCCGAGGCACTTCCTTTCAAATTGTGAGCCTCTCCGCCCGGTTCTTTAGCAAGACGTGTTAACTCAAGCGCCGCTTCAGTCACCCCTTGGGCTTCAGCCGCCTCGAACCATTGCCGTGCTTCGGCAAGATCAGTCCGGCCCGCAGCGCCGCCGAGGAGATATCGGCCGAGCATCAGTTGCGCCCGTGGGTGGCCGCGCTGCGCCGCCTCGCGAAACCAGCGCTGCGCCAGACCAGGATCTGCCGCGATATCATGACCGCCATGGTAAAGCGCACCGAGCGCAAACATCGCCCCAATGTGGCCCTGACTAGTAGCTTTTTCAAATAGCGCGCGGGCCGTGCGATGGTCGGGTGGTCCGCCTCGGCCGTTTACAAGCATCTCGCCGAGAAGAACTTGCGCATCGACGATCCCGGCGTCGGCGGCGCGTCTCAGCCACATTCGCCCTTCGACTATGTTTTCTGGGACGCCACGACCTTCGATCAAGATCCTACCATACCAGTATTGGGCAGTCGGGACGCCCACTGCCGCGCGGCGAAGCCACAGCGCAGCCGCGGTCTCATCGCGCTCGATCCCGATTCCTTCAGCGATGCAGACGGCGAAATTGAAGGCGGCTATAAGGTCCCCCGTCTCGGCGGCCTCTTGGAACCAATGACGAGTCTTGGCCTGATCGCCGGATTTTCCGCCGCCGCGGAGCACGAGATTCGCAAAGTCGGCTTTCGACGCCTCGTTACCAAGTTCGGCTGCACGTTCCAGCCAGAAATTTGCGAGGTCCAGATCGCGGCCGACGGCGGTGCCGATCGAGTAGAGCTGACCCAAAGTCCTCGCAGCTGGCGCGTAACCTCCTTCGGCGGCGCGCTCGAGCCATGCTACGGCTTCGACATAGTTAGGTGGCAATTCGCCTCCGCGAGCGTAGAGAAGGCCGACCCGGGCGGCTGCCTCTGCGTCGCCGGCAAGTGCGGCCCGGCGCAGCCAGGTTTCGCCTTCGACCAGGTTGCGCTCGATACCGTGACCATTGATGAGGGCCACGCCCAAACGCCTTTGCGCTAGGCGCACGCCTTTGTCGGCAGCGAGACGATAAAGCTCGACGGCTCGAGTGAGTTCGCCCCCCACGCCTATGCCAAATTCCGTGAGCACAGCGATGAGATAGAGTGCCGTCGGAATGCCGGCCGCTGAAGCTTTCGCGATCTGTTCAGCTGCTTCCTTTTGTGTCCGCTCGTCCTGTGCCCGGCGAAGCAGGGCGAGCCCAAGCCCAAGAGACCCTTGAGGACAGCCGGCTTTCGCTGAACGCGCGTACCAGCGCTCAGCTTCCAGCTCGTCGGTTATGGTATCGGGGCCGGAAGTTAGAATATATCCCAGAAGCGCCTGGCCCTCGGCCGAGTTGCCCTCGGCGGCGCGGCGCGCCCAGTTAAGTGCCGTGAAGAAATCTGGGCCGCCACTTTCATTGTGGACGGTAAAGAGAGCCGCACTCGACTGCTCAGGGTTGATCACGCCTTGAACATACAGAAGCGCGAGATAAAACTGGGCGTCCGCTGAACCGGCTTCCGCAGCACGTTGGAGCCAGCGTACCGCCTCCGTGGTCGCTTGTGGCACGCCGGTGCCCTCGTGATAGCATCGCCCGACTCGATACTGCGCCTCAATACAGCCGCCGCGGGCGGCGTAGGCGAGTTGATGGAAGCCTTCAGCCGCGCGGCCGGATTCGAGGAGCTCAATCCCACGCCGGGCGCGGGCCGATATTGAGACTGGCGCGATCAGACGATCAACGAAACTCATTCTATGGCCTTGCTTGGTGAACCATTCAAAGAAGCTCGAGTGACGTAAACAGGTGGACCTCGGCCTGAAATTCGAAGAGCGCCGCCAGTATCGGTTGCGTGGGCCCGCGCTTCCTTGGGTTTAGCAACAATCCGCGAGTGGTGACCGAGCGCCTGGCCATAATCGTCACTCTCGTGTCGTGGCGGACTTAAGCGGACGTGGGCGCCCGCCCTCCAAATGCCGGTGTTGCTGCTGCCACAGTTGTCGATAAACGGCGCAGCGATCAAGCACTTCCTCGTGTGGGCCGATATCGACGACCTTACCCTTGTCAAGGATGAGGATCTGGTCGCAGTCGACCAGCGAGGACAACCGGTGCGAGACGATGATCATCGTCCGCCCCTTGGCGATGCGCAAAAGGTTCGCGTTGACAAGGGCCTCACTCTCGGGATCGAGCGCGCTGGTCGCCTCATCTAAAATCATAAGGCGCGGATCGGAGACGAGCGCGCGCGCGATGGCAAGACGCTGGCGCTGTCCCCCCGACAGGTTGGACGAGGTTTCCTCGAGCCAAGTCTCGTACCCGCGCGGCAGCCGCTCGATAAACTCCTCGGCACCCGCAAGACGGGCCGCCTGCACGGCATGCTCAAGTGTCAAGCCAGGTCGGCTGGCAATGATGTTATCCCGCACAGTGCCGCGAAACAGGAAATTGTCCTGCATCACTACTCCAAAGCTGCTGCGCAGGTGCGTTAGATTGATCTCCCGTAGATCGGTGCCGTCGATCTTAAGGTAACCGCTATACTCGCGGTTAATGCCCTGAAGGAGGCGCGCGATCGTCGATTTCCCCGAGCCGCTGCGACCGACGAGGCCGAGCATGGTTCCCGCTGGAACTTCGAACGAGATGCGGTCAAGCGCCGGCACGGACGACCCAGGATAGGTGAAGGTGAGGTCCTGGAATGCAATCGCACCATCAAATTTCGGCCGAAGACCGGTCCGCATCGCCGCGGCTTCTGTCGGATGGTTGAGAACATCCGCGACCTCGCTCACCGAAAGGCGAACTTCTTCGATATCCTGCATGAGCTTTGCCAGACCAATCAGCGGGCTTGCTACTCGTGCGCCGAGCATTAAGAACGCGATGAGAGCACCGCCGGTAATCGCGGTGCTCCCGGGAGGCGAAGCAATGAGGATGTAGCAGCCAACAAGCAGAACGCCGCGATTGATGAACGCCTCGATTGGGCTCACGATGGTCTGCGCGACGTTCGAGATGCGACCGGCGTCGAGACGCGCTTGGCCTGCCTCAGCCACGCGCGCGTCCCACTCCTCGTTACGCACCTTTTCGATTGCGAGCGACTTGACGGTTCGCATGCCATACACCGTCTCGACGAGCACCGAATTCTTACGGTTTTCAGCTATCACGAGGCGCGCAAAAACCTGCCTTATCGCAGGTAAAAATGCGAATACCACGAGAGCAACGAGGGCAGATGCTACGAGCACCATCCAGGCGAGCGTCGCACTCATCCAGAACAGGAATGGCAGAAGAGCGATCAGGGTGAATACGTCGAGAAACGTGCTAACGAGCTTGCCGGTGAAGAAGCTGCGGATGTTGAAGATTTGGCCGACTTTGCGGGCCGTTTCGCCGGTCGGATGGCGCTCGAAAAAGTCCATTGGCAGTGCCAGCAATCGCCGGAAAACGTGCATCCCCAACCGCGCGTCAATCCGCGTCGCGGTGACCTCGATGATCTCGCGACGCGCGTACCCAAGCAGCGTGTCGTAGGCCGTGATGAGGATCAGTATCAGCGAGATCATGCCCAGCGTCGCCATGGCCTGATGCGTAATCACCCGATCGATGGCGACCATGATAAGGAAAGGCGGCACGATCTGCAGGACACTCAAGCTGATTGAGGCTGCGGCGATCTCGCGCAGATTGCGGCGCTCTTCCAGAACGCGACCCATCATCCAAGAGAACGAGAATGGCTCCTCATCGGCAGATGTGCCTCGCTCACGCCGCAGGAGCAATACATCCCCATGCCAGACGTTTGCGAGGCGAAGCTCATCGATGGCGACGGGCTCTTCACCGGGACGGCTCGGATCCCGTAAGTATATGGTGCCAGCATTGGCGTCGCGCGAGACGAGGACGCCCGCACCACCGTCGGAAAACAAGAGCACAACTGGGGCGTCCGACTGCATGCGGATCAGGTGGCGCCAGCGCAGGCGCGTCGCTTTTGCCCATAGTCCGCCCTCGCGCGCCCAAGTGACGAGAGCCGCGGGAGAGGGTACCTCGCCGGGGGAAACGCGTAGCGCTTTGCGATCTAGTTCGACGCCGTGGTGCTGAGCAACAACGGCGAGCGCATCCACGCGCGCCTTAGCTGCGTCATGCCTGACTTGCCCGTCCGGCATTGTGCCAGTGGGCGTTTCCCCGCGGCAAGTGTCCGGATGTTGGCTGTCAGGCCGAGGGTTCACGTGAAGACCTACTCTCGATGCATCTCTCAACTCTGGACGATACGGCAGCGCAACCGCTACTTATCATCTGCTCATCTGCGCGCAAGCAGCATAACCACTCTACATTCAAATTCGGTCTGCGCCTACCTCGTCTTCGGTTCCTTCAATAATGCCGAGGGGAAAGAAAAGAACACCCTAGTTTGCTAACTCGAGCCAGCCGTAATCGCTTAAGGGGCGTCGGGCAGGCGCACCGGCCAGCGAAGACATTTCGAGGTAACTCGAAAGGGGTATGTCGTGGAACCGAATGCATCGGCGCGTTCGTCGATTGGTGCGATGGGAACAGGCGAAGGCAGTTCAGTCGGCTGCGCCGCTCGAAGTTCGTCAATTGAAACAGCCGAGGTGTGGCGCAAGTAAATTTTTGTTTCCGAGCGCCTACAGACAAACCAACGCGGACAGTTGCCAGTGAGGTTGCCGTTGGCTGATGCGGAACATGCGTGCACATATGTCGTGCTAGCGGCGATGTAATTGACTCAGCGCATCAGGCGGTACAGGTAATTTGCGCGTGTTTGTGGTGCGAATTATCTGGTGCGAAATTGCAAGTCCCATGAAGGCTCCTAGTTTCGCTGGAGGATCAATGGTCGAACTGAATATCAGAAATGTTAGTGCCACCGGTGAACGCCCCGGGCCGGCCTCGTTGGATGAGGCGAACCATGGCAACGGAGGAGCGAAAGGACCGCTGGCGGGCTACGGTTTCGTAGAGGTGGTCGGGCGAGCTCAGGCAAGCAGCAACGTCGAAATTAGGATTCGGCGCGGCGAAGGTGAATTCGCCATCTTGGGGACGACGACTACTCTGCCGCTTACGGATCCGTTCCTGCAACCGAAGGCGGCCCCGGATGCGAGCAACAGTTTCGCTTTTAGAACAAGCATCCAACCCGGAACTTATGCGATTGAGGTCCGGCTTCAGAACTCGTCACCAGAAGCAGCGTCTAACTTGTCACTGACCGACCTGGTGTCGGCCAGGAAATACTCTTTCAAAACAGAGAGCGCCGGTAACGGGCGTTTCGTCGCTCACGACGTAACGATAACGGCGGCGTCTCAGGTCGGTAGGTGAGCTCGGTTGCGCCGCTGTCCCAAACGTCGCGT
This sequence comes from Bradyrhizobium sp. AUGA SZCCT0158, assembly GCF_018130065.1. GTDB lineage: Bacteria > Pseudomonadota > Alphaproteobacteria > Rhizobiales > Xanthobacteraceae > Bradyrhizobium. The sequence continues at coordinate 33,161 of NZ_JAFCME010000027.1, read as the reverse complement.
TTAACAAACACCATCTGAGGGGGACTTACGTCATTGGAGTGCCAACGGAAGTGGCATTTAACTTGTTTCAGATGGATCTGGTTTCGGGCCAGAAATACTCTCTTGAAGCAACAATAACCTCCGCAGGCACAAGACTTCTCGTCACCCTGATCTAACGGCAGCCTTTCGGGGTCTGTCGTCGCGTACCCAGTTGAACGTTGCGTAACTGTTGCGAAATCCCAGTCAAGAGAGTTAGAGCAATGGCAGATCCCCTTGGCGTTATTACCATTACTGGCACCATTAACGGAACGAGCAATCAGGCCGTTTATATTTATTACAGGCCTGCCAGCATCAGTGGTACCAACACGGATAGCTGGATCTTACTTGGATCAACGCAACCAGAGGCATCTGGCGATCCGCTGAATACTGATGGGGATCAGGATTTCGCTTTCACGGTAGCTCTCCCCGCAGGCACTTGGGACTTTGCTGTCGCGGAAGCGACGGGCTCAGATCTGACGGCTTTGCAAATTACCGATAGCAGTGGCACGACCGTCACTAGCTTTTCGGAAGGGTCCGCTTCTGGAAACAGGTCGTATTACGTATCTGAAGGCGTAACCGTAAGTATTGCGAGTGGTCCCCCGGGGGCAACTGGCGCGACAGGAGCGACAGGTGCCACCGGCTCGACAGGTGCCACTGGTTCGACAGGTGCGACTGGCTCGACCGGTGCGACTGGTTCGACGGGAGCAACCGGCTCGACGGGTGCCACCGGCTCGACGGGAGCAACTGGCTCGACAGGTGCGACCGGCTCGACAGGTGCGACCGGTTCGACGGGAGCAACCGGCTCGACGGGAGCCACCGGCTCGACGGGTGCCACCGGCTCAACGGGTGCAACTGGCTCGACGGGAGCAACCGGCTCGACGGGAGCCACCGGCTCGACGGGTGCAACCGGCTCGACGGGAGCAACCGGCTCAACAGGTGCGACCGGCTCGACAGGTGCCACCGGCTCGACAGGTGCCACCGGCTCGACAGGTGCCACCGGCTCGACAGGTGCGACTGGTTCGAGAGGTCCAAACGGTGGAGCTACGGGTCCGCGGGGTAACAACGGCCTCGGCAACGGCCCGGAGGGAGGCGAAACCGGACCCTCTGGTACCGATCCGAGCAACCCGGGCCACCAAAAGTCGACCAAAGTGGGCATCAATGCTGCCGATGTCTCCACTGGCGCCTCTGGGCAGATGACCTTCATCAGCGGCACGCAGGGCAACATTGCCCACGGGTCGAAGGTACCGCCTACGCTCGCTATCCTTGGTGGGGTGCAGGACCTGCAGCCGCACGACTTCTCGGCGGGCGGCGCGACAGGAAGTGGCCACACAGGCGCGGGCAGTCAAACGCCCGACCCAGGGTCGAAGGTCAAAGGCGGACTGTCTCTCGACGATCCGCATGGGCCAAAGACTGTCGAGGGCGTGTTCAAGCCGAACGGCTAGTCGACAGGTATAACCATCAGAGGAGCGCGATCGAACTGGTTGCGCTCTTCAGCAAAACTCTAGCGCGGCGTCACACGGCGCCGCGCTTTTCCGTTTCCGGATAGGATTGATGAAGGCCCGAAGACGGGCCGACGTCGATCAAAGAAGGCGAGGGCAGCTTCGATCCGACCTGAGATCACGACGACGGCCTCGACAGCGCAGTCGATGCCGCAGCTCATCTGAGTTCTTACGTTCTAAACGTCCACGGCAGCAACTGATCGATATCGCGGTTGGGTACCCATTGACGGATACGTGTAAGAACGCTGGTCAGATTCGCGAGCGGGTCGATGTCGTTCGACTCCAGTCTCGGTCAAGCACGCGACGGTGGCCCAAATGCTCGCCGCCTCCGTCGCAACGTGTTACTCCGGTTGAATGCGAGCGGGCGGATGGAACGCTCGAGATTGTCTATGAGGCTCTGGCCCTTGATCACTCGCTTTCGATGGGTTCTACCAAATAGTTCTGTATGCGGCCGCGCTAGAGGTCGCTGATGCCCTCGATATGCTCCGGCGCCTTCACATCGGTCGCAACTACCGTCCCGTTGCTGAACGATCGGGATGTTCCTTTCGGCAGTGCGTGCCCACGCCAGCATCGCATTCTGGCCGACGGGAGAGCAGGCGCTGGCGCGAGCCTGAACCCAACTTTGGATTTGTCTCTAGGCGCGGATTGTCAATCTTAAGTCGACGATCGCTTGAAGTCTCATCGCGATGTAAGCAATCAGTCCAAGGTAATGCCAGCGGCCTTGATGGCCTTCGACCAATGTTCGATTTGGGCCGCAGTAAAAGCCGCAAATTCATCGGGTGGCATGTACGTGGGGTAGGAACCAAGTTCTTCAACGCGATTCCGGAATTCGGGGGTTTCCATCAAGGCTTTGATTTCGATAGTCAATTTATCGATAATGGGCTTGGGCGTCTTGGCAGGTGCGTATACCCCGAACCAGGCGTCGACCTCAAACCCGGGAAATCCCAATTCGGCAGTGGTCGGAACATTTGGCAGGATAGGGTGTCGCTGCTTACTGGCGATCGCGAGCGCGCGGATCATACCGCTTTGAACTTGCCCCACGATAGTAGGTGGGGATGTAAAAAATAGGTCGATGGTCCCGGCGAGCAGATCGTTTAGAGCTGGAGCGGCCCCTCGATATGGGATGTGGACCATTTTCGCGCCCGCCAACATCGCCAGCATTTCGCCGCCAATGTGATGGATTGTGCCCCGGCCGGATGAGCCGTAGTTCAGTTTACCGGGGTTTGCCCTGGCGTAGGCGATAAGTTCTCCAGCGTTTTTACGGGAAGATCCTTACGCACCACGATGACGTACGGCGCCGTAACTACATTAGCGACCGGAGAAAAGTCTTTTATTGGATCCCAGTTGAGCCGCGGAAACAGGGCCGGGTTCGTGACATGATAGCCAGAATAGGTAACGAGCAGGGAATATCCATCGGGTGCCGAGCGCGCGACCTGCGCAGTGGCGACATTTCCGCTCGCCCCGCCCTTGTTCTCGATCACGAAGGGCTGGCTAAGTCGGCGCGAAAGGCCCTCGCTCAACAATCGGGCCGCTATGTCTGTCGTACCGCCCGCTGGCGCTGGAACGACCATTGTGACAATTCGTGTCGGGAAGTCTTGCGCAACCGCGGGGAGTGTACCGACCAGAGTGGCGAAGGCGAACACGATGATTGCACCTGGGACGATGATTTTGGATTGTCGCTGAGTCATTGAAGCCACCTGGGTGAGATACTGCGCGTGGCCCAGATGCTCGCAAAGAGCTTCAATTCATGTCTAATGAATTAAAACGAACAGATAATCGGATCCTGCGATGAGGTGCTCCCCCTGCATTGGTCCGAGGACCTGGCGGCTCGGCGATTGACTTGCTTGATCTCGGCGATCGATCAGACTATCGCTGCAAATCATTAGACGACAGTGCCACCATCTGCCAACGTGATTAGACCGGGTATCGACGGGAAGCGTCCAACCGTTAGTGACGATCTCTGATTAGCACGGGTTGACCAACGAGTTTGTTTTTGGCTCTGTGCCTGAACCCGCTGTGCTGTGGGTTTCGCGACCGGATAGCTGCGTAACGGAGCGGGCAAGAAAGACAAACGGACGTGGCTCGGCATGATTTGATGGACATTCTGACAGATGAACAAGAGTTCTGCGTCGACGGACGCTTTGGATGGCCTGAGTTTTCTCACTGCTGCGGAACTCGGGTCAGGTTACCGGAATGGCACGCTAAAACCCGATGATGCGGTGGAATCCCATCTCACTCGTATCGCTGCCCTGAACGGCAAGGTCCATGCCTTCATCGATGTCTACGCGGAGGAAGCCCGGCTGGCGGCAGCGCAGTCGGCGCGACGCTATCTTGAGGCTGCGCCGCTCGGACCGCTGGATGGAATCCCGATAGCCATCAAGGATCTCATCGAAATCGAAGGCAAGGTGTGTACCGCGGGATCGGCCACGCGCCGTCACTATGTGGCAAAGCGCTCCGCAACGATCATCAAAAAGCTCGTGGCGCAAGGCGCAATCATTCTAGGCAAGGTACACACGGTCGAGTTCGCATTTGGCGGGTGGGGAATGCGCATCTCGGAAGGCCAAGAAATCCGTGGGGAGGCGAGGTGCCGTACACGCCCGGAGGGTCGAGCAGTGGATCTGCGGTGGCGGTAGCCGCGCGGTTGGCGACGATGGCTGTGGGCATCGATACCGGCGGCTCGGTGCGCGGACCCGCAGGCTTCAACAATCTGTTCGGGCTGAAAACCACCTTCGGTCGAGTCAGCCTGAACGGCATCGTGCCGCTTAGCCCGTCGATGGATACGGTGGGGCCGTTGGCGCGCTCCGTGCACGACGCCTCGCTGCTCTTCCAGGGCATGATGGGACCGGACAGGCAGCGTGAATGACAGTCCATGCAGGATAAACGAGCTCTAGTACCCTCAGAGCCGGCACAAGGTGGATCACAAGAGCGAGGCGTCCGCACATTGAGGGTTTGAAAGTACGTTTGCCGGTCGAACGTTCACGCCTCTAAATCTGCCCAAGGCCGGTGATTATCTTTCGCAGCAAAGAAAAAGCCCGCATCGCTGCGGGCTTCTTGTTCCTAGTACCAGCCCGGGCCACCACCGAAGCCGAACGAAACGCTCGGGCCACCATATCCATAGCCTCTGCCATAGTAGGGTCCGCCGCCGTATCCGCCACCATAGTGGGGACGGGGCGCGTAATAGCCGTAGCTGTTGCCGTAGTACGGACGATAGCCACGATGTCCGTAGTGACGATAATGCCGACGCTGAGAGCTGATATCGGTAGACTGCTGGGTTACGGTTGACGCTTTCGCCTGCGCCGCATTGTCTGATGCATTTGCGGCGGAACCACCGAGCAGCGCTGCTGCACCGACGGCTAATACGATTGCTAATTTATTCATTTGAACACTCCCGGTTACATGTGGGGTGCTAATTGATGCGCATAGCTTACGTTCCGATGTGCGACATTAAATTGGTGTAAGTTATTGAACAGTCGTTCATACTGGCAAAGACAAATGTGACGCCGATCTGAGAGCGAATGGATAAAAGTACAGGATGAAGGGCGTCACGGAGAAATGCAAATGCGGGAGCGATTTATACTCGAACCGATCTAAGCCCTCCGAAAGCCAATTAGCCAGTATGGAAAGTTCGGCGTCACGATGGAAACATGAACACCGCGTGGGTGCCCACTTACTGCTATCGGTCCATCCACAATGCGTGATCCGGCGGAGCAATCATTTTTCGAGATCGTCCGTTGGCCTTTTGGCTGTTGGTCCAACTGACTCGTTGTAATTCAGACCGGCATTCGACGAGGTGGGGCCCCGGTGGTCAATCCTGAAGGAGTCATGGCGAGTTCGTGCGCCAATTCGTTATAGCCAACGTCCTGATGTGGATATGTGATTAAGGCTTCGACGGCTTACGTTTTCGATGCCGTCCATGCGCTCAAGGACGATTCCGAAAAGTGCCGCTGCGGGTGACGAAATCGTTGACCATGACAATAGGGAGGAGCCCGGCTAACGATCACAGGTCGTGATGGAGGGCGTGATCGTCTAAAAGGAATTGTCGCAGGCCGAACTCGTGAGGCTTAACCGAACGACTCGCTTGCATGGTGTCAAACGAGCCGCCCGGCCAGAAGGACCGTCCTGATGGCTAACCCGGACGGACCGAATTATGAACGACTCGGATCGCTTGGCGTTCCTACAATTGAATATCTGGTGATCGGCGCCGCACCGTGGCTGCCTGAACCCGCATACGAGCCGATAGACATTGCCTAGTTGCCCTTGGCGGTGGATCCTTGCTGCCAGATTCTCTTGCTGCGGCATCCATGTCTGATAACATCCCTCAGATTAGCGCTCTCGGAGTGATAGGGGGCCCAGCACCGCGTCCCTTCAACACCTGCAGGAAGCGATTCATGGTCGCGGCGTTTCGCGGTGCGTAGGCTTCGTAGTCTCTATTAGAGTAGATCCATGCTCGCTTTGCACCGCTTGCTTTGATCCGCTCAGCCCCGTCGCGATTCAGCCAGGGACGGTCCTCCTAGGCCGGGCGGCGTAGGATTGCTCATGTTTCGAACGCCGCCCGGTTACCTTTCCAAATCAATCTATCGGTATCATAAGCGCTTGGTCTTCTTCTTGGCCTTTTTCGTCTTCTTGGGCATCACTTTCTTGACAGCTTTCTTTGCCTTCTTAGCCATCGACTTCGCGGCCTTTACTACCTGCTTGGCAACAGATTTCTTAGCTCTCTTAGCCACCATATTCTCCTTCAGCGTTTAGATTTTCTCGACTTCTTCTTCGTTTTCTTAGTGGCTGATTTCTTACCAGGCTTCTTACTAACCTTCTTGCCGGCTCTCTTCACACCAGATTTCGCTTTGGACTTACTTTTGCTTTTGGCGACCTTTGATGCGCGGGACGACTTTCTCGCCGTCTTCACGACCTTTGCTATGGCTTTTGCCGGAGCGGTTTTTGCTGTTGCTTTCCTTACACGTTTGACCACAGCCTCGGCCGCGGTGTGAGCCAGCACGGTGGCTCCGCTGACCACCAATTCGCCAACGATCTCGCCGATATCCTTCTTGGGCTCTTCCGCAGTCTGCTCGCTCGATTTCTTCTCGGTGTCCATGACCTGAGCCCTCCAGAGTGTGTAGCAGCAGCGTAACTGATTCTCTCCGCTACAATGGGACTATGCGGTAGCGTAGCAGGGAACCCGGACGACTCCAAAACGCTAGTAGACCTTTTTCCCAATCTCGGTCGCCGCACCTCTTTCATGCCTTCTAGCGAGCCAAATGGCTTTCAGGCATAGGAACGAACGACAGTATTGCTCGTTCAACCTGCGCTGCAGCATCTCCCTGGCTTTTCAGGATAACGTGCATGCACCGTCGAGCGCACCGATGACCATAGCCCACCGCAGAGAGAGCACTTTCCCGACTTTCTTGAATCAAGGCCGGGAATTGGCCCGCGTTGCTAACAGTATTCATACGAGTCCTTGCAACAGGCATGGTTCATCAAACGCAGAGACGTGCGCGTTCGAAGACATTCCTCTAGTGGCATCATCGGAAAAATTCAGCAGCATAGGAGACGCGCCGAGCCCGGTCCGGTCTTCTCGCGTTAAGCAGAGGTCAAAATGGCCAATCAGCCATTCAAAGCGCGTACCTCAGAAGAATTGATTGCACTGCAGGGTGCGGTAGCAACGTCGGTTTGGCTGTAATCATCGTGATGACGCTCTATTTCGGACGCGACATTGTCATCCCGATTGCGCTGGCAATTCTGCTTAGTTTTGTCCTGGCCCCCCTTGTTGGATTGCTTCAACGAACGCGCGTTCCCCGCGCAATTGCGGTCGTAAGCATTGTCGTCCTCGCCTTTGCGTTGCTCTTTGCATTAGGCAGCCTACTTGCATCGCAATTAACGCAACTCGCAAGTGAGTTACCGCGCTATCAATAAACGATAAGTGAGAAGATTCAGCTGTTTCGAGACACCACGGCTGGCCGGGGCACGCTCGAACGCGCCTCAGGGATGCTGAAGGACTTGAGTAAAGAACTCGATAAGCCGAAAGACGCCGGGTCCACACTCGGCGCGAATACGATAGTCAACCCCAAAACGCCACTTACTCCAGTGCCCGTAGAAGTGCGCCAACCGGATCCTGGCGCTCTGGAGAGTTTGCAGGCGCTAATCTCGCCACTCCTGCACCCACTCGCTACGACGGGTATCATTATCATCTTTGTGATTTTCATCTTGCTTCAACGGGAAGACCTCCGTAATCGGCTCATTCGGCTCGCAGGGTCGCATGACCTGCAACGCACGACGGCAGCACTCGACGACGCGGCCAGGCGCCTCAGTCGACTTTTCTTAATCCAACTCCTGTTGAACGGAGCGTTCGGCGTAGTCATTGGCGCTGGCCTATGGTTCATAGGTGTTCCAAGTGCCATCCTCTGGGGGATCTTAGCGGCTGTTTTGCGATTCGTGCCCTACATCGGCGCAGCTATCGCCGCGGCCTTTCCATTGGCTCTTGCCGTTGCCGTGGATCCGACATGGTCGATGCTGCTTTGGACTCTTGGCCTCTTTCTAATAGTGGAGCCGATTGTTGGGCACGTGATCGAGCCAATGGTCTATGGTCACAGCACCGGGCTTTCCCCAGTGGCCGTTGTCGCGTCTGCCACGTTTTGGACCGCGCTTTGGGGTCCAATCGGGCTAGTGTTGGCGACTCCCTTAACTGTCTGCCTGGTGGTGCTCGGGCGGCATGTGGAACGCTTAGCATTTCTTGACGTGATGTTTGGTGACCGGCCCGCGCTTTCTCCACCTGAGATTTTCTATCAGCGGATGCTCGCGGGAGATCCAACCGAAGCTTCCGATAAGGCGGAAGAGTTCTTAAAAGAGAGATCACTTAGTTCCTATTACGATGAAGTAGCGTTGAAGGGCTTGCAGTTGGCTCAGGCGGATGCAGAGCGCGGCGCTCTCGATCAGGAGCGTTTGACAAAAATTAGAGACGCGGCAATCAAGTTTGCTAACAACCTTTCTGATCAGGACGATCGTCCGGCGCCAAAAGTTCGCTCAACTTCGGACGCAGAAGCGACCTCGGCGGTAGAGAGCGTGGCTGAAGACGGGCCATACGCAGATCTGCCAATCGTCAGCAAGAAGGATCTGCCAGGCGAATGGCAGAGCGAATTGCCGATCTTATGCATAGGTGGGCGTAGTCTAATTGATGAAGCCGCCGCCATCATGCTGGCGCAGCTCTCTACGGCACACGGGCTGACAGCTCGCGCCGAGGGACCCGAAGCGCTGACAACCTCCAATATCTTTCGGCTCCAGACAGACGGTGTTTCGATAGTATGCCTAGTCTACTTGGATGGGACTGGACCCGCTCATATGCGCTATGCCGTTCGACGTCTTCGTCGAAAATTGCCGAAAGCAGCCATAATACTGTGTTGCTGGCTTAAGGACACTGATCAAGCAGAGTTAGAGCGGCTCCGCGAGGCAGCAAAAGCTGATCTGATCGCGAGCAACCTCGGCGAAGCGATCAAATTGGCAATTGAGGCCACTGGCTTGAACGTCGATAGTCTGAAAATGCAAGACAAATTGCCTGCAACAACGGCGGCTTAACTCTGGCGACGTCATTCGCACTTCTAACGGCGCTGTTCGCCGCCATTCACAAGGTCCTGCCCGAGATGTGCACACTGGCGCGCTTCTGACGGCGTTACCGCGGTCAAAGCCTGGTAGTGCCTGGGCACTACAGCGACCAGCCCGGGCCACGGCGCGGCAGGCGCGCTTTGAGCGTAAATTTGCTCCAGACTACTAGGCGCTAGTATTTAGGTTTGGGTAGGAGGACTAAAGCTCGCGACGCGCGGTCGCATAAGACCGAACCCGGGAGAGCCGCTCAGGCGTGAAACAGCGGAGTCCCCGGCGACTAGTCTTGGATTGCTTTGAAGAGGCGCGCTGTCGAGCTTGCGACTGTGAATCTTCTTGCTGCATTTGGAACGTATGGAGCTTGAGCCTGTTGCGCTCAGACGACATGGACCGGGGTTGTGCATGCCGTTTCCGCAAAGGAGAACGACCATGCGCGCATTGTGTTGGCACGGCAAAGGCGACGTTCGCGTCGACACGGTGCCCGATCCCAAGATACAGCAGCCGCGAGATGCGGTGATCAAGATCACCGCTTGCGCAATTTGCGGCTCCGACCTCCATCTCCTTGATGGCTATCAGCCGACTATGGAAAGTGGGGATATTCTCGGCCACGAGAACATGGGCGAGGTGATTGAACTCGGCGCCGAAGTCAAAAATTTGAAAATCGGCGATCGCGTCGTCGTCCCTTTCACCATCAGCTGCGGCCAGTGCTGGTTTTGTCAGAAGGGCCTGTTCTCGTGCTGCGACCGGACCAACCCCAATGCCGAGATGGCCGCCAAGGCCATGGGCCAATCGCCCGCGGGGCTGTTCGGCTTCAGCCATATGCTGGGCGGATACGCCGGCGGGCAGGCCGAGTATCTTCGGGTTCCTATGGCTGATGTGGGCCCGATCAAGGTACCGGACAACGTGACAGATGAGCAGGCGCTTTTCCTGTCTGATATCTTTCCAACCGGCTATATGGCAGCCGTGAACGCGCAGATTGAGCCAGGTGACACCGTAGCAATCTGGGGCTGCGGTCCTGTAGGGCAGTTCGCGATCCGCTCCGCGCTACTGCTTGGAGCCGGACGCGTGATCGCAATCGACGAAGTCTCCGAGCGGCTGGCCATGGCAGAAGCCGGCGGTGCCGAGATTATCGATTTCTCGAAAACCGATGTCTACGATGAACTCATGAAACGGACCAACAAGCGTGGTCCGGACAGCTGCATCGATGCGGTCGGGTGCGAGGCATCCGGTCACGGCGCGACCGACGCCGTGCTCGACAAAGTGAAGGCCGCAGCATTTTTGGCGACGGATAGGGTTCACGTTCTCCGCGAGGCGATCATGTGCTGCCGCAAGGCGGGTACGGTCTCGATACCCGGCGTTTACGTAGGAATGGGCGACAAAATACCGCTCGGTGCAGCCATGAATAAGGGACTCACGATCAAGACTGGCCAAACCCACGTGCAGGCCTATACGAGGCCGCTTCTGAAGCTCATTGAAGCTGGCGATATCGATCCGAGCTTCGTCGTAACGCATCCTGCGAGCCTCGAAGAGGCGCCGGAAATGTATAAGAAGTTCCGGGACAAGAAGGATGGTGTGATCAAGGTCGTGTTGCGGCCGGGAAGATAATTTCCGGCTGGCGAGCCGTACGATTTGAGGTTTGGCGAAGTCCCATGTTCTTCTTCTTTTCAAACCGGCTGGGTTGCTTCGGCTCGCTCATCCTCTCGGCCGTCGTTACCGTGGTCCTTCTCCTCATTTTCGGAGTAATTCGCATCTGACCCAATGTTGCTTGTGCATGATCGCTTCTATCCGGCCTTCCATGAATGGCCGACTTACGTCAGCTCTCGAACCTTCGTTCGCCCGATTTCCCCCGTCGGCCAAGGCTGCTCCGAGCAAGCGCAAAAACGGAGTTCGACCGAGCCAATCGTTACCGCAGACCTCGAGAATGGCGCGAAAAGTAGCCGTTAGCCCAAAAGTTGCTCTGAGCAGATCGGTGACCACCCAAGCCAAAAACGCCGCTATCGCGGCTAAAATCATTGTTAGATGGCGAGTACTGGCAATCTGGCGCCTGACATTATCCCAAAAATTGATCAAGGTCCCTCCGCCAACGTCAACTGTCCGGCCCGATCTGGAGCTCAAGCAACGCTAACCGCTGCAAAGCGAGTGGATCGCATTCGCCATCCCGGACGAGTCGAAGGATTGTTTCCGCCAAGCGATGGATGATGTGTGAACTGACCGGCTCCGGAAGTGCGTCGATGGCATCCTGGAGCGCGATATCCATCATCTGGATCGCTTCCGGAGAAAATGACGCATCCGCAAAGTCCTTCATTTTTCTGCACGGCAAGGGGTTGAAGCATGCCGGTAACGGGAAAAAGTGGCAATCGTTCCAAATCATCGTTGGGACGGTTTGGGGATCGCAAGACGAGGGGCTTCAAGGTTTCTGGACAGGGACGCCGACATGCGACCATCGCGACGATAGGGTAGTCTGGGACAGCGACGAGCGGTTTCGATGCCGACAGGACGAAGCGGGGCAGTTGTCTCCGACAAGCTAGCCGAACCGTCTTCCGTGCTTCGTCGACATTTCAGCGAGCCCTTTGAAATGCCTTCTGTGGAACCTGCGCCGTTTCGAAGGGTTTCCCAAGTCTCTTGGACGGGTTGGACCGCTGTCCTTACTTGCGCTGAAGGGACAAAATGGACGCCCCCGTCGACAACCGAGAAAAGCTGAAAAGGGGCACTCCGGGCGACTTTGTTCGTGTCTTTGGCGCCCGTGAGCACAATCTAAAGGACGTCTCGCTTGACTCGCAACGCCCTTGTGGTGTTCACAGGCGTTTCAGGGTCCGGCAAGTCGTCTTTGGCGTTTGGAACGCTCTATGCGGAAGCGCAGCGCCGCTATCTTGAATCCGTTTCCCCTTACGCGCGCCGGCTGTTTCACCAGATGGCGGTGCCCGAGGTCGATGAGATTGAGGGACTGCCCCCGGCGGTGGCGCTGCAGCAACAACGCGGATCGCCCACCACTAGGTCCTCGGTGGGAAGCGTCACGACATTGTCGAACCTGGTGCGAATGCTGTATTCGCGGGCAGGTGACTACCCGCCCAATCAGCCTCTGCTGTACGCGGAGGCGTTCTCGCCGAACACGCCAGAGGGGGCCTGTCCGAATTGCCATGGCATCGGCCGCGTCCACGAGGTCAGTGAGCGCTCGCTGGTGCCTGATGACAGGCTGACCATTCGGGAACGGGCCGTCGCCGCGTGGCCGACTGCCTGGCAAGGGCAGAACCTGCGGGACATTCTGGTCACCCTTGGCTACGACGTCGATAGGCCCTGGCGAGAGCTTCCGAAGAAGGACCGCAATTGGATCCTCTTTACCGACGAACAACCGACAGTGCCGGTCTACGCCGGATATACTCCCGCCGAGACTAAGCGAGCGCTCAAGCGCAAGGAAGAGCCAAGTTATCAGGGGACCTTCACCGGCGCCCGCAAGTATGTGCTGCAGACCTTCGCCACGACGCAAAGTGCGATGATGAAACGTCGCGTGACACAGTTTCTGTCCAGTACCGACTGCCCGGTCTGCAAGGGCAAGCGGTTACGGCCGGAGGCGCTATCGGTTACCTTTGCCGGAATGGATATCGCCGAAATCTCACGGCTGCCGCTGAAGCGACTTGGCGAACTTCTTCAACCGTATCTGAATGGCAGAAGCAGTGTTTCCGACACCCATCCTGAGAAGGCTCTCGTTGTCCAGCGTATTACGGAAGAGTTTCTCGGGCGTGTGGACGTGCTGCTCGATCTCGGGCTCGGTTATTTGACCCCTGAGCGCAGCACGCCGACGCTGTCTCCAGGCGAACTACAGCGACTTCGTCTAGCCACGCAAGTTCGATCCAACCTGTTTGGGGTGGTCTACGTATTGGACCAACCGTCGGCTGGACTTCATCCTGCTGACACCGAGGCATTGCTTCGCGCGCTGGAGCGGTTGAAGGCGGCCGGAAATTCGCTTTTCGTCGTCGAGCACGAACTCGACATCGTCCGACACGCGGACTGGATTGTTGACGTCGGCCCGGGTGCCGGAGAGCAGGGCGGCGAGATACTGTACAGCGGTCCATTACCTGGTCTCGCCGAGGTGCCAAACTCTCAGACGCGGCGCTATTTGTTTGCGGAAGCTCAAACGGCCGCCAGGTCGCTCCGGCATCCTCACAAATGGCTCAAGCTTCGGGGAGTTACCCGCAACAACCTCGATCGTCTTGATGTCGACATTCCACTGGCAGTATTTACCAGCGTCACTGGAATCTCGGGGTCCGGGAAGTCGAGCCTGATCAGTCAGTTTCTGGTGGACGTCATTGGCGACAAACTGGGTCAGCGAAAGGGGCTTAGCGCAGATGATGACGCGCTTGATGCAAGCGTAGAAACGCTAGGTGGCGACGTCACCGAAGGTCTGGACAGCGTAAAGCGACTGGTGGTGGTGGATCAGAAGCCGATCGGCCGAACGCCGCGCTCGAATCTTGCGACCTATACGGGCCTTTTCGATCATGTCCGCAAGCTGTTCGCAGCCACGAAGCAGGCTCGCGCCAGGCGCTATGATGCTGGTCGTTTCTCATTCAATGTCGCGAAGGGACGCTGCGAGACCTGCCAGGGGGAGGGGTTTGTTTGCGTTGAACTGCTATTTCTCCCGAGCGTGTACGCACCTTGCCCGACCTGCAAGGGAGCCCGCTACAACGCCAAGACGCTGGAGATCAAGATTCGCGACAAGTCGATTGCTGACGTGCTTGCCATGACTGTGAATTCAGCGTTTGAGTTTTTCGTCGACGACGCATCCCTCCGTCGATCCTTGGGCGTTCTTCAAGAGGTCGGGCTGGGATACATTCGGATCGGCCAATCAGCCACGGAACTATCAGGTGGCGAGGCACAGCGCATTAAACTCGCCACCGAACTGCAACGCTTGCAACATGGCGAGGTACTCTACGTGCTTGACGAACCCACAACGGGCTTGCACCCGTCGGACGTAGCGAAACTGATGAAGCAGCTTGACGGCCTCGTCGAGTCTGGAAACACCGTAGTCGTTGTCGAGCATGATATGGGAGTTGCGGCAGCCAGCGACTGGATCATCGACATGGGACCGGGAGCAGGCGACGAGGGCGGCAAAATAGTTGCATCAGGACCGCCAGAACGGGTTGCGTCCACGCCTCAGAGTCGGACAGCTAAATATCTCGCTCGAGTTCGGTAAACGATCGACTGGCCCGTAACGGCAAGTGGCAAGTGGCAAATGGCTGGTCGTTGTAGAGCGTAAACTGCAATCCTCCGATTGGTTCCATTGCTGTCTGCGAAGAAGCAACGAGGCGCGAGGCATCGGCAACTTGCCACGTCTTCCCGATCAATCTTGCGGTGCAACCGATGTCGGTGGAGACGAATCGGGACGTCTCATGCGGTTCGCGATTGGAACCTTCCCAACAGGATTTCCATTAAGGGTCACGCGGCGCACTTCCGTGCCGGGTTGGCTCGCGCATTGGTAAATAGAGGTGTTGGTCCCAGCTGGCTTGGCATTTCGAACTTCTTGATCGGCGCACTTGTCGTCGCCGCCCTCTATTTCACGCGCGAAATCCTCGTTCCGATCGCAGTCGCCGTCCTCTTGAGTTTTGTCTTGTCGCCCCTCGTGAGGGCATTCCAGCGCATGAAGGTGCCGCGGTCGATAGCGGTGCTCAGTGCCGTCAGCCTGGCGCTGGCCATCGCCCTCAGTCTTGCGGCGATGGTGACGATCGAGGTCAACCAACTCGCGAGCGACCTGCCGCGCTATCAGTCCACGCTGGGCGAAAAATCCACAATTTGCGGGACAGGATTGGCAGCGTTGGCGTGCTCAAGAACGCCTCCAGCCTATTGAAGAACCTGGACAAGGAGCTGAAGTCGCCCGGAAGTGGCGATGCCGAAACAACGAAGCCATCGTTGTCGGACGGCCCGGCAAGAACGCCTATCCCGGTCGAAGTCCATCAGCCAGACCCGGGCGCGTCGGAGGCACTGATCGCCATGCTGCGACCACTCGCAGCTCCCTTCACCACCACCGGAATCGTGGTGATCTTTCTCATCTTCTACCTTTTTTCAGCGCGAGGATCTAAGCGACCGGTGCATCCGGTTGCTCGGCAGCGAGGATTTGGAGCGCACCACGGCGGCGCTCGATGACGCAGGGCAACGGTTAGGCAGGCTGTTCCTGACCCAACTCATTCTGAATGCGACTTTCGGCGTCGTGATCGGATTGGGCCTCGCCGTCATCGGCGTCCCG
Organism: Bradyrhizobium sp. AUGA SZCCT0158; assembly: GCF_018130065.1. Taxonomy (GTDB): domain Bacteria; phylum Pseudomonadota; class Alphaproteobacteria; order Rhizobiales; family Xanthobacteraceae; genus Bradyrhizobium. The sequence goes on along the minus strand of NZ_JAFCME010000027.1, from coordinate 17,822 downwards.
AGCTCGCCGCTATGGGGATTGCTGGCTATGATCCTTCGGTTCGTGCCCTACATCGGCGCGATCCTCGCTGCCGGCTTGCCGTCGAACCGCTGGTCTGTGGGCGAAGTGCCGGCCTGTCCCCGGTCGCCGTGGTCGTGGCCGCGTCGTTCTGGACCTGGCTCTGGGGCCCCTTGGGGCTTTTGCTCTCCACGCCGCTCACGCTGTGTCTGGTCGTCTTTGCCAGGCACGTCGACCGTCTCCAGTTTATCGACGTCATGCTGGGAGACCAGCCGGCGTTGACGCCGCAGCAGACCGCATACCAGCGCATGCTGACGGGCGATCCGATTGACGCGATCGAACAGGCGCGGTCGTACCTGAAGAAGGGGTCCGCTGTGGCCTATTACCAAGAAATCCTGCTGGGCGCCTTGCGATTGGCTGAGGCCAATGCCGCCCAAGGCCGGCTTGACGACGTCAGGCTCGAGAATATCCACGAGACGGTTTCCGAAATCATCGAGGATATGGCCTCGCACGAGACCGCTGAGGGGAACGCGAGTGCCGAAGCGCCCGCCAAAAAGGGGAAGATTGTCAACAACGACGCTCGCAAGCTGGGCAAGCCGGTTTTCTGCATACCCGGACTGGGTCGACTCGACGATTGCGCCGCGCTGATTGTTGCAGATGCGCTGAAACGTGAAGGGTTCAACGCCCGTGTTTCCGGCGCCGATACCGAGATTGACGCCGGCAACGCGGAAACGATCTGCGTCTGTTTTCTGGAGGAGGTATCGGAGGCGAGGTTGTCGTTTACGGTTCGCAAGTTCTCCCGGCGGGCAGCTTCGGCCAGGATCATCGTCTGCCGGTTGGGAAATCAGTTCGAGGCGGACAAGGAGCAACGGAGTGATGATGTAGGGCCGCAGTCGCTCGCGACTACCATCGCCGCCGTAGTCAAAAGTACCAGCGTCAAAACGCGTCGGGAACAATAGGCAATGTCCGCGAGTTCACGTTTGGAACAGCAAGGAATCAAGGTCATGCAACAGACGGCCGATCGATCGCTCCGAGAGCTACAGCGCGAGACCGAGCAGACGCGCGCAGGTCTGACCCAAACGGTCGATCAGCTCAAGGCGAGCGTAACCGACACCGCGAGCGAAATTCGCCAGCGCATCAGTCCCGAAAGCATCAAGGCGGAAGTCAGGAGCTACGTCCGCTCCAAAGGCGAAAGCATGTTGGAGGACATAACGGCGGCCGCGCGTCGCAACCCGATGCAGGCGGTGGCCGTGGGCGCAAGCCTCGCCTATCCGCTCTTCAGGTTCGCAAGGGCAATTCCGTTGCCCGTGCTGATGGTCGGCGCGGGGATCTTTTTCGCCGGCACAAAGAGCGGACAATCGATCACCCAGAAAGCCTCCGACATGGCCTCCGGTCTATCGGACGAACTCGGCCGGCGCAGCCAGGATATGGCGGCACAGGTTGGAGAGGCAGTCAGTTCGGCAACGGGCGCGGTTTCGGATGCCACCGGGCGCGCTGGCGAGGCGCTGTCCGCGAGCGCGGACCAGGTTCCCGCAACATCCTCGATGGCGGAGCTCAATCTGGCAGACCGGCTAAAGGACTCGGCCGCCGCGGCAGGTGACGCGATCAACACGCGTGTCTTCGATATCAAAGACAGTGCGTCTGACCTTGCTGGTTCCGCGATGGATTCGTCGCGAGATATGGCCGCCGGCGTAGCCTCTGCCACCCGAAACGCCGCCTCGTCCGCGGCGAATGCGGGGTTGGAAGCGGCCCGCGGTGTTCGCGACAAGGCAGCGGATTATTCCAGTCGCGCCGGAAAGACAATGTTGGACACGATCCAGCAGAATCCACTTCTGGTCGCGGGCGTCGGTCTGCTGGTTGGAGGTCTGATTGCGAGTGCACTTCCCAAGAGTGAGCTGGAGGAGGATCTCGTGGGCGATGCAGCCACGGCCGCCAGAAGACGGGCGAGTGAAGCAGCTTCCAAAGGCTTCGACGCTGCCAAGGGCGTAGCGGGCGAAATTTTTGAAAACGTGGCGCGGCAGGCCGGCGCGGAAGGCCTCACCCCGGACAAGCTGAACGAGTCGGCCCGCGAGATCGGGCAACGCGTCAGGCGCGTGGCGGAAAGCGCTGTCACGACGGCGTTCGATCCGGACAAGTCAACCCATTCACATACCGGTGGAGGAAACTGACATGGCTGACCTCATTGGAACTGCACATCAAGGCACGGCGTCTTCCGGCCAAGATTCCGCAAGAGCCAAATTTGACGACGCGGTCGCATCGACCAAAAGTTTGAGCGAGCAGGCCATGTCGGCGGGCCGAGACCTCACCGACAAGGCGAAGGATATTGCTGAAAGCTCGACCGACACCATTAAGGGCCAGGCCTCCGATTTCGTCGATGCGGCCAAGGATGTCGCATCTCAGGCTACTGACAAGCTCAAGGACGCGGTCAACAGTCAAAAATCGTCCGGCGCGGAATACGTCGGCAACCTGGCAGAAACAATGCGGCGCGCGGCACGGGAGTTTGATACGGATCTCCCGCTCGCGGGCAGCTACATCCGGAAGGCGGCCTCCCAGATCGAGGGCGTTTCCGATCACATCCGCAACGGTAACCTGAACGATGTGGTCCGGAATGCGCAATCCTTTGCGCGCCGTCAACCGACGGCCTTCCTTGGCTTGGCGGTCCTCGCGGGTTTTGGTGCCGTTCGGTTCCTCAAGAGCTCCTCCATTGACGACGGCCCGAGTTCGCAAGCCATGAGAACGGACAGCCGCTCCTCAGCAGCAGACAACCGAGGGTACCGCGATGACTTCTCGAACTGATCGTTCGATCCCGGAACTGTTCAGCGATGCGGTTGGTCAGCTTGCAAAGCTGATCGGAAGCGAATTTGCGCTGGCTCGCGCCGAAATCTCCGAAAAGGCCGGACAGGCCGGGAGAGCCGCCGCAATGATGGGTGCTGGGGCGGTCATCATGATTCCCGCGCTTGTCCTACTGTTGTTTGCCGCGGCGGCTGCCCTCATACAGGGCGGCTTTTCCGAGCCCATCGCATATCTCATCGCCGGTGGCGGCGCAGCGGTCTTATCGATCGCCCTCATCGTGGTGGGCCTTAACCGCCTGTCGGGCGATGCACTTGCGCCCAATGTGATGATTGAAGAAGTCGAACGAGACAAAGCGGCAGCGAGGGAGATGGTTCGATGACCGACATAGCTGAAAAGGGCTCGGACTTTATCAAGGATCTTGGCAACGCAGCGCGCCGTAATCCGGTCTCCGCGGCACTCATCGGAATGGGACTGGTCTGGCTGTTCGCCGGCAAAGCGGGTGCACCTGGCGATATTCTTCAGAAGACCCGACTCGATCGCCTGCCGGACGCGGCAAGGAATGCGATGAGCGCCACACAGGACCGCGTTGCATCCGCTGCCGGAACGCTCCGTGAGACGGGTAGCGACGGTATCGAAACCGCGACCCGCATGGCCTCGGAATACGCAAAGGCCCTGCCGGATTCTGCCGAAGTTCTTGGCACGATGCGGGGCAATCTGACCGATTTGTTCAAGGCACAGCCCCTGGCATTGGGCGCCATTGGATTGGCCATCGGCGCCGGCATCGCCGCGGCCTTACCGAACACTGACATCGAAAAATCATACCTTGGCGAAACCAGCGAGACCCTGAAAAGCAAGGCTGCCGAAATCGCAGGCCAGCAGATCGACAAGGCGGCCACGGTTGCAGCCACCGTCGTTGAAACCGCGGCCGACGAAGCGCGCAGGCAGGGGCTCACGATCGATGACGCAAAGGCGGCGATGGACGCCCTATCAGGCAAGGTCAGCCGTGTGGTCGACGCGGCGGGAAAGAGCGCGTCGCAAAGCGCAACATGAACTGCGAGTGGACGGTAAGGAGCGAGCGGAGCCCGGACGAATACCCTGATATCGTCGAGCCATTCGGGAATGGGCAGTGAGGATCGATCCTATTTGGCGCAACTCGTTGCGGCGAATACCGGTCTTGCCGGGCCGGAAGCCGAAAATCGATGGCGTGATCGCAAAGGCTCGGGCCGCGATAACCAAATCTCGCCGCTCGCTTTCTCCGTCGCCGCGCGGCTCTGTTGTTGGGTGCTGTCATCGCATGGGCAGCGGCGGGTATAACCACCCTGACGGTGCGCGGATGCCGAATTGGACGGGACGCCCCGCAGGTCTGGACCTCGCCCCCGAAGCCGAATTGGTCGCATGTCTAAAATGCGAAGCGTGGCCGATGGCGTTGAAAATCGTGAAGCCTCCTTGGTCGTCTCGACCGATGATTCAATTTACCTGTCCGAAATGCCATTTTTGCCACGGGGGCAGAAAGGCGCGGATACCCGAGGCCGGGCTACAACTAATCCCTGCACCGTCGGCCATTCTCTTATCGAGCGGCGGCCAGGACACGACGACGAGGCACTCGAGAGCAGAGTTATGTTAGAAGTGTGGAAGATCCTTAAAGCTGCAGTTCGGGGTTACATCGCCAATGAAGCGTTGAGTCGAGGCGCAGCAATTTCCTTTTACGCTGTCACGTCTCTGACTCCTGTCCTCCTGATCGTCGTGGCGGTTGCCGGCGTTGCTTTCGGAAACGATCTGGTGCGGGATAGCCTGATCCGGGAAATGGGCGGCGTTCTTGGGCAGGAAAGTGGCGAACTGGTCAAATCGATGCTCGCCAAATCGAGCGATCCGAACACCGGCACTCCCGCGACGATCTTTGGAATCGTCATGCTGCTGGTCACGGCTTCAGGCGTCTTCGGCGAAATGCAGTCCGCTTTGAACGCCACCTGGAAGGCGAAGGCGCCCGATCAGCCGTTTTTCTCGCTGATCAGGAGCCGGGCCACGAGTTTGGGTCTGGTCGGCGCCCTCGGCTTTCTGTTGATGGTTTCGCTTGCCGCCAGCACCGGCCTCTCGGGACTTACCGACTATCTGGGCAGCAGGAACGTGCTGGCTCCGTTGATCTTATCCGTCATCAATACGCTTGTGTCGGTTGCGCTGTTCACGGCGCTGTTCGCCGCCATTTACAAGGTCTTGCCCGACACCCCTATTGCATGGCGGGACGTGCGCACGGGCGCGTTTCTGACCGCGCTCTTGTTCACGACGGGAAAAAGTCTAATCGGCTGGTATCTTGGAACGACAGCGACGAGTTCGGGCAACGGCGCGGCAGGCGCCCTTATCGTAATACTGCTCTGGACCTATTACTCTGCGCAAATATTTCTGTTCGGATCGGAGGTCACCAAAGCGATCGCCGACGCGCGGTCGGATAGCGAAAGCCGCGACGCTTCCGAAAGCCGGCTGAGGCCGGCGGGAACGTCGAGGAGGCGGCGGCACGCGGGCTAACTAATTCACTTCGGATGGGTTGGGCGAGGGATGGATCGTCTTGTCGCCAGCTTACGGCGCCGCTTTCGAGCAACGTCTCGCAGCCGCGGAACTCTGGAGCTCCAGCGTTGTTCCCATAGTTGCGCGGGCGATAACTAATGCGAGATGAAATGACCGCCTCTTATAAAGAGATGAATAGGTATTTCGAGATGATCAATCGGCGAGTGCCGGCTAGGATCTCTCGCTTCATTCACTGGTTGCGAAAGCCGTCCTCATTCGCGGCTCGTCTAACTGTCGCATTATTGCTGATTCTTGGCGGGGTCTTTAGCTTCTTACCTGTGTTGGGTATCTGGATGCTGCCCCTCGGTCTCCTGTTCATTGCGCAGGATGTCCCATTGTTGCAAAAACCTCATTAGAGCGCTGACTTGGACGGAAGCAAAGTGGGAGCGGCTAAGGTTTGCATGGCAGAATCGGTGATGCTTTCAAGGACTGAACAGGCTCAACTGTGAATACAAGGATCCTGTGATCTGACGGGATCGTCGTTATCAAGCTGCCAATGAAGCCAAAGCGATCGCAGAAGTCGTCACGCGACGTCCTGCTCTCTAAGTATGTCTAGAATCCTTCGAAAGGCGCAATTTCATGGCTATAAAGGCAGCGTCGCGGAAGTCTAGACGGCGGAGAAATGAACATCGACGCAGAGTTCTTTACGCGTTGGCCGCGGCAGGCTTCTTCGTTGCAATGATCGCCAGTGGCATCCTGTTTGCTACCTTGAGGCCTATGACACTTCGTATCGCCGTGGCCTTCGCCAGCGAGGATGCCAGGATTGTCGAAGCTATAGCTCGCGTTCTTACACGTGCACGAAGCTCAGTACGTCTCTCAGTAAGCGTGGTGGACCAAGGTCAGGAGACAGCGCTCTTGAGGAGAGGCGACGCAGACTTAGCCGCCGTCCGAAGCGATGTAATGTCTGCCGATCTCCTTTCTATTGCTGTGCTGCGAAAAAGCGCACTTTTTCTTTGGACGGCACACATACCTGGTCAAAAGCCTTCTCGAGCCACAGAGTGGAAGAACCTCGTCGGCTCCAGAATCGCTGTACTAAACGGGACATCTGCAGACCTCGCGTTGCTCAATGTTGTTCTATCCTCAGAGGGCGTTCCCCCCAACAAGGTCGAAATCGTGCCACTTGGCAGTATGGATGCCATGGCAGGAGACAAAAGTTTCAATTTCTTTGCGACCACGGGTGCAATCAAGAGCAAGGCGCTTGCGGAAATCTTCCGATCGTTCTCACGGCTTCGGGAAGCGCCAAATTTTCTTGACCTGGAAACAGCCGAAGCGATCGTCCTCCGACAGCCGACGATTGAGGCTGTAGAGATACCAAAGTCTGCTTTCGGTTCTAATCCAGCATTGCCGCCAGAAGCAGTAAGTGTGGTCGCGGTTAGCAATCTTGTCGTCGCTGGCAAAGCCCTCTCGGAGCAAGCTGCTGCAGCCTTTTCCCGTGAGTTATTCGCTCATCGTCAAATGATATTGCGCGAGATACCCGATACAGCGACCATCGAAAAACCTAATACGGAAAAGGATGCGGCTATCCCTGCACATCCTGGCGTAGCTGCCTACATTGACGGAACAGAACGGACGTTCCTTGAGCGCTACGGCGATTACTTTTGGGGCGGTATCCTTGTCCTGTCGGCGTTAGGTTCGTTCGGTGCAGGTCTTCGCGCTTTCCTTTATCCGGACGAGCAGGAGAACGCATCGTCGCTCAGGGATAGAGTGTTGGATCTCGCAGCTAAGATCCGTGATTCCGCGGATGAGGATATGGTGCAGATCGAAAATGAAATTGACCACATCGTACGCGAAACGCTCGACAAATATGACCACGGGGTCCTTGAGGAAGGTGCCCTTACGGCGCTAGGTATAGCCATCGAGCAATTCCGCTCCGCGGCTGCGAACCGAAACTTCAGCAAGCGTCGCTCCGTTCTCAAGCGGACTTCGTAAACCGAATCGAACGCTTCGAGCGGAGGTCGGCTCTGGATCAACAACAGAAGTTAGATACTTACCCGAAAGACCACGAATGCGTCAGCGCTCAGGGGCTAGAACGTTGAGACCACTGTCTCGGTGTGCTCGACCTCGGGCGGTCCCGCGTAATACGGTCCAACCAACGCGCGCCAGTCCGCGAAAGCCTCCGAGGCACGAAAATCATTGTGGGCCTCTACAGTATCCCACCTAGCAATGAACCGATAACGCTGCGGCTTTTCGATAGAACGATGCAGCTCGAACCCGTGGAAGCCTTTGATCTGGGGCAGGTCCGCCGCCTTGGCGACCGCAGCTTCATAGTCCTTTTCAGTACCCGGCTTGATTTCGATCTGTGCAATTTCGGTAATCATGTCGTGCCCTCCGGCAGTTTTAATAAGAGCCGGAGATTGACTGCGAGGCAAGCTGCAAACGCACGTTGTCCGCCTTGGTCATCGCAATTCCCGACTATTTCCTGTCTTTCCTGTAAACGGTCATCGCCAAGGCTAGGGGGCATGTCTCAACGCGCCAACCGCGCAACCATCCATTCATTCATCACTCTGCGGGATTCAAAATTGAAACGGATCGACGGAGACTGAAGTCGTGCCGTCCGAGGATTGCTGTACGGTGAACGTTACTTCTTTCGTCGCTTTGATATCGCCGACGGCGGCCGAAATCTCGCCACTGCATTTCACCGTCAGCTTGTCCTTGCTCTTTGAGGTCGTAACCATCCTCTGACCGAGCTGATACAGAGGCTTTTCGCTTTTCGAGTCTTGCGAGGTCGCGTCAGCCGATGCCTTACCGGTTGTTGAATTCCTGGCCGCATAACTGACCAGTGGATTGTTGCCGTCGTCCAAGACGAATTGGAGCACGGCCTTCCGGGTTTCGATGGAGTCGCACTCTGGCGCAGCGATGCACCCGCTGGAAACAACAAGAAAAAGAAGAGTCCAACAAACGAGTGATCGACTGGTAAGAGAGCGCATTTGGTATGCTTTCGTTGCGTCAACTGTCATGCCAACCAGCTACGAGAAACATGGTTCCAGCTGCCGCGTCTGAAGACTGGCGAGTCAATCTAAGCTTACCGCGTGGAAGGCGCGAACAAATGCCCTGATTTGCGAGCTCTCAAGAGCGAGCTTGCACCGCATTGGCGTTTTGAGACGCCGGCGATTGCCAAACAAAGCGCACTCCAGTCTGTCCAGTCATCAGGTAGGTGGCGGAGGCGTGGCGATCGACTTTTCCACTTGGCGCGCCGTTCGAAAATCGTCGAGATGATCGACGTTCGGGGCGACAGCCGCCTCCTTGGTCAAAAGCATAAATTCGGCCGACTGCTCGTTGAAGACGCTTTGACTTGCCAAACGGCATCCGGCGCGCCTTGCAGATGGCTCTTACGGCGTAGGCGCGCAGATAGTCGACAGCATCGGACATTTTAACACTCCGGGCGGTCAACTGCCCCATTCAGGTTCCGTTCCTAAGTGTCAGCAACGAAAGCGGGTTCGCGGGGTTGTTGAACGAACGCTGGCACTCGATTGATTTGGGTTTGTAAAGAGGAGGGCAGTGTGTCCAAGGAATTCAACCCGGCACCTCACGACAAACACGCAGACGATCCAAAGCAGGCCGTGCAAGCCGACAAGAAGCAGGCGAAGCTTGAAAAGGGCCTCGAGGATACCTTTCCGGCGTCTGATCCGATCAGCGAAACGCAACCAAAGCCTTCCAAAGATTGACGCTCTTGCGGCGCCGCAAGCCCGGCCTTTAGGGCCGGCTACTCGGCGGCGACAAGGTCAGTCGATTGGCCCGCTACTTCCATGATGGCTGACATCACTTGATCGGTGGTAGTCTGCTGGATCATGTGGCCGTTCGCCGCAACCCTATGAAACTTGCTCTGGGTAACGTCGGAGTGCAGTCGGGCCGACTGAGTGTCGATATCGATGAGCTTGTCTTGCTCACCAGCGATGATGACAACTGGCATTTTCAGGTCAGCATACTGATTGCGCAGCATGAACGCGTCCGGGATCATTAGCGCCGATTCAGCGGCAGATGCCCTTATCTGAGATGGCCGGAGTGCCATTTCCTTCGGAAATGCTTCAAACTTCTTCGGTACGGATCTTGGACCAAAGATCTTCGCCATCATCAGCGGCCATATGGCTCGGCTCAGCAGGGGCGACAAGGTATGACTGAGGATGTCTCCGACAAGGGGCAGGGACGGAGCGGCCAACGCAACCACGTCTGGCCTTAGGGTCGGATAGTAGTATCCTGAGGCGAGCACGAGTCCTCGGACAAGGCCGGGATATTTCAGAGCTATTGCGGTCGCAACGGAGGCGCCCCAAGAGTGTCCAAGGACGATTGCATTGGAAACGCCAAGCTGCGCGAGGGCGAGCTTGATCAGTTCCGCTTGGGCATCCGGCGTCCACACGACATTGCGCGGCCGATCGCTATGGCCGAACCCAGGACGATCGAACACGATTACCCGATAATCCTTGGCAACAAGATCGATCAGACCGCTTGATTCAAAATCCTGGATCATGCTTCCGTTGCCGTGTAGAAGAACGACAGGATCGCCTGTGCCACGTTCCACGTAATGCAGTCGGACGCCGTTCACTCTTAAGAACCGACCAGAAGGTGGGTTTTCACGCTCGGCTTTCTTCGCAAGGTGCTGATTGAGCAAGGCGATAGCGGCCAAAGCTCCGATCGCAACCGAGGCTGCCACGATGGAAGTTGAGTTGGTCGTGCGCCGACCTGGAACAGATCGGCGAAGGCGTTTAATAGTCTGGATTGCTGTCATAGATCACACTCGTTTCGGCGCGTGCACGAAATCCGGATGATCCTAGGAAATGTTGCAGCGCAGAGTGAACCTGCGGTAGCGCGGATCGTTCCTACGCATTTTTCTTGAGGTCGAAACATTGCGCCGGATCGCAGGAATCAGTTCACAACGCGGAACCGCGCCCGAGTAGAGATTGTACGTTTAAACTTCGGTTCTGAGATGGCGCGGCTGCCAGCTAAGCTGGAGCAAGGTCGCCGAGGGGCGGCGCCCGATCTTGGCGCACCTGCGGCAGCGCAGCCGGCTTGCGAGATCGTGCACGAAAGTGGTCGGCGGGTGTCTAAGAGCTGCCAGGTCGACATCGTTCGGCGTGTTGCACCGTGAGCAACGGATTTCGAGCCAAGGAAAGCCGCCATTAATAGCCTGGTCGATGGTGGGTGACGGATCGATCGGCTCGCCATCGCGCCACATCCTTTCGTTCCAGCTTTCGCAGAGCAACCTGTCGGCCTGTTGAATCAGTGCAGCGCCCTTGGAACGCATTTCCAATGACTGCGCAGCCAGGATACCCGTCATCGCGCGCGCCTTGCCGAGCTCCTCTTTCAAAGCCTTTCGGTGACTTCCCGAAAGCGGCGTGGGGTGGTGTTTCGGCGCCATTCGGAGATCCAAGTGCAGACCAAATTGGGTGAAAGGCTAAGTCGCATCGACGGCCGGCCAGCAGCCGTCTTCTTCAAGCCGGCCGGTGCGCTGTTGACAGATGTTGTCCAGCAGCCGCTGCGCGACATGCTTCCAGACCGCGTTGCCGCCATACAATCGGACCGCATCGGCGGTCTGGATTTCCACAGTCCGGTCGCACCGTCGGCAGGATACGCGCAGGACGTGGCGCTGGATTTCCGAGAGATGTCGTTGCGCCAATCGAAGCCCATTTGTCCCTGCTCGAGGATCGTTGAGGATCGCAGGGGTCGCAGGGTCAGGAGCCGCACCGGGGCTCGCTGCTTTCCGGACCGCCTCTGCGGCCAGTTTTTCCATCTGTTTCGGGGTAGGCATGCGCCAGCTCGCAGGTCGGTCGATCATCCCCTGAACTAGAACATAAAGAGAACGAAAGTCGAGTCCACTTGTGCTGGGCTCTGAGAAAAAATCACCTTCTTGGGAAGCCACCCTGTCGGAACCAAGGCTGCCCGTTCGTCTTGAACCCAGCAACAGTATTTGGAGTTCCCAGCCATGGCCCCCCGCGCTAACTGGAAAGGCTTCCTGCGTCTTTCCCTCGTCACCTGTCCGGTAGCGCTCTATCCCGCCACGTCGGAATCCGAAAAGGTCTCCTTCAACCAGCTCAACCGAAAGACGGGCCACCGGATCAAGTACGCGAAGGTGGACGCGGACACGGGTGAGGAAGTTGAAAACGAAGACATCGTCAAGGGCTACAAGGTCGATACCGATACGTACATCGAGGTGACCAAGGAGGAGCTCGAGAATGTCGCGCTGGAATCGACGCGAACCATCGAGATCGAAGAGTTCGTCGACCGCAGCGAGATCGATCCGCGATATCTGATCCGTCCCTACTACCTGGTACCGGATGGGAAAGTCGGTCACAACGCCTTCGCCGTCATCCGTGAAACCATCCGCGAGATGAACAAGGTCGCGATAGGCCGCGTGGTGCTAACCAATCGGGAGCACATCATCGCCCTCGATCCGCTGGACAAGGGCTTGATGGGAACGTTGCTGCGCTATCCCTACGAAGTCCGGTCGGAGAAAGAGTATTTCGACGATATTCAGGACGTCAAAGTTACCAAGGACATGCTTGATCTCGCCAAGCACATCGTCAATCAGAAGGCGGGTCACTTCGAGCCAGACAAGTTCGAAGACCAGTATGAAACGGCTCTCATTGACCTCATCAACCAGAAGCGCGCCGGCAAACCCATCACTGCGAAAGAGCGTCCCCGAGGGGAGAACGTCGTCGACCTGATGGACGCGCTACGCAAGAGTATTGGCGGCGCACAGGCTTCAAGGGACTCCAAGCCGGCCAAAAAGCCACGCAAGGTCGCAAGCAGTCAGAAGGAAATGCTCATGCCGATCGCCGGCAAGAAGTCGGCGAAGGAAGCTGCGGCGAAGAAGCCGTCGGCGAAACCGCAGCGTAAGTCAGCCTAGACCCGGCTTTTGGCCATGAAGCCAGACGTCAAGGTACTGTTCACCACTGGCTACACGCGGGAACGCCATCGTCCACAATGCCGGTACACATCTTTGCCGAAGCCGTTCAGCATAGAGGACTTGGCGGCCAAAGTGCGGTTCATAATAATGGATACTGAGCGGGTAACTTGCCGTGCCACAGGAAGCGAACTCGCTCGCTTCGACTATGGAGGATTGCAAGTTGTCGAAAGCCGCTATCTTCGACCTGGACGGCACGCTTCTGGACTCGGTCGATCTCCACGCGCTCGCATGGCAGGAAGCCATGCTTAAGTTCGGCCATGATGTGAGTTTCGAGCAAGCTCGAAGCCAAATAGGCAAGGGAGGGGACAAGCTCATTCCCGTCTTCCTGTCCGCTGATGAACAACGGGACCACGGCAAAAGATTGGAAGAGTGGCGCGGCAATCGTTTCAAGACCGAGTATCTGCCGCTTGTACGTCCCTTTTCGGCGGTCCCGGACTTGCTGCTCCGCGTGCGCGCCGCGGGACGGCGGATTGCCGTCGCTTCTTCCGCAAAGAAGGATGAAGTCGAGAAATATCTCGAAATCGCTGGCATTACCGAACTGGTGGAATTGACGACGTCGTCTGATGACGTTGAGGAATCGAAACCTGCGCCGGACATTTTCGAGGTAGTTCTAGAGAAGCTCGGGATCCAGGGCGCTGAAGCCGTCGCGATCGGCGACACGCCTTACGACGCGATCGCTGCGGGGAAGGCGAAGATCGCAACCATCGGCGTGCTGTGCGGCGGGTTCACGGAGGGTTCGCTGCGGCGGGCGGGGGCCGCCGAGATCCATCCCAGCCCAGCCTCGCTGTTCGCTTGTTTCGCAAACTCGCTACTTGCGAGGTGACGATACGGCTGACCCATGGCAGTGGCCAGCGGAAGGTGCAAGAAGGGGTCCATGGCGACAAGTCGAAAAGCCACAAGGTGAAGAAGCCTTCCCCGCGCGCCGTCGACAAGGCTGCGGAGCGCAAGGCCTCAGTTGACTTCGAAAAGGAGCAGAAACGGCGCGAGCGTGAACGGGCGAGGGAAGAGGCTACCAAACGGAAGGAGCGTGAACGCCGGCGAAAGGCCGTCGATAAGGCGCAAGCGGCGTTGGACGCGGCCGAGCGGGAGCATGAGAAGAAAGTTGCTGCTATCAAGGCCGAGGTGGCCGCTCTTGAGAAGAGATCGCGAACCGAAAACGTCCGCTGGGATAAGGAGAGGGAGCGATTGGAAGCAGCATTGCAGCGCGCGCGAGGCTAAGTCACCCCGGATTGCTTCAAACAATCGGCGTGGCGGCGAGCGAACCGGGGTCATTCGGGCGGGCACTCGGGGCAGGTATCTCCTATCGAATCCAGAACTTGTGCGACGGCTCCAGCAGCCACCTGCGGTGATACTCCAGGCGGCGGGCTTTTGCGGGCGATTTCGAGCGCGCCCTCGCGGGCATGCGGATCGGCGCCGTCCTGCATCCATCCGTGCTCTTCGCACTCTCGAATAGCGCCGACTTCCTGTAGCACTTCGATCGCCCATCCCTGAAGTGTGCGGGTCCTTGGCCTCGGCGTGTCAATCATCAGCACCGGAAATCTCCTCGTCAGGGGTGAATCCCCAAACGATCCGGTTGTTCCGGTTCATGACGGTGCCGCGGATGCAGGAGGCCGGGTAGGCCTTCCGCGATCGATTAGGAGTGTTGTCCAACCCCGCGCCGACCGGCTTCAACGCGGCCTTTCTCGGCGATCTGATCCATCACGCGCCGCGCCATGTTGATTGGGTCGCAAAGCCAATTCCGACTTAGCCGCGCCGGGCGAGATGATCGTCGAATTGATGCCTAGCCGGATTTCTCCGGGTTGATCCCAGCATCCGTCAAAAGCTCCTTCCGGGACCAACTAACGCCAGTGTTCGCACAATGTTCCTAGCGGACTGAGGACGCCGGCGGCACTCCATTTCGCGCGGTGCGAAAAGGGATCACTCACTATTAGGATCCAATTCTTCTATGTCGCGTTGATGTGACGATTAGAGGCCGTCATGGAAACCGTAGAAGCCTACCTCGCTAGAAAGAAGCAAGAGCTCGATCTGCTGAACGATTCTCTCAGCGATCCTTTGACGATTCGATTCCCAAACTCGGTAGCCGAGGTGATCGAGCAGAAGTTTCGTCTTGCCGCAGCCCTTAAGGCCGAGCACGCTCTTCAAGATTGGGGGCAGACGGAAACGGCATGGACGCATGCGGGTCGGCCGAGGTGGGGCCCGTTCGAATTTAAGTACGACTATCAACGCGCGGATCTGCAAGTGAAAGGTCCGTCATTCTACGCGCTCGAGAACAAGTCGGGTAGCGAAACGGTCTATACGGCGTCGGGGATGGCCGCCATTTCGGGACTGCTGATGGCGACCGCTCCGGTCTTCTCTGAAGCTGACATCATCACTATGCCGAACTCCTACGGTGAGACGACCGAGCTCATAGACGGTCATACGAAGCATCTAAGAAGGATCGAACTCGGCGGATCATTTGCCGAAATCGCAAAACTTCGGGGATCACGGCCACGGATTTTGGTATTGGACTCCTGTACCACGGCAAGCGCGTTTGAGGAGACACTTAAATGTACTCAACCGCGGCTCGATTTGATTCTCTTCGATACGACCTGTTTTTCCAGCGGGTCCGGCCGGATCCTGCGAGCTTTGAGCTGGGCCCGCAGTGCAGCAACTCCGATTATACTGCTTCGCAGCCATACGAAGCTTGATTCCCTCGGCGTCGAATATGGGCGGCTTGGATCGGCCGTCTTTCCTTGCTCGCCCGCGGGGGGTGCAAAGCAGCAGTTGCTGGAAGTCCTCCTGACAGAGATGGGAAACGCCGTCCGACTATTCGGTGGCGCGGCATTGCCGGCGCACTTCCCGCCTTACGTGGGATCTCCGGCCTATCGTTCGCTGACGAATAAGCGGGTCGCCGCCATGCTGGTAAATAGCCGTTGGATGACCCGTTATCTTTCCGCGAAGCTCGCCGGATTAGCTGCCGAATGCCATTTTACACACGGTCTTTATGTCACTTTGGCTCCTGCCAGGACGCTCGATGAGATCCAAGCGCGGGACGTCGTCGCGGAACTATGTGCCGACTTGCGACGCAGAGGCTTGCCTCTACGCCATGCGGGAAGCTTCGGATTCGATTTCGGGGCGGCGGAGTGGTCAAAGGATAGGATTCGCGATCGCTACGTGGTCAGGATCGCAGCCGCCGATTTGCCAACCTCGCTGTGGTACGAGATCGTCGGAGCCGTTGGCGCTTGGTGGCAAGCGCGCGAGCCGCGGGCGAGGATGCGCCCGCAAAATGTCGGAACGGCTACGGAGGTCACCCTCGGTACCGTTACTTAGAACCATCTCGCCCGAGCATGCGCCGCAAAGCTATGGCGTTCTTTGGGGCATGAGCATCGTTATCGTTATTGAAGTAAATCCAGGCGTTCTTCGCCCCGCTCGATTTAATCCTGCCCGCCCAAATCGCCAACTCGCTCTTGGAGTAGTCGTGCCGATACCATCGCTTTGGGCCGTGCAGGCGGACATATACTTCATCCGCTGTGCGGATAAGCTCATCGGGCAAGCGCGGTCCGCTGCAGGAGCAGAAGATAATCCCGGCCTTTCGGAAGGCCCCGTACACTTCGTCATTCCACCAGCTGGCGTGCCGGAATTCGACGACATTGCGGCGCGCGGGATCGAGCTGGCTGACAATGTCATTGAGCCGGGTCTTGGTGTAGCGATAGCTCGGCGGCAGCTGAAACAGAAAACATCCCATTCGATCGCCCAGAATATCGGCGATCATCCCAAAGTCCTTCACCAGTGTCTTTGTGCCCTTGAACTTCTTGATATGAGTTATGAGCTCGCAAACCTTGACCGTGTACACGAATTTTTTCTTGCCGGGCTGGCGCTTCCAGGCTTGTACGCCGGCGACCGTTGGCCACGAGTAAAAGGAAGCGTTGATTTCGACGGTATCGAATCGCCTAAGGTAATGTTCGAACCAGTCATTTTGCGGAACGCTGGCATAGAACGAATCCCGCCATTTCCAGTAACGCCAGCCGGAGCAACCGACGAAAATCGACGGCTTGGGTCCAGGAGGCTTCTCCGAGCTTTTCGTTTCCGTCCTTACCCGGGCTGCATGCATTTTCGTCGCACGCTTGATGTTATCCTCGCGCTGCTTTTCACGCCGCAGACGCCTCCGTTCGCGACGCTCTTCGAGCGTCAATTCCGTCCATGGGGCTGCTGTTCTGGCGCGCGGCATGATCCTTCTCCCGACTGGTAACGCCCGAATGGGGGGAAGGGGTTCAAAGCATCGCGAACGGGCCTATATACCTAGGCAACGAAAAGGGCTTTCAATGAAATTCGACGTTCTCGTTGTCGGCGGCGGACCTGCCGGACTGAGTGCAGCGCTCATTTTGGGACGGTGCCACCGCACAGTGTTGGTCTGCGACGAAGGGCATCAGCGCAATCTGAGCTCCCACGCCATTCACGGGCTTCTCGGCAGGGAAGGGCGTTCTCCTTGCTCATTTTTGGACGAAGCCCGGGAAGACCTCTCGCGCTACAAGACTGTCGCAGTGCGCCGCACTCGGATCACGGCCATCAGCCGCGCCGGAGAAGGGTTCGAGTTCGTCTGTGCGGACGGCACGGCTGGCAGTGCTTCGAAAGTCCTTCTTGCTACGGGCCTGGTTGACGAACTTCCCGAACTCGCGGGTATCAAACCTCTCTATGGGGTTTCCGTGCATCATTGTCTTTACTGCGACGGTTTCGAATATGCGGGGAAGCCGGTAGCGGCCTATGGTAAGGAGGATAAGGGGGCAGAGCTTGCTGTCATGATGAAGCACTGGATGTCCGACGTAGTGGCTTGCAGCGACGGAACGGAAGTTAGCGCGCAAGCAATTCGCAAACTCGAAGAACACAGCATTCCGCTGCGCACCGAGCCCGTCCGATCCCTTGAAGGCGCGGACGGAGAGCTCACAAGGATTGAATTCGAGACCGGGCCAGATCTGACCCGCGCCGGTTTGTTTTTTTCGACCGGCTGCCATCAGGCGTCTGACCTGTCCGAACGTCTCGGGTGTGCGCGTAACGAGAAAGGAGGCGTCGTCATCGACCCGGACACCGAAGAAAGCAGCGTTCCCGGTGTCTATGTTGCAGGCGATGTATCCCGCGACGTTCTTCTCGTCGCGGTCGCTATCGCGGAGGGCGCGCAAGCAGCCGTAGCGATCAATAAGGCTTTCCTGCGCCGCGACGGCCTATGCGATTAAATCTGTATCTCTAGCCTTTCCATTTCCGGCTTGGGAACCAGCGCCAGACTCCATCAGGAAGAGGGATTACGTTCTGGATGACGAGCGAGGAGGGCTAGCCGCTCACGATGAAGCCGCTTCTATAACTTAGAGCTTCTTGAAGTCGAAGGCTTCGCGTCACGCTCGGGCGGAGGACCGCAGTTCACGTTGCCATGCGAACCACGGCACAGCCAGCGGAGGCTTGGCTGGCCAGCACAGGCGCGTCAGCATGGCTGCGATCTCCGGGAGAGCGCGGCGGTCCAACTGGGGCGCCGCAACCGGATCGCCGCTCCACCGCGCGGCGGGGGATCGTCGTCCTGGCCGTCAAGGCGGCGCAAGGCGGCGAG